>NZ_JAGINM010000007.1 GCF_017876095.1 Azospirillum agricola
GCCCAGGGCAGCGGGCTGTCGAACTACACCATCACCTATGCGGGCGGCACGCTGACGGTCGATCCCGCCGCGCTGACCGTCGCCGCCGACGCGGTGCGCAAGACCTATGGCGACACCGCCACGCTGGGCGGCTTCACCGCGACCGGGCTGAGGAACGGCGACAGCGTGACCGGGGTGACGCTGGCCGGCAGCGGCATGGAGGCAACCGCCGGGGTCGGCAGTTACGCCATCGCCGTGTCCGATGCCGTGGGCAGCGGGCTGTCGAACTACGTCATCACCTATGCCGATGGCCATCTGACCGTCACCCCGGCGGCGCTGACCATCGCCGCCGGTTCGGCCAGCAAGACCTACGGCGATATTCCCACCTTGAGCGGCTTCACCACGGCCGGGTTGAGGAACGGCGACAGCGTGACCGGCGTGACGCTGTCCAGCGCCGGTGCCGCGACTGGCGCCGGGGTCGGCAGCTATGCCGTCACCGCCTCGTCGGCGCAGGGCAGCGGGTTGTCGAACTACGCCATCACCTATGCCGATGGCAGGCTGACCGTGACCCCGGCGGCGCTGACCATCGCCGCCGACGCGGCGCGCAAGACCTACGGCGACACCGCCGCGCTGGGCGGCTTCACCGCGTCCGGCCTGAGGAACGGCGACAGCGTGACCGGCGTGACGCTGGCCAGCACCGGCACGGCGGCAACCGCCGGGGTCGGCAGCTATGCCGTCACCGCCTCGTCGGCCCAGGGCAGCGGGCTGTCGAATTACACCATCACCTATGCGGGCGGCACGCTGACGGTCGATCCCGCCGCGCTGACCATCGCCGCCGACTCGGTGCGCAAGACCTACGGCGACACCGCCATGCTGAGCGGCTTCACCGCGACCGGGCTGAGGAACGACGACAGCGTGTCGTCGGTCAGCCTGATCAGCGCCGGCGCCGCGGCCACCGCGGGGGTGGGCAGCTACGGCATCGCCGCGTCGAATGCCGTGGGCGGGCGGCTGTCGAACTACACCGTCACCTACGTCGACGGGGCGCTGACGGTGTCTCCCCGCCCGATCCTGGTGACGGCGGACACCCTCAGCCGTCCCGCCGGGACCGCCAACCCGACCCTGACCTACAGCGTCGACGGACGGGGGCTCGCCAACGGCGACACGCTCGGCGGCTTCCTGACCACGGCCGCGTCCGCCGCCTCGCCGGCCGGATCCTACACCATCGGCCGGGGGACGCTGGCGGCTTCCCCCAACTATGACCTCACCTTCAGGCCCGGGGTGCTGACGGTGATCGCCGCCGGGGAAACCGTGGAACCACAGTCCCCCACTCCGGAAAGCCGCGACCCATCGGGGCCGGCGCGGGTGGACGGGCTGACGCAGGCGCTCGCGAATTCGATCCTGCCGCGAAACCTGGTGGTGGCGACGGCTTCGCAGGCGACGCAGCCCTTCCAGGGCAACGCCGCTCCGGCGCCCTTCTCGTCCGCCGGTCCTCAAATGGCGTCCGGCAACGCAAGCGCCGCCACCGGCGTGTCCGGAGAGGCCTCGGGCAACCCCGATTCCCAGGGGACCGCGAGCGTTGCCGTGGCTTGCATCGGCGGTGCCGCGGCCAGCAGCTCCTGCGCGGCGGCCCCCCATCCGGAGAACACGCGGTTCGGCCGGTTCCTTCGCTTCTCCACGCCCTGACGAACAGGACGACTCCAGCCCATGATCGCCAGCCCATGATCGCCGCCGCACGCTCCACCGTCATCCGCCCGGTCTTCCATCGCGACGCCGCGGCGTTCGCCCGGCGGACCGGACCGTCACGCTGGCTCGCCTCACGATGGCTTGCCGTTCCGGCGGCCCTGCTCGTCCTGCTGCAACTGTCTCCGGACGCGGCGTTGGCGCAGGCGCCCGTATCGGTGGAGCGCAACCTGCCGCCAGCGGTCGCGGGCGGGGGAGGCGGCCTGCGCACCGCCGACGGCCCGGCAACCGACGCCGACGACACCCCGTTCGGCGTCGACATCACGGGCATCCGGCTTATCGGGCTGACCGATCCGGTGACGCCCGATCCCCCGGCGGGGATCACGTCATCGGGGGTGGAGGGGCTGGACCGGCAGCGCATCGCCGATGCGCTCGGCCCGTTCCTCGGCCAGCCCCTCTCGCGCAGGCGATTGGCGGAGGCCCAGGCAGCCCTCGCCAAAGCCTATCGCGAGGCCGGGCGGCCGTTCGTCTCGGTCACCGCCCCGCCCCAGGAGATCACCAAGGGCGTGCTGCAACTCCGCGTTCTGCCCTTCCGGACCGGGAAAGTCCGCGTCAGGGAGGCAGACGGCACTCCGGCCGCCGCCGGTCTTGCCGACGCCGTGCGGGCACCCGGCGGCGCGCTGATCGAGGCCGACCGGATTTCCGAGGACCTCGACTGGTTGAACCGTTTCCCCTACCGCCAGTTGAACGGGGTCTTCGAACCGGGGTCCGATCCGGGGGCCAGCGACCTGACGCTGGAGATCACCCGCCGCCGGCCATGGCAGGCCTTCGCCGGCCTGTCCAACACCGGCAGCCTGCGCAGCCGGAGTCTCGACCGCGTCTTCATCGGCTTCGCCGCCGGCCTCGAGTCCCTCAACGACCTCACCCTGTCCTACCAGCTGACCGGCAGCCGCGACGCGGTGTCCGATCCCGGCTCCCTGAGGTTGTCGGGAAACCGGCGGCCGTCCTACGCCAGCCACGCCGGGCGGATCATCATCCCGACCTTCGCGCGGCAGGCGCTCAGCCTGACCCCCAGCTTCGTCGCCACCTCCCAGGACAGCGCCGGCGGTCTTCTCACCATCCGCAACACCACCGTCGAATTGCCGATCCTCTACCGCTCGGCGCTGTCCAACATCGACGGGGGGCTTGCCGGATGGGGGGACCTTTACGGGGGCGTGACGCCGAAGTGGCTGTCGCGCAAGGCGCTGAGCCAGGGAACGGCGCTTGCCGGCGGGGCCGCCGGGGTGTTCGACCTGACGGTCGGCTGGGGCGGCTCCTGGCTTCAGGCCGGCGGCGGTTCGACCATCGTCGACCTCCGCGCCGTGGTCAACCGGGCCGGCGTGGTGCCCGGCAACAGCCGTGCGGCATGGAACAGCTTTTCCAACGGTCGCGTCGAGGAGGCCGATTACGCCTACCTCTATGGAGTGTTCAGACGGGAGACTCCGCTGACCGGCGTGCCGTGGCTGGGCGACGTCTCCTGGAACGCCGAGATCACGGGCCAACTGGTGGACAGGGCGCTGCCGGAAACCGAACAGCTCGCCATCGGCGGGCTGTACGCCACCCGTGGGTACACGCTGAACGACGGCAGCGTCGATTCCGGTTTCGTGCTGCGCAACGAGGTGCGGCTGCCGCCCTTCGCCGTCCTGGGCCGTTTCGGCGCGACCGGGATCGGCCCGGTGGAGGACACCGCTTCTCCCTTTGCGTTTCTCGACGTCGGCCACGGCCACAACCACAATGTCGGTACCCTTCGGAGCATCGGCGAACGCGCCGACACCACGCTGGTGGGGTTGGGGGCCGGCGTCGATTACACGCTGGGGCAGATGCTGCAAGCCGGCATGAATGTCGGCGTGGCGCTCACCGATGGGCCGGAAACCAGCCGCGGCACTCTGACCGCTCAGGCCAGGATGCTGCTTTCCTTCTGACGGACCTGTTCCGGCCCGCGTTTCACCCGAAACGGGCGCGCGGCCATCGCGGCGTTCAAACCGGATGGCCTCCGGAAAAGCCGGCGCCCTTCAATCCGTCCGTGGTCCGACGACCCTATCGCCGTCCGAACAGACGCTCGATGTCGGCCAGCTTCAGCTCCACATAGGTGGGGCGGCCGTGGTTGCACTGGCCGCTGTGGGGGGTCGCCTCCATCTGGCGCAGCAGGGCGTTCATCTCCTCCACCCCAAGCGCGCGGCCGGCGCGCACCGAGCCGTGGCAGGCCATGGTGCCGCAGACGTCCTCCAGCCGCTCCTTCAGCGACAACGCGTCCCCCAGCTCGGCCAGCTCCTCGGCGAGGTCGCGGACAAGGCTCTTGACGTCGGACTGGCCGAGCAGCGCCGGCACCTCCCGCACCAGCACGCAGCCGGGGCCGAAGCCCTCCACCGCAAGGCCAAGCTCGGCCAGTTCGGCGGCGCGGCCCAGCAGGCGGTTGGCCGACGGCTCGTCCAGCTCCACCAGTTCGGGAATCAGCAGGGCCTGGCGCTTGACGCCGCCCTCCAGCAGCGCGGCCTTCATCCGCTCGTAGACCAGACGCTCGTGGGCGGCGTGCTGGTCGACGATGACGATGCCCTGGGCGGTCTGCGCCACGATGTAGGTGTTGTGGACCTGCGCCCGCGCCGCGCCCAGCGGGTGGCTGTCGAGCGGCGGGGCATTGGCCGGGGCGGGGGCGTATTCCGGCGGGCGCGCCGCCGGGGCGAAGCCCGACAGGCGGCCCTGCAAGGGCGGCAGGCCGCTCTGGTAAGGCGCCTGGAAGGCGGCCGAGCGCTCGGCCAGCCCGCGCGGCCCCGCCGAGGACGGCTGGCCCGCGCTGCCGCCCCAGGAGCCGCCGCCCCACGACCCGCCACCGCCGCCCCGGTTGTAGGGGAGGGGGGAGGGGGTGATGAAGCCGCCGTCCGGGGCGCCGCCGTCCTCCTGTCTTTCCGGCCGCAGGGCGCCCAGAGTCGCCAGCCCGACCGTGGTCGAGGCGCGATGACCGGCCTCGGCCAGCGCGTGTTTCAACGAGCCGACGATCAGGCCGCGCACCAGCCCCTGGTCGCGGAAGCGCACCTCGGCCTTGGCCGGGTGGACGTTCACGTCGACCTCCTGCGGGTCGATCTCCAGGAACAATGCCAGCAGCGGGTGGCGGTCGCGCGGCAGGAAATCGGCGTAGGCCGCGCGGACGGCGCCGACCATCAGCTTGTCGCGCACCGGGCGGCCATTGACGAACAGATGCTGGTGACGCGCGGTCGGGCGGTGCAGGGTCGGCAGGCCGATCCAGCCGGCGAGCGTCACGCCCTCGCGCACCGCCTGGACCGGGACGGCGTTCTCCTGGAAGTCGCGCCCCATCAGGGCGCCGAGCCGGGCCAGCCGGGCGTCGAGCAGGTCGCCCTGCGCCGCGCTCAGCCGAAGGCCGCTGCGCCCGCCGTCCGACAGGGTGAAGGCCACGCCGGGATGCGCCATCGCCAGCCGCTCCAGGCAGTCGGCGATGTGGTCGTATTCGGTGCGCGGCGCCTTCAGGAACTTCAGCCGGGCCGGCACGGCGGCGAACAGGTCGCGCACCTCGATCCGCGTCCCGGCGGCGAGCGCGGCCGGCTGCGGCGTGCCCTTGAGGCCGGCGTCCACCGTCAGGCTCCAGGCGCTGTCGGCGCCGCGCGGGCGGCTGGTCAGGGTCAGGTGGCTGACCGCGCCGATGGAGGGCAGGGCCTCCCCCCGGAAGCCCAGGGACCGGATGTCGAGCAGGTCGTCGCCCGGCAGCTTGGAGGTGGCGTGGCGCTCGACCGCCAGCGACAGCTCGTCGGGCGTCATGCCGCAGCCGTCGTCGGTGATGGTGATCAGCGACTTGCCGCCGTCGCGCACCACCACGTCGATGCGGGTGGCTCCGGCGTCGAGCGCGTTCTCCACCAGCTCCTTCACGGCGGCGGCGGGACGTTCGACCACCTCGCCGGCGGCGATGCGGTTGACCAGGGTTTCAGGCAGGAGACGGATCGGCATGTGTACAGATATAGTGGCTCCGCCCGTCGGGAGCCACCATCTTCGGCGGAAACCCGTTCCGCCTACACGCCCTTCCAGGCGCGGATGTAGTCGATCAGCTTGCGCTCGTAGAAGGGCTGCGGGCTCTGGTAGCGGGCGACGAGGCCGGTCTGCTCGTTCATTTTCACCACCAGCCCGCGGCACGACACGTTGACCGGGTCGTTGCCCAGATCGAACACCAGGTGGAAGTCGAACTGCTGCTTGGCGATCAGGTCGCCGTCATAGGGGCGGATGCGGAAGGATCCGAGGGCGAACTCCTCCGGCGTGTATTCGTGATGGTCGATCACGATCATCGGCGGAGCCGCCGGCCGCTCGCGCTGCGCTGCTCCCGAGGAGCCCGACGCCGCGGCGGATTTCCCGCCACCGGTGATTTTCGACAGCCACGACATGAAGCCCGATGCCCCTTTCCGGAAGCTTTAACCTTACCGATACGGTGCAACAGTTTTCGGGAAATTTCGTTTAGTAACGGTTAATGGTTTTCCCCTATTGGGCGATCGTTGATTTTCCGTGCCAATCCGTGCGGCAACCGGCAAATCCGGGCGCTTATGTCGCATGCCGGAACAGCATGGCCAACATGCGGACATCTTGGGCTCGACAGGCTCGTCATCACCCCGTGCGGGGCCTAGGATTTTCCATCGGCCCGTCTTGTCTTTGCACGCGAAAGCACGGGCGTGTGCGAATTTTTGCACGTGCGAAGACGTGTCGGCGCCGGCACGAATCCCGCGCGGCCGCCGGACCGGCGCCGCGCCCGGAAAGGGAGGAACCGCCGTGATGAACCGCACCATCGGGGATCTGGTTCGCAACCATCGCATCGTCGCCCTGCCGCCGCAGGCAAGCGTCCGCGACGCCGCCCGCCACATGAAGGCGGAGCGTGTGGCGTCCATCGTCGTCACCGGGGCGGACGCATGCGCCGCCGGCATCTTCACCGAGCGCGACCTGACCGACCGCGTCGTCGCCGACGGGCTGGATCCCGACGCGACTCCGCTCTCGGCCGTGATGACGCCGTGTCCGGTCACCACCAGCCCCGGCACCACGGTGGGGGATGCGCTGCGCTGCATGGCGACCAACGCCCTGCGCCATCTGCCGGTGGTGGAGCAGGGGCGGGTGGTCGGCATCGTGTCGATGCGCGATTTCGTCGGGGAGGAACTGGCCGTGCTCGACCGCGAGAAGGCCGTCATGGACCATCTGACCGAGACGCTGTGAGGCGGCCGGTCGCGGTTTCGCGAGGGCGTCAATCGGTGCGGACCGTCCGGCGGCCCATCCGCGCCGATGGTGCAGGATCCAAACCGTGGTCGGCCGGGCTTGTGCTACCGTCGCGGACGGGATGTTCCCGTCCGATGGAGGTGGCGCGATGGCGCGGTTGCCGGCGATCCAGGATTTTGCCGCCGAGGCGTCGGACCCCGGCCGCTACGCCATGCTCGACGGCGGGTGGTCGCTCGCCATCGCCGACGTGGTCGGCAGCACCCGGCTGGCCGGCGAGGGGCGTCACCGCGACGTGAACTTCGTCGCCGCCGCCGTGGTCGCCGTGCTGTCGCAGGCGATGCGGGCGGGGGAGGAGCCGGTTGCCTGCCAGTTCGGCGGTGACGGCGCCATCGCCGCCGTGCCGCCGGGGCGGGAGGCGGAAGCGCGGTCGGCGCTGGCGGCCCTGGCCCACTGGTCGGCCGGGACGATGGACGTGCCGCTGCGGGTCGGAATCGTCCCGGTCCAGGCCCTGCTCGACCAGGGGCTGGAGGTGCTGGCGGCGCTGCATGATTTCGGCAACGGCAACGCCTTCGGCCTGTTCCTCGGCGCCGGGGTGGTGGCCGCCGATTCCTGGGTGAAGGACGACGCGCGCTGGCGGCTGGACCCGGCGGCCGGTCCGCTGCCGGGGCTGGAGAATGTCTCGTGCCGCTGGAATCCGGTGAAGCCGCGCCGGGGCACCGTCCTGTGCGTCATCGTCGACGCGGTGGATGAGGGGCCGGCCGGGTTGGCGGCGCTCGCCCGGATTCAGAAGTCCATCGAGCGAATCGTGCCGACGGAGGGGGCCGCCCCACTCGGCACCGGCGAGCGGCTGGCGATGCATTGGCCGCCGGCGTGGCGCTCGCTGCTGTTGGAGGCGCGCGGCGGCCGGCCGGGCGAAGCGTTCCATCGGATGGCGGGGGCGCTGGTCAAATCCGGCATCCTGTGCGCGCTGATGCGGTTCGGGCTGAAGCTGGCGAATTTCGACCCGGGGCGTTACCGCCGCTCGATGGCGCGGCGGTCCGACTTCCGCAAATCGGCCGGCGGGCCGCGCATGGTGCTCGACGTCACCGGGACGGAGGCGGCGGACATCGAGCGGCTGCTGTCCGAGGCGGCCGAGGCGGGGGAGGTCGATTACGGCGTCGCGCTGGCCGACGCGACGACGGTCACCTGTCTGGTCGGCGATTTCGCGGCCGACCGCCATGTGCATTTCGTCGATGGCGCCGGGCTGGGTTTCTGGCGGGCCTCGGTGATGCTGAAGGCGATGAAGGCCGGGCGAAAGGTGATCGCCCCGCGCCGGCTGGCCGAAGCGCCGCGCTAGGCGGCGCCGCGGCCGGACGGTTCATGCACGGGAGTCCCAGGCCGGACTGTTCAGCGCTTGCAAGCGCGCGGGGGGCGGCGGGAGAACCGCGTCTGTGCGGCGGCGCGAAAAACTGTCCGGCTTGAAGTCTTTTCGTTCCCGGAGTGCGCCAGCCGTCACACCCGGCCGTAGACGCGGCGGCGTTCCACCTCGTCGTCGGTGACGATCTCGGTTCCCACCGGCCAGAGGGCGAGCAGCGCCAGCTTCAGATGCGCCCAGGCGAAGGGCAGGCCGACGATGGTGATGGCACAGCCGGCGGCGGCGATCAGATGGCCGAGCGCCAGCCACCAGCCGGCCAGCACGAACCAGATGACGTTGCCGATGAAACCGACGCCGCCGGTGCCCATGTCTTCGCGGCCACGGAACTCATCGCGCCGTACGGCGGTTTGCCCAAAGGGAAGCAGCGTGTAGCGGGCGATGGTCACGGCGGAGCGCGCCCAGGGAATGCCGATGATGGACACCGCCATCAGAACGGCGGCGAGCAACCAGCCGAGCGCCATCCAGATGCCGCCGGTGACGACCCACAGGACGTTGAGGACAAAGCTGACCAGAGGCATGAGGGGGTTCTCCTTTCGCCGCAGATGTGGGGATGGCGAGAGCCCCCGACCAGATGCGGTGACGCGAAAGAAGTGGGGAACCGTCGCTTTCGGCGGCTTGAAGGGGACCGGTTCGGTCCACAAATCGAAGAACAGGCAACGTGACGACACATCCGGGCGGGCGTTCCGACGGCGGAGCGCCCGGTCCCGGATCCCACGGATCGGAGGCCGCATGAACGAGGCATTGAACACCGACTCCGGCGCCGAGGCGCCGAACCGGCCTGCCGAGGGCGAATCGCTGTCCCCGGTGGTCGCCGCCATTCTCGGGACCGCCGTCGCGGCGGCCGCCAAGCGCGGGGAAGCGGGCGACGTCGTCCGTGGGCTGATCGCCGGCCTGCGGGTGCTGCGCGCGACCGTCGAGGAGGAGGCCGGCTACACCATGGCCGCCGCCGTCGACACCGCGATCCGCACCCGGCTGCTGGTCGACAATCTGGCCAAGCTGCGCACCACCGGCCAGGAGCCGGAGGCCATCCCGATTCCCCTGCCGGGGCCGGGCGCCACCGCCGCCGCCGCGATCTTCGAGAGCGCGGCCGAATCCTGCCTGACCGTCAACGCCCACGCCGAGGACAACGGCCCCCTGGAGCACGCGGTCTTCGCCTTCACCACCCAGCTTCTCCAGCAGCTTGGCGGCGCTCCGGAATGGCGCTGCCTGGCCGGCGAGCTGCGGCGCGAGCCGGGCGACGACCAGGACGGCGAGGCCGAAACCGAGGTGACCCTGCACTGACCGGCCACGCCGGCCACGGCCGGCGGCCCATTCCTGTCACGGGACGTTAAGGTTTATGGCCAATTTATCGAACGGGACGAACGGCTTCGGCCTCCGCTAGGGTGGGATTCGGCGATGGGGTCTTCCCATCGCGGAATCGCCAGCCGGGGGATCCCGCTCTTGTTCTTCCACTCCACCCCCTCCGTCACCCGGCCCACGCCCATCCGGTCTTCGGTGTTCATGCCGTCGCGCGCGGACGGGACGGCCGGCGACCCCTGGGGCCGGCGGGTGATCTTCCTGCATCCCGGCAAGGGCGCTTGGTGGCGGCTGCTGCACAGCGTGCCTCCGGGCCAGGAGTGGATGACCGTGCCGGCGCCCGGCGACGCGCTGCGTCCGCTGCTGGTTGAGCGCGCCGGCCGCAAGCCGGTGCTGGTGGCCGGCGTGCTGACCGCCGCCGCCGCGCTGGGTGCCGCTCTCGACCATCCGGAAACGGTCGGCGGGGTGATGATCGTCGACGACGTTGGGGCGGAATCGGCGCTGCGCCGCCGCCTGAACGCGATGGCGGCGCTGATCGGCCTGCCGATGGACGGCCATGGGCTGGGGGCGCTGGAGCCGGAGCTGTCGGCCCTGCGGGTGCCGGTGACCCTGATGCAGGGCAGCGCGCCGGCCGGGGTCATGCCCGTGCTGGAAAGCGGCCTGACCGGTTGCCGGACCCTGACCGTGGTCGCCGTGCCGGACGCCGCCGCGGTGCGTCCGCGCACCCACGCGCCGGATCTGCGCAACGCGCTGGCTGCGCTGATCGCGGCTGTGGAGCGCGCGCGGATGTAGCGCCGGGGCGAGGGGGCGAGGCGAGGGGGGCGAGGCGAGGGAGCCTGGGCGAGGGAGCCTGGGCGAAGGGGGAAGGACCGCCGCGTCAGGCGGGAATCAGCTTGTACGCCATGGCGTTCATGACCGCCTGGGTCGCGTTGCTCGCCTTCAGCGTGTCGCGTGCCTTGTCCGTCTGCCTGCCGACCGCCTTGGCAGAGATGCCCAGCTGATGGGCGATCTGCTTCGCCTGATACCCCGCACCGAGCCGGCGCAGGCATTCCTTCTCGAGGTCGGAGAGGGGCATGAGGGTCGAAGCCCAGCTCTTGCGGACCTGGATGTCGAAGCCACGGCAGATCGCCTGGATGGTGGCGGCGTGTTCCTTCCAGATCCGATCGAACTCGCTCCACCCCATGTTCGGAGCGTGAAGGCCGAAACCGCCGCCGCCCAGATTGTCGTTGAAGCGGAACGGCAGGGAAACCCCCGTCATCACGCCGTATTTCCGATCGATCGCAAGCGAGCGGCGCGTCGATTCCTGCGCGATCTCGGCTATGCGCCGCGTGTCGCTCCACAAGATGGGCTTGCGCTCCCTCTGAACCGCCTGGACGCAGTAGTCGGCGGCCAGCCCTTCCTTCTCCTTCTCCTTCTCCTCCAGGTAATCCTTCGCGTAGCTGCAACGGTAGATGTTCGTGAGCTGCGGGGCGAGCAGGGACGCCTTGCTGCCATACATCACCCGGAGAATCCCGAACCCCTCCAGGTGGCGGTGCAGCGCCGCCCACAGCTCGTCGAATGACGTGGCGCGGCGGAAATCGTCGATGGCGGCGGCGAGGACTTTGTCGGCGTGCGGGGTTCTTGTCATGGCGCTCCTGCCTGGAGAGGGGGCTGCATGGTTCCGGAAGGGTAACGCGTCGGCCCCATGGCCAAAGGTGCCTTACGGTCAATGAATTCTCCATTCCCCACCATCGGGATGGCGCAGGCGATCAAAGGCGTTCTGCGCCTTTCCTCGGCGGAAAATCTCCGATTCCGCAGGATTTGAGCCTTGCTCAAAGCATTTGGTTCATGGATTGCCCCTCACTTCAACCGGGAAAATTCCCGGTTGAAGTGAGGGCGGTGGAAAATTCAAATGAACGCACCAACCATCGCATGGGTGCACATCATGAAGCGTAGAAATATCGCCGCAGCTCTGGCGTTTTCCATCTTTTCCTTTGCCGGCGCCGCAGTCGCTGGGGAGTATCAGTGCACCGTTTACTGCGTTGGCCCGTCCGGATCGACGTCCGTCACCATTCGCGCCGGTTCCGCGTCCGAGGCGGCCTCGATCGTGGACCGTCAGGGCCACGCGATCTGCAAGGCTGCGGGGCATCAGGCCGCCACGTCGCAGACCATGAGCTCGTCGCAGTGCCGGTAACGGGCCGGGCTGCTCCGGTTCGCTTTACCGGACAAGCTTGACTCGTGACCACGGCCGGGCATGCGGGGCCGCTACGGGCCCGCATGCCCGGTCGGGGGCAGCGGAATAAATCATGAAATCAATCTTGTGGCGACCACGATCGGTTTTCCTGGTGGTGCCGTGCTGACCGCAGCGTTCCTGGGCCAGACGGTCGGCGAAAAAGCGGCGTGATCGGATTCCGCGTCGCCCGCGATCTCCCGTAGGCACGACGCGCAGCATGGTTCCCTCCTGCGTCCTGCCCTTGCGGTGACGGGAACGCCTCCGGTCCGACCGATGCCTCAACCCTGTCGTTTTTCAGAAGCCATTGTCCAAGAGGGGTGTGCCGTGCCGGATCCCAGATCCTTGATTGCCTCGTTTCTTCTGTGCGCCGGTGTGATGGTCGTGATGCCGGCCCACGCCAAATGGACGTCCGAAGCGGAGGTCTGCAAGACCAGGAACATGCCGGCCGGCTGCCTCAAGATGGTGACGTCGAAAGGCTTTTTCGTCAAATGGGGCGGGCAGATGATCGAACTCGACATGACCAGGAAGGGAGAGTTCACCGGCAACGCGAAGGTTCGCATCACATGGGTCAGCGATGGCACCAGCTATCGGTGCGGGCAGATCGTCCAATTCAATTACTTCAATGACTTGAAGGATCTGACGGCCTTGTCACTGGCGATGCGCAAATGTTGACGCGGCCACGACCGGCCCGTCACCGACGCCGGTCATGGTGACGAGATCCGGATGACGAGGATCCTCTCCCGGGGGCCGGGAGAGGACGGGCGGGGGCGAGGCTCCGGAAATCGTCGCCGCTGCGGCGGGAAGCGTCAGAGGCTCTGGGCGGTCAGGGCGGCCTGGGTGCGGTTGCGCACGCCGAGATGCCGCAGGATCGCGGTGACGTGGACCTTCACCGTTCCCTCGGTCAGCCCCAGCTCGTGGGCGATCTGCTTGTTGGACTTGCCGTCGCGCAGCCGGGTCAGCACGTCGCGCTGGCGCGGCGTCAGCTGGTCGCCGTGACCGTTGCCGAAACCAGTGCCCTCGTCGGCCGCCGGCTCGGCTCCAAGGCCATGATGGCCGGCGACGCTTCCGGTGTCGAGACGGTCGCCGCTGCGGATCGCCTGTTCCGGCAGATAGATGCCGCCGGCCAGGACCAGTTGCAGGGCGCCGAGCAGCACCTTGGCGCTGGAGGATTTCGGGATGTAGCCGGCCGCCCCGTTCTCGAGCGCCGCCAGAAGGTCCGACCGCCGTTCCGAACCCGACACCACGACCAGCAGGGCCTTCGGCAGTCGCGCGTGGATGCCCCCCAGCGCGTCGAAGCCCGTCCATCCCGGCATGCCGAGATCGAGCAGGATGAGATCGTAATCGACCGACCCGTCGCACAGCGCGTGCACCTCGTCGTAGGTGCTGGCCTCGAAGAAGGTCATGTCGTCGTCGAATTGCGCCAGCAGCCGGCGCAGACCATCGCGGAACAACAGGTGATCGTCGGCGATCAGCACATTCATCGCTGGCATGTCCCGAGTGAAGCGTCGATGGGGTGCCGGATTGGCCGGGCCGGACGGCCCATGGCGTTCACATAAGGACCCTCGATTCCGTGCAGTAGTGCGCTTTTGGTCTTAGGCCGGACCCCGTATGCCCGCCCAGCCGCACCGCGGGGAGCGAGGTGAGGGGGGCCGGACCGCGCGGCCCCCGCCCTCATCGTCCGTTCCGCCGGGCGTCCTCAGACGGTCGCGGCGATGCCCGCTTCGGCGGTCTGGTCGCCGATGCCGTTGTTGAGCGCCCAGATGGCGGCCTGGGTGCGGTTGGAGGCGTTGATCTTGCGCAGCAGGCTCTTCAGATGAACCTTCACCGTCGCCTCGGTGATGTGCAGGTGGTTGGCGATCATCTTGTTGCTGTTGCCGTTCAGCAGGCAGCGCAGGATCTGCACCTCGCGCTGCGACAGCCCCTTGCGGCGGGTCGGCAGCTCGGCGCCCATATCCTCGGTGCGGCCGCTGACCAGCAGCTCGGCCAGATGGGTCGGGAACACCTTCTCGCCCATCATCACCAGCTTCAGCGACTGCATCAGCGCCTCGCAGGCGATGTCCTTCAGCAGGTAGCCGCCGGCGCCGGCGCCCAGCGCGGCCGACAGGCGGCGGGTGTCCAGGTCGGTGGTCAGGATGACCGTCTTGATGTGGGGATGCTCCTCGCGCAGCGCCCGCATCGCCTCGACCTCGTCGTCGAGGCCGCTGGGCAGGTCGACCAGCAGCATGTCGATGCCGTCCGGGCCGATCGCGTTCATCGGCACGGTGCCGTCGCGCAGGCTGCCGGCCTCGCCGACGACATGGAAGGGGGTGCCTTCGAACAGACGCTTCATGCCCTCACGGAAAAGCTTGTTCGCATCGATGAGGAAAACGTTGATGGCATCCATGGCCGCTGCCCACCTGCTGTTTCGTTCCGAGCGTCGCGCCGGGTGGCGCTTCGGTGTCATCCCCGTCCGTTCCCTGGAACCGGCTTGCGCCTGACCGTTCGGTTTCGGGGGTGCCACGATCTGCACTGAACATACCCCCGATTTGCGCTTCAAAAAATTTCTCTAAGGTAAAATTCGCGTCTCGCAATGGGCATATGCCCTAAGCCAAGATAAGACCAGGTTATGAACAAAAATACGACCAGAGTATCTGTGGGAATAATGGCCTGTGACAGAAAAGGGATTTTCTGAAAATCTCTGAAATTCATCTATGATGCGTCCGGTGAAGGGAAGTGAATGATTTATCGGCCTCGCGGTCTAAGGCGTCGAGGGCGTGTTTGGGCGGTTGGGTGATGACGGCATAGACCGTCGGCTCGGCCGTTCGTCAGGGTGGGGCGGGCTGGCGGCGTGCCGGGTGCGTTCTCGCGGATGGGCTTCGGTCGCGGCGCGCGCGTGCTATATAGCGTGCCGCCGCAAGAGAAAGCTTTCCCATGTCCGATTCCTTCGACGACGATCCGCTCAGCCACGCCGCACCCGCCGCACCCGCTGCCGGGCCGACGCCGGCGCAACGCTTCGCCTATCTCGACGGGCTGAACCCCTCGCAGCGCGCGGCGGTCGAGGCGCTCGACGGGCCGGTGCTGGTGCTGGCCGGGGCGGGAACCGGGAAGACGCGCGTGCTGACCACCCGGCTGGCGCATCTGCTGATGACGCGCCGGGCGGCGGCCTTCCAGATCCTGGCGGTGACCTTCACCAACAAGGCCGCCCGCGAGATGCGCGAGCGCGTCGCCCACCTCGTCGGGATCGAGCCGGAGGGCTGGTGGCTCGGCACCTTCCACGCGCTGGCCGCCCGCATCCTGCGCCGCCACGCCGAACTGGTCGGGCTGAAGTCGAACTTCACCATCCTCGACACCGACGACCAGGTCCGGCTGATCAAGCAGCTGCTGGAGGCGGAGAACATCGATTCGAAGAAATGGCCGGCCCGCCAGGTGCTGGGCGCCATCGAGCGCTGGAAGGACCGCGGCCTGACTCCCGACCGGCTGGACGACCGTGACGGCGGCGACGTCGCCGGCGGCCGGGTGGTGGCGATCTACCGCGCCTACCAGGAGCGGCTGCGCACGCTGAACGCCTGCGACTTCGGCGATTTGCTGCTGCACAATCTGGCGATCTTCCAGGGCCACCCCGACGTGCTGGCCGAGTACCACCGCAAGTTCAAGTATCTGCTGGTCGACGAGTATCAGGACACCAACGTCGCACAGTATCTCTGGTTGCGGATCCTTTCCCAGGCGCACAAGAACATCTGCTGCGTCGGCGACGAGGACCAGTGCGTGGTCGAGGGCACGCTCATCCGGATGGCCGACGGCTCGGAGCGGCCCGTCGAGGCGATCCGGGTCGGGGATGCCGTGCGGTCCGCGCAGGGCGGCGGCGTTTTCGGTCCGTCGACGGTGACGCGGACCCATCGGCACGACTGGTCGGGCGATCTGGTGGAGATCGAGCTGGACGACGGCACCCGCCTGACCACGACGCCGGAGCACCGCCACTTCGCCGGCTACCGGCTGGGAACGGCGCCGCAGCTTCATTTCACCTATCTGATGCACAAGCAGGGTTTCGGGTTCCGCCTGGGCACGTCGCAGACCTACACCCGAGGGCAGGTTTCCCCGGTCATCGGCTATGAACTCCGCTGTCGGCAGGAGCGCGCGGACGCCGTCTGGGTCCTGGCGACTCACGCGAGCGAGAACGAGGCGCGCTATCTGGGATACACCCTCTCGCTGAGGCACCGCATTCCGACCTTTCCCTTCGTCGCCCGCAAGGGGGGATCGACGGGCGGCCTCGTTCACGACCAGTCGATCCTGGACCGGCTGTTCGGCGAGATCCCGACGGAGGAGGCCGGCGACCACCTGCTCGGGCTGTACGGGCTTTCCCGCGCCTGTCCCCATTACCGGCCGCAGAGCCACACCGGCCGGCGTCGCAACGTCACCGTCACTTTGTGCGGCGGCAGCGGTGGCCGGCCGCGGCACCGGGTCTCGATCATCGGCAGCGACCCCGATGACGCCGCCGCGCTCCGCGGCATCGGCCTGTCCGTGCGTCCGGTGAAGAAGGGGCACGAGGGGTGGCGCCATGAGACGGTCATGACGAATCTTTCCGATGTGATGGACGTCGTGGACAAGGTCCGCCAAGTCTTCAAGGACGGGGTCGCCCTCGTGCAGTTCGCCCGTTTCGGCAGCGGGGCCGGCCCTGTGGAGGACGAGGCGGAACGGGAGGCCGACGATGGCGGCGTCGCGGTTCTGGACCGTCCGTCCGTCCGCACCCGTTCCAGCCTGCCGATGATCCCGGCCGGGTCCGTCCGGACGGGCATGTCGATGTTCCGGGGTGACGGCACGCTGGCGACCGTGCGGTCGGTCCGGACGAGCCGGGGCGAGGTGGCCGTCCACGACCTCGACGTCGAACGGACGCACAACTTCATCGCCAACGGGATCGTGACGCACAATTCGATCTACGCCTGGCGCGGCGCGGAGATCGGCAACATCCTGCGCTTCGAGACCGACTTCCCCGGCGCCACCATCGTGAAGCTGGAGCAGAACTACCGCTCCACCGGGAACATCCTGGCCGCCGCGTCGGGGCTGATCGCCCACAACCAGGGGCGGCTCGGCAAGACGCTGTGGACCCAGGCCGACGGCGGCGAGCCGGTCCGCGTCAAGGCGGTGTGGGACGGCGAGGAGGAGGCGCGCTGGGTCGGCGAGGAGATCGAATCCCTCCAGCGCAAGGGCGTCCCGCTGTCGCAGGTCGCCGTGCTGGTGCGCGCCGGCTTCCAGACCCGCGAGTTCGAGGAGCGCTTCATCACGCTGGGCCTGCCCTACAAGGTGCTGGGTGGCCCGCGCTTCTACGAACGCCAGGAAATCCGCGATGCGATGGCCTATTTCCGGGTCGTCAACTCGCCCGACGACGACCTCGCCTTCGAGCGCATCGTCAATCTGCCCAAGCGCGGCGTCGGCCCGGCCGCCATGCAGTGCCTCTACACCGCCGCCCGCGCGCGCGGCGTTCCGCTGACCGAGGCCGGCTGGGCGCTGACCGAGACCGACGAGCTGAAGCCGAAGCTGCGCGCCACCCTGCGCGGTCTTCTCCAGGATTTCTTCCGCTGGCGCACGCTGATGGCGACGCTGCCGCACACCGATCTGGCCCGCATGGTGCTGGACGAGAGCGGCTACACCCGCATGTGGCAGGAGGACAAGACCCCCGAGGCCCCCGGCCGGCTGGAGAACCTGAAGGAACTCGTCACCGCCATGGCGGAGTTCGAGAACCTGCCGGGATTCCTGGAGCATGTCGCCCTGGTGATGGAGAACGCCGAGGCCGCCGGCATCGACCAGGTGACGGTGATGACCCTGCACGGCGCCAAGGGGCTGGAGTTCGACCGCGTCTTCCTGCCCGGCTGGGAGGAGGGGGTGTTCCCCAACCAGCGCGCGCTCGACGAGACCGGCATCGCCGGGCTGGAGGAGGAGCGGCGGCTCGCCTATGTCGGGCTGACCCGTGCCCGCAAGCGCGCCTATGTCAGCCATGCCGCCAACCGCCGGCTCTACGGCAACTGGGTCAGCGCGCTGCCCTCGCGCTTCGTCGACGAACTGCCGAAGGAGAGCGTGGAGGCCGAGGCGGCGGCCGGCCTGTTCGCCGGCGGCGGCGGGGCGACCGGCTATCGCGACGCGGCGGGCGGCTTCGGTGGCGCCGCCGGGGGGGGATTCGCCGGGGGGGGATTCGGGGGAGGCGGTTTCCAGTTCCGCGGCTCGACCCGGCAGGCCCCGGCGCCGAAGACCATCACGCTGGACCAGGGGGCCTACGCGGTCGCTCCGCGCCAGCGTCCCGACGCGCCCTTCGTTAGGGGCGCCCGCGTCTTTCATCAGAAGTTCGGCTATGGCACCGTGATCGCGGTGGAGCAGGACAAGCTGGCGATCGAGTTCGACCACTCGGGAACCAAGAAGGTGATGGACAGTTTCGTGGTGGCCGCCGACAAGGCGGGATGAGGACGGGGTAAGGGCGGGGGTGCGGCGAAGGGTCCCCCTGTGACGCTCGTCACAGCGCCGCCCCGTCCCGGCGGCGCAGGCTTTTTCCGACGACCAACGGCCGGAGGAGCGGGATTCGTGTTCGGCAAGGGCAGCAGCAGTTACGAGGTGCAGTGCCGCCGCGACGGCCGCTGGCAGATCGAGGGCGCCTTCACCGACCAGGAGGCGGCGCTGTCCTGCGCCCGCTCCCGCCTTGCCGCCGGCGCGGTCGAGGAGATCAAGGTCGTCAAGTTCCGCTCGCTGGCCGGGCTCAGCCTGGAAACCGTCATCCTCAACAAGAAGGCGCCGGGGGTGGCGAGGAAGCCGATGGCGCTCGGCGGTTCGGCGGAAGGCGCGCCGCTGTGCCGGACCCTGGACGATCTGTGCGGCTTCGAAAGCCGGCTGGTGATCGGCCGGCTGCTCCGCCCCTTCCTCGACGCCCAGCGCATCACCCCGACCGAGCTGCTGCATTCCTGGTCCAGCTTCCGCCGGCTCGACGAGCAGGGGGCGCTGCTCAGCGCGGCGATCCACGCCGCCGCCCGCCATCACGCCGACCTCCACGGCGTCGCGGTGCCGGCGCGGGTGAAGGAGCTGCGCGGGCTGGTCGACGCCGCCGCCGCCCGCGCGCGGGATTTCCTGGCGGAACGCAAGCGCCTGCCCGCCTTCGACGCGTTCGACCTTTCGGCGACCAGCCGGCGCATCGACGCGGCGGTGGGGGAGGAGGGGCACGACCCGCTGTTCCTGGCGCTGCTGACCCTGCATCTGGTGGAGGGCAACACCCCGTCGGGCAAGCTCGACATGCTGCTGGCCCTGATGCACGACGACGCCGAGGCGCGGCATCTGGCGCTGCTCGACGGGGTGGTCGCCGACATCCTCGGTTCCGCCGACACCCTGAAGGAACTGCTGGGCGCGCAGCCGAGCCTCGCCATGGGGCTGTGCGCGCTGGCCGACGCCCTTCACGGCCGCGACCCCGATCCGGCGGGGGCCGCCCCGACCGCCGCCCTGCTGCGGGTGTGCGAACTGGCGCGGCAGGGGCGGGCGCCGCTCGGCCGGCTGGTCCTGCTCGACCGGCTGCACCGCGCGCTGGCCGGCGACCAACCGCTCGACCGCCGCGATCCCAAGGCGGAGGCCATGCTGGTCCAGACGGTGGCCGAACGCCTGAAGGGCGCCGACGGGCAGTTGCTCGGCGGGACGGTCATGGCCAGGGCGCTCGACCGGCGGCTGCTGCGCCACCGGCAGGCCGTGCTGCGCGAGCAGGGGATGGACGACATCGCCGACCGGTTGTCGGCGGGACGCTGAGCCGCTCCGGGGAGCGGTGTGGAATCGCGTGGGCGGGGGGCGGGCGGCCTCTCCCGCGTCCGGGCCGGGGGGCGGCTGAGACGCTTGGACGCGATCCCCCCATCGTGAATTTCTTTGAGTCTTCGTGTCGGCGTGGTTACAAACCGAACATACCGAAAGAGTCCTCCCCGAAAGTTTCCGCCCATGTCCCGCACCCCGCTCTGGCGCATCGCGCTCGTCGTTCCCGAGGCCCACGCTCCGGCTTTCGCCGAGGCGGTGGGGGATCACGCCGATGCGGTCTCGACCTTCGAGCTGGAGGAGGACGGCGGCGACTGGCTGGTCGAGGCCACCGACCAGTCGCCCCCCGACGAGGCCCGCCTCACCGCCCGCGTCGCCGTGCTGGCCGAGGCCGTCGGCATCGAGGAGCCCAAGCTGATCGTCGAGCGCCTGCCGCCCATCGACTGGGTGTCGCACAGCTACCAGGGTTTTCCGCCGATCCGCGCCGGACGCTTCTTCGTCCACGGCTCGCACCACGAGGGCACCGTGCCGGCCGGCAGCATCCCGCTGCTGGTCGACGCCGCGACCGCCTTCGGCACGGGGGAGCACGGCTCGACCAACGGCTGCCTCCAGGCGCTCGACCGGCTGTCGCGCCACCTGAAGCTGCCGCGCGGCGGCCGCCGCGGCGCGCTCGACATGGGGTGCGGCTCGGGCATCCTGGCGCTGGCGGTGGCCAAGCGCTGGCGGATTCCGGTCACGGCGGTCGACATCGACCCCGAGGCGGTGCGCGTCACCAGGATCAACACGGCGATCAACGGGATGAAGGGGCGCATCCGCGCCCAGGGCGGCGACGGCTACCACACCCGGCTGGTCGGCCGGCACAAGCCCTACACGCTGATCACCGCCAACATCCTGGCCCGTCCGCTGGCCCGCATGGCGCCGCAGCTTCGTCGCCACCTGAAGAAGGGCGGCTACGCCGTGCTCGCCGGGCTGCTGAACCGGCAGGAACGGCACGTCATCCAGGCCCACCGCAACCAGGGCCTGCGTCTGGTCGCCCGCATCCCGGTCGGGGAATGGACGACGCTCGTCGTCAAGCGCTGAGTCTTCGGGCGCCGGACTTTCGGGCCGCCGGGCGCCGGGCTCCCCAAGCGTCAGGCCATTGAAATTTTCGGGCCGTTGAAACTTCGGGGGCTCGTTTCGACTTCCTCAGGGGTGCACGCTCTAGCGCCCCGGAGGAAGACCTCATGCTGAACCGAATCAAGGCGTTCTTCGAAACCCGCGAACCGCCGGAGCGGGACGAGGACGCCCTCCAGGCCGCCGCCGCCGCCCTTCTGGTGGAGGCCGCCCGCACCGACGACACCATCGCCGAGAGCGAGCGCGAGCGCATCCTCGCCGTCACCCGCCAGCGCTTCGGCCTGAGCGAGGAGGAGGCGCAGGACCTGCTCTCCGCCGCCGTGTTCGACACCGAGGACGCCTCGCCCTACCACCGCTACGTCTCGGTGATCATGGAGCGCTGCCCGCCCGACCAGCGGCTGTGGATCATCGAGATGCTGTGGGAGGTCGCCTACGCCGACGGCGAGCTTCACGACCTGGAGGCCAGCCTGCTGCGGCGGATCGGCGGGCTGCTGCATGTCTCCGATGTCGAGCGGGGCGAGGCCCGCAAGCGGGTGCTGCACCGGCTCGGCCTGCCCGACGACGCCGGTCTTCCGGTGTAGCGGACGCTCCGCCGCTTGCGCGCGCGGCGCGGGGTGCCCTAGCCTGGGAGGACATGGCCGGCCACCGGCCTCCATTGTTCGAGGAACAGCCCCGTGCCCAGCGCGTACCGCGGCGACGACGCCCTTGCGACCCTGTTGACCGAGGCCGGAACCGGCCGCACGCCCGCCGACATCCGCGCGCTGGTGGCCGGCGTGCTGGCGGCGCCGGAGGGCGAGGATCCGGCGGCGTGGCTGGCGCTGGTGGGCGAGGGCCTGCCGGACGCGCTGGCCGGACAGCTCCAGGCGCTCAAGGCGGAGCTGGCCTCCGTTCCCGCCGCGCCGCGCCCCGACGCCGCCGCCCGGCTGGCCGCCCTGCGCGGCGCGCTGAAGCGCCGCTCCCTCGACGGCTTCGTCGTGCCGCGCGGCGACGAGCACCAGGGCGAGTATGTGCCGCCGCGTGCCCAGCGCCTGGCTTGGCTGACCGGCTTCAACGGCTCGGCCGGCAACGCGGTGGTCACCGCCGACCGCGCCGCGATCTTCGTCGACGGCCGCTACACCATCCAGGTCCGCGCCGAGGTTCCCGCAGCCCTCTACGAGTACCGGCACCTCGTCGAGGATCCCCTGTCCGACTGGCTGGTCGAGGCGTTGCCCGAGGGCGGCCGGCTCGGCTACGACCCGTGGCTGCACACCGCCGGCTGGGTGGAGAAGCTGCGCCCGGTGCTGGAGCGCGCCGGCATCCATCTGATCCCCTGCGAGGGCAATCCGCTCGATTCGGTGTGGGCCGACCAGCCGCCGGCCCCGCTGGCGCCGGTGGTGCCGCAGGAGATCGCCTTCACGGGAGAGGCTTCGGCCGACAAGCGCGCCCGCATCGCCGGGGAACTGGCGGCCAAGGGCATCGCCGCCGCCGTGCTGACCCAGCCCGACAGCATCGCCTGGCTGCTGAACATTCGCGGCGCCGACGTGCCCTGCACGCCGCTGCCGCTGTCCTTCGCGATTCTGGCGGCGGATGGGGCGGTCGAGCTGTTCCTCGACCCGCGCAAGCTCGCCCCGCGCACCGCCGCCCATCTCGGCGACCGGGTCCGCGTCCGCCCGGTGCCGGAGTTCGGACCGGCGCTCGACGCCGTGGCGCGCGGCTCGGCGCGGGTCCTGGCCGACCCGGCCTCGACCTCGGCCTGGATCCTCGACCGCCTGCATCTGGCCGGCGCGAGGATCGAGCGCGACACCGACCCCTGCGCGCTGCCCAAGGCCTGCAAGAACGCGGCGGAACTGGCCGGCACCCGCGCCGCCCATGCCCGCGACGGCGCCGCGCTCGTGCGCTTCCTGCGCTGGTTCGCGACGGAGGCGCCGAAGGGCGGGCTGACCGAGATCGCCGTCGCCGACCGGCTGCTGGCCTTCCGGCGCGGCGGCGAGCGTTTCCAGGGACTGAGCTTCGACACCATCGCCGGAGCCGGGCCGAACGGCGCCATCGTCCATTACCGGGTGACGCCGGAGACCGACCGGCGGCTCGACCCCGACAGCCTGTTCCTGCTCGACAGCGGCGCCCAGTATCTCGACGGCACCACCGACGTCACCCGGACGCTGGCGGTGGGCAGCCCCGGCCCGGAGATGCGCGACCGCTTCACCCGCGTGCTGAAGGGGCACATTGCCCTGTCCACCGCCCGCTTCCCGCGGGGCACGACCGGATCGCAGCTCGACGCGCTGGCCCGCCTGCCGCTGTGGGCGGCCGGTCTGGACTACGACCACGGCACCGGCCACGGGGTCGGCAGCTTCCTGTCGGTGCATGAGGGGCCGCAGCGCATTTCCAAGATCGGCAACAGCGTCGCCCTCCAGCCCGGCATGATCCTGTCCAACGAGCCCGGCTACTACAAGACCGGCGCCTACGGCATCCGCATCGAGAATCTCGTGGTGGTCCAGCCGGTGGAGATCGCGGACGCCGAGCGCCCGATGCTGGGCTTCGAGCCGCTGACGCTGGCCCCGATCGACCGGACGCTGATCGAGGTCTCGCTGCTCACCGGCGATGAGCTGGCCTGGGTCGACGCCTACCACGCCCGCGTGCGCGACGAATTGACCCCGCAACTCGACGCCGGGGACGCGGCGTGGCTGGCCGGGGCGACGGCGCCGCTGGCCCTCGGCTGAGAGTTGTATGACGGGCGCGAAACGCCGTGCGTTCCGGGAACGAATCTGGCAAGGTCCCGCGAACTCGGTAACCCGTTCTTTACCCGGCTGCTTCAGTGTGTCTGCGGGGATGACTTTTCTGCAAAGTTAGGGCATCACAGTCGGTACACCGATCAGGAAAGACGGCGCGGCGTTCCGCGCCGGGTGAGCGTAACGCCGGACATCCACCGGCAACGGACATATGCGGAGACGTCTAGATGAAGATCCTCGTCGTCGATGATTACGCCACCATGCGGCGCATCGTGCGGAACCTGTTGACCCAGATCGGCTACACCGACATCGACGAGGCCGGCGACGGCGTGTCGGCGCTGGCGAAGCTGCGCGAGAGCAAGTTCGGCCTCATCATCTCCGACTGGAACATGGAGCCGATGACCGGCCTCCAGCTCCTCAAGGAAATCCGCGCCGACGCCAAGCTGGCGCCGACGCCGTTCATCATGGTCACCGCCGAGAGCAAGACCGAGAACGTCATCGCCGCCAAGCAGGCCGGCGTGAACAACTACATCGTCAAGCCGTTCAACGCCGACACCCTGAAGCAGAAGATTCAGGCCGTCATCGGCGGTTGATTCGTCGTCGCTTGATCGAGCGGGGGACGGCCTAGGTGGGGGGAGTGGACAGGTTGGAGCAGCTTGCACAGCTGTCCGAGGAAGAGTTCGAGCAGATCGAAGAAGCGATCGCTCGGTCGACCAAGGGGCGGGCCTTTCTGCGTCGTCTCCATCGGCGGTCCCTCGGGGCCGCGACGGAAGAAGTCCGCGCGATGCTCCAGGAGTTCCGCACCTCCTGGAACCGTCAGAGCGAGGCGGTGGAGGCCGGCAAGCATGTCGGCGTCCTGCGGCGCGAACTGATGGAGATGGCGGCCTCGATCGAGCAGGCCCGGCGCGAGGTCGCGGCCCTGCGCCCGGCCGACGGCGGCGGCGACAAGATCCTCTCGGCAACCAACGAGCTGGATGCGATCGTGATCTCGACGGAGCGCGCCTCCTTCGAGATCCTGAACGCGGCCGAACGGTTGATGGACCTGTCCGGCAAGCTGCGCGGCGCCGGCGCCGACCCCGGCCTCTGCGGCGAGATCGACGCGGAGGTGAACAACATCTTCACCGCCTGCTCCTTCCAGGATCTGACCGGCCAGCGCACCAGCAAGGTCGTCAACGCGCTCCGTTACATCGAGCAGCGCGTCATCGCCATGATCAACATCTGGGGCGAGGACGGTCTGGCGGGCATCGCCGTGGCGGAGGAGCAGACCGACACGCGGCCGGACGCCCATCTGCTGAACGGCCCCCAGCTCGACGGCCACGGCGTCAGCCAGGCGGACGTCGACAGCATGTTCGACAGCCCGGCTCCGATGGTGGCGCCCGCATCCGCTCCGCCGGCCGAACCGCCGGCCGTGGTCCCTGTCAAGGCGAGTCAGTCCGACATCGACAGCATGTTCGACGCACCGGCTCCCGCCGTGAAGGCGAGTCAGTCCGACATCGACAGCATGTTCGATTCGCCGGCGCCCGCCGTGAAGGCGAGCCAGTCGGACATCGACAGCATGTTCGATGCGCCGGCGCCCGCCGCGAAGGCGAGTCAGTCGGACATCGACAGCATGTTCGATGCGCCGGCGCCCGCCGCGAAGGCGAGTCAGTCGGACATCGACAGCATGTTCGACAGCCCGGCGCCGGCGCCGGCACCCAAGCCGGCCCCGGCGGCCCCGGCGGCCAAGAAGCCGGTGCCGAAACCGCCAAGCGCTCCGATCAAGGCGGCGAAGCCCGCGGCAAAGGCGCCGCCTCCGGCGGCCGAGGAGCCGCCGACGCCGCTCGACCAGGCGGCCATCGACGCCCTGTTCGGGTAGGGCGGATGGGCGGCGGTCGGGGGAAGCCGCAGGGGTGCGAAGGACCACTCGTTAAGGTTCGTATGCGATAGTTCCGAGCGACGGCGCGCCCTGTCTTGCGTGCGCCTCTTCCGACCATCCTGGCCGAGAACGGCCGTTCCACAGAGGCGGGACCGCAGAGCATGAAGCAGATGACCAAGCCCTTCATGGCCGAGCTTCAGAAGGCCCGCAAGACGGGGAACCCCTTCCAGGCGATCATCGACGAGGCGGTCGCGGTCACCCCCGCCATCGCCGGCCCGACCCAGGCGGTGGCGCTCGACAACACGGAAGTGCTGCGCGCGATCGGCGATCTGGGGGCCAAGCTCGACCGTTTCCTGACCATGGACGCGGCTCAGATCGACCAGATCCAGGTCGAGATCGCCGACATCTCCGGCCGCATCAAGGCCACCAAGGTGGAGATGGCGGCCATCCGCCACCCGCTGGCCGGCGGCGAGGACAAGTTCCAGCAGGCGAGCCAGGAACTGAGCGCCGTGGTCTCGGCGACCGAGGCGGCGACCAACACCATCATGGCCTGCGCCGAGGAGCTGGAGGAGGTGGTGGCGGAGCTGAAGTCGTCGCTGCCCGAGGGCTACAGCCGCGACCGCGTCAACGACATGACCGACGTGATCGTCCGCATCTACGAGGCCTGCAACTTCCAGGATCTGACCGGCCAGCGCATCACCAAGGTCGTGCGCGCGATGTCCTTCATCGAGGAACGCGTCGACGCCATGATGGGGCTGTGGAACAAGCGCGAGTTCGAGGCGATGCCGCTGCCGCCCTCGGTCACCAAGAAGGACGAGCATCTCGACCTGCACGGCCCGGCCGAGGCGACCCCCGACAGCGGCAACATCAGCCAGGCCGACATCGACGCGCTGTTCGGCTGACCGGCCCGATTGTCGGGATGACCGGAACCTCCTCCCGCGCATGGGGAGGAGGTTTTTGCGTCCTGCCTCCAGCGGGCTGTTCTCCTTCCCCTTTCGCCGAGATCCGCTTGCGGCGCCCGCACCCCGGCGTGCTATACAGGGGCAACTCCGAAAGAGCCCAAGACGACGATGCTTTTCCGCTCCCCCCGCCTGCCGCTGACGGCCATCCTTCTGTCGGCCGCCCTTGCCGCCTGCTCCTCCACCAAGGAGGACGCGTATGTCGAGCGTCCGGCCGACCAGCTCCTGTCCGAAGCCGACGCGGCGATGAAGGACGAGTCGTTCAAGAAGGCCGCCAAGCTCTACGACGAGGTGGAGCGCCAGCATCCCTATTCGGAATCGGCGAGCAAGGCGCAGCTGATGGCCGCCTACGCCCATTACCAGGATTTGAAGTACGACGACGCCATCCTGGCGCTCGACCGCTTCATCCAGCTTCACCCCGGCAGCCCGGACGTCGCCTACGCCTATTACATGCGGGCGCTGTCCTATTACGAGCAGATCACCGACGTCCGCCGCGACCAGAAGATGACACGGCAGGCGCTCGACGCCCTGTCGGAGGTGGTGCGCCGCTTCCCCGAGAGCCAGTACGCCCGCGACGCCAAGCTGAAGATCGACCTGACCAACGACCATCTCGCCGGCAAGGAGATGGAGGTCGGGCGCTTCTACCTGCGCCAGCAGCAGTACACGGCGGCCATCGGGCGTTTCCGGGCGGTGATTGAAACCTACCAGACGACCTCCCATGTCCCTGAGGCGTTGCACCGGCTGGTGGAATGCTATCTGGCGCTCGGCGTGACCGACGAAGCGAAGACCGCAGCGGCCGTGCTTGGCCACAACTTCCCCGGCAGCGAATGGTACACGGACAGCTACGCACTGCTGGTGGACGCCAACCTGCGTCCCGAGCGAAACGAGAGATCGTGGCTCAGCAAAGCCTGGAACTCCCTGTTCTAGGGCGCTCCATGCTGGCCTCCCTGACGATCCGGGACGTCGTCCTGATCGAACGGTTGAGCCTGTCCTTCCGCCGGGGCCTCGTCGCCCTGACCGGCGAGACCGGCGCCGGCAAGTCCATCCTGCTCGACGCCCTAGGGCTGGCGCTCGGCGCGCGGGCCGAATCCGGGCTGGTGCGGCACGGCGCCGACCAGGCCGCCGTCACCGCCGAGTTCGAGCTGTCCGGCGACCACCCGGCGCTGGCCATCCTCAAGGAGCAGGGGCTGGACGCGGAAGAGCGTCTGGTCGTCCGCCGCACCGTCAGCGCCGACGGGCGCAGCCGCGCCTGGGTCAACGATCAGGCGGTCGGCGTCGGGCTGCTGAGGAAGCTGGGCGAGGAGCTGGTCGAGGTCCATGGCCAGTTCGACACCCACGGCCTGCTGAACCCGCAGACCCATCGCGGCGTGCTCGACGCCTACGCCGGGCTCGCCGCCCAGGCGGCGCAGGTCGCCGCCTCGCACCGGGCGTGGCGGCAGGTCGAGGACGCCCGCCATTCCGCCGCCGCCGAGATCGCCCGCGCCCGCTCCGAGGAGGAGTATCTCCGCCACGCCGTCGCCGAGTTGGACGCGCTGTCGCCCAAGCCCGGCGAGGAGGAGGAACTGGCCGAGACGCGCGCCGTCCTGATGCACCGGGAAAAGCTGGTGGACGGCATGAACGCCGCCTACGCCGAGCTGTCCGGGGAGCGCGGTGTCGAGCGGTCCCTGTCCTCGGCCATCCGCACCCTGAGCCGCATCGCCGACAAGGCCGGCGGCACGCTGGACCCGGTGATCGCCGCGCTCGACCGTGCGGCCACCGAGGCGGGGGAGGCCATCGCCGCCCTGCAATCCGCCTCCAGCGGAGTCGACATGGATCCGCGCGCCCTGGAAAAGCTGGAGGAGCGGCTGTTCGCCCTGCGCGCCGCCGCCCGCAAGCACGGTGTCGATGTCGACGCGCTGGCCGCGCTGCGCGAGGACATGGCCGGCCGCCTGCTGCTGATCGAGGACCAGGGCGACCTGCTGACCCGCCTCGCCAAGGAGGCGGCGGTCGCGCGCGCCGCCTACCACGCCGCCGCCGAGACGCTGAGCGCCGCGCGGCGCGAGGCCGCCGGCCGGCTTGACGCGGCGGTGGCGGTCGAGCTGACCCCGCTGAAGCTCGACAAGGCGAAGTTCCGCACGCTGGTCGAATCGCTCGACGAGCCGGAATGGGGGGCGTCGGGCATCGACCGTGTCGCCTTCCAGGTGGCGACCAACCCCGGCGCTCCGCCCGGCGCCCTGAACAAGATCGCGTCCGGCGGCGAGCTGGCCCGCTTCATGCTGGCGCTGAAGGTGGTGCTGGCCCAGACCTCGACCATCGGAACGCTGGTGTTCGACGAGGTCGACACCGGCATCGGCGGTGCCGTGGCCGCAGCGGTCGGCGAGCGGCTGGAGACGCTGGGCCACGGGCTCCAGGTGCTGGTGGTGACGCACAGCCCGCAGGTGGCGGCGCGCGGCGCCGTGCATCTGAAGGTTCAGAAATCGCAGAAGGGCGAGCAGGTCACCACCGGCGTCGCCGAGTTGGACGGCGACGAGCGCCGCGAGGAGATCGCCCGCATGCTGTCCGGCGCCACCGTGACGGCCGAAGCCCGCGCGGCCGCCGACAGCCTGATCGCCGGGCGCGGGTAGGCCGGCGGCCGGAGCAAGGCTGGGGGCAGGTGCGGTGGAGCTTGGGTCTCAGCGCCGCAGCGCCGCCCGCTTCCAGAACTGCCAGCCGCCCAGCCGGACGCCGATGGCGAAGCTGGTGAAGGGGATGCGCAGTTCGATGTCGCGCGGCTGGAAGAAGGTGAGCTGTTCCGGCTCGCCGCCGGCTCCGAATTCCAGCCGGGCGCCCTTGGGTTCCTGGGCGAACTCGTCGCTCATCACCTGCCAGATTTCCAGGTCGCCGCCATGGTTGGTGATCTTGTACTGGCCGCAGCGGTAGGCCGTCGATTCACCGACGTTGCCCTCGACCACCGTCTTCTCGTCGTCCAGCCGGACATCGCCGACCCCGGCCGCCTCGCCCTTCATCGACGGGCCGCGCGTCTCGGCGCGGAACCCCAGGCGCAGCCAGCCGGAGCCGCCCTGCGGGATCAGCCGGCGCACCGCCACGGCGTCTTCCGGGGCGAAATGGTCGGGGTCGTCGTAGAAGATTCGGTCCAGCGCGGCGGCGACGACGAGCCGGTCGTCGATCGTCAGGCTGGCGGCGGGCGGTCTTGGCATCGGGCTGTCCGGTCGTCTCTCGCGTCGCATCATACACGGGTGGGCACCGCCCTCGCGACTCCCACCGGGCTGCGAGTGGCGCTATGCTGCCCGGCCAAACCCCGGCTCCCCGGCCACGCTTCGGCCGGCCGACATCCGGCACCAGATATCCGGCACCAAGAGACCGTCATGATGGATCTGTTCGACACGCCTCCCACCCCCCGCGCCGTGCCCGTCGAGGCGCTGACGCTGGAGCAGGCCCAGGCGGAGCTGGCCGCCCTGGCGGCGGAGATCGCGCATCACGACCGGCTCTATCACCAGCAGGATCAGCCGGAGATCAGCGACGCCGACTATGACGCGCTGGTCCGCCGCAACGGCTCCATCGAGGCGCGCTTCCCCGAGCTGCGCCGCGCCGATTCGCCGAGCCTGCGGGTCGGCGCCGCCCCCGCCGCCGGCTTCGGCAAGGTCCGCCACGCGGTGCCGATGCTGTCGCTCGGCAACGCCTTCGCTCCGGGCGATGTGGCCGAGTTCGTCGCGCGCGTGCGCCGCTTCCTGGGATTGGAGGAGGATGCGCCGGTTTCCTTCGTGGCCGAACCGAAGATCGACGGGCTGTCCTGCTCGCTGCGCTACGAGAAGGGGGAGCTGGTGCTGGCCGCGACGCGCGGCGACGGGGCCGAGGGTGAGAACGTCACCGCCAACGTCCGCACCATCCGTGACGTGCCCAAGCGCCTGACCGCTCCCTTCCCCAATGTGCTGGAGGTGCGCGGCGAGGTCTACATGGACCGTGACGATTTCCGCGCGATGAACGACGCCCGCGCCGAGAAGGGCGAGCCGCTGTTCGCCAACCCGCGCAACGCGGCGGCCGGGTCCTTGCGCCAGCTCGATTCGGCGATCACGGCGTCGCGGCCGCTCGGATTCTTCGGCTACGCGCTGGGCGAGGTGTCGGAACCGATCGCCGACAGCCAATGGCACATCCGGGAACGGCTTAAGGCGTGGGGCTTCCAGCTCAACCGTCCGGCCGAACTGTGCGACGGCACCGACAAGCTGTTGGCCTATTACGAGGGCATCGGGCGGCGCCGCGCGGGCTTGCCCTTCGACATCGACGGCGTCGTCTACAAGGTCGACAGCCTGGAGCTTCAGCAGCGGCTGGGCTTCGTCAGCCGGGCGCCGCGCTGGGCCATCGCCCACAAATTCCCGGCCGAGCAGGCGCAGACCCGGCTGAAGGCGATCACCATCCAGGTCGGCCGCACCGGCGCCCTGACCCCGGTCGCCGAACTGGAGGACATCACCGTCGGCGGGGTCGTCGTCAGCCGCGCCACCCTGCACAACGAGGACGAGATCGCCCGCAAGGACATCCGCGTCGGCGATCTGGTGGTGGTGCAGCGGGCCGGCGACGTCATCCCGCAGGTGGTCGAGGTGGTGCTGTCGCAGCGCCCGGCCGACAGCGCGCCCTACCGGCCGCTGGAAACCTGCCCGGTCTGCGGCAGTCTCGCCGTCCGCGAGCCGGGCGAGGTGGTGCGGCGCTGCACCGGCGGCCTGATCTGCGCCGCCCAGGCCAAGGAGCGGCTGCGCCATTTCGTCTCGCGCAACGCCTTCGACATCGAGGGGCTGGGCGAGAAGATCATCGAGGAGTTCTGGGACGAGGGCTTCATCAAGTCGCCCGCCGACATCTTCACGCTGGAGGGCCGCGTCCAGGAAGGACAAGTGGAACTGGTCGGCCGCTTCGGTTGGAAGGAGAAGTCGGTCGAGAACCTGTTCGCCGCGATCAACCAGCGCCGCAGCGGCATCGAGCTGCACCGGGTCATCTTCGCGCTCGGCATCCGCCATGTCGGCGAGGTGACGGCCAAGTCGCTGGCCCGCCACTGCAAGACGATGGAGGGCTGGATCGACGGCATGATCGAGGCGGGCCGCGCCATGCCCGGTCCGGCGTGGCGCGACCTGCACGAGATCGACGGAGTCGGGCCGACCACGGTCAACGCCATCCTGGCTTGGTTCGGGGAGCCGGCCAACCTGGAGAAGCTGGAGCATTATCCGGGCAAGGAGCTGCTGCGGCCGGAGACGGTGATCGGCGGGCTCGGCATCAAGCCGCTGAATGTCAGGGCCGCCCGCGCGCTGGCCGAACGCTACGGGACGCTGGAGGGCTGGGCGGCGGCGATGGCCGAGGCGGTGGCGCAGGCGCCCGGCCCCGCCTGGACCGATCTGGTCGCCACCCCCGACGTCGGGGAGGTCGCCGCCGGGGAGGTCGCCGCCTTCTTCCTGGAGGAACGCAACCTCACCATCGTCCGCGACCTCGCCGCCCGCCTGACCGTGCTGGAGGCCGAGGCGCCGAGGGCCGGCAACTCCCCGGTGGCCGGCAAGACGGTGGTCTTCACCGGCTCGCTGGAGAGGATGACCCGTCCGGAGGCCAAGGCGCGGGCCGAGTCGCTGGGCGCCAAGGTCGCCGGGTCGGTGTCGCGCAAGACCGACTATGTGGTGGTCGGGGCCGACGCCGGCAGCAAAGCCGACAAGGCGCGCGAACTGGGCGTGACGATCCTGACCGAGGACGAGTGGCTGGAGACGATCGGCGGGTGATGGCGGACGGCCTTATGATCCGCGTCTCATGAGCGGTGCCTCATGAGCGGTGCCTCATGGGTGGTTGGCCACCGTCGCTGCGCTTCCTTGCCGCAGCGGCCATAATGTCGCATCGACCTCTGGCCGAGTTGACGGGAGAAAGCCTTGCGGGTCACATAAGAAAACGCTGCTGTTCCGCCATGCCATATCCACGAGACGGGTGGTCAACACCCGCGGGGCATCGTCGCGGCCGGCACAGGCCCTGGGGAAGAAGGAAGCGCCATGGACTCCATGCAGATGGACGCCATCCAGTGGTCGCGCTGGATGAGCGTCGGCAACGACGATCTCGACGCCGACCACCGCGTGCTGATCGCCATCGTCAACAAGCTGTTCGACGAGGCCAACCGTCAGGATCCCGCTCTGATCGAGGCCATTCTCGACGAGCTGATCGCCTACACCCGGCATCACTTCGCCGCCGAGGAAGCCTGCATGTTGCGGGCGAACTACCCGACCTTCGCGTCCCACAAGGCGCTGCACGATTCGCTGACCCGGCAGGTGGAGGCCTACCGGGACAGCTTCCGCGCCAACCGCGAGGGCATCACCGGCGAGGAGGTGTTCATCTTCTGCGCCGATTGGCTCGGCCAGCACATTCTGAAGGAGGACACCCGCTTCGGCGAGTACGCCGCGACCGGGGAGCCACAGGCCGCGGTGGGGTAGTGTCCGGGGAAGGGTGGGGCGAAAGTCCTGCCGAAGTTCAGTCAATATCTCAAAGAAATTGCATAAAATATTGATATAATTCGTAAATAAGTTCATCGCATGGAACGCGCCTCGTCGAAACGCGCGCTGCGGACATCGGCGCCTTCTCCGAAAGGGGAGGGCGCTTTTTCTTTGGGCTGGCGCCCAGCCGGAAGGGGAGGGGATCGGCGCAAAAGAAAATGCCCTCCCCGGAGGGGAGGGCAGGGCAGGCATTGATGGAAAATTGAACGGTCAGGCGACCGCGAGCTGCTCCAGCGCACGGCGGGCCGCCGGCAGCGACACGACGGCGCTGTCGTAGCGCCACGCGCTGCGGTCGGCGAACAGCGCGCGCAGAAGCTGGTTGTTCAGCGCGTGGCCGGAACGCACGCCATGGAAACGCCCGACGAATGGGGCGCCCGCGAGATACAGGTCGCCGACGGCGTCCAGGATCTTGTGGCGCACGAACTCGTCGCTGAAGCGCAGGCCGTCGGCGTTCATCACCGTGTCGCCGGAAATGACCACGGCGTTGTCCAGCGAACCGCCACGGGCCAGCCCCATCTTGCGCAGCCCCTCGACCTCGTGCAGGAAGCCGAAGGTGCGGGCGCGGCTGATCTCGTCCTTGAAGACGTCGCCGTCCAGCTCGACCGCGTGCGACTGCTGGGCGATGGCGGCGCTGTCGAAATCGATGTCGAAGCTGAAGACCGTCGTCTCGTCGGGGGTGAAGGTGGCGCTCTTGACGCCGTCGCTGACGGTGACCGGCTTCAGGATGCGGATCACCCGGCGCGGCGCGCCGGACACGGCGATGCCGGCCTGCTCGATGGCGGCGACGAAGGGGGCGGCGCTGCCGTCCATGATCGGCACTTCGATGTTGTCGAGCGACACCACGGCGTTGTCGATGCCGCAGCCGGCCAGCGCCGACATCAGATGCTCGATCGTGCCGATGGTGGTGCCGTGGCTGTTGCCGATGACGGTGCACATGCGGGTGTCGACCACCGCGTCCCAGCGCGCCGGGACGATCGCGGCGGCCCCGCGCAGGTCGGTGCGGATGAAGGTGATTCCGGAATTCGCATCGGCCGGAGCAATCGTCAGCGTGACGATGGCGCCCGAATGCAGCCCGATGCCGGTGATGGTCACCGGCTTCTTCAGGGTCTGCTGGAACAATCCGTCCGCATTACCACGATTGTTGATCACGATGTCTGTCCGTCTTCGTCTCGTTCCGGTCTGGGGCGCTGTGACCTTGCGTCGCTCTGCTTCGGGCGCCGCGCTGGCCACTTGCCGCCTTTGACCATGCTGTCTTGGTAACACCGGCCCCGGACCAGGGCAAATCACTCATTGTTACCGTTTGTTGCAGAGCAAAAGGAGTAGGGGCGGATCATCCGGACGGAAACAAAAAATCCCCCGGGGCTGCGCGGACGCGTCCCCGGGGGCCGAAATTTTCGGTCAGGTTGTGGAGCCGCCGGCGCCGCATCGAGGCGGCGGTCGGCGGTTATCTCCGGCTTTCGCCGGGATCGCTTGGCCGCCGGGTCAGTTGGCCTGGCGGCGCAGGAAGGCGGGGATGTCCAACTCTTCCTGTTCGGTCTTCGGCTGGCCTTCGGCCGCCGGGCGCGGAGCCGGGGCCATCGGCTGCGGGGCCGGCTGGTAGGCGGCCTGCTGCGGCTGAGGGGCCGGCTGGTAGGCCGGCTGCTGCTGCGGCTGGGGCGCCGGATAGGCCGGGGCCGACGGGTACTGCGGCTGCGCGGCCTGCGGCGCCGGGTAAGCCGGAGCGGCCGGGTACTGCTGCGGGGCCGGCGGGTAGGGCTGGGCCTGCGGGGCCGGCTGCGGCGCCGGCTCGGACTTGCGGCCGAGGCCGGTCACCAGACCGAACAGGAAGTTGCCCTTGCGCGGCGCCGGGGCGGGTTCCGGGGCCGGAGCGTGCCCGACCGACAGGCCGGACGGGTGGTGCTGCGGCGCCGGGGCGGCGTGGTGCTGCGGCTGCGGCGGGGCGCTCATCGCCGGCGCGGCCGGCTGGTGGGTCTGCTGCGGCTGGGCCGGCTGCGGCGGGTAGGACGGGGCCGGCTGGGCGCCGACCGTCACCGGCTGGCGCGGGCCGGCGTCGGCCGGCTTGGGCGCGAAGAAATGGCCGTCCTGGCTCTCGCCGTGCAGCGGGCCGGAGGCCGGCTTGGCCGGGGCGTTCTCCGGCGCCGGGGCGGCGTAATGGCCGGTCTGCTGCGCCGGGTCGTGCTGGAGGGCGTTCGAGCCGGCGGTCACCGGCTGCGACTGGCGCAGCGTGGTGGCGGCGCTGGGGATCGCCGGGGCGGCGGCCGGCATCGCCGGCGAGGCGGTGGTCAGGCCGGCGGGCGCGCCCGGCTTCTTGGCGCGGTCGGAGACCAGCGACAGGTTGACCGGGTGCAGCGGGCGCGGGTTGCTCATCGCCGCCGCGTCGATGCCGGTGGCGACGACCGACACGCGCATCATGCCGTCCAGCGAGGCGTCGAAGGTCGAGCCGAAGATGATGTTGGCGTCGGGATCGACCTCGTCGCGGACGCGGTTGGCCGCCTCGTCGACCTCGAACAGGGTCATGTCATAGCCGCCGGTGATGTTGATGAGGACGCCGCGCGCACCCTTCATCGACACGTCGTCGAGCAGCGGGTTGGAGATGGCGGCCTCGGCGGCCTCGATGGCGCGGCGCTCGCCGCTGGCCTCGCCAGTGCCCATCATCGCCTTGCCCATCTCGGTCATGACCGAGCGGATGTCGGCGAAGTCCAGGTTGATCAGGCCGGGCATCACCATCAGGTCGGTGACGCCGCGCACGCCCGAATGCAGCACGTCGTCGGCCATCTTGAAGGCGTCCGCGAAGGTCGTCTTCTCGTTGGCGATGCGGAACAGGTTCTGGTTCGGGATGATGATCAGCGTGTCGACGTACTGCTGGAGCTCGGCGATGCCGCCCTCGGCCAGGCGCATGCGGTGGCCGCCCTCGAAATGGAAGGGCTTGGTCACGACGCCGACGGTCAGCAGGCCGCGCTCGCGCGCCGCGCGCGCGATGACCGGCGCCGCGCCCGTGCCGGTGCCGCCGCCCATGCCGGCGGTGATGAACACCATGTTGGCGCCTTCGAGGAACTGGCAGATCTCCTCCATCTGCTCCTCGGCCGAGGCGCGGCCGACGTCCGGCTTGGAGCCGGCGCCGAGGCCGCGCGTGGTGGCGGTGCCGAGCTGGAGGCGCTTCTCGCAGAGCGAGCCCTTCAGGGCCTGGGCGTCGGTGTTGCCGACGACGAAGTCCACGCCCTCCAGGTTCGACTTGATCATGTTGTTGACGGCGTTGCCGCCGGCGCCACCGACACCGAAGACGGTGATGCGCGGCTTCAGTTCGGGCTCGATCTGGGGAATGGTGACGTTGATCATTCTTGGTTCTCCACAACCTGTTTTGATTTGAGTTTCAAGGCTTCGCTCGATCGGTCCCCGGTTGGGTCCAGGGCCTGCCGGATCGGGAATTGGGGCGGTGCGGCGGGGCGAACCATCAGAGATTCTCCCGCAGCCACAGGCCGACGCGCCCGAGGAGACCGGTGTTGGCGACGGCCTCCTGGCCGGTCACCATCAGTTCCGTCGGGTTGCGCACGGCGTGTAGGAGGAGGCCCGCCGCCGTCGCGAAGGCCGGACCGCCATGCGCCTCGTTGAGGCCGGCGATCCGGGTCGGGCGACCGATGCGGACCTGCTTGTCGAGGATGAGCTGCGCCAGCTCGCGCGTGTTGGGCAGCTGGCTGGCGCCGCCGGTGAGGACGACGCGGCGGCCGACCAGCCGGGCGTAGCCCGACTGCTCCAGCGTGCCGCGGATCTCCTCGAAGATCTCCTCCATCCGGGCCTGGATGACGCTGACCAGGAAGGAGCGCGGCATGCTGGCGGTGCCGCTCTCGCTGCGCTCGTCCTCGCCGACCTGCGGCACCTCGATCATCTCGCGCTCGTCGGCCGGGTTGGCGCGGGCGCTGCCGTAGAGCGCCTTCAGCCGCTCGGCGTGGGCCAGCGTGGTGGCGAGCCCGTGGGCGATGTCGTTGGTGACGTGGCGCCCGCCGAGCGGCACGGCGCCGGTCCACACCAGATTGCCTTCGGAGAAGATGGAGATCGTCGTGCCGCCGCCGCCGATGTCGATGCAGGCGGCGCCCATCTCCATCTCGTCCTCGACCAGACAGGCGAGGCCGGAGGCGAAGGGGCTGACCACCATGCTCTCGATGTCGAGGTGGCAACGGGCGATGCAGGTGTGCAGCGTGCGGATGGCACCGGCCGACGCGGTGACGACGTGGAGCTGGGCGCCGAGCTGGTTGCCGTACATCCCTTTGGGGTCGCGGATGCCGCGGCTGGCGTCGAGGTTGAAGCCCAGCGGGATGGTGTGGATCAGCGTCTGGTCGGGACCGGCCTGGAGCGTGCGGGCGTGCGCCATGGCGCGGCGGATGTCGCCCTCCGTCACCTCCTGGCCATAGACCGGGACCTGGGCGTTGAAGGCGTGCGAGCGGGGATGGCCCATCGAGACGTTGACGACGACGTCGCGGATCGTCTCGCCGGCCATCTGCTCGGCGGCGTGGACGGCGGCGCCGATCGAGGTCTCCGCCGCCTCCATGTCGATGATCGAGCCGGCGCGGATGCCCGTGGCGATCTGGTGGCCGACACCGATCACGCGGACCGAGCCGGGCTCGTCCATCCGCGCGATGATGCAGCACACCTTGGTCGAGCCGACGTCCAGCGCCGCGACGATGCCGCCGCGCGCCGGTCGTTTCGGCTTCTTTGCCCCGTTGAATCCCATGCCGAACATGCCCTCTCAGCCCAGCCCGCCGCCGTTCGTCCCACTCATGTCTTCTTGCCGTTCGGCTTCTTCTTGGAGTCGTCCTCCCAGCCCGGAAGCTGCGCGGTGTCGCTGGTTTGCAGAATGGCACGATCGGGCTGGCGCAGGTCGACGGCCACGATGTCGCGGTCGAGCACGCGGCCGGTCGCCTCCATCTCCGCGAGCTGCCGGAGCGCGATCGGCATGCCGTCGCCCTCCGGCAGCTTGATGGTCACGCCGTTGTCGAGCTGGAGGTTCCAGCGGCGGTCGCTGATCCAGCTTGCCGAGGTGACGCGCGGCCGGATCGCAGGCACGCGGTCGAGCGCGGCCAGCAGGCTCTGCACCTGCTGCGGCGCGTTGGCGCCGATCACCTGGGGCAGCGTGTCGATGCGCTGGTTGCCGCGCCGCGCCAGTTCCACCGCGTCGGCCAGCGGGCGGCCGGCGCGGTCGATGACGGTGAAGCGGCGCTCGTGCTGCCAGATCGCCATCGGCTGGCGCTCCGACAGGCTGATGTAGAGGATGCCGGGCAGGCGGCGCTCAATCGAGACCGAGGACACCCAGGGCAGCTCCTCCAGCCGGGTCTTGGCCTCGGCGAGGTCGATGCCGAGGATCGGCTCGCCGCGATGGACGCCGAGCGCCTGCATCACCGCGTCGCGCTCCGTCTCGGTGCGGCCGACCACCAGGATCTCGTTCAGCGAGAAGCCCAGCGCGCCGCTGGCGTCGATCAGGCTGTCGCGCGCCGCCGCCATCGTCTCGGCGAGGCTGGCGCGCTTCCAGGCGGTGCCGACGGCGCCGGCCAGCAGCAGGACGGGCACCAGCACCAGCGCCGCCTTGACGGCGGGCCGGGTCCAGCGCGGCCAGGCGCGGCGGCGGTTGCCCTTCTGCGCCGACGCCGCCATGGCGCGGGGCGGCGCCGGCATCTCGTCGCGGGGCGCGCGTCCGCCGAGCGTCGGGCGGAACTGCGGGTTGGCCATCAGGCGAGCTGACATCCGGCGTTCTCCACGAGCCAGCCGACCAGCGCGCCGTAGGAAATCCCCACATGCGCGGCCTGTTCGGGCACCAGCGACAGGGGCGTCATGCCCGGCTGGTTGTTGATCTCCAGGAAGTACAGGCCGTCGGTACCCGGCCGGCTGTCGTCCCAACGGAAGTCGCTGCGCGAAACGCCCCGGCAGCCCAGGGTCTGGTGGGCCAGCACCGCCAGCCGCTTCGCCTCCTCGGCGACGGCCTCGGGGATGGCGGCCGGGATGGTGTGCACGGCGTGGCCGGCGCTGTATTTCGCCGTGTAGTCGTAGACCTGAGCCTCGAAGACGATCTCCGTCACCGCAAGCGCGCGGTCGCCCATGACGCCGACGGTCAGCTCGCGGCCGGGGATGAACTCCTCGACCAGCGCGCGGTCGCCGAAGGTCCAGGCGTCGCCGACCGGGCTGTTCTGCCCCTCGCGCACCAGCGTGACGCCGACGGTCGAACCCTCGTCCACCGGCTTGACGATGTAGGGGGCCGGCATCGGGTGGGCGCCGCCGGTGATCTCGCCGCGCGTCAGCACCATGCCCCGGGGCGAGCGGACCCCGGCGGTGTCGAGCACGCGCTTGGTCATCGCCTTGTCCATGGCGATGGCCGAGGCCTGGACGCCGGAATGGGTGTAGGGCAGGCCGAGGAACTCCAGGATGCCCTGGATCGTCCCGTCCTCGCCGCCGCGCCCGTGCAGGGCGTTGAACACCACGTCGGGGCGCGGGCTGGTCAGCGCCTGCATCAGTCCGGCCAAGTCGCGCTGAACGTCCACGGCGGTGACGCGGTAGCCTTCCTCCTCCAGCGCGCGGGCGACGCCGGCCCCGCTGACCAGCGAGACCTCGCGCTCGGCCGACCAGCCGCCCATCAGGACGGCGACGTGCTTCTTGTGGGGGAACAGGGCGTCGGTCATTGGGTGTCTCCCGCCGGAATCCCGACGCGCTTGATTTCCCACTCCAGCGTCACGCCGGAGGTCTCGAACACACGGCGGCGGACCTCCTCGCCCAGCGCCTCCAGATCGGCGGCGCTGGCCGCGCCCTGGTTGATCAGGAAGTTGCAGTGCTTCTCCGACACCTGGGCGTCGCCGATCGACAGGCCACGGCAGCCGGCCTTGTCGATCAGCTCCCACGCCTTGTGCCCGTCGGGATTCTTGAAGGTCGAGCCGCCGGTGCGCGAGCGGATCGGCTGGCTGTCGGCGCGCTTGGACGATATCTCGGCCATGCGGCGCGCGATCTCCAGCGGGTTGCCCGGCTCGCCGCGCAGGGTCGCTCCGGTGAAGATGCAGTCGGCCGGTGCTGCGGCGTGGCGGTAGGTGAAGCCCATGCCGGCGTGGTCGAACGCCAGCCGCCGGCCGTCGCGGCCCACCGCCTGGGCGGAGACCAGCACGTCGGCGGTCTCGCGGCCGTAGGCGCCGCCGTTCATGCGCAGCGCGCCGCCGATGGTGCCGGGGATGCCCGACAGGAACTCCAGCCCGGCGATGCCGGCGTCGCGCGCCACCGTCGCCACGTTGAGGTCGAGGGCGGCGGCGCCGACGGTCACGGTGTCGCCCTCCGCCGCGATGCCGGTGAAGCCCCGGCCGAGCCGGATGGTCACGCCGGGGATGCCGCCGTCGCGCACCAGCAGGTTCGACGCGACGCCGATCACCGTCACCGGGACCTCGGCCGGAAGTTGCGCCAGGAACTCGGCGAGGTCGTCGGCGTCGGCCGGGCGGAACATGACCTCGGCCGGGCCGCCGACGCGGAACCACGTCACCGGCGCCAGGGGGGCGTCGGCGCTCAGCCGGCCACGGCAGGCCGGCATGCGGTCGATCAGGTGAGGGCCGGTCGCGCCGGACGCCGCCATCGTCATGCCGTCGCCCCGTGCAGCGCGGTCAGCTCGCCCGGCAGCGCGTTGGCCCACTGGGTGATGTTGCCGGCGCCCAGGCAGACCACGAAGTCGCCGGGCTTGACCATCCCGTGGACGAGCTGGGCCAGTTCCTGCGGGCTTTGCAGCGCGACGACCTGGCGATGGCCGTGCATGCGCAGCCCCTCGACCAGCGAATCGCGGCTGACGCCATCGATCGGCTGCTCGCCGGCCGCGTAGACGTCGGCGACGATCACCGCGTCGGCGTCGTTGAAGCAGGTGCAGAAATCCTCGAACAGGTTGGCGAGGCGCGAGTAGCGGTGCGGCTGGACGACGGCGATGGTGCGGCCGGTGCCGGCGGTGCGCGCCGCCTTCAGGACGGCGGCGATCTCCACCGGGTGGTGGCCGTAATCGTCGATGACGGTGACGCCGTTGGCCTCGCCGGTCTGGGTGAAGCGGCGCTTGACGCCCTGGAACTTGGCCATGCTGTCGCGCATGACGACGTCGGGCAGCCCCATCTCGTTGCCGACCGCGAAGCAGGCCAGCGAGTTCTGCACGTTGTGCGGCCCGTGCATCGGCAGCCGCACGCCGGCGATGGCGCGGGTCTCGCCCGTGTGGCGGTCGTAGATCAGCACGTCGTACTTGGCGCCCGCCGGACCCAGCTCGACGTTGACGGCGCGGATGTCGGCCTGCGGCGAGAAGCCGTAGGTGACGATGCGGCGGTCGGACACGCGGGGGATCATCGCCTGCACTTCCGGGTGGTCGATGCAGAGCGCCGCGAAGCCGTAGAAGGGGATGTTCTGGACGAAGCTGTCGAAGGCGGCCCGCGCGTTGTCGAAGGTGCCGTAGAAGTCCAGATGCTCCGGATCCATGTTGGTGACGACGGCGATGCAGGCCGGCAGCTTCACGAAGGTGCCGTCGCTCTCGTCCGCCTCGACCACCATCCAGTCGCCGGTGCCCAGCCGGGTGTTGGAGCCGTAGGCGTTGATGATGCCGCCGTTGATGACGGTCGGGTCGAGATTGGCGTGTTCCAGCATGTGGCCGACCATCGAGGTGGTCGTCGTCTTGCCGTGGGTGCCGCCGATGGCGATCGCCCATTTCAGCCGCATCAGCTCGCCCAGCATCTCGGCCCGGCGCACCACGGGGACCAGCGCGGCGCGGGCGGCGACGACCTCCGGGTTGTCGCGCTTGACCGCCGATGAGACGACGATCACGGCGGCCCCGGCGATGTTCTCCGCCCGGTGGCCGATCGACACGGTGATGCCGAGGTCGCGCAGGCGCTTGACGTTGGCGCTCTCCGACAGGTCGGACCCCTGGACCGTGTAGCCCAGGTTGCGCAGCACCTCGGCGATGCCGCTCATGCCGATGCCGCCGATGCCGACGAAGTGGATGGTGCCGATGGAGAGGGGGAGGGCGCGCATGTCTGTGAACTTTACTTTCCGCGGCGAAGCATCAGGCGAAGAGTGGCGTCCACCGCCCCGTCGGTGAGGTCGGGCGGCAGCGGTTGGGAGCCATGAATGACATGCAGGCGGTCGCGCAGGAAGCCCTCGCCGACGATGGCGCGCGGAATCAGCGGGCAGTGTGGCCGGTTGAACCAACCGCCCTCGGTCCGCGTCATGTCCGCCGGGTAGTCCCGCAGCGGGCGCGGCGTCGGCCGTGTGAGGTTGCGCATGACTTTGTTCATTCCGCGGCCCCCTTGGCGATGGAATCGGCGTTGTGGTCGTGGTGGTTTGCGTTGGCGCCGCCCAGCATCCCCAGCACCGCGTCGGCCAGCGACGAGGCGGCGTCGGCGGTGCCCCAGCGGTGGGCGGCGTCGGCCGCCGCCCCCAGCGTCGCGGGGGAGGCCAGCAGATCGCCCAGCCGGGCGGCCAGCGTCTCCGCCGTGAAGTCCGGCTGCGGGACGAGCCACGCCGCACCCGCCTCGGCCAGCTGGCGGGCGTTGGCGGTCTGGTGGTCGTCGGTGGCGTGCGGGTAGGGCACCAGGATCGCCGGACGGCCGACGCAGGTCAGCTCGGCGATGGTGGAGGCCCCGGCGCGGGTGACGGCGAGATGGCAGGCGGCCAGCCGCTCCGGCACGTCGCGGAAGAAGCTCTGCAACTCCAGCCCGCCGAGACCGAGGCCCGACAGGGCGGCGCGCGCCTCCTCCAGATCCTCCGGCCGGCATTGCTGCGACAGGTGGATGCGGGCGCGCAGACTCTCCGGCAGGCGGGCGAGCGCCTGGGGAATGACCTCCGAAAAGACGCGCGCGCCCTGGCTGCCGCCCATCACCAGCAGGCGGATCGGGCCGTTGCCGGCCGGTGCGGCGTAGGGCGAGGTCCGGCGGGCGGCGATGGCCGGGCGGACCGGATTCCCGGTCCGGATGACTTGGGTGCGGACGGCCTTGGCGCGGTCGCCCTCGTCGATGCGGGCGACGGCGGTGAAGGCGACGGCCAGCCGCCTGGCTCCGGCGATCAGCATGCGGTTGGCGCGGCCGAGCACGGCGTTCTGCTCGTGCAGCAGCGCCGGGATTTTCGCGTGGGCGGCGGCGTAGACGGTCGGGACCGACGGGTAGCCGCCGAAGCCGACCACCGCCGCCGGCCGGAGCCGGCGCAGCAGCGCGCGCGCTTCCAGCAGGCCGAGCCCCATCTGGAGGGCGGCCTTCAGCCGGCCGACGATGCCGCCGCCGGGGGAGGCGGCGCGGATGCGGTGGACCGGCACCTCCGGCAGGCTGTCGCCGAAGGCGTGGCCGCGCCGGTCGGTGACCAGCGCCACGGCCCGGCCGCGCGCCAGCAGCTCGCGGGCCAGCGCCTCGGCCGGGAACATGTGCCCGCCGGTGCCGCCGGCGGCCAGCACGATGACCTTGCTGGATGCGTCCGTCATGCCGGGCTCCCTCATTCCATCGGGCCGAAGCGCTTGCGCGTCAGCGCCAGCACCATGCCCATGCCGAAACCGAGCGCCAGCAGCGACGAGCCGCCGTAGGAGATGAAGGGCAGCGTCATGCCCTTGGTCGGCATCAGGTGCAGCGAGGACCCCATGTTGATCGCCGCCTGCAACCCGAACTGGATCAGCAGGCCGGCGGTCGCCAGCAGGACGAAATAGTTGGTGTCGTTGAAGACGCGGGCGAAGCCGCGCAGCACGACGAAGGCGAACAGCACCACCATCACCAGACAGAAGATCAGCCCCATCTCCTCGCCGGCGACGGCGAAGATGAAGTCGGCGTGGCTGTCGGGCAGCGAGAACTTGACGGTCCCCTGGCCCGGCCCGGTGCCGAGCAGGCCGCCGTTGGCGAAGGCCTCCATCGAGCGGTTGACCTGATAGTTGTCGCCCGCCGCCGGATCGAGGAAGCGGTTGATGCGGCTGGTGACGTGGGGAAGCGTGTAGTAGGCGCCGACCAGCCCGACGACGCCGAGCCCGCCCAGCCCCATCACCAGCATGATGTTCAGCCCGGCCAGGAAGAACTGGGTGAACCACACCGCCGACACCACGAAGGTCATGCCGAGGTCGGGTTGCAGGATCAGCCCGGCCATGGTGACCCCGTAGAGCGCGATCGAGACCAGCGCCCCGGGGAAGCCGGGCGACGTCCTCGACAGCGAGAACAGCCACGCCGCGACCACCGCGAAGGCCGGCTTGACGAACTCCGACGGCTGGATCGACAGGCCGGGGATGTGGATCCAGCGGCGGGCGCCCTTGATCTCGACGCCGACGACCAGCGTCGCGTAGACCAGCACCACGGCGACCAGGAAGACGCCCAGCGCCACCCGGCGCACCCCGCGCGGGCTGAGCAGCGAGACGCCGCACATGATGGCGATGGTCGGGACCAGCATCATCAGATGCCGCTCGACGAAGTAAAAGGTGTCCTGGATGCCGATGCGCTCGGCCACCGGCGGGCTGGCCGCGGTGATCAGCACGGTGCCGAGGAACATCAGGAGCGCCACGGCGCCGAGCTGCCAGCGGTCCACCGTCCACCACCAGCGGCCGAAGATGGATTGGTCGGTGCGGTCGAAGGTGATCATTCGTCCGCGCTCCCGCTCTGTTGATGGGCCGGCTGCCGGGCCTTGGCGATGGCGGCGGCGTAGGCGGCGAAGGCCTCGCCCCGCTTCTCGAAATTGGCGAACTGGTCCCAGGACGCGCAGGCCGGCGACAGCAGCACGCAGGCGCCCTCCAGCCCCTCCGCCAGCGCGAGGCCGGCGGCCTTGGTGGTGGCGATGTCGAGCGTCCCGCACTTGGTGAAGGCGACGCCGCGCGCGCCGAGCCAGTCGGCGAAGACGTCCTGCGCCTCGCCGATCAGGAAGGCGTGGCGGACGCGGCCCATGTAGCCCTCCAGCCCGTCCAGCCCGGTCTCCTTGGCCTGACCGCCGAGGATCCAGTAGATCGGGTCGAAGGTGGCCAGCGCCTTTTCCGTGGCGTCGGCGTTGGTCGCCTTGCTGTCGTTGACGAAGCGCACGCCCTCGACGCTGGCGACGAGCTGCTGGCGGTGGGCGAGGCCGGGGAAGCTCTCCATCGCCGCGACGATGGTCGCGGCCGGAACCCCGGCGGCCTTGCAGGCGGCGAAGGCGGCGGCGGCGTTCTGCCAGTTGTGGGTGCCGAGCAGCGCCGGGAAGCGGGCCAGCTCGGCGACCTTCTCGGCGGCGCCGTCGGTGTCGTCGACCAGCCAGCCGTCGGCGGCGTAGACGCCGCCCGCGACGGGGCCCCGCGCCGAGACCGGCCAGACGCGCTGGTCGCCGACGGCGGCGAGATCCTCGTAAATCTTGCGGCAGAGCGCGTCGTCCACGCCGATCACCGCCGTGCGCGGCTTGGTCTGGCGGTGGAAGATCATCTTTTTCGCCGCGACGTAACCCTCCATCCCGCCATGGCGGGCGAGGTGGTCCGGCGTGATGTTCAGCAGGACGGCGACGTCGAAGGTGATGGAGAAGGTCAGTTCGAGCTGGTAGCTCGACATTTCCAGGATGTGCGTGCCGTCGGCGCCCAGCGGGTCGAAGGTCAGCACCGGCGTGCCGAGGTTGCCGCCGACCGCGATCCGGCGCCCGGCGGCGGCCATGACGTGGCCGACCAGCGTCGTGGTGGTTGACTTGCCGTTGGTGCCGGTGATGCCGATGAAGGCGGACTCGCGCTCGGCCCGGCCGAGCAGCTCGACGTCGCAGACCAGCTCGATGCCGGCCTCGCGGGCGCGCACGGCGACCGGGTGCGGGGCCGGGTAGGTGTGGGGGATGCCGGGCGACCAGACGATGGTGGTCAGGCCCGACAGGTCGGTGGTGGCGAGATCGACCAGTTGGAAGCCGTCCGCCTCGGCGGCGGCGCGCGAGGCGGGGTTGTCGTCCCACACCCGGACGTCGGCGCCGCTGTCGCGGAGCGCCCTGGCGGTGGCGAGCCCGGACTTGCCGAGACCCATCACCGCGACCGGCAGGCCATCCATGAAGAAAAGGTCGATCATCGCCCGCTCCCCCTCAGCGCAGCTTCAAGGTGGACAGGCCGACGAGCGCCAGGATCGAGGCGATGATCCAGAAGCGGATCACCACCGTCGGTTCGGCCCAGCCCTTCTTCTCGAAATGATGATGCAGCGGGGCCATGCGGAAGACCCGCTTGCCCGTGAGCTTGAACGACGCGACCTGCACGATGACCGAAACCGTCTCCAACACGAACAGACCGCCGATGATGGCGAGCACGATCTCGTGCTTGGTCACCACGCTGACGGCACCCAGAGCCCCGCCGAGCGACAGGGAACCCGTATCTCCCATGAAAACCATGGCGGGCGGCGCGTTGTACCAGAGGAATCCCAATCCCGCACCAACAAGAGCGCCACAAAAGACGGCCAATTCGCCGGAACCCGGAACATGGTGGATTTGCAGGTAGTTGGCGAAGATGGCGTTGCCCGACAGGTAGGAGATCAACCCGAAGCAGCCGGCGGCGATCATCGTCGGCACGATGGCGAGCCCGTCCAGCCCGTCGGTCAGGTTCACCGAGTTCGAGGCGCCGACCATGATGAAGGCGCCGAACGGCACGAAGAACCAGGAGAGCTGGATCAGGAAATCCTTGACGAAGGGCACGGCGACGCCGCCCGACAGCGGCGGGGCCGACACCCACATGATCAGGGCCGAGGCGGTCAGCCCGATGGCGACCTCCCAGCCCAGCCGGAAGCGGCCGGACAGCCCCTTGGTGTTGCGCTTGGTCAGCTTGAGGTAATCGTCGCCGAAGCCGATCAGGCCGTAGCCGATGGTCACCATCAGCACGATCCACAGATAGGCGTTGGTCAGGTCGGCCCACAGCAGCGTGCTGACCGTCATGGCGATCAGGATCATCAGGCCGCCCATGGTGGGCGTGCCCTTCTTCTTGAAATGGGTCTCCGGCCCGTCGGCGCGGATCGGCTGGCCCTCACCCTGCTTCCTCTTCAGCCAGCCGATCAGGGTGGGGAAGAACATGAAGCTGATGACCAGCGCGGTGATCATCGCGCCGCCCGTCCGGAAGGTCAGGTACCGGAACAGGTTGAACGGCGTGAAGACATCCGCCAGCGGGAAGAGAAGGTTGTAGAGCATCGGGTCCCATCAGCCTCGCTGACCGTTGGCGGCCTGCGGCTGTGCCGTTGTTGTGGTGGTGGTCGGGGTGGAAGCGGTGTCGGTGCGGGTGTCGAGCGCGGCCAGCGCCTCGACGATCAGGCCGGTGCGGCTGCCCAGCGAGCCCTTGACCATCACCACGTCGCCGCCCTTGGCGGCGGCGGTGACGATGGGGGCCAATTCGACGCTGGTCTCGGTCCAGGCGCCGCGCATGGCGGCCGGCAGCCGGTCGAACAGCGCCCGCATGTGCGGGCCGCAGGCGTAGACGGCGTCGACATGGGCGGCGCGCAGCGGTTCCGCCAGCGCCGCGTGCAGCGCGTCGGCGCGCTCGCCCAGCTCGCGCATGTCGCCCAGCACGGCGATGCGGCGGCCGCCGGCGCCGGGGTCGAGCTTGCCCAGCACCTCCAGCGTCGCCAGCATGGCGGCCGGGCTGGCGTTGTAGCTCTCGTCGATCAGGGTGAAGGCGCCCTGCGCCAGATGGATGCGCTTGCGGGTGCCGCGCCCCTTGACCGGCTGGAGCGTGGAGAGGGAGCGCGCCGCCATGGCGACGTCGGCGCCCAGAGCCTTGGCGGCCAGCAGCACGGCGAGGCTGTTCATCACCCAATGCTTGCCGGGCAGCGACAGGCAGTACTGGATGCGCTCGCCACGGATCAGCGCGGTGACGGCGCTGCACGTCGCGTGCAGCGAGAAGTCGAGCAGCCGCGCCTCGCACTCGTCATGGCCGCCGAAGCTCCAGACATGGGTCAGCCCATGGGCGCGGGCGGCGGCGGCGAGCCGGCCGTGCTGCGGGTTGTCGCGGTTCAGCACGGCGACGCCGTTGGGGTTCAGCCCCTCGAAGATCTCGGCCTTGGCGTCGGCGATGGCGTCGACCGAGGCGAAGAACTCCAGATGCGCCGCCTCGATGGTGGTGATGACCGCGACGTCGGGCTTGACCTGCCGCGACAGCGGACCGAGTTCGCCGGCGTGGTTCATTCCCAGCTCGAACACGCCGTAGCGGCTGTCGGCGGGCAGGCGGGCGAGCGACAGCGGCACGCCCCAATGGTTGTTCAGGCTGCCTTCGGTGGCGTAGGTCGGCCCTTGCGCCGACAGGACGTGGCGCAGCGTCTCCTTGGTGCCGGTCTTGCCGACCGAGCCGGTGACGCCGACCATCCGCACGTCCGTGCAGCGGGCGCGGGCGGCGGCGCCGAGCGCGGCCATGGCATCCAGCGTGTCGCCCTCGACCCGGAGCAGGGGGGCGTCGGCGGGCAGCCCGTCGGGCACATGCGAGACCAGGGCGGCGGCGGCGCCGGCCGCCAGCGCCGAACCGACGAAGGCGTGGCCGTCGAAGTTCGGCCCCTGGATGGCGACGAACAGGTCGCCGGCGGCGACCTTGCGGCTGTCGATGGTCACGCCGGTGGCGGCCCAGCCCTGCGCGGTCCGGCCTCCGGTCGCGGCGGCGGCGTCCCCGGCGGTCCACAGAACCCGCCGGGTGGGGGTGGTGTCGTCGCTCATGCTGCTCCAACCTCCGCTACGGCTTGCCGGGCCTCGTCCGCGTCGTCGAAGGGGCGGACCTCGGTGCCGATCGTTTGTCCCTGCTCGTGCCCCTTGCCGGCGATGACCAGGACATCGCCGGGCCGAAGCCCCTGCACCGCGGCCCGGATGGCCGTGGCGCGGTCGCCGATCTCCTCCAGGCGCCCCGCCAGCGAACCGGTTGCGCCCGCCAGCACCTCGCCCCGGACGAAGGCCGGATCCTCGGTGCGCGGGTTGTCGTCGGTGACGATGGCGCGGTCGGCCAGACGGGCCGCCAGTTCCCCCATCACCGGACGCTTGCCCCGGTCGCGGTCGCCGCCGCAGCCGAACACCGTCACCAGATGGCGGGCGGCGTGCGAGCGCAGCGCCGTCAGCACCGTCTCCAGCGCGTCGGGCGTGTGGGCGAAATCGACGTAGACCGCCGCCCCGTTCGGGTGGGTGGCGACGTGCTGGAGACGGCCCGGCACGCCGTCCAGCAGGGACAGCGTGGCGACCGCCCGCTCCACGTCGGCACCGGCGCCGATGACCAGACCCAGCGCGCAGAGCACGTTCCAGGCCTGGAAGCGCCCCGCCAGCGGCAGGTCGACGGCGACGTCGCGGCCCAGCACGGTCAGGGCGAGGCGCTGGCCATGGGCCAGCGGCCGCACCCCGTTGACCCTCAGCTCGGTGCCGGCCAGACCATAGGACAGGACCCTGTGGCCGCGCTGGGTACAAATCGCGGCGAAATGAGGGAAGTCGTAGCTGTCGGCGTTCAGCACGGCGGTGCCGCCGGGCGGCAGCACGCGGTCGAACAGCATCGCCTTGGCGTCGCGGTAGGACTCCATCGAGCCGTGGTAGTCGAGATGGTCGCGCGTCAGGTTGGTGAAGCCGGCGGCCTTGAGGACGACGCCGTCGAGGCGGAACTGGTCGAGCCCGTGGCTGGACGCCTCCATCGCCAGATTCTCGATGCCGGCGTCCTTGACGGCCCGCAGGCTTTTGTGCAGCGACACCGGGTCGGGCGTGGTCATGGCGCCGTAGCCGCCCAGGCCGGGGCCGAGCAGGCCCAGCGTGCCGAGCGTGGCCGCCTTCTCTCCCATCCGCTCCCAGATCTGCGCCGCGAACTGGACGGTGGAGGTCTTGCCGTTGGTGCCGGTGACGGCGACCACCGTCTCGGGCTGGCCGCCGTGGAAGGCCGCCGCCATCCGCGCGAAGGCGAGGCGGGGCTGCGCATCGGTCAGCAACACGGCGCCGGAGCCGGCCGGCAGCTCCGTGCCCTCGGCCGCCAGCACGGCGACGGCGCCCTTTGCCAGCGCGTCGGCGATGAAGGCGCGCCCGTCGGCCTTGGCGCCGGCCAGGGCCGCAAAGACGAAACCGGGCCTGACCGCGCGGCTGTCCGCGGTCAGCCCGGTCACGTCCGGGTCGGGCCGGCCGGAGATGAGGTCAGCGCTGCGACTTGGCAGGAGTTGGGAAAGACGCAACGGTGCTTCCCTTGGCTGGGGTTGCGGACATGGGCGCCTGCGGCGGGGCCGACCAGTTGGTGGAGCCGGCGGCGTTCAGGTAGGTGGCGTTCAGGATCTCGGGCGAGCTCTCGTCCTGTGTCGGGACGTTCAGCAGCGGGCCGACCTGCTTGATGATGCGGCCGACCGCCGGGGCGGCGACCCAGCCGCCGGTGGCGTAGCCGTAGGTCTTCGCCGTCGCCTTCGGTTCGTCGACCAGCACATAGACGATGTAGCGCGGGTCGTTCATCGGGAAGGCGCCGAGGAAGGACGACATGCGCGAGTTCTTCTGGTAGTGCCGGCCCTTCTGCTTGTCGGCCGTGCCGGTCTTGCCGCCGACGACGTAGCCCTTCACGCCGGCCGACTTGCCGGTGCCCTCCGTCACCACGAAGCGGAACATCCGGCGCATCATCTCGGAGGTCTGGCGCGAAACGACCTGCTCGCCGGGAACCGGGGCGCCCGGCTCGCGTTTGATGAGCGTCGGCTGGTGCATGACGCCGCCGTTGATGATCGAGGCCGCCGCCGTGACCGTGTGCATCGGGCTGACCGAGATGCCGTGCCCGAAGGAGATCGTCATGCTGTTGACCTCGCGCCACGGGTTGGGCACGAGCGGCCAGCCGTTCTCCGGCAGCTCCAGCGCGGTGGGCCGGGTGAAGCCCATCTTGGTCATGAAGGCCTTCTGCGCCGGGATGCCGACCTGCTGCACCATCCGGACGGAGCCGAGGTTGGACGAATGCTGGAACACCTCCGCCACCGTCAGGGCGCGGCCGAGGCCGTGATACTCGTTGATGGTGAAACGGCCGATCTTGATCGGGTGGATCGCGTCGAAGTAATCCGACACCCGGATCTTGCCGGAATCGAGCGCCAACGCCGAGTTGAAGATCTTGAAGGTCGAACCCATCTCGTACACGCCGAGCGTCGCCCGGTTGAACAGCGTGTCGGGATCGAGCCCGGTCGGATCATGCGGATCGAAGTCGGGCAGGGAGGTCATCGCCATCACCTCGCCCGAGCGGACGTCGAAGATGATGCCGGCGGCGCCGATGGCGCTGAACTCCTGCACCGTCGCCGCCAGTTCCTTCTTCAGGACATGCTGGAGCCGCAGGTCGATGGAGAGCTGGAGCGGCGTGCCCGGATCCTCGGTCAGCCGCTTGTTGAAGGACTGCTCCAGCGCGGCGAGGCCGTTGTTGTCGACCCCGGTGAAGCCGACGACGTGCGAGGTCAGGTTGGCCGCCGGGTAGAAGCGCCGCTCCTCCCGCTCGAACGACACGCCGGGGATGCCCAGCCGGTGCACCGCCGCCTGCTGCTTGGGCGTCAGGTTGCGCTTGAGCCAGACGAATCGCTTCTCGCCGCTGAGCTTGGTCAGGACGTCCTTGTAGTCCAGCTCGGGCAGGGCCGAAACCAGCTTGCGCGCCGCCTCGTCGGGCCGCGAGACCAGCTTTGGGTCGGCGTAGAGCGACTGGGTGACCAGCGATGTCGCCAGCAGGTTGCCGTTGCGGTCGAGAATGTCGGCCCGGTTGGTGGTGGTGCCGTCCAGCTCCAGCGCGTGGTGCTGGCGCGGTTCGCCGGCCTGCACGAACAGGGTCGCGGCGACCAGCTTGACGCTGATCGCGGAAAATACCGTCGTGACCACGGCCGCCGTGACCAGCAGCCGGTAGCGGCTCTGCTCCATCGCCACCGCCAGCGTCGTCCGCGGCTTGGCGACCGGCGGCGGTGGGGCGTCCTGCGGGGGGTGGCCGTAGGGCGGCGGCGGATAGCTCATTGGTTGGCCCCCAGCCGGGCGACGAGGAGGCCGAGGCTGTCGGTGGGTTTGGGCGTGTAGGGCTGCGGCGCCGCGGCCCGAGCCTGGGCCGGAGCGGCCGCCTTCGGCGCCGGGGCCGGCAGCGGCCGGGAGGCGACGTCGGTCGGACGGTTCAGCGAGGGCAGCGGCTGGTTGGGCGCCAGCTTGCCGGGGGCCGCCGAGGGCTGGGCTGGGGGCAGCGGCGCCGAGGCCGGCGGCAGCGCCGGGGCGCGGGCCGACGCCGGGACCAGGGTCGACGGCTTGATCGGCGCGGTCCGGGCCGGCGCCGCGGCGGGCCTGGGGGAGGATAGGGCGGCCGGGATGACCACGGGCGCCTTCTCGAGCGCCTGTTCGATCGGCGCCGGGGTCTTCGGTGCCGGGACGCGGGCGGACGCGATCTGCGGCGCCGCCGGGGCGGCGACCATCGGCGGCAGCGGCGCGGGCGTCAGGCCGCGACCGGGAAGCGGCTGGACCGGCGCGTCGGGCGCCGGGGCGGGGCGCATCGGAATCACGTCGAGCGCCAGGAACTGCCGCGCCTCGACCGGTTGCAGGGCGAGGTGGGCGCGGGCCATCTCCTCCAGCTTGGTCGGGTCGTTCAGGTAGCTCCACTCGGCCTTGAGGACCTGGATGGATTCCTGCTCGGTCACGATCTTGCGGTTCAGCCCGGCGAGCTTCTCCTCCAGATCCTGCACGTCGTAGCTGGTCTGGAACAGCACGCCTCCGGCGGCGGCGATCAGACCGCCCCAGAACAGCCAGGTCTTGCCTTTCATGCCGCCTCCTTGCCGGGCGCCGGGAAAGCCGGGGCCTCGGTGCGTTCGGCCGCGCGCAGCCGGGCGGACCGGGCGCGGGGATTGTCTCGGGCTTCCGTGTCGCTGGCCGCCACGGGCTTGCGCGACAGCAGGCGGAAGGATGGGGAGCGCGCCGCGGCCGGGGCCGAGGGCGTGTGGCGGGACGGGGAGGGCGGCGGCGAGGAACGGTCCTTCAGGAACGTCTTGACCTCGCGGTCCTCCAGCGAATGGAAGGAGACGACGGCCAGCCGGCCGCCGGGGCCGAGCAGCGACTCGGCGGCGGCGAGGCCACGCCGGAGTTCGCCCAACTCGTCGTTCACATGGATGCGCAGCGCCTGGAAGCTGCGGGTCGCCGGGTCGATGGCGTCGCCCTTCCCCTTCGGCACCACCGACCGGATCAGCTCGGCGAGCTGCCGGGTGCGGGTGATCGGCGCGGTCTGGCGGGCGGCGACGATGGCGCGGGCGACCTGATAGGCGCGGCGCTCCTCGCCCAGATGGTAGAGGATGTCGGCCAGCTCCGATTCGCCGGCGTGGTTGACGACGTCGGCGGCGGTCGGGCCGTCGCGTCCCATGCGCATGTCGAGCGGGCCGTCGAAGCGGAAGGAGAAGCCGCGCTCCGGCTCGTCGATCTGCGGGGAGGAGACGCCGACGTCGAGCGCCACGCCGTCGACGCGGCTCACGCCGCGCTCGGCCAGCAGCGACTCCATGTCGCCGAAGCAGCCCTCGACGATCTCCAGCCGGCCGGGGAACTGCCGGGCCAGGACGCGTCCGCGCTCGATCGCGGCGGGGTCGCGGTCGATGCCCCAGACGCGGCAGTCGGCCGCCTCCAGCAGGGCGCGGCTGTAGCCGCCGGCCCCGAAGGTGCCGTCCACATAGACGCCGCCGTCGCGCGGGGAGAGCGACTCGACGACCTCGTGGAGAAGGACGGGGATGTGGATGGGGGAGGCGGTCATGCGTCACCTCCGGCCCGGCCGGCGGCGCCGCGCGAGGCCTTGGCGACGATCTGGCTCAACGAGATGTCCTTGCGCACGACCTGTTCGCGGAGCGCGGCCTCGTGGGCCTTCAGCGCCTCGGGCTCCCAGAGCTGGAAGGTCTTGCGGCGGCCGATGAAGGACGCCTCCTCGCCGATGCCGGCGAATTCGGCCAGCTCCTTGGGCAGGACGATGCGGCCTTCGGCGTCGAGGGAGACGGGAACGAGCTTGCCGAAGATGAAGGTCTCAATCATGTCGCGTTCGTCGGCGTCGAGATCGGGGGATTCGAGGCTGTCGGACAGGACATCGAGATAGTCCTGGTCGGCTCCCTCCAGGGCTTGATGGTTGAGGGAGGGCCAGAGATACACAATGTTCGGCGCCGTCGTCTTGGCAAGCGACTGCCTGAACTGTGCCGGGATGGACACGCGCCCTTTCCTGTCAACTTTGTTGACGTATGTGGACAGGAAAACGGCCATTGGCCCGGTGGTCCCCCCGCTATCCCCCCGCGCGGATTCTTCCGCGCCAGCCCCGCCTTGCCCATGGCCCCTCCCCTCGCCGGTGTTAACCAGGATGGGTATGAGCCCCCCTTAAATGGGCATTCTTGGGATAGCATGGGACGCTATGGGCGTCAACGGCCCCCCTAGTATTCAATTCGGGGTGTCAAGACTTTTGGGCGCACCTGTGGCTTTGAAGCAAATATGCAAACCGAATCTCCGAGTCTCCGCAGTATTCCGGCGGTTTCGACGGATGTGGATAACGTTATCCACAGCGGTTCGGTGATTGTTCCAGGCATTTGTGCGAATTCGTCGGAGTCATAACATTTCCACAGCGCGAATCGACCTCGCCGAATGGGGTATTCCTTCGGGTCTGGATTCGGGGTTAGTCATGGGATGGCATGGGAAATGGCCCCACAGTTATCCACCGCCTGTGGATCGTTCTGGGGAAAAGGTGAACGAAAGGGCGGAAAGGCTGGGGATGGGTTGGGGATGAGGCGGGTGGAGAGGCGGGGGTGCGTCGCTATGCCCCGTCCTCGCTCATGCCGTCCCGGAACAACGCGCGCTCCGAGGGCCTATGACCCACGCCATCCCAGGAGCACGCGGTCTCCCACGCCATCCCGTGGGAGGCCATGGGGTGGCCGCCGCGGGAGCCGCCGTGGGCTGGGTGGAGTCCTCGCGGGAAGTGTCTTGTGTGTGGAAAGCGCCAGATGGCCTGTAAGCCGGGTTCTGTGTCCCGGACCCGAGGGTCCGGGCGATGGCCATTCGTCTGGGACGCCGGTTGCCCGGCGCCTCGCGCGACCAACCCGAGCGACGGCGCGGAAACGCGCTTGGCCTCCATGCCGTCCGGTTGGACGGGTGGCCGGGCCGCTCCTATTCGGTCTTGCTCCCGGTGGGGTTTACCGTGCCGTTCCTGTTGCCAGGAACGCGGTGCGCTCTTACCGCACCCTTTCACCCTTACCGATGTCGAAACATCGGCGGTCTGCTCTCTGTGGCACTGTCCCTAGGGTCGCCCCCGCCGGCCGTTAACCGGCACCGTGTTTCCGTGGAGCCCGGACTTTCCTCCCCCGGCTTTCACCGAAGGCGGCCATCCGGCCATCTGGCGAGGCCGTTCATACAGAGTTGTGCCGGTGGGGGCAAACCCCAAATCGCCTCACGCCTGCGGATCGGGACCGAGATCGACGTTGGCGTAGAGCGCCGCCAGCGGAATCTCCACGGGGATGCTGTCCAACCGCAGCACCGCCTCGGGCTCGACCAGCAGGTCGCACTGCCAGCGGCTGTCGTCGAGACGGCGGTGCAGTTCGACGAACAGGACGTCGCTGTGGACCAGCAGGATCTCGCGCACCGAGGGGATCGAGCGGTAGACCGGCAGCTTGACCCGCCGGTCATGCTCCTCCGTCGAGCGCGACAGCACCTCGACGATCACCAGCGGGTTGGGGGTGTCGTACTGGCCGTGCCGGTGCGGCGAGCAGGTGACGGCGAGATCGGCCTGGAAGTAGCTCCGGAAGCTGTTCGGCTTGAGGATGCCGGCCTCCGACCGGACATGGCAGGGCGGGCGATTGCGCAGGGCGCTGCCAATCTCGATCGCTATGTTGCCGGCAACGATCTGATGGGCGCCGTAGCTGGGCGCCATCGCCACCGGGACGCCGTCGATCAGTTCGTAGCGCGTGTCGGTGCCGTCGCTCCAGACGAGGAACTCGTCGAGGGTCATGCGCTTGAAGGCTTCCGACATGCGGCTCTCCCGCTGGCGTTCCGGTTTCCTCAATATATGCGTTGCGTCGGCACAGGGCGAGGGTGGATCAGCGTCCCGTCAGCCGCAGCAGCGCCCGCAGCCGCCGCAGGGTCTCGCGGTCCGCGGTGCCGGTCATGCCGTCCGGGTGGAAATGGCGCTGGAAGGACAGCAGCGCCCGCGGCTCGGCCGGGTCGTACCCATAGCGTCCCAGCAGGGCGCCGACCTCTTCGGCACCGGCGGGGGCATCGTCCGCCTGGGACGGCGTGGGCCATAGCCCGATTCCCTTGGCGGCGAGGCCGGGCCAGTCGAACAGCTCGCCCGGATCCTCCTTGCGCGCCGGGGCGACGTCGCTGTGTCCCAGCACGTCGGCGGCGGCGATCCCGTGGCGGGCCACGATGCCCCGGCACAGCGCCGCCACCGCCGCCATCTGCACGGTCGGGAAGGGACGGTAGCCGAACTCGTGGCCGGGGTTGACGATCTCGACGCCGACCGAGCGGCCGTTCACGTCGCCCAGCCCCCGCCAGCGCGACACGCCCGCGTGCCACGCCCGGCGATCCTCGGGAACATGGGCGTAGACCGTGCCGTCCTCGTCCACCGTGTAGTGGGCGCTGACCTGGGAGGTCGGGTCGCACAGCCGGTCGAGCGCGTGGCGGGCGGTCGGCATGCCGGTGTAGTGGAGGATCAGCAGCTCGACCCGCGCGCCCTCCGGCCGGGGGCCGTGGTTGGGGGAGGGGCGCTCGATCCGGGACGGCGTCATGTCGGGTTCGTCACCGTCTCGCTGACCGTGCGCGGACGGCGCTTCACGATCACCGCGACGCCGCCGATGGTCAGCAGGCCGCCCAGCGCGAGGTTCAGCGTCACCGGGTCGCCCATCAGCAGCACGCCGGACGCCACGCCGAACACCGGCACGGTCAGCAGGTAGGGCATGGTCTGGTTGACGTCGTAGCGGCCGAGCAGCGGGTACCACAGCCCGTAGGCGACGATGGTCACAGCCACCGCCATGTAGACGATCGACCCCCAGCCGAGCCACGTCGCGTTCGCCAGCGACTCCATCTGCCCCTGCTCGAACAGCAGCGACAGGGCCAGCAGCTGCGGCGCCGCCATCAACGCCATCCAGCCGTTGACGGCGAAGCCGTTCACCGAGCCGATCAGCTTCATCTGGATGCTGGCCACCGCGAAGGCGAGGCTGGCCGCCAGCAGCATCAGCAGCGAGGGCAGGGCGTTGCCCAGCCGCGGCTCCCCGGCGATGACCAGCACGCCGGCGAAGGCGGCCATCATGCCGGTGGCGCGCCGCCAGCCCAGCTTGTCCTTGAAGACCAGCGCCGCCAGCAGCGACGAGAAGGGAACCTGGGCCTGCACCGCCAGCGAGGCGGTGGCGGCGTCGATGCCGCGCAGCCCGTTGAACATCAGCGGGAAATGGATGCTGCCCAGCGTCACCGACAGCGCCGCGATCGGCAGCAGCTTCTCGCGCGGGACGCGGAAGAAGGGAACGATCAGCGCCGAGACCAGGACGAAGCGGATGAACATCACGAACAGCGGCGGGAACTCCAGCAGCGCCCATTTGGACACCACGAAGTTCAGCCCCCACAGGGCCATCACCGCCAGGGCCTGGAGCGCGTGGGCGAAGCTCACCGACCGGCCTCCAGCTCCTCGCGCAGGGCCTCCAGCTCCAGCCAGCGCTCCTCGGCAGCCGCCAGCTCGGCCTGCTTGCCGTGGAGCTGGTCGCTGGTCTTCTGGAACTTCGCCGGATCGCGGCTGAACAGGTCGGGGTCGCCGATGACGGTTTCCAGCTTGGCGATCTCGGCCGACAGCTTGTCCATGCGCGACGGCAGGTCGTCCAGCTCGCGCTGGTCCTTGTAGCTCAGCTTGCCGCGCGGCTTGGCGGCGGCCGGAGCGGCGGCCGGCTTGGGCTTGGCCGCGACGACGGCCGGCGCCGCCTTGGCCGGGCGCTGCACCAGATAGTCGGAATAGCCGCCGGCGTACTCGCTGGCGGTGCCGTCGCCCTCCAGCGCGATGGTGCTGGTCACCAGCCGGTCGAGGAAGTCGCGGTCGTGGCTGACCAGCAGCAGCGTGCCCTGGTAGTCGCCCAGCACGTCCTCCAGCAGGTCCAGCGTGTCCATGTCGAGGTCGTTGGTCGGCTCGTCGAGGATCATCAGGTTGCTGGGCTTGGCGAACAGGCGGGCCAGCAGCAGCCGGTTGCGCTCCCCGCCCGACAGCGCCTTGACCGGGCTGTCGAGCTGCCGGGTGTCGAACAGGAAATCCTTGATGTAGCCGGCGACGTGGCGCGACTGGCCGTTGACCATCACCGCGTCGCCGCCGAACGGGCACAGCACCTTGCGGATGGTGTCCTCCGGATCCAGCCCTTCGCGGCGCTGGTCGAAATAGGCGGTGTCGAGGTTGGTTCCGAGCTTCACCGTGCCCTCGTCGGGCTCCAGCTGGCCGGTCAGCATCTTCAGCAGGGTCGATTTGCCGGCGCCGTTCGGCCCGATCAGCCCGACCCGGTCGCCGCGCAGGATGCGGGTGGAGAAGCCGCTGACGATGGTCTTGCGCCCCTCCTCCGAGTCGAAACCCTTGGCGATGCCGGTCGCCTCGATGACCAGCCGGCCGCCGCGCTCGGCCTCGGCGATGGCGAGCTTGGCCTGCTGGCCGCCGCGGATCTGTTCGGCGCGGTCGCCGCGCAGCGCCATCAGGTTGCGCACGCGGCCCATGTTGCGGGTGCGCCGGGCGGAGATGCCCTCGCGCAGCCACTTCATCTCGCCCTCGATCTTGCGGTCGAGCTTGTGGGCGGCGGCCTCCTCCGACTCGAAGACCTCGGCCTGCCACGCCTCGAACTCGGAGAAGCCGCGCTCGGTGGCGCGCACCGTGCCGCGGTCGAGCCACAGCGTCCGCTTGGCCAGCCGGTTGAGGAAGGCGCGGTCGTGGCTGATCAGCAGCAACCCGCCGCGAAAGGACAGCAGCTCCTCCTCCAGCCACTCGATGGTGGGCAGGTCGAGGTGGTTGGTCGGCTCGTCGAGCAGCATGACGTCGGGGTTGCCGACCAGCGTGCGGGCCAGCGCGGTGCGGCGCGACTCGCCGCCCGACAGGCTGAGCGGGTCGCGGTGGCCGGCGACCTGGAGCCGGTCGAGCACGGCGTCCACCCGGTGCGCCTCGTCCTGCTCGTCGGCCGGCAGCCCCTGCACGACGTAATCCTGGACGGTGGCGCAGCCGCGATAGTCGGGCTCCTGCGGCAGATAGGCGATGCGCGAGCCGGGCTGGACGAAGACCACGCCGTCGTCCGGCTGGATCAGCCCGGCCAGCACCTTCATCAGGGTCGATTTGCCCGAGCCGTTGCGGCCGACCAGGCAGGCGCGGTCGCCCCGGCCGATGGCCATGTCGATGGTCTCGAACAGCGGACGCCCGCCGAAGGTGACGGAGACGCCCTGGAGCGCCGTGATGGGTGCGGGAGGAGCCATGGACCGTTCGTGCGCCGGAAAGCGGAGGGGAGGAAGGACGCGGGGGTTATACCGCGCCCGTCCGCCATCCGGCGATGGTTAAAAACGCCGTGGCCGGGTTGCGCGTCAGCCGGCCGGCACCGGCGCCGGCGCGGCCGGGGAGGGGGGGAGGGGTTGCGCCGGTGGCGCCACTTGCCGCTCCTGCATCTTGAAGCCGAAATAGGTGCCGTTGCTGATGCCGGTCAGGGCCAGCAGGTTGGCCGACAGCTCCGGCATGCCGAGCGTGCGGGTGGCTTCGTAGAGGAAGGTGATTCCCAGAACGACGGTCCAGGCCAGCAGTTGCAGCCGGTGGATGTTGTAGCCGTGGACGTCGGTCAGCAGGTCGGTGAGCAGCCCTTCGGAGGGCGGGTAGATCGCGGCGACGGCGGCGGCCATCCGCGCCCTGTCGGGCGGGCTGGCCTGGGCGGCGGCGAGATAGGCGGCGCGGTGCTGCCGGCGGCTGTCGTCGTCGTCGCTCGGCCGGTTGTCCTGGAACACCGCGAGCACCGAGGTGCCGCCGACGATCCCCATCAGGGCCATGGTGCCGGTGCTGATGGTGTCCATCGACCCGATGACGGCGATCAGCGCCGCGTAGGAGGCGGTGACGATGCCGCTCCACCACAGGAGCTGGAAGCGCGACAGGCTGTAGGGCGGCACATAGCCGGCGGGCCTCGGCACGTCGGGGAAGCCGTCGATGGCGTCGCGGCCGAAATGGCGGAGGAAGGCCAGCAGGAAAAGCAGGCCGATCAGGGCGAAGCAGACGGCCGCGAGCGTCAGGTCGCGGTCGCTCGCCCCCTGGATGGCGACGAGCTTGGGCGGTGTCGCGACGCCGCCGCCGGCCGGCCCGAAGGCGACCGGCAGGGATTTGGCGCGGGCGAGCGAGAAGAAGCCGTCGAAGGCGTTCTGCCACGCCGCCCGGCGCTCCGCCGCCTCGGCGCTGTTGCCGGCGATGGAGGTGGAGGCGGTGCCGACGACCTCGCCCTTGGCCGAGCAGCCGAAGCTGGCGTGGGCGCCGGGAATGGTCTGGCCGTTGACGACCAGGACCAGCCCCTGCGCGTTCAGCCCGGCGGCGGCGGCCGGGCAGTCGGTGCCGGCCGACGGGGCTCCGAGGTTGAGGGTGACCGGCTGGCCGAGGATGACGGGGCCGTCGGGCGCCGCCTGCGCCTTGGCGCCGGAGGGCAGGGCGAGGGTCATGATGACGCCCAGGCACAGGGCGATGGTCGGGCGCGGCATGCTCGTCGGTTCCCCTCGGGACGGCGGTCGGCGGGAGCGCGTTTCCCAGCCCTGCCCCGCGGGCGAGGGGCAGGGCGGGGCCGGCATCCGGGGGAGAATAGGACGGAAATGGAAAAACCGGTCAGGAAAAACAATCGGGGGGCCGTGGCGGGCGCCCGTTCTCGCGCCGCGTCACGACAGCGCGACGGCGCCTTCGCGTTCCTTGCGGATGCGGTCGTAGGCGGCGTTGATCAGCGCGATCTTCTGGGTCGCCAGATCGACGAACTCCTGCGGCATGCCCTGGGCGACCAGCAGGTCGGGGTGGTGTTCGCGCACCAGACGCCGGTGCGCCGCCTTCAGCGCCGCGTCGTCGGTGGAGCGGCTGACGCCCAGCACCTGATAGGGGTCGGTCTCGTCCGGGGTGCCGGCGCGGTGGTGGCCGGCGAGGATGCGTTCGAAATCGGTCTCGGCAAAGCCGAAGATGCCGGCGACCGCCCGCAGATACTCCACCTCCGTCTCGTGCAATTCGTCGTCGGCCTCGGCGATCATCAGCAGGCTGTCGAGCAGTTCCTCCAGCACCGCGTGGCGGTCCTCGAAGAGGTCGGCGATCTGGTGGGCATATTCCTCGAAGCCGTGGGTGTCGCGGCGGGCGAGGTCGAAGACGCGGCCGACATTCTCCAGCTCGTCGGGCGGGACGCGGAAAAGGCGCTTGAAGGTGTCGATCTCGACCCGTTTCACCACGCCGTCGGCCCGCGCCATCTTGGCGGCCAGCGCGATCACGCCGATGGTGAAGGCGACGGTCTGCATCGCCGCCTGCGCCTCGGCGTCGGTGCTGGCGGGGCTGGTGCCGGCGGCCTCCCCGCTCAGGCGGTCGACGGCATGGCCGGCCAGCGCGCCGATCAGGGCGCCCAGCGGCCCGCCGATGGCGAAACCCGCCGCCCCACCAAGAATCTTGCCCCAGACCGTCATCACCGCCATCCATACCGTCGATTCGAACCCGGCATACTGGGCTCAGCGCAGCGGGCCCAAGCATAACGGGCGGGGGCGGTTCCTGTCCAACTGTGACTTTGCCGCAACAGAAAGCCGGTGTTCGCTTTGCAAAGTTCGAATGAGCGCTTGCGAAATCCACGCAACACGCCATGTTGCGGTGCAACAAAGAGGGCGGCGGCGAGTCCGCGGCCCATGGCGACCGCGCCCCGGCAAGAGGGCCGGCGCCGGTTCCCTGGGGACGAACGTTCTGCGCAATGCGTTTTCGACACTCGAGAACCGTGAGCGAGAGCCATGCCTGTCATCCGCAAGATCCTGCCGACCGAACTGCCCCTGTACCGGGCGCACCTTCTTCGCCTCGATCGCGCCGACCGCTACGCCCGCTTCGCCGGAACCGTTTCGGACGAGTCGCTGGAGCGTCATTGCGCGGCGATCGACTGGGGGCGCACCACGCTGATCGGCGCCTTCCTGAACGGCGAGCTGCGCGCCGCCCTGGAGCTGTGCGGCGACCGCATCCTGTGGCCCGACGAGGCCGAGTTCGGCGTCAGCGTGGAGAAGGAACTCCAGGGGCGTGGCATCGGCAGCACCCTGATCCGCCGTGCCCTGACCGTCGCCCGCAACCGTTCGATCGGCCGCGTCCACATGCTGTGCCTGGCCGAGAACGTCCGCATGCGGGCGCTGGCTCGGCGTTTCGGCGGCAGCATCGCGATGGAGTATGGCGAGATCACCGCCCGCTTCGATCTGCCGTCCCCCAACCAGTTCTCCTTCGCGCTGGAAGCGCTGGAGGATGGCTCGGGCGCCGTCAACAGCATCCTCGCCAGCTTCTCCTCCAACCAGGACCGCCGCGCCGCCGCCTGACCGGGGGCTCGAAGCGCCGCGGCGTCCGGCCCCCGATCCAATCCCCCATCCAATCCCCCATCCAATCGTTGACGCGGGCCGCCGGATCGCGAAACTCCGCCCTCGAGCGCGGCGCGGTGCCGCGCGGGGAGAGCGTGGGTGCGAAGCATGGACGGGACGATGGACGGCGGCGGAAAGGGCCGGGACGGCGAGGGCGGTGGAATCGGCCGCTGGCAGTTCTGGATCGACCGTGGGGGCACCTTCACCGACATCGTGGCGCGCCGCCCGGACGGTGCGGTCGTCACCCACAAGCTGCTGTCCGACAATCCGGAGCGCTACGCCGACGCCGCCGTCCAGGGCATCCGCGACCTGCTCGGGCTGAAGCCGGGCGAGCCGGTCCCGGTCGAGGCGGTCGAGGCGGTCAAGATGGGCACGACCGTCGCCACCAACGCCCTGCTGGAGCGCAAGGGCGAACCGACCGTGCTGGTGGTGACGGAGGGGTTCGGCGACCAGCTCCGCATCGGGCACCAGGCACGCCCGAAGATCTTCGCCCGCCGCATCGTCCTTCCCGAGCAGCTCCACACCCGCGTGGTCGAGGCGCCGGAGCGGGTGATGGCCGACGGCCGCGTGCTGAAGCCGGTCGACCTGCACGCCGTCCGCCGTGGGCTGGAGGAGGCCTACCGGCTGGGCTTCCGCGCCGCCGCCGTGGTGCTGATGCACGGCTACCGCTATCCCGAGCACGAGCGGCAGGTCGCCTCGCTGGCCCGCGCCGTCGGCTTCACCCAGGTGTCGGTCAGCCATCTGGTCAGCCCGCTGATGAAGCTGGTCGGGCGCGGCGACACCACGGTGGCCGACGCCTACCTCTCGCCGATCCTGCGCCGCTACGTGGACAAGGTGGCCGGCGAGTTGAACGGCGTGCCGCTGATGTTCATGCAGTCCAACGGCGGGCTGACCGACGCCCGGCGCTTCCAGGGCAAGGACGCCATCCTGTCGGGGCCGGCGGGCGGCGTGGTCGGGGCGGTGCGCACCGCGCGGATGGCCGGCTTCGACAAGGTCATCGGCTTCGACATGGGCGGCACCTCGACCGACGTGTCGCACTACGCCGGGGAGTATGAGCGGGCCTTCGACACGGTGGTCGCCGGGGTGCGGGTGCGCGCGCCGATGATGCACATCCACACGGTGGCGGCCGGCGGCGGCTCGCTCTGCGTCTTCGACGGCACCCGCTTCCGCGTCGGGCCGGACAGCGCCGGCGCCAACCCCGGCCCGGCCTGCTACCGGCGCGGCGGCCCGCTGACCGTCACCGACTGCAACGTGATGGTCGGCAAGCTCCAGCCGCGCTTCTTCCCGCAGGTCTTCGGGCCCGACGGCGACCAGCCGCTCGACGCCGCGGTGGTGACGGCGAAGTTCACGGAGCTGGCGGCGACCGTCAACGCCACGCTCGGCACCGCGATGACGCCCAAGCAGGTGGCCGAGGGCTTCCTGCGCGTCGCCGTCGACAACATGGCCAACGCCATCAAGAAGATCTCGGTGGAACGCGGGCACGACGTCACCCATTACACGCTGAACGGCTTCGGCGGGGCGGCCGGGCAGCATGTCTGCGCCGTCGCCGACGCGCTGGGCATGACGCGGGTGTTCCTGCACCCGCAGGCCGGCGTGCTGTCGGCCTACGGCATCGGGCTGGCCGACACCGTCGCCATCCGCGAGCGCGCGGTCGAGGGACCGCTGAGCGACGCGGTGGTCGACCGGCTGACCATCCTCTTCACCGACCTCGACACCGAGGGGCGGGCCGAGCTGACCCGCCAGGGCATCCCGGCGGAGCGCCAGACCGTCAACCGCCGCGTCCACATCAAGGCGTCGGGGTCGGACACCGCGCTGGCGGTGCCCTTCGGCTCGCGCATCGCCATGGCCGCCGCCTTCGCCGAGGCGCACCGCCAGCGCTACGGCTTCCTCACCCCCGGCACCGCGCTGGAGGTGGAGTCGGTGACGCTGGAGGCGGTCGGCCTGACCGACGTGGTGGAGGATCCCGAGCTCGGCGGCCCGACCGGCGTGCTGCCGCGCCGGCTCGCCACCGTCACGCTGCACAGCGCCGGCCGGGACCGCGAGGCGCCGCTCTACGACCGCGCCCAGCTCCAGCCCGGCAACCGCATCGTCGGTCCGGCCATCCTCGCCGAGGCGGTGGCCACCACGGTGGTCGAACCCGGCTGGATGGCCGAAGTCACCCGCAGGAACCATCTGGTGCTGACCCGGCTGGAGCCGGCGAGCCAGCGCCTCGCCGCCGGGACCAGGGTGGATCCGGTGACGCTGGAGGTCTTCAACAACCTGTTCATGGCGATCGCCGAGCGCATGGGCGTGACGCTGGAGAAGACCGCCCGCTCGGTGAACATCAAGGAGCGGCTCGACTTCTCCTGCGCCCTGTTCGACCGCGAGGGCGGGCTGATCGCCAACGCGCCGCACATGCCGGTGCATCTCGGCTCGATGGGCGAGAGCGTCCGCGCGGTGGTCGAGCGGCGTGGCGGGAGCTTCGTCCCTGGCGAGGTCTTCGCGCTCAACGACCCCTACCATGGCGGGACCCACCTGCCGGACATCACCGTCGTCTCCCCGGTGTTCGACGAGGCGGGGCGCGAGCCGCTGTTCTTCGTCGCCTCGCGCGGGCATCACGCCGACGTCGGCGGCGTCACCCCCGGCTCGATGCCGCCGGACAGCACCACCATCGCCGACGAGGGCGTGCTGCTCGACTGCGTGCCGCTGGTGGAGATCGGGGCGGGGGGCGGCCGCTTCCGCGAGGCCGAGCTGCTGGAGCTGCTGTCCGCCGGCCCGCACCCGGCGCGCAACCCGGCGCAGAACATCGGCGACCTCAAGGCGCAGATCGCCGCCAACGAGCAGGGCGCGCGCGAGCTTCACCGCATCGTCCGCACCCACGGGCTGGCCACCGTCACCGCCTACATGCGCCATGTCCAGGACAACGCCGAGGAACAGGTCCGCCGCGCCATCGGCGTTCTGGGCGACGGCTCCTTCTCGGTCCTGCTCGACAACGGCGCGGTCATCCGGCTGGCGGTGTCGATCGACCGCGAGAGCCGGTCGGCCAAGGTCGATTTCACCGGGACCAGCGCGCAGCTCGCCAACAACTTCAACGCCCCGTCGGCGGTGTGCCGGGCGGCGGTGCTCTATGTCTTCCGCACGCTGGTCGACGACGACATCCCGATGAACGAGGGCTGCCTGCGCCCCATCGAGATCATCATCCCCGAGGGCAGCATGCTGGCGCCCAAGGCGCCGGCCGCTGTGGTCGCCGGCAACGTCGAGACCAGCCAGTGCATCGTCGACGCGCTGTTCGGCGCGCTGGGGGTGATGGCGTCGGCCCAGGGCACCATGAACAACACCACCTTCGGCAACGAGCGGCACCAGTATTACGAGACGGTGTGCGGCGGCTCGGGGGCCGGCGACGGCTTCGACGGCACGGACGCGGTGCAGACCCACATGACCAACTCGCGCCTGACCGATCCGGAGGTGCTGGAATGGCGCTTCCCGGTGCTGGTCGAGAGCTTCCGCATCCGGCGCGGATCGGGCGGGGCGGGGCGCTGGCGCGGCGGCGACGGGGTGGTGCGCCGGCTGCGCTTCCTGGAGCCGATGACCGCCGCCATCCTCGCCAACCACCGCCGGGTGGCGCCCTTCGGCCTGAAGGGCGGGGCGGACGGCGCGCTGGGCCGCACCTGGATCCAGCGGGCGGACGGCGGCGTGCAGGAGTTGGCCCCGCAGGACCACACGGCGGTGCGGCCGGGCGACGCGCTGGTGATCGAGACGCCGGGCGGCGGCGGCTATGGGGAGAAGGACGAGGCGTGAGGCGGGGCGGGGAGCGGCCTTCGGGCCGCTCCGGCCTGCCGGCTACTCGGCCGCGGGAGGGATGGCGGCGATCCGGGTGGGGATCAGGGCGTTCAAGGTCTGGCGCTGCTCGTCCAGCCGGGCGTCGAGCACCCGCAGGTCGGAATGGACCTTGCTGAAGCCTTCCTTCACTTCGGACTGCAAGGCGTCGATCCGCGTATCCAGCCTGTCGATCCGTGCATCCAGCTTGTCGATCCGCGTATCCAGCCTGTCGATCCGTATGTCCAACCGTTCTTCGGTCCTGTCCAGCCGTTCGTTGAAGTGACGGCCGAGGTCGAGGATGGCGTTCATGACGTCGGTCAGTGTCGGTTCGGCCATCGATGCTCTCCGCAGGGTTGTGTCATCATCGCCCGGCAACCCGCCTCGAGTCAATTGGAGCCCACCTTCGTATGCGCCGCCGCCGCGGCGGCATCCCACCCCTGCATTTTGCCCGTCTTGCCAAGCGCTTGCCGGGCTTAGTAGCTTCCCTTGGTCATACGAATGAGCCATCGATCGGGGAGGCCGAAGCCCATGACCGCCATTGCCACCACCCAGCCGCGCGCCGCCCTTACCGAGGAGGCGCGGGCGGAGTTGACGGCGCTGCTCGGCGAGCGGTTCAGCACCTCCGGTCCGGTGCGCGCGCATCACGGCAAGGACGAGTCCTACCACGCCGCCTTCCCGCCGGACGGGGTCGCCTTCGCCCAGTCCACGGAGGAGGTCAGCGCGATCGTCAGGATCTGCGCGAAGCACAAGCTGCCGATCATCCCCTTCGGCACCGGCACCTCGCTGGAGGGCGGCATCGCGGCGCTGGCCGGCGGCATCACCATCGACCTGTCGGGCATGGACCGGATCCTGCGCGTCAGCCCGGAGGATCTCGACGTCACCGTCCAGGCCGGCGTGACCCGCAAGCGGCTGAACGAGCATCTGCGCGACACCGGCCTGTTCTTCCCCATCGATCCCGGCGCCGACGCCTCGCTCGGCGGCATGACGGCGACGCGGGCCAGCGGCACCAACGCGGTGCGCTACGGCACCATGCGCGAGAATGTCCTGGGGCTGACCGTGGTGCTGGCCGACGGGCGGATCATCAAGACCGGCGGCCGGGCGCGCAAGTCGGCGGCCGGCTACGACCTGACCCGGCTGTTCGTCGGCTCGGAAGGGACGCTCGGCATCATCACCGAGGTGACGCTGAAGCTCTACGGCATCCCCGAGGCGATCTCGTCGGCGGTCTGCGCCTTCACCGACATCCATGGTGCCGTGAACACCGTCATCCAGACCATCCAGTCCGGCATTCCCATCGCCCGCATCGAACTGCTCGACGAGGTGCAGATGGACGCGGTGAACAAATATTCCAAGCTCGACTACGCCGTCGCCCCGACGCTGTTCTTCGAGTTCCACGGCACCGAGGCCGGCGTCAAGGAGCAGGCGGAGATGGCCGCCGCCATCGCGTCGGACCATGGCGGGATGGAGTTCGCCTGGGCGACCCGTCCGGAGGACCGCTCCAGGCTGTGGCAGGCCCGGCATGACGGCTATTACGCGGCGCTCGCCCTGCGGCCGGGCTCGAAGGGCTGGCCGACCGACGTCTGCGTGCCGATCTCGCGGCTGGCCGACTGCATCCTGGAGACCAAGAAGGATCTGGCGGAATCCAACATGCTGGCCCCGATGGTCGGCCATGTCGGCGACGGCAACTTCCACCTCGTCTACGTCATCGACCCCGACAAGCCGGAGGAGATGGCCGAGGCCCAGCGCCTGAACGACCGGATGGTCGCCCGCGCGCTGGCGATGGGCGGCACCTGCACCGGCGAGCACGGCATCGGCTATGGCAAGATGGCCTTCCTGGAGCAGGAGGCCGGCGACGCCTACGCGGTGATGGGCGAGGTGAAGCTGGCCCTCGACCCGCACAACCTGCTGAACCCCGGCAAGGTGGTGCGGGTCTGATCGCGGGTGAATGGCCGCGCTCACGCTCGCCGTTGAGCGCGGCAGATTATCGCGCCTAGACTTCGGAACGCCGGTCAACGGTACGGCGCGACACTCCCGTGGCGCCGTGGGAAACTCCGGAGGCTCCGATGAAGTTTGTTGCCGTATCCTTGGCCGTGGTCTGCATGACGCTCGCCAGCGGCGTGGTCCGCGCCGACGACAACGCCAAGTGGGTGGCGCAGTGCCTGAAGGACAACGCCGACGCCAAGGTGTCGGAGGCGATCGTCAACAAGTACTGCGTCTGCATGAACGACAAGATGGACAACAACGAGACGCGGACCATCACCCAGTGGGAGAAGGCCAACCCGGAGGCCCGCAAGGCCTGCGAGAAGGTCGCCGGCTGGGAGTGATCCCCGCCCGTTCCGGCTGATGCGCGTTGAAGGCCCGGCTGCCGCAGCCGGGCCTTTCCGCATTCAGCGAAACCCTCTCAGCGGAACCTCGGCCGCCGGCCGGCCTTCAGCGCCTGGACGGCCTGGTCGAGGGTCTGGAGGAACTGCGACTTGTCGCGCTGGCTCATCGGGGCGTTGCCGCCGCCGACCACGCCCATGTCGCGCAGATCCTGCATCAGCGCGCGGGTCGCCAGAGCCGAGCCGATGCTGTCCGCCGTGAAGGGCCGCCCGGTCGGGCCGATCACCACCGCGTCGCGCTTCACGCAGCGGTCGGCGAGCTGGATGTCGGCGGTCACGACGACGTCGCCCGGACCCGCCCGCTCGGCGATCCAATGGTCGGCGGCGTCGAAGCCGTCGCTGACCACCACCAGCTCCGACACGCACTCGGTCGGCAGCCGCAGCGGGCTGTTGGCGACGATCCACACCTTGCAGCCGGTGCGGCCGGCGACCTTGTAGATCTCGGCCTTCACCGGACAGGCGTCGGCGTCCACGTAAATCTCGACCAACGGCACCCTCCCCCTATTCCCGGTTTCAACATGGTTTCGTCGGGCGTCCTTATGCGCTAAAACCTGCTCTCAGCGAAGTGGCGCCGCCCGGCGGCGCTTTTTTTCTTACCCGGGAAGGTCGGAGCGGCGCATGGCGTCCTATCAGTATGTTTATGTCATGAAGGGTCTGACCAAGGTCTATCCTGGCGGCAAGAAGACCCTCGACAATGTCTGGCTCTCGTTCCTGCCGGGGGTGAAGATCGGCGTGCTCGGCGTCAACGGCGCCGGCAAGTCGACGCTGCTGAAGATCATGGCCGGGCTGGACAAGGATTATTCGGGCGAGGCCTGGTCGGCCGAGGGCGCCAAGGTCGGCTACCTGCCGCAGGAGCCGCAGCTCGACCCGACCAAGACCGTCCAGGAGAACGTCCTGGAGGCGCTGGCCGACACCAAGGCCCTGATCGACCGCTTCAACGAAGTGTCGAACCTGATGGCCGACCCGGACGCCGATTTCGACGCGTTGCTGACCGAGCAGGCCGACCTTCAGGAGAAGATCGACCACGCCGACGCCTGGGATCTGGACCGCACGGTCGAGATCGCCATGGACGCCCTGCGCTGCCCGCCCGGCGATTCCAGCGTCGAGAAGCTGTCGGGCGGCGAGAAGCGCCGCGTCGCGCTGTGCAAGCTGCTGCTGGAAAAGCCCGACCTGCTGCTGCTCGACGAGCCGACCAACCACCTCGACGCCGAGTCCGTGGCGTGGCTCCAGAAGCACCTGGAGGACTACAAGGGCACCGTCGTCCTCGTCACCCACGACCGCTACTTCCTCGACAACGTCACCGGCTGGATCCTCGAGCTCGACCGCGGGTCGGGGATCCCCTACGAGGGCAACTATTCGTCCTGGCTGGAGCAGAAGCAGAAGCGCCTGGAGCAGGAAGGCCGCCAGGAGGAGTCGCGCCAGAAGCAGCTCGCCACCGAGCTGGAATGGATCCGCCAGTCGCCGCGCGCCCGCCAGGCCAAGAGCAAGGCCCGCATCTCCGCCTACGAGACGCTGCTGGCCGAGAGCGGCAAGGAGCAGGCCGGCGAGACCAAGATCGTCATCCCGGTGCCGCCGCGCCTGGGCAACGTGGTCATCGAGGCCGAGAACATCAACAAGGGCTTCAACGACCGCCTGCTGATCGACGGCCTGTCCTTCCGGCTGCCGCCGGGCGGCATCGTCGGCGTCATCGGCCCGAACGGCGCCGGCAAGACCACGCTGTTCCGCATGATCACCGGGCAGGAGGGGCCGGACGCCGGCACCTTCCGCGTCGGCGACACGGTGAAGCTCGGCTACGTCGATCAGAGCCGTGATTCGCTGAACCCGAAGAAGACGGTGTGGGAGGAGATCTCCGACGGGCTGGATCTGGTCGAGCTGGGCAAGAAGACGATGCCGAGCCGCGCCTACGTCTCCAGCTTCAACTTCCGGGGCCCCGACCAGCAGAAGAAGGTCGGCCAGCTGTCGGGCGGTGAGCGCAACCGCGTCCACCTCGCCAAGATGCTGAAGTCCGGCGCCAACGTCCTGCTGCTCGACGAACCGACCAACGATCTCGACGTCGACACGCTGCGCGCCCTGGAAGACGCGCTGGAGGGCTTCGCCGGCTGCGCCGTGGTCATCAGCCACGATCGCTGGTTCCTCGACCGCATCGCCACCCACATCCTGGCCTTCGAGGGCGACAGCCACGTCGAATGGTTCGAGGGCAACTTCCAGGATTACGAGGCGGACAAGAAGCGCCGCCTGGGCGCCGAGGCCGACCAGCCGCACCGCATCAAGTACAAGCCGCTGGTCCGTAGCTGATCCGTTTCCGATCGGTGTCCGACGGCCCCTCTCCCGGATGCGGGGGAGGGGCCGTCGGTCTTTCTACATCCCGAAGATCGTCAGATTCGCCGTCGTCAGGGCGGCGAGATTCACCCCGGACAAGGTCAGCGACGAGGCTCCGGAAACCAGCAGGACGTCGCTTCCGGCCTGCTGCATGGCGGCGAGGGCGTCGCCGGCGCTGGCGAAGCCGTGGACCTCGATCCGGTCGGCCGCCGCGTCGAAGTCGGTGACGGTCTGCGTGCCGGCCGGGCCGAAGACGTACAGGTCGGCGCCGGCCCCTCCGGTGAGTTGGTTGACGCCGGCCCCGCCGTCGAGCCGGTCGTCACCGTCGCCGCCGTCGAGGGTGTCGTCGCCGGCTCCCCCCGTCAGGCGGTTGTCGAGCGTGTTGCCGGTGCCGCTGAAGTTGCCGGTGCCGATGAAGGTCAGCGCCTCGACGTCGTGGGTGCCGAGCGTCAGGCCCGACAGGGTGGTGCGGATCTCGTCGTAGCCGTTGCCCGCGTTCTCCCAGACCTGATCCAGGATGTTGTCGACGATGTAGACGTCGTCGCCGCCCATGCCCTGCATGCTGTCGTTGAAGGCCCCGCCGTCCAGTGTGTCGTTGCCGGCTCCGCCCTTCAGGTAGTTCGAGATGGCGTTGCCGGTGCCGGTGAAATCGCCGGTGCCGGTGAAGATCACATTCTCGACGTTGTCGCTCAGGCTGTAGGCGTTCAGCGAGGTGAACACCTCGTCGATGCCCGGCACCGCGTCCTCGACGACCACGTCGCCGATGTCGTCGACGATGTAGTCGTCGTGTCCGGCCCCGCCGATCAGGAGGTCGGCACCGAGGCCGCCGTCGAGCCGGTCATGCCCGTCGCCGCCGTCGAGCGTGTCGTCGCCGGTCCCGCCCGTCAGGTGGTTGTCGAGTGCGTTCCCGGTGCCGGCGAAGCTGCCGGTGCCGATGAAGGTCAGCGCCTCGACGTCGTGGGTGCCGAGCGTCAGGCTCGACAGGGTGGTGCGGATCTCGTCGTAGCCGCCGCCGGCATCCTCCCACACGATGTCCCGGTCGTTGTCGACGAAGTAGACGTCGTCGCCGCCCATGCCCCACATGGTGTCGCTGAAGGCGCCGCCGTCCAGGGTGTCGTTGCCGGCCCCGCCTTGCAGGTAGTTCGAGATGGCGTTGCCCTGGCCGGTGAAGTTGCCGGTGCCGGTGAAGATGACGTTCTCGACCATGGCGCCGAGGGTGTAGGCGTTGAGCGACGTGAACACCTCGTCGATGCCCGGCACCGTGTCCTCGACGACCACGTCGCCGATGTCGTCGACGATGTAGTCGTCGTCCCCCGTTCCGCCGATCAGGGTGTCGGCCCCCGGACCGCCGTTCAGCGTGTCGTTGCCCGCGTAGCCGTACAGCGTGTCGTCCTCGGCGGTGCCGGTCAGGACATTGTTGAAATCGTCGCCAGTGATGACGGCCAAGATGCTTCTCCCTCCATGCTTCCGGCCGCCCTGTTGATCGCAAGGAAGAGACGGTGATGCGGGAATGGCAACCGGAGGAGGGTCATGGCGCCAAAGATAGCTGGATCGGGTCAACAGGATTTTTGCATCCTAAGATAGTTATCTCTCCCGTTTCATTCGTTTTTAAAGAGAAATATTTCGCGACGGACATTCTGTGGGTGTGGTTGCGCGTTCTCGCGTGCCATCGCGCGGACAGGCCGGTTCGTCGCGGGCCTCGCGGCCGGACCGTTGCGGTGTCGGGGCGGATGGGGGATGCGGTCGCCGACCGGCGGTCTTCAGATTCCGTCGAGCGCCAACTGTCCCGATGGCCGCGCCGCTCGGCTTCGGTTGCCTTTTTCCGGCTTTCCGGGCTTGGCAACCGCATCGCGGACAGGCGGCTCGGCCGGTCTGCGCGGTTCGGCTGTCTTCGGCGCCGGCCGTTTCGGCGTGACGCCGACGCCCTTCCTGGCGCGGTCGCGGGCCTTGTCACGGGCGACGGCCTCGGGAGAGGCCGGGTCGCCGTCGAGCCATTTGCCCCGCTTGATGACCTCGTTCACCCGTCCCTGGTTGACGCCCAACTGGAAGGCGATCTCCTGCTGGGTCATTTCCGTGTTGCGATGGAAATACAGGATTTCCGCCGCCAGTTCCGGGGTCATCTTGCGCCCGGTCAGCCGGCGCGCCGGCCGGACCGACCGGGTGGCGCGGTCGCGCTCGCGCAGCGTCTCCAGAATCGCCAGGGCCGCGGTGTTGCCCGCCGCCTTCAGGGCGTCTTCGAACTCCTTCAAGGTCGCCATGCGTTTCCCCCGCCGTCTGCCGTTCAACCGGATGGAGTGGCCTCGCCGATCATAGCATGGCCATAACATGGGGTGGATGTTCGTGTTTTGGATTGTCCATCCGGCAGGCAATGGACAAGAATGCGTTTTCTCCCGGACTCGGCGGCCCCGCCGTGCCGGGGCTGCGGTCAGCCGGCCAGCTTCTGGTGTTCCAAAAAGGCCGCCTTCAGCAACGCCTTCAGATCGTCGCCATACTGGTGGAAGCGCACCGAAAGCTGGCCGCGCTCCTCGTCGCGGTGGAGGACGAGCAGATCGGCGACCGCCGTCACCTCCTGCCGGTCGGCCATCGTCACGCGGGCCTGGAAGGTCTGGCCGCGGCGGTAGGGCTGGTCCACCGCCAGCAGGCACAGGCCGCCGACCGACCAGTTGCGGGTCGGAAACACCCCATGCTCGGTGTGAACCACCAGTCCGGGACGGACGAAGCGCTTCTGGCGCCGCCGCTCCTCCAGCGGGGGTGGAGGGAAGGGCGTGACGCTATCGGCGACGTCGATGCCGCTGCCCTCGATCAGCGCGTTGGTGAAGACCGCCCCGCGCACCACCGCCTCGCCCATCCGGGCGTCGCGCAGGTCGGCGTCGGAAAAATCGGCGCCGTCGAAATTGGTCGGCCACGCCCGCCCGCCCGCCAACTGTGCCGGGCCGGCGTCGGCGCCGACCAGCAGCGCGTGCGACAGGTAGGCGCGGCGCAGCGTCGCCCCGCGCAGCACCGCGCCGCTGAGATCGGATTCGTCGAGGTCGATGTAGGACAGCTCCGCCATTTCGAGGCTCGCCTTGGTCAGGCGGGCGCCGGGCAGGCGGCAGCGGCGCAGCCGCGCGGCGGCCAGCGACCGGCCCTTGAGGTCGGCCCCCGCCACCGAGACGAGGTCGAGGTCAAGGCGCGCGCCTTCCGCTCCGCCGCTGTCCACCCAGGCCTCGTGCCGGGCGACCAGTTCCAGGAACTCGGCGACCGGCATGGCGGTGTAGTTGGGCTGGACGATGGCGTCGGGCGGCAGGGCGAAGGGGATGTAGGTCCGCGTCAGCGTCGCCTGGTCCATCACCGTGTTGCCGAAGGTGGCGCCATCGAGCGTCGCCCCGCCGAAATCGGTGCCCATCAGCACGGCCGAGGTCAGTTCCGCCCCGGTCAGGTCGGCGTCGTTCAGGTCGGCCCCGGTCAGGTCGCAGCCGGCGAAATTGGCGCCGGCCAGGATCGACCGTTCCATTTTCGCCTCGGTCAGCCGGGTGGTGCCGGTGCCGCGCGTGGTCTTCTGGGTGTCGTCCAGCAGTTCGCCGGCGCGGAAATCGGCGCCGCGCAGATTGGCGTCGGTCAGAAGCGCCCTGTGCAGGTTGGCGCCGCGCAGGTCGGCCCCGGCCAGCATGGCGGCGGACAGGTTGACCCCCTCCATGTCGGCGCCGAACAGGTCGGCCTGCGACAGGTCGGCCTTCACCATGCGCGCGTTGGACAGGTTGGCGCCGGCCAGCTTGGCCCCCGACAGGGCCACGCGTTCCAGGTTCAGCCGCGACAGATCGCGGAAGCTGAGATCGGCGCGCTTGCCGCTGGCCGGCCGCTTCAGCCACGCCTGATGGGCCAGGATGATCTTGCGGATCTCCTCGATCTCGTTCGGATCGCGTTCGGCCATGGCGTCGGTGGTCCCGGTTGCGTCTATGACGAAAGGCAAGTGCCTCAACACAGCAAGATAGCCGTTCCACCCCTCCGCGTCACGGATTCGCGGCTGGCCGATCATCCTTGCGATTCGGGTGTGATCCGGGCTGGCCGAACGTCGGGCCGGCGTGTTCAGTCGGGACCGCTTCTCTTCCCCCAACGGAGATATGATCATGGGTGCAGGTCCGCATCATCGGACGCTGGATTGGCTCAACTTCTTTCTGGCCGATGTGCGCGACGGGCTGGGCCCCTATCTCGCCATTTACCTTCTGGTCGTCCAGCGTTGGGACGAGGCCAGCATCGGCGTGGTGATGTCCATCGGCGGCATCGCGGGCATCGTCGCGCAGATGCCGGCCGGCGCCCTGATCGACCGCACCCGGTGGAAACGGGCCGTCATGGCGGGCGCCGCCCTGCTGGTGACCGGCGGATCGCTGCTGCTGCCCCTGCTGCCCGGCTTTTCGCTGGTGGCGGTCGTGCAGGCCGTCACCGGCGCCGCCGGCGCCCTGTTTCCGCCGGCCATCGCCGCCGTCAGCCTGGGGCTGGTCGGGCCGCGTGCCTTTACGCGGCGCATCGGACGCAACGAGTCCTTCAACCACGCCGGCAACGCCGTGGCCGCCGCGCTGGCCGGCCTGGCCGCCTACGTGTTCGGTCCCATCGCCGTGTTCTGGCTGATGACCGCGATGACGATCGCCAGCATCGTCGCCATCGCGAGGATCGACGGCGGGGCCATCGACCACGACGTCGCGCGTGGGCTGGACGGCGAGGCGTTCCCCGCGCAGCGCCGCGAAGCGGGGCAGGGGCGGGACGAGCCGTCCGGGCTGGGCGTGATCCTGACCTGCCGCCCGCTGCTGATCTTCGCCGCCTGCGCCTCGCTGTTCCACTTCGCCAACGCGGCGATGCTGCCGCTGGTCGGCCAGAAGCTGGCGCTCCAGGACCGCAACCTGGGCACCACGCTGATGTCGCTCTGCATCGTGGCGGCCCAGCTCGTCATGGTGCCGGTCGCGGCGCTGGTCGGCGCCAAGGCGGATCTCTGGGGACGCAAGCCGATCTTCCTCGCCGGATTCCTGATCCTTCCCCTGCGCGGCGTGCTCTACACCCTGTCGGACGCGCCCTACTGGCTGGTCGGCGTGCAACTCCTGGACGGCATCGGGGCCGGGGTGTTCGGGGCGCTGTTCCCGGTCGTGGTCGCCGATCTGACGCGGGGAACCGGCCGCTTCAACGTCAGCCAGGGCGCCATCGCCACCATGCAGGGCATCGGCGCCGCGCTGAGCACCAGCGTGGCCGGTCTTGTCGTCGTCCACGCCGGCTACAGCGCGGCGTTCCTCACCCTGGCGGCGGTGGCCGGCGTGGCGCTCGCGCTGTTCGCGCTGGCCATGCCGGAAACCCGGCCGGGCGCCGAGTTCTCCCCGGCGGTGCCGGCGCCGCAGCGTGGCTGACGGGGGCGAAGAAAAAGGCCGCTCCCGAGGGAGCGGCCTTGGTTTCACGGTGTCTTGGTTTCACAGTGTCTTGGTTTCACGGTGTCGGCGCGGCTTGCGGCGGTCAGCCGGCCCGGCCGACCTTCTGGCGAAGGGCCTGGATCAACCCGTCGACCTTCCCGCCGTTCTGCTGCACGACGGAGGCGAATTCCTGCCGCTGGGTCACGCCCATGCTGACATTCTCCACCACCATGTCGATGATCTTGTAGTCGGCGCCCTTCTTGCGGACACGCCAGCTCACGTTGATCGGCGGGCCGTTGGGGCGGACGATCTGGGTCGTGACCATGGTGTCGGTCTCGCCCTCCGGCGCGGTGCCGGCGATGCGGAAGGTCTCGCCCGAATACTCGATGAAGCGCTCGGCGTAGGTCGTGACGATCAGCTGCTCGAACAGCTTCTGGTATTCGGCCTGCTGGGCCTCGGTCGCCTGGTTCCAGTAGCGGCCCAGCACCCAGCGCCCGATGTAGGGAACGTCGAAGCCCTGGTTGAGCAGAGTCCGGAACTTGACCAGCGCCTGGTCGCGCGGCGTGCTCTTGTCCGAGAAGGTGGCGATGGCGTCGTTCCCCAGCTTCTGGATGAACGCACCGGCTCCCGGATCCGCGTTTTGCGCGAAGGCGGGGGAGAGAAGGGGGCGCCCGGCCCAGCTGCTCACCGCGAGCAGGGCCGCGCACGCGACAAACAGGCGACGTGTCAGCATGGTAGGGTCAAAAGTGGCGGCTGGGGAGCCATTGTCAACGGTCTTCTGGCCAAGGGTGGAAAAGCGATCGCCGAAACAGCGGCGGCGGCGCCCGGTGGAGCGCCGCCGTCGGGAGACCTTACGGCTTCGGGGCCGTGCCGAAGTCCGGGAATTCCGGACCGCCGCCCGGCTTGTTGGCGATGTCCGCCCGGCGCTGCTGCTGGTGCAGGCTGCGCACCGTGGCGTAGAAGTCGAGCGAATTGCGGCGCAGGTCGTCCACCGACTTGAGCACCTCCGACCGGCGGTCGACGGCGCTGACGCCGGCGCGGGCCATCATCAGGCCCTGGCCGTCATGGGCGTAGGCCCAGATGCGGACCGGGTCGGCGACGGTGTCGACGCCATAGCCGGCGGCGTCGCGCAGATTCGACGGCCCGAGCAGCGGTAGCACCAGATAGGGGCCGTCGCCGACGCCCCAGACCGCCAGGGTCTGGCCGAAATCCTCGGGCCGCTCGGGGATGCCGGCCGCCGTCGCCACGTCGGCGAGACCGCCCGCGCCCAGCACGGTGTTGGTCAGGAAGCGGCCGGTGGCGAACTGCGCGCCCTCGAAATTGCCCTGAAGCAGGTTGTTGGCGATGTAGAGCGGCGACATCAGGTTGTCGATGAAGTTGTGGATCGCGTCGCGGACGGGATCCGGCACCAGCCCGACATAGACCTCCGCCGCCGGGCGCAGGGCCAGCACGTCGACGGCCTCGTTGGCGGCGAACACGAAGCGGTTCGGCACTTCCAGGGGGTCGTTGACCTCATAGGCGGCGTCCGAGTCGGCCGGCCGGTTGGCGCAGGCCGTCGCGGTCAGGGCCAGGACGGCGACGGTGGCCGAACGGAGGAAGGAGCGGGAGAGGCTGGCCAGCTTCATGGTGCGTCGGCTCTTTGTGTGAAGGCTCAACTCGGGTCGGGTCGCCGGCCCGTCCAACCATCATCCGAGGACTCCCGCGGCTGGAGTTCTCAACTCTGGCAAGGCGGCGGCGCGTTCACGGTGAAGACTGTGCGAGAAATCGTCCAATTTCCACCTTTTCGTGGACTAACACAGGCTTGGCCGTTTGACCAGTGCGGGCGGCGGGCCGGTCTCAGCTCCCGCCGTGGACTGTGATACCGTTGCCGCACCGGAAATCCGCGGGTTGCCGGGGATGCGCGGTGAAAAACGATTTACGACGCATAAAGATATCTTTATATCTGTATCCGAAGCTGCGGGTGCGCCGCGGCCCGGAAACGTGATCCGGGCGGGCGATTCGGGATGGATGCGGGGCGATGGACGATCTGCTTGCGACTCTGAAGGCGGCGGCGGAGACCACACGGCTCCGGCTGCTGGCGCTGTGCGCGCATGGCGAGCTGACGGTGACCGAGCTGACCCAGATCCTGGGCCAGAGCCAGCCGCGCGTCTCGCGCCACCTGAAGTTGCTGTGCGACGCCGGACTGCTCGACCGCTTCCGCGAGGGGACCTTCGCCTTCTACCGGCTGGCCGAGAAGGGCGCCTCGGCGGAGCTGGCGCGCGTGCTGGTCGACGCCATCCCCGACAGCGACCCGACCCTGACGCTGGACCTGGAGCGGCTTGAGGCGATCAAGCGCGGCCGGTCCGAGACCGCCGCCGCCTATTTCCGCGAGAACGCCGCCCGCTGGCACGAGATCCGCTCCCTGCATGTGGCGGAGGACGAGGTCGAGGCCGCGCTGCTGCGCCTGTTCCCGGCCGGCGGCCCCGACGGCAAGGGGGTCGAGGAATTGCTGGACATCGGCACCGGCACCGGCCGGATGCTGGAGGTGCTGGGGCCGCGGGTGCAGCGCGCGGTCGGGGTGGACCAGTCGCGCGAGATGCTGGCGATCGCCCGCACCACGCTGGAGGAGGCCGGCCTGCGCCACTGTCACGTGCGGCAGGCCGACATGTACCAGCTTCCCTTTCCGAGCGGCTCCTTTGACGCCGCGGTGATCCATCAGGTGCTGCACTTCACCGAATCGCCGGCCGAGGTCGTCGCCGAGGCGGCGCGCGTGCTGCGTCCCGGCGGCCGGCTGCTGGTGGTCGATTTCGCGCCCCACACGCTGGAGACGCTGCGCGAGGAGCACGCGCACCGCCGGCTGGGCTTCGCCGACCAGGAGGTCGCCGGCTGGTGTCGCCAGTCGGGCCTGTCCTGCGGCCCGGTGGCGCATCTGCCGGGCGATCCGCTCACCGTCTCCATCTGGCCGGCGACCCGCCTCGCGGGCGCGCCGGCCGCCGCCTCCCAACCCGCCCTTTCGCACAGCGGAGCCACGTCATGACCGCCACCCCGTCCGTCAGCTTCGAGTTCTTCCCGCCGAAGACGGAGAAGATGGAGCAGAGCCTGTGGCAGTCGATCCAGCGGCTGGCCCCGCTCGCCCCGAGCTTCGTCTCGGTGACCTACGGGGCCGGCGGCTCGACGCGCGAGCGCACCCACGCCACCGTCACCCGCATCCAGGCGGAGACCGGCATCCCGGCCGCCGCCCATTTCACCTGCGTCGGGGCGACGCGCGAGGAGATCGACTCCATCGCCCGCAGCTATTGGGACGCCGGCATCCGCCATCTGGTGGCGCTGCGCGGCGACCCGCCGGAGACGGCGGGGGGCGTCGGCGGCCGCTATGAGCCGTTTCCCGGCGGCTACGCCTACGCCGCCGATCTGGTGGCGGGGATGAAGCGCATCGCCGATTTCGAGATCTCGGTCGCCGCCTATCCGGAGAGCCATCCGGAGGCGCCGAGCGCCCAGTTCGACCTCGACAACCTGAAGCGCAAGGTCGACGCCGGGGCGACCCGCGCCATCACCCAGTTCTTCTTCGACAACGACGCCTATTTCCGCTTCCTCGACCGCTGTGCGGCAGCGGGCATCCATGTGCCGGTGGTGCCGGGCATCCTGCCGATCACCAATTTCGCCCGCGCGGTGGAGTTCGCCGGCAAATGCGGCGCCTCGATGCCGGCGAAGCTCGCCGCCACCTTCGAGGGGCTGGACGCCGATCCGGAGACCCGGCTGCTCGTCGCCGCGACGGTGGCGGCGGAGCAGTGCCAGGCGTTGCAGGCGCAGGGGATCTCGGACTTCCATTTCTACACCCTGAACCGCTCCGACCTGACCATCGCCATCTGCCGCATGCTGGGGGTGAAGGCCAAGGCGGCGACCCCGGCGCCGGTCGCCGGCTGACGCGGCCCTGTGCTAATCTCGGGCGTGGTGGCGCGGAGGGCGGATTCCATGGACAACCGGATCGGGTACGACACGGATTTCCTCGCCTGGACCGAGGAGCAGGCCCGTCTGCTGCGCGAGGCCGCACGCGAACGCGTCAACACGCCCATCGATTGGGAGAACGTCGCCGAGGAGATCGAGAGCATGGGCCGGTCGGAGTTGCGCGCGGTCGAAAGCGCGCTGGTCCGTGTGATCGAGCACCTCCTGAAGCTGGAGCATTCACCGGCTGTCGAGCCGCGTGGTGGATGGCGCCGGTCGGTCCGTGAGCAGCGCGATCAGGCCAACGATGCGCTGGACGACAGCCCGAGCCTTCGAGGCAAGCTGGACCTCGGCAAAGCGTACCGGCGTGGTCGCGACTACGCCATCGACGGACTGGGGCAGGATCGAATAGCCGTCGAGCTTGTCCTCGCCGATTGCCCTTACACCCTCGACCAAATCCTCGATACCGACTGGTGGCCGGTCAACCGCCACGGTCTTTCCTGATCTTCCCGAAGACGCCTGAAGCAACGGATAAGAACTCTCCCCATGGCTCACATCCTCGACACCCTGCGTGACCGCGTTCTGCTTTGCGACGGCGGGTTCGGCAGCCGCATCCAGGCGCTCGACCTCGACGTCGAGAAGGACTACTGGGGGCACGAGAACTGCACCGACATCCTGCCGCTGTCGCGCCCCGACATCGTCCGCGAGATCCATCGCGGCTATTTCGAGGCCGGCGCCGACATGGTGGAGACCGACACCTTCGGCGCCTCCCCGGTCACGCTGGGCGAGTTCGGCATCTCCGAGAAGGCCTTCGAGATCAACCAGCGCGCCGTCGAGCTGGCGCGCGAGGCGGCCTCGACCTTCACCGACGGGCAGCCGCGCTTCGTCATCGGCTCGATCGGGCCGGGCACCAAGCTGCCCAGCCTGGGCCACATCGCCTACCAGCCGCTGGAGGACAGCTTCTTCGTCCAGGCCGCCGGGCTGATCGCCGGCGGGGCCGACGCCATCCTGGTGGAGACCTGCCAGGACCCGTTGCAGATCAAGGCCGCCGTCAACGGCATCAAGCGCGCGCGGCTTGATGCCGGCTCCGACACGCCGGTCTTCGTGCAGGTGACGGTGGAGACCACCGGGACGCTGCTGGTCGGCACCGACATCGCGGCGGCGGCCACGGTGATCCAGGCGCTCGACGTGCCGCTGATGGGGCTGAACTGCGCCACCGGCCCGCTGGAGATGAGCGAGCATGTGCGCTGGCTGTCGCAGAACTGGCCGGGGCTGGTGTCGGTGCAGCCGAACGCCGGCCTGCCGGAACTGCTCGACGGCAAGACCCACTACCCGCTGCGCGCCGACGATTTCGCCCATTGGCTGGAGCGTTTCGTCACGGAGGACGGGGTGAACCTCGTCGGCGGCTGCTGCGGCACCAACGTCCCGCACATCGCGGCGGCGAACCAGATGCTGCGCAAGCTGGCGCCGGCCGGCTCGCACCGGCCGAACCCGAAGGGCCGCACCGTGCATTGGGTGCCGGCGGTGGCCTCGCTCTATTCCCAGGTGACGCTGCGCCAGGAGAACGCCTTCTTCGCCATCGGCGAGCGCTGCAACGCCAACGGCTCCAAGAAATGGCGCGAGCTTCAGGAGCGCCATGACTGGGACGGCTGCGTCGAGATGGCGCGCGAGCAGGTCAAGGAGGGCTCGCACTCGCTGGACGTCTGCACCGCCTTCGTCGGCCGTGACGAGGTGGCGGAGATGGACGCGGTGGTCTCGCGCTTCGTCGGCTCGGTGACGGCGCCGCTGGTCGTCGATTCGACCGAATACATCGTGCTGGAGAAGGCGCTGGCGCTCTATGGCGGCAAGGCGATCCTGAACTCCATCAACTTCGAGGACGGCGAGGAGCCGGCGCGCAAGCGTCTGGCGCTCGCCAAGAAGTTCGGCGCGGCGGTGATCGCGCTGACCATCGACGAGGAGGGCATGGCGAAGACTCCCGAGCGCAAGCTCGAGATCGCCAAGCGCCTCTACGACCTCGCCGTGAACGAGTACGGGCTGGCGCCGGCCGACCTGCTGTTCGACCCGTTGACCTTCACCATCGCCACCGGCAACGAGGACGACCGCAAGCTCGGCGTCTGGACGCTGGAGGGCATCGAGGCCATCGCCCGCGAGATGCCCGGCTGCCAGATCATCCTCGGCCTGTCGAACATCTCCTTCGGCCTGAACGCGGCGGCGCGCCATGTGCTGAACTCGGTGTTCCTCGACCACGCGGTCAAGCGCGGGATGACCGGGGCCATCGTCCACGTCTCCAAGATCCTGCCGCTGCACCAGATCCCCGAGAAGGAGGTGAAAACCGCCGAGGATCTGATCTTCGACCGCCGCTCGCCCGATAATGGAGATGGGGGCTATGACCCGCTCCAGGCCTTCATCGCGCTGTTCGAGGGCCGCAAGGCGGCGGACGCCAAGAAGAAGGCGCGCGCCGAGACCGTCGAGGAGCGGCTGAAGGAGCGCATCGTCGACGGCGACCGCACCGGGCTTGAGGACGATCTCGCCGAGGCGATGAAGACCCACCCGCCGCTGGAGATCATCAACACCTACCTGCTCGACGGCATGAAGGTGGTCGGCGAGCTGTTCGGCGCCGGCAAGATGCAGCTCCCCTTCGTGCTGCAGTCGGCCGAGACGATGAAGGCCGCCGTGGCGTGGCTGGAGCCGCACATGGAGAAGATCGACGGCCAGCAGAAGGGCACGCTGGTGCTGGCCACGGTGAAGGGCGACGTCCACGACATCGGCAAGAACCTCGTCGACATCATCCTGACCAACAACGGCTACAAGGTGATCAACCTCGGCATCAAGCAGCCGGTGACGACCATCATCCAGGCCGCCAAGGAGCACAAGGCCGACGCCGTCGGCATGTCCGGCCTGCTGGTGAAATCCACCGTGGTGATGCGCGAGAATCTCGCCGAGATGACCCGCGAGGGGCTGGAGGTGCCGGTGCTGCTCGGCGGCGCCGCCCTGACCCGCGCCTATGTCGAGGGCGACTGCGTGGCCTCCTACGGCTCGGGCCGCGTGGCCTACGCCGGCGACGCCTTCGACGGGCTGACGCTGATGGATCAGGTGGTCGGCGGCAGCTTCGACCAGCAACTCGCCATCCAGCAGGCCAAGCGCGCCGGCAAGGCGGTCAACCGCCGCCGCGTGCTGGGGCAGGCGACCAGCGCCGCCACCGGCCCGGTGGACAAGGACGCCGTGCGCGCCCGCCGCCGCCGGCTGGCCGACGGCGTGCCGGTGCCGACCCCGCCCTTCTGGGGGCCGAAGCTGATCGACCATGTGCCGCTGAAGACGCTGGTCACCTACCTGAACGAGCGGATGCTCTACCAGCTCCAGTGGGGGTACCGGAAGGACGGCAAGTCCTTCGAGGAGTTCAAGGAGTGGGCGAAGAAGGAGCTGCGGCCGGTGCTCGACCGCATCCTGCGCATCGCCGCGACCGAGACCATCCTGCGGCCGACCGCCGTCTACGGCTATTGGAAGGCGGCGGCCGACGGCAACGACGTCATCCTGTTCGAGGAGGACGGGATCACCGAGGCGGCGCGCTTCTCCCTGCCGCGTCAGGCCAAGGAGGACGGCGAGTGCATCGCCGACTTCCTGCGCGACGTGACCGATCCTGAGCGCGACGTGCTCGGCCTCCAGGTCGTCACCATGGGCCAGCATTGCGCCGAGGTGGCGCGGGAATGGTTCGCCGAGAACCGCTACCAGGATTACCTCTACCTGCACGGCCTGTCGGTGGAGATGACCGAGGCGATGGCGGAGTACGTTCACGCCCGCATCCGCTCGGAGCTGGGCTACGGCGCCGAGGACAGCCGCGACAAGGAGAAGCTGTTGCAGCAGTCCTACCGCGGCTCCCGCTACAGCTTCGGCTACCCGGCCTGCCCGAACCTGAAGGACCAGGAACAGCTTCTGAAGCTGCTCGACGCCGGGCGGATCGGCATCGAGATGTCGGACGAGGATCAACTCCACCCGGAACAAAGCACGTCCGCCATCGTTCTTCATCATCCGCGCGCCAAGTATTTCAGCGTTTGAGCGAGCCGGAGGAGGCTCGAACGGAGAGGAGGGATCGAACGGCGGTGCTGCTTTCGAAGCGTGGCGATTCCTCCACCCATCATGAGACGATTGGAGGCTGGAGCGACCGGGAAGGGTGAGGCCGGGGAAGGCCGGCGGGAGTGGGCGGGCATGGAAGCTGAAGGGGAGAACGGCCTGTGCTGGGCCTGACGCCGACGGGTTTCGGCGCCCCGCTGCAATGGGTGGCTGTGGGGCGCCGCCGGGGAAATCCGTGCCGCGCGCCGCGCCGCAACCTTCGAGGATGTCTGCGTATGACCATGCTTTCCGGCGGAATCGTCAGCGGCACTCCGCTCGACCTGCACCGGGCCACCGTCCGGCCGGAGTGGATCGACTACAACGGCCATATGAACGTCGCCTATTACCTGCTGGCTTTCGATCAGGCGACGGATGCGGCGCTCGACCGGTTAGGGCTCGGCAAGGCCTATGTGGAGCGGGACGAGCGCTCGCTGTTCGTGGTCGATGCCCATCTGACCTACGCGCGCGAGGTGACGGAGGGGGCGCCGCTGCGCTTCGCCACGTATGTCCTGGGGGCGGACGGCAAGCGGCTGCACCTGTTCCACCAGATGCACCACGCGGAGCAGGGCTGGCTGGCGGCGACGGCGGAGTTCATGCTGCTGCATGTCGATCTGGAGCAGCGGCGCACCTGCCCGTTCCCGGAGGCGGTCGCCGCGGCGTTGGCGGCGCAGGCCGCCGCGCACGCCGTCCTGCCGCGCCCGTCCCAGGCCGGGCGTGCGGTGGGGCGCCTCGCGCCATCCGATTGATGCGTCCGATTGACGCGCCCGGTCAACGCGCTGGGGGATGTTGTCCTGGGCGCGGCCATCCCCATCTGTTGAAGGATGAAGCTTCGTTTCGCCCCCCGCCTGTTCGCCGTCGCCGCCCTGGCGCTCGTGTCGATCTCCGTTCCGGCCCTTGCCGATTGCACCGATCCCGCCGGGCCGAAGGTGGCGTGGCGGCGCTGTGCCTTCGAAGGGCAGACGATGACGGGAGTGGCGCTGACCGGCGCGATGCTGCGCGACACCAGTTTCCAGCGCTCCACCCTGGCCAACGCCGATCTCAGCGAGGCCGACGGCTATCGTTCCAAATTCATCAGCACGGCGGCGCCGGGGGCGCGGTTCGACCGGGCGCGGCTGATCGAGGCGGACTTCACCCGCGCCGACCTGACGGGAGCCTCCTTCCGGGACGCCGATCTGCGCAACGCCAAGTTGATCGGCGCTACCCTGGCCCGCGCCGACTTCACGGGCGCCAAGCTGGGCGGGACGGATTTCCGCCACGCCGACCTGTCGGGGGCGCGCTGGATCGACGGCGCGCGCATCTGTGCGGAAAACTCGGTCGGCCAGTGCAACTAAAGAGATTGGTTTCCTGAAGTCTCGCAACAGAACGCGCTTGCCGAAACGGCCAAGCCCGCGTATCGTTCGAGATCGAATTGTTTCTTCGACAGGCGGCGCCGGTGACCAGCAGGGATGAGTTCGAGAGGGCCAGCGCCTTGGCCGGCAGGGCGCTGGATCGTATGTTGGCTGACCGCCTGCCGCCGAGCCCGGAACACTTCACCCTCTGGTATGTCTATTTCAGCGGCCAGAATCCGGATTTGACCCGCGCGGTGGACATCGCCAGCCGCGACGGCATCGCCCTGTCGCAGAGCCTGTGCGAGGAGCTGTTCAAGCGTTTCTTCACGCTGGACGCCGAGGTCCAGGCGATCCGCGAGACGTCCGACAAGGCGCGCTACGCGCTGGGCCGCATCCTGGAGCAGCTCGGCAGCGTCGGGTCGGAGACCGAGCGCTACGGCCACGCCCTGAGCGGTTTCCAGGACGAACTGACCCAGCCGCTCGGTCTGAACGACCTGCGCGCCATGGTCGCCGCCATCGCCGCCGAGACCGCATCCATCGTCGAGCGGCAGACCGCGCTCCAGCTCCAGCTCCAGGAATCGAGCCACCAGCTTGCGGAGATGCGGGTCAGCCTCGACAGCGCGCGGCGCGAGGCGCTGACCGACGGGCTGACCGGCATCGCCAACCGCAAGGCCTTCGACCTGATGCTGCTCGACGCCATCGACGAGGCCGGGCGCGACGGGCAGCCGCTGTCGCTGCTGATGCTCGACATCGACCATTTCAAGACCTTCAACGACACGCACGGCCATCTGGTCGGCGACCATGTGCTGAAGCTGGTCGCCCGCATGCTGACGGAATGCATCAAGGGCCGCGACACCGCCGCCCGCTATGGCGGGGAGGAGTTCGCGATCATCCTGCCGCGCACCAGCCTGGACAACGCGGCGAAGGTGGCGGAGCAGGTGCGGACCTTCGTCGGCGGCCGGCAGATCGTCAACAAGGCGCGCAACGCCAATTACGGCACCGTCGCCCTGTCGGTCGGCGTCGCCCAGTTCCGGCCGGGGGAGGGGATGAACGCCTTCATCCGCCGCGCCGATCAGGCGCTCTACGGCGCCAAGCGCGGCGGACGCAACCGGGTGCAGGTGGAAGCCTAACCGACCCTGCCGGACAGACGGCGGATCACCGAGTCGCTGTCCCGCAGCAGGTCGGCGACGATCTCCGCCGCCGGGCGGCGCTTGGCCATGCGCAGCCCCTGGCCGCTCCACAGCGACAGGAATGCGGCGCGGCCCTGCTGGGCGGCGGCGGTGCGCAGGGGGCGGGTCAGCGCGTTCTGGAGCGGGAAGGGCAGGACCGCCGCGTCCGCGTCCGGATCCTCGACCCGCTCCATGAAGCGGTTGAGGATGCCGCGCGCCGGCCGGCCGGAGAAGGCGTGGGTGATGCGGGTCTGGTCCTCACTGGCGTCGAGGATCGCCTGCTTGTGGGCGTCGGGCGCGCCGGCCTCGTCGCTGGTCAGGAAGACGGTGCCGAGTTGCACCGCGACCGCTCCCAGCGCCAGCGCGGCGGCGACCCCGCGCCCGTCCATGATGCCGCCGGATGCGATGACCGGCACCCGCACCGCGTCGGCGACCTGGGGAACCAGCGCCATCGTGCCGACGAGGTTCTCGGCCGGATCGCCGAGGAAGCTGCCGCGATGGCCCCCGGCCTCGCTGCCCTGCGCGACCACCGCGTCGACGCCGGCCCGCTCCAGCGCGACGGCCTCGGCGACCGTGGTGGCGGTGCCGATCACGCGCAGGCCGCGCGCCTTGGCCGCCTCCACCGCCTCGGCGGGCGGCAGGCCGAAGGTGACGCTGAAGGCGGCCGCGCCGCTGTCGAGCAGCGCGGGCATCTGCGCGGCGAAGGCGTCGCCAGGATAGGCCGGCGCCGTGGGGGCGGGCAGGCCGAGCTCGGCGAAGAAGGGCGCCACCCGCGTCAGCGCCTCCTCCATGACCGGCGAGGGGGCCGGCTCCGGCAGCAGGGCGAAGAGGTTGATGCCGAAGGGCAGGGCGGTGCGGGCGCGGATGTCGCGGGCGCGCTCGGCGATCTGTGCGGGGGTGAGGTAGGCGGCGCCGACGAAGCCGAAGCCGCCGGCCTCGTTGACCGCCGCGACCAGGGCGGCGGTGTCGCCGCCGCCGGCCATCGGCGCCTGAATGATCGGGGAGCGCAGCCCCAGACGGTCCAAGGTTTCCGTGTGCGCGGGCATCGCCGCCTCCGTCCGTTGGTCGTTGGCGGCGATGCTACGCCCGCCGCCCCATCACGACCAACGACTTGTTCAGAAGGCGGCGTTCACTTCCAGTGATGGATTTTCACGCCGCCCGCAGCCACACCGCCGTGTCGTGGAAGGCGGCGCCACCGGCTGGCGGGATCGGTTCCGGCGAGGTCAGGCTGTTGATGCCGATGCCCTCGACGAAGGCGGTGTTCGGCCAGATGCCCTCGACGATCACCACCCCGCGCGGCACCCCGGCGAAGGGCTTGGCGTGCACCACCACGCTGCCCTGGAGATTGCCGAGCCGCACCGGCGCGCCCTCGGCAAGGTTCAGGCCGGCGGCGTCCTCCGGATGGATCAGCGCGGTCGGGCGGCCTTCGCGGCGCTGGGAGGTCACCGTCTCGCCGAAGCTGGTGTTGAGGAACTGGCGGGCCGGGGCGGTGACGAGGCGGAAGGGGTGCTCGTCGTCGGCCTCGCGGCCCGGCGGCATGTGGTCGGGCAGCTCCGGCATCCCGCCATAGGGGCCGAGCGCCGCCCAGTCCGGCGCGAAGCGGAACCTGCCGTCGGGGAAGGCGAAGCCGTTGAGGAAATGCGAGGTCTCGAAATCCGGCTGGGCGTCGATCCAGCGGTTTCCGGTCAGCGTCGCCGCGTCGCCGAGGCCGGAACTCTTCAGCATGGCGTCGATGATCTCCAGCGCGCTCATGCCGAAACCGGGATGCTCGGCGCCGACGCGCTTCGCGATCTCCGAGATGACCCAATGATTCTCGCGCGCCTCGTGCTGCGGCTCGATCACCTTGCGGCCGATGACGATGTGCATCTGGCCGCCGCCGCGGTAGATGTCGTCGTGCTCCAGGAAGGTGGTGGCGGGAATGACCAGATCGGCGAGCCGCGCCGTGTCGGTCATGAACTGTTCGTGCACCGCGACGAACAGATCCTCCCGCAGGAAGCCCTGGCGGACGCGGTTGGAATCCGGGCAGATCGCCGCCGGGTTGGTGTTCTGGATCAGCATCGCCGTCACCGGCGGGCCGCTGGTCAGGTCGCGCGGGTCGCCGGTCAGCACCGCGCCGGTGCGCGACTGGTCGAAGGCGCGGATGCGCGTGTCGACCCGGTCCAGCCCCTCCGACAGCGTCCTGTCGAGGTTGTAGATGCCCGACGAGCAGTAGAGCCCGCCGCCGCCCCTGTGCTGCCAGGAGCCGGTGACGATGGGCAGGCAGGACACCGCGTGCATCTGCGCCGCACCGTTGTGGGTGCGGCTGACGCCGTAGCCGACGCGCAGGTAGCTGCGCGGGGTCGAACCGTAGAGGCGGGCGAAGCCCTCGATCTCGGCGACGCCGAGGCCGGTGATGGCCGACGCCCATTCCGGCGTGCGGCTGGCGAGATGCGCCTCGAAGCGCTCGGGCTCGGCGGTCAGGCGGGCGAGGTAGGCGCGGTCGGCGAAGCCCTCGCGGAACAGCACATGCATCACCGCGCAGGCCAGCGCCCCGTCGGTGCCCGGCCGCAGCATCAGGTGCTGGTCCGACACTTCGGCGGTGCCGGTGCGGTAGGGATCGATGGTGACCAGCTTGGCGCCGCGCGTTTTGCGGGCGCGGCTGACGTGGGTCATCACGTTGACCTGGGTGGCGACCGGGTTGCCGCCCCAGTTGACGATCAGGTCGCTCTCGGCCATCTCGCGCGGATCGGCGCCGCGGATGTCGCCGTAGCCGGCCAGCCAGCCCATGTTGGCCGGCGTGTCGCAGACGGTGCTGATCTGGCGGGAATAGCCTTTGGCGTGGCGCAGCCGCTGGATGGCGCCGCGCTGCACCAGCCCCATGGTGCCGGCGTAGAAGAGCGGCCAGACGGCCTCGGCCCCCAGCGTCCGCTCGGCGGTCAGGAAGGAGTCGGCGATGCGGTCGAGCGCCTCGTCCCAGCCGATCGCCTTCCATTGGCCGGAGCCCTTGGGGCCGTTGCGCAGCAGCGGGGTCTTCAGCCGGTCGGGGGAATGCACGCGCTCGGCGTAGCGGCTGACCTTCGCGCAGATCACCCCGGCCGTGTAGCTGTTGTCGGCGGCGCCCCGGACCTTGCCGATGCGGTCGGGGGCCAGCTGCTCGACCTCCAGGGCGCAGGTGCTCGGGCAATCGTGCGGGCAGGCGGTGGGCAGATACTGGGCCGGCAAGGCGGGCACTCCGGGCTGGCATGGCGGCAGGAAAGCCGGAGTGTAGAGCGCGCCGTTGGAACGCGACAACCATCAAAAGAGAAAGGCACCAAGTCCGGACCGGGAGGACTTGGTGCCTTTCTCACTCAAAAACCGCTTGCCGACTGTGGCTTTACATGAAGCCGAGCAGACGCGGGAACCACAGGGTGATCGCCGGGATGTAGGTGACCATGCCCAGGAAGATCAGCATCGTCAGCAGCCACGGCCAGACGGCCACGGTCAGCTCGGTGATGCCCATCTTGGTGATGCCCGAGGCGACGTAGAGGTTCAGGCCGACCGGCGGGTGGCACATGCCGACTTCCATGTTCACGATGATCAGGATGCCGAAATGCACCGGGTCGATGCCCAGCTTCATGGCGACCGGGAACAGGATCGGTGCCATGATGAGGACGATCGAGGACGGCTCCATGAAGTTGCCGGCCGCCAGCAGCAGGATGTTCACCACCAGCAGGAAGACCCACACGCCCATGTTCTGGTCGAGGATCCAGGCCGCCATGTTCTGCGGGATCTGCTCCGACGTCATCAGGAACGAGAACAGCACGGCGTTGGTGATGATGTAGAGCAGCATCGCCGACATGCTGGCGCTGTCGAGCAGCACCTTCGGCACGCGGCTCAGCGGCATGTCCTTGTAGATGAAGACCGCCACGATGAAGGCGTAGACCGCCGCCATCGCCGCCGCCTCGGTGGGCGTGAAGATGCCGCTGTAGATGCCGCCCATCACCACGACGATCAGCAGCAGGCCCCAGAAGCTCTCGCGCAGCGCCTTGATCCGCTGGGCACCGCTGGCCTTGGGCAGGCGCGGGTAGCCGAACTTGCGGGCGCGGTACCAGGTGGTGAAGCCCAGCAGCGTGGCCAGCATGATGCCCGGCACGACGCCGGCGATGAACATCTGGCCGATGGAGGGGGCCTGCGGGTGGCCGGTGGTGGCGACGCAGTACATCACCATCACGATGGACGGCGGGATCAGGATGCCCAGCGCGCCGGAGGTGGTGACGATGCCGGCGCCGAAATTCTTCGGGAAGCCCTGCGCCACCATCGCCGGCAGAATGATCGAGCCGATGGCGACCACGGTCGCCGGGCTGGAGCCCGACACCGCCGCGAACAGCGCGCAGGCCATGACGCCGGCCAGCCCGAGGCCGCCATGCCAATGCCCGACCATCGCGGTGGCGAAGTTGATCATGCGCCGCGCGACGCCGCCGTGGGTCAGGAAGTTGCCCGCCAGGATGAAGAACGGGATCGCCATGATCTCGAACTTCTCGATGCCGGTGAACAGCTTCAGGGCCACCGCGTCGATCGGCACGTTGGTCAGGAAGAACAGGAAGGACAGCACCGTCAGGCCGAGCGAGATCGAGATCGGCATGCCGGTGAGCATGAGGGCGAGCAGAAGCCCGAAGATGATGGCGGCGTTCATGCCGGGCCTCCTTCCTTGGCGGCTTCGACCGGGTCGATGCCGTCGACCTGGGCGTGGTCGTGGTGGGGCAGCTCACCCGTGCGGACGAAGGTCCAGGCGACCTGGAGGAAGCGGAAGCACATCAGGTAGGACCCCAGCGGGACCGCCAGATAGACGATCCACATCGGCATCTCCAGATCGGCCGAGACCTGCTCGGTCTGCGCGATGTGGTAGACGAAGCGCGCCCCCAGCGACCCGACGATCCCGGTGAACAGCGCACCGGCCCCCAGCCCGAACAGCACGAACTTGGCGCGGAGATCCGGTCGCATCCGGTTGATGACGACGTCCACGCCGACATGGATGCCGGTGCGCACGCCGTAGGCGGCGCCGAACTTGGCCATCCAGACGAACATGTAGATGCAGAGTTCCTGGGCCCAGGCGAGGTTCCAGTGCAGGACATAGTCCTGGATCACCGGAACGCCGGACAGGTAGCGGTGGACGACGGCCGCGAAGATGACGAGCGTCGCCGCCGCCATGAGGAAGGCGATCAGCGCCTCCTCCAGACGGTCGAGCAGTCGTAGGAGCATGAAGGGGAAACTCCCGGTTCGGCGGGGGTAGGCGGGGCGTGGGATATTTGGCCCTCTCCCGTCCCGGGAGAGGGAGGGGACCCACGGCGTCAGCCGTGGGGAGGGTGAGGGGCTATCGGGGCATGGATACGAGGACCGCCACCGATTGCCCCTCACCCTTCCCGCTTCGCGGGCCCCTTCCCTCTCCCGAGGCGGGAGAGGGAGGCATTCAGGGTAGACTCAGCCTTACATCTTGAAGCCGGCGGCGGCGGCTTCCTTGTAGATCGACTCGATCAGGTCCTTGCCGACGCGGGACTCGGCGTCCTTGTGGACCGGCATCAGCGCCTTGACCCAGGCGGCGCGCTCTTCCTTGGTCTGCTCGTGGAACTGGGTCTTGCCCGACGCCTTCATCTGCGCCAGCGACACGTCGTTCTCGTTCTGGGCGATGTCGTTGGCGTAGGCGGTGGCCTCCTTCATCGCGCCGTCCAGCGCGGTGCGGATGTCGGCCGGCAGCCCGTCCCAGAACTTCTTGTTCACGATGACCGCGTAGCCGAGATAGCCGTGGTCGGTCAGCGTCGCGTGCTTCTGCACCTCGTGCATCTTCTGGGTGTACATGTTCGACGGCGGGTTCTCGGTGCCGTCGACGACGCCGGTCTGCAACGCCTGGTACACCTCGGAGAAGGCCATGACCTGCGGCAGGGCGCTCAGCGCGCGCATCTGGGCGTCCAGCACCTTGGAGGACTGGATGCGCATCTTCTGGCCCTTCATGTCCTCCGGCTTGATGAGCGGCTTGTTGGCGCTCATGATCTTGAAGCCGTTGTCCCAATAGGCCAGACCGATGATGCCCTTCGACTCCAGCTTCGAGAAGAGCTGCTTGCCGATCGGGCCCTCGGTCACGCGGCGCAGGACCTCCTTGTTCGGGAAGATGTAGGGAAGGTCGAAGACCTCGAACTCCTTGGCGCCCAGCGGGCCGAACTTGGCGAGCGACGGGGCCAGCATCTGCACGGCGCCGAGCTGGAGGGCCTCGAGCTCCTCCTTGTCCTTGTAGAGCTGGCTGTTGGGATAGACCTCGATCTTCACCTTGCCGGCGGTGGCCTTCTCGGCCAGCTCCTTGAACTTCTCCGCGCCCTTGCCCTTGGGGGTGTCGGGGGCGACGACGTGGCTGAACTTGATGAGGATCTGGTCCTGCGCCAGGGCGACCGGAGCCGACATCAGGCAGCCGACCGCGGCCGCGCAGAGCAGTTTGACGAGTTTCATCGGGTGCGTCCCTTCCTTTGAAATTTTCCGTAGGGCCGAATGTTCGGTCCCGGACTTATTGGCTATTCTTCAATACTCCCTCCGTCGGGGCTATTGTGGATATCCGCAGCCCGTCTCATCCACCTCCGGTTCCGCCGCCCGTGCCCAGCCCCGCCGCCCCGCCGCCGCCGCTCTTCGGACCGCGTTCCCTGCATGGGGCGCCGCACGTCATGCCGATCGTCGCCATGGCGCTGGTCGTGGTGCTTCTGGGCGCTTTCCTCTGGCTTCTTCACCGGAGCGAGCGCGACGAGGAGGCCCTGGCGCTCATCAAGGACGCCCTGTGGGTCGAGCAGAACCTCCACTTCCAGTTGACGTCCGACGAGGACAAGCTGGAGCGGCTGGCCGACGCCCTGAACCGTGAGCAGCCCGATCTGCGTCAATTCGCCGCCATGGCGCGGATGGTCGTGAACACCAACCCGGCCATCGAGCGCCTCTTGTGGCTCGACGCCGACGGGCGCACCCGCATGGCCGAGCCGCCGTCGGGCGGCGGGGTGGCGGTGCCGGATGGGGAGTCGGGGCCGTCGCCGCGCGACGACGCCTTCCGGATCGCCCGCGCGTCTGGGTTGCGCGCCTACAGCGCGACCTACCGCGTCGATCCAAGCGACACCGGATTCGACGCGGTCTTCCCGCTCCACCGCGACGGGGTGTTCGCCGGGGCGCTGGTCGGCGTCTTTTCCTTCGAGGCGATGCTGACCCACCACGTCCCCTGGTGGTTCGCCCAGCGCTACCAGTTGGAGGTCGTCGACGCGCGGGGGACGGTGCTGGGGGCGAAGTCGCGGATGGCGGTGCCGGGAACGATGACGGGGGCGGCGCCCGATCCGGCGCGCAGCCACGTCATCCCCTTCGACCCGCCGGGGCACGGCGTGGCGCTGGTGGCCACCGCCTATCCCACCGACTCCAACGGCACCCGGACGATCCTGGTGGTGGCGATCTTCGGCCTGACCGGATCGGCGCTGTGGAGCCTGTGGTCGCTGCGCCGCCACATCGCCGGCCGGCTGCGGGCGGAGGAGGCGCTGCGCGCCGAGCACGCCTTCCGCAAGGCGATGGAGGACAGCCTGACGGTGGGCATGCGCGCCCGCGACCTCGACGGCCGCATCACCTACGTCAACCCGGCCTTCTGCCGGATGGTCGGGCTGAGCGCCGAGGAGATGGTCGACCGCGGTCCGCCGATGCCCTACTGGCTGCCCGAGGATCTCGACCGCGCCGAGGCCGCCTTCCACGACGTGCTGGCGGGCCGCGCGCCGGAAAGCGGGCTGGAGATGCGTTTCCAGCGCGCCAACGGCGAGCGTTTCGACGCGCTGATCTACGAGGCGCCGCTGATCGACGCCAACGGGCGGCACACCGGCTGGATGGGCTCGGTGCTCGACATCACCGAGCGCAAGCGGTCGGAGGAGCTGGCGCGCCAGCAGCAGGAGCGGTTGCAGCAGACCTCCCGCCTGATCACCATGGGCGAGATGGCGTCCACCCTGGCGCATGAGCTGAACCAGCCGCTGTCGGCCATCGCCAGCTACTGCACCGGCTGCCTGAACCGCCTGCGCTCGGGCCGGTTCGACACGCAGGAGGTGGCGGCGGCGCTCGACAAGCTGGCGGCCCAGGCGCGGCGCGCCGGGCTGATCGTGCGCCGGGTCCATGACTTCGTGCGCAAGAGCGAGCCGAACGTCGCCCCCTGCTCGCTGCCGCAAGTGCTGGAGGACTGCGTCGGGCTGATGGGGGCCGACGCCGCCCGGCTCGGCGTGCGGGTGGAGCTGGACGCGCCGGCCGACCTGCCGCCGGTGCCGGGGGACCGCATCCTGTTGCAGCAGGTGGTGCTGAACCTGATGCGCAACGGCATCGAGGCGATGGCCAGGACGCCGCGCGCCGGGCGCCGGCTGTCGGTCACCGTCACACGCGCCGAGGGCGCGCTGCTGACCGCCATCCGCGACCATGGCTGCGGCATCGCCCCGGAGATCGCCGAGGGGCTGTTTTCCCCCTTCTTCACCACGAAGAGCGAGGGTATGGGAATGGGCCTGAACATCTGCCGCTCCATCGTCGAGCACCACCGCGGACGCCTGTGGTTCGAGGCGGCGCCCGGCGGCGGCACCCGGTTCCTGTTCTCCCTTCCCCTGTGCTCCGAATCCTCTTCCTAAGTCCCTGGAGGCCGCCGAATGACCACCCTGCACATCGTCGACGACGACGAGGCGATTCGCGACGCGCTCGGCTGGCTGTTCCAGTCGCGCAGCGTGCCGGTGGCGGGGTGGGCGTCGGCGCGGGAGTTCCTCGATGCCTGGACGGCGGAGACGGCGGGCTGCCTGCTGCTCGACATCCGGATGGAGGGGATGAGCGGGCTGGAGCTGTTCGACCGGCTGCGCGCCCAGGGCTGCCGCTTGCCGGTGATCTTCCTGACCGGCCATGGCGACGTGCCGAGCGCGGTCAGCGCCCTGAAGAAGGGAGCCCGCGACTTCGTCGAGAAACCCTTCAACGACAACGACCTGGTCGACCGCGTGATCGAGGCGCTGGCCTTCGACGCCGAGCAGCGCGCGCGCGAAGCCGGGCAGGCCGGAGTCGCCGCGCGGATCGCCAGCCTGACCCAGCGCGAGCGGCAGGTGATGGAACTGGTGGTCGCCGGCCGGCTGAACAAGGTGATCGCCGACGAGCTGGGCATCAGCATGCGGACGGTGGAAGTTCACCGCTCGCACGTGTTCGAAAAGATGCGGGTGAAGACGGCGGTCGAGTTGACCCGCCTGCTGACCAGCGCCGGTTGAGACATATTGTTGTCATGAACATGTTGGGAAATGTTGCTGGGCGGCGCGTGGATGATTGCCCGAGGCGAGGGCGGTTCTAGTGATTTTCCCCTATTTCCGCGAATAGTTTGGTGCGCCGGGCCGTGGTTCGCTACACAGGTCATATGTATTCTGGCGGGAGCCTCGGCCGTTGCGTTTGCCTTCCTCCTTTCCGGCGCTTGGGCTGGCGGCTGCGGCGCCGCTGCTGCTGTTCGCCGCGGCGATGGCGTGGCTGCTCGACGTCCGGCACCAGGCGGAACTCGAGGACGACCTGCGTGGGCTGGCCCAGTCGCTGTCGTTGAGCGTGGACCGAGAGCTGGCGAGCCAGCTCCGGCCGTTGGAGCTGCTGGCGGCCCTTGGACAGTCCGACGTCGAGAATGTTCCCAGCCTTTACGCCGCGGCGACCGCAGCCGCCCACAGCCAGGGCGGCTGGCTGGCGATGGGGCTGGTCGACGCCGACAGCAACCGCTTCGTCTTCCACACCCTCTACCCGCTGGGGGTCCAGCCGCTGCCGCCGCCCCGGCTCGATCCGATCACGCGCAAGGTGATCGAGAGCGGCCGTTCGGTGATCGGCGGGGTTCTGCCGCCCGGCGGGCCGCCCGGCCGCCCGGCCCTGGTCCTGCGCGCGCCGATCTTCGACGAGGAGCGCGTGCGCTACGTGCTCTCGCTGTCGGTCGGGCTGGAAGGGTTGGCCGGCGTGCTCAAGACCCGTGCGGTTCCGTCGGACTGGACGATCGGCATCGTCGATCCGTCGATGCTGATCGCCGCCCGGTCGCGCGACGCCGCCGCGCATCTCGGCCAGCGCATCCCGCCCTCGCTGGAGGCCCGGCTGTCGTCGGGCGGCGACGAGGGGCTGTTCGTCACCAGGACCCTGGACGGCGACGACGTGTACACCGTCTTCCATCGGTCGCCGGACACGCAGTGGACGGTCGTGCTCGGCATGCCCGCCGGCCAGGTGAACGAACGGCTGGCGTCGACGCGGCTGGCGGTGGTCGGGGGCGGGACCGCCGCCTGCGCCGCCACGCTGGCGCTGGCGCTGGTGGTGTCGCGCTCCTTCCGCCGCCGCCGCAAGGCCGAGCAGGAGGTGCGCCGCGCCCGCGAGGCCTTCCTGATCGAGCAGCGCCGCCGGCTGGAGGCCGAGAAGGACCACGCCGAGGCGGCCAACCGGGCCAAGAGCGAGTTCCTCGCCAACATGAGCCACGAGCTGCGCACCCCGCTGAACGCCATCATCGGCTTCACCGAGGCGCTGCTGTCCGGAATCTTCGGCCCGGCGTCGCCCAAGCACGCCGAGTACATCCGGGCGATCCACCAGTCGGGCCGCCATCTCCTCGACCTCGTCAACGAGCTGCTGGACATGGCGAAGATCGAGGCCGGGCGGCTGGAGCTGTTCCCGGCACGAATCGCGCTGGGCGAACTGTTGGCCGACTGCCTGGGGCTGGTGGAGGCGCTGTCGGCGCGCAAGGGCGTGGCGGTGACCGCCGGCACCATCGATCCGGCCCTGATGGTGGTGGTCGACGGGGTGCGGCTGCGTCAGGCGGTGCTGAACATCCTGTCCAACGCCATCAAGTTCACCCCGGCCGGCGGCGCCGTGCGGATCGAGGCGGCGGCGGGGGCCGGGGGCAAGGGGGCGGTCATCGTCATCGCCGACACCGGCATCGGCATGACGGCGGTGGAACTGGCCATCGCCATGGAGCCGTTCCGGCAGGTCAACAATTACCTGACCAAGTCGGAATCGGGAACCGGGCTGGGGCTGCCGCTGGCCAAGCGCTTCGTCGAGGCGCATGGCGGCACGCTGAATGTGGACAGCGTCTCCGGTGTCGGCACGACGGTGACGATCACGCTGCCCTGAGGGAGAGGAGGGCGGCGCGTCAGCGCCGGCGCGGCGGCTTGCCGGGCAAATTGGCGCGTTGCAGCTTGGCGCCCGCCATGTCGGCGCCGTCCATGTCGGCGCTTTCCAGGTTGGCCTCCGCCAGATTGGCCTGCACCAGGCAGGTCCCGACCATCAACGCACGTCGCAGGTCGGCACCCATCAGGTTGGCGGCCCAGGAGCGGCCGGTCGGCCGGCCCGAGGGATCCTTGATCTCCGCCGGGCCGAGCCGCACCCGCGTCAGGTCGGCGCCGTTCAGCACGGCGTAGCTGAGGTTGGCGCCGGACAGGTCGGCGCCCATCAGGTTGGCGCCCTCCAGGTTGGCGCCGGACAGATCGGTCATGATCAGCCGGGCGCCGGTCAGTGCCGCCGCCGACAGGTCGGCGCCCCGCATCGACGCGGCGCTCAGATTGACGTTGCGCAGGTCGGCGCGGCGCAGGTCGGCGCCATCGAGGTCGGCGCGCCGCCCGCGCTGGCCGAAGCTGTCGATCCAGCGCTCGTGGTCGAAGATGGCGTGCTGGATCTCCGACCCCACGCTGTCGATGGGGCGGGTCATCTGCGCCGTGCCCATGTCGGCCTGCGACAGGTCGCAGTCGGCCATCCGGGTGCCGACCAGATCGGCGTTGTCGAAGCGGGTGCCGTCCAGCGAGGCGCCGGACAGGTTGGCGCCGTTCAGCCGCACGCCGGTCAGGTTGGCGCCGTTCAGCGTCGCGCCCGACAGGTCGGCGTTCTGAAGGATCGAGCCGGAGAGGTCGGCGTCGGACAGGTTGGCGCCGCGCAGCACGGCGCCGGTCAGGTCGGTCGGGATGCCGCCGGTGGCCGTCGTCTCGTTCTGTAGGCGGGCGAGGGCGGCCTTGTGGATCAGGCGCGTCCCTTCGGCGTCCTGCACGTCGGGGCCGGAGCCGCGCCTTGCGGTGCCGCCCGGCTCCAGCGTGCCGCTGCGCAGGTCGGCGCCCTTGAGGTTGGCGTTGGAAAAATCCGCCGCGCGCAGCCGGGCGCCGCGCAGGTCGGTCTGCATCAGGTTGGCGCGGCTGATGTCGGCGTCGCGCAGGTCGACCCCGAACAGGTCGGCGCCGGCCAGATTGGTGCCGTTCAGCCGCCCGCGCGCCAGCTTGGCCCCGACCAGCCGGGCGCCGCGCAGATCGCGCTGCGACAGGTCGGCGCCTTCCAGGTCGGCCATGGCGAGGTTGGCACGGACGCCGCCCGGCTGGCCCTTGATCCAGCGGGCATGGCGGTCCAGCACCTCGGCCAGTTGATCGGGCCGGAAGAAGGACACGGAGGACATGGTGGGTATGGTGGCCGTGGGCACGGGAAGTCGACGCCACGTGATGGTTTCACTGCGACAATCATGCGTCGTGATTCCTTACCGAAGGCTGAATGATTCTCCATTCGCGCGTCCTCTTTCGGGGAGGCGGGTCCGTTGCCGCCCGCCACTCCGTTTCGGTGCGCCGAAGCTCCGCTGACGCTTCATTCGCAGGCATGGGGAGGGGCTGGCGCGGCGCGGGCGGGCGTTTCCGTCGGGACACCAGCGCGACTCGGTTGCGACTCGGCGGAGGCCCCGACGGGCGAATCGATGGCCATGCCGGATTTGTTACAGACCGGCAATGAAGGGGCGGGGGCTGGGCCGTTGCGCGCAATGTCATGGAAATCCAGGGATTTCAAGCTTTTTGGCGGTTCTTAACCATTGGTCCCTTGACACAAAGAGTTACCGTCAGCCTAAAAGTGTCCCACCCTTCGGGGTATTGCGCCGCAGCGCGAATCCGGCGGGGGCCGGAACAGGGGACACGAGGAAGCATGATCAAGGACGCGGACGTCTTGTCCGAAACGACGGCACGCCCGGACGATTCCATGGGCCACCCGACCGCTGGCCCGCTTGGCCGCCGCCATCTGCTGCGCGGCGGTCTCGGTCTGGCTGCCGCCGCCATGCTGGCGCCGGTCGAGGCGGAGGCGGCGCTGCGCGCTCCCCCGCGCCAGCTCTCGCTGATCAATCTCCACACCGGCGAACGCATCCGCGCCGAATATTGGGCCAAGGGCCGTTACCTGCGCGACGGCATACGTGAGATCAACCGGCTGCTGCGCGACCATCGCACCGGGGCTGTCCACGCCATCGACCCGAAGCTGCTGGACCTCGTCCACGCGCTCGGCCGCAAGATCGGCAACCGCGGGCCGATCCAGATCGTGTCGGCCTACCGCTCGCCGGAAACCAACGCGATGCTGCGCGAAGCCGACGGATCGGGCGTCGCCCAGAACAGCTACCACATGCAGGGCAAGGCCATCGACCTGCGGGTTCCCGGCCTCGGTCTCCGTCAGTTGCAGCGCGCGGCGCTGAGCCTGCGTGGCGGCGGGGTCGGCTATTACCCCGACAGCAACTTCATCCACGTCGACGTCGGGCCGCTTCGCCACTGGTGACGGTCCGGTCCAGGCCCCCGCCTGTCCAAGAGCCCGCCATGCCCCGCGCTTGGCGGGCTCTTTGCATTCTTCACCCCATAAACGAAAGTAGGGGTGGGCTGGACGGTCCGCGGCTTATACCGTTCCCGATGCGAACGATCGCCGCCACAAGCGGCGAGCCGATCCCCTGGGTATGGCGCGGGGGTGCGCTTCGGAGGCCGGGTTGCCGTGGTGTGCCCGCATGGTCTGCCGTGTGTGTTCCGTCACTGCGCGGAAGCGGGAATTGTCAAGGACAGGCTCGTGCTTTCCCTTGTGACGAAAAGTTTCAGTGTAATCCTATGCGCTTTCCGTGAAATACCCCACAAGCATGATTGCCATGCAATTTGCGGATTTGTGCTGTTCTGACAACCCCATCTAATTGAGCATATCGTCAGAGTGGAGTTTCATGGGGCTGTGCATCTGTCCTATGAGACTTGTTATAACCAAGAGGAAACGTCCATGAAGCGTCGCTCCTTTCTGACTTCGGCAGGCGTCGGCGTCGCGGCCAGCACGCTCGCGGCTCCGGCCATCGCGCAGTCGCAGCCCGAAATCCGCTGGCGTCTCGCCTCCAGCTTTCCCAAGAGCCTGGACACCATCTATGGCGGCGCCGACACCATCGCCCATCGCGTCGCGGCGGCGACCGACGGCAAGTTCCAGATCCGCCCCTTCGCGTCCGGCGAGATCGTTCCCGGCCTCCAGGTGCTCGACGCCGTGCAGAACGGCACGGTCGAGTGCGGCCACACCGCCAGCTATTATTACGTCGGCAAGGATCCGACCTTCACCTTCGACGCCACGGTTCCCTTCGGTCTGAACGCCCGCCAGCAGAACGCCTGGATCTACAACGGCGGCGGCATGGCTCTGCTGCGCGAGTTCTTCCAGGGTTACGGCGTGGTGAATTTCCCGGCGGGCAACACCGGCGTCCAGATGGGCGGCTGGTTCCGCAAGGAGATCAAGACCGTCGAGGATCTGAAGGGCCTGAAGTTCCGCATCGGCGGCTTCGCCGGGCAGGTGCTCGCCAAGCTCGGAACCGTGCCGCAGCAGATCGCCGGCGGCGACATCTACCCGTCCCTGGAAAAGGGCACCATCGACGCGGCGGAGTGGATCGGTCCCTACGACGACGAGAAGCTCGGCTTCAACAAGGTCGCCAAGTACTACTACTATCCGGGCTGGTGGGAAGGCGGGCTCAACGTCTCGCTCTACGTCAACCAGCAGCAGTGGGAACAGCTTCCGAAGACCTACCAGGCGATCCTGGAGGCGGCCTGCTTCGAGGCCAACCTGACCATGAACGCCAAGTATGACGCGGAGAACCCGGCCGCCCTGCGCCGCTTGGTCGCCGGCGGCGCGCAGTTGAAGCCGTTCCCGCGCGAGGTCATGGAGGCCTGCTACAAGGCGGCCTTCGAGCTGTACGACGAGACCGCCAAGAGCAACCCGAAATTCGCCAAGATCTTCGAGCCGTGGAAGAAGTTCCGCGAGGAGGAGTATCTGTGGTTCCGTGTCGGCGAAAGCTCCTTCGACAACTTCGTCTTCACGGCCGGGGCCAAGCGCGGCTGAGCGGACGCGCCCGGACGGGCATCGCAAGGGCCCCGGCGGTTCACCGCCGGGGCCCTTTTCCTACGCCGGCACCGCCGCCGCGGCGGCGCGGGCGGGCACCAGCAGGTTGGCGACCATCGTCTGCACGATCTCGTCCGCCTGGTTCAGCGTGACGGTGCGGATACGAACGATGCCACGGTCCGGCCGCTTCCCCGACAGCCGCAACTCGACGACCTCGCTTTCCACCCGCAGCCGGTCGCCGGGACGGGTCGGCTTCGGCCACGCGATGCTGTCCACCCCCACGCCGATGTAGCCGCCGGCCAGTTCGGTGTCGCTGCCGACGATCATCCGCATGGTCAGGCTTGCCGTATGCCAGCCGCTGGCCGCGAGTCCGCCGAACAACGTGCCCTTGGCAGCCTCGGCGTCGAGATGGAAGGGTTGGGGATCGAAGCGGGCGGCGAAGCCGACGATGTCGTCTTCGGTGACGGTCAGCGGCCCGCCGCTGAAGCGGTCGCCCACCTTCAGGTCTTCGTAATAGCGCATCCCTGGTTCCTTTCCCTGCGGTCGGCGTTTATGATTGAGAACGGTCTGTCTCTTTCTTCATGGTAGAGACAGGTCTGTATCATTGTCAATCCGGTGAATCGCGCCTCGACCCGACGGCGCGACGATGCGGGGGAGGGGTTGGGATGGACACGGTGGCGCAGACGCGCAGGACGCCGGCGCGGGAGCGGATTCTCGACACGGCGGCGGAGCTGTTCTACCGCGAGGGCATCCGGGCCGTCGGGGTCGACACCATCATTGCCCGCTCCGGCGTCGCCAAGATGAGCCTCTATCGCAATTTCGCGTCCAAGGAGGATCTGGTCCGCGCCTATCTGGAGCGAAACGCGGCGCTTCACCGGGACTGGTGGGACCGGGTCGTCGCCCGCCACCCCGGCGATCCCGTGGCGCAGTTGAAGGCGCTGTTCGTTTCGCTCGGCCATTGGATCGAGCATCCGCAATTCCGCGGCTGCCCCTTCACCAACGCGGCGTCGGAACTGCGCGATCCGGACAACCCGGCGCGCGGGGTGGCGCTGGCGCAGAAACGCGCGGTGCGCGACCGGCTGCGCGCGCTGGCGGTGGCGGCCGGAGCGGCGGATCCCGACCGGCTGGCCGGGCATCTCCAGGTGCTGATGGAGGGGGCCTATTCGGCCGGGCAGACATTGGGGCCGGACGGCGACTCCGGCATGGTGGCCTCGGCGGCGGCGGTCCTGATCGACGCCGCCTGCGCGCGCATGGCCTGACGGGCGCCCGGCGTCGTTCGGCGGTCAACGTGGCCCGGACGGCCATGCACAAACGCCGCAGGGAATGCCTGCGGCGTGACCGGAACGGAATGGCGGCGTCGCTTACTCGGCGGCGTCGATGCGCGGGCGGACCTGGAACTGGCCGTCGCCACGGTAGTCCTGGAGGCGCGTGGCGCGCAGGCCCCGCATGCCGTGGCTGTCGATCAGCCGCTGCCAGGACAGGAACTCCTCCACCGACAGGGTGTAGCGGCGGCAGGCCTCCTCGAGGCTTATCAAGCCCGAACGGACACCGGCCACAACCTCGGCCTTGCGACGCATGACCCAGCGTTTGGTGTCAGGCGGCGGAAGATCGTTCTCGGTCATGGGGCGCCCTTCCGGGCCGATGACCGCTGTGCCAGCGGCTAAATCCTCGCTGGTTTCATACTCGATAAGTGCCATGCGCGGACGCTCCGACCCAGACTGTGCATTCCACGATTTCGGGGTACTTTAGGCGCCGGCACTTAACAAATACCTAAACGAAAGGGTTAATGAGTCCGCGCGGGGTAGAAGCTTACCCGGACGGGGTGGATAATGTCCGGCCTCAGTAGACGGTGGTGAGGCTCGACAGCGGGATTTCCTGCGAGTTGATGGTCAGCACGGTTTCGCCGTCCTTGCCCGATCCGATGCCGCCGACGGTGCCGAAGGTGTAGGTGGTCGCCTTGATCGTCGTGTCCTTCTGCTCCGCCACCGGGGCGATGTTCAGCCGGTAGATGCCGGGCTGCACCGCCTTGCCGTTGTCGTCCTTGAAGTCCCAATTGACGGCGTGCTTGGTGCCGGCCGTCGTCTCACCCGGCATCGAGCGGACGATTCGCCCTTGCGAATCAAGGATGTCGACACGAACCGACTTGGCGGCGGTCGCCAGCTCGTAACCCAGCGGCGCGGTCGTCATGCCGTCCGTGTACTGGAAGCGGTCGCCCTCGTAGGCGACGGTGCGGCCGAGATAGGCGAGGTTGGTCGAGGCGGTGCCGGCGCCTTGCAGCTTCACCAGCTTGTCCAGGCGGCTGTTGGTGCCGATGTTCTGCTCGACGTTGGCGAACTCGACCAGCTGCTTGGTCATGTCGTTCGTGTCCATCGGCTTCAGCGGATCCTGGTTCTTCATCTGCGTTGTCAGCATGGTCAGGAAGGTCTCGAAATTGTCGCCGAGACCTTTCGTGGCGCTGGCCGTCTTGTCCTCGTCGGTCAGGTTGGTGTTCTTGGTGACGGTCTTCGAGCCGGTGGACTTGGTGCCCGCGTAGGTGCCGTACTGGTTCAGCGCCGCATCGGAGGTGCCGGTGGTGGTGGTCATGGCGGTTGTCCTTCAGACTCGGTGGCCGTCGTTCGGCCGAATGGAAAGGCGGGGTGCGGGGGCTTGGGCGTGGATGGCTCAGGCGTGGATGGCTCAGGCGTGGATGGCTCAGGCGTGGATATCCAGGCGGCCGTTGCCGACCGTCACGGTGTAGGCGGCTGTGCCGGCCTCCGCCACCTCCTCGTCGCCTCCGCCGAAGCCGCGGCCGCGCTTGCCCGAGCCGCCCTTGGCGTTGCCCTGGAACGGGTTGCCCTCGCCGCGCAGGCTGAAGTTCAGGCTGTTCGAATCGGCTTGCAGGCCGGCGTCCTGAAGGGCGCGCTCCAGGCCGCGGCTGTCGCGTTGCAGCAGTTCCAGCGTCTGGGCCTTCTCCACCGCGACCATGGCGTTGACGCGCCCGTCGGCCCCGATGTCCAGCTTGATGTCGATCCGCCCCAGCTCGGCCGGGTGCAGGTTGATGGTGAACTGGTCGACGTCGCTGGCGACGTTCTTCTTGATGTGCACGGCGACCTGATCGGGCACGCCCATCGGCGGGCCGGCGGTGCCGCGCGACGGCCGCAGCACCGCCGCCGCCTGGGCCGGATCGACCGACGCGGCGGCGCGCGGGGCCTCCATCGCGGCGAGCGCCGCGTGGGCGTGCGACCCGCCGGTCTGCTGGGCCGCGCCGGAGTCGGCGATGGCGGCCGGAGCGGCGGCGGCAAGCGCGCCGACGGCCTGGCTGTCGGCCGTGCTCTTCAGCGATTCGAGAACGGGCGCGGCGGGCGTCGGGGCCTGGGCCTGGGCAATGTTGGGCTGGGGCTGCGGCTGGCCGTTGTTCTGGCTTCCCGATTCGGTGCCCGGCTGACGCGCGCCGCCCTTTTCGCCCATCTTCGCCTTCGCGGCGGCGATCATGTCGGCGAAGCTGGCGGGGAGCGCGGCATCCTCGTCGGTCGGCAGCGCCTCGACGGATTGGCCGGCGTCGGACGCGAGCTCGGCGGGTGGCAGGCCGTCGCCCGTCGGCGCCGCATCCGTGGCGGCCTTGCCGTCGGCGGCCTGCCCGGTTGTCCCATCCATGGCCTTGTTGGCCGCCTGTCCGGCACCCTGCGTCGCCGCCTGCCGGGCCTGGGCGAGCTGTGCCGCGAGCTGCGCGGCCGGGTCGGCCTGGGGCTGGGCCACGGCGCCAACGGCGTCGTCGCCGTCGACGGTGGGCGTTGCGGCGGTGGCGGCCTCCGGCGCCGGACCCTGCGTGGCGACGCCGGTCAGTTGCAGGCTCGCCAGCAGGGTGTCGCTGGCGGTCGGCGTCACGACCTCGACCACCGTTTCGGTGACGGTCACCGTCACGTCGACAACCGTGGTCTGGTCACCGATGTCCCGGTCGCCGGTGGTCTGGTTGCCGTCGGCCAGCACATCGGTGCCGTCCGCCTCCGACGCGCCGTCCGTCCCGCCGGTGGCGGCGTCGGTGGCCGTCCCGGCGGCCTTGTCCGGCGCGGCGGTGTCCTTGGCGATCTTCGCCGTGTCCTTGGCGGCCGGCTTGTCGGTCCTGGCGGCCGTGGTCTTGCGCGCCGGCTCGTCCGCCTTGGCGGGGGCCGCGTCCTTCGCCGCCTCGCGGGCGGGCGGGGTGGTCTCGGCGCGCGCGGCGGTCTGCGGCTCCGGCCGCTCCGGCTGGCGCGGGGGAGGGGGCGCGTCGAGGCGCGGCCGTTCGGCGCGGATCGGCGCCTTGCGCTGCGCCTCGGCCCTGGCGTCGCGGGCCTCGCGGGCTGCGTCCTTCGCCGCGTCCTTGGCGGCCGCGTCGGCCTGGTCGCGCTTGCGGGCGATGGAGTCGCTCAGCATGCGATCCATCATCTTGGAGAACAGGTCGTCCTTGGTGCCGGTCCCCTGGGCCTGGGGCTGGGAAAGGCCGTCGAACAGGGAGGACGCTGCGATGTTCGATTGGATTTCCATGGGACGGTTCCTCAAGACGGCGGGGCGCGTCGGAAATAATGCAACTGCCGGGCCAACCGCCGGGCGGCCTTCGTGTGCGGGATCGGCCGTCCCGTCCGGCCGCGGGCCGTTCCGATGCGGCAGTTCCCGCCGGAGGGCGGCAAAAACCGCCGGGTCGTCCCGGCTTTTCTTGCCGCGCCGCGTCGGGCGCGAGCTTTCCGCAAAAGAAAAGGCCGCTCCGGGTGGAGCGGCCCCATGCGTTGGATGTGGCGGTCCGGACTGGCGGTTCCGACTGGCGGTTCCGGGGTCAGAGCCGGGTGTTGAGCGCCGAGGCGGTGCGCGGCCCGCTGGGTTGCGGGCTGTGCCCCCGCCCGCCGCCCATATGCGCGGCGTAGGCGGAAACCGGCGCCTTCTGGGCCCGGCTGACGGCGGCGACGACGGTGTCGACCACGATCTTCTGGGCCTGCCCGCCGACGCGCAGGGCCTCGGCGTTATCGGCCGTGGCGGCGTAGAGCTTGCCGGTGGCCTCCCTCAGCGCCAGCTTCAGCTCCGCCGGCAGCCCCATCACCCCCTCGCGGTCGACGCGCAGCAGGCGGGAGATCTCCTCGTAGACCAGCGACATCGGCTGCTTGTCCTTGGCGAGCCGGGCCAGTTCGGCGGCCGGGCGGCGGGCGCGGACGGCGGCGGCCTCGCGCTCCAGCAGGGCGGCGAGCCGGTCCATCAGCTCGACCAGCGCGGTGGCGCGCTCGAGGGCGTTCTTCGGCAGGTTGGAGGGCGCGGCCTTGGCCGGCTGCGGGAAGCGGACGTCGACCTTATCCATGGCTGGCCTCCTGGGCGCGAAGAAGTTCCTGGTAGACTTGGCTGGCGATGCCGAGGCCGCCGCGCTGGGTGACCTGCTTGCTGAACTGCTCGATCAGCATCGGGCGGAACATCTCCTCGCCCCGTCCGCCGCCGAAGGTCTCGTCGGTTTCGATGCCTTCGAACATGTGGCCCATCATCTGGGACACGAAGACGTTCTCGAATTCGTTGGCGGACTTGCGGATCTGGGCAAGCTTTGCCGGGTCGACCCTGGCCTCGAGGTCGGAAATCTTTGCCTGGGTGCGGACGCCGTAGCCCTCGGCCTTCGCCCGTTCGATCAGCGTCGGCAGGCGCGGGGCTGGCGGCGGCGGAAGGGCGGGGCTCAGGTCCATCAGATCACCTCGATCTCGGCTTGCAGGGCTCCGGCGGCCTTGATCGACTGGAGAATGGCGATCATGTCCCGCGGGCCCACTCCCAGAGCATTCAAGGATTGTACCAACTCCTGCAACGTCACCCCGGAATTCATCACGGCGAGGCGGTTGTTGGACTGGTCGTCGACCTGGATGTCGGTGCGCGGCACCACCGCGGTCTGGCCCTGGCTGAAGGGGCTGGGCTGGCTGACCTGCGGCGTCTCGGTGATGCGGATGGTCAGGTTGCCCTGGGCGATGGCGACGGTGGAGATGCGGACGTTCTCACCCATCACGATGACGCCGGACTTCTCGTCGACCACCACGCGGGCCACCTGGTCCGGAGTGACGCGAAGCTGCTCGATCTCGGTGATCAGGCCGACGATGTCGCCGCGCCTCACCTCCGGCACCGTCAGCAGGACCGAGGACGGGTCGGTCGCCTGGGCGCGGTTGCCGCGGAGCTGGATGTTGATGGCGGTCGCCACCCGCTGGGCGGTGGTGAAGTCGGGGTTGCGCAAGCTGAGGCGCAGAACCGGCAACTCGGCCAGCGAGAACTGGATCTCGCGCTCGACGATGGCGCCGGCGGAGATGCGGCCGGCGGTCGGCACGCCGCGCGTCACGCTGGCGCCCTGGCCCTGGGCGGAGAAACCCGACACGGCGATCGGCCCCTGGGCCACGGCGTAGACCTCGCCGTCGGCGCCCATCAGCGGGGTGACCAGCAGGGTGCCGCCCAGCAGGCTCTTGCTGTCGCCCATCGCCGAGACGGTGACGTCGATGCGCGTGCCCTGCGCCGCGTAGGCCTGGAGCGTGGCCGTCACCATCACCGCCGCCACGTTCTTGGTGCGCAGGTTGGTGCCGCGGGTGTTGACGCCCATCCGTTCCAGCATGCCGACCAGGCTCTGTTCGGTGAAGGGCGAGTTGTTCAGGCTGTCGCCCGTGCCGTTCAGCCCGACCACGAGGCCGTAGCCGATCAGCATGTTGTCGCGGACGCCCTCGACATCGACGACGTCCTTGATGCGCGCCGAGGCGGCCTCGGCCGGGACCGCCGGCAGCGCCGCGGCCAGGGCGAGCACGAGGCCGGCCACGAGGCCGGAGAGCGTGGCGGCACGGCGCAGAAAGGCGAGGGCGGTGGACAGCATGACGCGGACACTCCTGAACGGGCACCCCGTCCCCATACAAACCCCATGCCAAAGACCCGGTTCGGCGCGGATGGCGGCTTGTCCTGAAGAATGGCCGGGAAATGGCGCCTTCTGGTCACGCCGGCGCGGCAATTTTTGCCCGATTGCGGCAAACCTTGACCGGGTGTTAAGCTTGGCCCATCTAAAGTACGCGTGTTACAGCATCCATTTACCTCAGACGGTCGCACGGATCATGAAAGTCGAAGGCTCCGGCAACATACGCGGCGGCGGTCCGGTCCGCCGGACCGGCAAGGCCGAAGGCTCCTCCGGTGCGGCCTTCTCCAAGCAGCTCGTCGGCGAGAGCGGCGGCCCCCAGGGCGTCAGCGCGACCGCGTCGGTGTCCGGCGTCTCGGGCGTGCTCGCCTTGCAGGAGGTCGATGCGGCCGACGACGCGACCGCGCGGGCCTCGCGCGGAAAGATGCGGGCGGAGGAGATGCTCGACCGGCTGGAGGAGATCCAGCACGGCCTGCTGGCCGGCACGCTGTCCACGCAGAAGCTGATGGATCTCGCCAAGGTGGTGCAGACGCGCCGCGCCCAGGTGGACGACCCCGACCTCGCCGAGATTCTCGACGAGATCGATCTGCGCGCCCAGGTCGAGCTGGCGAAGCTGACCTCATGACGGTCGCCGCCCATGCTGCGCCGCAACGCAGCCGGCGGTTGCCGATCCGGTCGCAAAAAGGTTACAAATCTTTTTCATTCCAAGGGCTTGTTTGATCGTTCCGGCCCCCAACCACGGGGTTGCGGACGCGCGTCCGCCTGCCTATACTCCGCGCCGCCCGGATCACCCCTTTTGCGCTGGATGCTTTCGGATGACGTCGCCGCTTCTGCCTCAGAACTACACCCCGTCGGAAGACGAGGCGTTCATGAACCCGGTCATGCGGGAATATTTCCGCCAGAAGCTTCTGCGCTGGCGCGCCGAGCTGTTGGCGGAATCCAGCGGGACGCTGAACAGCCTCCAGGAAGGCGGCATCCAGGAACCGGACATCGCCGACCGCGCGTCGGCCGAGACCGACCGCGCCCTGGAACTGCGCACCCGTGACCGCGAGCGCAAGCTGATCTCCAAGATCGACGCGGCGCTGGAGCGTCTCCAGGACGGCAGCTACGGCTATTGCGAGGAGACGGGGGATCCGATCGCGGTCCGCCGCCTCGACGCCCGTCCGATCGCGACGCTGAGCCTGGAGGCCCAGGAGCGTCACGAGCGCATGGAGCGCACGCAGCGCGACGACTGAGCGCTGCCTCCGCCGCCCCTTTCCGGGGAGACGTGACGGTCGAAACCGGCCGTCACGCGCGGTGTCGGCCTGCGGCTTGTCAGACCACGACCCCGTAGCCTTCGCGGAACGCCGAGCGGACATAGTCGGCGCTGGCGTAGGCGAAGCCCCGGTCGCCCCAGCCCGGCCCCCAACTGTTGCGGACGATGAAGCTGCCGTCGCGGCGGTAGCCGACGACGCAGACCGCATGGCCGCCCTTGACGCTTCGCGGGTCGTGGCGTTCGAGTTCGCCGTCCGCCCCGGCCCCCATCCAGGAGTCGTCGGCGTCGAGGCGGGTCAGGATCGGCCCGTTGGTGGCCAGCCATTTCCGCCACACCGCCGGGCTGACGCCGAGATTGTGGAAGCTGGCGATGCGGAATCTGGCCGCCTTGGCGTAGAAGGCCTCGGCTGTGCCCTGCCACAGCGGCCCGTCCATCGGCAGATCGTCGTCCAGCGCGCATCCATATTGCCGGGCGATCTCCAGCGCCCGTTTCGGCTGGGCGCCCTCGGCCTCGATGAAGGTCGTCGGGTAGCTGGTGAGTTCGTCGGTTTCCTTGTCGGCCATCCAGATGAAGCGCGGCGACAGCCGGACCGCGATGTCGATCACCGCCTTCCGGGCGAAGTGGTAGCGCAGCACGCCGTCGGCCGTGGCGAAGCCGACGCAGGCGCCGCTCGCTCCCTGGCAACTCACCGGCCAGCGGTCGTCGCGCAGATCCACCGAATCGGGCAGATGACGGGAAGAGACGGCCGGCACCGCTCCGCTGTCGAGCGCCGCTTGCCATGTCCAGTCCGCCTGCGTGTTGCGGGACGGAATGCAGTTGAGGACGGGCGTGTACCGGCTGTCGGGATCGATCATGCTGCGCGTTCGTTCCGGAAAGGCGTCGTTCGATGAGAGCAAGGCCGGGCGGCCTCATCCCATGGTCGATGCGATTCCGGGGTTTGTAAAGGGGCGGGCGGTGACGGCGGCGGCGGTGGAGCTTGGCGGCATCGCAAGAGGACGGGCCTTTCTGAACGAAAGGGGCCGGATCGCAGGATTGTTTCTCCGGAACCGCGGAAGCTTGCTGCGGTTCCGGCGGATGCGGATTAGCATGCGGGCGTCGGTCCTGCCGACGCGACCGAACGCAATCAGGAGGTTCTTCCCGTGAGCCGACATGAGGAAAGCGTCTACCGCACGAGCAAGAAGCCCGGCGAGCCGAGCTTGGCCGAGATGAAGAGCCAGGCGGCCCGGCTGAAGCAGGATCTCGATCAGTTCAAGGGGCGCGGCGCCGGAGCCGCCCTGATCCAGCCCTTGCAGGAACGGATCCGCGACCTGGAGGCGGCGATCGCCCACGCGCAGGCGGCCAAGGCCGGGCCTGGGCCCGATCCCGACGCGCCGGACTACCGCCGTCCGGCCGCCGGGGCGACCTCCAGCCGTTTCCCTCCACGGGGGAAACCGACGCGGGTGTAGTCCCGCTCCGTTTCGGTCCCCCGTTCGGACATATGCTTCTGGCTGGTGTTGCTTCGCAGCATTCCCGCGTCAGTTCCCTGTGGGCAACCAAACCCATGAGGAAGAGGGGAGAGCAAAGCGATGCTTGCGAAGGCCATGTCGATCACCGTGCTTTGCCTGTCGGCCGCGGCGTGCAGTGGCGTGTCGATGGATTCGCCGGGGAACTCCCCGGGGGCGAGCGGAGCCGTCAGTGGTTCCTCCGGCGGCAGCCCGACCTCCTACGAGAGCGGTTACGGCGTCACCGCCGGCTCGTCCGACAGCAGCTGGGACGGCCAGATGGATTGGGGCGAATGACCGTGGCTAGGCGGTGCCGTCCCGGAGAGCCGCCTGGGCCAGCGCGAGGATGTTGTCGAGCCGGATGACCAGCTCGTGTTCGCACAGGGCGGACCGGGCGGAGCCGGCCTCCAGGGTGATCGCGTGCAGGGCGTCGGTCTCAGTCGCTGGATTCGCGGGGACTGCCGGTCATCGGTCGTCGCGTCGTCGGTCATCTGGTGCCTCGCCGGTATGGATGGGGCGGTCGCCCAAGCCTACACCGGCCCATCGGGCGATCCTTCCCTCTTCCGATGCCGGCCGTCCGGAATCCGGGCGATGCGCGAAGAGGGCGGGAATTCCGGAAACAGGGCGCTTCCGGCCGATGCCCGATTCGTGCCGGCTTCGGGCCATCGCCGGAGCCTTTTCCTTTTGGACGCGGGAGCGGGATGGGCGTCCGCGCGGTGCGCCGGCCAACAAAAAGCCCCGCCGGAGCGGGGCCAACCATCTGATGTGATTGTCTTTTAGGATGGAGGCACGGGCGGGAATCGAACCCACGTACACGGATTTGCAGTCCGCTGCATCACCACTCTGCCACCGCGCCATCCTGTCAGCGTCGACGCCGTTCCCGTCGGGAGAGCGTCGCGGTGTGGAGCGGTGGTATAGCGACCCGCCGCCGGCCGGTCAAGGCGAATGGTGACGCTTTTATCACCTTCCTTCATCGCGCCGCCGCGACCGGGCGCCGAAGCTGGAGCCGCGCGGCTGTGACGTTGTGTTCCTGAAGGCTTTGCGGCTATATAAACCGCCATGGCAGGAGCCGTCTCGTGGTCGGCTTGGTGCCGGTGCCGTCACAACACATCCATACAAGCGACCGCCATGACCGATTTCGCCGCCGCCCGCTTCTTCATGGTCGAGGGACAGATTCGTCCGAACAAGGTCACGGACCATCGCCTCGTCGATGTCCTGTCCGAAACCCCCCGCGAGCTCTTCGTTCCCGAATCCGCCCGCGGCGTCGCCTATGTCGACGACGACCTGCCGCTCGGTAATGGCCGCTATCTGCTCGAGCCGATGGTCTTCGCCCGCATGCTCCAGTTCGTTTCCGTGCAGGAAACCGACCGGGTGCTCGACGTCGGCTGCGCCGGCGGCTATTCGACGGCGGTTCTCGCCCGTCTGGCGGCCTCGGTGGTCGGCGTCGACAGCGACGCGGGCCTGACCGCCACCGCCACCGCCGCGCTTGCCGCCCAGGGTGTCGCCAACGCCACCATCGTGACCGCCCCGATGGCGGAGGGGTACGCCCAGAGCGGCCCTTACGACGTCATCGTCATCGAGGGTACCATTCCGGAGGTTCCGGCGGCTCTGGCCGCGCAGCTCGCCGAGGACGGCCGTCTGGTCGCCATCGTGCGGGACGAGCGCGGAGTCGGCGAGGTCCGGCTGTTCCAGCGCGCCGGCGGCGTGCTGTCCAGCCGCATCCTGTTCGAGGCGCAGCCCCACGCGCTGCCGGGATTCGAGAAAAAGACGTCTTTTGTGTTCTGATGATCGTTTGAACTGAACCGTGCAGTTCACATCCTTGCGGTTCTGCGTTACCGTCGCCGGTACCCTTGCGCGAAAGTGATAGCCCCATGCCCGCACCGTTCGAGATCGAGATCGAGGTCGAAGAGCTGGACCGCCGCCGGAAAGCCGGCGACGGCGCCCTCGTCCTCGACGTGCGCGAGGCGTGGGAGTATGGCCTGTGCGCCATCGACGGCAGCCTGCACATTCCGATGAACGGCCTTCCGGCCCGCGTCGCGGAATTGCCGAAGGACCGCGACATCGTCGTCGTGTGCCACCACGGTGGCCGCAGCGCGCAAGTCACCATGTGGCTGCGTTCCCAGGGTTTCGACCGCGCCATCAATCTCGATGGCGGCGTCGATGCCTGGGCGCGCCGAATCGACCCGAACATGAAGGTCTATTGAACATGACCGTGCGAAGCCGTTTTGCGCGCCCCTTGCTGGCGACGGCCTTGACCCTGACCGCCACGCTGGGTGGCGGGGCCGGCGTGGCGTGGGCCCAGTCGCTGGAACAGGCGCTGGCCCAGGCTTACGCCAACAACCCGACGCTGGGTGCCCAGCGCGCCCGCCTGCGCGCCGTCGACGAAGGCGTTCCGCAGGCGCTGTCCGGCTACCGTCCGACCGTCCGCGCCACCGCCGGCGTCACCCGCTCGATCAGCGAAAGCAAGTTCGACGGGGGTTCGACCGGGTCGGAGGCGAACGCCAAGAGCCTCGGCCTCAGCGCCAGCCAGCCGGTCTACGACGCGACCGTAGGTCCTGCCGTCCGCCGGGCCGAGCGGCTTGTCGAAGCGCAGCGCGCCTCGCTGATCGCCAGCGAGCAGACGATCCTTCTGAACGCCGCGCAGGCCTATCTGGACATCGTCCAGAACCAGGCGGTCCTCCAGCTCCAGAACAACAACGAGCAGGTGCTGCGCCGCCAGCTCGACGCCGCCCGCGACCGTTTCCGCGTCGGCGAATACACCCGCACCGACGTCAGCCAGTCCGAGTCGCGTCTGGCCGGCGCCATCGCCTCGAAGATCTCGGCCGACGGCCAGCTCAAGGCCTCGCGCGCGACCTACGAGCGCGTCGTCGGCGCCGCCCCCGGCAACCTGAAGGCGCCCAAGCCCTCCTTCAAGCTGCCCAAGACGCTGGACGAGCTGGTCGAGCTGGCCCGCGCCAACAACCCGAACGTCCTGTCGGCGAGCTACACGGAGGCCGCGCAGCAGGCGACGGTCGACCAGCAGTTCGGCCGCATGCTGCCGTCGGTCAACCTGTCGGCCACCGGCACCCGCAACTACGATCCGGGCCGCTCGTCGGGCGTCGACCTGAAGCGGTCGGACAGCGCGCAGCTCACCGCCCAGGTGACCATCCCGCTCTATCAGGCCGGCCAGCCGGAAGCCCTGGTCCGCGAGGCCAAGCAGACGGCGAACCAGGCCCGCCTGCAAATCGAGGAGGCGCGCCGGTCCGTCACGGAATCGGCGATCAGCGCGTGGCAGGCCCTGCAAACCGCCCGCGCCAGCATCGAGTCCTACTCGGCGCAGATTAAGGCGGCGGAAATCGCCCTGGAAGGCGTCCGGCAGGAGGCGCAGGTCGGCTCCCGCACCGTTCTCGACGTGCTGAACCAGGAGCAGGAACTGCTGAACGGCCGGGTCTTCCTGGTGCGCGCCCAGCGTGACGAAATGGTCGCGGCCTTCAATGTTCTCGCGGCGACGGGACAATTGACGGCGCAGCAGCTCAACCTGCCGATCCAGTATTACGATCCCCAGGCGAATTACGACAAGACGCGGGGCAAATGGTTCGGCACCTCGGTGTCCGAGTGAAACGAGACGGCCCGCGAAAGCGGGCCGTTTTTGTATTGTGGCTTTTTACCGACGTCTGCCCTAGGTTTGGGGCGGGTTGACGTCTCGGGTTTTCGACGATGAGCGATAAGGGCCAGCAAGAACCATCGATGGAGGAAATCCTCGCCTCCATCCGTCGGATCATTTCCGAGGACGGCGAGCCCGCGAAGACCGAGGCCGCGTCGCCTCCACCCCCGCCTCCGCCACCCCCGCCACCGCCTCCGCCGCCGCCCCCTCCGATGATGGAGGAGGAGGATGACGACGACGTTCTGGAACTCACCCAGATGGTCGAGGAGGATCCGGTCGCCGAGATGCCGGATTTCGTAGAGCCGGAGCCGGATCCGTGGAAGGACGAGCCCGCCTTTCCCGAGCCGCCGCCCCGCCCGTCGCTGTTCGACGAACCCGAACCGGAGCCGCCCCCGCCGCCCCGCCCCGCGGCGCGGCGGCCGGCGCCGGCCTTCGACGATTTCGAGGACGACGAACCACCGCCCCCGCCACGCCCGCGCCGTCGCCCCGTCGATGTGGACGACGGCCTGATCTCCCGCCGGACGGCGGAGGATGCCTCGCACCATCTCACCCATCTGGCGCGTGAGTTGGGGGACGACCTGTCGATCGGGCCGATGCCGATCGGCATCCGCACGGTGGAGGAGGTTGTGCGCGAACTGCTGAAGCCGCTGCTGAAGGAGTGGCTGGACGAGAATCTGCCGACCATCGTGGAGCGACTCGTGCAGCAGGAAATCGACCGGATGATCCGCCGGTCGCAGAAATTCTGATCGGGCGGCTTGCGCTCAAGCTTGGACGACGGCACGGCTGCTCGGTTGAGTCGTCCAAGCTTGCGGTTTTTCTTTATCCACAGATGAACACAGATAGGCACACAGGAAAGGGATGAGGCGGTGAGCTTCGGATTGACCGATGAGCACCGATTCTCGTTTCTCCCAGAATCTGTGTTTATCTGTGTTCATCTGTGGATGGAATTTTTCAGGCTTGCCGCTGATGGACGCGGGAAGCCGCCGTCGCCTCAAACACTTTCGCCGCGCAATTCCGCCAGCCCGTCGTGATAGGCGCGGTCGAACAGCGCCTCCAGCCGCGCGTCGGTGCCGCGCAGGCCCGCCACCACGGCGTGTGCCCATTCGAAATACTCGACCTTGCGGGTCAGCGGCCAGTCGGCCGGCGGGCTGGCGGCCATGGAGCGCAGGTTCGACACCTTGTCGGCCAGCTTCACCAGCTTGGCGCGGGTTGAGGCGGTCGGCGCCGCGTCGATCTGGTGCTGCTTGCGCTCGGCCTTGGACATGCGCTTGTCGTCGGTCGTCTCGGCCACCACCTTGACGACCTCCGGCCCGAACAGGCGTTCGATCTCCTCGTAGCTGGCGTCGGTGTCCTCCAGCGTGTCGTGCAGCAAGGCGGCGATCACCACCACCGGATCGGCGCCGCCGGTCGCCTCGGCCACCAGCAGCGCCACCTCCGACAGGTGGTTGACGTAGGGTTCGGCGCGCACCCCCTTGCGGCGCTGGTCGATGTGCTTGTGCGCGGCGAAATCCAGCGCGCGGGCGAAGTCCAGAAGGGGAGTGGGGGGCAGGCTGCTGGAGGGGCTCATGGCGTTCTTTCCTGTCCGGCGTTACTCTCCGCCCGAGACCCGCGCGAAGGACCGCTGATGTTCACGACTTTCTTCTTCGATCTGCGCAAGGCCGGCGTCCCCGTCTCGCTGACGGAGTACCTGACCCTCATGGAGGCCATGAAGCAGGGAACCGCGTCCTTCCGCGTCGAGGAGTTCTATTACCTCAGCCGCAGCTGTCTGGTGAAGGACGAGCGCAATCTCGATCGATTCGACCGCGTGTTCGGCCGGACCTTCAAGGGCGTGACGGGGGAGGGGGAGGGCGGCGCCGACGAGGTGCCCGTCACCGACATCCCCGAGGAGTGGCTGCGCAAGCTCGCCGAACGCTTCCTGACCGAGGAGGAGAAGGCGCAGGTCCAGGCGCTCGGCGGCTGGGACAAGCTGATGGAGACCCTGGCGCAGCGGCTCGCCGAGCAGAAGGGGCGGCACCAGGGCGGGTCGAAATGGATCGGCACCGCCGGCACCTCGCCCTTCGGCGCCTACGGCTACAAGCCGGAGGGCGTGCGGATCGGCCAGCACGAGAGCCGCCACCGCCGCGCCGTGAAGGTGTGGGACAAGCGCGAGTTCCGCAATCTGGACGACGGGGTGGAGATCGGCACCCGCAACATCAAGGTGGCGCTGCGCCGCCTGCGCAAGTTCGCCCGCACGGGTGCCGCCAGCGAACTGGACCTGCCGGGCACCATCCGCGCCACCGCGGCCAACGCCGGCTGGCTCGACCTGAAGATGGTGCCGGAGCGGCACAACGCGGTGAAGGTGCTGCTGTTCCTCGACGTCGGCGGCTCGATGGACGACCATATCCGGCTTGTGGAGGAACTCTTCTCCGCCGCGCGCGGCGAATTCAAGCATCTGGAGCACTTCTACTTCCACAACTGCGTCTATGAGGGCGTCTGGCGCGACAATGCCCGGCGCCACACCGAACGCATCCCGACCTTCGACGTGCTGCACACCTATCCGGCGGATTACAAGCTGGTCTTCGTCGGCGACGCGGCGATGAGCCCCTACGAGATCGTCTATCCCGGCGGCAGCGTCGAGCATTGGAACGAGGAGGCCGGGCAGGTCTGGATGCAGCGCCTGCTGTCGGTCTACGGCAAGGCGGTGTGGCTGAACCCGACGCCGCAACAGTATTGGACCTATTCGGAGAGCACGCGGCTGATGCAGCGCCTGATGGACGGACGGATGTTTCCGCTGACGCTGGAGGGGTTGGACGGCGCGATGCGCGAACTGGTGCGCTGAAGCGGCCGCGCCGCTTCTTGCTGGTTTGACGAACGGACGCTTGACCCAGGACAAGGCGTCGTCGTGTGGTATGCGGTATACGCCTGCTCGCGCAACCGCGACCATGACACCGGGTAAGGACGATTTCGATGGATGACTGCACCGCTCACGGCCCGACCGCCCTGTCGCTCGACCAGGCGGTCGCCCGCATCGATCGGGGCTTCGGTCCCGTCACCGGCACGGAGGAGGTGCCGTTGCGCGCGGCGCTCGGCCGTGTGCTGGCGGAGGACGTGATTGCCCCGCTGAACGTGCCGCCGGCCGACGTGTCGGCGATGGACGGCTGGGGCTACGCCGCCGGAACGGGGGCCGAGGTGGCGGGCGGGTTCCGGCACCTGTCGGTGGTCGGCCGGGTGCCGGCCGGCTCCAGCTTCGACGGCGTGGTCGGGGCCGGGCAGGCGGTGCGCATCTTCACCGGCGCGCCGGTCCCCGCCGGTGCCGACACCGTCGCCATGCAGGAGGATTGCCAGGGTGAAGGCGACGGCGTGCTGGTTCCCGCCGCCCTGAAGCGTGGCGCCAACATCCGCCCGGCCGGAGAGGACATGACCGCCGGCTCGGTGGTGCTGCGCCCCGGCCAGCGGCTGCGCGCGCAGGAGGTCGGGCTGGCCGCCGCCGTCGGCCGCGCGTCGCTGAGCGTCCGCAAGCGGCTGCGCGTCGTGCTGTTCTCGACCGGCGACGAGTTGCGTGAGCCGGGAACGCCGAAGCCGAACCACGCCATCTACGACGCCAACCGCTACACGCTGGCCGCCCAGCTCGACGCGCTGGGGGTGGAGGTCCGCGACCTCGGCATCCTGCCCGACCGGCCCGACGCCACCCGCGCGGCGCTGGCCGACGCGGCCGGCACCGCCGATCTGCTGATCACCAGCGGCGGCGTGTCGGTCGGCGAGGAGGACCATGTCAAGGCGGCGGTCGACGCGCTGGGCTCCATCGATCTGTGGACGCTGGCCATCAAGCCGGGCAAGCCGCTGGCGCTCGGGCGGGTGGGGAACACGCCCTTCCTCGGGTTGCCGGGCAACCCGGTGTCGGCGATGGTGACCTTCCTGCTGGTCGGCCGACCGCTGGTGCTGCGGCTGTCGGGCGCCATGAGCACCGCGACCCCGCGCAGCCTCGTGGTCGCCGGTTTCTCCTTCGACAAGAAGGCGGGGCGCCGCGAGTTCCTGCGCGCCCGGCTGGAGCGCGGGGCGGACGGTCGTCCGCTGGCGGTCAAGTTCCCGAGCAACAGCTCCGGCGTGCTGACCTCGATGGTCGAGGCCGATGGGCTGGTCGACATGCCGGCCGAAACGACGGCCATCCGTCCCGGCGATCTGGTCGATTTCCTGCCCTTCACCGGCCTGTTCGCGTGACCGATCCGTTTTTTTGATCGAAACGGTAAAGACAATAAATTGGACCGATCATCGATTTCCCTCCAGTTTCCTTGTGAAATTGGAGGCCGCAACGATGATGATCCAAGGCACCGTCCCCCGTCTGTTTCCCGGAATCGCCGTGTCGGCCCTGTTGGCCGGAGCGGCCTCCGCGCTGGTCGCCGCCTTCGGCTGGCACAGCGTCAGCCCGCTGCTGCTGGCGGTGCTGCTCGGCATGGCGCTTCGCGCCGTTGTCGGCGCGCGGGAGAGTCTGCGGCCGGGCGTCGCCTTCACCGTGCGGCCGCTGCTGCGCGGCGCGGTGGTGCTGCTCGGCGCCCAGGTGACGGCGGCGCAGGTGGGGACGCTGGGCGTCGCCGGGCTGGCGGTGGTCGCCGCCTCGCTGGCGGCGAGCCTGTGGTTCACCGGGCGGCTTGGCCGCGCGCTGGGGGTGGAGCCGGGGCTCGCCCGGCTGATCGGGGCGGGAACCTCGATCTGCGGCGCGTCGGCGGTGCTCGCCGTCAACAGCGTCACCCGCGCCGAGGAGGAGGACGTCGCCTACGCCATCGCCTGCGTCACCCTGTGCGGCACGCTGTCGATGCTGGCCTACCCGCTGCTGGCCGAGGCGCTGGCGCTGAATCCGCACGTCTTCGGCCTGTGGGCGGGGGCGTCGATCCACGAGGTCGGGCAGGCGGTCGCCACCGCCTTCCAGGATGGGCAGGAGGCGGGGGAGATCGGCACGCTGGCCAAGCTGTGGCGGGTCATGCTGCTGGCCCCGGTCGTGGTGACGTTGGGCGCCACGCTGGCCCGGCGCGGCGGGAGAGGGGCGGATGGGGGGCCGGCGCCGCTGCCCTGGTTCGTCGCCGGCTTCCTCGGGCTGATCGCGCTGAACAGCGCCGGGCTGCTGCCGGAGGCGGCGCGCCACTGGGCCGGGCAGGCCGCCCCCTTCCTGCTGGCGATGGCGCTGGGCGCCATGGGGCTGGACGCCGATCCCTCGAAGCTGCTGGCCAGGGGGCCGCGCCCGCTGCTGCTCGGCCTCGGGGCGACGCTGTTCCTTGCGTCCTTCAGCCTGATCGGCATTCTGTGCTTCGCCTGACGCGGAGTTCCGGCATCCACGCCGACCCACCGGAGCAGCCTCGCCGATGACCCTGGAGCAGTTGCGCATCTTCGCGGCGGTTGCCGACGCCCTCCACTTCACCCGCGCCGCCGAGTCCCTGCGCCTGTCCCAGCCGGCGGTGAGCGCCGCCATCGCGGCGCTGGAGGCGGAGCACGGCCTGCGCCTGTTCGACCGCATCGGCCGCCGGGTGGAACTGACCGCCGCCGGCGCCCTGCTGCGGGCGGAGGCGCGGTCGATCCTGCGCAAGGTCGAGGAGACCGGTGCGATGCTGGCCGAGCTGTCGGGGTTGGCGCGCGGCACGCTGCGGCTGGTCGCCAGCCAGACGGTTGGCAATCACTGGCTGCCGCCGCGTCTGGCCCGCTTCGCCGTCGCCTTTCCCGGGATCCGCGTCGACCTGTCGATCGGCAACACCGAGGGTGTCGCCGAGGCGGTGCGCGACGGCCGCGCCGAACTGGGCATCGCCGAGGGCGCGGTGAGCGACCCGGCCCTGATGAGCGAGCGGGTGCCGGGCGACCGGCTGGTGCTGGCGGTCGCCCGCGAGCATCCCTGGGTGGAGCGTGGGACGGCCACGCCCGGCGACCTCGCCGCCGCGCGCTGGATCCTGCGCGAACCCGGATCGGGCACCCGCGCGCTGTTCGAATCGGCGGTCCGCGCCGTTGGCCTCGACCCGGCGGACCTTACCGTCGCCATGACGCTGCCCGGCGGCTCGGTGATCCGCCACGCGCTGCTCGCCGGGCTGGGGGTGAGCGTGCTGTCCGATCTGGTGGTGCGCGACGATCTGCGCGACGGCCGCCTCGTCGCGGTCGCCGGGCTGGATCTGCCGGAGCGCGCCTTCCACCTCGTGCGCCACCGCGACCGCCACCGCAGCGCCGCCGAGCGGGAGTTCGTGCGCTTGGCAACTCAGGATGGATAGGCCGGCTGGGTGGGTCGTCAAGGCACTGTTATCAAGCGTATAACGGAGGCGCACGCGAACTCATCCCGCGAACTTCGTTGAAGGCGACATGATGGCAAGGCTGCTGGCTCTGGTCTGGATCCTGGTGGTGGCGTTGATGGCGTCCGGCCCGGCGGGGGCCGACTACTCGCCGCCGGGGGCGCTGGCCGACGCGGCGGCCTACGGCAACAGCCTGTTCGCCAAGGCGGGACCGCAGCCGAATCCCAAGCTCCAGGCCGACGCGCTGAAGCAGGCGCGCGCCGCGATGGAGCGCAAGGACGCCACCTCGGCCATCCCGAAATTCGAGCAGGCCATCATCCAGGGCGCCAACACGCCGTCGGTCTGGCTGGAGCTGAGCGCCGCCTGGTCGGCGCTGCCCGCCCCCAACAAGGAGCGCGCGCTGCACGCCGCCGTGCTGGCCGGCCGGACCGACGCCAAGGACGAGGACCGCGTCGCCATCCTCTGGCGCATCGCCACGCTGATGGACGAATCCTTCGGCAAGCCGGACGAGGCGGCCAAGGCGCTGGCCTCCATCCGCGAGATGGCCGGGCGGATCGAGCCGGGCATCCTCGACGCCCGCGCGCCGGGGCTGGAGGGGCGCTGGATCGCCATGCGCCGCAAGGCCGGCCTGCGGCTGACCGCCGTCACCGTCAACCCGGACGCGACTCCGCGCGCCTGCTTCCAGTTCTCCGACCAGCTCAGCACCCGCAAGGGCGTGCGCTTCGATGACTATCTGCGGGTCGAGCCGCCGACCAAGCTCTCGGTCGAGGCGCGCGAGAACACGCTGTGCCTGCGCGGCGTCACCCATGGCAACGGCTACACCGTCACCCTGCGCCAGGGCCTGCCCGGCGAGAACGGCATCGACCTGAAGGCCGACGAAACCCAGTCGGTGCGGGTGCCCGACCGCCCAGCCATGGCGGCTTTCCGCGGCTCGGCCTTCATCCTGCCGCGCAGCGGGCCGGACGGGATTCCGCTGATCGCCGTGAACGCCGACAAGCTGGCGGTCGCGGTCTACCGCATCACCGACCGCGCGCTGGTTCCCGGCATGTCGGAGGGGCGGCTGTTCAACCCGCTGACCGCCAATTCCGCCGAGGTGCTGGCCGACCGCAACGGCGAGCTGGTGTGGAAGGGCGAGATGGACGTGAAGGGCGAGCGCAACCGCGACACCACGGTGGCGCTGCCCTTCCGCAAGGCGGTCGGCGACGATCCCAAGCCGGGCCTCTACGCCGTCACCGCCCAGCCGGCCGACGTCGAGCCGGCCGACCCCTGGGACGATCTGGCGACGCAGTGGGTGCTGGTCTCCGACATCGGGCTGACCAGCCTGCGCGGCGCCGACGGGCTGACCGTCTTCGCGCGGTCCTACGGCACCGCCAAGCCGTTGGCCGGGGTCGAGGTGGCGCTGGTCGCCCGCAACAACACCGAGCTGGCGCGGGTCAAGACCGACGAGCTGGGCCGCGCCCGCTTCGCGCCCGGCCTGATGAAGACCGGCGGCAACACCCCCGACATGGTGATGGCCTATCTCGGCACCGACTTCGCCATGCAGGATCTGACGGGCTCCGCCTTCGACCTCAGCGACCGTGGCGTCGGCGGCCGCGCCGCGCCGGGGCCGATGGACGCCTTCGTCTACACCGACCGTGGGGTCTACCGGCAGGGCGAGACCGTCAACCTCTCGGTCCTGCTGCGCGACGACAAGACCGAGGCGGTGGAGAATTTCCCGCTGACCGTCAAGGTGCTGCGCCCGAGCGGGACCGAGTATTACTCCGCCCCGGTCCAGGTCCAGGCGGCCGGCGGCGTCGCCCTGCCGCTGAGCCTGTCGCGCACGGCGCCGATCGGCGGCTGGCAGGTGCTGGTCTACGGCGACCCGAAGGGCGAGCCGGTCGGGCGCGGCTCCTTCCAGGTCGAGGATTTCGTGCCGATCAAGCTGGCGCTCGACCTGACGGCCGGCGGGCCGATCCTGGTGCCGGGCCAGCCGTTCGAGGTGGTGGCGCAGGGGCGCTTCCTCTACGGCCCGCCCGCCGCCGGCCTCGACGGCACGGCGGAGGTGCTGCTCCAGCCCGATCCCGTTCCCTATCCGAACTTCAAGGATTTCCGCTTCGGCCGGGTGCAGGACAGCTTCGATTCGAAATTCACCGAGCTTGAATTCCCGACCACCGACGAACAGGGCCGGTCGCATGTCGCGGTGGAGCTGAAGGACGTCCCCGACACCAGCCGCCCGCTGCGCGCCCAGATCACCGCCACCCTGTCCGAGCCGGGCGGCCGCCCGGTGCGCAAGTCGGTGTCGGTGCCGGTGCGCCCCAAGGCCCACGCGCTGGGCTTGCGCCCTCATTTCAAGGACGGCCGCATCGGCGAGGGGCAGGAGGCGGGCTTCGACCTCGTGGCGGTAGCCCCCGACGGCACCCAGATCGCCAAGCCCGGCCTGAGCTGGGAACTGGTCGAGGAGCGCGTCGTCTACCAATGGTACCGGCAGGGCGGCCGCTACAGCTACAACTCCAGCGTCCGCAACGTCTCGCTGGCGTCGGGCACCGTCGCGGCGCTGGCCGACAAGCCGGTGGCGCTGGCGCTGGGTAAGCACGATTTCGGCCGCTACCGTGTCGAGGTGACTGACAAGGCGGCGGGCGTCGCCTCCTCCTACCGCTTCTACGTCGGTTGGCAGGGCGGCGACGACAGCGGCGACGTGCCCGACAAGCTGGAGGTCTCGACCGACAAGCAGGCCTACCGCCCCGGCGACACCGCCCGTCTCCGCATCGCGCCGCCCTTCGCCGGCGAGGTGCTGCTGACGGTGGCGACCGACCGGCTGTTCGACGTACGCGCCCTGTCGGTCCCCGCCGAGGGCGCCACCGTCGAGATCCCGGTGGACGCCGCCTGGGGGCCCGGCGCCTACGTCACCGCCACCGCCTACCGCCCGCCGGTCAAGGGGCGGGAGCGCCAGCCGGTGCGGGCGCTCGGCGTCGCCTGGGTCGGCATCGACCCGTCGGTGCGCACGCTCGACGTGGCGCTCGACGCCCCGGCGACCATCCGCCCGAACGGCCCGCTGGAGGTCGCGCTGAAGGTGACGCCGGCCGGCGGCGGCAGCCTGACCGAGGACGCCTACGTCACGCTGGCGGCGGTGGACGAGGGCATCCTGCGCCTGACCGACTTCGCCAGCCCGCAGCCGGGTAAGCATTTCTTCGGCAAGCGGACGCTCGGCCTCGACATCCGCGACGATTACGGGCACCTGATCGACGCGCTCGACGGGCCGTTCGGCGCCCTGCGCCAGGGCGGCGATTCCAGCGGCGCCGGCCTGCCGGTGGTGCCCTTCACCGTGGTGTCGCTGTTCAAGGGGCCGGTGAAGGTCGGCGCCGACGGCATCGCCCGCGTCCGCTTCGACGTGCCCGACTTCAACGGCGAGCTTCGCCTGATGGCGGTCGCCTACAGCCGTGGCCGGGTCGGTTCGGCCGACAAGCCGGTGACGGTGCGCGACCCGCTGGTCGCCGACGCCATCCTGCCGCGCTTCCTCGCCCCCGGCGACGACAGCCGGGTGACGCTCTCGCTCCACAACGTCGAGGCCGCCGCCGGCACCTACGCGGTGACGGTCGAGGGCCGCGACGCCGTGTCGGTGCAGGGCGGCAACCTGTCGGTCGCCCTGGAGAAGGGCGAGCGCAAGACGCTGATCGTCCCGCTGAAGGGCCTGTCGGCCGGCATCGGCCACGTCGCCCTGTCGGTCAAGGGCCCCGCCAACGGGACTGAGGTTCTCGCGGTCGCCCACGAGTATGGCATCACCGTGCGTCCGGCGCGCGGGGTGGAGACCCAGTTCGTCACCCGTCAGGTGGCGCCCGGCGAATCCCTGCGCTTCGACGGGGCGGAACTGGCCGCCTATGTGCCGGGAACCACGGCGTGGTCGGCCAGCTTCACCACGGCGCCGCCCTTCGACGTCGGCGGCATCCTGCGGGCGCTCGACCGCTACCCGTTCGGCTGCCTGGAGCAGACGGTCAGCCGCGCGCTGCCGCTGATGTCGGTGAAGGACGTGGAGCTGGCGCTCGGCACCGACCGCAAGCCGGACGACGGGCTGGAGAGCCGCGTCCAGCAGGCGATCTCACGCACGCTCGACAAGCAGCGCTTCGACGGCGCCTTCGGTCTGTGGAGCGCGCAGGATCAGGCCGACGGCTGGCTGACCGCCTACGCCACCGAGTTCCTGGTCCGCGCCAAGCAGAAGGGGCAGGCGATCCCCGACAAGCCGCTGGCCGACGCGCTGGCGTGGCTGCGCCAGCGCGCCATCGCCAGCGCCAGCGAGCCGGAGGAGCTGGCGGTGCGCGCCTACGCCCTGCACACGCTGGCGCTGGCCGGCATCTCCCTGCCGGGGCCGGCGCGCTACCTGCACGACACCGCGCTCGACAAGCTGCCGACGCCGCTCGCCAAGGGGCAGCTCGGCGCCGCGCTCGCCCGCATGGGCGACACGGAGCGCGCGACCAGCGCCTTCGACTCCGCCGCCGGCTGGCTGGCCCGTGATGAATGGCACGCCGACTACGGCTCGACCGTCCGCGACGCGGCGGCGCTGATCGTGCTGGCCTCGGAGGTCAATCTGGCCGGCAACCGGCTGCCGGCGCTGCTCGACCGCCTGCCGGCCTCGGCCACCGCGGCGAACCGCACCAACACGCAGGAGAAGGCGTGGTCGGTGCTGGCCGCCGACACGCTGCTGCGCGGCGCCCCGGCGCGCGTCGAGTTGACCCTGCCGGGCGGGGTGAGGCGCGACGGCCCGCGCGTCGACCTGACGCCGACCCTGGCCCAGCTCACCGCCGGGCTGCCGGTCTCCAACGCCGGCAAGGCGGCGGTGTGGCAGGCGGTGTCGGTGTCCGGCGTGCCGGTGACGCCGCTGCCGGCGGCCCGCGAGGGGCTGCGCGTCAAGCGCAACTTCTTCACCCGCAAGGGCGAGCCGCTGAACCTCGACACCATCCGCCAGAACGACGTGTTCGTCGTCGTGCTGGAGGGCGAGGCCAACACCAACCTCTACCATCAGGTCGCCATCACCCACCCGCTGCCGGCGGGCTGGGAGATCGAGAACGCCAATCTCGGGGCGGGGTCGGTCTCCGACCTGTCCTGGCTCGGCGACCTCAGCGCGACCCGGACGAGCGAGGCGCGCGACGACCGCTTCGTCGCGGCGGTGGATCTGTCGGAGGGGGAGAAGACCTTCAAGCTGGCCTTCGTTGTCCGCGCCATCACGCCGGGCGTCTACGAGATGCCGGGCGCGGTGGTGGAGGACATGTACAAGCCGCGCTTCTTCGCCCGGCAGACCGTCGGCCGCATCACCGTCCATCCGGCGGAGTGACGGGTTGCGGGCGCGTCTGCGCAAACTCCTGACCGGCGCCCTGCCCATCGTTGCGATGGGCGCCGCCGCGTTGGGGGCGCTGGCCGGGACGGCGCTCACCCTCGACGCGCTGTTCCCGCCGCCGCTCGCCCGGCTGGGCGAGCTGTCGGTGACGGTGGCGGATCGCGGCGGCAAGCCGCTGCGCGTCTTCACCAACCGCGACGGGGCGTGGCGCCTGCCGGCGGCGGCCGGCGACGTGGCGCCGCTGTTCGTCGATCTGTTGATGGCCTACGAGGACCGCCGTTTCGAGAGCCATCCCGGTGTCGATCCGTTGGCGGTGCTGCGGGCGGTCGGCCAGAATCTCGGGGCCGGGCGGGTGGTGTCGGGGGCCTCGACCCTGACCATGCAGGTCGCCCGCCTGCTGGAGCCGCGCCCCCGCACCCTGTCGGCCAAGCTGATCGAGGCGGCGCGGGCGGCCCAGCTCGAATGGCGCTACGACAAGCGCGCGATCCTCGGCATGTACCTGACGCTCGCTCCCTATGGCGGCAACGTCGAGGGCATCCGCGCCGCCTCCCTGATGCTGTTCGGCAAGCCGCCGACCGAGCTGGACGCCGCCGAGGCGGCGCTGCTGGTGGCCTTGCCGCAGGCGCCGTCGCGGCTGCGCGCCGACCGCTACCCGGAGCGGGCGCGGGCAGCGCGCGACAAGGTGCTCGACCGCGCCGTGCTGGCCGGAATCCTGTCGGTGAAGGCGGCGGAGGAGGCGAAGACCGAGCCGGTGCCGTCGCTTCGCCTGCCGCTTCCGGCTTCCGCTCCGCATCTGGCCGAGGCGCTGCGGGCGCAGCGGCCGGGCGAGCCGCTGGTGGCGACCACGCTGGACGGCGACCTCCAGCGCGCCGTCGAGGCGCTGGCCCGCCGCGAGGCCGCCACCCTGCACGAGCGCGCCGGGCTGGCGGTGCTGGTGGTGGACAACCGGACCCGCTCGGTCCTGGCCTATCTCGGCAGTTCCGACGCGCTCGACGAGCGGCGGCTGGGGCCGATCGACATGGTGCGGGCGGTGCGCTCGCCGGGGTCGGCGCTGAAGCCCTTCATCTACGGGCTGGGCTTCGACGACGGCATCATCCACCCGCTGACCCAGGTGGCCGACGTCTCCACCCGCTTCGGCGATTACGCGCCGCGCAACTTCGACCGTGGCTTCAACGGCGACCTGACCATCCAGGAGGCGTTGCAGCGCTCGCTGAACATCCCGGCCGTGCTGGTGCTCGACCGGGTCGGGCCGCTGCGCTTCGCCGACGCGCTGCGGCGGGTCGGCGCGCGGCTGGTCATGCCGGCCGGAACCACCGTTCCGGGGCTGCCGGTGGCGCTCGGTGGCGCCTCGATCAATCTGTGGGACATGGCGACGCTCTACGCGGGGCTGGCGCGCGAGGGCATGGTGGCGCCGCTGCGGGCGACGCCGGAAGGCGGCGATGGGGCGGAAACGCGGCTGCTGTCGGCCTCCGCCGCCCAGCAGGTGCGCGCCATCCTCGAAGGCAGCCCCCCGCCGCCCGGCACGGTGCAGGCGCAGGAGTTGCGGGGAAACGGTCCCATCGCGCTGAAGACGGGGACCAGCTACGGCTTCCGCGACGCCTGGGCCTTCGGGGTGACGGAGCGCTACACGGTCGGCGTCTGGGCCGGCCGCCCCGACGGCACGCCGAGCCCCGACCGCTACGGCCGCAACACGGCGGCCCCGCTGCTCTTCCAGGTCTTCGACCTGCTGCCCCGCGACCGTGGACGTCCGGCCGGACCGATCGCCTCGGCGCCGCCGGCGGAGCTGCTGCGCCGGCTGCACGCCGGCAGCCCGGCCCTGATGGACGGCCAGCAGCCCGACCGGCCGCGCCTGCTGTTTCCCAGCGGCGACATGGAGGTAGAGGCGCTCGGCCCCGACGGTCGGGGGGAGCCGCTGACCCTGTCGGCGTCCGGCGGGCGGCGTCCGCTGTCCTGGCTGATCGACGGGCGGCGCATCGCCCTGTCGCCCATCGCCCGCGACGTGGTGTGGCGCCCGGACGGGCCGGGGCCGGTGCGGATCACGGTGCTCGACGCCGACGGCCGCAGCGACAGCGCGACCATCACCATCCAGTGACGGATTTCAGGACGCCCGTGTCAGGATGCTTGGCGGAATGGATCGCGGGGCTGGGGCTGACTCGTCCGGCTCCACACCCGCGAGCGCACCCGCATCTGCTTCTGACAATCGGCCGAGCAGTAGAGCGGCGCCGGCCCCCGCGTCGACGGGCGGGAGAAGGGGCGGCCACAGCAGGCGCAATGCAGTTGGCGGGCGTTCGGCTGGCCCTGGCGGGCGGTGACGGTCATGACGAGGGAACAGGGGTTTGTTTCGGGTGACGGCCAATATAGGTGGGGTTTGTTGCAGTTCCATGCTCGCGAGGGCAGCTATGCCCATAAGGTTAATGGGGCTGGCGAAGGGGTTGGCCGATTGACCGGCTCCGCCGTTCGGCCTATCTGAGGGATCGGGACAAACCAGGACGGCGCCGGATGCGGATCAAGGCTTGGACAAGGCTGTGGCGGAGGATGCCGGCGCTGGCGGGAGCCATGCTGCTGGCTGTCCTGCTGTGGCCCGTCGCCGCCTCGGCCGCGCCCTCGCCGCACGCCCATCACCGGGAGGCGACCGGCGCGGCAACGGCGGGCCATCATTCCGGAACGGCCCAGGCCACGACGGCAAGCGTCCGGCCCGTCCTGTCCATGCCCGGTGCCGACGCACCCTGCCACCATCGGCCGGATTCGTCGCGTCCTCCCTGCTGCGCCGGACCCGCCTGCGTGTCCATGCATGTCGGAATCGCCGCCGAGGCCATGGCGATGACGATGCCGTCCGGCCGCTCCAGCCCCCCGTCCGGCGTGGCGCTGCTGGAGGGCGAGGGCGTACCGCCGGACTTGCCGCCGCCCCGTCTGGGATGACGGACCGTTCCCCGCACCGTCCGGGGAACCGACACCGAAGCCGCGCGCTTCGCGCATCCCACCGAGATTTCCGGAGTCCCTCATGACTCACGCGCTTTCCCGCCGCCGGCTGCTCGCCGCGACGGCGGCCGGCGGCTGTGCCGCCCTGCTTCCCGCCTTCCCCCGCCAAGCCCTTGCGCAGGCCACCCCCCTTCGGCTGAGGGTCGAGCGCCGCACGCTGGAGGTGAACGGCAAGGCCGCCACCGTCTTCGGCATCCGCCAGCCCAACGGCGCGGCCGGGCTGGCGCTCGACCCCGGCCAGCCCTTCCGGGTCGATCTGACCAACCGGTCGGGCGAGGACACCGTCATCCATTGGCATGGCCAGACTCCGCCCTACGCGCAGGACGGCGTCGCCGACGCCAACCGCCCCACCATCCCGGACGGGGCGACGCGGAGCTACGATTTTACCCCGCGCCCCGGCACGCACTGGATGCACTCCCACCATGGCTTGCAGGAGCAGCGGCTGATGGCGGCTCCCCTGATCGTGCGCACCGCGGACGACCTGCGCGCCGACGAGCAGGAGGTGACGGTCCTGCTCCACGACTTCACCTTCCGCGACCCGGCGGACCTGCTGGCCGGCCTGACGGGCGGAGCCGCTTCTTCCGCCCACGGCGGCGGGCATGGGGCCGGCCCGGCGGCGGCGGGCCACGCCTCGCACGCCATGCCGGCGCAGGGGGGCATGGCCGGGCATGCCATGCCCGGTTCCGCTGGGCATGGCGGCGGTCATGGCGGCGGTCATGGGGACGGCGCGATGGCGATGGACCTCAACGACGTCGAGTACGACGCCTACCTCGCCAACGACCGCACCCTCGCCGATCCGGAGGTGGTGCGGGTGGAGCGCGGCGGCCGGGTGCGGCTGCGCATCATCAACGGCGCAACCTCGACCGCCTTCCACATCGACCTTGGCACCCTGACCGGACAGGTCGTCGCCGTGGACGGCACGCCGGTTCGTCCGGTCGAAGGGCGGCGCTTCGGGATGTCGATGGGCCAGCGCCTCGACATCCGTCTGACCCTGCCGGCTGGCGGCGGCGTCTTCCCCATCCTGGCGCTGCGCGAAGGGGCGGTGGAGCGCACCGGCATCCTGCTCGCCACCCCCGGCGCGTCGGTGGCCAAGCTGTCCGACCGCGCCGACCGGCCGGCCGGGCCGCTCGATCTGTCCCTGGAAGCCGGCCTGACCGCCCTGGCGCCACTGGCGGCGCGGCCGGCGGATCTCGTCCGCCGCGTCCGGTTGACCGGCTCGATGACGCCCTACGTCTGGACGTTGGACGACCGGGCCTTCGGCGCGCATGTCCCGCTTGAGGTCGCCAGGGGGCAGCGGGTGGAGCTGACGCTGGAGAACACGTCGGGCATGGCCCACCCGATGCACCTGCACGGCCATCATTTCCAGGTGGTCGGGCTGAACGGCAAGCCGCTGGCCGGGGCGGTGCGCGACACGGTGCTGGTGCCGGACGGTGCCGCCGTGACCGTCGTCTTCGACGCCGACAACCCCGGCCGCTGGCCGCTGCACTGCCACAACCTTCTGCACATGGCGACCGGGATGATGACCGAGGTCGTCTACGACGGTTGACGGATCACTTCGGCAGGCGGTGGGGACAGCCGGCGTTGCCGTCCTTCTCGCCCTTGTAGGTGGTCAGGGCGTGCGCGCCGCCCTTGCCGATGAAGGTCGCGGTGTAGACCAGCGGTTCGGTGTCGCTGGCGTTGTGCTGCTGGTGCCGGGTGCCGGGCGGAATCTCCACGACCACGCCCGGCGCCAGCGGCACGTCCGGGCGCTTGTCGATGGTCAGGTGCCCGGTGCCGCTCAGCACCTCCATGTACTCCACGACGTCGTGGACATGGCGGTGGGCGTCGTGGCCGGGCGGGACGGTCAGCTTCTCCACCATCCGCAGGGAGCCGGGGAGTCCCGGCACGGGGCCGGGCGGCATCGCCACGGCGCAGGACACGGCCATCGGGCGGGGCTCGGCGGCCGAGGCGCCGAAGGCCGGCGGGAGGAAGGCCAGGGCGACGAGGGCGGGGAGAGCGGCGGGGAGAGCGGCGGGGCGTCGCATGCGGGGTTCGTCCGGTGTGGTGACGGTGATGCGGCTGGCTGCTCAGTAGTGCGGCGGGGGGCGGTCGTCCTGGGGCGAGCGGCCCCCGCCGGATTCGACCTCGGCCAGCCGGTCACGCATCTGGCGGATGTGCAGCGTCAGCCGGTCGATGGTCTGGCCCTGGCGGAACATGACCTCCGACATCTCCTCCGCCATGCGCTCGTGATGGGCAAGGCGGCTTTCCAGGTCGGTCAGGCGTTGTTCGAGGGCGGCATCCATGGCGCGGTGTCCGGTCGGCGGTGGCGGGGAAGGGGCCGCAGGATGGACCATTCCCCGCCTCAGGTCGAGCGCGCCGGCCCGACTCCCGTCATGCCCCCGTCAGTCAGGCCATCGCGGAGGTTCCGGCCAGCCAGCCCGAGAGCGCCGTCAGCACGACCACCATGACGCTGGCGATCCGCAGGGTCAGCGGCGCCATCGCCAGCCCGCCCATCAGGCTGCGGTTGCGCAGCAGCAGCAGCATCGGCACCAGGATGAAGGGCAGGGTCAGCGCCAGGATCACCTGGCTCAACACCAGCAGCTCGTCCGCCGACCCGTCGCCCGAACTCCACAGTATGCCCAGCGCCGGGATCAGCGAGGCGCCACGGGTGACCAGCGCGCGGGTCAGCGGGCGCAGACGCAGGTTCAGGAAGCCTTCCGTCACGATCTGCCCGGCCATCGTTCCGGTGGTGGTGGAGCTTTGACCGGCGGCCAGCAGGGCGATGGCGAAGACCAGGGCGGCGGCCCCGCCGATGGTGCTGCCCAGCAGCGCGTGGGCGTCCTCGATGCCGGGCGCCGCGGCGTCCGGGGCGATGCCCTGGAAGGCGATGGCGGCGACCGCCAGGATCGAACCGTTGACCAGACCGGCCAGCGCCAGGGCGCCCGACAGGTCGATCGTCAGCCAGCGGGCGGCGCGCTTGCGGTCGGCCTCGGTCGCCTCGGCGGCCAGCCGCGAGCGCACCAGGCCGGAATGCAGGTACAGGTTGTGCGGCATCACGGTGGCGCCGATGATGCCCAGCGACAGGTACAGCATCTCCGGATCGCGGGCCAGGTCGATGGTCGGGACCAGACCGGCCAGCAGGGCGCCGGGATCGGGCTTGGCCATCACCAGCTCCCAGCCGAAGCAGACGACGACCACGCTCATCAGCACGCCGACCACCAGCTCCGGCGCCCGGCCCCGCGCGCCCGGCAGGGCCAGGATGGCGAAGGTGGCGACGGCGGCGATCACCACGCCGGCCAGGATCGGGATGCCGAACAGCAGCTTCAGCGCGATGGCGCTGCCCAGCAGTTCGGCCAGATCGGTGGCGATCATCGCCAGTTCCGACACCACCCAGACCACCATCGCCACCGGGCGCGGGAAGCGGTCGCGGATCAGGCGGGCCAGATCCTTGCCGGTCGCCAGCGTCAGCCGGACGATCAGGGTTTGCAGGAAGATGCCGGCGAGGCTGGCGATCAGAACCGCCGACAGCAGCGCGAAGCCGAAGCTGGCGCCGGCGGCGATGTCGGTGGCCCAGTTGCCCGGATCCATGTAGCCGACGGCGACGACGAAGCCCGGCCCCATCATCGTCCAGAAGCGGCGGGTCGGCAGGGGAGCGGCAGACTGCGCGGAGGGGGAGGGGGTGATCACGCCGGAAGCTCCTGAACGAACGGTCTTGGATCGTAATTCGGACTCGCAATTGCGATCAATTCTCAATCTGCCAGAGCAAGCCCTGGAGGTCCAATCGTGACTTCCAAGGGCAGCGATAGGTTCCTCCTATCCGTGCCCCGGTTGCGGGCGGGATCTCGCAAACGGGGCGCCGGGCAAACGGGACCGGACAGTGCGTTCAGAACAAGCTAGGGCGCGTTTGGTTCACGGCGAGGCGCACGTCATCCCCTTCCGCGCAGTGGCAACCTCGACGCAAGGCCAGCGACACCGTTCAACGACACAGGTCAGCGTCGTCTTGGCCCGAAGCGCTTGCGCGGTGCGCCCCGGAAACCGGCGGCGGGCGGCGGTTCGCGCCGCCGCGCGCGCGACGCCAGCCTTTCCGACAGGCGCTGGCCGATGGAGTCGCGGGTGGAGCGCACGCGGTCGCGGTCGGGCAGGTTGCGGGGAAACTTGCGCGCCGCCCAGAAATAGAGGTCGCAGGCGCGCGACAGCCCTTCCAGCGCGTCGGCCTCCAGCCCGTCGAGCCGAGGCGGGATCAGCCGGCCGAGTGGCAGGGCCTCTCCCGATTCGATGGCGTCGAGGATGGCGGCGAAGGTGGCGGCGTCGGCGGAATCCTCCAGGTCGGCCGGGGCGAGCAGCAGGTCGAGCCGGTCGGCCAGTTGCAGCCGCCGGGCGTCGAGCAGCAGCGCCGCCCGGCGCAGGCCCGACAGGTCGGACAGCCGGAAGGGCGATCCGCTCACCGCCGCGTCGGCGAAGCAATCGACCAGCAGCCGGGTTTCCCCGGTGCCGATGTGGGCGGCGAGCCGGGCCAGCATGGCGCGGGTCGGGCGGACGGCGAGCGGGGCGTCGGGGCGCAGCCGGTTGTCCGGGCGCTCCAGCAGCTGGCGGAGCTGTCCCGGCGTGCCGCGCGCGACGACGCCGTAGAAGCCCTCCTCGAACTGGCCGAAGCGGCCGGCGCGGCCGGCGATCTGCTTGACCTCGGTGGCGGTCAGCGGACGGACGGCGGTGCCGTCGAACTTCTCCAGCGCGGTGAACAGCACCCGCCGGCAGGGCAGGTTCAGCCCCATGCCGATGGCGTCGGTCGCCACCACCACGTCGGCATCGCCCGACAGGAAGCGGGCGGCCTCGCGCCGGCGGACGGCGGGGGCGAGCGCGCCGTAGACCGTCGCCACCGTCAGGCCGCGCGCCAGCAGCGTGTCGCGCACGGAATGGACCTCGCGCCGGGAGAAGGCGATCAGCGCGTCGCCCGGCTCGATGTCCGGCCAGTCCAGACGCTGCTCCAGCGCGGTCAGCGGGGTCTTGCGGTCGAGTTCGACCACCTCCAGCGGTTCGGCCAGATAGGCGGCGGCGCGCTCGACCAGCGGACGCACCTCGGGCGCGCCCAGGATGTAGACGGTGTCGGCCGGCACCCCCATCAAGGCGGCGGTCCAGGCCCAGCCGCGGTCGGGGTCGGCCAGCATCTGGATCTCGTCGATCACCGCGACCTCGACCGGGCGGTCGGGATCCATCACCTCGATGGTCGAGGCGGTGTGGCGGGCGCCGGGTGTGCGGATCTCCTCCTCGCCGGTGACCAGCGTGGTCGGCGTGCCCTCGGCGTTCAGGCGCTCCATCACCTCCAGCGCCAGCAGGCGCAGCGGGGCGAGGTAGACACCGTCGCGGGCGGCCTTCAGCGCGGCGATGGCGCGGTGCGTCTTGCCGGAGTTGGTCGGGCCGATGACCAGCACCAGCTTGCGGTTCAAACCGCGCGCCACCGGGAACAGCCGTTCGAAATGGGCGAAGTCGAAATGGCGGTCGACATAGGCGCGGCCGCGCGATTCCGCCCGCTCGCGGCGCCACAGATCGTGCTCGCGCTGCCAGCGGTCGAGCAGGTCGTCGGCATCGAAGCGGTTGCGGGCGGCGCGGCTCAGCCGGTCGCCGAAGGCGGCGAAGGTCCAGGCGTCGGGCGGCTCGCCGATCTCCTCGGCGTAGGCGCGTAGCGCGGCGGCGACGCGCGACAGGGAATCGTCCAGCGCGCCGGCCAGGGCGGGGTCGTGCTCCAGCCGGCTGGCGAGGGTGCCGTCGTCGAGGTCGGCCAGTTCCAGCGCATCGAGGCTGCGGCTGGCCTGGAGGCGGACGGGCAGGGGCAGGCCGGGCCAGCGCAGCTCGTCGGTGCGGACGGCGCGCACGCGGGTGCGGTCCTCGGCCGACAGCAGGGCGGTGCGGCTGTCGGCCAGCGCGCGGCGTCCCTGGGCCAGCAGGGCGTCGCGTCGCCGCGCCCGGTCGATGCGGCCCTGGATCTCCAGCAGGATCGCCGGGCGCCGGTCGGCCGGCACCAGCAGGTCGCGCTTGCCCTTGGGCAGCGGCAGGCCGAGCGGGACGAGCCCGCGCCCTTCGGCGTCGATCATCCGCGCCAGACCGGCGGCGGCCAGCGTCGTCACCTCCGGATGCGAGGAGGCCAGATCATGCACCAGATGCGGGTCGGCGGCGGGGACATCGTCCATGGTCGGATCGGTCATCGGCTGTGGTCCGGTTCGGCGATGGGGCCGCTGATGGGGTTGGCGGCGAAATGGTGCAGGACGATGCCGCTGGTCGTCGCGACGTTCAGCGAATCGAAGCTTCCCGCCATCGGGATGCGCACCGTGCGGGCGCGGGCGAGCAGGGCGGCGGGTAGCCCCGGCCCCTCGGAGCCGAACAGCAGGGCGGCGCGCGGCGGCGGCGGCAGGGCGGCCAGCGTCTCGGCGCCGGCGGGACTGAGCGCCACCGCCTCGAACCCGGCGGCGTCGAGCAGGGCCAGCGGATCCTCGCCCGGCGCCAGCCGCGCGGTCGGAACCAGCAGGGTGGCGCCGACCGAGACCCGGATCGCCTTGCGGTAGAACGGGTCGCAGCAGCCGGAATCGAGGATCACCCCGTCCGCCCCGAAGGCGGCGGCGTTGCGGAAGATGCCGCCGAGATTGTCGTGGTTGCCGATGCCGAACAGCAGGACGACCCGCGCCCGCTTCCCCGTCGCGGCCAGCAGATCGGCGGCGGCCGGCAGCGGCGCCTTCTCGCCGAGCGCCAGGATGCCCCGGTGCAGCGGGAAGCCGGCGATGCGGTCCAGCACCGCTTGCGTCGCGGTGTAGACCGGCGTGCCCTCGGGCAGCTTGGCGATCAGCGGGGCCAGCGCCTCGACCCGCTTGTCGGCGATCAGCAGCGACAGCGCGCGGTGGTGCCGCGCCTCGACGAGGCTGCGGACGACGACGGCGCCCTCGGCGATGAACTGCCCGTCGCGCCCGACCAGATCGCGTTCGCGCACGTCCCGGTAGGCGGCGATGCGGGGATCGTCCGGATCCTCGATGGGTATGATCGTCGGCACAGGTCGTCCAGTCGCGGCGTTGCGGAAAGGCCCATGCTTAGAGGATTCCGCCGGGGCTTTCCATGTTGCGGCCCTTTGCCGCCCATATCCGCCTCGGCCTTGGCCGAAAGGCGGGGCACCCTTGTCGTCGCCGTGGCGGGCTCTCATGTTGCAATGCAGCATCATCGTGGGGATCCGCATCATGGCGAAACTTGCGAAGCTCTGGGGCGCCCTGCGGCGCCGGCCGGGCGGCGCCGGGGCGACCGTTCCGGCTCTGCCGCACCCGACCCGTCCGCCTGCCCGCCCTTCCGTGACGGGGCCGACGAAGCGTCTGGCGCTCGCCCTCCAGGGCGGCGGGGCGCACGGCGCCTTCACCTGGGGCGTGCTCGACCGCCTGCTGGAGGAGGACATCGAGATCGCCGGCGTCAGCGGAGCCAGCGCCGGGGCGATGAACGCCGCCGTGCTGGTCCAGGGCTGGGCGCGCGGCGGCCGGGAGGGGGCACGGGCGGAACTCGACCGCTTCTGGGAGCGGATCAGCGCCGCCGGACGGCTCGGCCCGATCCAGCCGGGGTTGAGCGCCTGGATGTTCGGCCGCTGGAACGTCGACCACACGCCGGGCACGCATCTGCTCGACTGGGCGCGCCGTTGGATCACGCCCTACCAGCTCCAGTCGGCCGACTTCCATCCCCTGCGTGCGTTGCTGGGCGAACTGATCGAGCCGGACCTGATCCGCTCGGCCGGGCTGCGGCTGTTCGTCAGCGCCACCAACGTGCGCAGCGGAGGACTGGCCCTGTTCGACGAGACGCAGGTCGGCGTCGACCATCTGCTGGCCTCGGCCTGCCTGCCGCACCTGTTCCGCGCGGTGCGCATCGACGGGCAGGATTACTGGGACGGCGGCTACATCGCCAACCCGGCGGTGTTCCCGCTGATTCGGGCCTGCCCCGGCGTGGACGTCGCGCTGGTGACGATCAACCCGCTGACCGTCCCCGACACGCCGGAGGACGCCGCCGGGATCGCGGCCCGCCTCAGCCAGATCACCTTCAACGCGCCGCTGGTGCGCGAGCTGCGGGCGCTGGCGGCCTATGGGGTCGAGTCCAACCTGCATCTGATCGACGCCGACGCGGAGCTGCGCGATCTCGGCGTCTATTCGAAGATGATGACCGACTGGGCCTTCCTGTCATGGCTGCGCGAGGCCGGGCGCCGGGCCGGCGACCGCTGGCTGGAGAGGAATTTTGACGCCGTGGGCGTGGAATCGACGCTGCGCTCGCCGGCCTTCGTATGAGGTTGCCTTCGGTTGCTTTGGGGCACCGATGGAAATACAGGAGCCTTTATGATTGTTCTTAACATTCACGTGAAATCGAGTTGGCGCACGTAGCGCTCTACGACGCTCATCGGCCGTTTGAAAAATAACCTGACACGGCAGGTCATATCCATATTGGAGCATTGATTGTTTCATTGACAATTTATTCGTATTTTTTGCACAATTTTGGATGATCTGCTCTCCTTGATGACCAGGAGTGAGCGTCAATCACAGCTATCAGTGTTAAGCATAATGAAATAATGTCGGAGAAGGCGAATGGAAAGGGAGTCTTTGGAGAAGGGCGATACTCAATCCTCAATCGGTGAAATCACCAGAAACAAAGAAGATGAAACAAAAATAATTTCAGATTTAAAGAAAAGAATACTACATCATAAAAAATCATCCACATTACATATGATTGCGACCATATTTTCTATATTTGTTTGTCTTAGTATATTTGTTGGTGCAGATAAAATAAATAATAAAATTTTAGATTATATTTTTATGACGGATGCGGAAATCAAGGCCAACGAAAAACTCAAAGAGGCAGAAGCCCGGATATATGAATCTTTGGCTGTTCTTGGAATTGAATTGGCAGCTATAATAAGGAATTTGCCAGATGACCTAAAGCCGGCAATTCAAAAATTGATAGATAGGATCAATAGATTTGATGACGGGAAAAAGCACTCTCCAACAAATTTTGACTTTCATCCTAATGCAAGAATGATAAGCCCTGCATCGTCTCAAATTAAAAGAAACTTGCCAGTTGAAAATTATATAAATGTGCAATCTTACACACAAAATCAAAATGAAATAGATAAAACAATTGCAGCAAAAAAAGAAACTTTGGCTATTCTCGATACTATAATCGGTAAAATGAAACAAAATACTCCGGATGTTGTTATAGAAACATCTAAAATAGATTATGATGCAAGGATAAGGGTGGCGGAAATCGAATCAGAATCAAAAGAAAAAATTGCTGAATTGGAAGAAGCAAAAATTCATACAGTTGAATCAGAAAATTCTTCAAGAATTGAGATGATATCAAATACGGTAACTTCGGGTATAACAAGAATTGGATCTCTATTTATTCTTGTGTGGGTGGTAAGAATATTCAATGCAAACCGCCAAAGACAGAATTCTCTCGCAGAATTTTATCAAGCGGTTCTGGATTATAAAAATTTCAGGCATGCCGATCCATCTCTGAAACTGGCGGATTTGCTGCCTCCACGTCCTCGGTTTCGCGAACCGGGGGACGATATGTTAATCCTGGCAACCGAGATCGCTAAAGGCCGTTAGAGGAAAACAGTGCTTTTAGGGAAATGAGAAAATCCAGTCGAAATACTGTTTGAATGAGGCGGCCAAGCGAGCGGCCCGATCCCAGAGCGGCAACCCGTCTCGATCGGGTTTGGCTTGGTCGTATGCGTGTTGCCGCGCTTGCGGCTGCGGATGCCCGGATCGAGTTCCGGACATGGCGACGATTGGAAAAGGCAAGCCACCCGGACAGCGGGTGAGTCACTCCGCCGGCCGGACGCGCGCGTCCGGGTCCTGGTGGGCGAAACGGCGCTTGAGGCGGCGCGACAGCCCGTCGAGGTAGCTGAGGATCACCGGCACCACCAGCAGCGTCAGGATGGTCGAGGAGATCAGCCCGCCGATCACCGCGTGCGCCATCGGCGCCCGTTGCTGCGCGCCTTCGCCGATGCCGAGCGCCAGCGGGATCATGCCGAAGATCATCGCCATGGTGGTCATGACGATGGGGCGCAGGCGGATGATTCCGGCCTCGACGAGGGCGGTCCGCAGGTCGGCCCCCCTGGCGCGGGCCTGGTTGGCGAAATCGACCAGCAGGATGGCATTCTTGGTCACCAGCCCCATCAGCATGATGAAGCCGATGGCGCTGAAGATGTTCAGCGTCGATCCGGCCACCAGCAGCCCGAGGAACACGCCGACCAGCGCCAGCGGCAGCGACGCCATGATCGCCAGCGGTTGCAGGAAGCTGCCGAACTGCGAGGCGAGGATCAGGTAGATCAGGATCACCGCCAGCGCGAGCGCCTGCGCCGCGTAGCCGCTGGTCTCGGCGATGTCCTTGGTCGAGCCGCCGAAGACGATGCGGTAGCCGGGCGGCAGTTCGATTCCGGCGATGGCCGCCTGCAACTCCCCGCCGGCGTCGCCCGCCGCGCGGCCCTGGACGTTGGCCGACACGTTCACCTCGCGCTGAAGGTCGCGGCGGTTGATCTGCGAGGCGCCGAGCGTGGTGGAGACGCTGCTCACCTGCGACAGCGGGACCATGCGCGGCGTGCCGTTGGCGTCGGCCGACCCCGCCAGATAAATCCGGTCGAGGTCGGCGCGGCCAACGCGGTCGCCCTCCGGCAGGCGGACCAGCACGTCGTAGCTCTCGCCGTCGGGCGCTTTCCAGCTCGACACCTTGTCGCCGGCGAAGAGCGGGCGCAGCGTGCTGGCCACCTTGGCGGTGCCGATGCCGAGGTCGCTCGCCAGATCGCGGTCGAGCCGGACCGACAGGGTGGGCTTGGCGGCCTTCAGGCTGCTGTCGACGTCGACGAAGCCGCGGATGCCGGCCATGGCGTCGGCGACCCGCCGGGCGATGCGGTCGAGTTCGCCGATGTCGCGGCCCTGCACCGACACCTGGATCTGCTTCTGCACGCCGCCGACACCGGGAATGGCGATGCCGACGATCACGCCGGGGATCACCGCCATGCGGTCGCGCAGCAGCGGCGCCAGATCGTTGGGCGAGCGCTTGCGCCGGTCGATCGGCACGTAGCGGATGTAGACGCTGCCCCGGTTGCGGCCGACCGACACGCCGGTGTTCACCGTGGCGTAGGTGTAGGCGACCTCGGGGAATTCGCGGATCGCCGCCTCGACCTGCCGGACCTTGGCCGCCGTGTAGTCGAGCGAGGATCCGACCGGCGCCTCGATTTCGACGATCTGCTCGCCGAGGTCGGCGGCCGGCGCGAACTCCACCCCGATGCGCGGCACCAGCGCGAAGCTGCCGACGAAGACGACGAGCGCGCCCAGCAGGACCACCCAGCGGTGGCGCAGGCTCCATCCCAGCGCCCGGCCGTAGCCGTGCGACAGCGCGTCGAAGCCGCGCCCGAAGGCCCGCGCGAAGCGGCCGAAGACCCCCCGCCCGTGCCGGCCGTGGGCCGCCGGGTCGTACCAGACGCTCGACAGCATCGGGTCGAGCGTGAAGGACACGAACAGCGAGATCAGCACGGCGGCCGAGACGGTGACGCCGAATTGCAGGAAGAAGCGGCCGATGATGCCGCCCATGAAGGCGACCGGCAGGAACACCGCGACGATGGTCAGCGTCGTCGCCAGCACCGCCAGCCCGATCTCCGAGGTGCCGTCGAGCGCCGCCTGCCGGTGGCCCTGGCCCTTGGCGAGGTGGCGCATGATGTTCTCGCGCACCACGATGGCGTCGTCGATCAGGATGCCGATGGCGAGCGACAGCGCCATCAGCGTCATGACGTTCAGGGTGAAGCCGAGCGCGGCCAGCACCCCGAAGGTGCCGAGCACGGCCACCGGCAGGGTCAGCGCGGTGATCACCGTGCTGCGCCAGGAGCCCAGGAACAGCATGACGATCAGCACGGTCAGGACGCCGCCCTCGACCAGCGTCTTCTGGACGTTGTTCAGCGAGCCGGTGATGCCGCGCGAGCTGTCGCGCACGATCTCCAGCACGACGTCGGCGGGCAGGGCGCCGCCGGCCTGCTTCAACTCGGCGATGGCGGCGTAGAGGCCGCGCGCCACCTCCACCGTGTTGGCGCCCTGGACCTTGACGATGTCGACGGCCAGCGCCGGAGCGCCGTTGAACAGCGCCAGCGAATCCTGCTCCTCCTGCCCGTCCACCACCTCCGCGACCTGACCGACGCGCACCGGCGCGCCGCCGCGCCGGGCGACGATGAGGTCGAGGATCTGGCGGGGATCCTTCACCCGGCCGTCGACCTGGACGACGCGCTCGCTGCCGTTGCCCGACACGGTGCCGGCCGGCATGTCCTGGTTCTCGCCGGTGACGGCGCGGATCACCTCGTCGACGCCGACGTTCAGCGCCTCCAGCTTCTCCGGCCTCAGGCGCACCTGGATCTGGCGCTTCACCCCGCCGGCGATGGTCGCCTTGCCGACGCCGCGCACGTTCTGCAACCGCTTCAGGACGATCTGGTCGGTCAGCGTCGTCAGGTCGCGCAGGGGGCGGATCTCGGACTTCACCGCCAGCGACAGGATGGGCTGGTCGTCCGGGTTGAAGCGGGTGATCTGCGGGTCCTTGACGTCCTCCTGGAAGGCGGCGCGGATCGCCGACACCTTCTCGCGCACATCCTGCAACGCCTGGACGGAGGAGGTCTTCAGGTCGAACTCGGCGATCACCACCGACTGGCTCTCGTAGGAGCGCGAGGTCAGCGTCTTGATGCCGGCGATGGTGTTGACGGCGTCCTCGACCGGGCGGGTGACGTCGGTCTCCACCGTCTCCGGGCTGGCTCCGGGGTACTGGGTGGAGACGACGACGACCGGGAAATCCACGTTGGGAAACTGGTCCACGCCGAGGCGGTTGTAGGAGAACAGCCCGAGCACCATCAGCGCCACCATCATCATGGTGGCGAAGACCGGGTTGTCGACGCTGATGCGGGTGATCGGCATGGTTCAGGGGCTCCCGCCGCTCTCGGTTCCCAACACGGTGCCCAGCACGGTGACGGGGCGGCCGGCGGCGAGGCCCGGCAGGTTGCCGGTGACGACGCGGTCGCCGGGCGCCAGCCCCTCCACCTGCACCAGATCGCCGCGCGACCACAGGCCGGTCCGGGTGACGGGGCGCCGCTCGGTGCGGCCGTCGACGATCACCAGCGCGTAGTCGCCCTGCGCGTCGTGGCGGACGGCGACCGGCGGCAGGGCCAGCGCGTTCTCCGCCTCGGCGACCAGCGCCTCGCCGCTGGCGAACATGCCGCCGCGCAAGGCGCCGTCGGCGTTGTCGAGGCTGACATAGACCGGAATGGCCCGGGAGCCTGCCCGCGCCATCGGGTTGATGCGGGCGATGGTGCCGACGAAGTCGCGCTCGCCGAAGCCCTCCACCCGCAGCCGCACGGTCTGGCCGGTCCTCAGCCGGGCGACGTCGTCGGCCGGGACGGTCGCCTCGACCTCGACCCGGCTGAGGTCGACGACGGTGAAGAGCGCGGCGTTGACCGCGAGATTCTCCCCCGGATTGACCGAGCGCGTCGCCACCATCCCGTCGATCGGGCTCAGCACCACCGCGTCGCGCAGCGCCTTGCGCGCCAGCTCGACCTGGGCCGTGAGCGCGCCGACCTGGGCCTGCTGGACCTGGAAGCTGCTCTGCGCCTGATCGAGGTTGGTGTCCGAGACGATGTCCTTCCGGTGCAGGGCGATGTTCTTGGAGCGGGTCTTCTCCGCCAGCACGAGCTGCGCCCTGGCGCCCTCCAGGTTGCTGAGCTTCTCGTTGAGGCGGGCGGTGAGGTCGGCGGTGTCGAAGCGGGCGAGCACCTGCCCCTTGCGCACCGGCTGCCCCTCGCGGACCGTCACCTCGACCAGCCGGGCGGCAACCTCGGCCTTGACCGCCGACTGCTCCATCGGCGCCACCGAGCCGCTGAGCCGCACCGTGTCGGTCAGCCGGCGCGGCGCCATGCGCGTGACCTCCAGCCCGGCGAGTTCGACCGGGCGCTCGGCCGGCGGCTGGGCGGGCTGTGCGGTGGAGGCGGTTCCGCCGGCATCCCCGCCGCCGCGGGCGCGCCACAGGACGCCGGCGGCGGCCAGCGCCACGATCAGCAGGACCAGCCACAGCCAGCGGAAACGGCGCGGAGCGGCGGGGGTGTCGGTGACGGTGGGCGCGGTCATGAAGGAGGGGTCCTGCTGTGGCGTCTTCAGTAAGAGCGGCAACGATGTTCCGTCAAGGTTCTCATCAATACAGACCTTCGAAATAAGAACCAATCTATGGAGATTTGCCGAAAATCCATATTGCGCCGACGATCATCACAGATGATTGACCTGGATCAGAGGAAACGGCCGTGTTGTCGCTTGACAGGTGGCGGCTCTACACCGAAAAAGCGGCCTAACACTTTCGATCCCCCGCGCCAACAGCACGGAAAATCCCTCGTGGTCAAACGACATCTCGCGACGATCCCCGCCGCCGGTGCCTTGCTGTGCCTTGCTCTGGGGCTTGCCGGCTGCGCCTCCGAAGGGCCGCAGACGGTGGTTGCCCCGCCGGTCGAGACGGCCTTCGTGCCCGACCCCAAGGATCCGCTGGGCCGCTGGGCGCATCTGATCCGCGAGGCGTCCGAACGCTACGACATGCCGGAGAAGTGGATCCGCGCGGTCATGCAGCGCGAGAGCAACGGGCGGGCCACGGCGGCGAACGGCAAGCCGCTGACCAGCTCCGCCGGGGCGATCGGCCTCATGCAGGTGATGCCGGGAACCTACGAGCTGATGCGCTGGCAGTACGGGCTGGGTCCGAACCCGGCCGACCCGCGCGACAACATCCTGGCCGGCACCGCCTATCTGCGCGAGATGTACGACCTGTTCGGCGCGCCGGGATTCCTGGCCGCCTACAACTGCGGTCCGGCCTGCTACGCCGGCCATCTCGCCGGCAAGCAGAAGCTGCCGCGCGAGACCCGGCAGTACATCGCGGCGCTGACCCCGGTGCTGCGCGGCTCCGCCCCGCGCGAGCCCTCGCAGTCGGCGGGCGCGTCCGCCATCGAGGTGGCGGTGGTTCCCAACGACGCGCCGAAGCCGACGCGGACGGCCGGAGAGGTCGTGGTCGCCCTGGCGCCGCCGCCGGCACCGGTGGAGAGCAGGCCGGAGGCGGCGCCCGTGGCCGTCGCGTCGGCCGCCGCTCCGGCCGCTGTCGTGGTCGAGCCCAAGCGGATGGATCCGAAGCCCGCCCCCGCTTCCACCCCCGCGCCGGTGGTGGTCGCCAGCGCCGAACCGGTTCCGGCTCCGCGTGGCGCGCCGCGCCTCGGTCAGGCGCCGGCCCGCTCGGTGGAGGCGCAGGTCGCCGAGGCGCTGCTGACCCCCCAGGCTGTGGGCAGCAACCAGCGGGTGGTCATCCGCTTCGTGTCTCAGCGTCCCAACGGCTGCGGCAGTCTGAAGGGCAAGGACAAGATGTGCGTGACGGTGGCCAGCCGGGAAGGGATGTGACGGCCTGACACCGGCCCCCACACCGGCCCTCAAACCGGCCCTCAAACCGGCCGCCGCCACGCGCGGGAGCCCCGGTCACGCCGGTTCGCGAGCCACCGGCGAGTAACCGCCCGCGGCCAGCCAGCCCTCGAAGGCCGGTGCCGTGAGCGGGCGCGCCATCAGATAGCCCTGGCCGATGTCGCAGCCGTGGTCGCGCAGCCAGTCGTAGACCGCGACGGTTTCGATTCCCTCCGCAACGACCTGATAGCCCAGGTCGTGGGCGAGGTCGATCGTCGAGCGGACCATGATCTGGTCGCTGCGCTCGCTCGCGAGCGAGCGGATGAAGCGCTGGTCGATCTTGACCACCGTCGCGGGAATGTCCTTCAGGTAGGACAGGGCGCTCTGCCCGGTGCCGAAATCGTCGATCTCCACCTCGATGCCGAGATGGCGGAGCTGGTCGAGCTGCCGTCCGGCTTCGGCCCGGTCCATCATCAGCGCGCTTTCCGTCACCTCGAAATCGATCCAGCCCGCCTCGACGCCGTGGCGGTCGAGCATGGCCGCCACACGGGAGGCGAAGGTGGCGGAGGCAAGGTCGAGCATGGAAATGTTGATCGAGATGGGCAGCCGCAGCCCGCGCCCATGCCATAGCGCCACCTGCGACAGCACGGCCGTTGTCACCCATTCGGTGAGCGGCCGCACCAGCGCGGTCCGCTCGGCCAGGGGAACGAACTCTCCGGGAGAGATGGGGCCGAGCACCGGGTGGGTCCAGCGCAGCAGCGCTTCCGCCCCGACGCAGGCGTTCGTCCGCAGATCGATCTTGGGCTGGTAGAGAACGCTCAGCTGGTCCCGCGCGGTGAAGGCATCGGTCAGCCCCCTGAGAACCTGGAACGCCCGCTGGGAGGCCCGATCCTGCACCGCATCGTAGCGGCACCAGGGCTTCTGCTCCTGCAACGACTGGTGCGCCGCGCTGGTGGCGGCCCGCAGCAGTTCCACGCTTCCAGCGCCATCGCCATCGCCGGGGCATCGGGTGCAGCCGATGCCGCCCGACGCCGCGAAGGGCACATTCTGGAACAGGAAGGGCTGCCGCAGCGTGGCGGCCAGGCGGCCAAGCGTGCCCTCCAGATCGGCACCCTCCCCATCGGGAAGCACGCAGGCGAAGCGGGCGGCCGACAGGTGGTAGAGCTTGGCGCGCGCCGGCAGGTTTTCGCCGATCCGCCGGGCCGCGTCGACCTCGAAGGCGTCGGCAGACACTTGCCCCAGCACGCGGGTGAGTTCGGCGTACTGGTGGGATGCGGCGGCATCGACGACGACGATCGCCGCCCGTGGCACGGGCTGTCCGGAATCTTCCAGCCGCGCCGCATCCGCGAGGAACGCGTCGATGTCCTTCAGGAAGCGGAAGCGGTTCGACAGCGCCGTGAGGGGATGCAGGTAGCCGACGGCCCGGCGCGCCTCGATGTGGGCCATCACCATGGCCGAGAGGTCGCGGAGCGATTCCTCCTCCACCGGGGAGAGCGAGGGGCGGGCCTTGCGGTCGATCACGCACAGGGTGCCGAGCGCCAGCCCATCGGCCGTCCGCAGCGGCGCGCCGGCGTAGAAGCGGATGTTCGGGTCGCCGGTGACCAGGGGATTCGCCGCGAACCGCGCATCGAGGCTGGCGTCGTTGACGACGAAGAGCCCGTCGGAGGAGAGGGCGTGGGCGCAGAAGGCGAACTCGCGGGGCGTCTCCCGCGCGTCCAGTCCGATCCGCGACTTGAACCATTGCCGGTTCTCATCGATCAGCGAGATCAGGGCGATCGGGGCGTCCAGCACCTTGGCCGCCAGCCGGGTGATCTGGTCGAAGGCCGCCTCGGGCGGAGTGTCGAGCAGTTCGAAACGCCGCAGGGCGGCCAGACGATCCCGCTCGTTGATCGGAACCGCGGCCGGTTGCATCGGTGGAGGAGACGTCACGGCGTCTGTGTTTCCTGTGTTCGTTCTGCGATCGCGTCGCCCGACGTCAGCCCGCAGGCGATGCCTTCGGGCGGGTTGGTCTCCCACACCCTCGCCCGGTCGGCGAGGTTCCTTGCCGCCAGATCGGCGAGTTGCCGCAGCCTCGCCAACCGGGACTCCGCGAACGCCGGCCTCGCCTTATAGTCGATGACGCACAGCGCGCCGAGCCGTTTCTTCGTCTCGGGGCAGATCAGCGGGACGCCGGCATAGAAGCGGACGCCCGGCGGTTCGGTGACGAGCGGATTGCCGGCGAAGCGGAAATCGGCGGTCGCGTTGGGAACGACCAGGGATTCCACCGCGCCTGCCAGAAGATGGGCGCAGAAGGAGGCGGCGCGTGGCATGCCGCCGCTCTCCATGCCCGTGCGCCCGGCGAAGGTCAGCCTGTCCCGCCCGGCCAGGGTCACGAGGGCGATGGGGGTTTCGAACGCGTTGGCGGCGAGGCGCGAAATCCGGTCGAGCTCCGGATCGTCCGGCCCGGTCAGCCCGGCGGCCAGATAGCGCTCGAAAGCGTCGAGACGGGAGTCCTCATCCTCCGGGAGAAGCGGCGGAACGGGCGATGGCGGCACGTCCGTGGACAGCGTGACCCGGTTGCGGCCTGCGTGCTTGGCGGCGTAGAGCGCGCTGTCGGCCGAGGCGACGAGCGTCGCGGGTTCCAGCCTGTCGCCGTCCGGCGGCACGGTGGCGGCCACCCCGATGCTGACGGTCACGACCCCGGCCGGCCGGTTGCCGGCATGCTCCAGCGCGAGCCCCTGGATGGCGGAGCGAAGCTGCTCGGCCAGTTCGACGGCGCCGGCCTCGTCGGTGTCGGGGAGGATGACGGCCATTTCCTCGCCCCCGTAACGGGCGGCGAGATCGCCGGGCCGCCGGGCCAGCCCGGCCACGGTGGCGGCGACCCGGCGCAGGCAGGTGTCCCCCGCCGGATGGCCGTAGGCGTCGTTGAAGAGCTTGAAGCGGTCGATGTCGATCAGGAGCAGCGCCAGCGGCGCGCCGGTCCGGTGCGCCCGCGTCCACGCGCGGTCCAGCGCCTCGTCGAACGAGCGCCGGTTGGCAAGGCCGGTCAGGCCGTCGGTGCGCGCGGCGACGGCGAGCTGCTCCTCCAGCCGCTTGCGCTCGGAAATGTCGCGCGCGACCACGACCACGGACTCGGGATGCCCCGTGCTCTCGCTTGCGACCGTTCGCGCCGTCGCTTCGATCCAGTCGGGCTGGCCGTCGGGCTGGCCGTCGGGGTGGGCGATGCGGTAGGCCACGGTGACCGACCGCGTGCCGCCGCGCAGCGAGGCCATGGCATCGCCCAGGGCCGGGAGGTCGTCCGGCAGGACGCCCTCGGCGATGGAGCGGCCGACCATGTCCTCCGGTCGCCGTCCCAGGACCTGCTCCGACGCCGGGGAGGCGTAGCGGCACAGGCCATCGAGGTCGATCCGCACCACCGCGTCGCTCGAATTCTCCGCCAGCAGCCGGAAGGTCGCCTCGCTCTCCCGCGCGGTCTGTTCGGCCGCGCGGCGGCGCGCCAGCTCGCCCAGCAGCACCAGCGTCGTCGCCACCGTCGCTCCCGCCAGCGCCAGGGTCGCCAAGCCGACGATCACGGCCTTGCGCCACCAGGCGGCGTAGATCTCCCGGACGCTGAGGGCCACGTTGATGACGGCGGGCACGCCTTCCAGCCGCCGGTGCGAGTACAGACGCTCCTCCCCGTCGATCGCGGCGACCGCTGTGAACTGGCCGCTCGGGGACGCCATCATCTTCGGAATCGCCGGCCCCTTGCTGAGGTCGCGCCCGATCTGTTCCTCGCTGAAGGGGCTTCGCATGAGCAGGCAGCCATCGTCGCGCAGCAGCGTGATCGAACTGCGGGCGTCAAGCTGGATGCGTTCGAACAGCTCCCTCAGGGCCTCCACGCGGATCACCCCGAGCACGACGCCGGCGAAGCCGCCGTCGGCGCGCGACCAGCGCCGGCTGAAGCCGATGCTCAGCGCGTCCCCGGCCAGCCGGCTGCGATAAGGTCGGCTGACATAGAGGCCGCTGACGGGGGTGTCCCGAAGCGCGGTGAAGTAATCCCGGTCGCCCAGGTTGGGGAGCGGCTTTCCCCTATCCCCACGCGAGTCGAAAAGAACGTCGCCATTCCCGTCGAGCAGCAGGACGGCATCGAGGTAATGGGCGGACGCGATGAGGGGCTCCAGCAGCTCCGGCCGGAAGCGCGGGCTTTGCACCGTGCCTTCGGCCCGGTCCAGCATGTCGAGCGTGGTCTGGAGCGTGAGGTCGATCAGCCGGATGTCGGAGGACAGATCATGCTCGATCGCCTGCACGAGATTCCGGCCGGCCTCGCTCGCCCGCTCCCAGGCGTCCAGCCGGGAATCGTAGAGCGTCATGGCCATGAGGGCGGCGACACCGGCGGCGAGAAGCAGGCTGGGGAGGGCGGCCATCCGTGCCGGGGGCTGTCGCCGTCGCAGGCGGCGGAAAGGGGCCGTCGAAATCCATCTGATCATGCCGGCTCTCTGTTCACCCTCTTGAGGACGCGACGCCGCCCCTCTCTTCCCAAACCACGAACCGGGGGGGACGGGCAATTCAGGGAAACACCCGATCACGGGAGCGTTGCAGGCCCCGCGGCGGCGCCTGCCAAACGGACGGTGGCCCGCAAGGCGATGACGAAGGGCTAGGATCGTTGCCGATCATCGCCCATCGCAATGTCGAGCTTCTGTCCAGTCGGCACGCGAACGGCGAGCGGAATTTCGGATTCCGGGCCGTGAACTTCGGCCCGCTGGACAAGCCGAATTTCTGGAAAGGGGTTCCGGAGCAACCGTTGAGCGCTGTGGAGTTCCGGCGCCGTTCCCACCAGCCCGGCTTCGCGGCCGACATCCTTTCCCGATCCTACGAGCGCGCCCGGTCCCTCGCCATGGTCGATCTTTCGGTGCGGGCTTTCGTGGAGGCCAGGAGCCGGGCAGCAGGCTGGATCATGTTCTGAAATGGAGGGGCTCGGAGTGGACGTTGCGGAGCATGCTCGCGCTCTCCGTCCTGATCCCCGTGGCCCTGCTCGTCTGGGCGACAGCGAGGAGATCCGCGACGCCGCCGATTTCCGCCTTCTGTCAAAGCCCCACCGCATCGAGGAGCTGGCGGGGGCCTTGAGGGAGGTACTGGACAAGAGGCCGGTGTCTTCCGCGTCATAGCCGTGCGGCGGCTCCCTGCGGCGGCGGTCAGCCTTTCAGGATCACGGCGATCATGATGGCGGCGAAGCTGATGATGGCCACGGACCCGACGATCACGCTCGCCAGCATCTGCGCCGAGATGTAGGAGCCGGCGACGGTTCCGGCGATTCGCGCCACCCCTTCGCGCCCGCTGTTCGGCGCGTTGGCTCCAGGGTGCCCGCAGGAGGGGCAGGACGGGGCCTGGGCGGAGATCATGTGGCCGCAAGCGGCGCAGGGGATCAAGGCCATGTGCTTCCTTCCCGTGTTTCCTGGCCCCGGTATCCTGGGGCCATGCCTTTGGAGGGGGCGGTTGCCCTTTCCCTGGGACATGGGGCGTGGAACGGAAAATTGCAGCCCATCCGTTTGGCGCAGCCTGACGGTGCCGGCTTTCGCCAGCCGGGCGCGGCGGTCGGCGCTCGGCGGTCCGCTACAGCGCAGCCTCGCCCCGGTCGGGCTTGAGCCAGATGTTGCCCGGATCGACGTCGCAGGGCTCGTCCGTCAGCGTTTCCTTGGCATAGCTCAGCATCCGCCGCAGGTCCATTTCCGTGAAGGGCTTCTTCAGGATATGGAGTGGGCCGGTGCGGATCGCCTGGTTCAGAGGCTCGCCCTGGAGGTTGGCCGACACGAAGATCGAGAGGATATCCCAGCGCTTGCGCAGGATGGACGCCAGCGCGATGCCGTCCGGGCCCGCGCCGAGCAGGATGTCCAGCAACGCGAAGTCCGGCCGGGCGCCGGCCTCGACCAGCGCGATGGCCTCGTCGGCGCTGCCGGCCAGCACGGTCTCGTGTCCCCAGGATTCCAGGAGTTCGGAAGTGGTCATCCTGAGGATGGCCTCGTTCTCCACGATCAGGATCGTGAGTTTCGCTTTGCGCAACGGCACCGTGGACCTCGCGGTTTGCATGGGGCCGAGCTGGCAGCCCGTTTTCCACGCATAGGAGGTGGGAGCCGCCGAAATAGCAAGCGATAAGGGTGCGAAGACCACGGAAAAAATGTGGGATTTCTCTAAAATTCTTGTCATGATGCAGGATCGTGCCCAACAACGCCGATCCGTCGTGACCGGAAGCTTGCGGTCGGATTGTGCCCATGGGTGGGCCATGTCCTTATGAACGGGAATTGCTTGCGGCGTATCGGGTGCCGCGCCTTTGGAAGACTGGGTGTGGCGCCTGCGCCTTCATTGGAAAAAAGCCGTTCAAGCCGAGCCACCCTGGCGTGGCAACCGCTTGCCACCATCGGTTTGAACAGCAATATAGCTCTCCACAACGCAGGAAGACCCCATGAGAGCGCTGCCCAATCCGCTGCTTCTGCACGATCTTCGCGTTCTCGGCTCGGGACCGTCCACCGTTGTGCTCTCGCATGGTTTCGGATGCAATCAACAGGTCTGGCGCCCCATAGCCGATGCGCTCGCCTCATCCTTCCGGGTTGTCCTGTTCGACCTGATGGGATGCAATCCGCGCAGTGCCGCCGTTTTCAACGCGGCCACGCACCGTCACCTCGACGCCTTCGCCATGGATCTGATCGCGCTGCTGGAGCATGCGGAAACCGGCCCCGTGACCTATGTCGGCCATTCGATGAGCGGCATGATCGGCCTCCTCGCCTCCATCCGGCGGCCCGAGCTGTTCCGCAAGCTCATCCTTGTCGCGCCATCCCCTTGCTATATGAACATCGGTTCCTACAAGGGGGGCTTCGAGAAAAGCGACCTGGAGCATATCTTCGACGCGGCGCGGGAGAATTACGCCGCGTGGGCCACGCGCTTTGCTCCCATAGCGGTCGGGAGAACACCGTCGGCCGCCTTCACCGGCGAGTTCACGAAGGGCCTGCTGGCGATGAAGCCTGACATCGCCTTGTCCCTGCTGATCACGGTCTTCACATCGGACGTCCGTGACCAGTTGCCGTTGGCCACGACACCGACCGTGGTGATCCAGTCCACCAGGGATCCGGCCGTGCCGATGAGCGTGGCCGAATTCGTGCGCGCCGAAATCCCCGTCTGCACGCTCGAACTGGCGGAAGCGGAGGGGCATCTGCCGCACCTCACCAATCCTGAACTGATCCTCGGCATCCTGAGGCGGCATCTGTGAGATTGCGCCCGCTTTCTGGACGGATTTGCGGTCGTATAAAAAACCAGGTCGGCAAGCGTCGCCGCCCGTAGAGTTTCCGAGGCGCGAATGCCCCGGAGGGTATGATGGCTCGAACTCCGGCGGACTTTGGAAGCCCGGCGCCAAGCCCGGGCTTGCCGGACGCGCTTTCGACGCAATCAGCAAGACGCTCGTTATCCGACAGGAGTGACGGCGACGTGACCATTCCTCATATCGGCAGAAATCGCATTCTCATATTGCTATGGATTGGTGAATTTAAAAATTAAATTACTAAAAATTTCATTTTGTCGCAGAATGATATTCTTCCATCCGGCGTTGAAGGCAGCTGATGTATCTAAATCGTCTGTATGCATATTGTTTTTTCGCGTTTCATGGGAATTCCACGTCATGAAAGCGCGATGACCTCGCACGCAGGGGCAGGCTGACATGATCGGATAAGCTTGCTATCGTCGACCGGCGTGCGGCTCCGTGCCAAAGAAATCAAGCCCTCCCGTGCCTTGCCGGAATTTTCCGTCACCATCGCTCCTCTTCCATTAGACGCGTGATTCCCGATGGCCAACGTTTCAGAAGCATTGGCGCTGGCCGTGGATCACCACATGGCCGGCCGGTTGGCGGAAGCGGAAACGCTGTATGGACGGATCCTCGATGCGGTCCCGGATCAACCGCAGACGCTGCATCTTCTCGGGGTGCTTCTGGCCCAGACCGGACGGATTGAGACAGGGTTGTCGTGCGTTGAGGCCGCCATCGCCGTGGAGCCGGACGTTCCAGCGTTTCATCTGAATCGCGGTAAGATTTGTGATGCGCTCGGCCGATACGACGCTTCGCTGGACAGCTACCGCAACGCTTTGATCCGGCGGCCCGACTTGGCCGAGGCTTGGGAGCGGGCCGACCAAGCGCTTCGTCAACTGGCCGAGCGGGCTTTCGACTCGGCGGATTTTCCACGGGCCGCATCATACTACCGCCGTGTCCTGGCTCTTCGTCCGGGCGACCTCGTCGCGACCTTCGACCGGGCCATGGTTCTGAAGCATCTCAGGGACCTTGACGGAAGCGCCACGGCTCTTGGCCACGCGGTCCGGCTGAACCCCCGGTTGGAGCGTGCGCACCGTGAGCGGGCAGAGGTGCTGTCCACGCTCGGCCGCTGGTTGGAAAGCCTCGACTCCCGCCGCTCGATCCTGGCGTCCCGGCCGGATGATGCCGAAGCCTGGTGGGCTTTGGCCGTGTCCTTGCATCGTGCCGGTACGCCTCCCGCCGGTGCGGAGTGGCGCATCGAGGACGCCTACCGGCGGCTGCTCGCCCTTGAGCCGTCACACGCTGGAGGGTGGGGGAACCTGGGTCTCGCTTTGCAGGAGGCCGCGCAGGGCATGGCCGCCGTGGCGGTGGGCCGGCGGGCCGTCCGGGTGGCGGCGATGGACGAAGGAGCGGCGGTCAATCTCGCTTCGGCCCTTCACCGTGTCGAACGCTTCGCGGAGGCGGAAGCGGCTGGGCGGCGGGCGCTGACGTTGAATCCGGCTTCGCCGGAGGCGCTTCTCAATCGGGCGGTTGCCCTGGATGAGCGGCACATAGTGGAGGGCGCCGAGCAAACGCTGCTGCGGTTGCTGCGCCTTCGTCCTGACGAGGCGCCCGCCTTCGCTCAACTCGGTCGTCTTTGCGAACGGGCGGGGCGTACGGAAAGGGCGGAAGGGGCATTGTGGCGGGCGCTCGCCCTCCAACCCGCGGATGAGGAAAGCTGGGCTGCGCTGGGGCGGGTTCGCCTGCGGCGAAAGGGGGCGGTGGGTGCACTGGCCTCGGCGCGGCGGTCCCTGTGCCTGCAACCCGGATTACCGTCCGGGTTGCTCGTGGAAGGGGAGTCCCTGGAGTGCCTGGGAGCGGATGCCGAAGCGTTGGCGGTCTATGATCGGGTCATCGCGCTTTTTCCCGGCATCGGCACCGCTTTTACGCGTCGTGCTCTACAACGCCTTCGGCCGGTTGTGACGGCGCCCTCTCCGCGCGCCGCCTCGGGGCGCGGGCGTCTGGCGGGGTCCTCCCTCGGGCGGGCGGGGCGATTTGGGAACCAACTGCTTCAATACGGTGTCCTGCGCATCGCCGCGGAACGCAACGGGCTGGAACTTGAGGTGCCGGACTGGGTCGGACGGCCGCTGTATGGGTTGGACGATCCGCTTCCGGGAACGCCGCTGCCCATTCTCCATGAGGATGAGTTGGGCATCGCAGGTCTGCTGGCGGGCGACCGGCCGGCCCTCCGTGGCGGCCGGGACGTCGTCGGTTTCTTTTGTGGCGACATGACCCCCCTGGCGCCGCACCGCGACCGTTTCCGATCCCTGTTCTCGCTGGCGGACGGTGTGGCGGAACTGGCGGATCGCGCGGAGGCCGCGCTGCGGTCGCGGGGCCGAACCCTGGTGGCCATCCATCTGCGGCGCGGCGACTTCGGGAACGGGCGCTTCTGGACGGCGCCGGAAGCCTGGTACCTGGACTGGCTGGGGGCTGTGTGGCCGTGCCTCGACCGGCCGGTGCTCTACGTCGCGACCGACGATCCGGCGGTGATCCGGCGTTTTGCCGCCTACGCACCGCTGCATGCCGGTGATATCGCGGACCCTCTGCCGGGAGCCGAGTTCCTAATCGACCATCGAATGCTGTCCTCCGCCGATCTCCTGGCGGTGTCGAACAGTTCCTTCTCGGTCACCGCGGCGATGCTCAACGGACAGGCTGCGGCGATGCTGCGACCGGACCGCGGTGTCGGTGGGCTGCGCCCCTTCGATCCCTGGGCGGAGCCGGTGTTGCTGGACTGACGGATCAGCGCCGGACGTAGAAGGCGTCACCCCAACTGTGGTGATACGGGCTGATTTCCTCGACCCGTTCGAACCCGTGTGGGAACAGTCGGTCGTCGAGATCGGCGATCAAGCCGCACCCCTCGTACAGTTCCTTGTAGTTGACCTCCGTCTGCACGGCGTCGAATCGGGGCAGAAGGGCGTCGCAGCCATCCAGCACCAACCGTTCCGCTCCCTGAACATCCATCGTCAGAACGTTGTAGTCTCCGATGTCGAGGCCGTTGTCGGTCAGGATCCGCGGCAGCGGAGCGGTTTCCACCTCGATGGTACCGGTCGGAACGATGTGCGGGTAGAGATCGAGATGCCCCTTCGGTCGCAGCAATGAGTTCGCCTGATCCCCGCTCATCCGGGAAAAGACGGCCCGGCCGCTGGTCTCGGCAACCGCGATGTTGAGGCAGATCACATCGGGGTTGCCGGCAAATCGCGGGGACAGCCGGGAGAAGGTATCGGGATCGGCCTCGATGAACAGCACCCGACGACAACCGGCGGCGACGTAGCCGGGATATTCGTCGCCTTCGTGAGCGCCGACATGGATGGTGCCCCGCGGAACCACCCCATGGCGGCTGAAAAGCTCCCGATGGTCGAACATCGTCGTGTCGCGGCTGAACAATCTTTTCCAGTGGCGCGGCGCAACCGCCAGATGGGTGCAGGGCGGCCGGTCCGCCGGCGGAGCACGGAAGTGCTTCAGGTTGCGCTCGGCGAAACGAAACAGGGAGTAGCCGTTCCGTTGCAGCAGCGCGTAGAGCGCCGGCAGATCGTCTCCAGCCTCGTCCCCGTCGAACTGGATGAAATCGATCCGGCGCAGCCGCAGCAGTTCCGTTGCCCCTTCCAGAACGGCATGCGCCCTGCCGGTCCGGTGCAGGGTCAGCCAATCGATATGGCGGAGTCCGTGATCCGCCACCCAGCGGTCCAGCGAGGCGGGGGCTTCTCCGGCCAGCACCTGGTGTCCGGCTGCGTTCTCGCCATGCCATCCGTCGGCCTGCCGGCCCAGAGTCACCAGTTGGCAGGAGTTCGGCAGAAAACGCTTCTGCAGGAGTTGATCGGGCGGTTGGATCGTCATTTTCACGCTCTCGGGACAGGAGCAGGCGGTCATTCCATCCGGCTCGCATGGTGGTTCATCACTTGCTCGCGCCAATAGTGAGCGAAGAACAAGCCGGACCGTTCCGTAAAACAGCGTACCGCCTGCTCCCGCACCGTCCTGCCGGAGGATCCGATGCGGTTTGGGACGTCGGGCACTTCGGTCCAATCATCGACGATTTCAGCGCCGTAGCGGCGATAAAGCGGATCAAGGATCCCGCTACGCACGATGGGAACCGCACCGACGGAGAGAGCTTCCCACAGGCGGATCGTGTCTGGCCCGTTGCCACGCGGGCAGACCACGAATTTCGCCCGTCCCATCAAGGCCAGATAATCCGGGTAGCGCAGCCTCTCCCGAGACACGAAGGCACCTTTGATTGCAAGCTCCCGCCGTTCCGGGGCGGTATCGGCCATGGCGGTGATCAGGATATCGATCGGGCGCTCTTCCCAAGGCATGCCGCCAGCGGCGGCCAGGATGGTATCCTGATTTCCGTAATCCCTTTCCCTCTCGGTGAAGCCGCAAGGCAGTTGGAGCACCTTATCCGACCAGAGGGGCAGGTTTTGTCCGCTCCAGGAGATGATGCGTTCATCATCGAGCATGGATTCGAAATCGACGGGGGAGATGTCGCTGACTCCGGTCACCAGGGTGATCGGCACCTTCAGTTTGGGCAGAGCCTGACGGAAGAACGGGAGGGCATCCGTCTTGATGAAGACCAACTCGCCGGCTTGCACCAAGTCGAGATCGAGCCGGTCGTGACGATGCAACCGACTGACCCCAGCCTGCCGGTAATACTCCTCGCCGAGATCCAGTGCATGATCACAGAAGGCAGGTGGAGTGTTGTAACGGAACAAGCCAATGTCATCGGTCATCGCCGCCTCTCAATTTCATTCCTGCCCAGCGTGGGTTTTTGCCATCATCCAAAAACCATAACGTACGTCAAGATAACAAAAATTCGCGTACTTACCGGATTGAGCCCCGTTAAGATTCTCCAATGCTTCTTTTATTAATAAGCACTGTATCTTATAAGATATCCGATTATATTTTTATGGAAATCATAGAGTATTTTAAATAATTTCGTCATTTCTGGTCAAATTATGGAGAAATATTCGCATCATTGTCAGATGGGTGAATAAAAAAGGGCGAGAATGGCAATTGAGCGGCGGCGAAATCCGCAGCCGAAACTACGACGTTTCCGCCGCTTGTATCCCTCACTCCCACTCGATTATCGAGACACTACTTGGAACGCCTAACAGAATTCCGCTTTCGCCATCGGTGCCCAATGGAACCGTGATCCCCGCGAAGGCGGGGATCCAGGCTTTTCCCATGGGTTCCGCTCGGAAAACTCTGCATCCCCGCCTTCGCGGGGATGACGAGTCGAGAGACGACTCAAGCTTCTGTTAGGCGCTCTTAGCATCTTGAAAGTGTTTGAGAATATGCAGAGGATAACCGGCATGCCCGACGCTTGGGCCGTCAAAAATCTACACTTTTGATTTTGAAGGGAAAAACCTGGAGCAAATATTTTTCACGGCTCCAACAGCCATCGGGATCAATCGGGCAATCCTCCATGCCGGCCACGGCGGCGAGCACCACCGACGCCACGTCGAACAGTACCGTCAGCGAGGCTTGTCAGCCTTATGCCGTCGGAGCGCGCCTCCCTCGACCACGCCGCGACGTGGCTCGCGCGCAGCGGCGGAGGAAGGGTGAACTCCGGGTCGCCGGTCGTGAACCGGCACCGCGTGCCTGCCAGGACACCCGGCTGCGGCATCGGTGCCGGCCGGTCCGTCAGAACGGGATGGCGAGCGGACCGAAGACGCCGTCGGCGTTGATCAGTTCGACCTTCTTCCATCGGATGCGCAGCGAGCCGTTCTCCCGCGTCAGCGCGTGGGTGACCAGCCCGCCAAAGCTGCGCTGCGTCCCCAGCCGGTACTCCAGGACGATCAGGCTGGAGGTGTGGAGGTGCAGGGTGCGGGAGTCCTCCGTTTCCTCGTGGTCGGCGCGGACGTTCCCGACGATCCGCACGGTGCGGGACGGCGGATCCTGGACATGGATGTCCGGATGGCGCAGGCGCTGGATACGCCGTCGCATCAGGGCACGGTCGTCGTAGAAGATCGACACCCGGGTCAGCGGATCCGTCTGTCCAGGCTCGGTCGGAACCCAGTAATACCCGTCCGCCGTGAACAGCTCCTCCCATTCCTCGAAGCGGCGTTCGTCGAGCAGGCGGGCCTCCCCGTAGAGGAAGGCCTCGACTTCCGCCAGAGTGGGCTTCGCCAGCGGGGCGGGGTGCAGGCTGTCCGGCATCACAGGGCTCCTTCCGACAGGTAGCGGGTCCAGGCGCGATACTGGTTGCGCATCGGCAACTCGCTCGTCCCGATGCCGGACCAGCTTCCATCCGCCTCCTCGACGTCCTTGTCGGCCCCGCGCGCCAGCACGAGCCAGTCGGCGCCGTCGGTCTCGATGCCGCTCTGGATGCGCTCGAACGCTTCCAGATCGTCGGTCTGGATCAGCGAGGCGGCGGCGTGGGTGACGTTCAGGTAGCGGATCACGTCGTGGTTGATCGGGTCCGGCACGCCCTTCAGCAGGATCGGGTAGACGTAGACCTCGGTCCGGTCCACCGCGACCGGGTTGATGACGCGGATGTGCTGGGCCGCCGACTGGAGGCAGAGGTTCGGGTAGACGATGGTGTTGTGCCAGTCGACGGTCAGGATCGCACGCGTCCGCTCCTCCCCGTGGCGGGCGATGAGGCGGCGCCGGTACTCCTCGAAGACGGGGCCGCCGCGCTCGCCGTTGAAGGGCATGGCGCCGCACAGGCTGTGGCCGAAGGGGAAGCCGCGCAGGGGAATTTTCTCGAACACCGCGTTCGGGCCGCCCGACTGGCCGCCGATCTGCGCGCCCTCCGTGTCGCCGCTGCGGCGTTGGAACTGGCGCCCGTCCTTCTCCACCGTCGAGGCGTGAGAGAAGAAGGGGTGGTACATGTCGTTCAGATTCTCGATCTGATGCTTCCAGTTGCCGCGGAACTCGTATTTGTGGACGCCGCCGACGACGGCGATCTCCTCGTCGGGCGACAGGGCGATGATGTCGTCGATGCTCTTGCGCACCGGGCCGAGGAAGGTGTCCAGGTCGGGACCGTCCGCCGCGCGGCTGGCGAAGACGAAGCCGCGGTAGCTGGCGACGCGCGGCAGCCGCACCATGCCCAGGCTCGGGTCGCGCAGGTCGATGTCCGCCGCGTAGCCCTTGCGCTGCGGCACGCCGACCAGCGCGCCGTCCGTCGCGAAGGTCCAGCCATGGTAGCAGCACTGGAAGCTGGCGGCGTTGCCCTTCGGCTCGTTGCAGACGACGGCGCCCCGGTGGCCGCAGCGGTTGTAGAGCACATGGACGGTGCCGTCCTTGTGACGGACGAGGACGACCGGCTGGGTGCCCAGCTTCAGGGTGACGAAGTCGCCGGGGTTGGGGATCTGCGACTCATGGCCGATGTAGAGCCACGCCTTGCCGAAGAGCTGCCTCTGTTCCAGCGCGAAGATCGCCGGATCCTGGTAGATGGAGCGGTGGACGCGGTCCTGGCGGACGAGGCTGGCGACGTCCGACGTCTGGAGCGGAGCCTGGGCCTGGGCGGTCGGGATGCCGATGGACATGCTGGGTTCCTCCGGGGGCCTCACTGCCCCGCGACCTTGCGGGCGATCGTGTTGTCGGTGAGGGCGGCGTTGTCGAGCGTCTCGGACACGCCGAAGAAGGCGCGCGACGCGGTGAGCTTCGCGTCGTCGAGCGCGACGCTCGTCGGGAAGTAGGGGAGGGTGTTGGTCCAGGCGAGATCCTGGATCTCGGCCGGGTAGGCGTTGTCGGCGCTCGCCTGCTCGGCCAGGAAGTCGAAGACGGCGGCCTTGGCCTTGGCGGGGTCGCTGCGCGAGACCTTGATCGCCTTGTCCAGCGCCTTCAGGTAGCGCTCGACGACGTCGGGGTTCTGCTTGAGGAAGTCGGCGCGCACCGCCTGGACCGTGTATTCGAAGGCAGTGATGTCCTTCAGGTCGCGCGAGGGAACGACCAGCGCGGTGCCGTAGCCGTCCCGCACCGCCGTCTCGATGGTGGGGGAGCCGTTGACGAAGGCGTCGATCTTCCCGGCCTTCAGCGAGGCGAGCTGGCCGGCGATGCTGTTGAGGTTGATGATGGTCGCCTTGTCGGCCGGCAGCCCGGCCTGCTTCAGGATGAAGCGCGCGAACTCGCCGCTGGAGCCGCCAATGTCGGTGACGGCGATGACGCGGTCGCGCAGCACCGCCCCCTTCTCGGCAAGGCTGCTGTCGGCGTTGACCTTGCCGTCCCTCAGCAACTCGCTGCGGACGACCAGCGCGTTGGGGAAGCCCTGCACGCCGGTGCCGATCGCCTTCAGCGACTGGCCCTTCAGCACCGCCTGGGACATGTTCTTCAGCCCGACGATGCCGATTTGGGCACTGCCGCCGACGATGGCCGCGACGGCGTTGGAGCCGCCGTTGCCGTCGTAGAGGCTGACGTCGAGACCGACCTCGTCGAAATAGCCGAGCTTCTTGGCGATGTAGGCGGTGCCGAACAGGACGCCGGTGGTCGAGGTGACCACCTCCAGCTTGTCCTTGGCCCAGGCCGGCGCCTGGGGCGCGGTCAGCAGGAAGGCGGCGGCAAGGCCGCCCGTCAGCAGCGATTTGAAGGTCATGGTGGGCTTGCCTTATGGAAAATGGCTAAAGCGGTCGGGAGCGCAGGGCGAAGCGTGTCCGCCCGGCCAGCCAGATGACCGCGCCGCTGAGCGCGGTGGCGAGGATGGTCAGGGTCACGATGGCGGCGAAGGTGCCGGCGGCGTTCATCACCGTGGCGCTGCTGCGCGCCAGATGGCCGAGCCCGCCGCGCGAGGCGACGATCTCGGCGCCGATCACCGCCACGAAGGCGTAGGGCAGCGCCACCCGCAGGGCGGCCAGCAGCCAGCCGACCGACGCCGGCAGGTAGAGGATGCGCGCCCGCTGGGGCCAGGAGGCGCCGGACATCAGCATCATGTTCTCCAGCGCGGGCGGCACGGCGCGGATGCCGTGGAACACCGGGTAGAAGAAGAGGAAGAAGACGGTGACGGCGACCAGCACGATCTTCTGCTGGTCGCCCGCCCCGAACCACAGGATGAACAGTGGGATCAGCGCCACCTTGGGCAGCGCGAACAGCACGTCGACGATCGGCGCCAGCGCGTCGCCGGCCCGGCGGAAGGATCCCAGCAGCAGCCCGGCGAGGATGCCGGCGCCGCCGCCCCAGAGCAGCCCGACCAGCACCACTCCCAGGGTCTCCAGCACCGCCTTCTGCAGGATGCCGCGCGACAGCCAAGCTAGGGTCTGCGCCGCGACGGCGGACGGCTTGCTGATCAGCAGGGCGTCGACCAGCCGGTCGGCCGCCAGCTCCCAGCCGGCCAGCAGCAGCGCGGCGATGCCGATCTGGAGCGCGAGGATGGCGAGGCCGCGGCGGGTGACGGCGGTCATGGGGCGTGTCCTCCGCCACCGGTGCCGCCACCACCGGGCCCGGCTTCGAGTTCCGCCGCCAGCTTGTCCCACAGGCGCCGATGCACGGCCTCGTCGGCGCGCGAGCGGTGCAGCGGGTCGCGGTCGCGCGGCTGCGGCAGCGTCACCGTGTCGATGAGGCGGGCGGGGCGCCTGGAGAAGACGAGGATGCGGTCGGACAGCGCGATCGCCTCGTGGAGGTCATGCGTCACCAGCATGACGGTGAGGTTGAGGTCGCGGACGATGCCCAGCAGCTCGCGCTGCATCAGCACGCGGGTCTGGGCGTCGAGCGCGCCGAACGGCTCGTCGAGCAGCAGGAAGTCGGGGCTGTAGACCAGCGTGCGCGCCAGGCTCATGCGCTTGCGCATGCCGCCGCTGAGCTGGCCCGGATAGTGGGATTCGAAGCCCTCCAGCCCGACGCGGCGGATCATGGCGCGGGCGCGCTCCCGCCGCTCGGGCTTGGGGACGCGGCGGATCTCCAGTGGCAGCATGACGTTGCCGAGCACGCTGCGCCAGGGCAGCACTGCGTCGTCCTGGGTCAGGTAGCCGACCTGCGTGTTCGGGCCGTTGACCGCCCGCCCGCCGAAGGACACGCGCCCGCGGTCGGGCGCCGTCAGGCCGGCGACGAGGTTGAGCAGGGTGGTCTTGCCGCAGCCGGACGGGCCGATCAGCGACACGAACTCGCCGCGCGCCAGCGTCAGCGACACGTCGTCGAGCGCCAGCGTCGGCCGGCCCTTGGCCTCGAAGGACTTGGTCGCCCCGGCGATCGCCAGCAGCGGCTCGCCACCGGCGGAACGGGCGGCTGCGGGGTGGGCGAGGATTTCAGCGTGGGTCATGACCCCTGGCCCTCCGCGGCCTTCAGGCCGGGAATGGTGTTGAGGAGGCGGATGAGCGCGAAGGCGAGCAGCCCGACGATGGCGAGCGCCGCCAGCACGCCGGTCGCGTCCATGTCGGTCGCGGCGAAGAGCAGCACGTAGCCGAGCCCGAGGTTGGACGCCGACATCTCGCCGAGGATGGCACCATGGAAGGCGTAGATGACGCCCTGGTGCAGCCCGAGCAGGACGAAGGGCAGGGCGGCGGGCAGCCGCACCTTGAGCGCCATCGTCACCGGCCCGGCGCCCATCACGGCGACGGAGTTGAGCAGCGACGGGCTGACCGAGCGCACGCCGCTGTAGGCGTTGAAGAACACCATGAAGAAGCTGGTCAGAAAGGACAGCAGCAGCGAGGGCAGCCAGCCGACGCCGAACCACAGGATCAGCACCGGCGCCAGCATCGCCTTGGGCAGGGCGAAGCTCATGAAGACGAAGGGGGCGAGCACCCGGTCGAGCGTGGCGTTGGAGGCGGCGACGAGCGCCAGGCCGACGCCGCCGACGGCGGCCAGCGCGAAGCCGAGCCCGGTGGTGGCCAGCGTCGCCAGCAGATGCGGCCACAGATAGCCGCTGGCCGCCCAGTCGAGCATCTTCAAGGCCAGCTCGCTCGGGCGGCTCAGGTAATAGGCGTTGAACAGGCGGCCGGAGGCGGCCTCCCAGAAGGCCAGCAGGGCGAGGGTGACGGCGACCGTACCGAATGGCGGCCGGAGGGCGGGAAGGCGTCGGCCTCCGGCGCTGTCCGGGCTTGCTGCGATCGACATAACACACTGAATTTTCGTTCAAGATATCACTATAATCATACTGGGATAATCGGGATGTCAACCGTGACTGATGAGAGTCTGAAGAATTTGATAAAAACAACAAATCTTGCACGTTAAATATTCGTGGCGGTGCCGGGAGAGGATGGCCGCGGCGATGAGCAGGATCGGTCGGGCAGAGGCCGCCGCTTTGGGCTGTCCGGTCGGCGTCACGGAAGATGCGATGAAGAACGCGACGCCGCCAACGCCGAGGTTCGAGCAGATTTGCACACGTGAATATGCCGCTTGACAGTCCAATTTTTCTACAATCATACTAGTGAATTGATATATAAAACATAAAATTCACGTTTTTAATCCGCGCTCCGCCACCGGTCCATCGTGCAAACCCTCGCCGGCCGCTGGTCCGGTGGGACAGATCAGCAAGGGCATTCCATGACGTCCAACGCTTCCCGATCCCTCCTGCTGCGCGCCGCGGCGCTGGCCGCCGGCGCGGCCGCCCTGCTCGGCGGCACGGCACTGGCGCAGAGCCAGACCCAGGCGCCGCGGGACGGCGGCACCCTGACCGCCATCGTCCAGCCCGAGCCGGTCACCCTGACCTCGGCGATCAACACGGCGGCGCCGACCGGCTTCATCAGCGGCAACGTCTTCGACGGCCTGGTCGATTACGACCTCGACCTCAACCCCAGGCCGGCCCTGGCCGAGCGGTGGGAGGTGGCGCCGGACGGCCTGTCGATCACCTTCTTCCTGCGCAAGGGTGTGACCTGGCACGACGGCCACCCCTTCACCTCCGCCGACGTGAAATGGACGCTGGAGAATGTCTGGAAGACCATCCACCCGCGCAACCAGGCGACCTTCGGCCGGGTGACGCGGGTCGAGACCCCGGACGATCTCACCGTCATCCTGCGGCTGAGCGAGCCGTCGCTGGCCATTCTCAGCTCGGTCAACTCCAACGGCGCGCAGGTGCTGCCCAAGCATCTGTACGAGGGGACCGACGTCCTCAACAACCCCCACAACCTGAAGCCGGTCGGCACCGGCGCCTTCGTCTTCAAGGAGTGGAGCAAGGGCAACCATTTGATCCTGGAGCGCAACCCGAACTACTGGGACAAGGGCAAGCCCCACCTCGACCGCGTCGTCTTCAAGGTGATCCCCGACGCCGCCGCCAGAGCCGCGGCGCTTGAGAAGGGCGACGTGCAGTACGCGGTGTTCAGCCCGGTGCCGCTGAAGGACGCCGAGCGGCTGGGCAAGCTGCCCGGCCTGAAGATCGAGACGCGTGGCTACGAGTGGATCTCGCCCTGGCTGTTCTTCGACCTGAACGTCGACAACCAGTACCTCAAGGACGTGCGGGTCCGCCGCGCCATCGCCCACGCGATCGACCGCAAGGCGATCTCCAACATCGTCTGGTACGGCTTCGCCAAGCCGGCGATCAGCCCGGTGCCCTCGACGCTGCCGGCCTTCCACGACGCCAGCGTCCCGCAGTACGAGTTCGACGTCAGGAAGGCCGAGGCGCTGCTCGACGAGGCCGGCTACAAGCGCGGCGCCGACGGGGTGCGCTTCGCGCTGACCCACGATTTCATCCCCTACGGCGACGACTACAAGCGGACCGGCGAGTATCTGAAGCAGGCGCTCAAGCGCGTCGGCATCGAGGTGACGATCCGCAGCCAGGACACCGCCGCCTTCACCAAGCGCGTGTACGGCGACCGCGACTTCGACATCTCCAGCGCGTGGTTCGCCGCCTTCTCCGACCCGCAGGTCGGCGTGACGCGCGCCTACTGGTCGGGCTGGGTGGGGAAGAACACGCCCTGGACCAACGGCTCCGGCTACCGCAACCCGGAGGTCGACGCCCTGATCGCCCAGGCCCAGGGGCAGGCGCGCCAGGAGGACCGCATCGCCACCTTCAAGAGGATCCAGCAGATCGTGCAGACCGATCTGCCCTCGATCCCGCTCGCCGAGCTGAAGTTCTTCTCGGTCCACGCGGCCAACCTGAAGGACGTGGTGACCCACGGCGACCAGATTTATGGCTCGCTGAAGGACGCCTGGTTCGACAAGGCGGCGTCGAACTGACCATGGTGGCTCCTTGGTTGAACCGCCGGCGGCTCCGCTTCTGGGCGGGGCGGCTGGCGCACATGGCGCTGGTCGTGCTCGGCATCGCCGTCGTCAACTTCTTCCTGCTGCATCTGGCGCCCGGCGACGCGGCCCAGGTGCTGGCGGGGGAGGCGGGGTCGGCCACGCCGGAATACATGGCGGCGCTGCGCCGCCAGTTCGGGCTCGACCAGCCGCTGCCGGTGCAGTTCGCCCAGTATCTGGGGAATCTGCTGACCTTCAACCTCGGCTTCTCCTTCCGGCACGGTCTGCCGGTGCTGGAACTGATCGGGCAGCGGCTGCCGGCCACCCTGCTGCTGATGACCGCCAGCATCGGCTTCGCGGTGCTGGCCGGATCGGCGCTCGGCGTCGTCGCCGCGCGCAACGCCGGGCGCCTCGCCGACACGCTGATCTCGACGCTGGCGCTGCTGTTCTACGCGACGCCGGTGTTCTGGATCGGGCTGGTGCTGGTGGTGGTCTTCTCGGTCGGGCTGGACTGGCTGCCGGTCGGCGGGATGACCAGCGTCGAGGCCGGCTACGCCGGCTGGGACCACGTCAGGGACGTCGCCCGCCATCTGGTGCTGCCGGCGGCGACGCTCGGGCTGTTCTACCTCGCCATCTACACCCGGCTGATGCGGGCGGCGATGCTGGAGGTGACGACCCAGGATTTCATCCGCACCGCCGTCGCCAAGGGGCTGAAGCCGCGCCGCATCGCGCTGCGCCATGTGCTGCGCAACGCGCTGCTGCCGGTGGTGACCATGCTGGGGGTGCAGGTCGGCTCGATCCTCGGCGGGGCGGTGCTGGTCGAGACCATCTTCGCCTGGCCGGGGCTTGGGCGCCTCGCCTTCGAGGCGCTGTTCCAACGCGACCTCAACCTGCTGCTCGGCATCCTGCTGTGCAGCTCGGCGGTGGTCGTGGTCGTCAACCTCGCGGTCGATCTCCTCTACACGGTGCTCGACCCGCGCATCGAGCTGGCCCGATGAGCATCGCCGAACCATCCTTCGCACCTGCCCGGGCGGAGCGTTCCGCCCGCCGGGGCTTGGCGGCCCGCCTGCTGCGCCGGCCCTCGGCGGTCGCCGGGCTGGGCCTGCTCGGCGCCATCCTCGCCATGGCGGCGCTGGCCGACGTCGCCTACCCGGTCGATCCGCTCGACATGGTCGGCACGCCCTTCCTGTGGCCGGGCGCCGACCCCGGCTTCCCGCTCGGCACCGACATGATGGGGCGCGACATCGCCGCCGGCATCTTCCACGGCGCGCGGGTGTCGCTGCTGATCGGCGCGGTGGCGACGCTGGTGTCGCTGGTCATCGGCGTCGGCGTCGGCGCCGTCGCCGGCTTCTTCCGCGGCCGCGCCGACCACGCGCTGATGCATGTGACGGAGCTGTTCCAGACCATCCCGCCCTTCCTGTTCGCCATCGTCATCGTCGCCATCCTGCAACCGACCATGACCAATGTGGTGCTCGCCATCGGGCTGACCTCCTGGCCCAGCCTCGCCCGCCTGGTGCGGGCGGAGGTGCTGCGGCTGCGCGACGGCGAGATGGTGCAGGCCAGCATCGTGCTCGGCCTGTCGGACGCGCGCATCATCCTGACCCATGTGCTGCCCAACGTGCTGGCGCCGATCGTCGTGTCGGCCTCGATCATGGTGGCGTCGGCGATCCTGACGGAATCGAGCCTCGCCTTCCTCGGTCTCGGCGATCCCAACATCGTCAGCTGGGGCAGCATGGTCGGCGCCGGCCGCGAGGTGCTGCGCACCGACTGGTACGTCGCCACCGTGCCGGGCCTCGCCATCGTCGCGGCGGTGCTGGCCCTGAACCTGCTCGGCGACGGGCTGAACGACGCTCTCGATCCCAGGCAGAACCGCCGATGACCCACGCTTCACAACCCGTTCTGGAGGTGGAGGATCTCTCCATCCGCTTCCTGGAGCGCGGACGCAGCCTGCTGGCGGTGCGCAACCTGTCCTTCCAGGTGGCGCGCGGCGAGACGCTGGCCATCGTCGGCGAGTCCGGCTGCGGCAAGTCGATCACCGCGCTGGCCCTGCTCGGCCTCGTCCCGCCGCCGGGCCGCGCCGAGGGCAGGGCGATCCGGCTGGAGGGCCGCAACCTGCTGGGGCTCGGGCCGGAGGCTCTGCGCGATGTGCGGGGACGCCGCATCGCCATGGTCTTCCAGGAACCGATGACCACGCTGAACCCGGTGCTGACCATCGGCGAGCAGATCGTCGAGACCATCCGCGACCATGAGCCGGTCGGCCGCCGCGAGGCGCGCGACCGCGCGCTGGCGCTGCTGGAGCGCGTCCACATCCCCGACCCGGTCCGCCGCTTCGGCGAGCACCCGCACCGGCTGTCCGGCGGCATGCGCCAGCGGGTGGTGATCGCCATGGCGCTGGCCTGCAACCCGGCGGTGCTGGTCGCCGACGAGCCGACGACGGCGCTCGACGTGACGATCCAGGCGCAGATCCTCGACCTGATCGACGAGCTGAAGCAGGGCGGCATGGGCGTCGTCCTCATCACCCACGATCTGGGGGTGGTCGCCGGCCACGCCGAGCGGGTGCTGGTGATGTACGCCGGCCGCAAGGTGGAGGAGCGCGCCGCCGCCGCCCTGTTCGCCGACCCGCTGCACCCCTACACGCGCGGCCTGATCGCCGCCCGCCCGCGCCGCCGCGTCGAGGGCGGGGAGCGCTCCCGGCTGACCGAGATCCCCGGCACGGTGCCGTCGCTGGCGGCGATGCCGCCGGGCTGCGCCTTCGCCCCGCGCTGCGCGCTGGCGACCACGGACTGCACCGCCGCCGAGCCGCCCCTGACCTCGCTTGGGGGCACATCGCTGGAAGACGGGCGCGTCGCCTGTCTTCGCGTCGGAGAGTTCCTTGTCCCGAACCATAGCCTTCCCCATGCCCGCCTCGCCTGAGTCTTCCGTGTCCGGGGAGCCGCTGCTGGCGGTCGAGGATCTCGTCGTCCGCTACGACACGCCGCACGGCGTCGTCCACGCGGTGGACGGGGTGTCGCTGACCGTGCGGCCGGGCGAAACCTTCGGCCTCGTCGGCGAATCCGGTTGCGGGAAATCGACGCTCGGCCGGGCGATCCTGCGGCTGATCGAGCCGGCGGCCGGCCGCATCCGCCTGGACGGCGAAGAGCTGTCCGGAAAGAGCCGGGCGGCGCTGCGTCCGATCCGCCGCAAGATCCAAATGGTGTTCCAGGACCCGTTCGGCTCGCTCGACCCGCGCTGGACCGTCGGGCAGCTGCTGGCCGAGCCGCTGCACGTCCACGGCATCGGCCGGCGGGCGGAGCGGCGTGACCGTGTCGCCGACCTGCTCTCCCGCGTCGGCCTGCCGGCGGATGCGGGCTCGCGCCACCCGCACGAGTTCTCCGGCGGGCAGCGCCAGCGCATCGGCATCGCCCGCGCGCTCGCCCTGTCGCCCCAATTGGTGGTGTGCGACGAGCCGGTGTCGGCGCTCGACGTGTCGGTGCAGGCGCAGATCCTCAACCTGCTGGCCGACCTGCAACGCGACCTCGGCGTGGCCTTCCTGTTCATCAGCCACGATCTGTCGGTGGTCGAGCACATCGCCGACCGGGTCGGCGTGATGTATCTCGGCCGCATCGTCGAGACCGCCCCGCGCGAGGCGCTGTGGCGGCGTCCGCTGCACCCCTACACCCAGGCGCTGTTCGACGCGGTTCCCGACCTCGACCGCCCGGTGGCGCGGCGGGCGCGGGTGGCGCTGACCGGCGATCCGCCCAGCGCCTTCGCGCCGCCCGCCGGCTGCCGCTTCCACACCCGCTGCCCGCTGGCGGTCGAGCGCTGCCGCCGCGAGGCGCCCTCCCTGCGCGCGGTCGGTGGCGCCGACCATCAGGTCGCCTGTCACCTCGCCGACGCCGTCCTTTCAAACTGAACGAGGATTTTCCCCCATGGCCCGTGTCCGCAACATCGAGGTCGAGGACGTCGGCGGCGAGGCCCGCGCCGTTTACGAGCGCATCCAGCGCGACTACGGCCCCTTCGGCAACATGCTGCGCGTCTTCGCCCACCGCCCGCCGGCGTTGCGCCACGTCTTCGGGCTGCTGCTGGAATCCGCGTCCGACGCGGTGATCTCCAAACGGCATCTGGAGATCGTCTTGCTGACCGCGTCGAAGGCGGCGTCCTGCGCCTATTGCGTCGCCCATCACGCCCCGCGCCTCGCCGAGCACCTGCCCGCCGACACCGTGGAGCGCATCCTGGAACCCGACGTGCCGGGACTCGACCCGATCGACCGGCTGGTCCGCGACTACGCGTTGCAGGTCCCCCGCGATCCGGCGCGGGTGAGCGACGCCCTGTTCGCCCAGCTGCGCGAACATTTCAGCGAGGAGCAGGTGGTCGAGCTGACGCTGCGCACCGCGCTCTGCGCCTTCTTCAACCGCTTCAACGAGGCGCTGGGCATCGAGATCGAGGAGGACGCCCTGGCCCTGCCGCTGGTCTGAGCCGGGCGGGGGAACGCGGAGCGGTTCGGGCGATCAGCCATCGGCGAGCAGGCAGGCCACCCGGTGCCCCGCCCCGACCGGGCGCAGCGCCGGCTCGCGGATCATGCATTCCGGCCTTGCGACGGGGCAGCGCGGGTGGAAGCGGCAGCCCGACGGCCGGTCGGACAGCGCCGGCGCCTCGCCCCGGATCGCCGCCGGGATCGCCGCCGGGGCGGAGGCCGACGGCGACGGGTGGCGCGCGTCGGCGAGCAGCGCCCGCGTGTAGGGATGGCGTGGCGCGTCGAACAGGGCGTCGACCGGCGCTTCCTCGACCACGCGGCCGAGATACATCACCGCCACCCGGTCGCAGATGTGCCCGACCACCGACAAATCATGGCTGATGAACAGGATCGCCAGCTCGCCCTGGTCGCGCAGGTCGAGGAACAGGTTGAGGATCCCGGCGCGGACCGAGACGTCGAGCGCGGTGACCGGCTCGTCGCAGACCAGCACGTCCGGGCGGACGGCCAGCGCGCGGGCGATGCCGATGCGCTGGCGCTGGCCGCCGCTGAAGCGGTGCGGGTGGCCGTGCCGCAGCGACGGGTCGAGCCCGACCCGCAGAAGCTGGGCGGCGACATGGTCGGCCAGGGCGTCGCGCGGCACCAGCCGGTGGACGCGCACCGCCTCCCCGACGATCTCCTCGACGGTGAAGCGGGGGTTGAGGCTGGCGTGGGGGTTCTGGAAGACCATCTGCACCCGCAGCCGCGCCGCCCGAGCCTCGGCCGCCGTCAGGGCGCCGAGGTCGCGGCCGCCGAGCCGCAGGGTTCCGGCGCTGGGGGCGAGCACCCCGGCCATGATCCGCGCCACGGTGGACTTGCCGCAGCCGGATTCGCCGACCAGCCCGACGACCTCGCCGCGCCGCACCGCGAGGTCGACGCCGTCCACCGCCCGCAGCGCGCCGCCGCGCCGGCCGGGAAGGGCGAAGACGCGCGAGACCGCGCGCAGCTCGGCCAAGGCCCCCTCGGTCACGGCCGCGCTCACGGCCGCGTTCATGCCGCCACCGCCCGGCCGGGGGTGACGCAGCGCACGGCACCGCCGGACACGCCGCCGGACAGGCGGTCGCGCCAGGGCGGATCGGCGGCGCAGGCCGGCCCGGCGACACCGCAGCGCGGCCGGAAGGCGCAGCCGGACGGGCGGCCGGCGAGCGTCGGGGGCAGGCCGGGGATGGGCGTCAGCCGGCTGCCGCGCCGTCCGCGCGGCAGGCTGGCGATCAGCCCGGCGGTGTAGGGATGGGTGGGCTGGCGCAGCAGCGACGCCGCCGGTCCCCGCTCCACGATCCGGCCGGCGTACATCACCGCGATATCGTCGGCGAGCTGTTCGGCCACCGACAGGTCGTGGGTGATCCACAGCAGGGCGGTCCCCTGTTCGGTGACGAGCGCCCGGACCTCCCGCAGGATCTGCGCCTGTATGGTGGCGTCGAGCGCCGTGGTCGGCTCGTCGGCGACGATCAGGTCGGGCTGGTGCAGCAGGGCGATGGCGATCGCCACCCGCTGGCGCAGGCCGCCGGACAGCTGGTGCGGGTGGCAGGCCAGCCGCTCCTCCGGCCCCGGCACGCCGACCCGGCCGAGCACGTCGCGCGCCCGCCGCCGGGCCTCGGCGCGCCCGACCGGCGCGTGGGCCAGCACGGTTTCGACGATCTGGGCGCCGATGGTCAGCACCGGATTCAGGGTCATCATCGGATCCTGGAAGATCATGGCGATCCGGTTGCCGCGCAGCCGGCGCATCTCCGCCTCGGCCAGACCGACCAGCTCCCGCCCGGCGAAGCGCACCGACCCGCCGGCCACCCGCGCCGGCGGGTCGAGCAGCCCCATGAGCGAGAAGGCGGTGGCCGACTTGCCGGATCCCGATTCCCCGACCAGCGCCAGGACGCGGCCGTGGTTGAGCGAGAAGGACACGCCGTCGAGCATGTTGAGCGGTCCGTTCCGGGTCGCCAGCTCGGCGCGCAGGGACTGGACCTCCAGCAAGGGGGAGTCGCTCATCGTTCGAGCCTCGGGTTAAGGGAGTCGCGCAGGTGGTCGCCGGCCAGATTGATGGCGGCCATCACGGCGAGCAGGGCGACGCCTGGGTAGAGGCTGATCCAGGTCTCGCCCGACAGCACGTAGTTGCGGCCGTTGGCGATCAGCAGCCCGAGCGACGGCTCGGTCACCGACACGCCGAGCCCGAGGAAGCTCAAGGTCGCCTCCAGAGCGATGGCGCGGGCCACCTGGGTGGTGGCGATCACCACCAGCGAGGGCAGGCAGTTCGGCAGCACATGGCGCAGCAGGATGCGCGTTTCCGGCAGCACCAGGCAGCGGGCGGCCTCGACATACTCGCTCTTCAGCTCGACCAGGGCGGCGGAGCGGGCGGCGCGGGCGTAATAGGCCCACTCCACCAGGATCAGCGCCAGCAGCACGTTGCCGATCCCGCGCCCGAGGAAGGCGATCACCATCAGGGCGATCAGGATCGACGGGAAGGCCAGTTGCAGGTCGGCCAGCCGCATCAGCGCGCTGTCGGCCCGGCCGCCGGCCCGGGCGGCGGCCAGCCCGACGAGGGTCCCGGCCGATCCGGCGACCAGCGCCGACCCGATGCCGACCAGCAGGCTGAGCCGCAGGCCGTGGAGGATGGCGGACAGCATGTCGCGGCCCTGGTCGTCGGTGCCGAGCCAATAGATGCCGCCCGCGCCGCTCCGCGAACCCGGCGCCAGCCGGCCGTCCAGCAGGTCGAGCTGGGTGAGGTCGAAGGGGTTCTGCGGCGCGATCCACGGCGCCAGCAGCGCCGCGCCGGCCAGCAGGAGGAAGACGGCGAGGCTGCCCAGCGCCACGCCGGACGCGGCGAAGTCGCGCCAGACCGTTGCGAGGGAGGAGCGTGGCCCGTCTTGTGGCTCCCCCTGCTGCGGCGGGGCTTCGGCGGCGAGGCTCATCGGGCGCCCCCCGCTGTGGCGTTCGCCGGGGCGTCCGCCGGGCCGACGCGCGGGTCGAGCAGCCGGTAGAGCAGGTCGGCCAGCAGGTTGACGGCGACGAACAGCAGCACGACCGCGACCAGATAGGCGACGATCACCGGCCGGTCGAGCACCTGGATGCTCTCGATCATCAGCCGGCCCATGCCCGGCCAGGCGAAGATGCTCTCGGTGACCATCGAGAAGGCGATGGTCGAGCAGAACTCCAGCCCGATCACCGTCACGATCGGGATCATGATGGCGCGCAGGATGTGGACGCCGACCACCCGCGACGGCGCCAGCCCACGGGCGCGCGCGAAGCGGACATAGTCGAGATGCACCACCTCGCGCACGCCGGCGCGGGTCAGCCGCAGGATCAGCGCGACCTTGAACAGGGCGAGGTTGGCGGCGGGCAGGGCCAGATGCCGCAACCCGTCCAGCGTCAGGAACGACCACTCCACCCCCAGCACCGCCTGCGTGTCCCCCCGTCCCGAGCTGGGCAGCCAGCCGAGCCGGACCGAGAAGGCCACCACCAGCATCAGCCCGACCCAGAAGGTCGGCAGGCTCAGGCCCACCACGCTGCCGGCCATGATCAGCCGGGAGGGGAGCGTCTGCGGGCGCAGGCCGGCGAACAGCCCCAGGGAAATCCCGAAACCGGCGGCGAGCAGCAACGCCAGCACCGACAGCTCCAGGGTCGCCGGCAGCCGCTCGAAGACCAGCGACAGGGCGGGCCGGTTGTGGATGAAGCTGCGCCCGAGATCGCCCTGGACCGCCCGTTCGAGGAACAGCAGATACTGCCGCCACAAGGGGCGGTCCAGGCCGAAGACCGCCGCGATGCGCGCGCGCTCGGCCGCGTCGGCGTCGGGCGGCACCAGGATGTCCACCGGGTTGCCGGCGACGTGCAGCCCGGCGAAGACGAGAAGCGTCATCGCCAGCACCACCAGCCCGGCCTGGAACGAGCGCCGCAACACCCATGGAAGCATGACGGGGAATCCTAGACCGGCTCGGTGAAGACGGCGTTGGTGTGGCCGAAGGCGTTGCCGGGGATGAAGCGGACGTGGGTCTTGCGGCCCGCCCAGTTGAAGCGGGGGTAGAAGACCGGGATGATGCCGGCGTCCTCGTCCAGCGCCGCCAGCGCCTCGCGGATCAGGCCGACGCGGCGCTCGCCGTCGAAGGTGCGCAGCGCCTCCAGCAGCGGGGCGTCGAGCTTCGGGTTCGAATAATGCTGACGGTTGAACGGGCCGGCGCCGGTGTCGGGGTTCTTGGTCAGCGCCACCTGGCGCAACAGCTCGGCGCTGTTGGTGGTGGCGTAGGTGGTCATGAACAGGGCGAACTCGCGGTTGGTCGCGCGGGAGAAGAAGCTGGCGATGGGCAGCGTCTCGACCTTGGTGTCGACGCCGATGCGCGAGAAGCCCTGCGCCACCGCCTGCAACACCGCGACATCGCTGGTGAAGAAGCCGCTCGGCCCGTGGATGGTCAGGCCGAAGCCGTCGGGATAGCCCGCCTCGGCGAGAAGCTGCCTGGCCCGTGCCGGGTCGGCGGTGGGGGTGGGACGGCCGGGCAGCCGGTCGGGGGCCGGCGGCGGCGCGAACTGGTCGGCGGCGGTGCCCTGGCCGAGCAGCAGCTTCTCGACGATCCCCTTGCGGTCGATCGCCAGCGACAGGGCCTGGCGCACCCGGACGTCCTTCAGCGGGTTGCGGTCGAGCGGCTTGCCGGCGCGGTCGGTGACGAAGGGCGACTGGTCGCGGCTGGCGTCGGGGAACAGGTAGACGCTGGTGGCGCTGGCGACGCTGAAGATCGCGAGGCGCGGGTCGGCCGCGAGGTGGGCGACGTCCTGCACCGGCACGCCGTCGATCAGGTCGAGATCCCCCGACAGCAGCCCGGCGACGCGGGCGCCGGCGTCGGGGATGAAGCGGGTGCGCACCCGGTTCCAGCCGGTCGGCGTGCCCCAGAAATCCGGGTTGCGCTCAAGCTCGATCTGCTGGCCGACGGTGAAGCCGGCGTAGCGGAAGGCACCGGTGCCGACCGCCAGCTTGCCGGATGTAAAGTCCGTCGTCGCCGCACCCGTGTGGATCTTGCGCGACAGGATGTAGAGGTTGGTGAAGTCGCGGTCGAGATAGGGGTTGGGTGTCTTGGTGCGGATGCGGAAGGTGGTGGCGTCGATCGGCTCCACCGCCGCGATGTTGCGGACGTAGGGCACGAAGGAGCCCGGACTGTTGGGGACGTCCGGCACCCGCTCCACCGTGAAGGCGATGTCGTCGGGGGTGAGCGGCGTGCCGTCGTGAAAGCGGATGCCGGGCCGCAGCTTGAACTCCCAGGTCAGCTCGTCCACCGCCCGCCAGGACTGCGCCAGCAGCGGCCGGACCCGGCCCTCGGCGTCCTCGGTCACCAGCGGATCGAAGATCTGCCGCAGGGTCTGGTTGTTGGTGGGCGACTGGTAGAAATGCGGGTCGAGCGAGTTCGGCGCCGAGATCGCCCCGATGGAAAGCGAGCGGGGGCTTGAGGCCGTGCCTTGCAAGGCCGTGCCGGGCACGGTCGTGGTCTGGGCGAAGGCGGCGGCCGGCACGAGTCCGGCCATCGCACCCAGGAAGGTGCGGCGATCCATGATGGTCTCCCGAGGGAATGATGGGTGGGCCGGCGGGGTGTGCCGGGCGAGCCGCGCGGCCGTCAGGCCGGCGCGCCGGGGTTGGCTGGACAGGAAGCGAAGGAACGGAGGATAAGCATTCCAGAAATTTCCCGTCAAATCGATGAACGAAATCATACTTATGAAATAGGAAATGAGCGACCGCACAAATCCGAACGACGGCTGTTCAGGGCTGAACAGCCGCCGATCCGGCGGGCTTACGGGGTTTCCGTCACCGTCCGGGCGAAGCCGACCGGCTTGGCCGGGGCCGGCCACTGGACGCGGAAGAGGCCGCGGCTGTTCAGGTTGTTGACGATCAGGGCGCCGATGGTCAGGCCGGCTCCCGCCAGCTCGGCCTGTCCGAACTCCCGGCCCTGGGCGAGGCCGATGGCGAAGGCGGTGATCGGCACGAGGTTGATGAACAGCACCCCGTTGATCGGGCCGAGCAGCTTGATGCCGATGTTCCAGCTGAACACGGCGAGCACGGCGGCGATCAGCACGAGATAGGCGATCTCGCCGCGCACCGACCACACCGTATCCGGCGTCGGCACCGTGATGAAGCCGCTCACCGTGGCGAGCGCCGTCACCGCGACGATGGTGACGGTGCCGAGCGCCGCGCTGAGCGCGGTGTAGCGCAGCGTCGACCAGCCGGGAACCGAGGCCGCCCCCAGGGTGTAGACCACCCAGCTCGCCGCCCCGGCAAGGATCAGCAGGTCGGGCAGCAGGGCGCCGCCGCCGAGCGCCGACAGGCTGCCCCGCGTGACCACCAGCGCCACCCCGGCGAGCGCCGCCGCGATGCACAGGAAGGTGACGCGGCCGGGCTTCACGCCCTTGATCGCCCAGGTCAGCAGGACGGTGATCAGCGGCATCAGCGCCATGATGATGGCGCCGTGCTCGGCCTTGGAATTGGCCAGCCCGACGAAGGCCAGGATGCTGAAGCCGGCGAAGCCCATGGAGCCGTAGAAGAACAGCTTGCCGCCGTGGCCCTCCAGGGCGAAGGCGCGCAGCCCCTCGACCTTGGCGAGGATGCCCAGCAGGATGACCGAGGCCAGCCCGTAGCGCAGCAGCGTCAGGTGGAAGCCGTCGATGCTGGCCAGCGCCGCCTTGGCGACCGGGAACATGCCGCCCCAGGAGACGGCGGTCAGCGCCAGCAGGGCGATGCCGAGCAGCACGCCATCCGCCTTCCCGCCGGCCTTCCCGCCGGCTTTCGCCGGTTTGGGCGGGGCCGCCGCCGTCTTGGCCGCCCGCGCGCCCGCCTGGCCGATGGCGCTCTCCAGCTCCGCCGCCCGGACCTTGCCGGAGGGGCTGTAGGGGATCTGGTCCAGCAGCTCGAAGCGGGCCAGCGCGACGCGCTCGCGCCGGACGATGTCGGCGACGCGCGCCTCGATCTCCCCGGCCGGGACCGGGGCGGAGGCCTTCAGCACCACGGCGCAATGGACGGCCACCGGGCCGGGGCCGGCGCTGCGGACCAGCGCCACGTCGTCGACGCCGCGGATCTGGCGGATCGCGTTCTCCAGCGCGTAGAGGTTGACGCTGTCGGCGCCCTGCGAGCGGTTCAGCAGGAACAGCCGCCCGTCCTCGTCGAGATAGCCGGCCTCCGAGGTGACGAGGTAGCGCTCGCCGTCGATCTGCACCTTGTTGGCGGCGGCGCCGAGATAGCCGTCCATGTTCATGTAGCTGGCGATCGCCACCGACCCGACGATGCCGGCCGGCACCGGACGGCGTTCGGGGTCGAGGATCAGGATGCGGTTGCCGTCATAGACCCGGCCGACGCTGGCCGGGTGGGTCAGCAGATCCGCCGGCTCGGCGATGGTGTTCACGCCCGTCTCGGTGGTGCCGTAATACTCGTAGACGACGGGGCCGAGGACCTGGAGCGCCTCCTGCTTGGCCGGCGCGGGGAAATGCTTGCCGCCGACCAGCACGAAGCGGAGCTGGTTGGGGGTGACGCGCGCGCGGTTCTGGGCGACGTGGCGCAGCACGCCGGACAGGATCGGCGGGGTCATCGTGCTCGACGTGATCCATTCGCGGCGGATCAGCTCGGCCGCCTCGACGGCGTCGTCGGGCGGGGCCAGCACCAGCGTGGCGCCCAGTTGCAGGAACAGCCGCGCCCAGCCGCCGCCCGCCGCGTGGTAGAAGGGGATGGTGGCGAGGTGCCGGTCGGCCGAGGAGAAGCCGTAGCGCGCGGTGAAGTAGGCGAAGCGCCGGGCGTCGAACGACCCGTTGCGGATCACCGGCTTGGGCCGCCCGGAGGTGCCCGAGGTGAAGGAGATCGCGCGGAACGGCCGGGCCGGCGGGTTGGGCGGGCGCCGGCCGGCCGACAGCCCCTGGAAGGCGGCGTAGCCGGTGGCGCCGGGAAGCTGGTTGTCGAGGTCGATGACCGGCCGCCCACCCGCCAGGGCGCGGGCGTTCAGGCCGCGGTCGGCCAGGAAGGCCGACGACACGATCAGGCAATCCGCCTCGATGCGGTCGAGCAGATCGGCCAGCGCCTCCTGCGTCAGCGAGTAATCCAGCCCGCACAGCGTGCTCTTCAGGGTGGCGGCGGCCGAGGCGGCGACCACCAGTTCCGCCCGGTTGTGCGAGAGGAAGGCGATCGTCCGCAGCTCGTCGATGGCGACGGCGCCGGCCAGCCCCTCGGCGGCGTCGCGCACGGCGGTGGCGTACTGGTTCCAGCTCAGCACCGTGCGGCCGGCGATGACGGCGGCGTGGTCGGGCCGCGAGGCGGCGATTTCCTCGATTCGGGCAAGGGGAATCATGGCTCGTCCCTTATCGTGCGCGGTTTTCGATGGTGTAGATGCGGGCCCCGGCCGACTGCACGGCCTCGATCCGGCGCAGCGTGTCGCTTCCGATCTCCTCGCCGGGGACGATGATCGGCACGCCCGGCGGGTAGGGGATGATGAAGGAGGTCGAGATGCGCCGCTCCGCCGGCGGCGGGCGCAGGCCTTGCTGGATCGTCCGCAGGGCGTCGAGCAGGGCCAGCACGTCCTCCTCCAGCACGCCGATGTGGATGTTCAGCAGCAGCGAGGTCGGCGTGCAGCGGTTCACGTAGAGGGCGTGCTGGCTGTAGAGGCGCTCGCGCAGTTCCGGGGCGCCGATCGACAGGCCCGACACCCGCAGCGACAGCTTGGTCGGGTCGATGGCGACGTGCCCGGCCAGCGCGGCGGGAAGGGCGGCGTCGTTGACCGAGAAGGCCCCGAGGTCCGGATCGGCGGCGACGGTGTCGGCGATCAGGCGGGACAGGCGCAGGGAACGTTCGACCAGCGCGTCGCCCTCCAGCTCCATCTGGGCGCGCGCGAGGTCGAGCGAGGCGAGAATCTGGTAGTTGGGCGAGGTGGTGTGGTGGCGGTAGCGCGCCAGCCGCAGCTGCTCCCCCAGGGCCGGATCGCCGCTGTAATGGATGAGCGACGCTTGGCGCAGCGCGCTCAGCGACTTGTGGGCGGAGTGGGTGGCGACGACGTTGAAGCGTTCGAGCGCCGGGGCGGCGCTGCGCGCGTGCAGCGCCGTGCGGACCCGCGTGGTCTCGTGGAAGTAGCTCCAGGCGCCCCAGGCCTCGTCGATGAAGATGTTGGTCAGGGACGGGCTGGCCTCGGCGAGCGCGGCCAGGATCGCCGGGATGTCGTAGACGACGCCGTCGTAGGACTGGCCGTTCAGGACCAGCAGGTCGTAGGGCGTGCCGGCCCGCTCGGCCGCGGCCGCGCGGTCGAGGATGTCGGACAGCGCCAGGGCCGCGCGTTCGGAATGCTCGCAGAACACGCGCGGCTCGATGTAGTCGACCGCCGCGTGCTTGTCCGACAGGGCGAAATGGATCGACTGGTGGGTGCCCTTGTCGGCCAGCACGCGGGCGTCGGGCTTGGTGACCAGGGCCTCCAGCGCGATCTGGTTCGACGCGGTCGTCCCCACCGTGACGAACAGCGTGCCGGTGGCGCCGAACGCGCGGGCGGCCAGCTCCTCGGCCCGGGCGAGCGAGCGGTGCGGGAAGAAGAAGGTGTCGAGCGGCGGTGCGGTGATCGTCGTCTCGCTGTACAGCCCGCTGCCGAACAGCGCGTCGAACGAGGAGGCGAGCGGCGAGGTCCGGATCGACGCGCGGCGGCCGACCGGCAGGGCGTGGAACGACGCGCGGGTGCTGGCGCTCGCCGCCAGAAGGGCGTCCGCAAGCGGCGTCTCGACCGCAGGCCGGGCGGCGGGTTGGGCGGTGAATTGGAGGGGGGATTGGTCGGTCGGTTCGGACATGGGGTGAAGCTCGCTCTTGGTTGGTCCGCATCGGATGCGGCCAGTTTCAACGAATTTTTGGTGTTTTTCTTTTTTTATTCATATTTTATTTATAGGAATAACGGGCTTTGGCTTGCCGATTGTCCAATAGAAAATTCTGAAGCCAAACCTCGGTCAAATTGATGAGTCAGAGAAACAATGAAAATTTAATGCAGTTTTTGAAAGAACCCCTCTGGAGTCTCGGCTTGGAATGAAAATTCTAAGAATTCATTTGTGTGTTGTTTGTAAAATTTACGTGCACCGCGGATTGCACTTTACGGTGCAGAGCAGACGGCTGGAAGTGGCTGTGCCCGCCTCTCGGCGCTTCCGAGGTCAGTCAATAGGGCGAAATAAGAATGTAAAATATAGGCATCAATCATATATTTTTGTGTCATATCTTGCTAAATAATATTTTTGGTCGGTAGATTGCCGCGCTCCGGTGGGAGGGGCGGGTGACTCACCCGGTCCGGGGCCCGGAAAAAGGCGATGAGTGACGGTCACACAGCTTGGGATTGCCGATTTCCGCTGCGGCGCCGGTCGGAACCGCTTGGCCACGCGGTTCGGCTCCGTGCCCATGCAAGGCGTTCACGGAGGCGTTCATGGAACTCCATCATTTGAAGACGTTCACCATCGTGGCCCGCGAGGGCAGCCTGACGCGCGCCGCGCAGCTGCTCCTGCTGAGCCAGCCCGCCGTCAGCGGCCACATCAAAGTCCTGGAGGATGAGCTCGGCACCGCGCTGTTCGAGCGCACGACCAAGGGCATGCAGCTGACACGGGAGGGAAACCTGCTGCTGGAGGATGCCGAGCGCACCCTGGCGGCGGCCAAGGCCCTGGTCAACCACGCCCGGAGCTTGCGGGGCGACGTGGCGGGGCCGGTGGCTCTCGGCATCGCCGGCGACCCGGTGGCGCTGCGCCTGGGCCTGCTGCTGTCGCGTCTGCGCGGCGCACACCCCGGATTGACGGTCCAGGTGTCGCACCATGTCTCCGCCGAGGTGGTCGAGCGGGTGCTCGACGGGCGTCTGGAGGCGGGGTTCGTCCTCGAGGAGCGGCCGGACACCGCGCTCCGCCATGTCCGCATCGCCGCGGTGCGGCTGCGCATCGTCGGTCCGGTCGCATGGCGCGGGGGCATCGAGGGTGCGGGCTGGAGCGACCTCGCCGCGCTGCCGTGGATCGGCACGCCACCGCGATGCAGCTTCCATCGGATCGCCGCCCGTGCCTTCGCGCGGCACGGCGCGGTTCCCCGCACCGTCGTCGAGGTCGACCAGGAGAGCGCGCTGAAGGCGCTGGTGATGGACGGGCTGGGGCTCGCCCTGCTGCGCGAGGACCAGGCGTTGGCGGCCGAGGCGGCGGGCGAGGTCGCCCTGTGGCCGGGGGAGGGCCTGGAAAGCCACCTCCATTTCATCCTTCCCTCCAGGAAGGAGCAGGAGCCGGCGATCCAGGCGATGCGCGACGCGGTGCAGGCCGTGTGGGGGCAATGAGCGTGGGCGCAATGAGCGTGGAAGCGAGCGGGACGTCAGGCCCAGGCGCCGCTGTCCCTCACCACCACCGCGAAGCGGTCGGCGAGCGCGGCCAGCGTCGCCCGGTGCAGCGCCTCGGCGGGGACGGTGCCGCCGCCATCGCTGGCACCGCCCTGGGGACCCGGCAGGTCGCGCGTCGCGCTGGCGGCGTCGACCACCGTCGTGCGCCAGCCGAGATCGAGCGCGGCGCGCACCGTGCTGCTGACGCACATGTGGGTCTGGAAGCCGGCGACGATCAGCTCGGTCCGGCCGGTGGCGCGGATCCGCGCGTCGAGGTCGGTGCCGGCGAAGGCGTTGGGCAGGCCCTTCACGACGACCGTCTCGCCGTCATGCGGGATCAGCGCCGGGACGATGGCGGAGAACGGTCCCTCCGGGTTGAACAGCGCGCCGCCCGGCTTGCCGTGGTGGACGACGTGGAACACCGGCACGCCGGCCTTGCGGGCCAGGGCCAGCAGCCGTCCGGCCTCGGCGACGGCGGCCTCGACGCCGGACAGCGGCAGGGCGCCCTCGGTGTATTCGCGCTGGGCGTCGATCAGCACAAGGGCGGCCTTGTCGAGCGGGCTGGGCGTCTGCGGGGCGCCGGCCAGGGCCAGCAGGGTCTTCGGTTCGGACATCGGACACTCCGGAGGAGAGGGAAAGTGATGAGTCAGTCTGCCGCGTTCGGGTCCGTCCGGCCATCCGTCAGGTTTGCGCGATGACCGTTCAAAAACAGACAGCCTCGCTCAATTGGGACGATGTGCGGATCTTTTTGGAGTTGGCGCGCACCGGCAGCCTGTCGGCGGCGGCGCGGGGCCTGCGGATCAGCCACGCCACGGTCGGCCGCCGCGTCGCCGCGCTGGAGGCCGACCTCGGCCGCATCCTGGTGGAGCGGCGGGCCGACGGCTACGCCCTGACGGCCGACGGCGAGGCGGTCTTCGGGCTGGCCGACGGCATGGACGAGCGCGCGCTCGCCATCCTGCGCCGTGGCGGTCGGGAGGAGGGGCTGACCGGCACCGTGCGGCTGACGGCGACCCAGGCCCTGACCGACCGCTTCCTGGTGCCCCGGCTGGGGCCGTTCCACGCCCGTCATCCCGGCATCGACCTGGAGGTGACGGTGGACAACCGCGCGCTCAGCCTGGCGCGGCGCGAGGCCGATCTGGCGATCCGCATGGCGCGGCCCGAGCATGGCGACCTGATCACGCGCCGCCTGTCCACGGTCGCCTACGGCCTGTTCGCCATCCCCGGCGCCCCGGACGCGCTGATCGGCTACGACGAGGGGCTGGCCGACCTGCCCGAGGCGGCGTGGCTGGCCCGCCACGGCGGCGGCCGGCGCGTCTCCTTCCGCTCCAACAGCGTGCAGGCGCAGCTGGCGGCGGCCAGGGCCGGTTTCGGCGCGGCGCTGCTGCCGCTCTGGCTGGCGGCGGGGGAAGGGGATCTGGAGCGCGTGGCGATGGCGGGGCCGCCGCTGACGCGGGAACTCTGGCTGGTCCTGCATCGCGACATGAAGGAGGTGCCGCGCGTCCGCGCGGTGATCGACCACCTCGTCGCGCTGTTCGAAGCGGGACTGTAGGGCTTCGGTCGGGAGGCGGCTGTGCAGATTTGAACTTCCATAGTTCATAAATAGGGAATCAAAAAAATCCCACATGAGGGATAGACGGCAGGGTGGGGCTCCCGCCGTCGCGGTTGCTCCGTCCACCGATGCCGACGCGCAGGAGACACCGCCGATCATGTCGCTTTTCCCCGAATACGAACGCTACGACGCCATCGGGCTGGCCGAGCTGGTGCGCGACCGGGCGATCAGCCCGCTGGAACTGATCGAGGAGGCGATCCGGCGCATCGAGCTGATCAACCCGGCGATCAACGCGGTCGTCCACACCCTCTACGACGAGGCCCGGCGGGTGGCGGCGTCGCCGGACCTGTCCGGCCCGCTGGCCGGGGTGCCGTTCCTGCTGAAGGATCTGAACATCCTCTACAAGGGCCAGCGGACCAGCAACGGCGGCCGGCTGTGGCTGGACAACGTCGCCGACCATGATTCCACCATCACCGCGCGCTACCGGGCGGCCGGGCTGGTCGTGCTTGGCTACACCAACACCGCCGAGCTGGGGCTGGCCTGCGAGACGGCGCCCTCGGCCTTCGGGCCGACGCGCAACCCGTGGAATCTGTCGCTCAGCGCCGGCGGATCGAGCGGCGGCGCGGCGGCGGCGGTCGCCGCCGGGCTGGTTCCCGCCGTGCACGGCACCGACGGCGGCGGCTCCATCCGCATCCCGTCGTCGAACTGCGGCGTGTTCGGGGTGAAGCCGACCCGTGCCCGCAACCCCTTCGGCCCCGACAACGGCGAGGGGTGGAACGGCCTGTCGGTCCATCACGCGATCACCCGCTCGGTGCGCGACAGCGCGGCGCTGCTCGACGCCACCCACGGCGCGGAACCGGGCGATCCCTACGCCGCCCCGGCCTTTTCCGGGCGCTTCCTCGACGCGGTGACGCGGGAGCCGCCGCGCCTGCGCATCGCCTTCCAGACCACCGACCATGGCGGCGGCGCCATCCACCCCGATTGCGCCGAGGCGGTGCGCGCGGCGGCCGCGCTGCTCGCCGATCTCGGCCACGAGGTGGAGGAGGCGCGTCCCGCCATCGACGCCGAGGCCATGAAGCGCGCGACCCGCATCATCGTGGCGTCCAACATCGCCAACGTGCTGCGCCTGCGCGGCGAGCAGCTTGGCCGCCCCGTGATCGCCGAGGACGTCGAGCCGATCACCTGGCTGTGGGCGCAGGAGGCGCGGGACTACACGGGCGAGGATCTCGCGCGCTCGGTGTGGACGATCCACCGGCTGGCGCGGGCGCTGGGCGGCTTCTTCCAGCGTTACGACGTGCTGCTGACCAGCACCTTCGCCGCGCCGCCGCTGCCGCTCGACACGGTGGACACCCGCGGCACGGATCTCGATGCCTATTACGAGGGGCTGCGGCGCTACAGCGCCTTCACCTCGCTGTACAACTGCACGGGCGTGCCCGCCGCGTCGGTGCCGCTGCACTGGAACGCCGACAACCTGCCGATCGGCGTGCAGATCGCCACCCGGCTGGGCGAGGACGCGCTGCTCTACAGCCTCGCCGGACAGTTGGAGCGGGCGCGCCCCTGGCACGACAGGCGCCCGGACATCCGGTGACGAGCATCCGGTGAACCATCCCCCATACTTTTCAGGAAGGGAACCGCGCTCCATGACCGCGCCCCCATCGACTCGCCGCCCGCCTGTTCTCCGACGCCTGCGGGCGCTGGCCGGCGCCCTGCTGACCGCTTCCGGCCTGCTCGCGGCGGGCCCTCCCGCTGTCGCTGCCGAGGACATCGCCATCGGCGAGGGCATCCACATCAGCTGGGGGCCGCTGATCGTCGCCGACCAGCAGAAGCTGTGGCAACGGGAGGGACTGACCCCCACCGTCATCCCCTTCGCCAGCGGCCGGCTGGTGCTCGACGCGGTGGCGGGCGGGCGGGTGCTGATCGGCACCGCGTCGGAAACCCCGGTGGCGCTCGCCGCGCTGGCCGGTCTGCCGATCCGCATCATCGCGACCGTCAACGGCATGGAGCCGTTCGAGCTCGCGGCGGTCAAGGAGGTGGGGAGCATCCGCGACCTCAAGGGCCGCCGGATCGCCTTCGCCCAGGGCACCAACGCCCAGTACTACCTGCACAAGCTGCTCGACGCCGCCGGGCTGACGCTGGCCGACATCGCCCCGATCAGCATGAACCCGCCGGAGATGGTGACCAGCCTCGCCAACGGCTCCATCGATGGTTTCGTGTGGGGCGAACCGCATCTGTCGCAGGCGCTGAAACTCGGGCCGGACCGCTTCCACGTCATCCGCACGCCGGGCCTCTACAAATCCTTCGCCAGCATCATCGCGCTGCAATCCACCATCGACCAGAAGCCGGAGCTGCTGGCCAAGGCGCTGAGGGCGCTGACCGCCGCCTCGCAGTCCATCGCCCGTGATCCGGAAGCCGCCATCGCCCTGATCTCGGAGCGGATCAAGCTCGACCCCGAGGTGGCGCGGCGGATTTGGCCGACGCTGGATTTCCGGGTGACGCTGGAGCGCGACGATCTGATCCGCGAGCTGGACCGACAGGGGCGCTGGGCCGTCGCCAGCGGCCTGGCGCGGCCCGACGCCGCCGTGCCGGACTTCGCGGCCGTCGTGGTCCCCGGCCCGCTGCGGGCGGCTCGGGCGCCGTGACCACGCCGCCCGAGCCCCTCATCGTCTGCGACCGGGTCGGGCATCGCTACCGCTCCGCGCTGGGGCGGGAGACGGCGGCGCTGTCCGGCGTCTCCCTGACCATCGGCGCGGACGAATTCGTCTGCCTGCTGGGGCCGAGCGGTTGCGGCAAGACCACGCTGCTGAACCTGATCGCCGGCTTCCTCGCCCCGTCCGAGGGCGAGATCCGCGTCGGCGGCGTCGTCGTCGGCGGGCCGAGCCCCGAGCGCGGCGTGGTGTTCCAGGATTATTCGCTGTTTCCGTGGCTGACCGCGCGGGGCAACGTCGCGTTCGGGCCACGCATGGCCGGCCGGCCGGCGCGCGAGCGGCGGCGGTTGGCCGAGGAGTGTCTGGCGCTGGTCGGGCTGGAGGGCGCGGGCGACCGCTACCCCTTCGAGCTGTCCGGCGGAATGAAGCAGCGCGTCGCCATCGCCCACGCCCTGGCGACCGAGCCGGCGCTGCTGCTGATGGACGAGCCGTTCGCGGCGCTCGACGCGATGACGCGGGGCGCGCTCCAGGCCCAGATCCTGGCGATCCGCGCGCGCGAGGCCAGGACGATCCTGTTCGTGACCCACAACATCGCGGAAGCCATCGCGCTCGGCACCCGCATCCTGGTGATGTCGCCCAACCCCGGACGGATCGCCGAGGACATCCCGGTCGATCTGCCCTACCCACGCCGGCGCACCGCGCCGGCCTTCAACGCACTCTACGAACGCCTGACCCAGGCCATCGGCCTGAGCGTCGCGGATTAGACCGGACACGCCCCATGCCGCGCTTTCTCCGTCCTTTCGACCACCCGCTCGCGCTCGGCCTTCTGGGTGTCCTGGCGTTCTTCGGCGGCTGGGAAGGCGGCAGCCGGGCCGGGCTTGTCAACCCGCACATCATTCCGGCTCCGAGCACCGTCTTCGCCTCGGCCTGGGCGATGCTGGCCGACGGCGAACTGCCGGGCCATCTCGCGGCCAGCCTGTGGCGGGCGGCGGCCGGGTTCACGGCGGGGGCGGCGCTGGGAATCCTGCTGGGGGTCGCGATGGCGCGGCTGCCCCGCCTGCACGGGGTGCTGAACCCGCTGGTCCAGATGTTCCGGGCGATCCCGTCCCTGGCCTTCGTGCCGCTGGCGATCTTCTGGTTCGGCATCGGCGAGGCGTCGAAGATCTTCCTGATCGCCTGGGGCGTGTTCTTTCCGGTCTGGGTCAACAGCTTCATCGGGGTGCGCGACGTCAACCCGCTGTTCGCGCGCGCGGCCGCCAGCCTGGGGGCCGGCGGATGGCGCCTGCTGCTGCATGTGGTGCTGCCGGCGGCTCTGCCCTTCATCGTCGCCGGACTACGGGTCAGCCTGTCGGTCGCCCTGGTCATCCTGGTGGCGGCGGAACTGGCCGGCGCCATGCGTGGCGTGGGCTATCTGATCCAGCTCTCGCAGCTGGTGTTCCGGGTGGACCAGATGTTCGTCGGCCTGCTGGCCTTGGGTGTCATGGGCTTCACGGCCGATGCCCTGTTCGACCTGGGCGTCCGCCGCCTGATGCCTTGGTACGGGGCGGAGCGGAAGACCGGCCGCTAGACCTCCGGCCCCGCTCCGTCACGCGGATCGGACGTCGTCGCCGCCGTTCTCGGTCCGCCGTGATCCATACGCGAGGAGGGTGGGCGTGAACCGGCCGGGATCGCGAAAAAATCGGCCAGCCCGATCGGGAAGCTGTCGAGAATCTTTTCCAGGGACGCGATGGACGGGCTCGTCTTGTCCTTTTCGATCAGAGAGATCAACGCGTTGCTGATGCCCGAGCGCCTTGCCAGGGCGCGCTGCGACAGTCCATGCGTTTCCCGCAGGCTCTGCAATCTCTTCCCAAGATCGGACATGGCTTTATCCCCTTCGGGGAGTTTCAGCGGTCGCTTTCGCCGTGGGGCAACGGCGTGCCGGACATCGGCGTCGAACAGGATGGCGGGTCGTGCCGCTCCAGCTGGTAGCGGGCCCATTCCACAAACCCGTGCCGGCGATCCCAAGGTCAAACGTTGCGAGTGCCCTTGGCCGCGACGGGCGGACGTTCCCCGCAAGGAACCCGCTCTCACGCTCGTTTCCACAAGATCGGCCATACAAATCTGTTTGTAAAGTAGTTTTGCATTAATGAATAGTTGAATAATTAATATGAACTATATTTTTTTGTTCATTGTTTGATTCCGCTGTATTCGATCAAAGGATGACGCGCACGGCTGGCGCGCGCATCCTGGCGGACGGGCACCGCGCATGGGAGGGCTGGCCGTGCGGCCCTTCGTGCCGGACGGCGGCAAGACCGAGGACGTCGGCAAAGCGCTCGACCGCAAGAGCATCACGGCGCGCTCCGGCCCTCGCTTCGGTCATCGCTCAGGACGCCGCCACCGCCTTCCACAGCCGCATGCTGCCGCGCCCCTGGTCGATCTCGCTCAGCTCCTTGCGAAGATGCTTGATCGATGGCGTGACGATGGCGACGAAATACGCCTCGCGCAGGCGCCGCTGCGCCGTCGCGTTGCGCAGGTAGCCGCGGGCGCCCGCGTGCAGCATGACGGCGTTGGCGGCACGCAGGCTCCATTCCGCCGCCGCCAGCCGGGCCTCCAGAAGCGTGCGCATGTGGTCGGGGGTGTTGCGGTGGGGCGTCGCCGCCAGTGCGGCGATTGTGGCCTCCAGCCCGGCCAGCGCCTCCTCGAACAGCTCCGGGCGCTCGGGCAGATAGGCGTTGATGGCGGCTTGGCCGGCGTCGGACTCGCGCATCGCCGCGACCGCGCCCCGGATCAGGCCGAGCGCCATGCCCGCCTGCAACAGGATGAAGCCGGGGGTGATCGTGGCGAGGAAGGGCTCGGCCGGGTCGGCCAGGACATGCTCGTCGGCGACGAAGGCGCGCTTGACCATTACGGCGACGGTGCGGGTTCCCTCCAGCGCGCAGAAATGGCTGCGCTGGGCGATGCTCACCCCCTCCTGCCCGCAGCGCAGCAGCGCCATGACGTTGCCCGCGCGTCCCGGCACCGCGAAGACGGCTCCGAAGACATGCCCGTCGCCCAGGTTGGACACCCAGGGCAGGGCGCCCGTCACCACATAGCCGCCGGACACGCGCTCCCCGGTCAGCCGCACCGGCTCGATGCCGGCGTAGGCCTTCATCGGGTTGGACAACCCGGTGCCGCCCAGTTGCCGGCCGGACGCGACCTCGGGCAGCAGGGCGTCGCGCAGGCCGGTGTTGGCGCTGTTGGCCAGATACCAGCCGCAGGCGTCCTGGCACCAGACCGCGAAGGCGGTGGACAGGCAGCTCTCGCCGACCGCCGCCATGCCGGCGATGGCGTCCCACAAGCCGTCGCCGGGATCGCCGGTGACGTGCCGGGCGAACAGGCTGGCGTCGCCGAAGCGGCGCAGCGCCGCCTCGGGATACAGGCCGTCCTGGTCGATGGCGTCCACCAAGGGCGCCAGATCGCTGCGGATCAGGTCGCGGAGCGGCGACCAGTCCATCGGTGTCCGTCCCATGTCGGTCTCCTCCTCAACGGGCCAGGGCGACCGACAGCCCGACCGGCCGGATGAAGGTGTTGGCGACCGGCGACCACGCCGTCGCGTGGGCGACCAGCGCGTCCAGGCGTTCGCGCGGGGCGTCGGCCTCCAGCACGACCTTGGCGCGGACCTCGGTGAAGCCGACCGGCTTGGTCTCGGCCAGATCGCCGGTGCCCCAGACGGCGGTGATGTTGATGTCGCCTTCCAGCTCCAGTTCCAGCTTGGCGATGACGATGCCCTGGGCGATGGCGTTGGCGTGGATGCCGACCGCCAGACAGGAGCCCAACGCGGCCAGCGCGGCTTCGGACGGGTTGGGGGCGGTGTCGTCGCCCAGCAGCTGCGGCGGCTCGTCGACGATGTGGGGCGGCAGGTTGCGGATGAAGTTGGCGTGGCGGAAGCGGCCCTCGGCCACCGTGCGGCACTTCACCGTCTTCACCACGTCGGGGTTGGCCTTGCCGACGGCGGCCAGCGTCTCCAGCCCCGCCTTGTCGATGGGGGCGAGGCAGCCGGTGACGGCGGTGCGGGGGTGTTGGATGCCGGGCTTCTGGTCGGTCTGCGTCATCGGGTTTCTCCTTGTCTTTGCGGGAAAAATGGACATACAGGTCTTTCTAGGAGCGGGCGCGCGAGCGCCGCTCCGGGACCGGCGGGAGGGGGTGAGGAATGGCCGAACGGAAAAAGGCCGAACAGCCGGGCAGGGGCGCCAATGAGGGCGCCAATGAGGGCGTCAAGCCCGCCGAGCGCATCGTCGAGGCGGCGCGCCGGCTGTTCTGCCGCGACGGCATCCACGCCACCGGCATCGACCGCATCCTGGCCGAGGCCGGGACCGCCAAGATGACGCTCTACAACCAGTTCGGCTCGAAGGAAGGGCTGATCGAGACGGTGCTGCGGCGGGAAAGCGACGACTGGTGCGCGTGGTTCGCCGGTGCGCTCGGCGCCGCCGGCCCGACGCCGCGCGAGCGGCTCGACGGCGTGTTCCCCGCTCTGCGCGACTGGTTCGAGCGTGGCGACTACACCGGCTGCGCCATCATGAACGCGGTGGCCGAATACCCCAAGGGCGACCCCGCCATCCGCGCCATCGCGATGGAGCACAAGGGCAAGGTCGGCGCCCTCCTGAAGGGGATCATCGTCCAGACGGGCTGCCGGCGCCCCGACGCGCTGCTGGGCGAGATGGCGATCCTGATCGACGGGGCGATCATCGCGGCGTTGATCGCCGGCGACCCCGCGGCGGCCGATGCGGCGGGGCGCATCGCCCGACTGGTGATCGCGGACCATTGCGATCATCGCTCGTGATCCCAGCCGAAGCGGCGGATCGCCCCCAGGCACAGCCCGTCCAGCGCGAAGCCCAGCGTCCCGATGACCAGCACCATGGCCGCCAGCCGGTCGTATTCCAGCGTGTCGCGGGCGTCGTTGATGGCGTAGCCGAGGCCGCTCGTGACCCCCAGATACTCGGCCGGGACCAGCACGATCCAGGCGACGCCCAGCGCCAGCCGGATTCCGGTCAGCACGTCGCGCGCGATGGCCGGCAGGACGACGACGCGCAGCGTCTGCACCGGCCCGGCGCCGAGGTTGCGGGCGACCTTGAACCAGTCCGGGTCGATCTTGGCGAGGCCGTTGGCGGTGGCGAAGGTGACCGGCCAGACCGCCGCCGCCGCGATCAGGAAGACGATGGCGCCGTCCCAGCTGGCGAAGCTCAACACCGCGATCGGCATCCAGGCCAGCGGCGACACCATGCGCAGGAACTGGAACGGGATGTGGGTGGCGGCGCGCACCGCCTTGCTGCCGCCGACCAGCACGCCGAGCGGCACCCCCAGCGCGACGGCCACCGCCATGCCTTGCCCGACCCGCGCCAGGCTGGGGCCGGCGCTGCGCCACAGCTCGCCGCGCGCCACCAGATCGGCCAGCCGCCGCAAGGTCGGCCCCGGCGCGAAGCCGGCGAAGTTGGCGGTGTCCGGGTTGGCCGCGATGCGCCAGCCGGCCAGCCACCAGACCGCCAGCACGACGGCGCAGCCCAGCACCGGCCAGAGGACGCCGGCCAACGCTTGGCGCCTGCGCCTGGCTGCCGTCACAGCGCCACCAGCTCGGCGCGCTCGAACGGGTTGTCGGCGTTGACGCTGGGGTCCCTGCGCCAGTCCGGGAATTTCTCCAGCGCGGCGCGGACGAAGCGGTAATCCACCAGATCCTTGGCGACGAACTCCGGGTCGAGTGTGGCGAGGAAGCTCCGGTCGCCGGCCACCACGGTCTCGCCCAGCGCCTGGACGATCAGCTTGGTTGCGCTGGGATAGGGCCAGGGCTGGAAATCGATCCGCCCGTTGCCCCAGGCCGCCTTGTTCCGAATCGCCTTGGGCTGAGCGTAGGCGGCCTCGTCGTAGAAGGTCATGGCGCGCCCGACCACGTCGGCCGGCATCGGCAGATAGCCCTTGCCGTCGCGCGACAGCAGACGAGCGACCTCCGTCTTGTTCTGCGAGGCGTAGATCTCGGCGCGGACGATGGCGTTCAGCACGGCTTGCGTCCATTCCGGGCGCTGCGTGGTGTCGGCCTCGTGCATGCAGACGACGCAGCAGGGGTGGTTCTTCCAGATGTCGCCGGTGAAGCGCAGGATCCTGCCGCCCGCCTTCAGCTCGCCCACCGCGTTGAACGGCTCGGCGACGATGTAGGCGTGGATCTTCCTGGCGGCGAGCGCCGGGGGCATGTCGGGCGGCGCCAGGACCTGCAGGTTGCACTCGTCGGCGGCCAGCGGCTCGCCCTCGCCTCGGATGACCGCCTTCACCCCGGCGGCGCGCAGTGCCATTTGCAGCACGATGTTGTGCATCGAGTACCAATAGGGGACGGCGACCTGCTTGCCGGCCAGATCCTTGAAGCTCCCGACGCCGCTGTCCTTGCCGACGACCAGACCGGAGCCGTTGGTGTGGGCCCAGGCCATGATCTTGACCGGGACGCTGTTGTTGTAGCGCATCCACAGCGGGATCGGCTTCAGCAGGTGGACGAGGTTGAACTTGCCGGCGGCGAAGGATTCGACCAGCGGCGACCAGCCGCGCAGCAATTGCGGCTCCTCGACGTCCAGCCCCTCGTCCTTGTAGAAGCCCTTGGCGTGGGCGACCAGCAGGGCGGTGGCGTCGGTGATCGGCAGGTAGCCGATGCGCAGCTTCTCATCCGGCGCGGCGCGGGCCCTGCCCGCCGGCAGCCCGGCGAGCAGCGCCGCCAGCCCGCCGGCCGCCATCAGGTCCAGCGTGCGCCGTCGGGAGACGGGGGTTTGGGGGACGGGGGTTCGGGACAGAGGCCCCTCGGGCAAGCCCTCGGAGGGAAGAGGGTGGTGGTGCAGGCTCCAGTCGTCGCAGTTCTGGCACATCGGTCGTCGTCCTCGGGTCAGATTTGGTGAAAATCGCCGGGCTGCGGCGGTTCCGTGGTTTCGCCCAGCGCGGCCAGCAGGCGACCACGCTCGAACTGCACCGCCGGATCGTCGATGCCGCGCTCGTCCGGCAGATGGTGGAAGGCGAGGTCGGCGCGGATGCGGCCCGGCCGCGCGTCCATCACCAGGGCGCGGTCGGCCATCAGCACCGCCTCGTCGATGTCGTGGGTGACCAGCAGCAGGGTGATGCCGAGCCGCTTGGTGATCGCCCGCACCTCGACCTGGAGGGCGCGGCGCGTGAAGGCGTCGAGCGCCGAGAAGGGCTCGTCCAGCATCAGGATCTCAGGCTGGGCGGCCAGCGAGCGGGCCAGCGCCACCCGCTGCCGCTGCCCGCCGGACAGGCGCTGCACGTTGGTGCCGGCGCAATCGGCCATCTTGACCAGGGCGAGCAGCTCGCCGACCGCCGCCGCGGAATCGCGCAGGCGGCCGGCGAAGCGCGGGCCGAGGGCGGCGTTCTCGAAGGCGGTCATCCAGGGGTAGAGCAACGGCTGCTGGAACATCACCACCCAGCGGGCGGACGGCCCGCGCACCGGTTCGCCATGGATGTGGACCGCGCCGGCCGTCGGCCGCGCCAGCCCGGCCAGCAGATGCAGCAGCGTGGACTTGCCGCAACCGCTGCGCCCGACCACCGCCACCGCCTCGCCGGCCGCGACCTGGAAGCCGACATCCTGCAGCACAGGCTCGGCGTGGTGCCGGTAGCGGTGGCCGAGCCCATGGACGGAAAGCAGCGGCGCTGGCATGTCTATACAAACCTGTCTGTCTGTTTCTATTTAAGGCTACAGATTCAATAGGAATTGGTCAACGGGGCTGTTGAATGATCCCGTCAGAATCTTCCGGCGTTTCCGATCACACGCGAACTCTCTGTGGAAGCATCCATCGGCAGGCGGCTTTCGGGCGTTGGCCGATGCGTGCCGACGGACCATCCAACCCGCCGAAACCATGGTTTCCCAACAGGTCCGCAATCCTCCCGCAGGCACTCAAGTTGGCGCTTGCATAATTCCTATTAAAAAAATAGGCTATAATGGTATTTCACATTGCCAATGCGGCCTCTTGCCGTCCCGTGTCCGATTTCCCCTGCCGCACCGATGACGAACCGAGGAGTCCAACCGACCATGCGACCGACCATGACGCGCTCCCTCACCGCCGCCGCCTTTGGTGCTCTCGCCGTGACCCTGACCCTGGGGTCGGCCGTCGCCGCCGCGCCGGGCGGCCCGCTGGTCACCACCGACTGGCTCGACAGGAACCTGAACGACCCGAAGGTCCGGGTCATCGAGGTCAGCGTGAATCCGGGGGTCTACGAGCGCGGGCACATTCCGGGCGCCGTGAATTTCTCGTGGCACACCGATCTCAACGACACGGTGCGGCGCGACATCGTCGGCAAGGACCAGTTCCAGGCGCTGCTGTCGAAGGCCGGCGTCGACAAGGACAGCACGGTGATTCTCTACGGCGACACCAACAATTGGTTCGCCGCCTGGGGCGCCTGGGTGTTCGACATCTACGGCGTGCAGAACGTCAAGCTGCTGGACGGCGGCCGCAAGAAGTGGGAGGCCGAGAACCGCGCGCTCTCCAACAAGCCGGCCGAGGTGAAGCCGACCGGCTACACCGTCGCGTCGGTGAACGCGACCCTGCGCGCCCGGCTCGGCGACGTGGTCGCGGTGGCGGACGGCAAGAGCGACGCCAAGCTGGTCGACATCCGTTCGCCGGACGAGTTCCAGGGCAAGATCTTCGCTCCCCAGGGCATCCAGGAGCTGTCGATCCGCGCCGGCCATGTCCCGGGCGCGGTCAACGTGCCGTGGGGCAAGGCCGTCAACGAGGCCGACGGCACCTTCAAGCCGGTCGAGGAGCTGAAGGCGCTCTACGCCGCGGCCGGCATCGACGGCTCCAAGCCGATCATCACCTATTGCCGCATCGGCGAGCGGTCGAGCCACACTTGGTTCGCGCTTGCCAAGCTGCTCGGCTACACGGTGAAGAACTATGACGGGTCGTGGACCGAGTACGGCAACGCGGTCGGCGTGCCGGTGAGCAACCCGGCCGGCACGGTCTGGGCCGCCAAGTGACGGCATCCCGAATGACCCCGTCCGTCCGGGAAGAGGTTGTCGGGGGAGGAGGGGCGGCCCAGCGGGCCGTCCCCGGCCACCGCCCCCGCCCCCGCGCGGCGGCGGTGGCCGGGCGGGTGCTGCTTCCGCTGGCCATCGTCGGGGCGCTCGTCGGCGCGGCCCATCTCGTTGCCGCGACGCCGGGGGCGGGCTCGTCGCTCGCCTTCGCGCTGGTGCTGGGGGGCGTGCTGGGGGTGGTGCTGCAGCGCTCGCGCTTCTGCTTCCTCTGCCACACGCGCGACTTCGTCGAGCGGCGCGACCCGGCGGGGCTGCTGGCGATCCTGCTGGCGCTGGCGGTCGGCACGGTCGGCTATCACGTGATCTTCGGATCCTGGCTGCCGAACCCGCTGCCGCCGCGCCTGCCGCCGGACGCCCACATCGGCCCGGTGAGCTGGGTGCTGGCGGTGGCCGGCCTGGCCTTCGGGCTGGGAATGGCGGTGTCGGGATCCTGCGTCAGCGCGCATCTCTACCGCCTGGCCGAGGGGTCGCCGGTGGCGCCCTTCGCGCTGCTCGGCACCGCCGGCGGCTTCGTCCTGGGCTTCATGAGCTGGAACACGCTGTATCTGGAGGCCGTCAGCGCGGCGCCCGTCGTCTGGCTGCCGCATCATCTCGGCTATGGCGGGTCGCTGGCGCTGCAACTGGCGCTGCTCGGCGGGCTGGCGGCGCTGCTGTGGCGGTCGCGGAGGCCGGCCGCCCCCGTGGCGGCGGATGGCGCCGACACGCTGGCCGGGCTGCTGCGCTCCTGGTTCACGGGGCGCTGGCCCTTTTGGCTCGGCGGGCTCGGCGTCGGCGTCATCGGCTTCCTGGTGGTGCTGCGGCTGAAGCCGCTGGGGGTGACCTCGGCGCTCGGGTCGGGCGCCCGGTCGCTCGGGACCGAAGCCGGGCTGGTGCCCGCCCGGCTGGAGGGGCTGGACGGCTTCGCCGGCTGCGCCACCGCTCCGGCCGACAGTTGGCTGACGCCGAACGGCCTGCTGGTCGCCGGGCTGGTGGCCGGCGCCTTCGCGGCGTCGCTCGCCAGCGGGCAGTTCGCGCCGCGCAAGCCGACGCCGCGGGACGCGGCGCGCGGGCTCGGCGGCGGGCTGCTGCTGGGGTGGGGGGCGATGACCGGGCTGGGCTGCACCATCGGCACGCTGCTGTCCGGCACCATGGCCGGCGCCCTGTCCGGCTGGGTGTTCGGCGCCTTCGCCCTCGCCGGCGTCTGGGCCGGGTTGGCCTTGCCGCGTCTGCTGGCATCGCGTCCGGTGGCGTCACGGTAACGGAAGGCGCCCCGGCGGGACCGGGGCGCCGCCGGGGCGGACACGGCCTTCACACCCCGATGGTTTCCAGCGCCCCGCCGGCGATCGCAGCCAAGCCGTTCCGCCGCGACGCCCAGATGATCGTCCAGGATCCGGCCGCCGCCTTGTCGCCGCGCATGACCATCCGCAACCTGCTGCCGAGCCGCTGCGCATCCATGGCGTGGCGGAGCGGGCGGCGTGGTCCGGCGTGCTCGACCTGCTGCGGCGGGTCGGGCTGCCGGAGTTGGTGCTGGACAAGCACCCGCACCAGATCGGCGGCGGGCAGGCGCGCCGGCTGCTCGACCGGCTGTTCGACTTCGACGAGATCCGCGTCCACTCGCGCCGCCCCGAGAGCCGCAACGGCTTCGCCGAGCGGCTGTCGCGCGACCTCGGCAAGCCGGTGGTGGCGACGGAGGATTGGGAATCCTGCGTGCGCGGCGCCGACATCGTCGTCGAGGCCTCGCGCCTGCCGGAACCGGCGCCGCTGCTGAAGACCGACTGGATCGCCAAGGGGGTGCTGCTCGTGCCCCACGGCACCATGAGCGCGGTCGAGCTGTCGCTCACCGACATCATGGACAAGATGGTGGTCGATGATTGGGGCCAGTGCCGCAAGGGCCTGCCCTTCGGCGCGCTGCGCCCCATGTCGACAACGGCCGGCTGAGCGAGGAGAACCTGCACGCCGAACTCGGCCAGATCGTCGCCGGGTTGCGGCCGGGGCGCGAAAGCGACGATGAGACCATCCTGTTCTGGCGACGCGGCCTCAGCCTCAGCGACATCGCGCTCGGTCACGCGCCGCTGGAGAAGGCCGCCCGGCTGGGCATCGGGCAGACGCTTCGTTTCGCGTGATGGGTCGCTTCACCTGATCAATGGGTGAAGGGGTGCGGCGGCTGGTGGTGCGGGGTGAACAGGAAGCGCCGCGCCACCTCGGTGTAGCCGCGATAGACCAGCCCGCCGTTGCGCGCGACCAACGCCGGACGGTGGGCGCGGTAAGAGGCGGGGATCGCGTACCAGGGCAGGTCGGGCCGCAGATGGTGGACGACGTGCAGATTGTTGTGCGGGAACAGCAGCCCGAACAGCGGCGAGCGTTCGACGATGGCGGCGCGGTGGTCACTGTTCTCGGCGGCGCGGTGCTCGGCGAAGGAGCGGACCAGCGCCAGCGCGAAGCCGGGATAGACGCAGAGCAGCGCGTAGGCCCACAGCGGAATCCCGCAGACCTGCGTCACCCAGCCGGCGACCGCGACCGCCGCCGCGCCGTGCGTCATCCAGGGATCCAGGTCGGCGTTTCGGGGAGGACGCGCCACGAAGGCGCGCGGTCGGGCGGGGGCGGGAATGGGGCGGGCATGGAATTAAACCTATAAATATTGTTATATTTGGATTTATAATACTATCTTTACAGTAGGAAAAAAAGGCGGCTATGCTCAGGCCACACTGTGTTTGAACGAGGAGTTTCCAGGAATGCCGTTCCGTCCGTTGCACGACCGTGTCGTCGTCCGCCGCGTGGCGCAGGAGGAGAAGTCGAAGGGTGGGATCATCATCCCCGACACCGCCAAGGAGAAGCCGCAGGAGGCCGAGGTGATCGCCGTCGGTCCCGGCACGCGCGACGAGCAGGGCCGTGTCCACCCGCTGGACGTGAAGGTCGGCGACCGCGTTGTGTTCGGCAAATGGTCGGGCACCGAGATCAAGGTCCAGGGCGAGGATCTGCTGGTCATCAAGGAATCCGACATCGTCGGCGTCATCGAGGCGGCCTGAACCGGCCGCTTCCGCCTGAATCCACACCAAGAAACTCGAAACACCGGGACATCACCATGGCCGCCAAGGACGTCAAGTTTTCCGCCGAGGCCCGCGACCGCATCCTGCGCGGCGTCGATACCCTTGCCAACGCCGTGAAGGTCACGCTGGGCCCGAAGGGCCGCAACGTCGTGATCGAGAAGTCGTTCGGCGCCCCCCGCATCACCAAGGACGGCGTGACGGTCGCCAAGGAGATCGAGCTGGCCGACAAGTTCGAGAATCTCGGCGCCCAGCTGGTGCGCGAGGTCGCCTCGAAGACCGCCGACCTCGCCGGCGACGGCACCACCACCGCGACCGTTCTCGCCCAGGCCATCGTCCGCGAGGGCGCCAAGGCCGTCGCCGCCGGCCTGAACCCGCTGGACCTCAAGCGCGGCATCGACCGCGCCGTCGCCGCGGTGATCGCCGACGTCAAGGCGCGGGCCAAGACCATCTCCACCAACGACGAGGTGGCGCAGGTCGGCACCATCTCGGCCAATGGCGAGCGCGCCATCGGCGACATCATCGCCGAGGCGGTGGCCAAGGTCGGCAACGACGGCGTCATCACGGTGGAGGAGGCCAAGAGCCTGGAGACCGAGCTGAACGTGGTCGAGGGCCTCCAGTTCGACCGCGGCTACCTGTCGCCCTACTTCGTCACCAACGCCGAGAAGCTGGTCGCCGACCTCGACAGCCCCTACATCCTGATCCATGACAAGAAGCTGTCCAGCCTGCAGCCGCTGCTGCCGGTGCTGGAGGCCGTCGTCCAGTCGTCCCGTCCGCTGCTGATCATCGCCGAGGACGTCGAGGGCGAGGCGCTGGCCACCCTGGTCGTCAACAAGCTGCGCGGCGGCCTGAAGATCGCCGCGGTGAAGGCGCCCGGCTTCGGCGACCGCCGCAAGGCGATCCTGGAGGACATCGCCGTCCTCACCAGCGGACAGGTCATCAGCGAGGACATCGGCATCAAGCTGGAGAACGTCACGCTGGCCGACCTCGGCACCGCCAAGCGGGTGGTGATCGCCAAGGACGAGACGACGGTGATCGACGGCGCCGGCGGCCGCGAGGCGATCGACTCCCGCATCGCCCAGATCCGCGCGCAGATCGAGGAGACGACCTCGGACTACGACCGCGAGAAGCTGCAGGAGCGTCTGGCCAAGCTGTCGGGCGGCGTCGCGGTGATCCGCGTCGGCGGCTCGACCGAGGTCGAGGTCAAGGAGCGCAAGGACCGCGTCGACGACGCCGTCCACGCCACCCGCGCCGCCATCGCCGAGGGCATCGTGCCCGGCGGCGGCGTGACGCTGCTCTACGCCGCCCGCGCCATCGACGCGGTGGTTCCGGCCAACGACGACGAGCGGGTCGGCATCGACATCGTCCGCCGCGCCTTGCAGGCGCCGGTGCGCCAGATCGTCGAGAACGCCGGGGCCGACGGTTCCGTCGTCGTCGGCAAGCTGCTCGACAGCGGCGACACCGCCTTCGGCTACGACGCGCAGACCGGCACCTTCACCGACCTGCTGAAGGCCGGCATCATCGACCCGGCCAAGGTCGTGCGCATCGCCTTGCAGGACGCGGCGTCGGTCGCCGGCCTGCTGATCACCACCGAAGCGCTGATCGTCGAGCGTCCGGAACCGAAGGCGCCGCCGGTGCCGGCCGGTGCCGGTGGCGGCGGTTACGACTTCTGACGGGGCGCCGGCGGGTGGCGAGGCGTGGATCCCGTCCCGCCTCGCCATCCGCCGGAGGTGGAGCCGGAAGGGCGCGGGTGGCGTTGGTCGAGTCGTTGGGGATGCCGATCCGGGCCCCGGCGGGCAGATCGACCTCGGCTTCCGGGTGCTCGATTGCGCCAGCACCTATTTCCTGTGTGTCGACATCCGCGACCTCAATGGCGATGGCGACCGCGAGGGCGACGATTTCGCCTTCCGCCGCCGGCTGGTCGCCGAATCCGGCGTCGCCGCCGTGCCGGTCAGCAGCTTCTACGCCGAGCGCGACATGAACGCGCTGATCCGCCTCTGCTTCGCCAAGCCCCCGCCGCTGCTGCACGACGCCCTTGGCCGACTGGCCGACTGGCGGGAGCGCGCCGGCTTGGCGGCCTAGACAGAATCCATCCCGGTCCTTCATCGCTTGTTGGGGAAATTCCAACCATGTCCACTCCGTCCTTCTCCCGCCGAACCCTGTTGCGCACCGCTGGCATCGCCGGCGCCGGCCTGTCGCTCGGCGTTGCCGGCTCGCGCTCCTTCGCGCAGAGCGCGGCGCCCAAGGGCAATCTCCGCACCCTGAAGCTCGCCTGGAGCCAAAGCTCCTCCTGCCACGCGCCGCTCGCCTTCGGCCAGCAGACCGGCATCTTTGCCAAGCACGGCCTGAACATCGAGCTTCAGAACTTCTCGGCCTCGCACACCGAACTGCTGACGCTGATCGCCACCGGCAAGGCGGACGCCGGCATCGGCCTGCTGCAAGGCTGGCTGAAGCCGCTGGAGCAGGGCTTCGACGTCAAGCTGGTGGCCGGCACCCATGGCGGCTGCATGCGCCTGCTGACCACCGCGCAGAGCGGTATCGCCGACGTCAAGGACCTGAAGGGCAAGACCATCGCCGTCGCCGCCCTGACCAGCCCGGCCAAGGAGGCCTTCGTGATCACGCTGGCGCGCGCCGGCCTCGACCCGGAGAAGGACGTCGATTGGAAGGTCTTCCCCGGCGACCTGCTGTCGCTGGCGGTGTCGAAGGGCGAGGCGCAGGCGATCGCCCATTACGACCCCGAGGCGTTCCGCTTCCGCAAGGAGGGGTTCGTCGAGCTGGCCTCCAACCAGACCGGCCATTACGAGCACCGCGTCTGCTGCGTCGTCGGCGCCACCGCCAGCCTGCTGAAGACCGACAAGCCGGCGGTCCGCGCGTTGGTCGAGGCCGTCGCCGAGGTCCATCAATACACCGCCCAGCACCCGAACGAGATCGCCCGCTACTACCTGGACGCCTTCAAGCCGAAGATCAGCTTCGAGGATCTGAGCGAGCAACTCGCTTCGCTGGCCTACCACCACCACCCGGTCGGCGAGGCGTTGCAGCGGGAGCTGGTGACGGCCATCGACGACCTGAAGCTGGTGCGGGTGCTGCGGCAGTCCACCGATGCCAAGGCCTTCGCCGAGCAGATCTCGGCGAACGTCTTCGCCTGACGGACAGGAGGGGCGGCGATGAGCGACGCCACGGATATGGGAATCGCGGTCCCGGCGCCGGCGGAGGGCCTCTGGCGGATTGGCATCCTGGCGGCGTCGGCCTGGGCGGTGTCGGCCGCCGTCACGCTCGGTTGGCCGGATCTCTACCGGTGGGAGAGCACGGCGTGGCTGGGCTGGGGCGAGGCCGCCGTCGCGGCGTTGCTGCTGGCGGCTGCGCTGGGCGGTGGCCGGCCACCGCCATTCTGGCGGCTGCCGGCGCGGCTGCGCCGGGCCGGTCCCTGGCTGGTAGCGCTCGGGCTGGTGTTCGCGCTGTGGGAGGCGGCGGTCGCCAAGTTCGGCTGGCTGCCGCGCCCCTTCTTCGCCCCGCCTCAGGCGCTGCTCGACGCCTACATCGACGACGGCGACCGGCTGCTGGAGTGCATCCTGCATTCGGGAAGGTTGCTGCTGTCGGGAATCAGCGTCGGCTTCGCGGCCGGCTTCGCGGTGGGCGTCGCCATCGGCTGGTCGCAGCTCGCCGCCTACTGGATCCACCCGGTGCTGCGGCTGATCGGGCCGGTGCCGGCGACGGCGTGGCTGCCGATCACGCTGTTCGTCTTTCCGACCACCTTCGAGGCCGGCGTGTTCCTGATCGCGCTGTCGTCGGGCGTGCCGGTGGCGGTGCTGACCTGGTCGGGGGTGGCGTCGGTCAACAGCAGCTATTACGACATCGCCCGTACGCTGGGGGCCTCCAACCGCTTCCTGGTGCTGAAGGTGGCGGTCCCGGCGGCGATGCCGCATGTCTTCGTCGGCGCCTTCATGGGACTGACCTACGCCTTCGTCGTGCTGATCGTCGCCGAGATGCTGGGGGTTAAGGCCGGGCTGGGTTGGTACCTGCAATGGTCGCAGGGCTGGGCCGCCTACGGCAACATGTACGCCGCGCTGCTGATCATGGCGGTGCTGTGCTCCGGCATGATCGCGCTGCTGTTTCGGGCGCGCGACCGTCTGCTCGCTTGGCAGAAGGGGTTGCTGCGGTGGTGAGCGTGACGAAGGTCCTGCTGGCGGGCGGTGCCGCTCTGTTCGTGGCGGCGTTGGCCGCCTGGGGACATCTCTATCAGACGATGACCGGCCCGCAGCTCGGCCTCTCTCTCGCCGACGTCGCACCCTGCTTGGTTTCCAGGGCCGGGCTGTGCAGCTATCCGCTGTGTGGCGACGCGTTGTTCACGCTGGCGCAGCGCGCGTCGGACATCTTCTGGGCGGGGATCGGTCTGGGCGCCGCCGGCCTGTTCGCCCATTCACTGGCGGCCGGGCCGGACAACGCACCGTAAGCGACCGCTCTCACGACGCTCCGGCGGGTTCGAGCGCGGTATCGGCCGGCAGGATGTTTCCACCGGTCGAGTCCCTGGACGGCATCCGTAAAAATCAGCCATTTGGAAGAAGAGAGCGGGATCAATTGACGATGCACATCGGACAATCGGCGAATTATCCCCCAGCCCTCTCTTTCCCCTATTCCATTCCCCTCCGGATCTCTCCAGGGTATCCCGTACCCCTCACTCCCACTCGATGGTGCCGGGCGGCTTCGACGTGATGTCGTAGACGACGCGGTTGACGCCGCGCACCTCGTTGACGATGCGGTTCGACACCCGCGCCAGGAACTCGTGCGGGAACTGGTACCAGTCGGCCGTCATGCCGTCGGTCGAGGTCACCGCGCGCAGCGCGAGCACATGGTCGTAGGTGCGGCCGTCGCCCATCACGCCCACCGTGCGCACCGGCAGCAGCACCGCGAAGGCCTGCCAGATCGCGTCGTACAGGCCGGCGTTGCGGATCTCCTCCAGATAGACCGTATCGGCCTTGCGCAGGATCTCAAGCTTCTCCGGGGTGATGTCACCGGGGATGCGGATCGCCAGCCCCGGACCGGGGAAGGGGTGGCGGCCGATGAAGGCGGCCGGCAGGCCAAGCTCGCGGCCGAGCGCCCGGACCTCGTCCTTGAACAGCTCGCGCAGCGGCTCGACCAGCTTCAGCTTCATCCGCTCCGGCAGGCCGCCGACGTTGTGGTGCGACTTGATCGTCACCGACGGGCCGCCGGTGAAGGAGACGCTTTCGATCACGTCGGGGTAGAGGGTGCCCTGGGCCAGGAACTCGGCGCCGCCGATCTTGTGGCTCTCCTCGTCGAAGACCTCGATGAACAGGCCGCCGATGATCTTGCGCTTCTGCTCCGGGTCGGTGACGCCGGCCAGCTTGCCGAGGAACAGGTCGGACGCCTCGCGGTGGACCAGCGGGATGTTGTAGTGGTCGCGGAACAGGGTGACGACCTCGTCCGCCTCGCCGGCCCGCATCAGGCCGGTGTCCACGAAGATGCAGGTCAGCTGGTCGCCGATCGCCTCGTGGATCAGCACCGCCGCCACCGAGGAATCGACGCCGCCCGACAGGCCGCAGATCACCTTGCCCGTGCCGACCTGGGCGCGGATCTTCTCGATGGCCTGCTGCTTGAAGGCGGCCATCGTCCAGTCGCCCTTGATCCCGGCGACGCCGTGGACGAAGTTCGCCAGAAGCTGCGCGCCGTGCGGGGTGTGGACGACCTCCGGGTGGAACTGAACGCCGTAGAAATGGCGGGTGTCGTCGGCGATGACGGCGAAGGGCGCGCCGTCGCTGACCGCCACCGCGCGGAAACCGGGGGGAATCGCCGTGACGCGGTCGCCGTGGCTCATCCACACCTGCTCGCGCGAGCCCAATTCCCACAGCCCGTCGAACAGGGCGCAGGGCTCCTTGATCTCGATGAAGGCGCGGCCGAACTCGCGATGGTCGGAACCGGAGACGGCGCCGCCGAGCTGGTGGCACATGGTCTGCTGGCCATAGCAGATGCCCAGCACCGGCACGCCGAGGTCGAACACCGCCTGCGGGGCGCGAGGGCCGTTCTCCTCGGTGACGGAGGCCGGGCTGCCGGACAGAATCACCGCCTTGGGCGCGTAGGCGCGGATGCGCTCCTCGCTCATGCCGAAGGGGTGGATCTCGCAGTAGACGCCGCTCTCGCGCACGCGGCGCGCGATCAGCTGGGTCACCTGCGACCCGAAATCGAGAATGAGGACGCGCTCGTTGGAGAGGGCGTGAGCGGCGGTAACGGAAGCGGTCGACATCGTCGAATCCTGATGCGGGGGACTCAAGTCCCGTGTCTACCCCACCTCCGGTCCCGCCGACAAGCGTGCAAGCGGGGCCAGGTCGCGCCAGCCATAGGCGATCTCCACCAGGGGCGCTCCGGCGAAGCGGATCGGCCGTTCGGCGACGCGCACGCCGCCCAGCCGTTCATAGAACCAGCGGGAGGGGTTGTCGCGCAGGCACCAGACGAAGGCGGAGCGCAGCCCGGCGGCCAGAAGCCGTTCGGCCATCGCGGCCATCAGCCGGCGGCCGATCCCCAGTCCCTTCGCCTCCTCCAGCAGGTAGAGCGCGTAGAACTCGCCGTCATAGCCGTCGATCGCGCCGCGCCGCGTGCCGAAGGCGGCGATGCCCACGACGGCGCCGGCCGCATCGACGGCGACGAGGGCGCTCTGGCCGGAGCCCTGCGTCTCGACCACCGACCGCCAGCGGGCCGCCGAGGCCGGTTCCGACAGGCCGACCAGGAAGGAGTCCGGGATCAGGCCGGGGTAGGTGGAGCGCCAGCTCTGCACATGGACGCAGGCCATGCCAGGCGCGTCGGCGGCGCGCGCCTTGCGGATTGCGACTGTCGGGTTCGTCATCGACCGTCCCTCCACCGGAAACCACCCGACACGCAGTGTGAAGGACGGAACGGGGAAGTCCAGTCGGAAAACGGGGAGGAGGGGAAGGGGCCGGGCGGCCGGCGGCCGCGGCCGGGGGAAAGCGCCGGGGAGCGCCGAGGTTGTCATCCCGGCGCAACGGCGGTACAGAAGCCCGGACAAGCCGCGACGGGCCCCGGCCCCGGACGGTTCCGGAGACCGGATCGCATGTATTCCTCGCCCACGCTCTCCCGCTACATCGGCCGCCAGTTCATCCTGTGGTTCTGCCTGCTGATGGTGATCCTGCTGTCGATCGTGCTGCTGCTCGACGTCGTCGAGCTGCTGCGCCGCGCGGGCACCAAGCCGAACGTCACCTTCGGCCTCGTCGTGCAGATGGCGCTGCTGAAGCTGCCGGAGATCGGCCAGCAGATCTTCCCCTTCGTCATCCTGTTCGCCGGCATGTTCACCTTCTGGCGCCTGACCCGCAGCGCCGAGCTGGTGGTCGCCCGCGCGGTCGGCGTGTCGGCCTGGCAGTTCCTGATGCCGGTGCTGATCGCCGCCGCCGCCATCGGGGTGGTCAAGGTGACGGTGATCAACCCGGTCGGCGCCGTCTTCATCGCCAAGTACGACCAGCTTCAGGACCGCTACCTGAAGATGAAGTCCAACACGCTGAACATCTCGCGCTCCGGCCTGTGGCTGCGGCAGAGCAGCGAGAAGGAGCAGTTCTTCATCCACGCGGAGCTGGTCAACCCGGTGACGTTCGAGATGACGAACGTGATCGTCTTCCTGTTCGACGCCGACCAGAACTACCTGGGACGGGTCGATGCGCCGGGCGCCATCCTGAAGGACAAACGGTGGGAGCTGCATGACGCCGTGCTGAACCGGGCCAAGAAGGATCCGGAGACGCTGGCGACCTACACCATCCCGACCGAGATGGACATGGCGACCATCGAGGAGAGCTTCGCCCCGCCCGAGACCATCTCCTTCTGGGATCTGCCGCGCTTCATCCACACGCTGGAGACCACCGGATTCCCGGCGGTGCGGCACCGGCTGCATTACCAGTCGCTGCTGTCGCAGCCCTTCCTGTTCCTGGCGATGGTCCTGTTCGCCGCCGCCTTCTCGCTGCGGCTGCCCCGGCGCGGCGGCACCATGGCGATGGTCACCGGCGGGGTGCTGACCGGCTTCGTCCTGTTCGTCACCACCGACGTGGTGCGGACCTTCGGCATGTCGGAGACCATTCCGATCCTGATGGCGGCCTGGAGCCCGGCGGGCATCAGCCTGCTGCTGGGCACGGCGGCCCTGCTGCATCTCGAGGACGGCTGATGCCCCGCCTCCCGGCATCCCCGGGGGCGTCCCCGGGGGCGTCCTGGGACGAAACGCCACAATTCCGCCCCGGACAGAGGGCATAGGATTTCGTTTGCAGAGGCCCTAACCCGGCCGTATGAACGGGCAACCTGTTTTTGGAGCTGGAGCACCATGCCGAGTTTGCGAGCCGTCCGGTCGGCCTTTGCCGTGGCGACCGCCTGTGCCGTCCTGGCCCTTCCCGCCATGGCGCAGACGACCAAGCCGCCCGCCGCGAAGACCCAGGGCAGTGCGGCCGCGACGCCGGGCGGCGAGCGCATCGCCGCCGTCGTCAACGACGAGGTGATCTCGTACTCCGACGTCAACGCGCGCATCCGGCTGGCCCTGCTCAACACCGGCACCCAGGAAAGCCAGGAGACGCGGCAGCGGCTGACCCCGCAGGTGATCCGCCAGCTGGTGGACGAGCGGCTTCAGCTCCAGGAGGCCAAGCGGTCGGGGGTCTCCATCTCCCAGAACGAGATCGACGAGGCGATCAAGCGCATCGCCGAGCAGAACCGCATCAGCCGTCCGCAGCTCGAGACGATGCTCAAGAACCAGGGCATCCCGGTCTCGACCCTGAGCGAGCAGGTCCGCGCGCTGCTGGCGTGGCAGCGGGTGATGAGCCGCCGCGTCCGCCAGGAGGTCGTGATCGGCGAGGAGGAGGTCGACGCCGCGATGGAGCGGCTGAAGGCCAACATCGGCAAGCCCGAGTATCTGCTGGCCGAGATCTTCCTGGCGGTCGACACCCCCGACCAGGAGGACGAGGTGCGCCGCACCGCCGACCGTCTGCTCGAGGAGGTCCGGCGGGGCGGCAATTTCCCGGCGCTGGCCCGGCAGTTCTCGCAGTCGGCCGGCGCCGCGTCGGGTGGCGACCTGGGCTGGGTCCGCACCGGCGAGATGTCGGCCGAAATCGACCGCGCGCTGGCGACCATGCGTCCCGGCCAGCTGTCGCCGCCGGTCCGCACGGCGACCGGCTACCACATCCTGCTGGTGCGCGGGCAGCGCCCCTTCGGCAGCACCGGCGGCGAGATGCAGGCCGCTCCGCCGCCGCCGCCGCGCCCGCAGCCGCGCCCGGACATCGCCAGGGCGTCGGTCAACATGAAGCAGATCGTCATGCCGATCGCTTCCAAGGAAGACGCGAAGTCGGTCAAGGACGCCGCCGAGAAGCTGCGCAAGACGATCAAGAGCTGCACCGATTTCGAGGCCAAGGCCAAGGCCACCGGCGTCCCGGAATCCGGCGACATGGGCACCTTGCGGGTCAAGGACCTGCCGCCCGGCCTCCAGCAGCTCGCCGTCGGCATCCCGCTCGGCCAGCCGAGCCCGGTGCTGCTGAGCCCGGCCGCCGCCGTCATCCTGATCGTCTGCAAGCGGGATGTGCCGATGATCCAGCCGCCGCCGGAGGCCCAGCCGGCTCCCCCCCCGCCGGCGCCGACTCCCGTCAAGGAGGCCAAGCTGCCGGGCCGCGAGGAGGTCGAGCATGACCTGATGAACGAGCGCGCCGACCTGCTGGCCCGCCGCTATCTGCGCGACCTGCGCCGCTCGGCCTTCATCGAGGTGCGCGTCTGATGGGCGCCCCGCCGGACCGCCGCCCGCCCGATGGACCGCCGCTGGCCGTCACCATGGGCGAGCCGGCGGGAATCGGCGGGGACATCACGCTGAAGGCCTGGGAGTCGCGCCGCGACACCGGGCTTCCTCCCTTCGTCCTTCTCGACGATCCGGCGCGGCTGGCGGCCCTGGCCGCCCGGCTGGGGCTGAACGTGCCGGTGCGCGCCGTCGCGTCGGCCGCCGAGGCGGTCGCGCTCTTCGACAACGCATTGCCGGTGTTGCCGGTCGCGCTGGCGGCGCCGGTCGTGGCCGGCCGTCCGGATCCGGCGAACGGCGCCGCCGTGATCGCCAGCATCGACCGGGCGGTCGCCTTGGTCCGGGCCGGGGAGGCGTCGGCGGTCGTCACCAACCCCATCCAGAAATCGGCGCTCTACGCCGCCGGCTTCCGGCATCCCGGCCACACCGAATATCTGGCGCATCTCGCCGGGCTGGCGGACGAGCCGATCATGATGCTGGCCGCGGCGGATCTGCGCGTCGTCCCGGTCACCATCCACGTCTCGCTGCGCGAGGCGGTGGAGCGGTTGAGCGCCTCCGCCATCGTCCACGCCGGGCGGGTGACGGCGGCGGCGCTGGTTCGCGACTTCGGCATCGCCCGTCCGCGTCTGGCGGTGGCGGCCCTGAACCCGCACGCGGGGGAGGGCGGGGCGATGGGGCGCGAGGAGATCGACGTCATCGAGCCGGCGGTCGCCGCCCTGCGCGCCGAGGGGATCGGGGTCGTCGGGCCGCGCCCGTCCGACACCCTGTTCCACGCGGCGGCGCGGTCGGGTTTCGACGCGGCGCTGTGCATGTACCACGACCAGGCGCTGATTCCGCTGAAGACGGTCGATTTCGACAGCGGCGTGAACATCACGCTTGGTCTTCCCTTCGTCCGCACCTCGCCCGACCACGGCACGGCGCTCGACATCGCCGGCACGGGGAAGGCCGGCGCGGTCAGTCTGATCGAAGCGATGAGGACGGCCGACCGGATGGCGCGCAACCGGCGCGCTGGGGCATAAAAGGCGGCCTGCGCCTCAGTCCGACGCCGCTCGACGGGCCGACGCCGCCCGACCAGCATGGCCGGGTTTCCCCCGGCATCGCCATCGCAGGCGGTCGCGGATGCCCGGCGCGAGGCCGGGCAGGACGAGTGGGAATGGATGCCCGGCGCTCAGCTGTGGTCGTCGGGGTCGTACATCGACGGCGCGTTGTGCTGGGGGTGATGGTCGTGGTAGCTGGCGGCGGGCGGCTCGCGGTGGTGATGCTGCCGCGCGATGAAGGGCGCCAGATCCTGCAACTCGATGAAGTTGTCGGCCTGCCGGCGCAGTTCGTCGGCGACCATCGGCGGCTGCGAGCGGACCGTGCTGATCACGCTGACGCGCACGCCCTTGCGCTGCACCGCCTCGACCAGCCGGCGGAAATCGCCGTCGCCCGAGAAGAGCAGGATGTGGTCGACGCGGTCGGCGATCTCCATGACGTCGATGGCCAGCTCGATGTCCATGTTGCCTTTGATCTTGCGCCGGCCCGACGCGTCGGTGAACTCCTTGGTCGGCTTGGTCACCATGGTGTAGCCGTTGTAGTCCAGCCAATCGACCAGCGGACGGATTGGCGAGTACTCCTGGTCTTCAACCAATGCGGTATAATAGAAGGCGCGAACCAACCTTCCCTCGCCGGCGAAACCATCGCGCAATCTTTTGTAGTCTATGTCGAAGCCGAGTGATCGCGCCGCGGCGTAAAGATTGGCCCCATCAATGAACAGGGCGAGACGTTCTTCCTTGTAGAACAATTTGCTGACGTCGCGCGGCAATGTTGTGCTGCGTTCCAATGTCGTAATCCTTTCGTGAGCGCTTGGAATATATGGTCGAAAATAGAATATCGCTATATCCCTGTTGTGAAATTAGTGCATGCTGACCGCCCCGACAAGGGGTGATGTCCCTAATACGGGGCCAGCGGCTTTTCTCCTGCGCGGAAGCCGTGAAATGTCCTGTTCGCGCTTGCGCCGACCGGGCCGGGTCTATACAGTCAAGGACCTCCTCTGAAGCCGGAGTTCGTTTGGCATGGCCCGCGTTACCGTTGAAGATTGCGTCCTGAAGGTTCCGAACCGTTTCGAGCTGGTGATGATGGCCGCTCAGCGCGCCCGTGAGGTGGCTTCCGGCGCCCCGCTGTCCATCGACCGCGACAACGACAAGAACCCAGTCGTGGCGCTCCGCGAGATCGCGGACGAGACGGTGTCGCTCGACTATCTCAAGAACGCCCTGATCAAGGGCCACCAGAAGCATGTCGAGCCCGACGAGCCCGAGGAGGAAATCGTCGAGCTGATGGCCGGCGAGAACGACTGGGCGGCGCGCGGCAACAACTCGCTGGGCGACGAGGACGGCATGAGCGAGAGCGACGGCGAGGAGCTCGACGAGGGCGATGACGTCGCCGCCGACATGGATGCCGAGCCGGGCGCCGGCTTCAGCATGACCGAGGATGGCGACGGGGACATCTGATCCTGGACGACGATCGGGCCGCTAGGGCGGGGGGCATCCGGCCACCCGGAGTTTTTCACGAAGAGGGGACGCCGCGCGCGTCGGGTCGGGCCGCATGATCCGGCAGTACGAGCTTGTCGAGCGCGTCAAGGCGTATGATCCCTCGGCGGACGAGGATCTCCTCAACCGCGCCTACGTCTTCTCCATGAAGGCGCACGGGTCGCAGACGCGCGCGTCCGGCGACCCCTACTTCCTGCATCCCTTGGAAGTCGCCGGCATCCTCACCCAGATGAAGCTGGACGCCGGCACCATCGCCACGGCCCTGCTTCACGACACGGTCGAGGACACGGTCGCCACGCTCGAGGACATCGAGCGGGTGTTCGGCAAGGAGATCGCCCGGCTGGTCGACGGCGTCACCAAGCTGTCGCGCCTGGAACTGCACAGCGAGCAGGCCAAGCAGGCGGAGAATTTCCGCAAGCTGGTCATCGCCATGTCGGAGGACATCCGCGTCCTCCTGGTGAAGCTGGCCGACCGGCTCCACAACATGCGCACGCTCTTCCACCTGAAGAAGCCGGAAAAGCGCAAGCGCATCGCCCGCGAGACGATCGAGATCTACTCGCCGCTCGCCGAGCGCATCGGCATGCACAAGATCAAGGACGAGTTGGACGACCTCGCCTTCGCCGAGCTGAATCCCGACGCCCGCGACAGCATCCTGGCCCAGCTCGCCCGCCTGCGCACCGAGGGCGAGAGCCGCGTCCAGACCATCATCACCGAGCTGCGCGACGTGCTGGCGGAGGAGGGGCTGCCCGACGTTCCCGTCTCGGGGCGCGAGAAGTCGGCCTATTCGATCTGGCGCAAGCTCCAGCGCAAGAATGTCAGCTTCGAACAGCTCTCCGACATCATGGCCTTCCGCATCACCGTCAACACGGTGGGGGAGTGCTATCAGGCGCTGGGTGTCGTCCACGCCCATTACCCGGTGGTGCCGGGGCGCTTCAAGGACTACATCTCGACGCCGAAGCCCAACGGCTACCGCAGCCTGCACACCGGCGTGATCGGTCCCGGCCGCAACCGGATCGAGGTGCAGATCCGCACCAAGGACATGCACGAGATCGCCGAGCTGGGCGTCGCCGCCCACTGGGCCTACAAGCAGGATCACCAGCCGCGCACGACGGGCGGCGAATACCGCTGGCTGCGCGAACTGCTCGACATCCTGGAGCACGCGCAGAAGCCGGAAGAGTTCCTGGAGCACACCAAGCTCGAACTCTTCCAGGACCAGGTCTTCTGCTTCACGCCGAAGGGCGACCTGATCGCGCTGCCGCGCGGGGCGACCCCGGTCGATTTCGCCTACGCCGTCCACTCGCAGGTCGGCGACCATTGCGTCGGCGCCAAGATCAACGGCCGGATGCTGCCGCTGCGCACGCAGTTGCAGAACGGTGACCAGGTCGACATCGTCACCTCCAAGGCGCAGACCCCGGTTCCCGGCTGGGAGCGCTTCGTCGTCACCGGCAAGGCGCGGGCCCGCATCCGCAAGTTCCTGCGCACCCAGCAGCGCGCCCAGTATGTCGAACTGGGGCGCGGCATGCTGATGCGGCAGTTCAAGTCGGAAGGCTACGAGTTCTCGGAAAAGTCGCTGGAAGCGGCCATCAAGATCTTCCAGCAACCGACGGTGGATGATCTGATGGCCGGCGTCGGTTCCGGCCTGCACACCGTGCGCGAGGTCTTCCACGCCGTCTTCCCCGGCCACAAGGCGCAGAACGCCCAGCCGGCGCTGCGCGACCTGGACGAGAAGGCGGCGCAGACCCAGAAGGCCAAGGCCAAGGCGCGCGGCAAGGAATCCCCGCTGCCGATCCGCGGCCTGATCCCCGGCATGGCGGTGCATTACGCCCGCTGCTGCCACCCGCTGCCGGGCGACCGCATCGTCGGCATCGTCACCACCGGCAAGGGCGTCACCATCCACACCATCGACTGCGAGACGCTGGAGAGCTTCCACGAATCGCCGGAGCGCTGGATCGACGTCTCCTGGGAAAGCGGCCAGGACACGCCGGAAGAGCATGTCGGCCGCATCACCGTGGTCATCGGCAACGAGCAGGGCTCGCTCGGCACGCTGTTCACCGTGATCGGCAAGAACCAGGGCAACATCATCCACCAGAAGATCACCAACCGCAGCACCGACTATTTCGAGCTGCTGATCGACATCGACGTGAAGGACGCCAAGCACCTGACCAACATCATGGCGGCCCTGCGCGCGACCCCGGTCATCCATTCGGTGGAGCGGGCGCGGGGGCGCTGACGCCCGCGCGCCGGCCGGCGCTGTCCGATATCCCCGTCGGCAATGGGCGGAAACGGCCGCATCGGGCGTGACGCGACGCCCCGTCACCGCTATATAGACGGAATCGCCCGGTGTCCCGCAACGGCCGGCCCGTGATGGTAGGGGCCGTTTGGAGTGCTTTGATGTCCCGTTTCCTGCGCCTCGGCGTGAACATCGACCATGTGGCGACCGTCCGCAACGCGCGCGGGGGGGCGCATCCCGACCCCGTGCGCGCGGCGCTGCTCGCCATCGAGGCCGGTGCCGACGGCATCACCGCCCATCTGCGCGAGGACCGGCGCCACATCACCGACCGCGACATCGAACGGCTGGTGGCCGAGATCAGCCGCCCGCTGAATTTCGAGATGGCGGCGACCGACGAGATGCTGGGCATCGCGCTGCGCCACAAGCCGCACGCCGCCTGCCTCGTTCCGGAGAAGCGCACCGAGGTGACGACCGAGGGCGGGCTCGACGTGATCGGCAACACCGCCGCCCTGGCGCGCCCGATCGGCGAGCTGGGCGGCGCCGGCATCCGCGTCTCCCTGTTCATCGACCCCGAGCCGGCGCAGCTCGATGCCGCGAAGGCGCTCGGCGCCCCGGTGGTGGAACTGCACACCGGCGCCTATTGCGACGCCGAGACCCCGGAGGCGCGGGCCCGCGAGCTGGAGCGCATCGTCCGCGCCGCCGCCCACGCCGAGGCCATCGGGCTGGAGTGCCACGCCGGGCACGGGTTGAGCTACGCCACGGTCGGGCCGGTCGCCGCGATTCCGACCATCGTCGAGCTGAACATCGGCCATTTCCTGATCGGCGAGGCGATCTTCGTCGGGCTGACCAACGCCATCGCCCGCATGCGCGGGGCGATGAAGGCGGCCCGCCCATGATGATGGGAGCCGGCATGATTCCAGGCCTGATCCTCGGCATCGGCAACGATCTGATCGACATCCGCCGCGTCGAGAAATCGCTGGAACGCTTCGGCGCGCGCTTCATCGAGCGCATTTTCACCGAGGTCGAGCAGGCGAAGTCGGAGCGTCGCGCCGGCTCAGCCGGGCGTCACAGCGCGCGGGCGTCGAGCTACGCCAAGCGCTTCGCCGCCAAGGAGGCGTGTTCCAAGGCGCTCGGCACCGGTTTCCGCGACGGGGTGTTCTGGCGCGACATGGGGGTGGTCAACCTGCCGTCCGGGCAGCCGACCATGATCCTCACCGGCGGCGCGCTGGAACGGCTCCAGGCGATCACGCCGCCCGGCATGCGGGCCCGCATCCATGTGACCCTGACCGACGAGTATCCGATGGCGGAAGCCTTCGTCATCATCAGCGCCGAACCCGAGACGGCGACGACCCTTCCCACCGACACGGCGAACCCAGCATGACTTTCCAGAAGGACACGGCGACCTCCGCCAAGCCCAAGGACTCCGGCTTCGCCGAGACGGTGAAGACGGTGCTCTACGCCGTGCTGATCGCCTTCGGCGTGCGCACCTTCGCCTTCGAGCCGTTCAACATCCCGTCCGGGTCGATGATCCCGACGCTGCTGATCGGCGACTATCTGTTCGTCTCGAAATTCTCCTACGGCTACAGCAAGCACACCGTCTCCTTCGGCGTGCCGCTGTTCGAGGGGCGCATCTTCGGCGGCCTGCCGGAGCGCGGCGACGTGGCGGTGTTCAAGCTGCCGCGCGACAACAAGACCGACTACATCAAGCGCGTCATCGGCCTGCCCGGCGACACGATCCAGATGATCGGCGGCGTGCTGCACATCAACGGCCAGCCGGTGAAGCGCGAGCGCATCGAGGATTACGTCTCGCAGGACGGGCTCGGCCGCACGGTGCGCACCGCCCAGTACGCCGAGACGCTGCCCAACGGCCGCACCCACCGGATCATCGAGGAGTCGGACAACGGCCCGCTCGACAACACGCCGGCCTACAAGGTGCCCGAGAACCATGTCTTCATGATGGGCGACAACCGCGACAACTCGCTGGACAGCCGGGTGCCGGCCCAGGTCGGGTTCGTGCCGGTGGAAAATCTGGTCGGTCGCGCCGAATTCCTTTTCTTCTCCCTCGACGAAGGCACCCGCTTCTTCGAGGTGTGGCGCTGGCCGGTGGATCTCCGGTTCAGCCGCCTGTTCAGCGGAGTCCGGTAATTGACAGAGGATCGGACGGCGTCCACGCAGAACGTTGCGGACGCCGGTCATGGAAAGCACACGGAGGAATCGGCGGACGTGGCGTTGCTCGCCCGGTCGCTCGGCCACGAATTCGCCAATCTGGGGCTGTTGCAGGATGCGGTGACCCACCCCAGCCTGATGGGGCTGGAGCGCAACGGCCGCAAGTCGCACAACGGCCCCGGCATCGCCTACGAGCGGCTGGAGTTCCTGGGCGACCGCGTGGTCGGGCTCGTCGTCGCGGAATGGCTGCTGGAGCATTACCCGCAGGACCGCGAGGGGGCGCTGGCCAAGCGTCACGCCGCGCTGGTGCGCCGCGAGTCGCTGGGCCGGGTCGCCGACGCCATCGGGCTCGGCGCCTATCTGCGCCTGTCGCCAGCCGAGGCGCAGAGCGGCGGGCGCGCCAACCGCACCATCCTGGGCGACGCTTGCGAGGCCGTGCTCGGCGCGCTCTATCTCGACGGCGGGCTGGAGGCGGTGACCCGCTTCGTCCGGGGCGCGCTGGCGGATCACATCGAGAAGGCGGCCCCGCCGCCGCTCGATTCGAAGACGACCTTGCAGGAATGGGCGCAGGGGCGCGGCAAGCCGCTGCCCAGCTACGAGCTGGTCGAACGCAGCGGCCCGGCGCACGAGCCGGTGTTCGTGGTTGCGGTGCGCGTCGCGGGGATGGAGCCGGTCACCGGCACCGGCCCCTCGAAGCGCGTCGCGGAGAAGAAGGCGGCCAACGCGTTGTTGCGCCAGGTGGGAGTGCAGGTCGATGACTGACGGTCGCGACGACATCGACGATTCGTTCGAGGATGAGGATTTCGAGGACGCCGCAGAGGAAGCCGCAGAGGGCTCCGAGGACGGCGCTGAAGACGAGGACGGCGAGGAGGACGGGACGGTGCAGGGCGCCGGCATCGAACTGCCGCCGCTCGTCTCCATGCCGGAGCACCCGCGCTGCGGCTTCGTGGCGCTGGTCGGCGCCCCCAACGCCGGCAAATCGACGCTGCTGAACGCGATGATCGGCAGCAAGGTGTCGATCGTCAGCCCCAAGGTGCAGACGACGCGCACCCGCGTGCTCGGCATCACCATCGAGGGCGACAGCCAGCTGATCTTCGTCGACACGCCCGGCATCTTCAAGCCCAAGCGCCGGCTCGACCGCGCCATGGTCGCGGCGGCGTGGCAGGGGGCCGACGACGCCGATGTCATCGGCGTGCTCTACGACGTGTCGCGCCGCGGCATCGACGACGACACCCGCAGCATCGTCGCCCGGTTGAAGGAGCAGGGCCGGCAGGCCATCCTGATCCTCAACAAGATCGATCTGGTGAAGCGCGACGTGCTGCTCGGCATCGCCGACGAGTTCCAGCAGAGCGGCGTGTTCACCGACATCTTCATGGTGTCGGCCTCGACCGAGGACGGCGTCGCCCATCTGAGGAAGTTCCTGGCCGAACGGCTGCCCGAGGGTCCCTGGCATTTCCCGGAGGACCAGATCTCCGACATGCCGATGCGCCTGCTGGCGGCGGAGATCACGCGCGAAAAGCTGTTCCTGCAACTGCACCAGGAACTTCCCTATTCGGCGACGGTCGAGACCGAGACCTGGGAGGAGTTCGACGACGGGTCGGTGAAGATCTCGCAGGTCATCTTCGTCCAGCGCGAAAGCCAGAAGGCCATCGTGCTCGGCAAGGGCGGCCAGCGCATCAAGTCGCTGGGCCAGTCGGCGCGCGGCGAGTTGCAGAAGATGCTGGAGCGCCGCGTCCACCTGATCCTGTTCGTCAAGGTGCGCGAGGGCTGGGTCGACGATCCCGAGCGCTATTCGGCCTGGGGGCTGGATTTCGGGGCGTCGTGAGGCTGGTTCAGGGGATGGGGTGACTTGACCCCACCCCGGCCCTCCCCCGCTGGGCGGGGGAGGGGGACTGTGCGGAAGCTTCGTCGGAGTGCGGCGGAGTTCCCTCCCCTGCGAAGCGGGGGAGGGTTAGGGTGGGGGCACGTGGTGCCGCACCCCACCATCACCGCTGCAACATCGCGCTTTCCTTGCCGCACAGGAAGAACACCTTCTCATAGACCTTCAGCAGCGCGTCGGTCAGGGCCCGCACCTCGCGGCTGCCCATGGCGCGCGGCTTGGCCGGGTCGACGTGGAGCACGCAGCTGTTCTTAACGTCGTTGAAGGCGGCCAGCGCGTGGATGCGGTCGGGTCGGAACTCGTCCGGGAAATTCTCGTCCATCAGCCAGAAGCACTGGAAGTTCCGGCAGGACTGCGGGCGTTCCTCGTAGATCGAGCAGCCCTTGCCCTGGTCGCAGGAGGCGCACCATTTGGCGGAGGGCTTCTTCAGCTCCGGCACCCCCATCAGCTTGCAGCACAGGGTGCATTCGCCGCAACTGCGGTCGGACATGCGGGGGTTCTCCTTGGGTAAAGCGGGTTGCCTAGGAGGCCAGCGCGCGTTCGGTCTCGGCCACCAGCAGACGCTCGGCGGCGGCGGCCGGGGTGGGGCGGGCGAAGTGGTAGCCCTGCGCGTACTGGCACATGATGTCGCGCAGATACTCCGCCTCGCTCTCGGATTCAACCCCTTCGGCGACCACGTCCATGTTGAGGATGGTCGCCAGGGTGGCGATGACCTGCACGATGGCGGCGTTGCCCTCGCCCGACGACAGCGCCTTGACGAAGGTGCGGTCGATCTTGAGCGTGTCGACCGGGAAGCTGTGCAGGTAGGCCAGAGAGGAATAGCCGGTCCCGAAATCGTCGATCGACAGCCGCACGTCCATGGCGCGGATCCGCCGCATCACCTCGCGGCACTTGTCCGGATCCTGCATCAGCAGGCTTTCGGTCAGCTCCAGCTTCAGGCTCGACGGCGGGATGGCGGTCCGTTCCAGCAGATCCTCCACCACCCCGGCGAGGTCGTCGTCGCGGAACTGGCGTGGGGAGACGTTGACGCTCATGAACAGCGGGGTCGGGCGCGGGAACTGCCGCTGCCACGCCACGAGCTGACGGGTCGCCTCCTCCAGCGCCCAGCGGCCCATCGGCAGGATCAGCCCGGACTCCTCGGCCAGCGGGATGAACTCCATCGGCGGAACGAGCCCGCGATCCGGGTGGTTCCAGCGCATCAGCGCCTCGAAGCCGGCGATGACCCCCGTCTTCAGCGACACGATGGGCTGGTAGTGCAGGCAGAGCTGGTCCTGCTCCAGCGCGGTGCGCAGGTCGGCCTCGGTCCGCATCACCGCCATCGCCTGCCGGCGCAGGTTGCCGTCGAACACGTCGATGCGCGCGCGCCCGCCCGACTTGGCGCGGTACATGGCGAGGCTGGCGTCGCGCAGCATGTCCTCCGGCTTCTCGTAGCCGGTGGCGCTCAGCGCGATGCCGATCGAGGCGGTCAGCACGATGTCGTGGCCGTCCAGGTTCACCGGGCGGGAGATCGCCTGCGCCATGCGCTCCGCCGCGCCCAGCGCGTCGCCGGCGTCGTCGATGTCGTCGAGCAGGATGGCGAACTCGTCGGCCGACAGCCGGGCCAGCGTGTCGCCGATGCGGCGGCTGTTGTCGAGCCGCTTGGCGATGATCCGCAGCAGCCGGTCGCCGGTGGTGGTGCCGAGCGCGTCGTTGATCGACTTGAAGCGGTCGAGGTCGATCAGGATGGTGGCGAACTGCCGCGCGCCGGTCCGCTTGTTGCGGTCCAGCGCCTGCCCGATGCGGTCGAGCATCAGGGTGCGGTTGGGCAGGCCGGTCATCGGGTCGTGGAAGGCGTCGAACAGCAACTGCTGCTCCGCCTTCTTGCGGGCGGTGATGTCGGTCATCGAGCCGGCGATGCGGACGGCCGACCCCTGCTCGTTGCGCACCGCCAGCCCGCGCACCAGCATCCAGGCCTCGTCGCCGTCGGCGCGGCGGATGCGGAACTCGTGCTGGAGATGGTTGCGCTCGCCGGTCAGATGCAGGTTGATGGCGCTGCGCAGCCCGTCGAGGTCGCTGGGCGTCACCCGGTCGAACCACTCGGCGATGGTGCCGGAAATCTCGGCCTCGCCGTAGCCGAGCATCGCCTTCCAGCGCGGCGAGTAATAGATCTCCCCGCTGTCGACCTGCCAGTCCCACAGCCCGTCGGCGGCCCCGGCGGCGGCGAGCGCGTAGCGCTCCTCGCTCTGGCGCAGGCGCTGCTCGGCGGTCTTGCGGTCGGTGACGTCGGCCTGGCTGCCGACCAGCCGGATCGGCGTGCCGGCGGGGTCGAGCACGGCGATGCCGCGGCAGGCCATCCAGCGGGTGGCGCCGTCGGCGGTGCGCATGCGGTACTCGACCTGGAAGGCGGCGTCGCCGGGCCTTCCCAGCGCCTCCAGCGCGTCGAGCATGACGCTGCGGTCGGCCGGGTGGATGCGGCCCAGCCATTCCTGCGGGCTGTCGCTCAGCTCACCGGCGGCGAAGCCGAGCAGCGACGCCCAGCGCGGCGAGTAATAGACCCGGTCGGTGACGAGATCCCAGTCGTAGAGCCCGTCGTTGCTGGCGGCGGCGGCGAGCGCGTAGCGCTCCTCGCTGCGGCGCAGCTCCTGCTCGGCGGTCTTGCGGTCGGTGATGTCGGAGACCGAACCGACCAGCCGGACCGGCTCGCCGGAATCGTCCATCACCGCCATGCCGCGGCAGACCAGCCAGCGCCAGCGCGCCTCGCCCGCCTTGGCGGAATCGGCGCGGCGCACCCGGTGCTCGATCTGGAACGGCACCGACAGCCCGACCATCTGGGCCTCGAAGGAGGCGTGCAGCCAATCGACATCCTCGGCGTGCACCAGCGACAGCCAGTCGTTGGGCCGGTTCAGGTCGCCGGACGGCAGGCCGAGGAACTCCTTGAAGCGGGGGGAGAGGTACAGCGTGTCGCTGCGCAGGTCCCAATCCCACACGCCTTCGGAGCCGGCCTTTTCCGCCAGGAGATATCGATCGATGTTGCTGCCCAAAACCCCCTCGTCGAACCTCTCGGCGTGTGGCGGGGAGGCCCACCGTTGCTCAAGGATGATGCCATCCTAGGGACGGCTTGGTGAAGGAACAATGAAGAGGGCTTGGCGTATACGTCGATGGTTGCGCAAGTCAAGCCTCGCCCCTGCAAAAGCCGGGGTGGCGACAAATCGCCCCGCCTGATAGAGCTGTGTTCATGGAATGGTCCGATCAGGGCATCCTTCTGTCGTCCCGCCCGCAGGGCGAGGGATCGGCCGTCGCGACGTTGCTGACCCGCGAGCACGGGCGGCACGCCGGGCTGGTCATGGGCGGACGCTCTCCCCGCCTGCGGGGCGCGCTGGAACCCGGAACGCTGGTCGCCGCGCGTTGGCGGGGCCGGCTGGCCGAGCATCTCGGCCACTTCACGCTGGAGCCGGTCCGGGGCTACGCCGCCGCCTTCTTCGACGACCCGGCGGCGCTGGCGGCGCTGGCCAGCGCCTGCGCCCTGGTGGAAGCGGCCGCCCCCGAGCATGACCCCCACCCGGCGCTGTTCGACGGGCTTCTGGCGCTGTTCGGACTGCTCGACGCGCCGGCCTGGGCCGAAGCCTATGTGCGGTGGGAGATCGGGCTGCTGGCCGAGCTTGGCTTCGGGCTGGATCTCGACCGTTGCGCGGTGTCGGGTGCCAACGACTACCTTGCCTATGTCAGCCCGCGCACCGGCCGCGCCGTCACCGCCTCGGTCGGCGAACCCTACCGCGACCGGCTGCTGCCGCTGCCCGATTTCCTGGCCGGGCGGGGCGGGGGAGGGCCCGCCGAGGTCGAGCATGGCCTGCGTCTGACCGGGCATTTCCTGGAGCGCCATCTGCTGAACGGACCGCTGCCGCCCGCCCGCGAGCGATTAAGAGAACGTTACGCGAACGCGGTAGCGCGCCCGCGCTAGAACTGGTAGACAGGCGGCATGAAGCCGCAAGATCCCGCCCTCGACATCCTGGAGAAGCCGCTTGCCGACGCGCTCGGCGAGCGCTATCTCAGCTACGCGCTGTCGACCATCATGTCCCGCTCGCTGCCCGACGTGCGCGACGGGCTGAAGCCGGTGCACCGCCGCCTGCTGTTCGCCATGAGCCAGCTCCGGCTGGAACCGACGACGCCGCCCAAGAAGTCGGCCCGCGTCGTCGGCGACGTCATCGGCAAGTTCCACCCGCACGGCGACACGTCGGTCTACGACGCGCTGGTGCGTCTGGCGCAGAGCTTCGCCGTGCGCTACCCGCTGATCGACGGGCAGGGCAATTTCGGCAACATCGACGGCGACAGCGCCGCGGCCATGCGCTACACCGAGGCGCGGCTGACCGAGGTCGCCAAGGCCCTGCTGGACGGCATCGACGAGGACGCCGTCGACCTGCGCCCGACCTACGACGGCGACGGCGACGAGCCGGCGGTCCTGCCGGCCAACTTCCCCAACCTGCTGGCCAACGGGTCGAGCGGCATCGCCGTCGGCATGGCGACCAACATCCCGCCGCACAATGTCGGCGAGATCTGCGACGCGCTGCGCCATCTGATCAAGCACCGCGACGCCTCCATCGAGACGCTGGTCGGCTTCATGCCCGGTCCCGATTTCCCGACCGGCGGCCTGCTGGTCGAATCGCGGGCCAGCATCGTCGAATCCTACCGCACCGGGCGCGGCGCCTTCCGCCTGCGCGCCCGCTGGACGGTGGAGCGGATGGGGCAGGGGACCTGGCAGATCGTCGTCACCGAGATCCCCTACCAGGTGCAGAAGGCCCGGCTGATCGAGAAGATTGCCGAGCTGCTGGCCAACAAGAAGCTGGTCCTGCTGGAGGATGTCCGCGACGAATCGGCCGAGGACATCCGCCTGGTGCTGGTGCCGAAGAACCGGAACGTCGATCCCGAGGTCCTGATGGCCTCGCTGTTCCAGGCGACGGATCTGGAGATCCGCTTCGCGCTGAACATGAACGTTCTGGGCGCCGACCATGTGCCGCGCGTGATGAACCTGCGCGAGGTGCTCCAGGCCTTCCTCGACCACCGGCACGAGGTGCTGGTCCGCCGCTCGAACCATCGGCTGCGCCAGATCGACCACCGGCTGGAGATTCTCGGCGGCTATCTGGTCGCCTACCTGAATCTCGATGAGGTCATCCGCATCATCCGCGAGGAGGACGAGCCCAAGCAGGAGCTGATCCGCGCCTTCTCGCTGACCGACGTGCAGGCCGACGCCATCCTCAACATGCGGCTGCGCAACCTGCGCAAGCTGGAGGAGATGGAGATCCGGCGCGAGCACGACGCGCTGACCGCCGAGAAGAACGGCCTGCTCGAGCTGCTGGGCGACGAGTCCTTGCGCTGGAAGCGCATCGCCGAGGGCATCGCCGAGATCAAGAAGAAGTTCGGCAATGGTCCGCTCGGCAAGCGGCGTACCGACGTCGCCGACGCTCCGGCGCTCATCGAGGTGCCGCTGGAGGCGACGGTGGAGCGCGAGCCGGTGACGGTGATCTGCTCCGCGAAGGGCTGGATCCGCGCGGTGCGCGGCCATCTGACCGACGCCGACGCCGAGGACGTGAAGTACAAGGACGGCGATTCCAAGGGCTTCGTCATTCCCTGCGAGACGACCGACAAGCTGCTGGTCTTCGCCAGCAACGGCAAGTTCTTCACGGTGGGGGTCGACAAGCTGCCGCGCGGCCGCGGCTTCGGCGAGCCGGTGCGGCTGATGATCGAGCTCGGCAACGACGCCGAGATCGTCGACCTGTTCCGCCACCAGCCCGGCCGCACGCTGCTGGTCGCCTCCGACGACGGGCGCGGCTTCCAGGTCGAGGAGACCGAGGTGCTGGCCCAGACCCGCAGCGGCAAGCAGGTGCTGAACCTGGAGGACGGCCGCAGCGCGCGCATCTGCCACCCGGTCAATGGCGACCATCTGGCGGTGATCGGCAACAACCGCAAGCTTCTGGTCTTCCCGCTGGTCCAGGTGCCGGTGATGACCCGCGGCAAGGGTGTGCAGCTCCAAAAGTACAAGGACGCCAGCATTGCCGATGTGAAGACCTTCGCTTTCGCCGACGGTCTGACCTGGAAGCAGGGCGAGCGGGTCTTCCGCGTCACCGACCTGACCGCCTGGCTCGACAACCGTGCCGGCGTGGGCAAGATGCCGCCCAACGGTTTCCCCAAGCAGAACCGTTTCACCTGAGCGGCGTCCCCATCGGCGCGGGGCCGTCCCGCGCCGGTAACCCCCTGACGAAATACACGCATTTTTCGTTGGGCCTTGATCGGGACCATCCGGTTCCTGCATAATCCGATCAGCGAAAGAAAGCTGGGGTGGAGCGGCCGCACCGTCCGGAACGATCAGCCACGCACCCCGATTTTCCCGCTTTCCTTGCCCGTTCCTTCGGGCCGCTCCGGAACCGGGCGGCACGATGGGGTGCGGACACGCTGAAAAAACTCAAAACAGAAAATGAACAAGGGAGTCTTCTCCATGAAACGTCGGGCTTTTCTGACCTCCGCCGGTGTGGGCGTCGCCGCCAGCACGCTGGCCGCGCCGGCCATCGCGCAAAGCAACCCCGAGATCAAGTGGCGCTGCGCCTCCAGCTTTCCCAAGAGCCTGGACACCATCTACGGCGGTGCCGAGTTCGTCGCCAAGCGGGTCGCCGAAATCACCGAGGGCAAGTTCCAGATCCGCGTCTTCGCCGGCGGCGAGATCGTTCCGGCGCTCCAGGTGCTGGACGCGGTGAAGGACAACACCATCGAGTGCGGCCACACCGTCTCCTATTACTATGTCGGCAAGGATCCGACCTTCTGCTTCGACGCGGCGATGCCCTTCGGCCTGAACGCCCGCCAGCAGAACGCCTGGATGACCCATGGCGGCGGCAAGGAGCTGATGCGCGAGTTCTTCGCCGGCCACAACATCGTCCAGTTCTGCGCCGGCAACACCGGCACCCAGATGGGCGGCTGGTTCCGCAAGGAGATCAAGACCGTCGAGGATCTGAAGGGCCTGAAGTTCCGCATCGGCGGCTACGCCGGCACGATCATGGCCAAGCTGGGCGTCGTCCCGCAGCAGATCGGCGGCGGCGACATCTACCCGGCGCTGGAGAAGGGCACCATCGACAGCGCCGAGTTCGTCGGTCCCTACGACGATGAGAAGCTCGGCTTCCAGAAGGTCGCCAAGTACTACTACTATCCGGGCTGGTGGGAAGGCGGCCCGCAGGTGTCGATGATGGTCAACCAGGCGCAGTACGATGCGCTGCCGAAGCATTACAAGGCGGCGCTGGAGGCGGCCTGCTCCGACGCGACGCTCGATATGCTGGGCAAGTACGATGTCCAGAACATGCTGGCGCTGAAGCGTCTGGTCGCCGCCGGGACGCAGCTCCGCCCCTTCCCGAACGAGGTCATGCAGGCCTGCTACCAGGCCGCCATCGAGACCTACGAGGAAGAGGCGGCCAAGAACGAGAAGTTCCGCAAGATCTACGAGCAGTGGCGCAAATTCCGCGAGGAGGAGTATCTGTGGTTCCGCGTCGCGGAATACAGCTTCGACCGCTTCGTCTACGCCGCTGGCCCGCTGGCTTCGAAGAAATAGGCGGTGCTTTTTCCGTATCGATCGTCATGACCGGGCTCTGCCCGGTCATCCACGCGGAAACTTGAAGCTTGCCCATGGATGCCTGTGCCGAGCACGGGCGTGCCGCCGTTGGAAGGTCCGTGGTGCAAGGAGATCGGAAAAAGGCCCCGCGCGCGCGGGGCCTTTTTTCGTGGCCGCCCTTCAAGAGCTTCCTGCCAAAGAAGAAGGGGCCGGAAAACTCCGGCCCCTCCTTCGCATCATCTCCGTGACGCGTCACTTCTGTTGAAACTGCTTCATGATGTCGTTGTTCGGGTCGTCCTCCTGCCCGGGGAAGGGCGGGGGGGCGTTGTCCTCGAAGGACGGGATCTCGATCTTCACCTTGTCGAGATCGATGGCCGGTCCGCGATCCAGGCCGGCGTCGACCAGGCTGGGGAAGGCGATGACCAGCGCCACCATGATCAGCTGGATGATGACGAAGGGAACCGCGCCCCAGTAGATCTGGCCGGTGGTGACCTTTGCGGTCAGCTTGCCGGTGATCTTGTCGATGTAGTCGGTCTTCGGCGCCACGCTGCGCAGGAAGAACAGCGCGAAGCCGAAGGGCGGGTGCATGAAGCTGGTCTGCATGTTGACGCCGAGCAGGACGCCGAACCAGATCAGGTCGATGCCCAGCTTGTCCGCCACCGGCCCCAGCAGCGGCACGATGATGAAGGCCAGCTCGAAGAAGTCCAGGAAGAAGGCGAGGATGAAGACCAGGACGTTGCAGACGATCAGGAAGCCGAGCTGGCCGCCGGGCAGGCCGGTCAGCAGATGCTCGACCCACAGGTCGCCGTTGACCGCGCGGAAGACGAGGCCGAACACGGTCGAGCCGATCAGGATGAACAGCACGAAGGAGGACAGCTTCGCCGTCGAATCCATCGCCTGGCGCAGCAGCGCCCAGCCGAGCTTCCTCTTGGCGAGCGCCAGCAGGATGGCGCCGGAGGCACCCATGGCGCCGCCCTCGGTCGGGGTGGCGATGCCGAGGAAGATGGTGCCGAGCACCAGGAAGATCAGCACCAGCGGCGGCACCAGCGTGGTGATGACGCGCAGGAACAGCTTGGCGCCTTGCAGCGTCCGCGCCTCCATCGGCAGGGCTGGGACGGCTTCCGGACGGATGATGGCGGTGAGGATGATGTAACCGGCGTAGAGGCCGGTCAGCACGAGGCCGGGGATCAGCGCGCCGGCGTACATGTCGCCGACCGAGCGGCCGAGCTGGTCGGCCAGCACGATCAGCACCAGCGAGGGCGGGATGATCTGCGCCAGCGTGCCCGACGCGGCGATGACGCCGCTGGCGATCCGCCGGTCGTAGCCGTAGCGCAGCATGATCGGCAGCGAGATCAGGCCCATCGAGATGACGGAGGCCGCCACCACGCCGGTGGTCGCCGCCAGCAGCGCGCCGACGAAGATGACCGCGAAGGCGAGGCCGCCGCGGATCGGGCCGAAGAGCTGGCCGATGGTGTCGAGCAGATCCTCGGCCATGCCCGACCGTTCAAGGATCAGGCCCATGAAGGTGAAGAAGGGAATCGCCAGCAGCGTGTCGTTGCGCATGATGCCGAACACGCGTTCCGGCAGCGCCTGCATCAGCGCCGGGGTCAGCAGCCCCAGCTCGATGCCGATCAGGCCGAAGACCAGGCCGTTGGCCGCCAGCGCGAAGGCGACCGGAAACCCCATCAGAAGAAACAGAACCAGGGCGCCGAACATCACCGGCGCCAAATTCTCGGCTATGAAAGCGAGCATCCTGTGTGGCTCCCGGTGCTTAAGAGTGGCCGTGCATCTTCTCGCCCGGCTCGTCGATGACGCCGGCGAGGAAGGCGATGCGCTTGATCAGTTCGGACACCCCTTGCGCGGTCAGCAGGAAGAAACCGACCGGAACCAGGAGCTTGGCGGGCCAGCGGATCAGCCCGCCGGCGTCGCTCGACATCTCGTTGGTGAGGAAGCTGTCCTTGAACATCGGCCAGGACAGGACCATGATCAGGACCGCCATCGGGAGCATGAAGAACAGGATCCCGAAGACGTCGACCGCCGCCTGCACCCGCTTGGAAAAGCGGCCGAGCACGACGTCGATGCGGATGTGCTCGTTGCGCAGGAACGTGTAGCCCGCGCACAGCAGAAACACCGCCGAGAACAGATACCATTGCAGCTCCAGCCAGGCGTTGGAGCTTGTGTTGAACGTGTATCGGATCACCGCGTTGCCGGAACTGACGATCACGGCGACGAGCACCAGCCAATAGACGAGTTTGCCGATGCCGTCATTCACGGCATCGATCAGCCCGCTGATTTTGAGCAGGACTCCCAACGGAGAAGCCTCCCTGTTGCAGGGGCGCGGTCGAGCCGGCCCGTTTCCTTTTGTTGCTGCCGCGTGTCCGCGCCGCGAAGCGACGTCCCGCGGAAAGAGGGTACACCAAAAGATCAGTTTGGGCAGGAATATCCATTTCCGGTCAGATGCTTGCAAGGGATACGAAGGAGCTACGTGGAATCACCTAGATGTGAGCTGGCGGGTTCGTTTTTGCATTTCGCGAGGCAGATTCCGAAAGGATCCCATTTGTCCAGGCGTGAAGCAGCGGGCTTGATTGCCCAACCTGGCGAGTGGTGCCTCCAAGGTATTGTTGAACATGCCAAAATTGTTGCGACTGAACCATCGCTGGACTGCGGCACAGCCCTTGCTTTCCACGCCCTCATGAGCGGATCGGACGCTCTTTTCCCGCCGTCGGATCGCGGTTTCCGCATCGAGAGCCGGCCGCCGACGGGACCGGGCAAGAATAAGGGAGTGGCGGAAGATGTCCTGGTTGTCGAACGCATCGGTGAAACAGAAGGCGATCGGGGCCTTCTCGGTCGTGCTGCTGTGCGCCGTCGCTCTTGGCGGCTTCGCCGTCAACCGCCTGTCGGTGGTCAACGACGAGGCTGCGGCCATCCGCGACAATTGGCTGCCCTCGGCGACGGCGATCGCCGGCCTCAACATCGCCTTCGACTTCTACCGGGTGGTCGAGGGCGCCCATGTGATGGCGACGACGCCCGAGGAGATCGCGACCGAGGACCGCACGCTGGAAGAGACCGCCCGCTCCATCGCCGAGAAGATCAAGGCTTACGAGAGGCTGCTGACTCCCGGCTGGGAAACGGAAACCTTCCGCAAGTTCAACGCCTCGTGGAACCATTACCTTGCGATCAGCACGCAGCAGCTCCTGCCGCTGTCCCGCAAGAACGACAACGAGAAGGCCGGGGTAATCTTTCGCGGGGCGTCGCGCGACGAGCACCGCAAGTCGAAGGCGATCCTCGAGGAACTGATCAGCTACAACCAGCGGGAGGCCATCCGGGCGGCCAACGCCGGCGAGGCGATCTACCTCTCCAGCCGCCTGTGGATCATCGGTGCGTTGGTGGCGGTTGTCGCCGGCTGCATCGCGGCGGGCTGGATGATCGTCGTCACCGTGGCCCGTCCGGTGCAGACGATGACCGGGGTGATGGGGCGGCTGGCGGACCATGACATGGGCGTGGCGATCGACGGCACCGAGCGGAAGGATGAGATCGGTGCCATGGCGCGCGCCGTCCAGGTCTTCAAGGACGGCCTGATCGAGGCCGACCGCCTCGCCGCCATCCAGGTTGCCGAGCAGCAGGCCAAGCAGCGCCGTGCCGAGGCCATCGACCGCATGGTCGTCGAGTTCGACGCGTCGGCCTCCACGGCGCTCCGCACCGTCGCCGCCGCCGCGTCGGAACTGGACGCCACCGCCCACAGCATGTCGGCGATGGCCGAGCAGACCAACGCCCAGGCCAACGTCGTGGCATCGGCCGCCGAACAGACCAGCGCCAACGTGCAGACGGTCGCCACCGCGACCGAGGAGATGGCCAGTTCGATCCGCGAGATCGGCGGCCAGGTGATCCGTTCGGCCGACATCGCCGGCAAGGCGGTGGGCGAGGCGGCGCGGACCAGCGAGACGGTGCGCAGCCTGTCGGAAGCCGCGCAGAAGATCGGCGAGGTCGTCGGGCTGATCACCGACATCGCCAGCCAGACCAACCTGCTGGCGCTGAACGCGACCATCGAGGCCGCCCGCGCCGGCGAGGCCGGCAAGGGTTTTGCCGTCGTCGCGTCGGAGGTCAAGAGCCTCGCCGGTCAGACGGCGAAGGCCACCGAGGAGATCGCGTCGCAGATCAGCGCCATCCAGCAGACGACCCAGGGCGTGGTGCAGGCGATCGCCGGCATCGGCGAGACCATCGGCAGCATCAACGACATCACCACCGGAATCGCCGCCGCCATCGAGGAGCAGTCGGCGGCGACCAACGAAATCTCCCGCAGCGTCCAGCAGGCCGCCTGCGGCACGCAGGAGGTGACCGGCAGCATCATCCAGGTCACCCAGGCGGCGGGCGAGGCGGGGAGCGCCGCCGGTCAGGTTCTGGGTGCCGCCGGCGAGTTGTCGCGGCAGGCCGAAACCCTGCGCCACGACGTCGAGAACTTCATCGTCCGCATCAAGGCGGCATGAGCGGCAGGTTTTGAAGAACGGGGAGGAAGCCGGTGGCGACGCCGGCGCCTTTCCGTTTCGTCATGCCCGGACTTGATCCGGGACACGTCCGCAGGGACGGGCGATCCTGCCTGTCCTCAGCCCTCGTCGTCGTCGATGCGGGGGCGGCGGTGCCAGCCTTCGGGACCCAGCGCCTCCAGCGGGTGGAAGCGCGCCTTGTAGGCCATCTTGCGGCTGTCGGCGATCCAGTAGCCGAGATAGACATAGGGCATGCCCGCCATCCGCGCCCGCTCGATCAGGCCGAGGATCATGTGGGTGCCCAGGCTGCGGCGGTCCTGCGTCGCGTCGTAGAAGCTGTAGACGGCGGAGAAGCCGTCGGCCAGCCGGTCGGTCAGCATGCAGCCGATCAGCCGGTTCTCGGCGTCGCGCGCCTCCAGCAGGCTGGTGTCGGCGCGGCCCTCGTCGACCATCGCGGCGAAGTCGCCCATCGCCATCCGCGCCATGTCGGATTCGCCGTGGCGGGAGTTCTGGTACTGGGCGAACAGCCGGTACTGCTCCGAGGTCGCGTAGGCCGGGCGCTCGATCAGCCGGACATCCTGGTTCAGCTTGATCACCCGCCGCTGCGAGCGTGTCGGGGCGAACTCGGCGACCGGCACCCGCACCGGCACGCAGGCCTGGCAGTTCGGGCAGACCGGGCGGTAGACGATGTCGTGGCTGCGGCGGAAGCCGGCGCGCGACAGGGTGGAGTTCACCTCGGTCGCGTAGGGGCCGACCAGGCGGGTGAACAGCTTGCGCTCGACACGGCCCGGCAGGTAGGGGCAGGGCATCGGCCCCGACCGGAAGAATTGCTGCAAGGGGCGTTGCGGCGGCTGGATGACCGACATGCTGACAGGTGTTGCCTCGACGGGCGCCCCAACGGGTGGGAAGGGGCGGGAAGGGTGCGGGGGCTCGGGGCCCCCGCCGGTCAGCTTACTGCGACTGGCTCTGAACAGCCAGAGGCGCGTCCATACCAAAAAAGGCCTGGGCGATCTCGGTGGTGACGACGTTGAGCTGCAACTGGATCCAGTCGAGATACTCGTGCAGCCCGTCACGCAGCACCGATTCGATCGGCCGCGACAGCAGGGCCGCCAGCAGCTCGTCCACCCGCTCCATGGCGTTCGAGCCGCCGCGCAGGTCGTAGCGCGAGCGCATCCGGGTCAGCAGCCCGTCGATCTGGCGGACGCACATGACGACCGAGCGCGGGAAGCCCTCGTTGAACAGCATGAAGCCGGCGACCGTCGTCGGCGACATGCCGCGCGGGTAGACCCGCCGGAAGGCGTGGTAGCCGGCGGTCGAGCGCAGCACCGTGGTCCATTGGCTGACGTCCAGCGTCGATCCGACCTCCACCGGCGAGGGCAGCAGGGTGTGGTACTTGATGTCGAGCAGGCGCGTCGTCTGGTCGGCCCGCTCGATGTATTTGCCCATCTGGTAGAAGTACCAGCCCTGGTCGCGGTAGAAGGTGCCCTCGGTGATGCCGGCGTGGGTCTGGCACTCCTCCTTGATCCAGGTGCAGACCTTGGACAGGTTCTGGGTGGCGATGCCCTTGGCCGACATCTCCAGCAGCTTGTTGTGGAACACGTTGATCTGCGTCCACATCTCGGTCGAGATCCAGGGGCGCAGGGTCCGCGCGTTCTCCCGCGCCATCCGCAGCATCGACAGCAGCGAATTCTGGTTCTGCGTGTCGAACATGTAGTAATGGATGACCGCGGTGGCCGTCGGGCGGTCGTGGCGGCTGAAGAAGTCCTTCTCGTCCGCGTTCAGCTGGACGATCGAGAACCAGTTGGTCGCCCCGCGCGTGTCGCGTGCGAAGCTCTCGTGCACATCCAGGATGCGGGCGAGATTCTCGGCCCGCTCCATGTAGCGGGCCATCCAGAAGATGTTTTCGGCGTAGCGGGCGAGCAGGTTCATGCCGCACCTTCCAAGACCCAGGTGTCCTTCGAGCCGCCGCCCTGGGACGAATTGACGATCAGCGTGCCCTTCTTCAGCGCGACGCGCGACAGGCCGCCGGGCAGAACCCAGGTGTTCCTCGCGGTGATGGCGAAGGGGCGCAGGTCGACGTGGCGCGGCTCGATGCCGTCCTCGGTGACGGTCGGGCAGACCGACAGATCGACCACCGGCTGGCTGATGTAGTTGGACGGGTCGGCCAGCAGCTTGGCGCGGCAATCCTCCAGCTCGGCCTTGCTGGCGCGCGGACCGATGGTGATGCCGTAGCCGCCGGCCTCGCCGACCGGCTTGACCACCAGCTCGGCCAGATGGTCGAGCGTGTATTGCAGGGCGTCGGGCTCGCGGCAGATGCGGGTGTCGACGTTGGGGATGATCGGGTCCTGGTCCAGGTAGTATTTGATCATCCGCGGCACGTAGCAGTAGACCGCCTTGTCGTCGGCCACCCCGGTGCCGATGGCGTTGGCGAGCGCCACGTTGCCCTTGCGGTAGGCCTCCAGGATGCCGGGCACGCCGAGCAGGCTGTCCGGGTTGAAGGCGCGCGGGTCGAGGAAGGCGTCGTCGAGCCGCCGGTAGATCGAGTGCAACGGCGCCAGGCCGTTGGTCGTCTTCATGTAGACGCGGTCGTTCTCGACCACCAGATCGCGGCCCTCGACCAGCGGCACGCCCATCTCGCGGGCGAGGAATATGTGCTCGAAATAGGCCGAGTTGTAGGTGCCCGGCGACAGCAGCGCCACCTGCGGATCGCTCACCCCCTGCGGCGCGATCTCCATCATCGCGTCCAGCAGCTTGTGGCCGTAATTGTCGACCGGGCGGATGCCGATGTCCTGCATCAGGTCGGGGAAGACCCGCTGCATCATGTGGCGGTTCTCGACCACGTAGGACACGCCGGACGGGACCCGGCCGTTGTCCTCCAGCACCCGGAAGGTGCCCTGGCGGTCGCGCACCAGATCGGTGCCCATGATGTGGATGTAGGTGTTGAACGGAACGTCCAGCCCGATCATCTGCGGGCGGAAATTGTGGTTTCCCTCGACCAGGTCGCGCGGGATCACGCCGTCCTTGAGGATCTTCTGGTCGTGGTAGATGTCGTGGAGGAACAGGTTGAGCGCGGTGACGCGCTGGGTGACCCCGGCTTCCAGATGCGCCCATTCCTTGGCCGAGATGACGCGGGGAATGGTGTCGAAGGGGAGGATGCGGTCGACCGCGTCCTTGTCGGAGTAGACGATGAAGGTGATGCCGAGATTGTAGAGTTCCCGCTCCACATCCTGCGCCCGGCGGCGCAATTCATCGAAATCCAGTCCCGACAGTCGTTGCCGTATCAGCGCCGTGTGTTCGGCCGGCAAATCCATGCTTCCGAACAGTTCGTCGAAATACAGGCCGGGATCATAGGATGACAAAAGGTCTGACGGTTTGCCCTCGGGTACGCTCACAGACTCCCCCGCGCTTGGTATCGGACCATTCATCGGCCGCCGGGCGGCATCGTCCCCGCGGCATCGGATTGTGCAGCAAGTATGACGCATCGCCGCGCGCTTTGAACAGGGGCAAACACGCGTTTCCTTGCTCGGCCTACGGGCAAAGCAAGAATTCGGCTGGTACTGCGAAAGAATTTAGCGCCTAGGTGCCGGTGTCGGTGAGGCTTTGGTCGCGGCGGGCGCAGCGGACGCGGCCGAGGCACCGCCGGCGGCCGGGACCGCCTGGGATTCGCGCAGCAGCACCATGCTGATGCGGCGGTTGCGCGGGCTGCCCGGCTGGTCGGGTGCCAGCGGGTCGCGGTCGGCCTTGCCGACGACGTCCTGGATTCGCGCCTCGTCGATCCCGCCGGCGATCAGCGCGCGGCGGGTGGCGTTGGCGCGTTCGCTCGACAGATCCCAGTTGTCGCGGCCCGATCCGGCGGGGAAGGGGGTGCCGTCGGTGTGGCCGCTGATCGACAGCTTGTTCGGCAGCTTGACCAGCGCCTTGGCGACCTGCTGCACGAGCTGGCGGGTCTGCGGGTACATCTGGCCGGAGCCGCCGGGGAACATCGACACGCGGTCCTGGTCGACGATCTGGATGCGCAGGCCCTCCGGCGTCTGGTCGATCATCAGGTTCTGGGCCAGCGGCTCCAGCTCCGGCACCGACTGGATGGCCTGGCGGATCTCGCTGGCGGCCTGCTGGAACTGCTTGGCCTCCTGCTGGGCGTCCTGGAGATGCTCGCTCGCCTCCTTCACCCGCTCGCCGAAGTCGGAGAGCTTTTCGCCGGGCTTCTGGCCGGGGATGCCGAGCTGCTTGGCCATCTCCTCCATGCGGCGCTGGTAGTCGGCGCGGGATTCGCTGCCCTTCTGCTCTGTGGCGCTCGGGGAGGCGCTGGCAGCGGCGCTCATCGAGGCGTTGGCGCCGGTCTGGCCCTCGCGGCCGGGGCCGGTGCCCTCGCCGGGGCCGACGGCGGCCTCGGTCGGGTCGTCGGAATCCTCCGTCTCCTGCGAGGAGTAGCCGGGCGGGCCGGAGACCGGCACGTCGGCCGACATCGGCGAGGAGGGGGAAATCTGCGCGCCCGGCACGGTGATGGTCTTGCCGCCCAGCATGCCGCCCGAGCCCGACTGCTCGCGGCTGACCGAGACGGGGGAGAAATAGTCGGCGATGCCCTTGCGCTGGTCCGAGGTGGTGACGTTCAGCAGCCACAGCAGCAGGAAGAAGGCCATCATCGCGGTCACGAAGTCGGCGTAGGCCACCTTCCACGCGCCGCCATGATGGCCGCCGTGCCCGCCCTTCTTCTTCTTGATGATGATCGGGCGTTCGCCGCCGCCGGGGGTCGCGCTCATGCTGTCCGTCGAAGATGGAGCGATGGGCCGGGTTATCTGCCGGGCGCGGCACCGCCTCGCGCATGGCCACTTGCCGCCGCAGAAGGTTGCCTCACCTTCCTTAAAATCGTCTTAAAGCCTTTCTCCGGCATGGGGAAGCGCTTGCGCCCACCGTTCCGCTGGGTTACTCCCCAGGGCTCACCACACCGTCGAGCCCCAAAAAAAGGCCGCCATGACCACCGACCGACCGATCGCCGACCAACCGATCGATTCCCGTGCGTTCCGCAGCGCGCTGGGCTGCTTCGCCACTGGCATCGCCGTCATCACCGCGCTCGAACCCGATGGCCAGCCGGTCGGCGTGACGGTGAACTCCTTCTCGTCGGTGTCGCTCGACCCGCCGCTGGTGCAGTTCTGCCTGGGGCGCGCCTCGGCGTCCTTCGCCGCCTTCACCACGGCGCCGTCCTTCGCGGTCAACATCCTGGCGGACCATCAGGAGGCCCTGTCGGCGCGCTTCTCCCGCCGGGATCTCCAGGAGCGCTGGAGCGAGGTGGCGGTCGAGACCTGGGACACCGGCGTGCCGATCCTGTCGGACTGCCTCGCGACGCTGGAATGCGACCGCGCCCATCTGTTCGACGGCGGCGACCATGTGATCATCGTGGGGCGCGTGCGCCGGCTGCGGTCGCGCGAGGACGGCAACCCGCTGCTGTATTTCCGCGGGCGCTACGCGGGGGTCGCGTAAGGGGCCTCGCCGCCCGGCGGCCTCGGGTGAGGTGCCGGGCCGATGGGGAGCCGGCGTCCGCGATCAGAGGGCGGACGCCATCCAGGCGGTGCTGGCCGGTTTCGTGGACGGTCCGCCGCCCATCGCCACCGCGCGGCTGACCACGCCGCCGTCGGGGCCGACGAAATATTTCGCGGTGCGCGCCAATTGCTCCGGTCCGACGCCGTTTGCGTCCAGCTCCTCCCACATCTTTTCGAAATCCCGCTGCGGCCGCCCGATGTAGCTGTCCGTGATGCGGTCGAGCAGCGCCTGCTGGTCGGGGGTCACGAAGGGCGTGTAGCCCTCGGCGGTAGCGGGCAGGGCGATCTGGAACGCCGGCGGCACGCTGGTCCGGTTCCGGACGACCTCGTCGCGTTCCCGCTTGTAGGCGTCCAGCTCCTTCTGCATCCGCGCGATGGTTTCGGCGTCCTCCTGGGCGGCGTCCGTCTTGGTGGCCGGTTCCGGCGCGGCGGCGTTGCCCTGCGTGGCCGACAGCAGGTCCGAAAAGCGGTTGGCATCGGTTGGTAGGCCCGTGCCCGCCGTCTTGCTCCTATCCAGAAGGCCGGCCAGACCGGTGGACGGGCGTTGATCGAGAATCTGCATCTGGGTTCCCCTTGCGGTTCTGCGGCGTGCGCCATTGCCATCGACCGCAAGCAAGAAGCAAGCCACGCCTCCCTTTTTGGAAACCAGCCGTATCCTGCGGATCCCGCCACGCCGGGCGGCCGTCCGCCCCGGCGTGTTTTGCCCACGGGCAAGTTCAGCCGGGCCGAGCGGGAAAGCCTTACCGCGCCGCCCGCGCGATGTCCCGGCCGGTCAGGTGGACGTTGGCGTCGGGGTCGAGCTTGCGATCGGTGATGCGCTGCTCGACGGCTCGATCGAACAGCTGACGGTTCATGCAGACCTGCTGGACCGCCTCGTCCGGCTGCGGGCGGTGGCCGACGATGCCCTGGAGCACGCGGCGGGTCACGAGGACGCGGCCCTGGTATTCCCCGACCTCGACCGCGAATTCAACGGCGTCGGCCTCCTCGTTCCAGATCGGATCGTCGGGGAACACGAAGATGGGCATCACGTCCTCATGGGAAATCACTTCAGAACGTAGGTGATATCATAGCCGCTGCGTTTGAAGCGCGTCTTCAGCAGCGTCCCGTCGGCGGCGAACCACAGGTCGCGCTCGACGTCGCCTTCGATGCGGTGATGCTGGGCCTCGACCTTGCGGCCGCCGGCCTCGACGGTCTCGCTCCCGACCGCCCGCGTCCTCACGCCGTAGGGCGCCCCGTCGATGACGGAGATCAGTTGCGGGTGCTTCAACACCTCCGGGGTCCACAGGGTCAGGGGCAGGGCGCCGGCCGGAAGCTCCGATGTCTTGCCGTCGACGGTCAGGGCGAAGCCATTGCCCTTGCGGACCATCTCCAGGGAATGGGGCGTGCCGTCGTCGTCGGTGGTGGCGCGCATCGACTCCAGCGCGTTGCCCTTCCACAGTTCCTCCCGCTTGTGGTCGTAGCGGAAGTTGACGAACAGCACCTTCACCCGCGTGGTCGCGGTGACCGTCACCCTGGTGCGGTCGCCCTGCGGCTCCACCGTCACCTGTTCGGTGCCGATGGGGTCCTCGCCCATCAGGATCTGGTAGGTCTGGCTCCGGGCCGCCCCGGCGGCGCTGGCGCCGGCCAGGGGGGCGGCGGACAGCAGCGGCAGCAGCAGGGCGGCCGTCAGGGTGGCGCGGCGCGCGATCGTCGTCATGGTTTCCTCCCAATGTCTGGCCGGTGTCTGGAACGGGTGTCGAAAGCGGCTCTTGGCGGCCGCTTATTCGTCGAGGAGCTGGGCCAGCTTCATGGCGATGCCCATCGAGCCCTCGACCTTCAGCTTGCCCATGGTGAAGGCCAGCATCGGGTTCAGGCGGCCGTCGATCAGCTTGGCCAGATTCTCCGGCGAGATGCGGATGGTGCAGTCGGCCTCGGCGTCGTCCTGGGTGATGCTCACCGGGTTGGTGCGGGCGTCCACCCGGATCACCTGGCCGTCCTTGCCCAGCAGGAAGCGCACCGAGGCGTTCAGGCTGCGCAGCGTCGTGGCGCGGTTGCGCATCTCGTTCAGGATGTCGTCGACCATGAAAGCTTCCTTCCGAAATTGTCCGTGCGACTGCTCTTGACAGTAGGCAAAGTTTACGTATACGTCAATGTCATAACGAAAGCGTTCCAGGCGGCCGGCGGGACAACCGACGCGGCGACGATCCGGGAACCGTCCGTCGCCAAGGGGAGCGAAACCGATGCCCGAACCGCTTGCGCAATCCGTCCCATCCACCGACCTGTTTGCCTCCGGAGCCACGGTGAACCGCCCGTGGCTCGCCCATTATCCAGCCGACATCGCCTGGGACCAGAGCTTTGCGCCGACCCCGCTGCACCAGCTCTTCGAGGACGCCGCCAAGCGCTACGCCGACCGGCCCTGCCTGGATTTCCTCGGGCGGCGCTACAGCTACGCCGAGGTGCTGGAACTGGTGAACCGCGCCGCGCGCGGCTTCCAGGACATGGGCGTCGGCTCGGGCGTGCGGGTCGGGCTGTGCCTGCCGAACTCGCCGACCTACGTGATCGCCTATTACGGGGTGCTGAAGGCCGGCGGCACGGTGGTGAACTACAACCCGCTCTACGTCGAGCGCGAGCTGGAGCATCAGATCGAGGATTCGCAGACCGACATCATGGTCACGCTCGATCTGAAGCAGATCTACCCGCGCGTCGCCCTGATGCTGGAGCGCACCCGGCTGAAGACCGTCGTCGTCTGCCGCATGCCGACCATCCTGCCGACGGTCAAGGGCGTGCTGTTCCGCGTGCTGAAGCGCAGCGAGGTCGCTCCCATCGCCTGGGACCGGCGCCACGTCGATTTCGACGCGCTGCTCGCCAACGACGGCGCGGTGAGGCCGGTGCGCATCGACGCGCTGCGCGACGTCGCCGTGCTGCAATACACCGGCGGCACCACCGGCGTGCCCAAGGGCGCCATGCTGACCCATCACAATCTGCTGGCCAACGCCCGGCAGGTGGCGGCGTGGTTCCCCGGCATGGCGCTGGGGCAGGAGCGGATGCTGGCGGTGCTGCCCTTCTTCCACGTCTTCGCCATGACGGTGATCCTCAACATGGGGCTGGCGGCCGGGGCGGAGCTGGTCATGCTGCCGCGCTTCGAGACCGAGCAGGTGCTGAAGACCATCGCCAGGCGCAAGCCGACCCTCGTGCCCGGCGTGCCCACCATGTACAAGGCGCTGCTGAGCCACCCGCAGGTCGGGCGCTACGCACTGACCTCGATCCGCTACTGCATCTCCGGCGGGGCGCCGCTGCCGATGGAACTGAAGCGCCAGTTCGAGCAGGCGACCGGCTGCGTGCTGATCGAGGGCTACGGCCTGTCGGAGGCCTCGCCGGTCTGCGCCGCCAACCCGCTGACCGGCACCAACAAGGAGGGGTCCATCGGCCTGCCGCTGCCGGGCATCACCATCGAGATCCGCGGGCTGGAGGATCCCTCCCGGGTGCTCGGCGTTGGCGAGAAGGGGCAGGTCGCGATCTCCGGGCCGAACGTCATGGCCGGCTATTGGGGCCGCGCCGAGGAGACCGACCGAACCATCGTCGACGGCTTCCTGTTCACCGGCGACGTCGGGACGATGGACGGGGACGGTTACGTCTTTCTGCTCGACCGGTTGAAGGATCTCATCATTTGCAGCGGCTACAACGTGTATCCGCGCATGATCGAGGAGGCGATCTACCAGCACCCCGACGTGGTCGCCGTCTGCGTCATCGGCTTGGCCGACGAGTATCGCGGCCAGACGCCGAAGGCCTTCGTCCAGTTGAAGCCGGGGGCCGAACTGACGGCCGAGCAGCTCAAGGATTTCCTGCGCGACAAGATCTCGCGCATCGAGATGCCGACCGCCATCGAGTTCCGCGCCGAGTTGCCGAAGACCGCCGTCGGCAAGCTGTCGAAGAAGGAGCTTGTGGCCGAGGCGGCCGGTAAGACCGTAGGTTGACGCCAAGTCATCCTGTTGACGGAGACGTAAAGGGAAGCCTTATCACGCCGCGGCGCCTGTGTTACGAACGGCGGACCGGCCGGAAGCCGGTCCAAGCGTGGCGGCCCAGTGGCGGCCCAGGCATGGCGGGCGTGAACAAAAAGGTCATTCCAGGGATGGAACAGCTCTACACGGTCAACCAGCTTGCGGAAGAGCTGGGAATCACCCCGCGGGCTCTCCGCTTCTACGAGGTCAAGGGGTTGCTGGCGCCCAACCGTGTCGGCAACAACCGGGTCTACACCAAGCGCGACCGCGCCCGGCTGAAGCTGATCCTGCGCGGCAAGCGGCTTGGCTTCTCTCTGGCGGAAATCCGCGAATACCTCGACCTCTACAACGTCGACGGCGGCGTCGAGCAGCAGAAGACGCTGCTGAAGCGGGTGCAGAAGCGGTTGAAGGATCTGGCGCAGCAGCGCGAGGATCTGGAAACCACCGTCGCGGAGTTGAAGGAGATCGAGGACCAAGTCACCACCATCCTGGCGGAGCGCAAGGCCGCCAAGGACGCCTGAACCGGGACGGCGCCGCGCCGCCCGGTCGTCGGCCGACACCGGGGGAGGAACGGAGCATGATGAAACAACGGACGACGCGCGGAGGACGGGCATGAACCTGATCTTCCGCTTGGTCGCCGTGGTGGCGGGAGCGCTGGTCGCGGTCCTGCGTGGCCGCCGGACGGGGCTTCTGGACGAGGTGCCGCTGAGGTTCCGGGTCTGGCCGACCGACCTCGACCTCAACATGCACATGACCAACGCCCGCTATTTCAGCCTGATGGATCTCGGGCGGACGGATCTGGTCATCCGGGGCGGGCTGGGGCGCGCGGTCCTGCGCAACCGCTGGCAGCCGGTGGTCGGCGCCGCGAACGTCCGTTTCCGCCGGTCGCTGAAGCCGTTCCAGCGCTTCACCCTGCTCACCCGCGTCCTGTGCTGGGACGACAAGTACATCTTCATCGAGCATCGCATGGAGACCGCCTCCGGCACCGCCGCGCTGGCGGTGGTGCAGGGCGCCTTCCTGGCGCGTGGCCGCATCGTGCCGCCGGCCGAGGTGATGGCCGCCGTGGGCGAGACGGGCGAATCGCCGCCGATGCCCGAATCCGTCGCCGCGTGGCGCGGACAGCCGCTGTCCGCCGCCGCCTGACCAGTGCGATACGGCCAGTACGATACGAAAAAACAATCCAAGGAAGGAGAGCGCGCCATGAGGATCCTGGTGCCCGTTAAGCGGGTGGTCGACTACAACGTCAAGATCCGCGTGAAGGCGGACGGCAGCGGCGTCGAGACCGCCAACGTGAAGATGAGCATGAACCCCTTCGACGAGATCGCCGTCGAGGAAGCGGTTCGCCTCAAGGAAGCCGGCAAGGCGAGCGAGATCGTCGCCGTGTCGGTCGGCCCGGCCCAGGCGCAGGAGACGCTGCGCACCGCGCTCGCCATGGGGGCCGACCGCGCCATCCTGGTGCAGACCGACGCCGAGACCCAGCCGCTGGCCGTCGCCAAGGTGCTCAAGGCGCTGGTCGAGAAGGAAGGGCCGCAGCTGGTCATCCTCGGCAAGCAGGCGATCGACGACGACTGCAACCAGACCGGCCAGATGCTGGCGGCGCTGCTCGGCTGGGGCCAGGGCACCTTCGCCTCGAAGGTCGTGCCGGGCGAGGGCTCGGTCGCGGTGACCCGCGAGATCGACGGCGGGCTGGAGACGGTGGACCTCACGCTGCCGGCCATCGTGACCGCCGACCTGCGGCTGAACGAGCCGCGCTACGCCTCGCTGCCCAACATCATGAAGGCGAAGAAGAAGCCGCTGGAGACCGTCACCCCGGACAGCCTGGGCGTCGATGTCGCCCCGCGCCTGACGACGCTGACGGTGGTCGAGCCGGCCAGGCGCAAGGCCGGCGTCAAGGTGGCCGACGTGGCGACCCTGGTCGACAAGCTGAAGACCGAAGCCCGGGTGATCTGAGAGGGGATGATCTGACCATGGCCAACATTCTCGTCGTCGCCGAACACGACAACGCGACGCTCAAGCCCGCCACGCTGAACGCCGTCACCGCCGCCGGCACGATCGGCGGCGACATCCACGTCCTGGTCGCCGGCAAGGGGGCCCAGGCCGCCGCCGAGGCCGCCTCCAAGGTCGCCGGCGTCGCCAAGGTCCTGCTGGCCGACGATTCGGCTTACGAGCACCAACTCCCCGAGGACGTCGCCCCGCTGGTCGTCGCCACCGCCAAGGGCGGCTACGGCCATGTGCTGGCCGGCGCCACCTCGGTGGGCAAGAACTTGGCTCCGCGCGTCGCGGCCCTGCTCGACGTCGCCGCCATCTCGGACATCACCGGGGTGGTCTCGGCCGACACGTTCGAGCGGCCGATCTACGCCGGCAACGCCATCGCCACCGTCCAGTCGAAGGACGCGGTGAAGGTCGTCACCGTGCGGACCACCGCCTTCGAGACCGCCGCCGCGACCGGCGGTTCGGCGTCGGTCGAGCCGGTGTCGGGCGCCGGGGCCGCCGGCCTGTCGCGTTTCGTCTCGGCCGAGCTGACCAAGTCGGAGCGTCCCGAGCTGACCGCCGCCCGCGTGGTGGTGTCGGGCGGGCGCGGCATGCAGTCGGGCGAGAACTTCCCGCTGCTGGAGGCGCTGGCCGACAAGCTGGGCGCCGCCGTCGGCGCCTCGCGCGCCGCCGTGGACGCGGGCTTCGTGCCGAACGATTACCAAGTCGGGCAAACCGGCAAGATCGTGGCGCCCGAGCTGTACATCGCCGTCGGCATTTCCGGTGCCATCCAGCACCTCGCCGGCATGAAGGACAGCAAGGTCATCGTCGCCATCAACAAGGACGAGGAAGCGCCCATCTTCCAGGTCGCCGATTACGGCCTCGTCGCCGACCTCTTCAAGGCGGTGCCGGAGCTTGAGCAGGCGCTGTGATCCGCCAGGGGTGATCGAGGCGGGCCGGGGAGTGTCTCCCGGCCCGTCGCCCGGCGCTCCGAAGCCTCTTGCCGGGGCGGGACGGCTGCTCTATCGCTGACCCGACCAAGGACAAGCCAGGAAGCGGGGCCGCCATGAGCATCAACGGAATCACCGGACTGGATCATCTGGTCGTCGCCGTCCGCGATCTCGACGCGGCGCGCGACGCCTACGGCCGGCTCGGCTTCACCGTGACGCCGCGCGGCCATCACACCGAGCTGAAATCGGCCAACCACACCCTGATGTTCCGGGACGACACCTATGTCGAGCTGCTGGGCATCGAGGAAAAGCGTCCGGCCAACGCCCATTACGCCGATTTCCTTCTGAAGCGCGAGGGCATCGCCGCCGTGGCGCTGAAGACCGCCGACGCGCGCGCCGCCCGCGATCCGCTTGCCGCCGCCGGCTTTTCGGCGGAGGAGGCGGTCGATTTCGGCCGTCCGGTCGAACTGCCCGGCGGCGCCCGCGCCGCCCGCTTCACCATCACCCAGATCGACCCGCGGGCCACCCCCGGCGGGCGCGTCTTCCTGTGCCAGCATCACACCCCCGACATCGTCTGGCGGCCCGACAGCCTGGACCACGCCAACGGCGCCACCGGGCTGGCCGCCCTCGTGGTCGCCGCCGACGATCCGGACGCGACGGCCGGGGCCTACGCCCGTCTGTTCGGCGCCCCGGTCGTCGAGCGCGGGTCGGCCCGCGTGGTGGACACCGGCAACGTGCCGCTGCTGGTGGCCTCCCCCGACCGCCTGCACTGGGCCTGGACCAGCGACCCGGCCTTCGCGACTCCGCGCCCCTTCCTCGCCGGGATGGTGGTCCGCGTCGCCGACCTGGAAAAGGCGCAGCAGGTCCTTCAGAAGAGCAAGTTCCCGACCGTGGTCGGTAACGGCGTGCTGCGGGTGAACTCGACCGCCGCCTGCGGCGCGATGGTCGCTTTCGCGCGGGATTTCGATCTCGACGCGCTCATTCCCTGAGCGGGCGCTTACAATTCGGCGTAGGCGCGGGCGGGGTGCTCGTCTAATCTGCTGACGGGGCGGATGATGCGGCAGACGCGCGCGGAGACGGCGATGGCGGTGGCGGGTGATTCGGCGGAGGCGGGCGCTGAGCCGGAGGCGACGGACGCCGCGCTGTTCGATGCGCTGCCACTGCCGGCCCTGCGGCGCGACTCCGCCGGCCGGCTGCGCGGCAACCGTCTCTTCGCCGCGCTCTACCGGACGGCCGATGGCCTTGCCGACGCGCTGGACGAGGCCCGGCCGGGCGAGGCGCGCGAGCTTCGCCTGACCGCGCGCGATGGGCGCGAGCGCGACCTGTCGGTCCGCGTCGGCGGTCCGCCCTGGATCGCCATCCTCCAGGACGTCACCGACCAGCGGCGCACCGAGCATGGCCTGGAACTGGCGACGGCCCGGCTGGAGGAGGCCTGCCGGACCGCCAAGCTGGGCTATTGGGAATATGGCATCCAGTCCGGCGCGCTGCTGCTGGACGACACCGCCCTCGCCGTGCTCGGCCATGGGCGGGACCGCTTCGACGCCGGCTTCGACGCCCTGCTGGACATCCTCCACCCGGACGACCGGCTGTCCTTCGGCAACATGCTGGAGGGCGTCGTCGGGCATCCGGTCCGCGTCTACGCCGAATACCGCGTGCGGGACGGGGAGGGGCGGACCCGCTGTGTCTCCTCCTCCTGCGCGCCGCGCTTTGACCGCGACGGGCGGCTGACCCATGTCTTCGGCGTGCTGATGGACAGCACGGAGCGGGCGGAGGCCGCCGCCCAGCTCGAAGCGGCCAAGCAGCGGCTGGAGGAGGCCTACCGCACCGGCCATCTCGGCTATTGGGAATACGGGATCCACAGCGGCGATCTCGTGTGGAACGCCGAGGCGTTCGACGTCTGCGGCCAGGATCCGCGCGATTTCCTGCCGACCTTCGACAATCTGCTGGGCATCCTGCATCCGGACGACCGGCGCTCGTTCGGCAACATGCTGGAAAGCGTCATCGGCAACTCCCGGCGCGTCTATGTCGAGTACCGGGTGATCGACCGGGCCGGCGACGTCCGCTACGTCTCCTCCTCCTGCGCGCCGCGCTTCGACCTCGACGGACGGCTGACCCATGTGTTCGGCGTGATGCTCGACACCACCGAGCGGGCGCAGGCGGCCGAGGCGCTGCGCGCCGCCAAGACCCGGATCGAGCAGGCCTATGGCGAACTCCAGGCCGCGCAGGACAGCCTGGTGCAGACGGAGAAGATGGCATCGCTCGGCCAGCTCGTCGCCGGGGTGGCGCACGAGGTGAACGGGCCGGTCGGCGTCGCCCTGACCACCGCCTCGCATCTGCTGAGCCGGGCCGAGGATGTCCGCCGCCAGTTCGGCGCCAACGCGCTGACCCGCTCGGCGCTCTCCGGCTTCCTGGAGGTGGCGCAGGAGGCGGGGCAGCTCCTGGTCGGCAACACCGAGCGCATCGCGGCGCTCGTCCACATGTTCAAGCAAGTGTCCGCCGACCAGACCGGCGACGAGCGCCGCACCTTCTACCTGCGCGAATACACCGAGGACGTGCTGCTGAGCCTGCACACGCAGATCGGCTCCTCCGGTCACCGGGTGGTGCTGACCTGCCCGGAGGCGCTGCAACTGGAAAGCTATCCCGGCGCCTTCGCCCGCGTGCTGACCCATCTGGTGCGCAACGCCCTGACCCATGCCTTCCGGCCGGAGCGGAGCGGCCGCATCGCCATCGACATCCGGGCCATCGACGACGACTGGATCGAGGTGGTGCACGCCGACGACGGGCAGGGGATCCTCGACGGCGACCTGCCCAAGATCTACGACCCGTTCTTCACCACCGCCCGGCACGCGGGCTGTGTCGGGCTCGGGCTGCACATCGCCTACAACCTGGCGACGCAGACGCTGGGCGGGCAGTTGACGGTGCGCAGCGCTCCGGGGGAGGGCGCCGTCTTCACCCTGCGTCTGCCCCGGCGGGCTCCCGGCGCGGAGTAGGAACCGGATGCAGGGTCAGACCGGGCGCGGGCCGTTCCGGCGGAGCGGCTCCATCGCCTCGGCGACGGCCCGTTGCAGGTCGCCGGCCATCACCGGCTTGTGCATGACCTGGAAATCGCCGGCCTCGGCCTCCTGCGCGCGGGCGGGGGCGGTGTCGCCGGTCACCAGGATTCCCGGCAGGATGCGGCCGAGCGCCAGACGGATCTCGCGGATCGCCTCGGTTCCCGTGCGGCCGTCGCGCAGCCGGTAATCGGCGACGATCACGTCGGGTGGCGGGCCATGGCGGACTAGTTCCAGCGCCTCGGCGCAGGATTCGGCGGCCAGCACCCGGTATCCCCACGCGGCCAGCATCGCCCGCAGGCCCTCGCGGACGATCTCGTCATCCTCGACCACCAGCACGGTGGCGGCGGGCGGCGGCTCCGGCGGGTCGGCGTCCCGTTCGGAGACCGTGCGGGGCGCGTCGGCCAGCGGCACCTCGACCATGAAGACGGAGCCCCGGCCCGGAACCGAGCGCAGGCTCACCGGATGGCCGAGCATCGCCGACAGACGGCGCACCACCGCCAGCCCGAGCCCCAGCCCCTGGTCGCGGTTGCGGCCGGCGTTGCCGACCTGCACGAACTCCTGGAAGATGTCCTCCTGCTGGTCGGGCGGGATGCCGATGCCGGTGTCCCACACCTCGATCCGCAGGACGCCGCCGCGCCGGCGGCAGCCGATCAGGATGCGGCCCCGGTCGGTGTAGCGCAGGGCGTTCTCCGCCAAATTCTGGAGAATGCGGCCGAGCAGCATCGGGTCGCTGCGGACGTGGGCGTGGCAAGGGACGATGTGGAACAGCAGCCCCTTGCGGATGGCGACCGGCCGGCTGTTGGCCGAGACCCGCTCCAGCAGGTCGGCGACGGCGAAGACCTCCGGCGCCGGGGTCACCGCCCCCGCCTCCAGCCGCGAGACGTCGAGCAGCCCGTCCAGCAGCATCTTCAGGGCGCCCAGCGCCCGGTCCATGGTGTTCAGCACGTTGCGGGTCGCCGCGTCGGCGGCGCGGACCGACAGCACCTCCATCAGCAGCATCAGCGACTGCACCGGCTGGCGCAGGTCGTGGCTGGCGGCGGCCAGGAACTTGGACTTGGCGATGTTGGCGCGGTCGGCCTCGCGCCGCGCCTCGCTCAACGCGTCCTGCGCCCGCTTGTGCTCGGAGATGTCGCGCACGGTGGCGATCAGGTTGACCAGCCGGCCGTCGTCGTCGCGCACCGGCGAGGCGCGCAGCTCCAGGCAGACGCGCGCGCCTCCCGGACCGCCGGGCCGTTCGAACTCGACGCGGGCGTCGCGCCCGACGAGGATGGCGTCGCGCAGGGGGGCCAGCAGCGCCGGGTCGGCGACCGCCCGCTCCAGCGCCCACAGCGCGCCATGGCCGGGAAGGCTGTGATGGGCCAGCCCCATCAGCCGCTCCAGCGCCGGGTTGCCGTAGACGATGGGCATGCCCGGCCGGGTGGCGTCGGCGATCAGGACGCCGTCGCCGCTCCAGGCGATGGCGCGGTCGCGGATGCGCAGCGCGCGGTCGGCGCGGCGGCGCCATTGCAGCTCGATCACGAAGCCGGCGGTGAACAGCAGGATGACCGCCGTGGTGGCGATGGCCCAGCCGATGTAGAGCCGCGCGTTGTCACGCCAGGGGCCGAACACCGATTCCACGGATTCGCCGACGACGGCGACCAGCGCGTAGTCCTGCGCGCTGCGGTGGGCGAGGATGCGCTCCACCCCGTCCAGGCTGCTGACCGTCCGCAGATTGCCGTCCGGCCGGCTGACCATGCGGCGCCAGGAATCGGAGGCGAAGCCGCGTCCGGCCACCTGCTCGGCCATGTCGTGGCGGGCGAGCATGGTTCCGTCGGTGCGCAGCAGCGCCACGCTCGCCTCCGCCGGCAGGCCGAGCACGCGGTAGAAATGCAGGAAGGCCGCCACCGGGACGTCGGCCACCGCGACGCCGGCGAAGGCGCCGGACGGGGTTTCCAGGCGGCGCGAGACGGGGATCAGCAGGTCGTTGCTGTCGGGCGCCAGATAGGGCGTGCCGATGACCACCCGGCGCCGTCCCGATGCCCGCTGCGTCTCGAACTCGTCCCGTCCGGTGATCGCGGCGCGGAAGGCCGAGCGGCCCGACTCCATGGTCAGCAGCCCTTTGGCGTCGTAGACGCGCACGCCCATCACCAGCCCCTCCTCGAAGGCGCGGCGGGAAGGGAGCTGCATCGCGCGGTTCTGGTCGGCGTGGGCCACCAGATCGAACAGCAGATCGTCCACCCGGCGGAAGGTGGCGACCGCGTGCTCCTCGACCAGCCGGGCCATGACGGTGGTCTTCTGCCGGGCGGTCAGGTCGAGCAGCCGCTCCTCGCGGCCGATTCGGTCGATGAGGATCCACCACAGGGCGGCGAGTCCCAGCGCCACCGCGAGCGCCGGCAGGACGAGCCGGCCTTCGATCTTCAGCAGGAACCTGACAGCCCGTCTCACACCCTCTCCCGCCGGCAAGCGCGATCCGAAGCGGCCATCGCCGTCACCGGAACCGGGACGGCAGGTTGGCGAACGGCGGCCAGCATGCAGCAATGGACGTGCCGAAGCAACGCCCATACTCGTTCCAGGGTGGCGCCGTCCGGGATATTTTCCACTTCCGCGCAAGTCGGGCGAAAGGAGGGCTTTGCCGGGCCCGGCGAGCCCGCTATACCGCGCCGCATGAGCTTCGCCCGCGCCATCGCCACCGTCGGCGGCCTGACCCTGCTGAGCCGGCTCGCCGGCTTCGCCCGCGACATCCTGACCGCGTCGGTGCTCGGGGCGGGGCCGGTGGCCGACGCCTTCTTCGTCGCGCTCAAGCTGCCCAACCTGTTCCGCCGCCTGTTCGCCGAGGGGGCGTTCGGGGTTGCCTTCGTCCCGCTCTTCGCGGCGGAACTCCAGACGCGCGGGCGCCGCGCCGCCGTCCGCTTCGCCGAGGAGGCGCTGGCCGTGCTGATCGCGGCGCTGCTGCCCTTCACGCTGGCCGCCATCGCCGCGATGCCCTGGCTGATGCACGGGCTGGCGCCCGGCTTCGGCGACGAGCCGGCGAAGTTCGCGTTGGCGGTCGACATGGCGCGGCTGACCTTTCCCTATCTGATGCTGATCTCGCTGGTCGCCCTGCTCGGGGGGATCCTCAACGCGCTGGACCGTTTCGGTCCCTTCGCGGCGGCGCCCATCGCCTTCAACCTGACGCTGGTCGCCGCCCTGCTGGTCGCCCCCCGGATGGGGCTGGAGCCGGGGACGGCGATGGCGGCGGCGGTCACGCTGTCGGGCGTGGTCCAACTCGTCTGGATGGCCTGGGCCTGCCGCGCCGCCGGCGTCGTGCTGCGGCTGCGGGCGCCCCGGATCAGCGAGGGGATGCGGCGGCTGTTCCGGCTGATCGGGCCGGGGGCGCTGGGGGCCGGGGTCATGCAGATCAACCTGTTCCTCAACATCGTGCTGGCCTCCCTGCTGCCGTCCGGGGCGGTGTCCTTCCTCTATTACGCCGACCGGCTGAACCAGATGCCGCTCGGCGTCATCGGCATCGCCATCGGCACCGCGCTGCTGCCGGTGCTGGCCCGCCATGCGGCGGCCGGCGACGAGCGGATGGTGCGCCATTACCTGAGCCGCGCCCTGGAGTTCAGTCTGCTGGTCGGCCTGCCGGCGGCGGTGGCGCTCGGGGTGTCGGGCGGCCCGATCGTCGCCGTGCTGTTCGAGCGCGGCGCCTTCGGACCGGCGGAGACGCACGCGACCGCGCTGGCGCTCGCCGCCTACGCGGTCGGCATCCCGGCCTATGTGATCGTGAAGTCGCTGAACGCCGCCTTCTTCGCCCGCCACGACACCGCGACCCCGGTGCGCGTCGCCATCGTGGTGACGGTCGCCACCGCGCTGCTGGCGCTGGCGCTGCTGCCGGCGCTCGGGCATGTCGGCATCGCGCTCGCCACCGGGCTGACGGCCTGGCTGGACGTCGGGCTGCTGGCGCTGGCGCTGCACCGGCGTGGCCGGCTGGCGCTCGACGAGCGGCTGATCCGGCGGACTCCGCGAATCGTCGCGGCGGCGGCGGGCATGGGGGTGGCGCTGGCGGCGGGCGGCGCCGTGCTGGCGCCGTGGCTCGCCCACCCGGCGACGCTCGTGCGATTCGGCGCCCTGGCGCTGCTGGTGGCCGGCGGGGCGGCGGTGTTCGGCGGGCTGGCGCAGGGACTGGGCGGGGCGAGCGTCGCCGACCTCAAGGGCTTCCTGAAGCGGGAGCCGGGGGACGCGCAGGCGTGACCGGCGCGCCTCCCGCCGTCAGACGCGGCGGCGGCCGGCGATGACCAGGGCGATTCCCCCGAGCACGGCGGCCGACGATACGGCCAGGACCAGACCGATTCCCTCGCCCAGCGTCGCGGCGGCGCCCAGCACGGTGATGACCGGAACGCTGAGCTGGACCGCCGCGGCGCGGGCGGCGATTCGGACGGCCGTGAAGACGGCGGGGTCGATCGTCGTCTGGATCAGGGCCAGCCGGCAGAGGATGGAGTTGGCGGCGAAGCCCAGCATCGCCGCGCCGGTGAGCAGGGCGGTGCGCCCCCGGCCAAGGCCGGCGGGGCGAGGTGGCGAAGGGCGCTGGTCCATCGTGGGTCTGATCACTGCCATGGTCTCGCGAGGGTCTCCGGAAAGGCCGGGGGCCACGGGGGCCACCGGCGGCTGCTGGGGTGCCGGATCGTCAGTATCCACATCAAAAAGACTGTGCATATCCGACTTATGGACGAAGCGCCCCGGCCCATCATCCTGAACGCCCTTGACGGTCGCCGCCGCCGGACGTACAAGCGGATTCACGTGGTGATTTGGTCGACCGGCTTGCGGGCCACGTAAAACAATCCGCTAAAAAGGTCCGAGCCGCGTCCGCGCCTCGACCCGATCGGTCGGGGCGTTTTTTCGTTTGTGGCCGGCTTCGCCCCACCGGCGGCATTCGAGGGGAGAGTCGCGTCGTGTCGCGCACCGATCATCGCAATCCGAACGTCTCGGGGCTGCGGCCCCGGTCCAAGCTGGTCCATGGCGGCACCCGCCGCTCGTCCTTCGACGAGACCTGCGAGGCCCTGTACCAGACCTCCGGTTTCGTCTACGGCTCGGCCGAGGAGGCGGAGCACGCCTTCGCCAACGACGGCGCCCGCCACGTCTACGGCCGTTTCCGCAACCCGACCACCGCGATGTTCGAGGACCGGCTGGCCGAGTACGAGGGCGCCGGCTGGGCCTGCGCCACCGCCAGCGGCATGGCGGCCGTGCATGGGGCGCTGATGAGCGGCCTGCGCGCCGGCGACCGTGTGGTCGCGCCGCGTTCGCTGTTCATCTCCTGCTACTGGATCGTCAAGGAACTCTGCCCGCGCTTCGGCATCGAGGCGGTGTTCGTCGACGGCACCGACCTGTCGGCCTGGGAGGAGGCGCTGTCCAGGCCGGCCAAGGCGGTGTTCCTGGAAACCCCGTCGAATCCGGGGCTGGAGGTCGTCGACCTCGCCGCCGTCTGCGATCTGGCGCACAAGGCCGGCGCCGTGGTGGTGGTCGACAACGCCTTCGCCACCCCGGTTCTCCAGCGCCCGTTCGAGTTCGGCGCCGATGTCGTCATCTATTCGGCGACCAAGCACATCGACGGGCAGGGCCGCTGCCTGGGCGGCGTCATCCTGGCCAAGGATGCCAAATACGGCGCCGAGGTCATCCACCCCTTCCTGCGCCACACCGGGCCGACGTTGTCGCCCTTCAACGCCTGGCTGCTGCTGAAGGGGATGGAGACGCTGGAGCTGCGGGTCCAGGCGCAGTCGGCCGCCGCCTTCCAGGTCGCCCAGTTCCTGGAGACGCACCCGAAGGTGGAGCGCGTGCTCTACCCGCTGCTCGCCAGCCACCCGCAGCACGATCTGGTGCGCAAGCAGATGACCGGCGGCGGCAACATGCTGTCGATCTTCCTGAAGGGCGGCAAGGCCGAGGCGTTCAACACGCTGAACGGCCTGCGCATGGTGATGATCTCCAACAATCTCGGCGATTCGAAGAGCCTCGTCACCCATCCGGCGACCACCACCCACTGCAAGCTGACCGACGAGGAGAAGGCGTCGGCGAAGATCCTGCCGGGCCTGCTGCGCCTGTCGGTCGGGCTGGAGGATCCGCAGGACATCGTGGAAGATCTCGACCGCGCGCTCGCCGAGGCGTAAAGATCGTGCCGGAACCTATGTTGCAGTGCAGCGTTGAGGCTCCGGCAACGATATCCAGCGAGGTGTTGAGGAATGGCAGTCTACAGAACCGGCAAGGATCATCCCGCGGAGCGCCTGTGCGCCGTGGCCGGTCACCTCGCCAAGACGGGCATGCGCAGCGGCGAGATGGGGGTCGCCGCCGCGCAGACCATCGGCTACCGCACCGCCATGATGGCGGCCGCCATAGGAAACCCGATCGACTTCGCCAACCCGGAGTTCATCCGCATGGGGTCGGAGAAGGTGGAGGCCTCGGTCGAGGCCTTCCACGCCGTCGCCACCGGGCTCGGTGAATTCTCCAACGCCTGGATGACGATGCTGGCCAAGCAGGCGCAGGCGGCGACCGCGGTGTTCGGGGGGCTCAGCGCCTGCCGCTCGCCGGCCGACCTCGCCGGCATCCAGCAGCGCGCCATCGCCGAGGCGGTGGACGCCGGAATCCACGCCAGCCTGCGTCTGGTCGAGGCCGCCGCCACCCTGACCGCCGCCGGCATCAACCCGGCCTACCGCAAGGTCCGTGCCAACGCCCGCCGTCTGGCGCGCGAGGCGGCCTGACCGTTTCCGACCGCTTGCAGAGCGTCCGGCCGACCGGCGGGGGATCCCCTCGCGGGGGCCTGCCCCGGTGTCCGGACGCGGGCTTGGCCGCAAGGCCGCCGTTCTCCCGTTCCGACGTGAAGATCTCACAGCCTTTCATGCCTTTGCGGGCCTCTCATGCCTTGACAGGTCAATGAGTGCCGAAGGTAAATGAGGTACGTCGGAGGGGGTAGGGGCCGCGAGGCGACCACGCCGACCGTCGAGTTCGTTTCTTATCGTTCCGTCGGTTTTCGTTTCTGCAAGGAAGCTCCATGTCCGCCAACGACGACGCGCGCAAGCGCTTTGCCGATCTCGTCAAGCTCAACGGTCTGACCAGCAAGTTCATCAGCCGTGAAACGGAACGGCGCATCCTGGAAGAGGGCGTGACCCGCTACGAGCTGTCGCTCGACGACGCCCGCGGCCTGCTGCGCACGGTGGCGGCCGACGAGGATTTCGTCTTCGAGAGCGAGACCGGGCTGCGCATCCGCCAGGTCCTCGACCGCCATGCCGGCAAGAAGGGCAAGATCAGCAAGGACCAGTTCCTGCAAACCTCCGCCATCCTGCGCGACTTCTCCAACGACGCCATCGGCGAGGAGGAGTCCAAGCGGCAGGTCAAGCGCATCATGATCGACAACGGTTACGAGCCGCGCCGCGCCGGCCTGCTGCGTTCCAAGCGCTGGTACAAGAACGTCGAGGTCTGAGTCCGGCGGCGCCCCGGCGGCGTCGCGTTCTCGGCCGCTTTTCCTGACGCTCGACCGGACCGGGCCGCATGGACGTCTTGTCTCTTCTGCAATCGGTTTTTCTTCTTCTGGCGCTGCCGGTGGCGCTGGTGCTGCCTTTTTCGCTGTGGGTCCGCATCAGCGACGCGGCCCACCTGCACCACCCCTACGGGTCCTGGCGGCCGGCGCTGGCGACCTTCTGCGGCCTGGCGCTGGGCGCCTGCATGCTGGCGGCGCTGTGGCAGCCGGGCAGCCTCACCTTCGCCGCCATCTTCGCCGACGGCGGGCCCTGGGACCTGTCGATCGTCGAGTTCGCCGAACTGGTCGCGCAGCGGATGGGCGACGCGCCCCACCGGCTGTTCGAGGTTCTGCTGACCGACGACGCCCGCCTGAACTACGGCGTCGTGGCGATGCTGGTCGGCACCCTGTTCGCCGTCGATGTCGGCCTGACGGTGGCGTCGGGGATGCGCGGCCCGATGCTGCTGGCCTTCCTGCTCGACCTGCTGATGGCGGTGCTGGCCGCCGGGCTGACCGTCTACGCCGCCCATGCCGGGCTGTGGCTGCTCAACCGGCTGAATTTCTGGTCCATCGCGGTTGCGATTCTATTGTTGCAGGAGTTTCGTTACGGGGTGCTCGGCCTGTTCCGGCGTCGCCGCCGGTCGCCGCCGACCGGCAGCAACGGCCAGCACGGCTTCACCGGCCGGACCAAGGGGTCGTGACGGGCGATGGTTTGAATCTGAACTGTCCGGAACGGAGCGTTATCGACAGAGGCCAGGAACAGCGGTAGTTTTGCTGAGCGTTCTGCAAGATTCGGGGAAGCGTGACGGGCAATTCAGAGTCCGATTTCACGCTAATGTTGAAAACAACTGTCCGGCTGGGGGTTGGCGATGGATTTCGGGATTTTGACCTTGCCTGTGTTCGCGCTCTCGGCGCTGCTCGGCTATTCGGTTTTTTTCGAGGGGAGCGCAATTCTCTTTCGTGAGATCGACGTTCCCGTTTCGGTGGAGGAGGAGGGCTTCACGCCCAAGGTGGTCGCCTCCCGCCTTGCCAGCGAGGTCCGCGCCGTCAACCGCGCCGCCCGCACCGCCAAGGAGCAGCAGAAGGTCGGGCTGACCGACGACGAGACCGCGGTCAAGGTCGTCGCCGAGCAGTTCGAGTTCCTCAAGCCGATCAAGGCGACGCAGGAGATCATGGGCCTCGTCACCTACACCTTCGGCGGCGAGGTGGTGAAGCTGGAGCATGGCTACGAGTTCACCGTGCGCGGCGAGGACCGCAAGAAGGGCCGGGCCATCTCGGTGTCCGCCCAGGGGCCGCGCCCGGAGGAGCTGATCCGTCCGATCGCCATCGACGTGGCGCGCTTCATCGATCCCTACATCGTCGCCTCCTATTACTACGAGACGACGCGCGACGCCGGCGGCAAGGACTACGCCGACACGCTGCGCGAACTGCGCAACTGCATGATCGTCATGCCCAAGGAGGACCGCCATTGGGCCGTCAACCTGAACGGTCTGGTCCTGCTGCAACAGGGCAAGCCGGAGGAGGCGATCGAAAAGTTCAACGAAGCCAAGCTGATGCGCGCGGATTTCGTCAACCCGATCTACAACACCGGGCTGGCTCTGGCCGCGCTGGGCAAGCATGAGGAGGCCATCGGCAAGTACAAGGAGGTTCTCGCCGCCGATGCCGAGAAGCGCACCCGCTACCCGCACGCCTACACCCAGTGGGGCGTGTCGTTGGCCGCCACCGGCCGTCCGGAAGAGGCGGTGACGATGTTCCGCCGCGCCGAGCAGGCCGACCCGAACTTCGCCGACCTCTACAACGCCTGGGGCAAGCTGCTGCGCGACCAGGGCAAGCAGGCCGACGCGCGCGAGATGTTCCAGCGGGCGGTGGACCGGGTTCCGGAGCGCACCGAGTACCGTGACAACCTGAAGTCCGTGACGCCGGTGGTGACCGGGGCGGTCGCCGGCTGACCCACGGGGAGCGCCCCGCCGGGGGCGCTCCGGGCTCCCTCGGGAGGATGGCCGTCAGGGCGGCGGGCTGAGCACCTGGGACTGCCCGGTCATCCGCCGCTTGACGTGCGCCCAGCAGATTCCGATGGTCAGCACCGTTCCGGTGAGGATCAGCACGACGTAGCTGGACCAGAAGGGCGCGTCGGGGTCGAGCATCCCGGCGCGCCGCATCGCCAGATAGCCGGTCAGCATGACGCCGAGGATCACCAGCGTCCGCCACACCCGCAGGGCCAGCCACGTCACCCGCAGATAGACGATGTAGCAGCCGAGCAGGAAGGCGCCGGCCAGCGCCTTGGCGGACAGGTGGGAGCCGTCGGCGCTGAACAGCCAGTGGATGTAGGAGTAGCCGAGCGGGTTCCAGGTCGCGAAGACCAGCAGGAAGCAGCTCAGCGCCCGTGTGACGAGGCCCAGCCCCTTCATGCCCGGCCGATCCGGTCGGGCGTGTGCGCAGGGGCGATGCTCATTGCGTGATGTTCTCCGAATCCACCTGGCCGCTCAGGCGGTAGCGGATGTGCGACCAGCTGAAGCCGGTGCCGAGCAGGGCGGTGAGGCCGATCTGGATCGCCAGCGTCAGTTCCGTGCCGTCGCTGAGGTCGATCAGCCCGAGGTCGGAGGCGAACCAGACCGCGGTGACGATGACCAGGGTCAGCGAGACGCTGCCGACCAGCCGCATCGACCGCCACAGGGCGTTGGCCTGGAGATAGATGGTGACCATCAGCAGCAGTCCGACGAACAGCTTGAACGCCCAGTCGCCGAAATCGACCTGGAGCCAGTGGTAATAGGAATAGCCCGAGGGGTTGTAGGTGCCGAAGATGACGAGCATGGCCGCCAGAAGGCGAACGATGTATCCGGGAATCGTCAGCATGGCGGGTCTTCGCGTGCGCCCTTCCGGTGCGCCCTCGATGCGCGCCGTCGGGCGCGCGGGGGGAGGGCAGGGACGGAAAACGCACTCTACCCCCGCAACCGGCTGGACGTCCAACGATGCGTGTATGACTTTTGAGCGACCGGCTTTCGCGCGGCGCGCGAAGCCGGTAAAGTCGCGGTGCGTTGCGTTCCGGCGGATTCCGCGCCGGACGGATTGTCGGGGGGACCGGGCATGAAGGCTGTTCGCGCACTGGCTCTCGCCGTCCCGTTGCTGGCGCCGCTCGCGGCGGGCCTCATGGCCGCCCGCCCCGCGGCGGCGCTCGACCTGACGGCCTTCGATCCGTGGGAGGGCTACAACCGCGCGGTGTTCGCCTTCAACAACGGGTTCAATTCCAGCGCGCTGGAGCCGTTGCGGCAGGCCTACGCCAGCGGTCTTCCGGCCGGCACGCGGGCCGGCATCTCCAACGTCTTCGCCAATCTGCGGGAGCCCTGGACCGCAATCAGCAGCACCTTGCGCGCCGATTTTCCCAACGCCGGGACATCGGCGGGCCGCTTCCTCGTCAACACGACGGTCGGGCTGGGCGGCTGGTACGACGTCGCCGCCTCGCGCTTCGCGCTGAAAAGCCGGCAGGACGATCTCGGCAACGTCCTGTGCCACTGGGGGCTGAGGTCGGGACCCTACATGGTGCTGCCCTTCCTGGGGCCGACGACCGGGCGCGATCTGCTGGGGCGGTCGGCCACGATGGTCGGCACCTATTCGGCGCTCGGGCTGTCCACCTACATGGTGTACCGGACCGGCGACGGCATGGTGCGCTACCTGGACGACGGCTTCATCGAGGGCTTCGTCGGCGATCCCAACCTCGACGCCTACGCGTTGGAGCGCGGCCTCTACACCCGCATCCGCGAGGCCCAGTGCGCCGGCGTCGCCACGCCGGGTGCACCTTATGGTGGCGATCAACAATAGAGTCGGCACGTCACTTGCCGCGGCTCGATGGTTTCCGGCGATAACGACCTGTGATCAAGTGTTCGCCGGCCTTTTCCATGACTATTCCGATCTTTCCTATCAATGATTATCCGTGCATGCTTTCCCCGAAGGATTAATCCTTCGGGATGAAGCCGATGGGCCGGCGCGTGCGACGCCGGCGGGACGCCAGGGAGACCCCGTGCGATGCGGTTGAGACGAGCGGCCTTGCGGGTGACCGTGGCATTGACGGCGCTGACATGCGCCGATGCCGTTCAGGCCGCCTGGTGGTCGCGTCCGGCTGTCGACGACGCCGATCCGACGGTCCTGTCGGGCGGCCGGACGCTTCCGGAGCCGGCGGAGACCGCCGGCGTCCTCGACGAGCTTCAGCGGGCGGCCTTGAAAGCCGTCGACACCGGCGTCGGATTCGCCGCGAGCGGCGCGTCCGCGCTGGCGGGCGTGCCCGGCATGATCGCCGGTCCGGTCCGCTCCGCCGGGCAGACGGTCAACCAGTTCGCCTGGGAGGTGGCCTACGTCTTCGGCGCGAACGGGACCCCGGTGGCCATCCCCGGAGTCAGCGAACCCGATCCGCCTGGAATGGATGGCCGCATCGGTGGGCCGCGGATGAATGCGGCGCCGCTTCCGCAGCCGCCGCTTCCCCAGCCGCCGGCCGCGCAACCCGCCTCCCAGACGGTTCCGCCGCCGCAGCCGGCGCCGCCCGCGCAGGGGGGCAGCGCTTCGGCCCTGCCTCCGGTTCCCGTTGACGTCCGGCCGCCGCCGGCCCTGGCGGCGGCCGAGCCGGAGGCGGCCCCGCTCGATCCGAAGCTCTTCGCCGACCTCGTGCTCGACAAGGCGCGGCGGCGGCCGGACGGCTCCTTCTTCGTGCCCAAGCCGTTGCAGCGGCTGTTCGATCTGCGCACGCAGAAGGTGGAAACCGGGGAGGCCGCGCTGTCGGCCCGCCTGCCGGGCCGCATCGTTCCCGATCCCAACGCCCATGGCGACGTCGAGGCCAGCCTCATCGGCCGCATCGAGCCGCCCAAGACCGGCCTGCCGGTGCTGGGCGAGGAGGTCAAGCAGGGCCAGATCCTCGGCTACGTCACGCCCGCCGTCGGCGTCGTCGACCGCACCCAGGTGCGGCGCGAGGTGGCGCGGCTGACCAACGAGATCCGCATCACCGCGGAGAATCTGGAACTGATGAAGCAGTTCTGGTTCGTGCCCTTCCGCGACGGCAAGGTGATCCAGTCGGAGATGCGGCTGGAGGGGCTGCGCCGCGAGCGCGCCGCGCTGCTGCCGATGTTGCAGACGCAGGAGGCGCTGCGCGCCTCGACCGACGGGGTGATCTCGGTCTCCAACGCGATCAACGGGCGCATCGTCCATCCCGGCGAGAAGATCTTCGAGATCGTCAACCCCAACCGCTTGTGGATCGAAGCCATCGCCGCCGATCCCGACGTCGCCAAGACCGCCGCCGCCGTCGACGCCGCCGTGGCGCTGACGCCGGAGGGGCAGGCGCTCGACATCGGTTTCGTCGGCAGCGGCCTCGCCATGCAGCAGCAGGCGGTGCCGCTGATGTTCCGCATCGAGAAGCCCATCGAGGGGCTGCGGGTCGGCCGCCCGGTGACCGTCGCCATCCGCAGCACCCAGAAATCCCGCGCCGGCATCATCATCCCGCATGATTCGGTGGTGGTCGGCGCCAGCGGCCTGGAGGAGGTCTGGGAGCATGTGGCGCCGGAGATCTTCGTGCCGCGCACCGTGAAGACCGAGGCCATCGACGGCCGCAGCGTGCTGGTCACCGCCGGGCTGTCGCCCGGCGCGCAGATCGTCACGCGCGGCACGCGGCTTCTGGTTCAACTGCAATGACCGACAGGACAGGGAGGAGGAACGCCATGGCTCGCATTGTTTCCGGCCGCATCCGCCGCTTCGCTCCGCACGCGCTGGCGGCCCTGGCCCTCGTGGCCTCCCTTCCGGCGGTCGAGGCGCGGGCGGGCGCGACGGAGGAGCGGGAGGCGCCCCGGGTCGCCGTCTCGGTCGGGTCCGTCGGGATCGTCCTGATCGCGGCGAACCAGCAGCTCTACGCCTTCCTCGACCGGCTCGGCGACAACGCCCCGGTGCCGGGCGGGCAGGTGACGGTCAAGGGGCCGAAGATCGATCTGACCCTGACCGAGACCGCCCCCGGCCTCTACCGCGCCGGACCCTTCCTGCCGGCGATCGGCCACACGCCGCTGACCGTCTCGGTCCGGAGCGCGCTCGGCGCCGGCCAGACGGCGGCGGAACTGGTGGTGACGCCACCGCCCGCGCCGGCCCATTCCGAAGGGCGTTTGCGGCCCCTGTGGCTGGCGCTCGGCACCGCCGCCCTGGCCGGCATCGCCGGGCTCGCGTGGCGCGGCCGTCGCCGGCGGACCGCGCCTTCGGCGATTGCCGGCGCGGCCTGACGGGGCGGATCATCCATGTTCCAGGCGCTCGTCGGTTTCTGCCTCCGCCACCGCGTTCCGGTGCTCGTCCTGACCGCGCTCCTGAGTGTCTGGGGCGTCCTGATCGGCCGCGACATGCCGGTGGCGCTGCTGCCGGAACTGCACCAGCCGGTCGTCACCGTGGTGACCGAGGCCGGCGGCCTGGCGCCCGAGGAGGTCGAGCAGCTCGTCACTTTCCCGCTGGAGACGCTGCTGAACGGAATGCCCGGCGTGTCGCGCGTGCGCAGCGTGTCGAGCCCCGGCTTCTCGCTGATCTACGCCGAATTCCAGTGGGGGACCGACCCCTACCGCAACCGCCAGCTCGTCGGCGAGCGCATCGCCATGGCGCGCGACCGGCTGCCGGAAGGGCTGACGCCGCAGATGGCGCCGATGTCGTCGGTCGCCGGCCTGATCCTCCAGATCGCGCTGACCACCGAATCCGGCGACCTGATGGCGTTGCGCGAACTGGCCGACTGGACCATCCGCCCCCGGCTGATGGCGGTGGAGGGCGTGTCGCAGGTCTACACGGTGGGCGGCGACGTCCGGCAGTTCCGCTTCACCCCCGACCTGGGCGCGATGCGGACGCTGGACATCAGCATCGCCAAGGTCGAGCAGGCCCTGAACGCCTTCGGCGCCAACAGCAGCGGCGGCTTCAACGACCTGCACAACTCCGAAGTCATCATCCGCAACGTCAGCCGCAGCCGCAGCCTGGAGGACATCCGCAGCCTCGTCGTCGCCTACCGCGAGGACCGGCCGGTGGTGCTGAGCCAGCTCGGCGAGGTCGGCTTCGCGCCGAAGGTGAAGCGCGGCGACGGCGCCTTCAACGGGCGCCCGGCGGTGCTTCTGTCGGTGTTGAAGCATCCCAGCGCCAACACGGTGGACACCGCCGCCGCGGTCGAGGCGCTGATGAAGACGCTGGGGCCCAGCCTGCCGCGCGGGGTGCGGGCCGACCAGATCTCCTACAGCCAGGCGGAGCTGGTCACCGACTCCATCGACACCGTCAAGCATGTGCTGCGCGACGCCATCATCATCGTCATCATCGTGCTGGCCGCCTTCCTGATGAACGTGCAGACCACGGTGATCGCCATGCTGTCGATCCCGGTCTCGCTGCTGGTGACGGTCATCACCTTCCATCTGCTCGGCGCCACCATCAACACCATGACGCTGGGCGGCATCGCCATCGGCATCGGCCAGCTCGTCGACGATTCGGTGGTCAACGTCGAGAACATCCTGCGCCGGCTGAGCGAGAACCGGCAGCGCCCGCTGCCGCGCCCGTCGCTGACGGTGATCGCCGACGCCTCGCAGGAGGTGCGGTCTGGCATCGTCTACGCGACGATGATCATCCTGCTGGTCTTCCTGCCGCTGTTCGCCATGCCGGGCGAGCAGGGCCGCCTGTTCGGCCCGCTGGGTCTGGCCTACATCATCTCGATCTTCGCCAGCCTCGTCGTGTCGATGACGCTGACGCCGGTGCTGTGCTCCTACTTCCTGCCGGGGATGAAGTCCCTCGGCGACTCCTACCACGGCAAGCCGGTGCTGGCGATGAAGGCGGCCAACCGCCGGGCGCTCGGCTGGGCGCTGGATCACCAGAAGCTGCTGATGGGGATCGCCGCCGGTCTGGTGGCGCTGGCCGCCCTGTCGATGCCCTTCCTGCCGCGCTCCTTCCTGCCGCCCTTCAACGAAGGGACGCTCTATGTGCAGCTTCTCAACAAGCCGGGCATCTCGCTGAACGATTCGGTGCGCATCGGCCAGATGGCGGAGCGGCTGATCCTCCAGGTGCCGGAGGTGGTCAGCGTCTCGCGGCGCACCGGGCGGAACGAGAACGACGAGGACGCCGATCCGGTGAGCGCCAGCGAGTTCCCGGTCCGCATCGCGCTCGGCGCGCGCAGCCGGGCCGAGATCATCGAGGATCTGCGCCACCGCCTGTCGATCCTGCCGGTCGACCTGACCGTCACCCAGTTCCTGACCTCGCGCATGCAGGTCGCCCAGAACGGCGTGCGCGGCGCCATCGTGCTGAAGATCTACGGCGACGACCTGGGCACGCTGCGGGTGCTGGCCGAGACCTTCCACCAGCGCTTCAAGGAGGTCCCCGGTCTGGTCGATCTGATGGTCGAGCAGCAGGTGCGCGTGCCCCAGATCCGCATCACCATGGATTACGCCCGGGCCAAGCTGTTCGGCGTGACCCCCGCGGCGATGACCCAGGCGCTGGAGAGCCTGTCCAACGGGCGGGTGGTGTCGCAGGTGATCGACGACGGCAAGCGCTTCGACGTGCTGATCAAGCTGGCCGACGCCGACCGCTCGATGGAGGCGCTGTCGCAGCTCCGCATGGAGACGCCGGCCGGCTACGTGCCGCTCTCCTCCATCGCGGCGGTGGTCAACACCGACGGCCCCAACCAGATCCTGCGCGAGAACGGGCTGCGCCGCATCGCCGTCACCGCCAACACCGACGGGTCGGACCTCTCGGCCATCGTGGCGAAGATGCGCGCGGCCATCGCGGCGACGCCGCTGCCCCAGGGCTACACCACCAACCTGGAGGGCAGCTTCCGCCAGGAGGAGGACAGCCGGGGAGTCATGGCCGGGCTGGCTCTGCTGTCGGCGGCGATGATCTTCCTGGTGCTGTACCAGCGCTACCGCTCGGTGGTGTTCACCGCCATCGTCATGGGCAACATCCCGCTGGCGCTGATCGGCAGCGTCGCCGCCCTGTGGATGTTCGGCGAGGATCTGAGTCTCGCCGCCATGATCGGCTTCATCGCCGTGGCCGGCGTCGCCGTGCGCAACGGCGTGCTCAAGATCAGCCACTTCATCAATCTCGCCCTGCACGACAACATGCCGGCGGGCCGCGAGTTGGTGGTGCGGGGCTGCGACGAGCGGCTGATGCCGGTGATGATGACGGCCCTGTCGGCCGGGCTGGCGCTGATCCCGCTGCTGATCGTGTCGGACGCGCCGGGCGGAGAAATCCTGCATCCGGTGGCGCTGGTGATCTTCGGCGGGCTGATCAGTTCGACCATGCTGGACACGCTGACCACGCCGGTGCTGTTCTACCGCTTCGGGCAGCCGGCGCTGGAGCGGCTGCTCAGCGAGACCGGCGACCTCGCCGTCGAAACCTACTGACCGCCGCAGGGAAGGGAACGCACGCAGATGGGGCCGTTTTCTCTCACCTCGGCGGTGGTCGCCGCCACGCTGATGGGCAGCGTGGCGCTGGACATCGGCGTGAACGCGTTGCAGGACTGGTACGACACCTTCTACGCCGACGCGCTGTGGAGCAGCCGGCCGGTCAACGGCGAACTGGACCGCCAGTTGCTGAAGGAGGAGGCCGAGATCGACCGCCTGATGCGCGAGGCGGATTTTGTGAGCGAGGAAGCGGACGCCCGATGAGCCATTCTGTTCCGTCTCCCCGCTTGCGGGTTGCCGCCCTGGCCCTGGCGATCGGGCTGGGCGGGGCGTCCGGCCCCGTTTCGGCCCAAACGGCGGCGCAGACGGCGCGGCCCGCAGCCGTGCAGCTCCAGCCGGTCTCCGGCGATTACGTGACGGTCGGCCGCACCAACCTGCGCCAGCAGCCGAGCCAGCAGGGCGCCCGCATCGCCCTGATCGAGTCCGGGGTGCGGCTGAAGGTGACGGGCAAGGTCGCCGACGCGCCCTGGTACGCGGTGACGCGCGAGGATGGCCGCAGCGGCTACGTCTTCGCCGATCTGCTGCGGCCGGTCGCCGCCGACCCGCTGCCCCCGGCGCCCTCCCCGGCGGTTCCCGCCGTGTCGCCGGCGGCCGCCGATCCGGTGGGTGAAGCGTTGCGCGAGCGGCTCGACAAGATGGATGCGGCGCTGGCCGACATCCGCAAGCGGGTCGAGGAGAGCGCCGCCGCGCGGGGCGTCGCGGAGCGGCAGCAGGCGTTGGAATCGGCGATCGGCGCCCTGCGCGACGACATCGCCGGCCTGCGCGGCGCCGCCGCCGAGGGTGACAGGCCCGGCGGTTTCATGGACCGGCTGATCGGCCTGCAAGAGCAGATCTCGGCCCAGATCGCCGAGCAGAAGGCCGATCTGGAAAAGCTCGGCAGGCGGCTCGACACCGCCGAGGAATGGCTGAAGCCGGTCAAGGAGTGGAGCGACCGCACGCTCGACGGTCTGCGTCCGGGGCAGGGTTGGGCGGATTGGTTCTGGAGCGGCTATTCCGCGACGTGGTCGTGGCTGACCGAGGGCTGGTGGTGGCAGGAGCCTGCCGGCTCCGCTCCAACCGCTCCCGGCCCCGGTGCCGCCCCGCCGCCGTCCTCCCCGCCGTCTCCCCCGGCGTCGAACGAGCGGCGCACCATCATGGGATGAGCGCCGCCGCCTCCAGCCGGAGGCGGAGTTTCTGCACCGCCGGGTCGGGCTGCGGAACCACGGGCCGCGCCTGGGCCGGCGTGGTGGTCCCGCCCACGTCGCCCGTCGGGAAGGCGGTGGCGATGAAGACACCCATGGTGCAGCCGGCGCCGAAATAGGTGAGGATCTGGCCGACCACCGGCCCGCCCACGCCGCCGGTTCCGGCCACCCCCGACGCCAGCGCCAGACCGGTCAGCCCCAAACCGACCACGCTGCACCCCATCGCCTGGCGCTGGGCGAGCACCGGTTCGCTCGACAGGGTCGGGAAATCGGCCGGCAGGCCGCTGGCGCCGTTTTCGCCGCCGGTATTGGCGTGGGCGGGGGACAGGGTGGCGCTTGCCAGAAGTCCCGTCAGCAGCAGGACGGCGAGGGCCGGACGGTCGATGGCGGGGCGGGGCATGGCACGGTCTCCGGAACAGGCTGGAACTGCACCGGGGAACGCAACGAATCGGTTGATCGGTTCCGAACTCTTCCGGATTCACCGATGGGGTGGGCGTCCTACCACGTCGGCGAGCGTCACCGCGCGGCGTGCAGCATGGGGTTCGGTGCGGTGCGCTCGCGCATGGCGGGGGATGGTGCCGAGGTCGCTTCGGCCGGCGCCTTGGTCACGTTGCGGTAGACCCAGCTGTAGCCGGTGGAGGCTGTGGTGAAGGCCAGACCGGCGCCGCAGCCGACCCCGGCGGACAGCGCGACGGCGGACACCGCGACGGAGGTGCCGACCCCGCTGTTGACCAGCGGCATCAGCACCAGCCCCGAGGTCAGCCCGCTGACCGTGGCCCCGCTTAGGCAGGAGACGACCGCCCGCTCGGTGAAGCTGTCATCCTGCGCATGCGCGGAACCGGGGCCGAGCGTGGCGGCGGCCAGCGGCAGGGCGAGGGACGCTGCGGACAGGATGCGGCGCATCGGTGCTCCTCCGTTCGGGAAAGGGCAGGGGTGCGGGTGGGGCCAGCGGACCCTACCGTTTGGAATATACCGGCACTCACGGAGCGGCAAGGGGAAAGCACGGCCGCAGCGGCGCCGCGCTTGCGCCGATGCGGCCGGGCGCCTAGCTTCGCAGCCGGAACGACAACCGGTTTGCGGAGAGCAGGGTCATGAAGGCGCGCGTCACCTGGGTGGACGGCAAGATGTTCGTCGGCGAATCCGGCAGCGGCCACGCGGTGGTGATGGACGGCGCGCCGGAGGCCGGGGGCCGCAATCTGGGCGTCCGCCCGATGGAGATGCTGCTGATCGGCATGGGCGGCTGCTCCTGCTTCGACGTGGTGATGATCCTGGAGAAGGGCCGTCAGGCCATCACCGACTGCGTTGCCGCCATCGAGGCCGAGCGCGCCGACACCGATCCGAAGGTCTTCACCAGGATCCACATGCATTTCACGGTGACCGGCCGCAATCTCGACCCGGCGAAGGTGGGGCGCGCCATCGCCCTGTCGGCGGAGAAATACTGCTCGGCCTCGATCATGCTCGGGCAGACCGCGACGATCACCCATGATTTCGAGGTGGTCGAGGCCCCCTGAGGTGACGCTCCTGTTTTCCGTCATGCCCGTGCCTGGCACGGGCATCCACGTGCGTGCTTCAAGGTTGCGCGTGGAGATCCGGCACAAGGCCGGGCATGACGGATGAAGTGAGAGAGCGGTTGCTTTGCACGGTTTTCAGCCGTGCAGCAGCTTCAGTCCGGCAATTCCGCCGATGATGGCGGCGATGCAGAGCAGGCGCGCCGCACCCGCCGGTTCGCCGAACAGCGCCATGCCGAGGATGGCGGTGCCGACCGTGCCGATCCCGGTCCATACGGCGTAGGCGGTGCCGAGCGGCAGCGTCTTCAGGGCGACGCCGAGCAGGCCGATGCTGCCCAGCATGGCCGCCGCGGTCCAGACGCTGGGCCACAGGCGGGTGAAGCCTTCGGTGTGCTTGAGGCCGATGGCCCAGCCGATTTCCAGCAGGCCGGCCAACGCAAGTACGATCCACGCCATGACGGCGCCTCCTTCTGGTCGGAAGGCAGGGCCGTCCCCGCGCGTGATCTCCCCTTTTGGGCGGCGGGGTCGTCCCCGCCGGGGTCGCTTCCTATATGGTCGGAATGGCCCTTCGGTCAAGCCGCGCGCGAGCGGTTGCATCCCCGATGCCGCCCGTGCAGGATGGGGTTCCTGAATGGTTCCCCCTCCGCCGGTGGCCGAGGGGCTTTCGATGTTGAGAGACGATGACCGAGCACGCTGACCAGACGGCGCCATCCGCCGTGAAATCCACCGGCGAATCCATCGACGACCGCCGCAAGCGGCTGCGCTTCCGTTCCTGGCATCGCGGCATGCGCGAGATGGATCTGCTGATCGGCAGCTTCGCCGACGCCCATGTCGGCGGCTTCGACAGTGGCATGCTCGACCGTTACGAGGCTCTGCTGGAACTGAGCGATCCCGATCTCTACAACTGGATGTCCGGGCGCGAGCCGGTGCCGGCCGAGCATGACAACGACGTCATGCGGCTGTTGACCGCGTTCCGCTACACCCCGCGCCAGGGTTCCTGACGCTCCGGGGCGCCCGTCCCACCCGTTCGCGAAGGCATGTCCCTTGGTCAGTTTCGATCTCCAGCCCGGCCGCGCCGGCCGTCTCCTGATCGGCGGCGCGCCGGAAGGGCAGGACGCCCGCGTCCTCGCCGAGCTTGCGAAGAAAGCCGGGGCCTACGGGCTGCTGCACGTTGCGCTCGACGACACGCGCGCCGCCCTGCTGGCCGAGGCGCTGGCCTTCTTCGCGCCGGGGCTGGAGGTGCTGACGCTCCCGGCCTGGGACTGCCTGCCCTACGACCGGGTGTCGCCCAACGGCGGCATCGTCGCCAAGCGGATCGACGCGCTCACCCGGCTGATCGCCCGGCAGGCGGCGGCCGGCCACCGCGACGGGCTGGCGCCGCTGCTGGTGCTGACCACGGTCAACGCGGCGGTGCAGAAGGTGCCGCCCCGCTCCGCCTTCAAGGACGCGACCTTCCAGGCCAAGTTGCGCGACCGCATCGACCTGGAGAAGCTCCAGCGCTACCTTGCCGGCAACGGCTACACCCGCGCCCAGACGGTGCGCGAGCCGGGCGAGTTCGCCATCCGCGGCGGCATCGTCGACCTGTTCCCGCCCGGCACCGACGAGCCGCTGCGCCTCGACCTGTTCGGCGACGAGCTGGAGGGGGTGCGCGCCTTCGACCCGATGAGCCAGCGCACCACCGAGAAGCGCGACAAGGTCGAGCTGAAGCCGATGTCGGAGGTCTTCCTCGACGAGGCCGGGATCGCCCGCTTCCGCTCCGGCTACCGCGAGCTGTTCGGGGCGGTCACCAATGACGATCCGCTCTACGAGGCGATCTCCGCCGGGCGCTCCTATGGTGGGATGGAGCATTGGCTGCCGCTGTTCCACGAAAGCATGGACACGGTCTTCGACTACCTGCCGCGCGGCATCGTCAGCCTCGACCATCAGGCGGTGGAGGCGCGCGACGCCCGCCTCACCCAGATCGAGGATTTCCACAGCTCCCGCGAAGGGATGATGGCGATCGAGAAGCGGACGGGCGCGCCGGTCTACAAGCCGGTGCCGGTCCGCTCGCTGTTCCTCGATTCCGGAAGCTGGGACGTGCTGCTGAGCCAGCGGGCGGTGGCGCAGTTGCAGGTCTTCGCCACGCCGCCGGGCATCAAGGGCACGGTTGACGCGGGCGGCAAGCGCGGCCACGACTTCGCCGAGGAGCGCAACCGCCCCGACGTCAACGTCTTCGACGCGGTGAAGGACCACATCCGGGCTCTGCGCGCCGACGGGCGGCGGGTTCTGGTCGCCGGCTATTCGGCCGGTTCGCGCGACCGACTGTCCAACGTGCTGGCCGACCACGGCATTCCGGGGCTGGAGCCGGCCGACAGCATGGAGGATGTCCGCCGCTTCGACCGTGGCGTGATCGGCACCATCGTGCTGGGGATGGAGCATGGCTTCACCGCGGCCGATCTGGCGGTGATCACCGAGCAGGACATCCTCGGCGACCGCCTCGTCCGTCCGGCCAAGAAGAAGCGCAAGGCCGCCAACTTCATCGCCGAGCATTCGGCGCTGCACGAGGGCGACGTCGTCGTCCACATGGACCACGGCATCGGCCGTTACGACGGGCTGGAGACTCTGGAGGTCACCGGCGCGCCGCACGACTGCCTGCGCATCGTCTACGAGGGCGGCGACAAGCTCTACGTCCCGGTCGAGAACATCGAGGTGCTGTCGCGCTACGGCTCGGAGGACGCCAACGTCCAGCTCGACAAGCTGGGCGGCGCCGGCTGGCAGGGCCGCAAGGCGCGGGTCAAGAAGCGCCTGAAGGACATGGCGGAAGCCCTGCTGAAGATCGCCGCCGAGCGCATGCTGAAGAAGGCCGACCCGGTGCTGACCCCGGAGGGCGTCTATCAGGAGTTCGCGGCGCGCTTCCCATACCCCGAGACCGACGACCAGTTGAAGGCGATCGAGGACATCTTCACCGATCTCGGCAGCGGCCGGCCGATGGACCGTCTGGTCTGCGGCGACGTCGGCTTCGGCAAGACCGAGGTGGCGCTGCGCGCCGCCTTCATGGTGGCGATGAGCGGCAAGCAGGTCGCCGTCGTGGTGCCGACGACGCTGCTGGCGCGCCAGCATTTCAAGACCTTCGCCACCCGGTTCAACGGGCTGCCGGTGCGGGTGGTGCAGCTTTCCCGCATGGTGACGGCGCGCGAGCAGACGCTGGTCAAGAAGGAACTGGCCGAGGGCACCGCCGACATCGTCGTCGGCACCCACGCGCTGCTGGCCAAGACGCTCGACTTCAAGCGGCTCGGCATGGTGATCGTCGACGAGGAGCAGCATTTCGGCGTCAAGCAGAAGGAGCGCCTGAAGGAACTGCGCGCCGACATCCATGTCCTGACGCTGACCGCGACGCCGATTCCGCGCACGCTGCAAATGGCGCTGTCGGGCGTGCGCGAGCTGTCGCTGATCGCGACACCGCCGGTCGACCGTCTGGCGGTGCGGACCTTCGTGCTGCCCTATGACGGGGTGGTGATCCGCGAGGCGATCCTGCGCGAGCATTACCGGGGCGGCCAGACCTTCTACGTCTGCCCGCGCATCGAGGATCTGGCCCGCGTCGCCGAGCGGGTGCGCGAGCTGGTGCCCGAGGTCAAGATGGTCATGGCGCACGGCCAGATGGCGGCCAGCGAGCTGGAAGACGTGATGACCGCCTTCGACGAAGGCAAGTTCGACCTGCTGCTCGCCACCAACATCATCGAGAGCGGGCTGGACATCCCCAACGCCAACACGCTGATCGTCCACCGCGCCGACCTGTTCGGGCTGGCCCAGCTCTACCAGATCCGGGGACGCGTCGGCCGCTCGAAGAAGCGCGGTTACGCCTACCTGACCTACGCCGCCAACAAACCGCTGAACGCGACGGCGCAGCAGCGGCTTCACGTCATCGAGACGCTCGACAGCCTGGGAGCCGGCTTCCAGCTCGCCAGCCACGACATGGACATCCGGGGCGCCGGCAACCTGCTGGGCGAGGAACAGTCGGGGCAGGTGCGCGAGGTCGGCGTCGAACTGTACCAGCAGATGCTGGAGGAGGCGGTCGCCAACGCGCGGGCCGCCATGCAGGAGGGCGCCATCGCGGCGGCGGCCGCGCAGGAGTGGGTGCCGCAGATCAACCTCGGCACGCCGGTGCTGATCCCGGAAAGCTATGTGCCCGACCTGACGGTGCGGCTGTCGCTCTACCGCCGCATCGCCGATCTGGTGGACCGCGCCGAGGTCGACGGCTTCGCGGCGGAACTGATCGACCGCTTCGGCAAGCTGCCGGAGGAGGTCGACAACCTGCTCGACGTCGTCACCATCAAGCGGCTGTGCAAGCAGGCCAACGTCGAGCGGGTCGACGCCGGGCCGAAGGGGCTGGTGCTGACCTTCCACGACAATGTCTTCGCCGAGCCGGCCAAGCTGCTGACCTACATCGCCGGCCACCTGACGCTGATGAAGCTGCGGCCCGACCACAAGCTGGTCTACAGCCGCGAATGGCCCGATCCGCAGGCCCGCGTCCGCAGCGTCCAGAAGCTGGTCAAGGATCTGGCCGAGATGGCGGCCGGCGGCGGCGTCCCGCGCGCCGACACGCCGCCCCCGCCGCCTCCACCCCCGCCGCCGCGCCCGACCGCGCTGAAGGCGGGCTCGCGCTTCGGCCGCCATCTGCCGGGGCGGCGATAGGATGATGGTTCCGGTTCGGGCCGCGATGCTCCCACCCCGCCCGGCGGGGGAAGGTTAGGGTGGGCGGCCGTGTGCCGATGGAGGCCCGTCTGTCCATCGCCGCCCGTCTTGCCCGAGGCGACCGCCGGGTGGAGGGCGACGCCCCCTCCGTCGCGGCGGACGTCGCGGCCAATCCGGCCAAGCTGCCGGAACTGTTCGCCTGTCTGTTCGACGGCGATCCCAGCGTGCGCATGCGCGCGGCGGATTCGCTGGAGCGGATGTCGCGCGGCAACGGGGCGTGGCTCGATCCCTACGCCGAGCCTCTGCTGACCGACGCCGTCGCCATCGAGCAGGCCGAGGTGCGCTGGCACATCGCGCGGATCCTGCCGCGCCTGACGCTGGACGGCGGGCAGCGCCACCGCGCCGCCATCCTGCTGGCCGACTGGTTCGAGAACAGCCCGAGCCGCATCGTCCAGACCAGCGCCTTGCAGGCGGTCGTCGATCTCGCCGACCAGGACGGCGATCTGCGCGCGACCGCGGCGGAGATGCTGGGCCGCGCGCTGCGGTCGGATGTGCCGTCGCTGGCCGCCCGTGCCCAACGCATCCTGAAGCCCTTCGAGGTGGACGAGGCGACGCTGACCGCCGCGCTGGCGCCGCGCGACCACGGCGGGCTGACCCTCTCGGTGTTGCCCGGCCGGCTGGCGGTGGCGCAGGTGCCGCCGGGCCAGGGGCTGCCCTCCTGGCTCGACTGGAGCGACCCGCTGGTCGGGGCGACGCGGACGGGGGAAGGGCTGTCGATCCTCTGCCGCGAGGACCGCGTGCCGGAGGACGTGAAGGCCGAACGCGGCTGGCGGGCCTTCAAGGTCGAAGGCCCGCTCGACGTCTCGCTGTTCGGTGTCCTGGCGCGCATCGCCGTGCCGCTGGCGCAGGCGCATGTGCCGATCTTCGCAATGTCGACCTACGACACCGACTACGTGCTGGTGCGCGCCGACGATCTCGACAAGGCGGCCGAGGTGCTGGCGCTGAGCTGCACGGTGCTGCGCGGCGACGGCTGAGGCGGGCGGCGGGACGAGGTCAACGGGGGAGGGTGGTGGCGCCGGTCCAGTTGGTCGGCTCCAGCCCCGTTCGCGGCAGGTACGGGTTGCCCGTGGCGGTGCCGCTGCCCATGGAGATCATGCGGTCGGTGCTGTCGGTCATCGGCAGGGCGGCGAACTGGGTGGGCGTCATGCCGACGAGGATCACCGCCTGCCGGTTGGGGGCGTAGCGCAGATCGGCGGTGTTGACCGTGGTCTTGCGCGCGGTCGGGTACATCGGCGAGCCCGTGCCGACGATGACCTGCTGGATCCGGTTGTCCGGAGTCACCACGAGATCGTCGACGCTGCCCAGCGTGCGCGTCCCGTCGGCCGACTGCACGCTCAGCCCGACCAGTTGCAGGGGCGACAGGGTGGAGACGTCCTGCGCCGTCGTCGCCGGGCCGGTCTGGGCGCAGGCGCCCAGCGCCAGCACCGCGCCGGCCGACAGAAGGGTGAGGACGGAGCGTTTCGGGGAGCGGTTCATGGGATCGGGCCTCGCTGCTGGTGGCGCGCGGATTGGGGGTCCGCTTGGACTAGGCAACAGCGGAGGCGGGAGGTTGGCCGTGCCACTCCGAAGGAGGTCTCCCAAAGAGAGGCGGGAGGCGGAGGATGGGCCATCGCCCTCCGCCTCCCGCCGTCAGGTTGCCTTTGGACTACACGAAGAAGAAGTCATGCCCGGCGGACAAGCCGGTCTGGTCCACGGTCAGATGCGAGCCGTCGTAGAAGGAGAAGATCGTCGAGCTTCCGGACGTCGTCATGGTCATCTGCGACGCGGTGTAGCCGCTGAACTCGATGCGGTCGATCCCCTTCTCGAAATACTGGATCTGGTCGTTGCCGAAGCCGCCGGCTGCCTGTTCCATGATGAAGCGGTCGAGCGTGCCGTCCATGTAGCTGACCATCGTGTCGTTGCCGGTGCCGGGCTGGAACACGTCGCTGCCGTCGTCGCGCAGCGTGTCGATCAGGTAGTCGTCGCCGGCGCCGCCGATCATGGTGTCGTTGCCGCGGCCGCCCTTGATGGTGTCGTTCATGATGCCGCCGTCGAGCCAGTCGTTGCCCGCCCCGCCGAACAGCTGGTCGTTGCCCTGGTCGCCCCACATCATGTCGTCGCCGGCTTCGTTGCCGTAGGGGTCGCCCAGCCAGTCGTTGCCGTCGCCGCCGTGCAGCGAGTCGTTGCCGAGGCCGCCGATCAGCGAATCGTTGCCGCGCTCGCCATACATCAGATCGTTGCCGGCACCGCCATCGAGTCGGTCATGACCATCCATTCCGTGGATGAGGTCGCCGTTCGCCGTGCCGGTGATGGTGTCGTTGGTGGCTTTTCCCCAGAAGGTCGACATAGCGCGTCTCCTCGATTGCGTTAACGGAATATTAACCGCAATCGAGGGGGAGGGAGAAATAGGAAAAGGAGGCAATACTCTCGGCATTTGAGTAATATCACATATCAACCCATTTTTAATGATCTGTGATATTAAAATGGTTCTGAATTCGAAATTATTTCTCTTGAGAAATAGGCTATCTGTGATTTTTCTGTGACATCAATACTTGTTCATGTCGAGGTTTGTTTTGGAATTCGCCCCTCCCCAACGTTCGTCAGGGAGGGGCGGGGTGCTTCTCACGCGGTGGTCGGGTTCGGCATGCCGGGCATCGGCTCGTCGGCCGGCGGCGGCATTTCCGGGGGGACATCCGGGTTGGGTGGCACCGGATAGGGCTCGGGGGTTGTCGGCCGATCGGGCTGCGGCGTGGACGGGGTGGCCGGCGCCGGGATCTCGCCGGGGTTGGCCGGCTTCTGCGGGTCGGGCATGGGCTGTCTCTCCTTGGCTCTGGCTCTGGTCGGCTCGGTTCTGGCGGTCATCCAACGCGATCGCCGGAGCCGTTCACTCGGCGGAACGTTCGATCGCCCGCCCGCCGGCCTTGATGTCCTGCCCGGCCCCCTCGACGGTGTTGCAGCCCGTGAGCAGGGCCGCGAAGGCGACGACGAAGCTGATGAGCACCACCTCACGCACGGGAAGCTGAATCGCACGGGTCGTTGCACGGGGCATGGTCGTCTCCTTTGCGAGCGGATGGAGCGGGCAGGGGGTTCGTCTGTTCAACGGCGCGCGGACGGGCTTGGTTCCACGGCGCCATGCGTGGAGCGCAACCGTCCATTCGGTGCGGCTCAGCGCTCTTGACGCGGTACGCCGGGCGGTCAAGATGACCGGCTTTTCGACAGCCTGCCCAGTTTTCGATCACCGCCCGTTCAGCCGCCACCCGTCAACAGACCGCGTGTGACCATCATGACCTCCGTCGCCCTGTCCCAGTCCGAGCGCCTGCGCGGCCATGTCGGCGAACTGCTGCGGCTGGCGGCCCCGGTCATCGTCTCGCGCGCCGGGCTGATGGTGATGATGGCGGTCGACACCGCGATCGTCGGCCGCTACGCCGCGCAGGAGCTGGCCTATTACGGGTTGGCGCATCTGCCGGCCAACATCATGGTCGGCACCGGCGTCGGGCTGCTGATGGGCACGGTGATGATCACCGCCCACGCGCTGGGCGCCGGGAACGAGGCGGAGTGCGGGCGGGCGTGGCGCCGCTCGATTCCCTACGCCCTGCTGCTGGGCGTGCTCTTCGCGCTGATCTCGCTGCTGGGGGCGCCGCTGTTCCGGCTGGGCGGCCAGACCGAGGATCTGGCGCGGGGCGGCGGGGCCGTGCTCGCCGTGCTCGGGCTCGGCTCGCCGGGGATGATGCTCTACATCACCACCGGCTTCTTCCTGGAGGGCATCAAGCGGCCGATCCCCGGCATGGTGGCGATGGTGCTGGGCAACATCGTCAACGGGCTGTTGGCCTGGGCGCTGGTCTGGGGGCATCTCGGCTTTCCCGCCATGGGGGCGGTCGGGTCGGCCTGGGCGACAACGGCCGTGCGCTGGGCGATGGGGATCGGGCTGGTCGCCTACGCCTGGTGGATGAGCGACCACGCCCGCTGGCACGTCCGCGTTCCGGTGAAGGACTGGTGGTCGGGCGCGGCGAAACAGCGTCATCTCGGCTACGCCGCCGGGACCAGCATCGGCGTCGAGAGCGGCGCCTTCGCGGCGCTCGGGCTGTTCGCCGGCATGATCTCGCCGCTCGCGCTCGGCGCCTACACGGTCGGGCTGAACCTGATCGCGCTGCCCTTCATGGCGGCGGTCGGGCTGGCCTCGGCGACGGCGGTTCGGGTCGGTGTCGCCTACGGGCAAGGCGACCGCCGCGACATGGCGATGGCCGGCTGGACCGGTCTGGCCGTCACCAGCGCCATCCTGGCGGTGGTCGGCGTGCTCTACCGGCTGCTGCCCGAGACCATCGGCGCCATCTACACCACCGACGAGAACCTGCTGGCCGCCGTGGCGCCGCTGATCGCCTTCGGCGCCTGGATCCTGATCGCCGACGGCGGGCAGACGGTGATGGCCAACGCGCTGCGCGGCCGTCACGACGCCTGGGTGCCGACGGCGCTGCATTTCGTGTCCTACGCCGTGGTGATGATTCCCGTGTCCGCCCTGCTCGTGTTCGGGCTGGATCGGGGCGCGCGCGGGCTTTTCGAGGGCATTCTGATCGCCAGTGTGGTATCCGTCAGCGTTCTTTCGCTGCGCTTCGCGCATCTGAGCCGCCGCTGACCGGCCGGGGTGCTCCCCGGCGCCGGAAAACGGCCCCAGGCGTTGTGTGCATATGCGAAAGCTGGTATATTTCCAGGTGTTAACCTTCGGCCCGCAGGGCCAGCGCCATCGCGGTCCCGCGGCGGCGCCGACCGAAGAATGAGTGTCCCTGCTTGAGCAACGCGCCCCTTCCTCCCGCCTCCGACATCGCGCCGATCAACATCGAAGACGAGATGCGGAAATCGTATCTCGACTACGCGATGAGCGTGATCGTGAGCCGCGCTCTGCCCGACGTCCGCGACGGGCTGAAGCCGGTTCATCGGCGCATCCTCTACGCGATGAAGGAGGGCGGGTACGACTCGACCAAGCCCTACAAGAAGTCGGCGCGCATCGTCGGCGACGTGATGGGTAAATACCACCCGCACGGCGACAGCGCGATCTACGACGCCATGGTCCGCATGGCGCAGGACTTCTCGATGCGGCTGCCGCTGATCGACGGCCAGGGCAACTTCGGCTCGATGGACGGCGACCCGGCGGCGGCGATGCGCTACACCGAGGCGCGGCTCGCCAAGTCGGCCGAGGCGCTGCTCGACGACATCGACAAGGACACCATCGACTTCCAGGCGAGCTACGACGATTCGGGCCGCGAGCCGACGGTCGTCCCGGCGCGCTTCCCCAACATCCTGGTCAACGGCGCCGGCGGCATCGCCGTCGGCATGGCGACCAACATCCCGCCCCACAATCTGGGCGAGGTGATCGACGCCTGCTGCGCCTACATCGACGACAACGACATCACGCTCGACGAGCTGATGGAGCATGTGCCCGGTCCCGACTTTCCGACGGGCGGCCTGATCCTCGGCCGTTCGGGCAGCCGTTCGGGCTTGCAGACCGGGCGCGGCTCGGTCGTGCTGCGCGCGAAGACCGACATCGAGGAGATCCGCAAGGACCGCTTCGCCATCGTCGCCACCGAGATTCCCTATCAGGTCAACAAGGCCAAGCTGATGGAGCGCATCGGCGAGGTCGTCAACGACAAGACCATCGAGGGCATCGCCGACCTGCGCGACGAATCCGACCGCGACGGCGTGCGCGTGGTGGTCGAGCTGAAGCGCGACGCGGTGCCCGAGGTGGTGCTGGCCCAGCTGTTCCGCCACACCCAGCTCCAGACCTCGTTCGGCGTCAACATGCTGGCGCTGCGCGGCGGGCGCCCCGAACTGTTGAATCTCAAGCAGATCATCGAGGCCTTCGTCCAGTTCCGCGAGCAGGTCATCACCCGGCGGACCGAGTTCCTGCTGGGCAAGGCGCGCGAGCGGGCGCACACCTTGGTCGGCCTCGCCGTCGCCGTCGCCAACCTCGACGCGATGATCCAGCTGATCCGCAGCGCCCCCGATCCGGTGTGGGCGCGCGAGACCATCATGGAGCGCGAGTGGCCGGTGCACGACGTCGGCCCGCTGATCGAGCTGATCGACGAGCCGGGCCGCGGCGTCAGCGAGCAAGGCACCTACCGCCTGTCCGACCAGCAGGCCCGCGCCATCCTCGATCTGCGCCTGCACCGGCTGACCGGGCTGGAGCGCGACAAGATCGGCGCCGAACTGACGGACGTCACCGACCAGATCGCCGATTTCCTGGCGACGCTCGCCAACCGGCCGAAGCTGCTGGGCATCCTGCGCGACGAACTCGTCGAGATGAAGGAGCGCTTCGGCAACCCGCGCCGCACCGAGATCCAGGAGCTGGAGTTCGAGGCCGACATCGAGGACCTGATCCAGCGCGAGGACATGGTCGTCACCGTCAGCCAGTCGGGCTACGTGAAGCGGGTGCCGCTCTCGACCTACCGGTCGCAGAAGCGCGGCGGCAAGGGCCGGGCCGGCATGTCGATGAAGGCGGAGGACGCGGTCAGCGACCTGTTCGTCGCCAACACCCACACGCCGCTGCTGCTCTTCTCGAACCGCGGCATGGTCTACAAGCTGAAGGTCTACCGGCTGCCGCTCGGCAACCCGCAGGCGCGCGGCAAGGCCTTCGTGAATTTGCTGCCGCTGATCGACGGCGAGACCATCACCACCGTGCTGCCGCTGCCCGAGGACGAGGCGACCTGGGCCGACCTGCACGTCGTCTTCGCGACGTCGAGGGGCAACGTGCGGCGCAACCGCATGTCCGACTTCGCCAACATCCGCTCCAACGGCCTGATCGCCATGAAGCTGGAGGAGGAGGGCGAACGGCTGATCGCGGTGCGCACCTGCTCCGAGACCGACGACGTGCTGCTGGCGACCAGCGGCGGCAAATGCATCCGCTTCCAGGTCGACGACGTGCGCGTTTTCGCCGGCCGCACCTCGACCGGCGTGCGCGGCATCAAGCTGGCCGACGGGGACGAGGTCGTCTCCATGTCGATGCTCGACCACGTCGAGGCGTCGGCGGAGGAGCGCGCCGCCTTCTTCAAGATGCGCCGCGAGGAAGGCGTCGAGATGGAGGGCGAGGCGGCCCCCGAGGCCGAGGAGGTTTCGGCCGAGGCGGTCACCCTGTCGCCGGAGCGCTATGAGGAGTTGAAGCGGCGCGAGCAGTACATCCTGACCGTGTCGGACAAGGGGTACGGCAAGCGCTCCTCCTCCTACGAATACCGGGTGGCCGGCCGTGGCGGCCAGGGCATCTGGAACATGGAGATGGGCGAGCGCAACGGCTCGATCGTCGCCACCTTCCCGGTGGAGGCGAGCCATCAGGTGATGATGGTGACCAACGGCGGTCAGGTGATCCGCATGCCGCTGCACGACGTGCGGGTGGCGGGCCGAAAGACGCTGGGCGTCACGCTGTTCCGCGTGGGGGCGGAGGAGCGGGTGGTGTCTGTGGCCTCCATCGCCGAGGACGAGGCGGAGAACGGCCAGGGCGGCGACATCGACGCGTCGATGGATGGCGCTCCGGATGGTCAGACCGACGGCGCCGGCGGTTCCGCCGGTGAATCGAACGAGTAACGGCAGGGCGGAGAGGGGAACTCCCATGGTGAGCAGCGTGTCCGAGACCAGCGGCAAGCGTCGGGTCGGTGTCTATCCCGGCACCTTCGACCCGATCACCAACGGCCACATGGACATCATCCAGCGGGCGGCCCGTCAGGTCGATCACCTGATCATCGGCGTCGCCCGCAACGCCGGCAAGGGCCCCCTCTACTCGACCGACGAGCGGGTGGAGATGGTGCGGGAGGATGTGGCGGGTGTGAACCACGGCGCCAGCATCGAGGTCCGTGCCTTCGATACGCTGCTGATGCATTTCGCCATCGAAATGAACGCCAGCGTCATAATCCGGGGCCTGCGCGCCGTCTCGGACTTCGAGTACGAGTTCCAGATGGCGGGGATGAACGCGCGGCTGAATCCGAAGGTCGAGACGATCTTCCTGATGTCGTCGGAAAAGCACCAGTTCATCTCCTCACGCTTCGTGAAGGAGATCGGGCGTCTGGGCGGCGACATCCGCCATTTCGTCTCGCCGCGCGTGGCCGAACGTCTGACCCAGCGTTTCGCTCTGGATGCCGGGAGCGACGGCGATTCCAGCAAGGTCCAGACTCTTTCGTGAGGTTGTTCGGTCGGTTTGCCGGAGCGCGCCGATTTCTTGAATGCCATCGTGAACACGATGGTTGACCTTCCCGGCGCGTCTCCCTATGGTGCGCCCACCCGAGCGGGAGGCCGGTTTTCTTCCGGTTTTCCCGTCTCGCATGAGTTCCGATCCGGTAGCTCAGTTGGTAGAGCACGTGACTTTTAATCATGTGGCCGTGGGTTCGAATCCCACCCGGATCACCAAAATATCAAAGGCTTAGCGCTTGATTTGGCGGGAGTATCGAACTCCCGCCACTTCGCGTGTCAACCCACCTTTTCCCTGGGCGCGCTATTGTTCCGGGTGCGGGACACCACCATTGTCCGGTTGCTGTACGATGTGGCGCCGCGGCGAGGTGGTGCGGACCACTTGGGCCATCATTCTTTTCGCAGCGCATCCAGCAACGCCGCGTGCAGCGTCTCCGGTGAGCAGGGCATTTCCAGAAGCGTTCCACCGAACTCCCCAGCCCGCCAGCGTTGCAGCAGGCTGAAATCCGCGGTGATCCCAATCCAGGGAACCCGGTATCCAAGATCGGTCTCCAAACGGCGTGCCAGCCGGTCGGCTGTGACTTGGTGGTCCGTCGGCGGAAGCAGCATAACGGACGGGCGCAGATGCGCCTCCTCCACAACCTTAAGAATATCTTCGAAGTTGTCCCCGGAAACAACCTCGGCTTCCCACGACTCGATCAATGCTTCGACGCCAAGACGCAAAATCGCGTTGTGCTCAAGGACCAGAACGGTCGTACCCTTCAGTGACTTCACGGCTTGGCCTCATCCGTCATTGAGCGCGCGGGAGTGCTCAAAGCCTGGGAGCTTCGGCTTGTGTGAAAGACCACGAGTTGCGGGATCCGTCATTAACCTGTGATGGCCTGCCGTCTTCTCCGTGCGAAAGCCCAGGGCCACGGCCTCCGTGACGACCGCCTGCGTGACGATCGCCGCCGCGACGCGGATGCAGGAACTGCCGGACGCTTCGGCCGGTCTCGTGCTGGCCGACCTTCCCTGTTTCAGCGGGGCCATCCGCAAGGCCGGGTGAACCGCCCATCAACCGAATTCTCTTCCGATCGCACCAGCCCCGGCCCTGCGCGCGGAGTTTTCCTTATCGGCAGGAACTGCCGGGAACAGGACGCGAAACGGCAAGGGATGCCTTGTCGCGTCCCTGTTGCACGGAATATTTTGCAGCGCTCGAAAATGGCTGGGGATCAGGAAGCGCCTGGGACCGGCTTGCAACGGCAGGAAGGAGGCCGAAGCCTCCTTCCTGGTTGGTTCCATTGGGAAAATTCCCGATTCGACGCCTGAGCGTCGTCAGAACGGCATGATGATGTCGAAGAGCTGCTGGCCGTAGCGCGGCTGCTGCACGTCGGTGATCTGGCCGCGGCCGCCGTAGGAGATGCGGGCCTCGGCGATCTTTTCGTAGCTGACGGTGTTTTGGGCGGTGATGTCCTCGGGCCGGATCACGCCGGTGATCTGGAGGTCGCGCACCTCGTAGTTCACGCGCACTTCCTGGCGGCCCTGGATGACGAGGTTGCCGTTGGGCAGGGTCTGCGTGATCAGAGCCGCCACCTTCAGTTCGATCTTCTCGTTGCGGTCCACCGAGCCCTTGCCGTCGTTCGTCGTGCTGCTGTTCAGGTCGACGAGGTTGGAGGCGCTGGCGCCGGCCGGCAGGACGCGGCTCAGCGTGCCGGCCTCCAGCCCGAACAGGTTGGGCATGCCGGCCTTCTCGCCGTTGGCGCGCGACCGCTTGCTCTCGTTGGCCAGCTTGGCCTGGTCGTCGATGGAGATGTTGACCGTCAGCAGGTCGCCGACCTTGCCCGCGCGCTGATCCTTGAAGAAGGCCTTGGCGCCGGTCCGCCACAGTGAATTCGGGTTGCGCTCGGTCGGCAGCGGGGTCGGCATCGGCAGGCTGACCGGCTGGTAGCCCGGCTTGGCCTGCGGGTCCTGGATCTGGCTCAGTTCCGGCGCCTTGCCGATGTCGCTGATGCGCGAGGCGGCGTTGCAGGCGGTCAGCGAAGCGGCGGCGGCGGCGATCATCGCGAAGCGGAAGGCGGCCTTGGTGACGGTCCCGGCGGCGGTCTGGATGGCGGGCATGGGAGCTTTCTCCTTACTTCGCGATGGTGCCGGGCTTTGCCACGGCGACGAGATTGTGACCCGCGACCGTCGCTTCGACGATGCGGTTGGACTGGGTGTTGACGACGCGGATCACTTCGCCGCGGCCGCCGTCCTGGAGGGCCTTGCCCTGGGTGGTCAGCGACATGCTCTCGGTCGCCAGCGTGATGGTGACGAGCGCGCCCTTGTCGATCATGCGCGGCGACTGGAGGTCGCGCAGCCGCACCGGCTGGTTGGTCGGGACGCCGCGCCGGGGCGTCATGCCGATGAGCTGGGCGTCGGTGGCGGCGGTGTCGCTGCTGGTCTGGTCGGCGCGGACGTCCTGCCAGTCGACGTCGCCCGGGCCGATGACGTCGCCGGGGACCACCCGGCGGGCCAGCACCGGCACCTGGACCACGCCGAAGGCGCGGCCGGCGACCGGCAGGCGAACCGCCGGCTGGGTGTTCGACACCACGATCTCCGCCGCGAAACGGCCCTGCACCGGGTTGTAATAGAGGTTCTCCACCGTGAGGCCGCCGGCGCCCTGGGGCGCGCGCAGTTCGATGGCGCGGCTGTCCAGTTCCATCTGCAACCGGCCGACCGTCACCACACGGGACAGCGCGTCGGACAGGACGGCCTCCACATGCGGGGTGCCGTAGACCACGGACGGCGGCGGCGTGTCCGGCCCGGCGCCGGCGGGGGCTCCCATGGCGGGGGCTCCCATGGTGGCCGCGAATGCGGCGCCGGGGGCGGCCAGCAGGGCGGTGCCGAGGAGGAGGATGGAGAGGGTGCGCTTCATGGCGGCGGTTCCCGGAACAGGAGGGCCAGACGAGGGAACTGGCTGGCGGCGTTACTTCATCTGGCTGGCTTGCTGCATCATCTCGTCGGTCGTCTTGATGATCTTGGAGTTCATCTCGTACGCCCGCTGCGCGGTGATCAGCGTCGTGATTTCCTGCACCACGTTGACGTTGGAGGTCTCCAGCGCCCCCTGGGTCAGCCGGCCGAAGCCGGGGTTGCCGGGGTTGGCGGTGACCGCCTGGCCCGAGGCGCCCGTTTCCAGGAACAGATTGTCGCCGATGGCCTCCAGGCCGGCGGCGTTGGCGAAGGTGGCGAGCTGGATCTGGCCGACATTCTGCGTGGCGGTCTGGCCGTCCAGCTTCACCAGCACCTCGCCCGACGGGTTGATCGCCACGTCGACGGCGTTGTTCGGGATGGTGATGTTCGGCTGGATCGGGTAGCCGTCGGCGGTGACGACCACGCCCTCGGGCGACAGCTTGAAGTTGCCGGCGCGGGTGTAGCTGGTGTCGCCGCTGGGCAGCGTCACCTGGAAATAACCCGAGCCGTTGATGGCGACGTCCAGCTTGTTGTCGGTGATGTTCAGGTTGCCCTGTTCCAGCACGCGGGCCACGGCGGCGACGCGGACGCCGGCGCCGATCTGCACGCCGGTCGGCACGACGGTGCCGGCGTCCGAGGAGGTCGAGCCGATGCGGCGGAAATTCTGGTAGAGCAGATCCTGGAACTCGGCCCGCTGCTTCTTGAAGCCGGTGGTCGTGGCGTTCGCGATGTTGTTCGAGATCGTCTCGACGTTGAGCTGCTGGGCGATCATGCCGGTGGCGCCGATGGCGAGGCTGCGCATGGGTCTGTTTCCTCTCGTCTTCGGGCGGGGCTCAGGCCGAGCGGCCCAGCTTCTGGATCATCGAGCGGATGCGCTCGTGCTCGTTGTCGATGACGCGCTGCGCCGACATGTAGCTGCGCTGGACCTCGATCATCTGCGTCATCTCCACGACGGGCTTCACGTTGCTACCCTCAAGCAAGCCTTGTGCCACCTTGGTGTCCGCCGGGGCCGGCTGCGGCTCCTCGTCGGAGACGTAGAGGCCGGAGCCGACTTCGGTCATCAGCTGCTCGTTCTTGAAGGTGACGATGTTCAGCTTGCCGACCGGGCCGAGTTCGGTGGAGACGGTGCCGTCGCCGCTGACCTTCACGTCCGAGGTGCCGGCGGGCAGCACGATGGGCTGGCCGTTGTCGGCCAGCACCGGCAGGCCGCCGCCGTCGACCATCTGGCGCTGGTCGTTCAGGCGGAAGTTGCCGGCGCGGGTGTAGCGCGGGCCGCTGGCGGTATCGACGGTGAAGTATCCGTTGCCGGTCAGCGCCAGATCCATCGGGTTTCCGGTCTGGGTCATCGCCCCGACCGAGAGATCGCGGACCACGGCACGGTCCTGGACGAAGCTGACGCGCTCGTGGAGAGCCGGCTTTTCCATGAACTCGGTGAACAGCATGCGCTGGTTCTTGTAGCCGGTCGTGTTCATGTTCGCGATGTTGTTCGACGTCACATCAAGCTGCCGCCGCAGGGTGAGCTGGCGCGACAGAGCGACGTAGATCGAATTTTCCATCTTGCCTCATCCTTCACACGGGGTCGGGCCGACATCCGACCGGCGAAAAGGGGTATTGCAGGCAGCGTGCCAACCTTGCGGAGACGGCAGTTTCCCTGGATTCCCGGCAAGGCGATGGCGTTCCGGCCGGGCGGGGCAGGGGATGCCGGGCAGAAACTGCCGGGGCGGGACCGTTCCTGCCGGGTTCCGCCGGGCAAGACTCTCCCGTTCCCGCCATGGCGCCGGGCCATGCGGGTGTGAGGACGGAATCCGGGCGTCGGGGGAGGGTGCCTGCTTTCCCTTCCGGGATCGTCATGCCCGGCCTTGAGCCGGGCCGTCATCCGCGAGCACGCGCACGCGCCGGCGGTTTTGCCCACGACAAGCACGGGCATGACGATCCTGGAAAGCCGGCGGCCTGAGCCCATCCCGTTTTCCGGACACGGAGGTCCGGGCGCCACCAATCAAAAAGCGTGCCGTTTCGGGCACAGAGCCGCTGAATTCCTTGCGGGGAGATGCCCCGCAGGGGTGTCGAAAGGACTTATTAACTATCCCAAAGATAACTTTGGCCGGTCGGCGGGATCCTCCCCGCCCCCGAAGCCACCCAGGATCCCCATGGCCGCCGAAGCCGATGCCGGCGAACTTTCGACCGACGGACTGCCGCGAAAGAAATTCAGCGGCAAGAAGCTGGTGCTGTTCGTCATTCTCCCGCTGGTGCTGCTGATCGGCGCCGGGGCGGGGGTGTATTTCTCCGGCCTGCTGGACAGTCTGCTCGGCAAGACCGAGGAGCACGCGGAGGAGGCGCACCCCGCCGAACCCGCGCAGCCCGACCCGCACGCGGCCCCGGTCTTCTACGACCTGCCCGACATGCTGGTGAACCTGAACAGCGCCGGCAAGCGGCCCGCCTTCCTGAAGATCAAGATTTCGATCCAGCTGTCGAAACCGGAGGACGTCTCGGCGGTTGAACATGTGCTGCCGCGCATCATCGACAATTTCCAGGTTTACCTGCGCGAGTTGCGGCTGGAGGATCTGCGCGGGTCGGCCGGCATGTACCGTCTGCGGCAGGAGCTGCTGATGCGCATCACCGCCGCCGCCCATCCGGTGAAGGTGAAGGACGTGCTGTTCAAAGAAATGCTGGTCCAGTAACGGCGGGGACGCGGGCCATGAGCGACACCGAGGAGCTGAGCGAAGAGGAACGCCTTGCCGCCGAATGGGCGGCGCTGGCGGAGGACAGCGGCGACGTCGGCGACATGGGCGGCGGCGGCGGGTCCACCCGCGTCCTGAACCAGGACGAGATCGACAGCCTGCTCGGCTTCGACCAGGGCGGGGCCGGAGACGGCGACAACTCCGGCATCATGGCGCTGGTCAACTCGGCGCTGGTCAACTACGAACGCCTGCCCATGCTGGAGGTGGTCTTCGACCGCCTCGTCCGCATGATGTCGACAAGCTTGCGCAACTTCACCTCCGACAATGTCGAGGTCAGCCTCGACCAGATTTCCTCGGTGCGTTTCGGCGACTACCTGAACTCCATCCCGCTGCCGGCGATGCTTTCGGTCTTCAAGGCGGAGGAATGGGACAATTACGGCCTGATGGTCGTGGACTCGGCGCTGATATACTCGATCGTCGACGTGCTGCTCGGCGGCCGGCGCGGCACGGCCGCGATGCGCATCGAGGGCCGCCCCTACACCACCATCGAGCGCAACCTTGTCGAGCGCATGGTCCATGTGGTGCTGTCCGACCTCTCCGCCGCCTTCGACCCGCTGTCGCCGGTGACCTTCCGCTTCGACCGGCTGGAGACCAACCCGCGCTTCGCCACCATCGCGCGCCCCGCCAACGCGGCGGTGCTGGTCAAGCTGCGCATCGACATGGAGGATCGCGGCGGCCGGCTGGAGCTGATGATCCCCTACGCGACGCTGGAGCCGGTCCGCGAACTGCTGCTCCAGATGTTCATGGGCGAGAAGTTCGGCCGTGACTCGATCTGGGAAACCCACTTGGCGTCGGAGCTGATGGTGACGGACGTCGATCTGTCGGCCGTGCTCGACGAGGTGACGATGACGCTGCACGACGTGCTGAACTGGCGCGTCGGCACCCGCATCCTGCTGAACGCCACGCCCGACGGCGCCATCGAGCTGCGCTGCGGCGACGTCTCGATGTTCCAGGGCCGCATGGGCCGCAAGGGCGGCCACATCGCGGTGCGGCTGGAAAAGGAACTTCCCAAACAGGAGGTCATGCGGCTGTGAGTCCAATGATCTCCCTGATCCTGGATCTGGTCATCGTCGGCCTGCTGGCGGCGACGATCGCCTACGCGATCATCCTCAACAAGCAGATCGTCAAGCTGCGCGAGAGCCGCGGCGAGATGGCCGAACTGATCCAGGGGCTGAACGACGCGATGGCCAAGGCCGACACCGGCGTGCGCGGGCTGAAGAAGACCGCCGCCGACACCGGCGAGGATCTCCAGCGCACCGTCGCCAAGGCGCAGGCCCTGCGCGACGAGCTGCACTTCATGATCGAGGCCGCCGACACGCTGGCCACCCGGCTGGGCAACGTCGCCGAGCGCGACAGCGGGCGCGACCAGGGGCGTCCTGGGGCGGCGCGCGGCCCGATGGCGCGCACCCCGGTCAAGCCGGCGCTCGCCCCGCGCCAGCTGGCCCGCCCGGTGCCGCTCGACTCGCACGACGACGACCATGACGACGCGCCGCCGCCGGTCCGGCTGGATCTTGCGCCGCGCCGCGCCGTGGCCCCGGAACCGCGCGAGCCGCAACCCTTGGCCCGCGACCCGATAACCCGCGACGGGGAGAGCCTGTCGCGGGCCGAACGTGAACTGCTCCAGGCGATCGAGAACGCCGGTAGGGGGATCGGATGAGCGACGCGCAGAAGATCATCGCGGAGTTCGCCGCCCAACTGGCCGCGAAATCGACGGCCCAGCCGGGCGCGACCGCGGCGCGGGCGGAGGAACGGGTGGTGATCCGGCCGGCCGGCGCCGCGCCGACCGGGGTGCGGGTTTCCGCCTCCGTGGCGAATCCGCCGGCCGCCGCCCAGCCGTCCGGCCAGCCCGCCGCTGCCGCTGCCGCTGCCGCCCGTACCGCGCCCCGCGCCGGAGCCAAGAGCAAGGCGAAGGGGAAGCCACGCAAGGCTGCGGCGGTCCGGCGTCCGCTCGGGGAGCGTCTGCGCGCGCGCATGAAGGCGATCCGTTTCCGCCTGCTGCCGCTGACCATCTTCGTCGCGGTCCTGATGCTCGGTGTCCGGGTCGGCGATCTGTGGCGCCTCGTCGCGCGCGACGTGCGGCTGCCGGAGTTCCCGGTGTCGCTGGCCGAGAACCCGCCGGCCAAGCCGCCCGCCGCGACGACCAAGCCGGCCGGCGCGCCCCAGACGGCCAGCGTCCCGAACCCGCCGAAGGACGGCCCGCCGGCCCAGGGCGGCTCGAACCCGGCGCCGCCGCCCGCCGCCGGCATGGCGCCGCTGGCCCCGCTTGGCCCGATTGACAACCAGGAGCTGCTGAAGCATTTCGCCGAGCGCCGCGCCGAGATCGAACAGCGCACCAAGGAGATGGAGCAGCGCGAGGCCCTGCTGGCCGCCGCCGAGAAGCGGATCGACCAGAAGGTGGCGGAGATGGAGAAGGTCCGCACCGACATCCAGAAGCTGATGAACCAGGGCGACGAGAAGCAGTCGGCGCAGCTTGAGAGCCTCGTGAAGATCTACGAGACGATGAAGCCCAAGGAGGCCGCCCGCATCTTCGAGGAACTGGACATGCCCGTGCTGCTGGGGGTCATCCAGCGGATGAAGGAACAGAAGACGGCGCCGATCCTGGCGGCGATGGACCCGGTCAAGGCCAAGGAGGTGACCTCGGCCCTGGTCGAGCGCCGGGTGCCGATGAAGGTCAACTGAGCCTGAGAACAAACCTGAGCCTGAGAACAAGCGGGCCGGATCGGCTGTCCGATCCGGCCCGCTTTCCGTGGCGATGCAACCAGTTCCTACGCGGCCAGTCTTTGGAGACGGCCGTCGATGTCGTCGAGCGCGTGCATCAGCTCCCGCATCGCCTGGTCGGCGCGGGCACGGGCGAAGGGCCAGGCGTCGTCATCGGCCCGGCGGGCGGCCTCGATGTGGCCGGAGGCGCGGTTGCGAAGCCCGCGCAGGCTGTCGAGCGTGCGCTCCCACATTTCCCGCCCCTCGATCTCGGCGCGTTCGACGGTGGAGCGCAGGCGTTCCATGCGGTCGGCGGCGTGCAGGACCAGATCGCGGCTGAGCGCGTCGAAGGCTTGCCGTTCGCGGCTGCTCATGAACTTCTCCCTGAACGGTGACACTCGTCGGGTGAACCGGTCGGCACCATAGCCACGCTGGCGTCCGGCAGAAACGCGCCGGAAGCGCAGGGGGGACATCCCCGATGGGGGATGGCCGTTATGCCCAAAAGAAAGCCGGCCGGGCTGCCTATCCCTTGAAGGGGATAAGCAAAGCCCGAACCCAAAGAGTTCTTCTTGGTTGATGTGCGTTTCCTCATTGGCCGGCTTTTTTTACCCGGTCCATGTTTTGTATGGCTCTTGGTACGCCATTCGCCTGACGTTTTGATTATCGTTTGTTGAAGGTTTTGTGCCTCAGGGCCGGGCTTTAGTCAATCCAACCAAAAATCATAGACAGCGACCATTTTGCCGCAGCCGAAAGGCGAAGCCGGCCTCTCCTTTTCAAAGTCGAGGCGCCTTGGAAACCGAACGAACGGGTGAAAAGCACGGGAACGGGGAGGGGGTGTTTATTCCGCGGCGACGCCATAGGCGGGAACCAGATCACCATTGACCGGGGCATGGTCGTGATGGTGATCGTGCTGGTCGGAGCAGGCGCCGCAATGGCTGGCGGGGGCGGTGCGGTGATCGTTGGCCATCGCGCGCATCATCGGCACGCATTTGCCGCACTGGACCTGGCATTCGTAGTGACGAAAAACAGAAGCGGGAGTCTTTGCGCCGTTGCTGAGGGCCGCCTTGACTTTCTTGTCGTTCAACGCGTGGCAGATGCAAACGTACATAAGCCCTCAGCACCGGTCGTTGACGGGGCGGCGCCTTGGCGGGCGCCGCTGTCGGCGGGTCGTTTCCTGCGCTCAGATGTACTGATACTGCGAATCGTTGTCAATCGACCAATTGCGAACGCCTCTCACACGCTTTCGGAGTGCGCTCCTTTGTCACAACCTCCATCGGACGGGTGGGCGGTGGCGCCGCCTCTCTCTTGCGCTTGCAATCGCGGCGCGGCGGCGGTAGCCCGTGGGCATGCAAGACACTCCCGACACCGCGCCCGACTCCGCCCTTCCTTCGGCCAGCCCGTCCATTGCCCCCCTGGGGCAGACGGTCTATCTGGCGCCCGACGGATTCGTCGACGATCTGGTGGCGGAACTGGGCGACGTCGCCTTGGTGGACGGCCGGCTGGTCTTCGCCGACGGTCCGGCGCGGCCCGCCGCCTGGGCGCAGAACATCTGGTTCGATCCGGTGCGGATCGAGATCGGCTCCATCAAGGGCGGCGCCAAGGCGCTACGCGGCATCCAGCGGAACTGGGCGCTGTGGTCGCAGCGCCACCACCGCCGCGCCGCGCTGATCCAGGACAACCTGCCGCACGTCTCGGCCAAGCCGGTGGTCTTCCCGTCACCGTTGCCGACGGCGCCGCTGGGCTCCTGGACGCTGCTGGACGAAAGCACCATCGTCGCGGCGGCGCGCTGCTCCAGCCCCTTCCGGCACGGCGAGGTGCCCTTCGTCGAGAACCGGACCGCCCCGCCCAACCGCGCCTATCTCAAGCTGTGGGAGGCGCTGACCCTGTTCGGCGAGCAGCCGGGGCCGGGCGACCGCTGCCTCGACCTCGGCGCCTGCCCCGGCGGCTGGACCTGGGTGCTGCACGAGCTGGGGGCCTCGGTGGTCAGCGTCGACAAGGCGCCGCTCGATCCGGCCATCGCCCGGTTGCCGCGCGTCGAGATCCGCCAGGAGAGCGCCTTCGGACTGAAGCCTCAGGATGTCGGGCCGGTGGACTGGCTGTGCTGCGACGTGATCTGCTACCCGACGCGGCTGCTGCGGCTCGTGCGCGACTGGATGGACAGCGGCTTGGCCAAGCGCTTCGTCTGCACCCTGAAGTTCCAGGCCGACACCGATCACGAGACGGCGCGCGCCTTCGCCGCCATCCCCGGCGGGCGGGTGCTGCACCTCCACCACAACAAGCACGAGCTGACCTGGATGTGGCCGGCGGCCTGAGGGCGGTGGCCGTATCCATGGCCGGTCAGGCGATGACGGTCCGGCCCTCCGCGTAGCCGTGCTGGACATAGTGGCGCGTCGCCGCCGTCAGGTCGCTGCCGAAGGCGGAGCGCAGGTCGGCGTAGCTGGCCAGATAGGCCGCGGCGTCGAAGGAGGCCAGCGAACGCCCCTCATAGCGGCCGGAGGTCAGGTAATGCAGCTCGACCGCCTCGGTGTCGGTGCCGAAGGCGCGGATCAGGTCGGGGTTGCTGGCCTCGTAGGACAGCGTGTCGAAGAGCGTGGCGCTGCGCCCCTCCGCGCGGCCGCGCTGGATGTAATGGCGCGTGGCCGCCGAGGCGTCGCTGCCGAACGCGTCCATCAGGTCGTGGTAGCCGGCGAGGTAATTGTAGGGGTCGAAGCCGGTCAGGCTGCGCCTCTCGACGACGCCCAGTTCGACGTAATGGTTGGTGGCGGCCGTGGTGTCGGTGCCGTAAGCGGTCATCAGGTCGGCGTTGGACGCCAGGTAGCGCAGCGCGTCGAAGCCGCCGGCGGCAGCGGCGGTCAGCGCGATGCCGCTGTCCGAGAAGCGGAGATGCTCGATGCCGGTCAGGACGTCGTTGCCCTCGACCCCGCTGACGACATAGGCGCCCGTCGAGGTCAGCCGGATGCTGTACTGGTCGCGCGTGCCGCTGAGATAAACGGTGTCGTCGCCGGCCCCGCCATCGATGCGGTTGCCCAGGCTGTTGACGGTGAAGCTGTCGTTGCCGGTTCCCCCGACGGCCTTCTGGATGCGGGTGCCGTAGGCCAGCCCGACCGACAGCACGCCGCCCACGCTGCTGAAGGTTCCCTCGCGCAGGTCGATGGATAGCGCGGCGTTCTGGGCGGCGCCGTTCAGCGTGTTGACGCCGTTGGGATCCCACAGCGTGACGTAGGCGCTGGAGGCGAGCGTGTAGCTGTCGTTGCCGGGCGCCGCGGCCATGTTGGCGCCGTACAGGTACTGGATCGCGGCGGTGTCGTAGATGCCGGGACCGGTCGGATAGACACCCGACGGCAGCGCCGCGTTGTTGTGGTAGGACATTACGGTGAAGGCGTAATTGTCCTCGGCGGCGGAGAGGTAGGGGCCGTCCTCGCCGTTCGAAAAGCCGGCGTTGTAGTTGCCGGGGTGCTTGAGGCCCAGCGCGTGGCCGATCTCGTGGACCAGCGTCAGGAAGCCGTAGCTGGCGATCGTCGGGTTGGCGTTGGTGGCGCTGTCGTTCGCGACGAAGACGGCGCCGCCGGTGGAACTGGTGGAGGGGTAGTAGGTGTAGGCGGCCGACTGGCCGCGCTGCCGGTTGGTGGCGAAGGTGATGGTCGCGCCGGCGACGTCGGTCGTCTCGACGAAGGTGACGTTGGCGACGGCGCTCCAGGTCGCCAGCGCCTGCCGGACGGCGGCCTGTTGGGTGGCGCTCATCGCCGCGAAGCCGGTCGCGTCGGCGCTCGACGCCTGCCGTGAGCTGGTCATGAAGGCGTAGGTGACAACGACCGCCCCGCCCACCGAGGCGCTGCCCAGCACCGTGTTGCCGGCCCCCCAATGGGCGGTGCCCGACGTCAGGAGTGCGGAGATGAAGGAGGGGATGTCGGCGGCGCTGCTGGCGGCCGCCTCGTCGTCGCTCATCGGCGCGGGTTCCTTGTCTTGAGGGGGCTTGAGGGGGCTTGGGGGCGGAAGGTCGGATCGGCGGATCCATCCAAACCGGATGATACGCGCGTGCGCGAAAATTCCTGCGGCGATCAGGCCCGCCGCAGCGCCAACTCGATGGAGGGCCGCAGCATCGACGCGGCGGCGTAGCCGATCTCCACCGCCTCGGCGGCGCGGTCGAACTCCAGGATGCCGATGTGGGCCAGGCGCGGGGCGATCAGCACGTCCGGCGGCTCGCCGGCCAGGCGCGAGCGGGTGATGCGGTCCTGCATGATGTCGATCGACCCGGCCATGACCTCCAGCGCGTTGGGGACCTGGGCGCGGGAATGGTCGAGCTGGTCGGCCAGGAAGCGGGTGCGCCGGTTCGGCTTGCGCCCCAGCCATGTGGAGATCTGCCCGGTCAGCTGAGAGAAGGTCGGGGAGATGGCGTCGCCCCCGGCGGTCACCGGCTCGCGCCGGGCCTCCGCCTTGGCGTTGGGGCGGCCGAGCGGCGACAGCTCGCTGTTCAGATTCACCGCGACGACCACGTCGGCGCCCAGCGCCCGGCACAGCGACACCGGCACCGGATTGACCAGCGCCCCGTCGACCAGCCAGCGCCCCTCGTGCCGCACCGCCGGGAACAGGCCGGGCATCGCCGCCGAGGCGAGCACCGCCGGCAGCAGCGGCCCGTCGCGCAGCCAGATCTCGCGCCCCGTCGACAGGTCGGTGGCGACCGAGGCGAAGGACAGGGGCAGATCCTCGATCCGCACGTCGGTGCGCTCGTTGTGGAAGCGCTCGAACGCCTTCTCCGACGCCACGAGGCCACCGCGCCGGAAGGTCAGGTCGATGATCCCCAGCATGCCGAGCCAGCCCATCTTCTGCGCCCAGGCCTGCAACTCGTCGAGCTGGTCGGTCAGGTAGGCGGCCCCGACCGCCGCGCCGATCGACGTGCCGCAGATGATGTCGGGCTCGATCCCGCTCTCCTCCAGGGCGCGCAGGACGCCGATGTGCGCCCAGCCGCGCGCGGCGCCGCTGCCCAGCGCCAACCCGATCTTCAGACCGCTGCCGTTCCGGCTTTCCACACGCTGGCCATCCATCGACGCTTCCCTCCGGCTTGACCTTGAGAGTGGTATCTAAGCAATGCCATCCGTAGGCGAAAGATGCCTTTCGGGGCAAGCCGGGCGCGTGGCCGTTCTTGTCCAGCCAGAGAATGGAAAACCCACCTGATTTTACCGACTTTTGGCTGGTATCACCGGCAAGGGGCGGGACTGTGGCATTTCTGTGCCAGTGGATGGAATGATTCACCCTATGCTGCGCGTTAACCATAGATCAACTGGTCGGCGCGCATTTTTGTCGGGTATCTAGATTGTTAGCCAAAGCGGTGGATTACCATGGCCGACGAACTGAAGAGCTTCAAGAAGGACTGGCAGCGCTGGTCGGCGACGGAGAAGATGATCGCCGTCACCGTGCTGATCCTGGTCGCCGCCACGCTGGTCGGCGCGCCGATCACCGTCGGCCTGCTGTAAGCCATCCCTCCGCGATCTCTGTTGCGGCGGTGCCACACTCATCCACGCCTCTGTTGCTTGCCCGTCATCGTCTTTACGGCCTCTTAACCGACACAATCTAGGTTAAGATGGCTTGAACGAATCCTGGGGCGGTGAGCGCCGGTCTGGTCGGAACGGGTGCGGTCGGAACGCGGGAGTTCCGGCTCCGGATCGGCACTCGGGAGGTTCCGGCATCAATCGATCGTGACCGTCGCCGGCACGCCCTCTCGCTGGACACGCCAATGACCTTCTCCGCCCAGTCGTCCGTGATGGAGCAGAAGCTCCTGAGACAGCGCATCGACGCCGCCTTCGCCGAAGCCGCCCAGCCCCTGACGCGCGACGAGGTGACGGACATCGTCCGCTCGATCCTCGGCAGCATGGACGGCGACATCTCGGCCACCGACCTGCGGCTCTACAAGGAGGTCGTCGACCTCGCCAGGTTCATCGAGAACGCCAAGCAGGAGCTTGCGGCGCTCCAGCCCGAGGAAATCCGCGACGAGCACATCCGCAGCGCGACCGACGAGCTGGACGCGGTGGTGGGCGCCACCGAAAAGGCGACCTTCGCGATCTTCGACGCCTGCGACGCCATCGGCGCGGTGGCCGGCCAGACCGACGCCGGGACGGGCGCCAAGCTGAACGACCAGATCACCAAGATCTACGAGGCCTGCAACTTCCAGGACATCACCGGGCAGCGGATCACCAAGGTGGTTCGCACCCTCAAGCACATCGAGGCGAAGGTCGACATGATCGTCGCCGCCTTCGGCAACGAGGTGCGCCAGAACCACGCCCCCCGTCTGGCCAAGCTGGCCGCCGAGGAGGCCGCCGCCAACCCGGAGCCGGCGGTTGCGGGTTCCGCCCCCGCTCCCGCCGACTCCGCCGAGGCCGACCAGAAGCTGCTGCACGGCCCGCAGCTTCCGGGCAACGCCATGGACCAGGACGAGATCGACCGCCTGCTGGCGAGCTTCGATTGACGCCATGCTGGCCGGCAAGCCCAGTTCCGGTTCCGCCGGTCCCTCCCTCCCGCGCGTCGGGTCCGGCGCGCCCGGGAGCCTGCTGAGCGCCCGTCCGGCCACCCACGTCAACCCCAACAACGGCAGCATCGTGCTGCTGCTGTCGCTGTTCCTGCTGCTGCTGGTCTTCTTCATCGTGCTGAACGCCCAGTCGGTGCAGACGGTGCGGAAGGTCAAGGCGGTCGCCGCCTCGCTGGAGAGGAGCTTTTCGGATTTCGTGGTCGATCCCCGCCTGCGCGAGGGAACTGAGACGGTGGCCTCGCGGGTCGGCACTGTCTTCGCGGTGCAGCGGCTGGACAGCGTCGGCACCCTGTTCGCCACCGCCGTCGCCGTCGCCAAGGTCGAGAGGGTGGCGCCCGGCCGCCTGCTGGAGGTGCGGCTGTCGGCCGACGACCTGTTCGTCGCCGGGACCATGGCCCTGCGGCCGGACCGCCAGGGGCTGATCGACCGGGTCGTCGACGCGTTGCGGGAGTCCCGGCAGGGCGAGCGGATGGAGCTGGACGCGCTGCTCGGCATCGGCCCGACCGGCACGCCCAGCCAGCCGCCGGGTCCGGTGGCGCGCGGCGGCGTGCTGGCCCGCGCGCTGATCGCCGGCGGCGCCCCGCCGCAAAACGTCACGATCGGCATCGAGCGTGGTGACCCTGGCGGCGTCCGGCTGTTGTTCACCCTGAGGCTGTCCGACGAGCCGTCGGCCGGGAAGGGCGCCGCGTCGGCACCGGCCGGCCTTCCCGCGGCCGGGAAACCGGGCGGAGGACGGCCATGATCCGGGTGCCGCGCGTCGGCGGGTCGGGGAGGGTCGGGGACGATCCGGGCGGGCATCGCAAGACGATGTGGCTGATCAGCTTCACCGACCTGATTTCCTTGATGCTCGCCTTCTTCGTTCTGATGTATTCGATGAGCGAGCCGGAAACGCAGCGTTGGGTGCGGCTGACCCAGGGGCTGTCGGAGACGATCCCCGCCGCGCGTTCCACCGCGACGGCGCCGTCGGACCGGCCCGCCGAGCCGCGGGCGGCCTTCAACGCGCAGGCGGTGGAGGCGCGGGCGGCCATCGACCTCGGTTATCTGGGCGCGCTGCTGCGCGGCCAGATCGGGGCGAACGCCGAACTGGCTGCGGTGGAGGTCCGCCGGGAGGACGACCGGGTGGTCATCGGTCTGCCGGGCGAGAGCATGTTCGACGAGACGGGAGCCCTCTTCACCGATCCGGGGCGGCGCATCCTGTTTCTGCTGGGCGCCGTGGTCGGCCGCATCGGCAACCGGATCGAGGTGGTCGGCCATGCCGAGCGCGAGGATCCGGCCGGCGGTGTCGCCTGGGAGCGGGCGCTGACCCGCGCGGTGGCGGTGTCCGCCGCCCTGCGGGAAACCGGCTACCAGCGCGATCTGGTGGCCCGCGCGGTGATGGAGACGCCGTCGTCGCCAGGCGCGGCGGGCGCAGGAACCGCCGGAGGGCGCGTCCGGGTGGACATCGTGGTGCGTGAGGAAGGAGCGGATTGAGGTGACGGGGCGGACGGGATACGGGACACGGCGTTGGCTCTGCGGCTTTGCGGCTGCGGTGGCGCTGCTGGCCGTGCCGGTCGCCTCCGCCGGTGCCGCCAGCGTTCCGGTGCGTGCCGCCGCCCACAAGGATTTCGGCCGGATGGTCTTCGACTGGCCGACGGCGGTGGGATACAGCGCGCGGGTCGAGGACGGCCGGCTGCTCATCGCCTTCGACCAGCCGATCGACGCCCCGCTCGACCGCGCGGTGTCGGCCTTGCCCGACTACCTGTCGGGCGGCCGGGTGGAGGCGGACGGCAAGACCGTCGTCTTCGACCTGAAGCGTCCGGTCACGCTGAAGAGCTTCCGCAACGGCCGGTCGGTCGCCGTCGACCTGTCGCCGGCTGCCGCCGCCGCGACCAGCCAGCCGGCTCCGTCCGCGTCGGCTCCGGCTGCCGACGGCAAGCCCGCCGCCACCCAGCCTGCCGCCACCCGGTCTGCCGCCACCCAGCCCGCTCCCGACAAGCCGGTCGCGTCGGCGGGCCGGGTCGGGGTGCGGGTGGCCGACCAGCCCGAAGCCAGCCGCGTGACCTTCGACTGGCCGGCTCCGGTCGAGTATTCGGTGAAGCGCGACGGCGCCGCCGTCACCGTGACCTTCGACAAGGGCGGCTCGGCCGATCTGGCGCAGGCGGCGAGGGCCAGCCTGCGCAACGTCCGCAACATCGAGCAGTTCCGTCAGCCCAACGGCGCGCTGGCCGTCACCTTCGTGGTGCCGCAGGATTCCGAGGTCAGGGATTCCAAGTCCGGCCGCAGCGTCGTCCTCGACGTGCTGAACGCCGGGACCCGCAAGGGGCCGGTCGCCGAAACCCCGGCCGGCACCATCACCACGGTGCGCCCCGATCCGGTTCCGGCGCAATCCCCCGGCGCGCCGCCGGCAGCCGCTCCGGTTCCGGCCCCCCCGGCTCCGGCCGCGCCGATGGCGCCGCCGCCCAAGGAGCCGCCGACGGTGGCCTCGGCGCGGTCGGGCAGCTCGGCGGTGGCGTCCAACGCGGCCACCGCCTCGGCGGCCTCCCCTCCGGCGGAGGAGGCGAAGCCGCAGCCCGCGCCCGGCCCGAAGGGGCCGACCCTGACCTTCGAGACGGGCGGCCCGGCGTCGATCGCCGTCTACCCGCGCGCGGGTCAGCTCTACATCGTCTTCGACCGGCCGATGCCCATCGGGGCGGGGAAGGTTTCCGGGCCGGGTTCCGAGTTGATGGGCCGGATCGAGCCGGTCCCGGCGACCGGCGGCACCGCCTTCCGCACCAAGATCGGTCCGATGGTCTGGCCGACGGTGGAACGGAAGGGCACGACCTGGACGGTCACATCCTCCGCCCGGCCGGTGAACATGAGCGGCGCCAACGACCTGCGGATCGATGCGGAGCCGGACTTTCTGCTCGGCGCGCGGCTGCTGGTGCGGGCGCCCGACGCGGCGAACGTCGTTCAGATCTCCGACCCCGACGTCGGCGACCGCGTGCAGGTGGTGCCGCTGCCCGGCCCCGGCCTGGGCGTGGCCGAGTCCCGGCGCTACCCGGACCTGGAGGTCATGCCTTCCTACCAGGGCGTGGTGGTGCGGCCGATCTCCGACAACGTCACCGTCCGCCCGGTGAAGGAAGGGGTGGAGCTGACCTCCGCCGGCGGGCTGCACATGTCGCCGGCCGCCGACGCCGGCAACCCGGCCGCCGGCCAGCCCGCCGCGCCCTTCCCGCAGATGCCGCAGCCGTCGCCGACGGCCCAGGGGACGGGTGGCTCGCCGGGCGGATCCTCGTCCGCCAGGGGCGTGGCGGAGCCGCAGCTCCAGGGGCGCCGGCTGTTCAACCTGCCGGCCTGGAAGCACGGCGACCTCGACCATTACACCGATTCGCGGCAGGAGCTTCAGCTCGCCGTCGTCAACGCTCCGGAATCGGAACGGCCGAAGGCGCAGCTCGACCTCGCGCGCTTCTACTTCGCCAACGGCTTCGGGCAGGAGACGCTGGGCATGCTCGACGTGCTCCAGCAGGGCCAGCCCGACCTGGAGGGTTGGCCGGAGTTCCGCGCCCTGCGCGGCGCGGCCCGCGTGCTGACCGGCGATCTCGCCGGCGGCGAGGCCGACCTGACCGTGCCCAGCCTCGCCGGCAACCCGGAGGCCGCGCTGTGGCGTGCCGCCATCGCGGCGGAGAAGCGCGACTGGCCGGCGGCGATGGCCGGCTTCAAGGCGACCTCGGGGATCCTGAACTCCTATCCCGACCCGATGATCGGCAAGCTCGGGCTGAGGGCGGCCGAGGCGGCGCTGGAGACCCAGGATCCGACCAACGCCAAGCGCCTGATCGATCGCGTGCTGGAGCGCAGCGGCCCGGAGGCCGAGGAACGGCCGGACGTGCAGTATCTGCGCGGCCTCTACTACGCCCAGACCGGCGAGACCGACCGCGCCCGCGAGCAGCTCCAGCAATCCTACCAGAGCCTCGACCGGCTCTACCGCGCCAAGGCCGGGCTGGCCCTGACCAACCTGGAGCTGGCGGAGGGCCGGATGTCGCCGACCGCCGCCGCCGAGCAGCTCGCCGGCCTGACCTTCACCTGGCGCGGCGACGACCTGGAGATGCAGATCCGCTCGCGCATGGGCGAGGTGCTGATCGCCGGCGGCAAATACGCCGAGGGCTTCAACACGATGAAGGAGACGGCGGCCCTGGTCGCCGACACCCCGCGCGCCGAGGCGATCACCAAGGACATGTCGCGCATCTTCGCCGACCTCTACAAGGACGGCGCCGCCCGGCTGCCGACGCTGGAGGCGCTTCAGCTCTACGACCAGTTCCGCGAGCTGACCCCGGTGGGCGAGGCCGGCGACGAGATCATCCGCCAGCTCGCCGAGCGGCTGATCGCCGTCGACCTCCTGAACCGCGCCGCCGACCTGTTGCAGCATCAGGTCGAATACCGGCTGGCCGGCCAGGACAAGGCGCGCATCGGCACGCGGCTGGCGTCGATCCGGCTGCTCGACAACAAGCCGGAGGAGGCGCTGAAGGCGCTGGAGCTGTCCAACGTGCCGGGCATCCCGGCCGACCTGATGGCGGAACGCCGGCTGATGCAGGCCAAGGCGATGGCCGAGCTGAACCGCGGCGACGAGGCGTTGCGCCTGCTGGCCGAGGACGACAGCACCAACGCCAACCTGCTGCGGGTGGACATCGCGTGGCGCGGCCAGAAATGGGACGCCGCCGCGCTGGCGCTGAACAAGGTGATCGGCCCGCCGCCGCCGGCCGGGCAGATTCTCGACCCCGGCGCCTCGCAGCTCGTGCTGAACCGGGCCGTGGCGCTGGCGCTGGCCGGCGACGGCACCGGACTGAGCCAGATGCGCAAGGATTTCGAGCCGGCGATGAAGGGCGGTCCCAACGAGGACGCCTTCCGCGTGCTGACCCGGCCGGAGCAGGCGCTGGGGCTGATCGACGTCAGCACCATCCGCAGCCGGGTGGCCGAGGTCGACATGTTCCAGAAATTCCTGAAGAACTACCGCGGCAAACAGACCGCCGCCAAGCCGACGAGCTGAAAAAACCCCTCTCCCTGAGGGAGAGGGGTTGGGGCAAGGGGGGCGCGAAAGTCCCCGTTACCGCGCCGTCACTTCGGCAGCAGGACCTTGTCGATGACATGGACCACGCCGTTCGACTGATCGACGTCGGCGATGGTGACGGTGGCCTTGTTGCCGGCCGCGTCGGCGATCATGACCTTGCCGCCCTGCTCCATGACGGTGATCTGCTCGCCCTCCACCGTCTTCAGCATCGCCTTGCCGTTGCCCTTCTTGATGTCGGCGGCGAGGTCCTTGGCGCGCAGGGTGCCGGGGACGACGTGGTAGGTGAGGATCTTGGTGAGCTGGCCCTTGTTCTCCGGCTTCAGCAGCGTGTCCACCGTGCCCTTGGGCAGGGCGTCGAAGGCGGCGTTGGTGGGGGCGAAGACGGTGAAGGGCCCCTTGCCGTTGAGGGTGTCGACCAGACCGGCGGCCTTCACGGCCGCAACCAGCGTGGTGTGGTCCTTCGACTGGGATGCGTTCTCGACAATGGTCTTGGTGGGATACATAGGAGCCCCGCCGACAGTCTTTTCCATCGCCGCAAAAGCGGAGCCGGCAAAAAGAAGAGTGGCGAGGGCCACGGTCGCAGCCTTCTTCATAGCGATCCCTCATGCATTTGGAGTCTGCTCTTGGCAGACACATCACATTTACGGAGGGACGCCGAAATCAGATCACGGAAATCGGCGCTGAAGCGCCGATTCTCTTCGTTCTTGAGGTGGTAGCCAATTTGGCGTAGCGGCCCGGCCGCCGTTCAGAGCTGGACCTGGGTGCCCAGTTCGACCACGCGGTTGGGCGGCAGCTTGAAGAAGTCGGTGGCGCTGACCGAGGTGCGGGACATGACGACGAACAGCTTCTCGCGCCACAGCGCCATCTGCGAGTTCATCTGCGGGATCAGCGTCTCGCGCCCGAGGAAGAAGGAGGTCGCCATCACGTCGAACTCCAGCCCGAACGCCTTGCACAGGCGCAGCGCCTTCGGGATGTTCGGTTCCTGGGAGAAGCCGTAGCGGACGGTGATGCGGTAGAAGCCCTCCGCCAGCCCCTCGACCAGCACGCGGTCCTTGGCCGGCACGCGCGGCACGTCGTCGACCACCACGGTCACGAAGACGACGCGCTCGTGCATCACCTGATTGTGCTTCAGGTTGTGCAGCAGGGCGATCGGCACCGTGTTGGAACTGGAAGTCATGAAGACCGCCGTGCCCTTCACCCGGTGGATGTCGGTGGATTTGGCCTGCCGCCGGATGAAGGCGTCGAGCGGCAGCGATTCCTCGGCCAGCCGGATGCTCAGCACCGCGCGGCCACGCCGCCACGTCGCCATCAGCCCGACCGTCACCACGGCGATGGCCAGCGGCACCCAGCCGCCATGCGGGATCTTGACCGCGTTGGCGGCGAAGAAGGACAGGTCGACCATCAGGAAGCCGCCGCCGACGGCGAGGCAGAGCGGCAGGCTCCAGTTCCAGCGGCGGTGGGCGACGACCAGGGCGAGCAGGGTGGTGATGATCATGTCGCCGGTGACGGCGATGCCGTAGGCCGAGGCCAGCCGGCTCGACGACTGGAAGACCACGACCAGCCCGATCACCGCGAAGCACAGGCCCCAGTTGGCGCGCGGGATGTAGATCTGCCCCTCCTCCTCGTTGGAGGTGTGGCGGATGTCCAGCCGCGGGCACAGGCCGAGCTGCACCGCCTGCCGGGTCAGGGAGAAGACGCCGGAGATCACCGCCTGGCTGGCGATGACCGCCGCCATGGTCGACAGCCCGATCATCGGGTAGAGGCCCCAGTCGGGCGCCAGCAGGTAGAAGGGGCTGCGCACCGCGGAGGGATCGCTCAGCAGCAGGGCGCACTGGCCCAGATAGTTCAGCAGGAGCGCCGGCAGGACGATGAACAGCCAGGCGATCTGGATGGGACGCCGGCCGAAATGGCCCATGTCGGCGTAGAGCGCTTCGCCGCCGGTCACGGCCAGCACCACCGCCCCCAGCACCAGGAAGCCGGCGGTGCCGTTCTCCAGGAAGAAGCTGGCGGCGTAGCGCGGGTCGAAGGCGACCAGGATCGCCGGCTCCCGCACCACCTCGATCAGGCCGAGGATGCCGAGCGTGGTGAACCAGGCCAGCATGATCGGGCCGAACAGGCTGCCGACCCGCGAGGTGCCGTGGCTCTGGATGGCGAAGAGCGCGATCAGGATGGCGACCGTCACCGGCACCACCGCCGATCCCAGCGCCGGCTCCGCGACCTCCAGCCCCTCCACCGCCGACAGCACCGACATCGCCGGCGTGATCATGCCGTCGCCGTAGAAGAGCGAGGCGCCGAACAGGCCGAGCGCCGTCAGCAGCGTCAGCTTGCCCGAGGAATCGGGTCGCCGGGTGCTGGCCAGCGCCAGCAGCGACAGGATGCCGCCCTCGCCCTTGTTGTCGGCGCGCATGACGAAGATCACGTATTTGACCGTCACCACGATGACCAGCGCCCAGAACACCAGCGACATGATGCCCATGATGTTGGCGGGGGTGAGCGGCAGGCCATGCTCGCCGCCGAAGCATTCCCTGAGCGTGTAGAGCGGGCTCGTCCCGATGTCGCCGTACACGACGCCGAGCGCACCGAACGTGAGACCCGCGAGCTTGCCCGTGTCGGGCGTCGCGGCCTTCAAAGTCGTGTCTGACATGGATGGAGCAGGGTCCGAAAAGGGTCCGAGAGTGGGACGGCGATGCCTCAGCCAAGGGACCGATGCCGTGGAAAACCATCCGGCGTGTCGGCGACCATGGCCACCCTCATACGCGTTTCCGCGCTGCAACGCCAGTGCGGCCTTGAAGCCCGCCCTTCCCGGCGGCCGGCTGCGACGAAGTGCGCGGAATCCCCGTTCGGGCGGGTTCAGAGCGTCCCGAAACTGCGGGCGAGCGACCCGGCGATCAGGTACCAGCCGTCGACCAGAACGAAGAAGATGATCTTGAACGGAATCGCCACCATGGTCGGCGGCAGCATCATCATGCCCATCGCCATCAGGATCGACGACACCACCATGTCGATGATCAGGAAGGGCAGGAACAGCAGGAAGCCGATCTCGAACCCGCGCTTGATCTCCGAGATCATGAAGGCCGGGACCAGCACATGCAGCGGGGTGTCGGCCGGCTCCTGCACGTTCTGGAGCCGCGCCATGTCCATGAACAGGCGCAGGTCCTTCTCGCCGGTGTGATTCAGCATGAATTCGCGCAGGGGGCCGACGGTGCGGCGGAACGCCTCGACCTCGTCGATCTCCTGGTTGATCAGAGGCTGGATGCCCTGGGTGTAGGAGCGCTCGAAGACCGGGGCCATGACGAAGAAGGTCAGGAACAGCGCCAGCGACATCATCACCGTCGTCGGCGGCACCTGCTGCACGCCCAGCGCGTTGCGCAGGAAGGACAGCACGATGACGATGCGGGTGAAGGCCGTCATCATGATCAGGATCGACGGGGCCAGCGACAGCACCGTGATCAGCGCCACCATCTGGACGATGCGGCCGGTCGCGGTGCCGCCCGCGTCGCCCAGGTCGAAGGTCAGGCTCTGGGCCAGCGCCGGCCCGGCGCACAGCCCGGCGGTGACGCCGACCAGCAGCGCCAGCGCCACGGCGGCGAGAAGGCGGCGGGCGCTCACGGCGCGGACTCCCCGCCGCGCGGAGGGAGCGGGGCCGGCTGGGCCGCCGCCGCGCTCAGCGTGCTGTGGAAATCGGCGGCCGGCGCGCTTTCCACCACGAGGTCGCCGGTGGCGCTCAGCAGGATCAGGTGCTCGCGGTCGTCGCGGCGGACCAGAACCAACCGGCGCTTGGCGTCCAGCGCCATCACCTCGACGACGCCGAGGCGGCGGTGGCGCATCGTTCCGGCGGTGACGCCGCCGAGTCCGATCCGCCGCATCAGCCACGCCACCGCGACGATCAGCAGGACGACGAACAGGAGCGCCATCACGAACTTGATGTACTGGTCGAGATCCATGGCTCAGGTCGGCTCGTCGTCGGACACGGGGGAGGGCGGGGTGGCGGAGTGCGCGGCGGAGTGCGTGGCCGGGCCGCGCCCATAGGCGGCGGCGGCGCGCTGGCGGGCGGTGTGCGGATCGTCGCGCCCGTCCAGCGCCGCGTCGCGGGTGGCGTGCTGGGTCCTCAGCGCGGCGGCCAGCGGATCGAGCGCCGCCACCAGATCGCCCAGCGGACCGAGCAGCGCCTGCGCCTCGGCGCGGGGCAGGGACTCGGCGGCGGCGCACAGGGTGGCGACCCGCTCCTCCAGGCCGGCCAGATCGATGAGCACGCCGGAGTCGGCCTCCCGGCGGGCTTCGGCCAGGGCGTCGGCCAGCGCCGCGATGCCGGCGGCGGATGGGGGAGGGGGAAGGGGGAGAGGGGCGGACGGTTCGGTCAAGGGACGCTGGCCTCCTCGTCGGCGTCGTCGGTCGGCGCCGGCGGCAGGGTGCCGTTGGCGCGGTAGACATGGGCGAGGATTTCGGCGACGGCGGCGATGGCCTCGACCGGGATGTCGCTGTCGACCTCGATGGCGGACAGCACCTCGACCAGATCGGCGTCCTCGCGCACCTTCACGCCGTTGGCGAAGGCCAGCTCCAGGATCTGCTCGGCGACCGTGCCCTTTCCGGTGGCGACGATGCGCGGCAGCGACTGGGTGCCCAGCTCGTATTTCAGCGCCACCGCCACCGGGCGGCGGGCGGTCCGATCCCGGCCGGCCGGCCGGTCCGCCGGTCGATCCGTCTGGGGGGGCGGGCGGTCGGTCTGGGGCGGAGGCGCGGGCACGCGGGGATACCTGCCGGAAAGTCTGGAGCGACGCCCCCGAGCGCTCGGCTCGGGCGATGCCGGCATCCTGGACCGGCAGGCTTAACGAAGTGTAAAGGCGGGGCGTTCGCCGCACCCCGCGACGTCCGCCCCGGCCTCCGCGCGGAGCCCCCGCCGGGCCGTACATCGGGGCGTTCGACCGGCCCGATTCATCTTTCGTTAACGCAAAAGGACGACCATGCTGGAGACGTGGTTCATCCGCCCAATCCTGGCGCGGACGGGACGGCGTCCTCATCCGGAACGTGGGCCATGGACCTCGGAAATCTCGGCCTCTTCAAGCTGATGTCGCGCAGGATGGACTGGCTGACCCAGCGCCAGGAGGTCATCTCGCAGAACATCGCCAACGCCGACACCCCGGAATACAAGACCAAGGATCTGAAATCCTTCACCTTCCGCGACGCGCTGAGCGACAGCCGCCGCCTGACGCCGACGGCGACCAACGCCTCGCATCTGGCCGGCACGCGCGGTCCCGGCGGCATGGCGCAGGAGCAGAAGGTCCGCGATCCCTACGAGACGGCGCCGGACGGCAACAACGTCATCCTCGAAGACCAGATGATGCGGATGAGCCAGAATTCGATGGATTATCAGACCATGACCAACCTGTATAAGAAGCAGGTGATGATGATCAAGTCGGCGATCCGCACCGGCGGCTGACGGGTGTCCGGCCCGGCTGCGGCGGGCGGGTTTGAGGTTTGAGGAGGGTACGGCATGGATCTCTACCAATCGATGGCGGTCTCCGCCTCGGGCATGAAGGCGCAGGGCACGCGCCTGAAGGTCATTTCGGAGAATCTGGCCAACGCCAACACCACGGCGGAGACGCCGGGCGATCTTCCCTACCGCCGCAAGGTCGTGACCTTCCAGAATGTGCTGGACCGCACGATGGACGTCGAGAAGGTCCGCGTCGGCAAGATCGACGTCGACAAGGGCGACTTCCAGCGCCGCTACGATCCGTCGCACCCCTCGGCCGACGCCGACGGCTATGTTTTGCTGCCCAACGTCAGTTCCGTGATCGAGGCGATGGACATGCGCGAGGCCCAGCGCAGCTACGAGGCCAACCTGTCCGCCATCGACACCGCGCGCCAGATGCTGACGCGCACCATCGAAATCCTGCGCACCTGACGCGCGGGACCGGTAAACGCCAGACTACGGAACCGCCATCATGGTCAACCCGCTGAGTGCCGCCACCGCCTATGCCAACACCGCCGCCCGCGCGACCGGACCGAAGGCCCTGGGACCCACCGAGGGCGCGTCCTTCGGCGAGGTGCTGGAGCAGGCGGCCCACAGCGCCATCGGCACGATGCAGAAAAGCGAGACCATGTCGGCGCAGGCCGCGATCGGCAAGGCCGACCTGAACGACGTGGTCCAGGCGGTCACCAACGCCGAAGTCACCCTCCAGACCGTGACGGCGGTGCGCGACAAGGTGTTGAACGCCTATCAGGAAATCCTTCGCATGCCGATGTGACGGCCGTCCCGGCCTTCCCATCGGCCTCCGGCGCGCGTCATGAACGAAACCGAAGTCATCGAGCTCTGCCGCACCTCGATCATCACCCTGGTGATCGTGGCCGGACCGATTCTCATCATCATGATGCTGCTCGGCACGGTGATCTCGGTGTTCCAGGCCGTCACCCAGATCAGCGAGCAGACCCTGGCGATGGTGCCGAAGCTGCTGGTGGTCTTCGCCCTGTCGATCCTGCTGATGCCCTTCATGCTGGGCGAGTTGAGCGAATTCTTCCAGCATGAGATCGCCGACCGCATCGTCGCCATCGGCGTCGGCGCCGGCCAGAACGGCGGCGCGCCCTTCACGCCCGGCACCGGCCTCACCCCCGGCGCGGCGCCGTCCGGCGGATGAACGCCCTTCAGCAACTGGTCGGCGAGCAGCTCTTCGTCTGGATGATCGTCTTCGCCCGGGTCGGCACCGCCTTCACCGTCATGCCGACGGTGGGCGACGCCTTCGTGACCGCGCGCACGCGGCTCCTGCTCGCGCTGGCGATCAGCGTGGTCGTCGCCCCGGTCCTGCGGCCGCAGCTGCCTCCGATGCCGGACAACCCCTTCCAACTCGTCGTGCTGGTGATGGGGGAGATGACCGTCGGCATCTTCCTGGGCACCGTCGGGCGGCTGCTGATGGGGGCGCTGGAGGTCGCCGGCACCATCGTCGCGCTGGAAAGCGGCCTGTCCAACGCCCAGATCTTCAATCCGGCAATGGCGACCAGCGGCTCGCTGCCCGGCGCGCTGATGGGATGGCTGGGATTGCTGCTGTTGTTCGTCACCGACCTGCATCATCTGCTGATCATGGCGGTGGTCGACAGCTACACCACCTTCGCGCCGGGGGCGGCGATTCCGATCGACGACATGGCGAACGTGATCGGGCAGCTGGTGTCGAAGACCTTCCTGCTGGGCGCCCAGATGGCGGCGCCCTTCCTGATCATCGGCCTGCTCTTCGCCCTGGCGCTCGGGCTGCTGAACAAGCTGGCGCCGCAGGTCCAGGTGTTCCAGCTCTTCACCTCGATCCAGGTGCTGCTGGGCCTGCTGATGTTCGCCTTGACGCTGGCGGCGATGATGATGTTCTGGTTGTCGCGTTTCGAGTCGACCTTCGTGGATTTCCTGCGGCCGCTGTGACGGCCCGCTGACCGACAAGGGAGAAGCCGGTGTCGGAAGATGCGGACGAGTCCTCCAAAACAGAGGACCCGACACAAAAGAAGCTCGACGAGGCCCACAAGCAGGGCAACTACGCGATGACGCGCGAGGTGGCGAACTGGCTGATGGTCGCCGCCATGACGATCGTGCTGGTGTCGATCCTGCCGGGCACCCTGAAGGGCATGTTCCTTCGCCTGAACTATTATTTCGAGAATCTCGACCAGATCACCTTCGACCGGGCCGGAGTCGGCGCCCTGCTGTACCGGGCGATGATGGATTCCCTGTGGGCGCTGTGGCTCCCCATCCTGCTCTTCGTGGTCGCCGGGGTGATGTCGACCATCGGGCAGACCGGCTTCCATATCTCCTGGCAGCTCATCGCCCCGAAGTTCGGGAAGCTGAACCCGCTGCCCGGCATCGCCAACATGTTCAAGGCCAACCAGCTCGTCGAGCTGGCGAAGAGTCTGGCCAAGCTGGCGGTGGTCGGCGGGGTCGCCTATCTTGCGCTGCAACCGATGTTCAAGGGCATCGAGAACTACATCGGCATCGAGATGATGGCCCTGCTCCAGCACATCGACGGGCTGGCCTACCGTCTGCTGATCGGGGTTCTGGTGGTGCTGACCTTCATCGCCGGCGGCGACTTCATCTGGCAAAGGATGCAGTTCGACAAGAAGATGAAGATGACGAAGCAGGAGGTAAAAGACGAGCACAAGCAGTCCGAAGGCGATCCGCACGTCAAGGGCCGCATCCGCCAGATCCGGTTCGAGCGCGCCCGCAAGCGCATGATGGCGGCGGTGCCCGGCGCCGACGTGGTGGTGACCAACCCGACCCACTTCGCGGTGGCGCTGAAATACGACCCGGCCCAGATGGGCGCGCCGATGGTGCTGGCCAAGGGCGTCGATCAGGTCGCCTTCAAGATCCGCGAGATCGCCGAGGCCAACAAGGTTCCGGTGATCGAGAATCCTCCCCTCGCCCGTGCGCTCTATGCCGCTTGCGATATCGACGAGGAGGTTCCTTCCGAGCACTATCGGGCGGTCGCCGAAGTCATTACCTATGTCTTCAAGCTGAAGGGGCGGGCGATGCGCAACTGACACGCTGCGCAACCGGCCTCCCCTTCGACGGTCCGGTTCGTTGGAGTTTTGGTGGACGACGCATCTTCCCTTCTCGGTTCCGCCCGCGGCCGGGCCACGCCGGACCGGCCCTCCGGCGCGCTGGCGACGGCCCTGCTCTATTACGGTCTGGCCCCGGCCGGACTGGCGGCGCTGGCGGCCGGGCTGCTGATCGACCGCGAGCCGGTCACCTGGGCCGGCGCCGTCGCGGCGGCGGCGGGCGTGGGGCTGCTGATCGGCCGGGTCTTCACCGTGGCCCGCCGCTCGGCGCGGGTCGGCGCGCTGCTCGGCAACGCGCTGGAAGGCTTGCCGGCCGGCCAGCTCCTGTGCGACGAGCGCGGCAAGGTCGTCTTCGTCAACGCCGCCTTCCGGGAACTGACGGGCCAGCGGACCGGCGAGCGTCCGATCGACGCGCTGGAGCGCCAGTTCGCCGCCGATCCCGACAGCGCCCGCGAGTTCAGCCGGCTGCGCGACCGCGTGCACGCCGGGGCCGCCGCCTCGGCCGAGCTGGCGGTGCCGGGGCCGGACGGGCGCCCCCCGGAATGGCGCCGGGTGCAGGGGCAGCCGGTCGAGGGCTTCCCCGGCTCCGTCCATTGGCGGGTCGAGGACATCACGGCGCGGCGCGAGCTGGAGCAGGTGATGCTGCGCGAGCAGTCGAAGCTCGCCGACTTCATGGAGCACGCGCCGGTCGGCTTCTTCTCGGTCGATCAGGACGGGCAATTCCTGTTCGTCAACGCCACGCTGGCGAAATGGCTGGGCGGCGAACCGGGCGACCTGACCGACGGCGACCGGCGGCTGCACGACATCCTGGAGGAGCCGCCGGAGGGGGCGGCGCCCTACGACCTGTTCGAGGGGAGCGGGCCCGAGCAGCGCGGTGAACTCGGCATGCGCGGCTTCCAGGGGCGCCGCTTCCAGGCCTCGGTGGCGCAGAGCGTGGTGGTGGCGGACGACGGCGGATCGATCCACACCCGCTCCGTCGTGCGCGACCTGACGCCGGAGCATGAATGGCGGGAGGCCCTGCGCCTGTCCGAACAGCGCTTCCAGCGCTTCTTCGAGGACGCGCCGATCGGCATCGCCCTGGTCGACGAGGAAGGGCGGCTGACCGAATGCAACCAGGCCTTCCTCGGCCTGATCGGCAGCGAGGCGGGCAGCGTGATCGGCCGCCCGATGGCCGAGCTGATCGTTCCGGCGGAGCGCGAGGCGGTGGCGACGCGGCTCGCCTCGGTGCAGGGCGGCGACGATCCGGCGGCTCCGCTGGAGGTCCGCCTGTCCGGCGGCCGGGAACTGACGGCTCAGCTCTACGCCCGCCGCCTGGGCGGTGTCGGCGGTGGGAGCGCCGCCGGGCTGATCCTGCATTTCATCGACATGACCGAGCGCAAGAGCCTGGAGGCCCAGTTCGCCCAGTCGCAGAAGATGCAGGCGGTCGGCCAGCTCGCCGGCGGCGTGGCGCACGACTTCAACAACCTGCTGACCGCGATGATCGGCTTCTGCGACCTGCTGCTGCTGCGCCACAAGCCGGGCGACCAGTCCTTCAGCGACATCGTGCAGATCAAGCAGAACGCCAACCGCGCCGCCAATCTGGTCCGCCAGCTCCTCGCCTTCTCGCGCCAGCAGACCTTGCAGCCGCGCGTCATCAACGTCACCGACGTGCTGGCCGAGCTGGCCAACCTGCTGCGCCGGCTGATCGGCGAGAACATCGAGCTGAAGATGATCCACGGGCGGGACCTCGGCCTCGTCAAGGTGGACCAGAACCAGCTGGAGCAGGTCATCATCAACCTCGTCGTCAACGCGCGCGACGCGATGGGCGGCGGCGGGCGGCTGACCGTGGTGACCTCCAACCACAGCCTGGCCCAGCCCGAGCGGCGCGAGCACGAGACGGTTCCCGCCGGCTCCTACGTCTCGATCGAGGTGATCGACACCGGCTGCGGCATCGCGCGCGAGAATCTGCAACGCATCTTCGAGCCCTTCTACACGACCAAGGAGGTCGGGTCGGGCACAGGGCTGGGGCTGTCCACCGTGTACGGAATCGTCCGGCAGACCGGCGGCTTCGTGCTGGTCGATTCGGCGGTGGGGGAGGGGACGACCTTCACCATCCTGCTGCCCCGCCACCAGGGCGAGGTGCGGCCGGTCGACACCGCCGAGCCGCGCGAGCGGCGCGGCAGCGACCTGACCGGCTCCGGCGTCATCCTGCTGGTCGAGGACGAGGACGCCGTCCGCGTCTTCTCCGCCCGCGCGCTGCGCAACAAGGGCTATCAGGTGCTGGAGGCCAAGAACGGCGAGGCCGCGTTGCAGCAGATCGAGAGCGACGGCGCCCGCATCGACCTGCTGATCACCGACGTGGTGATGCCGCAGATGGACGGCCCGACGCTGGCCCGCCATGTCCGCCGGCTGCGGCCGGAGATGCGGGTGATCTTCATTTCCGGCTATGCGGAGGACCGGCTGGGCGATGTCGACGGCGTCGATGTCGCGCATTTCCTGCCCAAGCCCTTCTCCCTCAAGCAGCTTGCCTCCAAGGTCAAGGAGGTCATCCGCGACGGCCGGTGACGCCGCGCGTGATCGTTTTCGGCTCGTCTCCGCCCGGCCTCTTTTTGAGAACGTCAGGAGAACATCGGCCCTTGCAAATGGGAACGAAGAGAGTACATTCAGCCTCGTTGCAAGAGTGCTGACCCTGTGGTCTAAGAGAGAGGTACCGGGCATGTCGTCCGCACAGCTTCGTTTGGTCGAGAAGGATTCCATGGACAAGCAGAAGGCGCTCGACGCCGCTCTGAGCCAGATCGAACGCGCGTTCGGCAAGGGCTCGATCATGAAGCTCGGCGCCCGCGAGAACCTGGTCGACACGGAGGTGGTGTCCACCGGCTCCCTCGGCCTCGACATCGCGCTGGGCATCGGCGGCCTGCCCAAGGGCCGCATCATCGAAATCTACGGGCCGGAAAGCTCGGGCAAGACCACGCTGGCTCTGCACGCCATCGCCCAGGCCCAGAAGGCCGGCGGAACCTGCGCCTTCGTCGACGCCGAGCACGCGCTCGACCCGTCCTACGCCCGCAAGCTTGGCGTCAACATCGACGAGCTGCTGATCTCGCAGCCCGACGCCGGCGAGCAGGCGCTGGAGATCGCCGACACGCTGGTGCGCTCCGGCGCCATCGACGTGCTGGTGGTCGATTCGGTTGCGGCCCTGGTGCCGCGCGCCGAGCTGGAAGGCGAGATGGGCGACAGCCACGTCGGCCTGCACGCCCGCCTGATGAGCCAGGCGCTGCGCAAGCTGACCGGCTCGATCTCCAAGTCGAACTGCCTCGTCATCTTCATCAACCAGATCCGCTTGAAGATCGGCGTGATGTTCGGCAACCCGGAGACGACGACGGGCGGCAACGCGCTGAAGTTCTACGCGTCGGTCCGTCTCGACATTCGCCGCATCGGCGCCATCAAGGACCGCGACACCGTGGTCGGCAACCAGACCCGCGTGAAGGTGGTGAAGAACAAGATGGCCCCGCCGTTCCGCGTGGTCGAGTTCGACATCATGTATGGCGAGGGCGTGTCGAAGGTGGGCGAACTGCTCGACCTCGGCATCCAGGCCGGCGTGGTGGACAAGTCGGGCGCCTGGTTCAGCTACGAGGGCACGCGCATCGGCCAGGGCCGCGAGAACGCAAAGACCTTCCTGCGCAACAACCCCGAGATGGCCGACGCCATCGAGGCGAAGATCCGCGGCAACGCCGGTCTCGTCGCCGACGCGATGATGGGCACACCGGAAGCCGATGGCGAGGCCTCCACGCCGGAGTGATCGGGCTTTCGGGTGGTTCCGCCGAGGTTTGAGGCGGAACGGCCGCCAATTCGCCTTCCCACGTCATGATCGGGCTTGTCCCGATCATGACGTGGGTGCTTGAGGTTTGCCCGTGGATGCCCGTGCCGAGCACGGGCGTGAACGGTGTCGAGCGGGCGGAGCCGCGGTTTCCGCGCATGTCCTGAGGGCCGGCTGGAAAGGGCTTTGTGGGGGCGGGCATGTCCGATGAAGCCGGCGCACTGTCGGACACCGATCGGCTTCTCAAGCTGAAGTCGCTGCGGGCCAAAATCCGCTTCCTCTACGAGGCCCACACCAGTTTCCGCATGGGAATGGCGGGATTCGATCTCGCCACGGTGCTGTTCTTCCTCTTCACCACCTTCCTGCCGCCGTCGGGCTGGATTCTCTGGATCGACTACGTCCTCGGTTTCCTTCTTCTGACGGATATGCTGGCGCGCGGCTGGGTCGCGCGAAACCGGCGGCGCTTCTTCCTGAGCGTCTGGACCCTGGCCGACGTGGTCGTGATCCTGTCGATGCTCGCCCCGATCTTCACCTCCGACTATGCGTTCCTCCGGGTTCTGCGGGCGATGCGCCTGCTGCGCTCCTACGCCCTGCTGCGCAACCTGCGGCGGGGAAACCGCTGGGTCGCCGAGCGCGGCGAGATGATGCTGGCGGTGGTCAATCTCGTCGTCTTCGTCTTCGTGGTGTCCGCCTTCGTGTACGTCACGCAGATCGGGCGGAACGACCGCATCCTCTCCTACATCGACGCCATGTACTTCACCGTGACGACGCTGACGACCACCGGATTCGGCGACATCACGCTGGTCGGCACCCATGGCCGGCTGATGTCGGTGGTGATCATGCTGCTGGGCGTCGGGCTTTTCCTCAAATTCGCCCAGAGCCTGTTCCGGCCCAACAAGGCCCATGTCGAATGCCCGGCCTGCGGGCTGAGCCGGCATGATTTCGACGCCATCCATTGCAAGCATTGCGGTGGGGTGATCCACATCGACGACAAGCCGTCCGACTGATTCGGCGGACGCGCGTCCCAGTCTCCCAAGGCTCGGAAATTCCTTGGTGATCCGGCACGCCAGCGGTTAAAGATCGAAGGCGGCGATTCACGTCCGGGGGTGCCATGCGGTCGAGCGGGTCGGGATGGGGGCAGCCGGGCGCCGTGCCGGGCTGGGTCGGGTACGCGCTGCTGCCGATTCTGAACCTCGCCGTCGCCTTCGCGCTGTCGGGGCTGGTGATCCTGGTCATCGGCGAGAACCCGGTCGACGTGCTGGCGCTGATGCTGTCGGAGGCGCTCGGCTACCCCGAGGCCATCGGCTACACGCTCTATTACGCGACCGACTACATCTTCACCGGGCTGGCGGTCGCCATCGCCTTCCATTGCGGGCTGTTCAACATCGGTGGCGAGGGGCAGGCCTATCTCGGCGGCCTGGGCGCCGGCCTGGTGGCTCTGGCGCTGACCGGCTGGCCCTGGCCGGTGGTGGCTCTGCTGGCGATCCTCGCCTCGGCGCTGTTCGGGGCGGCCTGGGCCTTCGTGCCGGCGTGGCTCCAGGCCAGGCGCGGCAGCCACATCGTCATCACGACGATCATGTTCAACTTCATCGCCGCCTCGCTGATGACCTGGCTGCTGGTCGACGTGCTGATCCGGCCGGGCAGCCAGTCGCCGGAAACCCGCGAGTTCGACCCCGGCCTGTGGCTGCCCTCGATGGAGCGGGCGCTCGGCTGGGTCGGCGTGACCATCCCGGCCTCGCCGCTGAACCTGTCCTTCCTGTGGGCGCTGGCCTGCTGCGTCCTGTTCCAGATCTTCCTGCGCCACACCCGCTGGGGCTACGAACTGCGCACCGTCGGACGCAACGAGCGGGCGGCGGTCTACGCCGGCATCTCGCCGTCGCGCAACATCGTCATCGCCATGCTGCTGTCGGGCGCGCTCGCCGGCTTCGTCGGCGTCAACGAGATCCTCGGCGTGCAGCACCGCATCATCCTGAACTTCACCGGCGGGGTCGGCTTCGTCGGCATCGCGGTGGCGCTGATGGGGCGCAACCACCCGGTCGGGATCGTGCTGGCGGCGCTGCTGTTCGGCGTGCTGGCCCAGGGCGGCGGGCAGGTCTCCTTCGAATACCCGACCATCAACCGCGAGCTGGTGATGGTCATCCAGGGCCTCGTCATCCTGTTCGCCGGGGCCATGGAGAATCTGTTCAAGCAGCCGATCGAGGCGCTGTTCCGCCGCCGCGCCACGCCCGCCGCCGATTCGGGAAGGGGCTGAGCCATGGAGGACGCGCTCCTGCTGGTCCTGCAACTGCTCGGCGCCACCATCCGGGTGGCGACCCCGCTGGTGCTGGCGGCCTTCGCCGGGCTCTATTGCGAGCGGGCCGGGGTGGTGGACATCGGGCTGGAGGGCAAGATGCTGGCCGGCGCCTTCTTCGCCGCCGCCGCCGCCTCGGCCACCGGCAACCCCTGGCTCGGCCTTCTGGCCGCCATCGCCGCCGGGGTGGCGCTGGCGCTGGTCCACGGCTTCGCCTGCGTCACGCACCATGGCAACCAGGTGGTGTCGGGCATGGCGATCAACATCCTGGTCGCCGGGCTGGCGCCGTCGCTCGCCTACGCCTGGTTCCAGCAGGGCGGGCAGACGCCGCAGCTGCCCTCCTCGGCGCGGCTGCCGTCGGTCGAACTGCCGGGCGGGGAGGCGCTGTCCGGCGTTCCCGTCCTGGGCGCCGTCTGGCGCGAGCTGATCGACGGCACCAACATCCTGATCTGGGTGACGCTGGCGCTGGTGGCGGCGACCCACTGGGTGCTGTACCGCTCGCGATTCGGGCTGCGGCTGCGGGCGGTGGGCGAGAATCCGGCGGCGGTCGAGACCGCCGGCATTTCCGTCACGCGGCTGCGCTATCAGGCCCTGATCGTGACGGGGGTGCTGACCGGGATGGCCGGCGCCTATCTGTCGACCGGGCACGGGGCGGGCTTCGTTCGCGACATGACGGCGGGCAAGGGCTATCTGGCGCTGGCGGCGCTGATCTTCGGCAAATGGCGGCCGGGGCCGGCGCTGTTCGCCTGCCTGCTCTTCGCCTTCACCGACGCGGTGCAGGTTCGGCTGCAAGGGGTGCCCCTGCCGGGGATCGGCGTTATTCCCGTCCAATTCATCCAGGCCATTCCCTATCTTCTGACCGTGCTTCTGCTGGCGGGCTTCGTCGGCAAGGCGATCGCCCCCAAGGCGAGCGGCATCCCCTACGTCAAGGAGCGCTGAAGCCATGGCGGACGGTTTCGATGAGTTGATGGCGGCGGCCCGCGCGGTGCGGGCCAACGCCCACGCCCCTTATTCCAACTTCAAGGTCGGCGCCGCCATCCGTGGCGAGTCGGGGCGCATCTTCGTCGGCGCCAACGTCGAGAACGCCGCCTACCCGCAGGGGCAGTGCGCCGAGGCGTCGGCCATCGGCGCCATGGTCGCGGCGGGCGACCGGCGCATCGCCGCCATCGCCGTGGTCGGCGGTGAACCGGGCAACGAACTCTGCACGCCCTGCGGCGGTTGCCGGCAGCGCATCCGCGAGTTCGCCGCTCCCGACACGCCGATCCATGTCGGCGACCCGGCTGGTCTGCGCCGAAGCTTTACTTTGGAGGCGCTGTTGCCGCATTCGTTCGGCCCCACCAATTTAGCCTTCTGACCGGAGTGCCGATCATGACCGCTGCCCGCGCCGCCGCGGACATCCTCCACCGCGCCTCCGGCCGCCGGCCGCGGGTCGGCATCGTGCTGGGGTCCGGCCTGGGCGGCATCGCCGACCGGATCGCCGGCTCCGTCGCCATCCCCTACACCGAGATTGCCGGCTTTCCGGTCCCCAGCGTCGCCGGCCATGCCGGGCGGCTGGTCGTCGGCACGCTCGGCGGAGTCGAGGTCGCCTGCATGCAGGGGCGTGTCCACGCCTACGAGGGCAATGGCTTCGACGCCTTGAAGACGGCGATCCGCGCGCTGAAGCTCGCCGGCTGCGACACGCTGGTTCTGACCGCCGCCGCCGGTTCCCTGCGGACCGATGTCGGGCCGGGCCGGCTGATGGCCATCAGCGACCATCTGAACCTGCTGGGCGCCAATCCGCTGACCGGCCCCAACGACGAGGCGTTCGGCGACCGCTTCCCCAGCATGACCGACGCCTGGGATCCACAGCTCCGCGCCCTGCTGAGGGACGTGGCCGGCACGCTCGGCCTCGATCTGGCGGAGGGGGTCTACGCCGCCTATCCCGGCCCTTCCTTCGAGACTCCGGCCGAGGTGCGGATGATGCAGCGGCTGGGCGCCGACGCGGTCGGCATGTCGACGGTTCCCGAATGCATCGTCGCGCGGCATTGCGGCCTGCGGGTCGCCGGCTGCGCGGTGATCACCAACCTGGGGGTGGGGCTGGGCGACGGCCCGGTCGACCATCACCAGACCCTGAGCGCCGCCTCGGCCGCCGCCTCCGACCTGGAGCGGCTGCTGGTCGGTTTCCTTGAACGCCTGCATGAAAAGGACGGGTCCCGGTCATGAAGCTGCCTGCCGACCTGCAAAGCGCGCTCGACGCCTGCGCCAACGCCCCGTCCGACGCCGCCACGGCGCGCCGGGCCATCGGGATGCTCGACCTCACCAGCCTGAACGGCGACGACAGCGACCGCACGGTCGAGGCGCTGTGCGCCCGCGCCGTCACCCCCGTCGGGCCGGTCGCCGCCGTCTGCGTCTGGCCGCGCTTCGTCGCGACCGCGCGCAAGGCGCTGGAGGGCACCCCGGTGAAGGTCGCCACCGTGGTCAATTTCCCGACCGGCGAGGCCGACGCCGCCGCGGTCGCCGCCGAGGCACGCCGCGCCGTCGCCGACGGGGCCGACGAGATCGACGTGGTGCTGCCCTACCGCGCCTTCATCGACGGCGCCCGCACCCAGCCGATGAACGTGGTGAAGGCCTGCCGCGAGGCCTGCGGCAGCGCAGCGCTGATGAAGGTCATCCTCGAATCGGGGGCTTTCCCCGACGCCGACCTGCTGGCCTGGGCGGCGCGCGACGCCATCGCGGCGGGGGCGGACTTCCTGAAGACCTCGACCGGCAAGACCCAGCCGGCGGCGACGCCGGAGGCGGCGGCGGTGATTCTCGACAGCATCTACGAATCGGGCAAGGAGGTCGGCTTCAAGGCGGCCGGCGGCATCCGCGACGCCGCCGGGGCGGCGCTGTTCCTGGCGCTGGCCGACGGGATCCTGGGGGAGGGCTGGGCGACGCCGAAGACCTTCCGCTTCGGCGCGTCGAGCCTGCTCGACGCTCTGCTGGCCGAGGCCGGCCATGGCGTGGCCCCGGCGGCGGTGGCGGGTTACTGAGCGATGCTGCCGCAGGAAATCGTCCGGGCCAAGCGCGACGGGCAGGCGCTCGACGCCGCCACCGTCGCCGCCTTCGTGCGCGGAATCACCGACGGGTCGGTGACGGAAAGCCAGGCGGCGGCCTTCGCCATGGCGGTGTTCTTCCGTGGCATGGATCTGGGCGAGCGCGTCGCCCTGACCCGCGCCATGCGCGATTCGGGCACCGTCATGGAATGGCGCTCGCTGAACCTGCCCGGCCCGGTGATCGACAAGCATTCGACCGGCGGGGTCGGCGACAAGGTCAGCCTGATCCTGGCGCCGATGCTGGCGGCCTGCGGCGGATTCGTGCCGATGGTGTCGGGGCGTGGGCTGGGACACACCGGCGGCACGCTCGACAAGTTCGAGGCGATCCCCGGCTACCGGGCCAAGCCCGACAACGAACTGCTGCGCCGGGTGGTGAGGGAGGTCGGCTGCGCCGTGATCGGCGCCACCGACGACATCGCCCCGGCCGACCGGCGGCTCTACGCCATCCGCGACGTGACGGCGACGGTCGAATCGCTCGACCTGATCACCGCCTCGATCCTGTCGAAGAAGCTCGCCGCCGGGCTCGACGCGCTGGTGATGGACGTGAAGTTCGGCTCCGGCGCCTTCATGCAGCGGTTCGAGGACGCCGAGGCGCTGGCCGAGAGCATCGTCACCGTCTCGGTCGGTGCCGAGCTGCCGGCGGTGGCCCTGCTGACCGACATGAACGAGGTGCTGGGGCGCAGTGCCGGCAACGCGCTGGAGATGCGCGAGTGCCTCGCCATCCTGCGCGGCGAGCCGGCCGAGCCGCGCCTCTACGAGGTGACGGTGGCGCTGGCCGGCGAGCTGCTGGCGCTGGCCAAGCTGGCGCCTGACGCGGCGGCGGGCCGGGCGCTGGCCGACCGTTCCGTGCGCGACGGCCGCGCCGCCGAACGCTTCGCCCGCATGGTCCAGGCGCTGGGCGGGCCGTCGGATCTGCTGGAGCGGCCGGACCGTCATCTCGACCGCGCCCCGGTGGTGCGCCCGGTCTTCGCCGAACGGGCGGGGCGGGTGGCGGCCATCGACACGCGGGCCGTCGGCATGGCCGTGGTGGCGTTGGGCGGCGGGCGCACCAAGGTGACCGACGCCATCGACTTCGCGGTCGGCCTCGATTCGGTCGCCGGGCTGGGGACGGAGGTCGGGCCGGGGGGCGGGCCGAGCGCGCAGCCGCTCGCCATTCTCCACGCGCGGACGGAGGCGCAGGCCGACGAGGCGGCGGCGCGCCTGCGGCGCGCCGTCACCGTGGCCGACACCGCGCCGCCGCGCGGCCCGCTGATCGCCAAGCGGGTGTGACAAGCCGGGCTTGACGGGGCTGGGAGCGACGCTGGGCTGACCTGCGGTTGCGGCATTGGGCGACGATGCGGCTTGCCTATAATGTGGGCAGCTTTCGATCTCCCCACATCCGCCGAGTCCATCGATGACCGAAGCCGTCAAACGCGCCGAGCTGGTGCCCGCCGAGGCCGATTCGGTTCCCTACGCCGTCGGCTGCTTCCTGGTGACGATCCTGCTGTTCGCGGCGATGGACACGCTCATCAAATTCCTGTCGGCCAGCTACCCGGTGCCGCAGTTGATGTTCGTGCGTTCGGCTGTGGCGCTGCTGCTGGTCGGCGGCTACACGATGGCGCGCGGCGGCGGGCTGGCGGCGCTGAGGACCCGGCGGCCCTGGGGGCATGTCTGGCGGGCCTTCGCCGGGCTGCTGTCGATGGGCTGCTTCTTCTACGCCTTCAAGCATCTGCCGCTGGCCGAGGTCTATGTGCTCAGCTTCGCCGGGCCGTTGTTCATCACCGCCCTGTCGGGGCCGCTGCTGGGCGAGGCGGTGGGCTGGCGGCGCTGGGCGGCGGTGCTGGTGGGCTTCGGCGGCGTGGTGGTGATGGCCCAGCCCTCGACCGGGGCGCCGGTCGTCCCGGTGCTGGTCGGGCTGTGCGCCGCCCTGTTCTACGCGCTGGCGGCGCTGGCGGTGCGCGGGCTGTCGCGGACCGAGACCGCCGCCTCCATCGTCATCTACCTGCTGATGACGACGACGGTGGTCAGCGGCGTGCTGGCGGTTCCCGTCTGGATCCCGCCCTCGGCGACGGAACTGGGGCTGATGGCGACGGTCGGCGCGTTGGGCGCGGTGGCGCAGGTGCTGATGACCCAGGCCTTCCGCCGCGCGCCGCCCTCGGTGGTGGCGCCCTTCGAGTACACCGGCATGGTCTGGGCGAGCCTGTTCGGCTATCTGGTGTTCGGCGACCTGCCGACCGTGCCGGTGCTGGCTGGCGCGATGGTGATCATCGGCAGCGGGCTCTACATCCTGCATCGTGAAACCATGAAGGACCGGCGGCGCGGCGCCTGACAGGACCGCTTGACAGGACGGGGAGGGCGGCGACACTCTCGCCCCTCGTTCACGGCTGGGGTGCCCGTCTGACGGCGGGCTGAGACCACACCCATCGAACCTGATCCGGGTCATGCCGGCGAAGGGAGCCGAGCGCGCCAACGACCCGGCCGACCGGCCTTCTTCCGACCGGCCTCCCCGTTGTCCCGTTCAGCCTTCCTCCCGCCGGCACGCCCGTCGGTGCAGGAGGAGTTTTTCGGTCATGCGGCGCGCGGCTTTCCTTGCTCTCGGTTTCCTGGCGGCGCTACCGGCGCGGGCCGAGACGCTGTCCTTTCCGGTGCTGGTCCCGCTGACCGGCTTCCTGTCGCTGGAGGGCACCAGCCAGCGCAACGGCGCCGTGCTGGCGTTGACGGAGGCGGCTGCGAAGACCGAGGTCATCGACACCGGCACCTCGCCGGAGGCGGCGGTCACGGCGCTGGAGCGGGCGGCCGGCAACGGCAACGTCGGCGCCGTGGCGGCGAGCATGCTGGGCACCCAGATGCTGGCGATGCTGCCGCTGGCGGCCGAGCTGAAGCTTCCGCTGGTCACCGTGTCGGGCACCGCCTCGATCACCGAGCAGGGTAACCCCTGGGTCTTCCGCTTCTTCCCCGGCGACGCCGTGACCAAGACCGCCCACGCCCGCTACGTGGTGGAGGAACTGGGCCGCAAGCGCCCGGCGCTGATCTACCAGACCACCGCCTACGGCCAGAGCGGCAAGGCCCATCTGGAGCCGGCCTTCAAGGCGCTGGGGGCGGAACTGGTGTTCGAGGAGGGCGTCGATCCGGCCGCCAAGGATCTGCTGCCGGTGCTGACCAAGGCGCTCGCCGCCAAGCCGGACGTGCTGGTGCTGCACCTGCATTCCGGGCCGACCGCGCTGCTGCTGAAGCAGGCGGCGGCGAGCGGCGTCACCCTGCCCATCGTCGCCGGTTCCGCCATGCACCAGCCGAGCACGGCGGCGCTGCTGGAGCCGGTCGAGCTGAAGGGAGTCTGCGCGGAGACCGCCGCGTCGCCGATCTCCGGCGGGTCGCCGGGGATGGACGCCTTCACCGCCTCCTACCGCGCCGCCTTCGGCAAGGAGCCGGACGCCTTCGCGCTCGGCCAGTATGACGGGATGAGGATGGTGCTGGCGGCGGTGCGGGACGGTGCGACGACAGCCGACGACATCCGCAAGGCATTGGCCGGCGGCAGCCACGCCGGCCTCGCCATGACCTACAAGTCGGACGGCAAGGGCAACATGGCCCATTCCGCGGTGATCGTCTGCTACGACGGCACCAGCCGCGTGCCGGCGCTGGTCAAGCGCTACGACGACGTGGCGGGCGTGGTGAAGTAGGGTGGCGACGGCGCTTCAGCTCCTGCTGAACGGGGTGGCGCTGGGGGCGGCCTACGCGCTGGTGGCGCTCGGCTTCGTGCTGGTGCTGAACGCCACCTCGGCGGTGAACTTCGCGCAGGGCGATCTGGTGATGGCCGGCGGCCTGCTGGCGGTGGCGCTGGCGCCGCTGATCCCGCTGCCGGGAATCGTGCTGCTGCCGGTGGTGCTGGCGCTGATGGCCGGGCTGGGGTTGCTGCTGGCGGCGGCGGCCTATCTGCCGCTGCGTCGGCGCCCGCCGGTGTCGGTGTTCATCAGCACCATCGCCGTGGGCATCATTTTGCAGAATGGCGCCTCCGTGCTGTTCGGGCCGGAACCGCGCGTGGCGCCGCCGCTGTTCGGCGACGGCATCTGGCGGATCGGCGGGGTCGCGGTGGCTGAGCAGTCGGTCGCCATCGTCGCCGTCGCCGCCCTGCTGATCGGTGCCCAGCAATGGGTGTTCGGGCGGACGCAGCTCGGCCGGCGGCTGCGCGCCACCGCGCAGGATCCGGAGATGGCGCGGGCCTGCGGCGTGCCGGTGACGGCGATGATCCTCACCACCTTCGCCATCGGGGCGGCCTGCGCCGGGGCGGCCGGGCTGCTGCTCGCCAACCGCTATTTCGTCACGCCGACGGCGGGCGGCGATCTGATCCTGAAGGCCTACATCGCGGTGACGGTCGGCGGCTGGGGCTCGGTGCCGGGGGCGGTGGCCGGCGCGCTGCTGATCGCGCTGTTCGAGGTCGGGGTGTCGTCGGTGCTGTCCTACCCGGCGGCGCTGGGCGCGCTGTACGCGACGCTGCTGGTGATCCTGGTGGTCCGTCCGCAAGGGCTGTTCGGCGAAGCGGTGCGCCGCCGTGCGTGAGGCCGATTTGGGCATGATTTTTCCCCGCGAACCGGCCCCCTCTCCCCCCCGGGGAGAGGGCTGGGGTGAGGGGGGGGCATGGGGTGTCCTTGCGGGATGGATCGCGACGTTCCCGCCGGCCCGACAATCCACGCCACGCATCCCCCTCACCCCGACCCTCTCCCCGGGGGGGAGAGGGGGAGGACGCAGCCGGGCGGGGAGGGAGCGCTAGATGCGCGCCTCGCTTTCCGGACGCTTGGCCGACGCCGTCCTCGCCCTCGCCGCGCTGGCGCTGCTCGTCCACGCGGTCGGCTTCGCCTCGCCCTACGGGCTGCGGGTGCTGACCGTCGCCGGGGTGTACGCGCTGGCCGCCTTCGGCTTCCAGATCCTGTTCGGGCTGGGCGGGGCGCTGTCGCTCGCCCAGGGTGCCTTCTTCGGGCTGGGCGCCTATGTCACCGGGATTCTCGGCAGCCGCTACGGGCTGGGCTTTTCCGTCACCTTTCCGCTGTCCCTGCTGGTGCCTCTGCTGGTGGCTCTGCCGGTCGGGCTGGCGGTGCTGCGGCTGGAATCGCATTACTTCGCGCTGGCGACGCTGGGCATCGCCCAGGTCCTGCATCTGCTCGCGGTCAACGCACCGGAGTTGACCGGCGGCGCCAACGGGCTGCCCGGCGTGCCGGGGGTGGTGCTGTTCGGCTGGGCGGTGCCGCGCGGGTTGCCGATGGCGGCGCTGGTCTGGTCCATGGTGGCGGTGGGCGGTGCCGTCGGCTGGGGGCTGGCGCGCGGGCGGCTGGGACGGGCGCTGACGCTGGTGCGCGACGACCCGATGGCGGCGTCCACGCTCGGCCTCGACGTCGGGCGGCTGCGGTTGACCGCCTTCGCCGTCAGCGCGCTGTTCGCCGGTGCTGCCGGGGCGCTTGCCGTGCACACCCAGCGGGTGGTGTCGCCCGAGGTGCTGGAGTTCCCGGTGATGGTCTCCATCCTCACCATCGCGGTGGTCGGCGGGCGCGGGCGGATGGCCGGCGCGGTGCTGGGCGCCGTGCTGCTGGTCCATCTGCCGGAATGGTTCCGCGCGCTGGAGCGCAGCTACCTGATCGTCTATGGCGCGGCGCTGCTGCTGACCATCCTGCTGGCGCCCGACGGGCTGACCGGCCTGCTGGAGCGGCTGTTCCCGCGCCGTGCCCGTCCCGTCCCCGACGCGACGGAGCCCCCGCCCGGTCGCAAGCGCGACGGGGAGGCGCTGTCGGTCGAAGGGCTGTCGAAGGCTTTCGGCGGCGTCCACGCGGTGCAGGGCGTGTCGCTGACCCTGCGGGCCGGCACCATCACCGGCCTGATCGGCCCCAACGGGTCGGGCAAGACGACGCTGATCAACCTGATTTCCGGGTTGGAGCGCCCCGACGCCGGCACGGTATGGCTGGCCGGCCAAGCCCTCACCGGCGCGCGCCCGGACCGGCTGGCCCGCGCCGGTCTGGCCCGCAGCTTCCAGGCGGCGGCCCTGCCGGACGGCTCCACGGCCCTGGAGGCGGTGGCCGCCGCCCGGCTGGCGTCCGACCGCGACCTCGCGGCGGCGGAGTCGCACGCCCGCTGGGCGCTCGACCGCATGGGGGTGGGCGAGCTTGCGGCACGGCCGTGTCGCGATCTGCCGGCGGCGTCGAGGCGGCGGGTGGAGTTGGCGCGGGCGCTGGCCCGGCGCCCGGCGGTGCTGCTGCTCGACGAGCCGGCGGCCGGGCTGACCGATTCCGAGAAGGCCGATCTCGCCGCCCGCCTCCGCGCCCTGGCGGCGGAGGGCGTGGCCTTGCTGGTGGTGGAGCATGACATGGGATTCCTGCTGCCGCTGGCCGGCTGGGTCGTCTGCCTGGACCGCGGGCGGACGCTGTACGAAGGGCCGCCGGAGGGCGTGCGGAGCGACGCCGCCGTGGTCGCCGCCTATCTCGGCGGGGGAGCGCCATGACCGCGCTGCTGTCGGTCGAGGGGCTGTCCGTCGCCTATGGCGGCGCCACGGCGCTGGAGGCCGTCTCGCTGTCGGTTGCGGCGGGCGAGACGGTGGCGCTGCTGGGCGCCAACGGAGCCGGCAAGTCGACGCTGCTGAAGGCGTTGCTCGGCCTCGTTCCGACGCGAGAGCCGGCGCGGGGAGGCGTGCGCTTCGACGGCATCGACCTCGCCGGGCTGGCGACCGAACGGCGGGTGCGGCTCGGGCTGGGTTACGTGCCGGAGGGGCGGCGGGTCTTCGCCGGCATGAGCGTGCGCGACAATCTGGAGGTCGCCGGGCTCGACGACCGCCGCGAGCGCGCCCGCGATGTCGAGCGGATCTTCGCCCTCTTCCCCGATCTCGCCCGCAAGAGCGGGGAGGGCGCGTGGCGACTGTCCGGCGGCCAGCAGCAGATGCTCAGCCTTGGCCGGGCGATGATGGGGCGGCCGCGCCTGCTGTTGCTCGACGAGCCCTCGCTCGGCCTGTCGCCCAAGCTGGCCGACGAGGTCTTCGCCGCCGTCCGCGCCATAGCGGCGTCGGGCACCGCCGTTCTGCTGGCCGAGCAGAGCGCCGTCCGCGCCCTGTCCGCCGCCCCGCGCGCCGTGCTGCTGCGGCTGGGCAGGGTCGTCCGGGACGGGCCGTCCGCCAGCCTGACGGAGGCGGTGCTGCACGACGCCTTCTTCGGCGTATGACCTTTGCGGTCGGGGGGCTCGGTTGCCCTTGCGGACCGGCGCGGTCGCGGATAGCTTCGCGCCCACAACGGACTTATGGATTACCTCGTCATGACCGCCCGTTTCGCCGCTCCGCTCTCCGCGCTTCTTCTTCTCTCCGTGGCGGTGCCGTCGGCGGCGGGCGTGCAGGTGGCGGAGCTGGTGCCGGTCGAGCCGACGCTGCCGCCCGCCGCCTATTACGGCGTTCCGGCGCCCGAGACCGAGGTGGTTGGCCCATCCGGCGCCCCGGCCGGCCAGCCGAACGCCCCGGCGAGGCCCGCGCCGCCCAAGGACGGCCCGGCCGAGCTCGAGGACGGCTGGGAGGGGGGCGCCGCCAAGGACAAGGACGGCAAGTTCGCCTATTGCGTGGTCGAGGGCGGCTTCACCTCGGGCCATGTGCTGATGATCGCCCGGAGCCAGAAGGGCGAGACCAACATCGGCATCGGCATCCCCGGCGCCCAGCTTCCGCCCGGCGAGAAATGGCCGGTCAAGGTCGAGGTCGACGGCAAGCTGAAGCGCGAGCGCGTCGCCATCGCGCCGCAGCCCGACATGCTGGTCGTCTCCAACGGCAAGGACGAGGAGCTGGTCACCGCGCTGATGAACGGCAAGGAGCTGGTGGTCGCCTCGGCGTCCGACCGCATCGCCTTCGCGCTGAAGGGCACCAAGAAGGTGCTGACCGATCTGAAGACCTGCGTCGACAAGGGCGGCAACGTGCCGCCGATCAAGACCTCCACCGGCACGAAGCCGCCGGTCCCGCCGCAGGCGCGCCTGCCGGAGGGGCTGGCCAGCCTGCTCGCCTCCGCCGGGGTGCGCGACGCCGAACTGGTGCCGATGGACAAGGTGCCGGCCGACCAGCGCCCGGCCGACGTGGCGTGGCGTTTCGGCCCGATCGTCGGCGGCATCCGCGAGCGCGTGGTCGGCGACGGGGCCAAGCTGGACGAACTGTCCGGCGCCTTCGCCGAGGCGATGAAGAGCCGTTGCGAGGGCACCGGCACCATTTCGCTCAACGCCAGCGAACAGGCGGGAACCGTCACCCTGCGCACGGGCGCGGTCGATTGCGCGATGCCGCAGGGGACGCTGCACGTCTCGCTGACCTTCCTGCTGTCGCAGGGGCGCCTGTTCACCGTGCTGTTCCACGAGGCGGGCGAGCCCGACGTCGCGCTGGCCGACAAGGTCCGCGACAATCTGGCCCAGGTGCTGCGCAAGGCGGGAACCGCCGCGGCGGCACCGGCACCGGCAGCGGCATCCTCCGCTCCGGCTTCGGCCGCGCCCGCCGCGGCGCCCGCTCCGGCACCGGAGACACCTCCGGCTGCCACTTCCGCGCCGGCCAAGCCCTGACGGCTGCTCTCCCACCGTATTGGTTGACGAAACGCCGGGCAGCGCCATGTCCGGTGTATGCCGGACAACGCCTCATCCCTGGAAAGCGGCGCCCTCGAGAGCGGTATGGAGCAGGGCGCCCGCGCCGGAACCGACCTCTGCGCCACCCTCGATCCCAAACCGGCCTCGCTGGCGCGGTGGAGCGTGCGCGACAGCGCGCTGGCGGTCGTCCTCCTGTCGGCCCTGCTCGGCGGCGTCATCGGTCTCGCGGTGGGAACGCTGCACGAGGGCGTCATCGCTTTGCAGGCGCTCGTCTTCGGTCTGCCGGAGGGGGAAAAGCTGGGGCAGGCGGCGCTCGATCCCATGCGGGCGATGGCGGTGCCGGCGCTGGGCGGCCTGCTGCTGGGAATTCTGGTGACGCTCATCCGCCGCTGGCGCCCGCGCGACATCGTTGACGCGGTGGAGGCCAACGCGCTCTACGGCGGCAAGATGTCGCTGATCGACAGTTTGCGCCTGACCGTGACGACCACCCTGTCCAACGGATCGGGCGCCTCGGTCGGGATGGAGGCCGCCTACACCCAGGCCGGCGCCGGGCTGGCCTCGGCGGTCGGGCAGCGGCTGCGGCTGCGGCGGGCGGATCTGCGGACGACGGTGGGCTGCGGCGCGGCCGCCGCCATCGCGGCGGCCTACCACGCGCCGCTGGCCGGCGCCTTCTACGCCTTCGAGCTGGTGCTGGGCGGCTACACGCTGGCGGCGCTGGCCCCGGTCGGAGCGGCGGCAGTGCTGGCGGTGGCGGCGTCCGGGCTGCTGACCGACGCGGAGGTTCCGCTGGCGCTCGGCCGGCCGGTGGTGGTGGCGGGCTGGGATTACGCGGTCTGCGGCGTGGTCGGCTTCCTCGCCGGCTGGCTCAGCATCCTGGCCATGCAGGCGGTGACCTTCGCGGAATGGGCGTTCCGCCGGCTGAAGGTGCCGCGCTGGCTCGGTCCGGCGCTGGGCGGCCTCGGCGTCGGCGGGCTGGCGCTGGCGGTGCCGGCGGTGATGGGCAGCGGGCCGGGCGCCGTGCCGCCGGAACTGGCCGGCGGCGCGCTCGCCCTGCTGCTGACGCTGGTGGCGAAGATCCTGGCGTCGGCGCTGTCGCTTGGGTCGGGGTTCCGTGGCGGGCTGTTCAGCGCCTCGCTGTTTCTCGGCGGGCTGTTCGGCGGACTGCTGGCGATCCTTGCCGAGACGGTGGCGCCGGGTCTGGGCGTGGACCGCGGCCTGCTGCTGCTGGTCGGCATGGGGTCGGTGGCGGCGGGGGTGATCGGCGCGCCGGTGACCATGGTTCTGCTGGTGCTGGAGACGACGCAGGATCTGTGGGCGGCGTCCGGCGTGCTGATCGGGGTGGTGGTGTCGACCGTCGTCGTCCGCCACGCCTTCGGCTATTCCTTCGCCACATGGCGCTTCCACCTGCGCGGCGTGCCGATCCGTGGCGCCTACGACGTCGGCTGGCTGTCGGAGTTGACGGTGGTCCGGCTGATGCGCAGCGACGTCAAGACGGTGCTGGCCAGCCACAGCGTCGCCGCGCTGCGCCGGCTGCACCCGCTGGGATCCTCGAAGATCCTGTTCGCGGTCGATGGGCAGGGGTTCTACGCCGGGATCATCGACATGGCGGCGGCCCACGACCCGGAGCTGGACGCCACGGCCGAGGACATGACCGTCGCGGATCTGGCGCGTCATCCCGACCTCGGCCTGTTTCCCGGCGACGACGCGCGCACCGCCCTGCGGCGCTTCTGCGCGGCGGAGGTCGAGGCGCTGCCGGTGCTGGCCGCCCCCGGCGACCGTCGCGTCGTCGGCTACGTGACCGAGTCCTACGCGCTCCGCCGCTACTCCCAGGCGCTGGAGCGCCAGCGCGGCGAGGATCTGGGGGAGCGGGGGCTGTGGGGGCGGGATTGAGCGGGATGCCGCCCGTCAGCCCCCCTGCGGTGTTTCCACGCCCAGCACCTTGGCCGCGATCCGGGCGACGTTGCCGTTCATCGGCGGCGGGCTGACGTCCACACCCTCCTTCAGCGCCTTGGTGACGGTCTCCAGCACCGCCAGCCGCGCGAACCATTTCGAGTTCGCCGGGATCGCGGTCCAGGGCGCGTTCGGGGTGGAGGTCTTGTCGAACATCGTCTCCGTCGCCTTGACGTAGTCGTCCCATTTGGAGCGGTTGCGCAGATCCTCCTCGGTCAGCTTCCAGCGCTTGTAGGGGTTGTTCAGCCGTTCGCGGAAGCGCTCCAGCTGCTCCTCCGGCGTGATGTGCAGGAACAGCTTGACGATGCGCACGCCGTCGTCGGTCAGCAGCCGCTCGAACTCGTTGATCTCGTCATAGGCGCGTTTCCACTGCTCCTTGGTCGCCAGACCCTCGACCCGCTCGACCAGCACGCGGCCGTACCAGGAGCGGTCGAAGATGGCGAAGGTGCCCCCGGCCGGCAGCTTGGTCCAGAAGCGGTAGAGATAGTGCTTGCTCTGCTCCTCCGCCGTCGGGGCGGCGATCGGCCAGACATGGAAGCCGCGCGGGTCGAGCGGCTCGGTCATCCGGCGGATGGCCCCGCCCTTGCCGCCGGCGTCCCAGCCCTCGAAGACGACGATGGCGCGGCGCTTCTCGTGCCAATAGGTCTGCTGGATGTGCAGCAGCTCCTTCTGGAGCTTGCCGAGCCGGTTCTCGTACTCCTCGGCCGAGTCGATCCGGGTGTCCGTCTGATCCAGCTTGTCGAGGCGGATTTTCTGGATTTTGGCGGGCTTGTCGGCCATGGCGGGTCCTTGTCGGGAGTGGGAGAGTGTTCCAGAGTAAGGAACGGCGGGGAACCTTCCGTGATCCCGGGGGTTGAGCCGCGAGGGCCACGCGCCGGTGCCGGGTTGCCGTCCAACGACGATCCTACATGGGGACGATCCCACATGGGGTTGCGCGGACTGTCAACGGTCGAAACCGGCGGCAATCCGCGAGGGGATTCCATGACCGAGACCGGACCGCGCATCTACAACCTGTTTCCGACCCTGGTCGGCCCGGTGCGCGATTGGGCGGGCCATCTGCCGCGCATCCAGGGGATGGGCTTCGACTGGGTGTTCCTGAACCCGATCCACCAGCCGGGATTCTCCGGCAGCCTCTACGCGGTCAAGGACCCGTACCGGCTGCACGAGGCCTTGCGCGGCGGCGCCACCGAGAGCGATGACGAGTTGCTGCGCGGCTTCATCCGGCAGGCGGCCGAGCACGGCCAGTCGGTGATGATGGATCTGGTGATCAACCACACCGCGCGCGACGCGCTGCTGGTCGGGCAGCATCCCGACTGGTACCTGCGCGGGCCCGACGGCGACCTGCACAGCCCCGGCGCCGTCGATCCCGCCGACACCAGCCGGGTGACGGTGTGGGGCGACCTCGCCACGCTGGATTACGGCAAGCCCGAGGCGCGCGCCGGGCTGGTCGAGTATTGGAGCGGCTATCTGCGCCATTGCATCGGCTTGGGCGTGAAGGGCTTCCGCTGCGACGCCGCCTATCAGGTCCCGGCCGAGGTGTGGCGCAGCCTGATCGACGCCGCCCGCTCCTGGAACCCGGAGGTCAAGTTCTTCGCCGAGACGCTGGGCTGCACGGTGGAGCAGGTGCGCGACCTGTGCGGCGCCGGCTTCGACTTCCTGTTCAACAGCGCCAAATGGTGGGACTTCAAGGCCGACTGGCTGCTCGACCAGTATGAGGCGTTCCGCTGGATCGCCCCGTCGGTCGCCTTCCCGGAGAGCCACGACACCGACCGGCTCGCCGCCGAGGTCGGCAGCCAGGACCATGTCCGGCTCGCCGCCCAGCTGAAGATGCACTACCTGTTCGCCGCCAGCTTCTCCACCGGGATCATGATGCCGGTCGGCTTCGAGTACGGCTTCACCCGCAAGCTCGACGTGGTGAACAGCAGCCCGGCCGACTGGGAGCAGCCGAAGCTGGATCTCACCGGCTTCATCGGTGCCGTGAACGCCATGAAGGCGGCGGCCCCGGCGTTGAACGTCGAGGGGCCGCAGCGCCGGATCACGGCACCCCACAGCCCGGTGCTTGGCCTGCTGCGCACGGTGGACGGCGCCGCCCCCGACGGCCCGGACGGGGCCGCCATTCTGCTGCTGAACCCCGACGAGAACCGGCCGCACGCCATCGACCCCGGTCCGCTGCTGGCGGCGACCGGCGGCGGCTTCCGCGATTTCGAGGACGTGACGCCCGAGGCCGCGCCGCTGCCCTTTGAGCCCGGCGCGCCGCTGAACCTGCGCCCGCTGGAACTGCGTGTCTTCCGCGCCCAGCCGGCGCAGGCGCGCCCCGTCGAACTGCACGACGTCGAGGAACGCGGCTGGATGGACCGGATCGCCGCCGGCCGGATGACGATCGAGAACGTCTATCCGGAGCTGGACGGCGGCCGATTCGCGGTGAAGCGCGTGGTCGGCGACCTGATGGAGGTGTGGGCGGACATCTTCACCGACGGCACCTTCGTGCTCGCCGCCGTCGTCACCTACAAGCCGGTGGACGAGACGGAGTGGCGCGAGGCTCCGATGCGCCTGCACGAGAACGACCGCTGGGTCGGCCGGGTGCCGCTGACCCGCAACACCCGCTATGTCTACAGCATCGAGGCTTGGCGCGACGTGTGGGAAAGCTGGCGGGCCGATTTCAAGAAGAAGGTCGACGCCGGCCTGAACGTCGATCTGGAACTGGTCGAGGGCCGCCGCTTCATCGAGCATTCGATCACGCTGAACGAGGCCGAGGGCCGCGCCGCGCTGCGGGTGGTGGTCGACCGCATGCAGCGGCTCTCCGGACCGGAGCTGGTCGCCTACGCGCTGTCCGACGAGCCGCGCCAGGCGATGGCGCGCTATGGCGAGCGGCAATACAAGTCGCGCTACGTGCGCGAGCTGGAGGTCTATGTCGACCGCACCGCCGGGGCCTTCTCGGCCTGGTTCGAGATCTTCCCGCGCTCGGCCTCGCCGGATCCGTCGCGGCCGGGAACCTTCGACGACGTCGTGACCCTGCTGCCGATGGTCCGCGACATGGGCTTCGACGTGCTGTATTTCCCGCCGATCCACCCGATCGGCCGGGCCTTCCGCAAGGGCAGGAACAACACGCTGAACCCCGGTCCGGACGATCCCGGCGTGCCCTACGCCATTGGCGCGGAGGAGGGCGGGCACGACGCCATCGACCCGACGATCGGCGATTTCGAGGGCTTCCGCCGGCTGGTCCGCGAGGCCAAGCGGCATGGGCTGGAGATCGCGCTCGACTTCGCGGTGCAGTGCTCTCCCGATCACCCCTGGGTGAAGGAGCACCCGCACTGGTTCTACTGGCGCCCGGACGGCACCATCCGCTACGCCGAGAATCCGCCGAAGAAGTACCAGGACATCGTCAACGTCAGCTTCTACCGCGAATCCTATCCGGACCTGTGGTACGCGCTGCGCGACGTCGTGCTGCTGTGGTGCCGCGAGGGGGTGCGCATCTTCCGCGTCGACAACCCGCACACCAAACCCTTCCCCTTCTGGGAATGGATGATCCGCGAGGTGCAGGACCGCTACCCCGACGCCCTGTTCCTGGCCGAGGCCTTCACCCGGCCCAAGCTGATGCAGCGGCTGGCCAAGGTCGGCTACACCCAGTCCTACAGCTACTTCACCTGGCGCAACACCAAGGCGGAGTTGACGGAGTACCTGACGGAGCTGACCCAGGGGCCGTCCAAGGAGTACATGCGGCCGAACTTCTTCGCCAACACGCCGGACATCCTGCCACCGATCCTGACCGAGGGCGGGCGCCCAGCCCATATGTCCCGCGCGGTGCTGGCGGCGACGCTGGCCGGCGTCTATGGGCTCTACGGCCCCTATCTGCTGTGCGAGGCGGAGGCCTATCCCGGCAAGCAGGAATACAACCACTCAGAGAAGTACGAGATCCGCCACTGGGACTGGAACCGGCCGGGCAACATCCGCGACTACGTGACGGCGATCAACCGCATCCGCCGGGAGAACCCGGCGCTGCACGGCTTCACGAACTTGAAGTTCTACAACGCCTACGACGACAACATCCTGCTCTACGGCAAGATGACGGCGGCGAAGGACAACGTGATTCTGATCGCGGTCAACCTCGATCCGCACAACGCCCATGGCGGGACCATCGAGGTGCCGCTGTGGGAACTGGGCCTGCCGGACGGCGCCCATGTCCAGGTGGAGGATCTGTTCAGCGGCCATCGCTTCACCTGGATCGGCAAGTTCCAGCATGTCTGGCTCGATCCGCAGAATCCGGCGGCGATCTGGCGCATCACCCCGCCGGGGGTGTGATCGCGTCACCCGAAGCTCTCGCCGAGCAGCCGGTAGAGCCAGAAGGACTCGTGGGTGGCCATGAGGTCGGTCAGCTTTCCCGGAGAGAGGCCGGTGAGCCGGCGGACCTCCCGGCCCATGTGCGATTGGTCGGAAAACCCCAGATCGTTGGCAAGCGCCGCGAGGTCGAGCGTCCCGGCCTCGCGGTTCCGTGCGGCGTGGACGGCCACCTCCTCGACACGCGCGAAAAGCTGAAGCTCGCGACGGCTCAGGCCGGTCCACCCCTTGATGCGGCGCTGGGCCTGCCGCACGCCCCGGCCGGCACCGGACAGCGCCGCCCTCACCGCCAGCGAGCGCAGCCAGTCCGCCATCAGCGGTGCCCGTCCGTTGCCATGTGGACGCGAATCGGACCACAGCGGCTCCAGCAGATCCTCCAGCCGATGGAAGGCCGCGACGTCCGTCTCCATCCCGAGAAGGGTCTGGAAAGCCGCCAGCAGCGGACCGGCGACGGCCCCCTCCAGCGGCAGGACCCGGCCGACGAGGCGTTCGGCGTCGATTCCGATAAGGGAACCCAGGGCTTCCGGGTAGAAGGCGACCGACAGGGCGTGGACCGGTCCGGGCGACCAGCTTGAGACGGGGTGGCGCTGCGGTTCGGACAGGACCAGACTCGGCAGGGGCGGGCCGAGGGTCGGCGGGGTGCCGTCTCCGTGCTCCTCCACCATGTGGAGCGTGCCTTCGAAGATCAGCGAGACCATCGACATCGGCGTCGCCGGGTAATGGTTGAAGCGCTGGTCGTCCGACAGCGTGGATGCGCGCGTGTCGCGCGCCACACCGGCGAAGATGCCGGCGGCGAGCGAAGGGCGGGGCAGCAGCAGGCGGGCGGAGGCAGCGGACAGAGAGGCAGCGGGCGGCATCGCCGGTGACGTTTCCGTTCTATATGGCGGGTCTGGCTCCAGGGAGAAGTGGTCATCCGACCACTGGAGCCGAACATGGCCAAGACGATACTTCAGGGGCGCCTGCGCCACAAAGTCCGCAGCCTCGCCACCATCAGCCTGCTTTCCGCCCATGTGCTGGCCCGCCGCGCCCTCGGCAGGCCGCTGGTGCCGGAATGGAGTCCTCTGTTCGAGATCAGCAACCTGTTCTGGCGGGCGCAGTTCAACCACGCCTTCGCGCTTCGCGACATCGCCGAAGCCCGCGCCTATTTCGACAGCCTGGTTCACGTCCTGGACCGTGTTCCCGACGTGGATGTCCATCCGAGCCGTCCCGGCGAGCCACGCGGCGACTGGTTCATCCCGCGCGTCCGCAAGGGGGAGGCCACGCTGCTGCACTTCCATGGCGGCGGGTACAGCTTCTACGCCGACGTGACGCGCCGGTTCATCGCCATGCTGGCCGACACGCTGGGGTTCCCCGTCTTCGCCCCCGACTACCGCCTGACTCCCGAGCATCCGCATCCGGCGCAGATCGAGGACGGGCTGGCGGCCTACCGTTTCCTGCTTTCCGAAGGCGTCCAGCCGTCCCGCCTCGTTGTGTGCGGGGATTCCGCGGGCGGCCACCTGACCTTGATGACGCTGGTCGGGTTGCGCGCGGCAGGCTTGCCGCAGCCGGCGATCGGGATCGGCCTCAGCCCGTGGACCGATGTCGGACGGCGCGGCGCCAGCCAGTTCGGCAACGACCGCTACGATCTCGTGCAGGGCTACATGACCCTGTGTTTCGCGGACTGGCTGAAGGGCGGGGGCGGCTTCGGCGACGTCGAACTCTCCCCCATCCACCAGGATTTGCGGGGGCTGGCGCCGCTTTACCTTCAGGCTGGCGGCAAGGAGATCCTCGTCGACATGATCCGCGACTTCGCGCGGGAGGCCCGCGACCAGGGCGCGCGGATGCGCCTGGATGTCTGGGAGCACATGACCCACGAGTTCCAGGCGCATGGGCAGGAGCTTCGCGAAAGCCGGGAGGCGCTGGAGCGGCTGGGCGAAGCCATCCGCTGGGCACTCGCTCCGGACGGGGTCGGCTTCCCCGCCATGTCCGGGACCGAACTGGATGCCCTCCGCGTCGAACCGGCCCTTGCACCGGCCGGCGGCTGACGGGAACGGCGATACGCACCCTGCCGGAGGAAGGGGGGCGGCAAGCGGGCGAGAAACCGCGTCCTGTGAGCGATCCCCGCCCGTGCGCGCGCCTCACACCAGCCCCTCTCCCGCAAGGGGAGAGGGGCTGCGAAGGGACCTGCGTCAGCCTCAGTCGTTCTTGACCTTGGCGTAGCTGCCGGGCGCGTCCTCGATCACGGCCAGCTTGCCGTCGCCGGGCTGGCGGGCGGGAACCTTGCCGTCGGCGAAGCCCGACACCCAGCGGTTCCACTCGGTCCACCAGGAACCGGGGGTCTGGGTCGCCGTCTCCAGCCACTCGTCGGGCGACTTGGGCAGCTTGTCGTTGGTCCAGTAGCCGTACTTGTTGGCCGCCGGCGGGTTGACGACGCCGGCGATGTGGCCCGAGGCGCCCAGCACGAACTTCACCGGGCCGGTGAACTGCTGCGCGCCGGCGTAGGTGCTCTTCCAGGGCGCGATGTGGTCCTCGCGGGCCGACAGGAACATCGTCGGGACCTTGACCTTGGTCAGGTCGATCGGCACGCCGCCCAGTGTCACCGCGCCCGGCTGCACCAGCTGGTTCTTCTGGTACATGTTGCGCAGGTAGAAGCTGTGCATCGCCGCCGGCATGCGGGTGCTGTCGCCGTTCCAGTAGAGCAGGTCGAACGGGAACGGATCCTTGCCCAGCAGGTAGTTGTTCACCACGAACGACCAGATCAGGTCGTTGGCCCGCAGCATGTTGAAGGTGGTCGCCATCTTGGCGCCGTCGAGATAGCCCTGCTCGGCCATCTGGCCTTCGATGTAGGTCAGCTGCTCCTCGTCGATGAAGATCGACAGCTCGCCGGCCTCGGTGAAGTCCAGCATGGTGGTGAAGAAGGTGACCGACTTGATGCGGTTGTCCTTCTTGACCGCCATGTAGGCGAGCGTCGAGGCGAGCAGCGTGCCACCCAGGCAATAGCCGATGGCGTTGACGTCGTCCTCGCCGGTCGCCTGCTTGATGGCGTCGAGCGCGGCCAGCGGGCCCTCGAACATGTAGTCCTCGAAGCCCTTGGCCGCCAAGGTCTCGTCCGGGTTGACCCAGGACAGGACGAAGACGGTGTGGCCCTGGTCGACCGCCCACTTGATGAAGCTGTTCTTCTCGCGCAGGTCGAGGATGTAGTACTTGTTGATCCAGGGCGGCACGATCATCAGCGGGCGCTTGTTCACGTCCGGCGTGGTCGGCGTGTACTGGATCAGCTGCATCAGGCTGGTCTGGAAGACCACCTTGCCCGGCGTCACCGCGATGTTCTTGCCGAGCTGGAAGGCGTCGTAATCGGTCATCGAGATGCGCAGCTCGCCCTTGCCGCGCTCCAGATCCTTCAGCAGATGCTCCAGGCCCTTGACCAGATTCTCGCCGCCGCTCTCGATGGTCGCGCGCAGAACCTCCGGGTTCGTCATGACGAAGTTGGAGGGCGCCATCGCGTCGACGAACTGGCGGGTGTAGAAATCCACCTTCTTGGCGGTGTGGTCGTCGAGCCCGTCCACCTGGTTCACCGTGGACTGCATCCACCGGGCGCTCAGCAGGTAGGACTGCTTGATGAAGTCGAACAGGGTGTTCTCGTCCCAGGCCGAATCCTTGAAGCGGCGGTCGTCCTTGGCCGGGGCGATGACCGGCTGGGTGTCCTGGCCGAAGAAGCGCTGCGTCGTACGCTGCCACAGCGTCAGGTAATCCTGCCACAGCGACATCTGCGCCTGCATCAGCTTGGCCGGGTCGGCCATCATGCGGGTGGTCATCTCGAGGAAGGCGTGGCCGACGCCCATGGGATCCGGACCGGCATTCTTGGAGCCGATGCCATCGGCGGCCTGACGCGACAGGAACTCGGAGACAAGCCGCTGGCTCTGTTCGGCGATGCGGGACATCGCGCGGGACATCTCGACCGGATCGGGAAGCTTGACGTCGGGGGCCTGATTCTCGGCCATGGGTTCGGTCCTTCTTGTCTTAAGCGAGTTTTGCGCTTCAGGAGGGGCGAGCGGGCGGCTATACAACAGGCGGAGCGGTACCAGAATCGCCGGACCGACCTGCGACGGCCGTCCCGGCGATGCGGTGCGCGAAAGTTGTGAGAGTCCTCATACACCGCTGCTGTGAAGATTTCATTTCACGCGTCGCCGCACAAGAGCGGCGATGCGGCAAGCGACAAGGGGCGGGCGATGGCCAAGGGTGGACGCGAAACCACGGCGGTTCGGCGCGTGTTGGGAGCGGTTTTCGTTGCTACGCCTATGGTTTTGGGCGTTGCAGCATGCAGCGAGCGGGCGCTCGACACCGGCCTGCTCGGCTCCGTCACCGGCGAACCCTCGCCGGTCAGCGACAATCCGTCGCCCATCCGCGCGATGACCGGCGAGCGCACCGACTATCCGAATCTCGGAACGGTTCCGCCGCGCCCGACCGACCTGACCACCGAGGCGCAGCGCCAGACCGAGATGGACCGGCTGGCGAAGGACCGCGAGGCGTCGCGCCAGCGCAAGGCCGCCACCGAGGCCATCCCCATGCCGGAGCCGCTGCCGACCCCCATGTCCGTTCCGCCCAAGCCGAACCTCCAGCCGGGCCGCAGCTGAGGGGCGGCCAGGCGGACTTGCGCAAACTGGCTCAAGCGTAAGAAAAAAGCCCCGCGTCCGGCTGGACGGGGGGCTTTTTTGTGGTCGATGGCCGTTCCTCGTCTCCCCCGTCCGCGGACGGGGACCGCCGGATCATTCCTGGATGAAAGCCTTCACGTAGGACTGCTTCAGCGGCTGGATCAGGTAGTCGAGCGGGGTGCGCGGGGCCAGGACGATGCGGGCCTCCACCGGCATGCCGGCCTTGATCTTCAGGTTGTGGACCTGATGGGTGTCGGAGTCCTTCAGGCGGACGCGGGCCAGATAATGCTCCTGCCGGGTCATCGGATCGGTCACGCGGTCGGCCGAGACGTAGGACACCGTGCCGTCGAGCGAACCGACGACGCGGCTGTCGTAGGCGGTGAGCTGGATCTTCACCGGCAGATCGACCGCCAGCGACTTGACGTCCTTCGGCTGGACCTTGATCTCGGCCAGCAGGGCCTGGTTGTCGGGAACGATGTCGAGGATCGGCTCGTTGGCCGCGATGGTGCCGCCGACGGCCGGGTGGCCGTACATCACGACGTTGCCGTCGTCCGGGGCCTTGATGGCGCGGTTGTCGAGGCGGTTGCGGGCGTCGCGGATCTGCTCGGCGTACTTCTGCACGTCGCCGCGGGCCTTCTCCAGATCGACCAGCACCTTCTCGCGGAAGTCGCTGCGGCGGCGCACCAGATCGCCCTGGGCGTCGACGGCGGCCTGACGGGCCTGCGAGATGCGGGCCTCCAGCTCATGGCCGCGGGAGTGGAGCTGCGCGTTCTCCTTCTGCTGCTCGACCATCTTGGTGCGGGTGGCGTTGCCGCGGTCGAGCAGGCCCTGGGTGATCCGCATGTCCTCCTCGGACAGCTTCAGCTCGCGGGCGAGGAACTGGCGCTGCTGTTCCAGGCTGCGGACCTCGTCGCCCAGCGAGGCGACGCGCTCCTGGCTCAGCTTGGCCTCGGTCTCGAGCTGCGAGCGGCGGACCTGGAACAGGGTGTCCTGGTTGCGCATCGAGGTGTCGACGGCGGGGGTGCCGGCGCGGCGGTCCAGCAGGTCCTTCGGCCACTCGATGGCGCCCTTCTCGAACAGCTCGGCCGAGAGGCGGGCCTCCAGCGCCAGCGTGTCGAGCCAGGAGGCGTTCAGCATCTCCAGGCGGGTGAACGCCTCGGTGCTGTCCAGCCGCATCAGGACCTGGCCGGCCTTCACCCGGTCGCCTTCCTTGACCAGGATCTCGCCGATCTGGCCGCCCTCGGTGTGCTTCACGACCTTGCGGCCGGTCTCCGGGGCGAGCGCGCCGGTCGCCGAGATGGCGCTGTGCAGGGGAGCGATCGCCGCCCAGCCGGTCATGCCGCCCAGACCGACCGCCAGGACCAGGAAGCCGCCGGTCAGCAGGCCGCCGATGCTGGTCTCCGGCACCATCGACCGCAGCGCGTGGAGCGAGGTGATCTGCATCGACTTGCGGGTTGGCTTCGACTGGTTCGATTCCGGCTGGTGCGGCGTCTGGTTCGGCTGGAGCGGGGTCGGGAAGGTCGTGGTCAGGGTGGTCATGTCGCTATCCTTGTGCTCGGCGTCCGGAGGGGGCTTGGGGCGGGGAAGGGGTGCCGGCTCAGCCGGCGGCCCCCATGGCCGCACCGACCGGCGCGGGGCCGAGGTTGCGGAGACGGGCGAAGTTCACGCCCTGCTGCGCCTGCTGGTCCTGACGCGGCAACTCCATGGCCATGCCGTTCTTCAGCACGTAGGTGCGGTCGGACAGGTCGACGAAGGCCGGGGAATGGGTGCAGACGATGGTGGTGGCGCCGCGCTTCTTGGCGGCGGCGATGAACTCGCGGACCGACTTCATGCCCAGCTCGTCCAGGCCGGCGGCCGGCTCGTCGAGGACCAGCAGGGGCGGCTGGCCGAAGCCGGCGCGGGCCAGACCGATCATGCGGGCCGAGGCGCCGGTCATCGGGAACAGCGGGTCGGCGACGTCGGTGTCGTAGCCGGCGGGCAGCGTCTCGATCCACTCGTGGATGCCGACGGCCTTGGCGGCGGCCTCGACCTGCTCGCGGCTGGCGGTGGCGAAGCGGGCGATGTTGTCGGCGATGCTGCCGGGCAGCAGGTCGACGTGCTGGGGCAGGTAGCCGATGCCCTGCTCGGGAGTCTCGGGGCTCAAGGTGGCGACGGACAGGCCGCCGAGGCGCACGGTGCCGGCCGAGGGGATGGCGACGCCGGCCAGCAGGCGGGCCAGGATCGACTTGCCCGCCCGGTTCGGACCGGCGACGCAGATGGTCTCGCCCGGCTCGACCGTCAGGGACACGCTGCGCAGCACCGGCTTCTGATCGCGGGGGGAGACGAACAGCAGGTTCTCGACGACGAGGCGCTCGTTCTCGACCGGCACGGCGGGACGCTCCGGCTCACGGGACAGGCGCTTCAGCAGCGGCAGCAGGCGGCTGGTGGCCTGGTAGGAGCGGATCAGGGCACCCCAGGCGCCGGCGGTCTGCTCGATCGGGGCGAGGCCGCGGCCGACCAGCATCGAGGTGGCGATCATGCCGCCGAAGGACAGGTGCTGCTCGATGACCAGCCAGGCGCCGGTGGCGGTGACGGCGATCTGGAGCACCATGCGCAGCCACTTGGTGGCGGCGCCGATGGCGGCGGACCGCTCATGCGCCAGACCCTGGAGCGCGCTGGAGGTCAGGAAGTCGCGGGACACCGAATCCATGGCCGAACCGCCCATGCGCAGGCCGCGCACCGTGTCGGACTTGGTCAGCAGGGCGTCGAACAGCTTCTGGGCACGGCTGGAGGGCTGCTTGCCGTCCTCGGCGAAGCTCTTGACCGCGACATGGGCGATCCAGCCCATCAGCGCCATCAGCAGCATCGAGACGACCAGGATGGCGGCCAGCATCGGGTGGATGACGTAGATGCCCAGCACGTAGAGCGGCGCCCAGGGCAGATCCATCAGGGCCGGCAGGCTGGGGCGGGACAGGGCGCCCTTGACCTCCATGAGGTCGGCGAGCGGCGCCGAGTCCGGTCGGCCGCGGCCGGCGGAGTCGAGCGCCTCGGCGGTCAGGCGGCGGCGCCACTTGACCTCCAGCGCGTTGCCGGCGCGGGCCAGCAGGCGGGAGCGGACCATCTCCAATCCGGCGCTGAGCGTCAGGGCAATGACGACGATGACCGTCAGCATGATCAAGGTGTCGTAATTCCCCGACGGGATCGCCCGGCTGAACACCTGCAACGAATAGAGCGGCATCGCCAGCATCAGAAGATTGATGGCGGCGCTGAAGACAAAGGCACTAACAAGTATCCTTGAGAAATAACGGCGATTGAAAATCGATTCCTTCTTGGCCTTGTCAGCCGTCGATCGCGAAGTCGTCTTTTCGGTAGCAGGCATGAAGAGCCCTCCAATTGTCACCGTTTGGCGCAGTGCCCACTGGATGCAGGCGAGGGACAGAAGACGCCATCTTGGTAAACGCACCCTTAAGAAGAGTGCCCGTCACAAGATTGCCACCGGGACTTACCACTTAATCCCACAGGAGCGGGGCGCCGGAGCGGGAGTCCGGGCGCGTCCGGGGAGGATTCCGCAGGAGGGACGGCATGGAGGGACGGATCCGCGCAGGCGGGCCTCCCTGGTTGGAGCACAGGTGCGAAACGGGTATCGTGCCTTTCGGTTTTCATCTCGTCGGCCGTGCACCGCCCGGCCGGCCATCGCCATCTTGAGAGAGTCGGAGACGAAGCATGGAAGGGCGCAAGGTTCCCTCGGTCGTGTTCAAGACCCGCGTGCGCGACGAGAGCGTCGGCGGGCCGAATCCGTTCCGCTGGCAGGATGTGACGAGCGACGATCTGTTCGCCGGCAAGCGCGTCGTGGTGTTCTCGCTGCCCGGCGCCTTCACCCCGACCTGCTCGAACGAGCAATGCCCGGCCTTCGAGCGGATGTACGAGGAGTTCAAGGATCTCGGCATCGACGAGGTCTATTGCCTCAGCGTCAATGACGCCTTCGTCATGTTCCAGTGGGGCAAGAGCCTGAACCTGAAGAAGGTGAAGCTGATCCCCGACGGTTCGGGCCACTTCACCCGTCGCATGGGCATGCTGATCAACAAGGATCACGTCGGCTTCGGCCAGCGGTCCTGGCGCTACGCGATGGTCGTCAAGGACGGCGTCATCGAGAAGTGGTTCGAGGAACCGGGCATCAACGACGCGGGCGAGAACGGCGATCCCTACACCGTGTCCTCGCCGGAAACGGTCCTGGAGTATCTGCGCTCCTGATGTGTTGGCGGTCGTTCGGCCGCGGGAAATGGGCCGGTGGAGGAGAAGCCTTCGCCGGCCCTTTTTCATGACCGCACTCCCTGTGGAGAGCGGTTTCATTCATTGGCACGCAAAGCTCATTTATCCCCCAGGACAAATCTCTTTAAGGTAGACTTTTTCAGTCATCTTGCTACGTTCCGCTGCGCAATGGGTGGCGGGAATACGTGATTATGGCGCACAAGCGGCCAATCCTGTGGTTTCTGGTTGTCATGGCCGTTCTCGCCATGACCGGCGCGGGCATTGCCCAGCCGGCCAAGCCCGCGCCGCTCGGCTCCTTCCGGGTGGATCTGGCCAAGACCTCGGTGTCGGGCCTGTCGGCCGGTGGGTTCATGGCGACGCAGTTCCATGTCGCGAACTCCGCCTCGGTGATCGGCGTCGGGGTGGTGGCCGGTGGCGCCTATCTGTGCGCGGCGGAGAATCCGCTGCTGGCGGCCGCCTGCATGCAGGCGAACGGCTTCTGGCCGCAGGCCCAGGCCCTGTACGAACAGGCGGTTCCGCTGGCCGGGCTGGGCCGGATCGATCCGCTGGAGGGCGTGAAATCGGCGCGCGTCTACCTGTTCAGCGGCCGCAACGACATGATCGTCAGCACGGCGGCGGTCGACGCGGTGCAGGATTTCTACCGCGCCGCTAAGGTGCCGGCGAACCAGATCCGCTACGAGAAGGGGATCGAGGCCGGGCACGGCTTCATCGCCTCCGGCGGGCCGAACGACTGCAACGCCAACCGGCCACCCTACGTCAACGCCTGCGGCACCTACGACCAGGCCGGGCAGATCCTCTCGCACGTCTATGGCGGGCTCAACCCGCCGGTTTCCGAACCGCGCGCGGCCGTCCCCTTCGACCAGAGCCCCTTCCTTGGGCCGGACGGATCGGACCGCAGCGGGCTGGCCGACACCGGCTATGTCCATGTGCCGCCGGCCTGCGCGGGCGGGGCGGTCTGCGCGGTTCATGTCGTCTTCCACGGCTGCCGCCAGTCGGTCGCCAGCGTCGGCGACGCCGTCACCACCGTCGCCGGCTACAACCAATGGGCGGCCAACAACAATCTGATCGTGCTGTACCCGCAGATGGCGGAGGGGCGACCCGGAAATCCGCTCGGCTGCTGGGATTGGCGCGGCACCACGGGGCAGGATTACGCGACCAGGAGCGGGGCGCAGATCGCCGCGATCAACGCGATGTTGAAAACCTTGGCAGGGCAGAGGTAATCCCATGACGACACGCGCAAGATTCTTGTCCGGCTTGGCCGTCGCCGGCCTGCTGGTATTCGCCGTTCAACCGGTCGCCGTCCAGCCGGCCCAGGCGGCCGAGCTTTCCCTGGCGAAGCTGAAGCTGAAGATCGACCTGTCGCAGACGACGGTGTCGGGCATCTCGTCGGGCGCCTACATGGCCGGCCAGTTCCAGGTCGCCTATTCCGACATCGTGAAGGGCGCCGGCATCGTCGCCGGCGGCCCCTACGCCTGCGCCGAGGTGTCGCCCGGCGGGCTGGCCCCGGCCGTCGTCGCGCTGAAGCGCTGCATGGACACCTCGCTCGGCGCCCCCGACGTGCCGGCGCTGGTCGCCAACGCCCAGGCGCGCGAGAAGGCCAAGGACATCGACCCGCTGGCCAACCTCGCCCAGTCGCGCATCTACCTGTTCAACGGCGACAACGACAAGACCGTCACCCGCCCGGTCGCCGAGGCGACGGCGCAGTTCTACAAGGCGGTCGGCGTGCCGGACGCCAACGTCAAGTACGTGAAGCTGCCCAAGGCGGCCCACGCCTACATCACCGACGGCTATGGCGCGGCCTGCGACTTCATCCCGAAGGAAGGGCAGAAGAGCGAATACATCAACGACTGCCAGTATGATCAGGCCGGCGACATCCTGAAGCACCTCTACCCGGACACCAGGACGCCGAACGCGCCCGAGGCGGCGAAGAAGGTGGCGTTGTTCGACCAGACGCCGTTCGTCGGCGACACCAGCCGCACCGGCATGGCGACCAGCGGCTACATCTACGTGCCCGAGGCCTGCCAGCAGGGCCAGACCTGCAAAATCCACGTCGCCTTCCACGGCTGCCAGATGCCGGCCAACCTGATCGGCGACCATTTCGCCACCAAGACCGACTACAACCGCTGGGCCGACGTGAACAACCTCGTCGTGCTCTACCCGCAGATCGATTCGACGGCCAAGCCGAGTTCCAACCCCAAGGCCTGCTGGGACTGGTTTGCCTACACCGGCTACGACTTCGCCCGCAAGGGCGGTTTCCAGATGACGGCGATCCGCAAGATGCTCGGCGCGCTGGCGGACGAGCAATAAGGACCGCACGGCAAGCCCAACGAGAAAGCCCCTCTCCGGCGGACCGGAGAGGGGCTTTTTCACACACTCACACCCCAGACCTTACGCCTTCAGGATGCCGCGGCCGGCGAAGCGGGCGGCGACGCCGAGCTGCTCCTCGATGCGGATCAGCTGGTTGTACTTGGCGAGACGGTCCGAACGGCTCAGCGAGCCGGTCTTGATCTGGCCGCAGTTGGTGGCGACGGCGAGATCGGCGATGGTGCTGTCCTCGGTCTCGCCCGAACGGTGCGACAGGACGGCGGTGTAGCCGGCCTTGTGCGCCATGTCGACGGCTTCCAGCGTCTCCGACAGGGTGCCGATCTGGTTGACCTTCACCAGGATGGAGTTGGCGACCCCCTTCCTGATGCCGTCGGCCAGACGCGCCGGGTTGGTGACGAACAGGTCGTCGCCGACCAGCTGCACCTTCTTGCCGATCGCCTCGGTCAGCGCCTTCCAGCCTTCCCAGTCGTCCTCGGACATGCCGTCCTCGATCGAGATGATCGGGTAGCGGCCGACCAGATCGGACCAGTAGGCGACCATCTGCTCCGGCGACAGGGACTTGCCCTCGCCGGCCAGCTCGTACTTGCCGTTCTTGAAGAACTCGGTCGAGGCGGCGTCGAGCGCCAGCATGACGTCGTCGCCCGGCTTGTAGCCGGCGGCCTCGATCGCCTTCATGACGAAGCCGAGCGCCTCGTCGGTCGAGCCGATGTTGGGGGCGAAGCCGCCCTCGTCGCCGACGTTGGTGTTGTGGCCGGCGTCCTTCAGCTTCTTCTTCAGCGACTGGAAGATCTCGGCGCCCATGCGGATGGCGTCGGCGCCGGTCTCCGCACCCACCGGCATGATCATGAATTCCTGGATGTCGATCGGGTTGTCGGCGTGGGCGCCGCCGTTGATGATGTTCATCATCGGCACCGGCAGCAGCGACGCGAAGGCGCCGCCGACGTAACGGTAGAGCGGCAGGCCGGCTTCCTCGGCCGAGGCCTTGGCGACCGCCAGCGACACGCCGAGGATGGCGTTGGCGCCGAGGCGGGCCTTGTTCGCGGTGCCGTCCACCTCGATCATGGCGAGGTCGATGGCGCGCTGGTCGGCGGCGTCGAGGCCGGCGAGGGCGTCGTACAGCTCACCGTTGACCGCCTCGACGGCCTTAAGCACGCCCTTGCCGCCGTAGCGGCCCTTGTCGCCGTCGCGCAGCTCGACCGCCTCGTGGGCGCCGGTGGAGGCGCCCGAGGGGACGGCGGCGCGGCCGAAGGCGCCGCTTTCCAGCGCGACGTCCACTTCGACGGTCGGGTTGCCGCGGCTGTCCAGAATCTCGCGGGCGTGAATCTCGGTGATGGCGCTCATGGTCGGTCGATCCTTCGCGAAAAAAGCGGCCGCGCTGTTGGTTCGGGCCGCGTTTTGGGGCGCGCTGGCTTGATAGCCCCGGAGTCCGGGGGATGCAAGGTCTGCTTGGGCGAGGATCTCTCCGCCAAAGCGCCTATTCGGACGAAAGCCGCGTCAGACGAAGGCTTCGACCAGCCGGGCGAACTCCTCCGGCCGTTCGGCGTGCAGCCAGTGGCCGGCGCCCTCGATCATGGCGATCTCGGCCTTGGGGAAGCGGTGGCGGATGGCCTCGTGATGCTCCGGCAGGATGTAGTCGGACTTCGTGCCGCCGACGAACAGGGTGGGGCCGTCGTACCGGGCGTCGCCGAGGTCCGGGTAGCCGATCAGATCGCCCATCGCGTTGCCGATGGCGTCGAGGTTGATCCGCCACGCGAACTTCCCCTCCTCCAGCACGAGGTTCTGCATCAGGAAGGACCGCAGCGGCGCCTCCGGCACGGCGTCCACCAGCTGCGCCTCGATCTCCTGCCGGCGGCTGTGCCCTTCCAGCTTGGCGGCCTTCATGGCGGCGACGAAGGGGGCGTGGGTGTGGCTGTAGGCGACCGGCGCGATGTCCGCGACGACCAGCCGCTCGACCCGGCCGGGGTGGCGCAGCGCCAGCGTCATCGCCGCCTTGCCGCCCATCGAGTGGCCGACCACGGCGGCCCGCGCGAATCCGCGGTCGTCGAGGAAGCGCAGCACGTCGTCGGCCATCGCCTCGTAGGTCATGGCGTCGGCCCACGGCGCGCCGCCGTGGTTGCGCAGGTCGAGCGCGTAGACCCGGTGCGATTCGGCGAAGCGGCGGGCCAGCGTCTGCCAGTTGCGGGCCGACCCGAACAGGCCGTGCAGGACCAGGAGCGGCGTGCCGCCGTTGGCTTCGCCGGCTTCCAGGTAGGTCAGGGCCAGGGGGTGGGACTGCGGCATCGGTCGGGATCCGTTGTGCTGGACGGGACAGGGCGGTGATCCTATGACGATAGCGGCGGTGCCGCCAGGATGCCGCTGCGTTTTTCCCGGCCGCGTTTTTTCTCGAAGGTCCCTGAAATCGTGTTCCGTCACATTCTGTCCGTCGGCGGCCTGACGCTGGCCAGCCGGGTGCTGGGCTTCCTGCGCGACGTGCTGACCGCGTCGCTGCTCGGTGCCGGTCCGGTCGCCGACGCCTTCTTCGTCGCTTTCCGGCTGCCGAATCACTTCCGCGCGTTGTTCGCCGAGGGGGCCTTCAACTCGGCCTTCGTGCCGCTCTTCTCGGCCAAGCTGGTGCAGGACGGGCAGGGGGCGGCCAAGCGTTTCGCCGAGGAGGTGATGGCGCTGCTGCTGGTCGTGCAGCTGCTGTTCCTGCTGGCGGTGCTGGCGGTGATGCCACAATTCATGACGGTCTTCGCCCCCGGATTCGCCGACGAACCGGAGAAGTTCCGGCTGGCCGTGCTGTTCACCAGCATCACCTTCCCCTACCTGCTGTTCATCTCGCTGGTCTCGCTCTATGGCGGGGTGCTGAACAGCATGAGCCGCTTCGGCGCCGCCGCCGCCGCGCCGATCGTCATGAACCTGTGCCTGATCGCGGCGCTGGTGCTGGCGACCCCGCTGATGCCGAGCGCCGGGCACGCGCTGTCCTGGGGCGTCTTCGTCTCGGGCGTCGCGCAGTTCGCCTATCTGGCCTGGGACGCGCGCAAGGCCGGGATGGGGCTGCGGCTGGCGCGGCCGCGCTGGTCGGCCGACGTGAAGCGATTCCTGACGGTGCTGGGGCCGGCGGCGCTGGGGTCGGGGCTGACGCAGATCAGCCTGTTCGCCGACACGCTGATCGCGTCCGCCCTGCCGACCGGGGCGGTGTCCTATCTCTATTACGCCGACCGGCTGAACCAGCTGCCGCTGGGGGTCATCGGCATCGCCGTCGGCACCGTCCTGCTGCCGGAAATGGCCAAGCGCATCAAGGGCGGCGACGAGGCCGGCGCGGTCGACAGCCAGAACCGCGCGGTCGAGTTCTCGCTGGTGCTGACGCTGCCGGCCGCCGTCGCCTTCCTGGTCGCCGGGCTGCCGATCGTCGCGGTGCTGTTCCAGCACGGCGCCTTCGGGCCGAGCGACGCGGCGGCCTCGGCCGCGACCTTGCAGGCCTACGCGCTCGGCCTGCCGGCCTTCGTGGTGATCCGCAGCCTCGTCAGCGGCTTCTACGCCCGCCACGACACGGCGACGCCGGTGCGGGTGGCGCTCGCCGCCGTCGCGGTCAACGTCGCGCTGAAGCTGGCGCTGATGGGCCCGTTGGCTCAGGTCGGGCTGGCGGTGGCGACCTCGGTCGGTGCCTGGGTCAACGCCGGGTTGCTCGCCTGGCTGCTGACCCGGCGCGGGCTGTTCAAGGCCGACGCGCGGCTGCTCCGCAACCTGCCGCGCATGGCCGCCGCCGCCGCCGTCATGGCGGGCGTGCTGTGGCTGGTGCAGGAGCGGCTGTCGCCCTGGCTGACGGCGCACGGCCTGTTCGAGCGGCTGGCGGGGCTGGCGCTGCTGGCCGTGGCCGGGATTGTGGCCTACGCGGTCGCGGCGCTGGCGCTCGGTCTGGTGCGGCGCTCCGACCTGTCCCGTCTGCGCCGCCGCCGCGCCGCGTGAGGAGTCAGCCGGCGTTCTTGAGCGGCCGGGCCGGATCGGCGCTCCACTCCGACATGGAGCCGTCGTAGAGCCGCACGCCGGCCACGCCGGCGATCTCGCTCAGCGCGAACCACGACACCGAGGCAAGGTGGCCGGTGTTGCAGAAGGTGATCGGCGCGTTGTCCAACCCCAGCCCGGCCTCGTCGGCCAGCGCCCGCACCGTGCTGGCCGGCACGAAGCGCCCGTCGGTTCCGGAATAGAAGGCGCCGTTGTCGATGTTGACCGCGCCGGGCAAGGTGCCGGCGGCGCGCGCCTGCGGGCTCTTCGCCTTGCCGGCGAACTGCTCGGCCGATCGGGCGTCGTGCAGCGGCGTGGTGCCGGCGGCGACGGCGGCCTCGACCTGGGGCAGGGTGGCGCGCAGGTCGCCACGCGGGGCGGCGGTGAAGGTCGTCGCCGGACGGGTCGCCGGCTCGGCCTCCACCGGGTTGCCGGCGGCGGTCCACGCCTTGAAGCCGCCGTCGAGCACCGACACGGCGTCGTGGCCCAGCGTCCGGAACGTCCAGTAGACCCGGGTGGCGTTGCCCATGTCGGCGGCGTTCGCGCCGGCCGCGACCAGCACCACATGGTCGGCGTTGCCGATGCCCAGCCCGCCGATCATCCGTTCCAGCGCCGCCTCGTCCGGCAGCATGCCGGGGCCGGCGCCGATGGTGGCGCGCCAGCCGGCCGTTGCGTAGTCGGAATGGAGCGATCCCGGAACGAAGCCGCCGGCCGGCGGCGTGCGGACATCGAGCACGACGAGGCCGGGGGTGCCGAGCTTGGCCTTCAGCCAGCCGGCATCGACCAGCGGCGTTGCGGGCAGGGGCGTCCTGGTTGTGGGCGTTGTGGTCTGGTCGGTCATGGCGTGACGCTGCTCCCCTTTGGAGAGTCCCTGGTGGCCGGCGCGGTCGTTTCGCCAACGGAACGCGCGTGGAGGGACGGGTGGGCGCCGCCCCGGTGGCCGCCAGTGTGGGGGAAGCCCATTCTTGTCGCAAGGCCGCGGTTGGGACGGCGTTGCCCCACCGCCGCCGCCGGGTGTAGGGTGGCGGGCTCGTCACAGGACCGCGCCCGCTCGCGCGGCGGAGGACCGTTCCATGGCCAACATCGACGACCTGCTCGGCGCCCCCGACCCCAACGACGGGGATCCGGGGTCCTTCGCCATCGGCGACGCGCCGGTGGAGATCAAGGTCGTGATCGGCACAGCCATGCTCCGCGTCCGCGACCTGCTGAAGCTGGGCCGCGGCGCCGTCGTGGAACTGGACCGGCAGCTCAAGGACCCGACCGACGTCTATGTGGAAGGCGTGCTGGTGGCCCGCGGCGAGGTGGCGATCATCGACGACAAGATCGGCGTGACGCTGACCGATTTCATCAAGTCCAGCCGCGAGTGGAAGCGTTGAGCCGTTCCTTTCGTGGAGCGCGGCCGGTCCTTGCGACCCTTTGTCCTCGGCGTTCGACGTCTGCGTCGCGCGACCCGTCTTGACGGGTGGCGGTGGCTTCTGGTCTCGTGGCCGCAGGTTTTCGAACCGGCGGCCCGGAGAGCGAATCGATGCCCGAAGCCCTGTCGTCCTGCATCCCCCGCCTGGTTTCCAACCCCAACGCCGACCGTGAGCGTGCCTACGGCCCCTCGGAACGCGCGATCCTGAGCCGCGCCGCCTTCGATGAGGCGATGGCCGAGATCGGCGCCTGGCCCGGCTACGCGCCGACGCCGCTGCGCTCGCTGCCCGGTCTGGCGCGCGAGGCCGGGATCGACCGGCTCTGGTACAAGGACGAAAGCGGCCGCTTCGCGCTCGGCAGTTTCAAGGCGCTGGGCGGGGCCTACGCCGTGCTGCGGCTGATGGCGCGCGAGGTGACGGCGCGGGTTCCCGGCGTGCCGGTGACGGCGCTCGATCTGGTGGTCGGGCGCTACGCCAAGGTGACGCGCGCCTTGACCGTGACCACGGCGACCGACGGCAACCATGGCCGCTCGGTCGCCTGGGGCGCCCAGGTGTTCGGCTGCAACTGCGTGATCTATGTCCCCGCCGCCTGTTCGGCCGGGCGGCGCGAGGCCATCGCCGCCTATGGCGCGAAGGTGGTGGTGGTGGACGGCCCCTATGACGACGCGGTGCGGCGCGCGGCGGCCGACGCGGCGGCGAACGGCTGGTTCGTGGTGTCCGACACCTCCTACACCGGCTACATGGACATCCCGCGCGACGTCATGCAGGGCTACAGCGTGATGGTGGAGGAGGCGCTCTCGCAGCTTCCCGCCAGCGAGCGGCCGACCCATGTCTTCGTCCAGGGCGGGGTCGGCAGTCTGCCCGCCGCCGTCTGCGCCCATCTGTGGGAGAGCCTGGGCCGCCAGCGCCCGCGCCTCGTCGTGGTCGAGCCCCACAACGCCGATTGCCTGTATCAGAGCGCGCTGGCGGGGCGTCCGGCCCGGTCAAAGGGCGGGCTCGACACCGTCATGGCCGGTCTGGCCTGCGGCGAGGTCTCGCTGTTGGCCTGGGCGATCCTGGAACGCGGGGCCGACGATTTCCTGACCATTCCGGACGAAGGTGCCGTCCGCACCATGCGCAAGCTGGCCGACGGCGAGCATGGCGGGCGGGCGATCGTCGCCGGGGAATCGGGGGTGGCCGGTCTGGCCGGCCTGCTCTGCGCCGCCGCGCACGAGGATGTCCGTCACGCGCTCGGGCTGGCGCCCGACGCGCGGGTGCTGGTGTTCGGGACGGAGGGGGCGACCGATCCGCAGGTCTACGAGCGGCTCGTCGGCCGCTCACCGGAGGCGGTCGCGGCGGCGTGAGCGGGCGCGGCCCTTCCGGCCGGTGTCAGCGGGTCAGTTCGGTGACGATGTTGGCGCCGTCGGCGGTCAGCCGGTCGGCCTTCTCGCGGTAGTCGAGGGTGCCGGAGAAGCCGCCGGCCGCCTTGACCCGTTCGACCCACACCGGCGAGGCGCCGAGCGACACCAGCCGCTGCACCATCGTCTGTGTCGAGCGCATGGTCATCCGGCCGTTCTCCGCCATGCGCGGGGCGTGCACCATGAACTCCGCGCTGGGCGCCGCGTAGCGCGGATAGCCGGCGAGGTAGAGGCCGACGCACATGCTCTCGCAGGATTCGCCGCCGCGCACCCGCGTGGCGATGGAGCGCCCCGACTGCCGCTCGGCCAGCACCGCGTCGATCATCCTGTAGCCGGCCGAGGTGAAGCCGCCCGGGCTGGACAGTTCGACCACCAGCGGACGTCCGGCCGGCAGGCCGCGCAGGGTTTCGGCGAAGCGCTGCTCGACTCCGGCGGTGATGATTCCGTCGACCCGCAGCACGGTGGCGCCGCCCTGCTCGGAGCGGCTGAGGGCCGCGTCCGGGAACTCGCTGGCAACGCGCTCGGCGGCGGGCGGGGGGGCGGGGTGCGCCACCGCCATGGCGGCCGGCGTGTCGGCGGCGAAGCCGTGCGTGGCGGCGCCCATCGTCAGCAGGGCGCCCAGGCCGAGCCACCGTGCCGCCGTCCGTGCCGCCGTCTTCACCGCCATGACCGAACCTCCTTGCTGCTGGGTCCAGCGTGGCGGTGAAAGCTTGCCTGATGGTTAACGGAGGTCTCCGGGGCTGTCGCGCAATGGGGGTAGCGTCCGGCCGGCGTGATAAAGCGTGCGCCGCCGCGCAAAGGGCGTTAGAAGAAGAGTGGGATTCCAAGGGACTGCCGGGCGCCGTCCGGCCGTCCCCGCGCCAGAACGTCGAAGAGCGGAACGATGTCGTACATCCAGGGTGAAACGGGCGATTGGGAAATCGTGATCGGGCTTGAGGTGCATGCCCAGGTGATTTCGAACGCGAAGCTGTTTTCCGGCTCCGCCACCGAGTTCGGGGCGGCCCCCAACAGCCAGGTCAGCTTCGTCGACGCCGCGTTCCCCGGCATGCTGCCGGTCATCAACGAGTATTGCGTCGAGCAGGCGGTCCGCACCGGGCTGGGACTGAAAGCGCAGATCAACCTGCACTCGGTGTTCGACCGCAAGAACTACTTCTACGCCGACCTGCCGCAGGGCTACCAGATCAGCCAGTTCCTCCAGCCGATCGTCGGCACCGGCGAGATCGTGCTGGACCTGCCCGACGGCACCAGCCGCACCGTCGGCATCACCCGCCTGCATCTGGAGCAGGACGCGGGCAAGTCCCTGCACGACCAGCACCCGGCCAAGACCTACATCGACCTCAACCGGTCGGGCGTCGCCCTGATGGAGATCGTGTCGGAACCCGACATGCGCACCTCGGAGGAGGCCGGCGCCTACCTGCGCAAGCTGCGTTCGATCCTGCGCTACCTCGGCACCTGCGACGGCAACATGGAGGAGGGCTCCATGCGCTGCGACGTGAACGTGTCGGTGCGCAAGCCGGGCGCGCCCTTCGGCACGCGCTGCGAGATCAAGAACGTCAACTCCATCCGCTTCGTCCAGGCCGCCATCGAGTACGAGGCGCGCCGTCAGATCGAGGTGATCGAGGAGGGCGGCACGATCAAGCAGGAGACCCGCCTGTGGGACACGACCAAGTTCGTGACCCGCTCGATGCGGTCGAAGGAGGAGGCGCACGACTACCGCTACTTCCCCGACCCCGACCTGCTGCCGCTTGAACTGGAGGCCGACTGGGTCGAGGCGATCAGGAACACCTTGCCGGAGTTGCCCGACGAGAAGAAGGCGCGCTTCATCGACGACTACAAGCTGTCGGTGTACGACGCCGGCGTGCTGGTGTCGGAACGCGCCAAGGCCGATTACTTCGAGGCGGTCGCCAAGGGGCGTGACCCGAAACTGGCCTCCAATTGGGTCACCGGCGAGCTGTTCGGCTATCTGAACAAGGCTGGCAAGGAGATCGAGGACAGCCCGGTCAGCGCCGAGAATCTCGGCGGCCTGATCGACCTGATCGCCGACAACACCATCTCCGGCCGCATCGCCAAGGAGGTGTTCGAGGCGATGTTCGAGACTGGTGAAAAGGCCGCCGACATCGTCGAGAAGAAGGGGCTGCGGCAGGTCACCGACACCGGCGCCATCGAGGGCGCCATCGACACGGTGATGGCCGCCAACGCCGACAAGGTGGCCGAGTTCCGCGGCGGCAAGGACAAGCTGTTCGGCTTCTTCGTCGGCCAGGTCATGAAGGCGACCCAGGGCAAGGCGAATCCCGCCCTGGTCAACGAAATCCTGACCGCCAAGCTGAAGGGCTGACGCCGCCGACGCCACGCGCCGTCCGGCCAAGCCTGTGAGAAAGCCTCTCCCGTCGCGGGAGAGGCTTTTTTCTTGGGGCGGGCATTCCGTCCGGCCAAACGGCGGGATTGGATTTTCCGGACTGCTGTGGCCACTATCTCTCGGATGGGGAGGGGCCATGACGGACGAGGGGGTGATCGTCGCGCTGGCGGCGCTGGGCGTCGGCATGCTCCTCGGCGCTGTTTCGGGAGCCGCGCTGGGCTGGCGGCGGGGGCAGCGCCATGGACACCGTTCCACCGGCAGCGCGCTGCTCGAACGCGAGGCCGCCGTCCATCGCGGTATCATCGGCGAGCGGCTGGAGATGGCGCTGGAGGCGACCGGAGCGGCGGTTTGGGACGCCGATCTGGTGGCCGGCACCTGCTGGTGGTCGGACACCTTCCCCGCGATGCTCGGCTATGCCGATGTCCCGCCGATGCCCGCCGATTTCTGGGAACGGCGTCTGCACCCCGACGACCGCGAGCGGGTTCTCGCCCACATCGCCGCCCATCTCGGCGGCGAGACCAGCAGCTACGCCTACGAATACCGCATGCGGCACGAAAGCGGCGGCTGGATCTGGATCGCCGCCAAGGGCCGGGCCTTTCGTGACGGCGAGGCGCGCGCGGTCCGCTACGCCGGGATCATGAGCGACATCACCGAATCGCGGCGGCAGAGCGAGCGCCTGCGCGCCAGCGAGGAGAGGCTGCTGAAGATCATGGAGGCGGCGCCCATCGGCCTGAACCTGACGACCCGCGATGGGCGCTGGCTGTTCTGCAATGCCCAGTCCGTTCATCTGCTGGGTCGCGACCGTGCCGAACTGATGCGGACGCCGATCCCGGATCTTTACGCCGACCCGTCCGACCGCGCGGCGCTGATCGCCCGATTCGACCGCGAGGGGCCGTTCCGTGACGCCGAGATCCGCTTCCGCCGGCCGGACGGTGCCGTGGTCTGGGTGCTGTCCTCCTGGAACATGATCGAGTTGGACGGCGAGTCGGCGCTGCTGACCTGGCTGTATGACATCACCGACCGCAAGACGGCGGAGGCTTCCTCGATTCGCGCGCGTGAGGATGCCGAGCGGGCGCTGACCGACCTGCGGGCCGCCCAGGAGAGTCTGATCCAGGCCGAGACGATGGCGTCGCTGGGCCAACTGGTCGCCGGTGTGGCGCATGAGATCAACACCCCGATCGGCATCGCCCTGACCGCCGCCAGCCACATCGGCGAGCAGGCGCAGATGCTGCGGGACCGCTTCACCTGCGGGACGCTGCGCCGATCCGATTTCACCGATTTCCTCGACGGGCTGGGCGAGAGCGCCCGGCTGATGATGGCGAACATCGACCGCGCCGCCTCGCTGGTCCAGAGCTTCAAGCAGGTGGCGGTCGACCAGTCTTCCGGCGACCGCCGGGTCTTCGACCTGCGCGGCTACATCGCGGAGATCCTGTTCTCGCTGCGTCCCCGGTTGAAGCGGACCCGGCTGACCGTGACGGTCGAGTGCACCGAGGATCTGATGATGGACAGCTTTCCCGGCGCGCTCGGTCAGGTTCTGACCAATCTGGTGATCAACGCCATCGTCCACGCCTATGGCGACGGCGGAACGGGAACGATCCGAATCGCCGGGCAGGCGGATGGCCCGGACCGGGTGCGGATCGACTTCATGGACGACGGCGCCGGAATCGAGCCGGAGCATCTGTCGAGGGTGTTCGACCCCTTCTTCACCACCAAGCGCGGGCAGGGCGGTTCGGGGCTCGGCCTGCACATCGTGTTCAACACGGTCACCGGGCCGCTGGGGGGCACTGTGTCGGTGCGCTCCTGGCCGGGGCAGGGGACCCGCTTCACCCTGCTCCTGCCGCGCGAGGCGCCGGCCGCTCAGCCGCAGCCGGTGGTAGCGGCGGCCTCTCCCTGACCTTCGGGCCTGCCGAGGTGGATCATCGGCCGCCGGTCCGGAGCGCCGGACGGGTCAGGCGGCGTGCAGTTCATGCAGTTGCAGGTGTTTGGGCCGACGGCCGCGGCGCTTGGGCGCGGCCAGGGCGGCGGCGCTTCCGTTCTCGCCCCGAAGTTCCGCGTTCAATTCCTGCACGCAACGCATCAGGAGTTCCTTTTCCCGCATGTCCTCGCGGTCGGTGACCTCCAGGCAACTCAACTTGATTTCGACGAGATCGATCAGCGTTTCGGCGCACCGGCGTGACAGGGTCATGGTGTCCTCCGCGGCAGGCGGGTGAGGCGGTTCACCCGAAGGGTTCGTTGCTCATGCTTCCATTCTAGCCCGTGGAGATTAAAAAATGACTAAAATTTTATACAGATTTATCTCACTTTCTTGGCTGTTCTAATCTTTTGAATTTATGGTTTGTAAGCGTTGACAAGGGGCCGGTCGGGCCGCTAGAAACCCACCCACGCCAGCCGCACCGCAAGGATGCGGACCGGGTTGGAGGGGTGGCCGAGTGGCTGAAGGCAACGGTTTGCTAAACCGTCATACGGGTTAAACCGTATCGTGGGTTCGAATCCCATCCCCTCCGCCACGACCAGGAAAGCTTCCTGGTCAAACCGTTCGGAACCAAGCCACAGGAATACTGCGGTTTGTTTGACGGAGCGTAGCGCAGCCTGGTAGCGCATCAGACTGGGGGTCTGGGGGTCGCAGGTTCAAATCCTGTCGCTCCGACCAGTTCCGGACGGATCGGAAAAGCCTTGGAACCCAACGGTTCCAGGGCTTTTTCTTTGCCCTGTTCCGGGGTGGATGGCGAGGCATCGGCGGTGGCTGTTTGCGACTCCTGTTTGCGAGTCCGTGGGGTTGCCGGGTTGGCGAACGCCTTCATCGGGATCGCCTCGACCGCGTTGCGGGCCGCTTCATCGGCCACCCGCAGGTATCGCTTGGTGGTCTCGTAACTCCGATGCCGGGCAAGCTGCTGGGTGACGGCCGCCGTCGCTACATGCGCCACGGCGGTCACGTAGCTCGCTTTGGTGTCGTGGAAGCGATACTGCAACCCCAGGGCCTTCATGGCGGTCTGCCAAGCCCGCTTCGGGTTCTTCACCGGCTGGCGCTTCCCCTTCTCCCCGCGCTGGTAGGTGAGAAGGTGCCGCTGCTTCCAGTCGCGCGCCTGGGTGACGAGTCGGATCAAGACCTCCATGGCTTCCGTGCCGGCCGTGACGAACTCGGCACGGTTGGCCTTCGTGGAACTGGCCTCCAGCCAGACACCGCGGTTCTGGAAATCGATTTGCTCGATCGTGAGGCTGAACACCTCGCCCTTCCGGAAGCCCATCAGGCGGGCCAGCACGACGCCGTCGGCAAGGTGCTGGGGAACCCGCTCGATGATTGCCCGGAGGTCGTCGTCGGAGACGGGGCGGGGCAGGTGTTCCGGCTCGGCCAGCCGGGGAACCTTGGGCAACTCGGCGAGGAGCGGGCGTCCGCCCGAGTCCTTCAACCCATGCGCCAAGCCCAGGGCTTCGCCGAGACAGATGAGGTAGCGGTTGATGGTCGAGTCCTTGCGCTTCCGGTTGCTGGGCCGGTACAGGTCCGCCGGATCCGCGTTGGGGTCCCGCTTCTTCGAGCCGCCGACATAGATCATGACCGGTTGCTCGCGCGACCACGCCACGTATTCCCAGATGTGCTGTTCGGTGAGGTCCGACACCGGGGCATCGGCGCCGAACCACGTCAGCATCTCGCGAATGTAGGCCGCTTCGTTCGACCAGTTCTTCCCGCCACGCTTGCGCGTTGCGAAGGCGGCAAAGGTCTGGGCCAGCGTGCAGGCGCCGGGCGGAAGTGCCCGCGGCTGCTCCTTGGACGCCTCGACCTTCAGCGCCTCCTCGATGCGCTTCGCCTCGGTCTTGGTTTTCGCCGGCTCGCCGGACGCTGGATCGACGCAATAGCCGGCATGCCGCTGGCCATTCCGGACGAAGTTGTACATCCAGCGTCCACGCGCCTTGTTCAGGTAAACGGTCATCCTCGCCGCCGCGTTGTGGGTTTCGTCACCGCAGGCTGCGCCAGGACCCCCATTTCCCGCAAGGCGGCAAGGGCTTCCCGATGGGCTGCCGTCACCGGCGCCGGCTTGGCAGCCTTCGGCGCCGACCGCTTCGTCGCCGGCTGGATGATGCCGCGCTGCCGGTAAGCCTCGATCGAGGCCACGGAAATGCGCACGCCGCGCTTGCCGAGTCGGTGGCCTTCCAGTTCCCCCTCTCGGAGGAGCTGTCGGATGTGGCTCTCATCCGCGTCCAGCAGCGTGGCGGCGGTCGCCACGCGGACGGAGCGGTCCAGCCCATAAAGGCTCTCGCAAACCGCTGGATCGGCCGCTATGCGCAGTGTGGCCACCTCCTCACGCCCCCTCGGTCAGGCTGGCCTGATACGCGGCCTGAAGCGCGCCATCATCGAACCGGCCCACGAACTCCAGGCCGACGTCCGGCAACATGGGCGGCGGCAGAAGGAGGCGGATCCGTGGCGGGCGGACAGCCAGTTCGATCCAGCCCTTTTCCTCCAGGCTGCGCAGCACTCTGCTGACGCCGCTTTTCCCAACCAACTCCAGCTCGCAGCCGATTTCCAGGTACGTCGGCTGCAGGCCCTGCACGTCGACCAGTTCATGCAGGACCTGTAGCGCCTCCAACTGGCAGCGGGTAAGAGGGATGGGGCCGGTCCACGCTTGGGCCATGACCAGCCCCTCAGTCCTGGCGGAGGATCGCGGCCGCAACGGCGTCGCGGTGGGCGCCGTGGGCGAAATCAAGCAGGCGCCAAGCGCCTTCGTCACCGGTCAGCTTGTCGGCAAGATTGCTGAAATCGAGCGCCGCCAGCAGGGCGTGCAAGACCACGCGCTCTCCGGTGGACAGCACGACGTTGAGCTGTTCGGCGACATCCCACAGCTCGCCGTCCATCTTGTCGTTGTGGGCCACCGCCAGCGACCGCAGGGCAGCCCAACCGGTGCAGTTGGCCAGCCGGTCGGAGGGGAGGCCAAGCCGGTGGAGCAGATCGCCGCCGGGACCGGCGAGGAAGTCGGCAAGGGTGAGGGTGACGGTGGGCTTCTTCACAGCAGCTCCTTTCGCGCCAACTCGGCGCACTCCCGATGCATGTGGGCGGTTTCAAGCAGGCGCTTGTGAAGCTTGGGCAGTGCCGTCCGCGCAGCCCTGCTTTCGGCGGCCCGCGCCTCCTCCAGGTTCCATTGGACGAGGCGGACAACGGCGCCGGCTTGCTCGACCTCGCCCATGTCAGTTCCTCACCGCGCTGGCGGTGAAGCCGCGCCCGTGCGCCCGCAGGGAACGGCTTCACCGCCGGCTGGCCCGACCGCCGCCGGGGATAGGACAGGTATGCGCCATGAGCACCGCAAGACCGCAGCCCGACACGCGCGACTCCGCGCGACGGCCCCGCGCGACCATCGCCCGAATCGGCCGACCGCTGGTGGGGGGAGGGCGCGCCATGAGATGGGTTCGCCTCTACAACGAGACCACCATGGACCCGAAATGGCGGCTGGTCGCCGCCGACAGCGGCCAGCCGGTGTTCGCCGTGCTGGCGGTCTGGGCCGCCATGCTGTGCCACGCCTCGGGCATCGAGCCGCGCGGCACGCTGCTGGGGTGGAGCGACCGCCTGATCGGCGCGGCGCTCGATCTGCCGGCGGCGGCCGTCGCGGCGATCCGCGCCGCGATGCAGGGCGTCACGCTGGACGGCGACCGCCTCAGCGCCTGGGACAAGCGCCAGTTCAAGAGCGACCACAGCGGGGCCGAGCGGATGCGCGACCACCGCGCCCGCAAGACCGCCGCCGGGGAACCGGGGAAGGCCGCGTCGCCGGCCGTGACGTCACGCCCTCTGCGCGCGACAGACTCCAGAATCCAGATTACAGAAAGACAAGAATCCCCCCAAAGCCCCCCGCCGCCGGACGATCCGCCGCTCGACCGGTCGTCGCTGGCGGCGGATTTCGCCGAGTGGTACGGCCGCTACCCGCACCGGGTCGGCCGGCCCGCCGCCGAGCGGGCCTACCGCGCCGCCCGAAAGCGTGGAGCGACGCGGGAGGATCTGCTGGCCGGGGCGATCCGCTACCGCGAGCGGCTGGCCCATCCAGAGGCACCCCGGCCCTGCAACCCGGCGACCTGGCTGGCACAGGAGCGCTGGACGGACGAGCCCATGCCGCCGGTCCCCGATTCGCGGATCAAGGCCTGCGGACGTTCACCGGAGCCGGCGACGATGGGCGCGTACCCCCCGTCGAGGGCGGCCATCGAAGCCATCCTCGCGGAGCGCTGCCCCCGCCTGCACCCGATGCGAATCCGCGACTTCGCCCAGCAGCTCGACCAGTGGTTCAGCCGGGGCCGCCTGGGCTGGAACAGCTTCTGGGGCGATCCGCCCGACAGCCCGGACTGCGAGATCCCAGCCACGGCCATCGCTGCCGTCCGCGCCCAGCTCGGCGCCAGCGTCGAGGGGAGGGCGTGAGCCACGCCCGTCCAGCCCGGCACCCTGTCACGCCGCTGGCGCGACCGGCAGCTTCGCCTGGACTGGGCGATCCGCCGCGTTCCGCGCGCCACCGGCCGGTGCAGCCCCAGCGTGAGGCGGACGCCCTCTATCGCGCCGTCCAGGCCCTGCGCGCGGCCGGCAATCAGGTCTATCGCTGCACCGGATAGACGAGCGTCTGTTGACCACGGCGGACCTGATCCGGCTGCGCCATGCCGATCCGCGTTGCCGACAGCCTTAACAGGCTGCGGAAAAACGAACATATTCTGGCCTTTTCCACCGCTAAGGCTTGAAAATGGCGTTTGCGACGGCCGTTTTTATCAGAATGGAGCGCCTTTTCGCGCTCCAAGGCTCCCGGAACTGCCGTTCAGGCGGACTCCGGGCGTGATTATGCCGCCGCCAGCAGCTTGGGCAGGCGGATCAGGTTGTAGGCGGTGGCGGTCAGGGTGAACATCCAACCGACGTGGGCGGTGCCGCGATGGCGCGTTTTGCGCAAGCCGGCTCCCTTGATCCAGCCGAAGACCTCCTCGATCCGTTTGCGAATTCTTAGGCTGACGGCGTAGCCGGGGTGATGGGTGGTCCGGCCATCGATCGCCGAACGGCGGTTGCTCGTGTTCTGCGCGACATGGGGGGGCCGCGCCCAACTCGCGCATGTTCGCCACGAAATCCTTGGTATCGTAAGCCTTGTCGGCGCCCACCGTGATGCGGTGGCGGCCGGGGATGGCCTCGACCATGGAAGAAACCGCCGCTTCGCGTTCAGCCAGACCGGTGGCCGCGGTGAGCCGGACATCCACCACCAGGGCGTGGCGGTTCTCCATCAACGCATGGCCCATGAAGGCGAGCTTCGCCGGTTGCCCTTGCGGTACAGCCGGGCCTCGGGATCGCTGGTCGACGCATGGGTCTCGTTGGACCGCTTCTCACCATGGAAGTCGCGGTCGCCGTTGCGCCCCGGCCCCGGCGGCTCGCCGCTGCCGTCCTTGGGCCGGAAACTCTTCACCGAGGCCCAGGCTTCGATCAGCGTGCCGTCCACCGAGAAATGCTCGTCCGACAGCAGCGCCTTGACCTTCGGCTGGCCCAGCACGGTGGCCAGGAACTTGGCCGCCACATCGCCGGCCAGGAGGCGCTCGCGGTTCTTGGTGAACACGGTAACATCCCACACCGGGGCGTCCATCGACAAACCGACGAACCAGCGGAACAGCAGGTTGTAGTCGAGCTGCTCCATAAGCTGGCGTTCCGAGCGCACCGAGTGGAAGGCCTGGAGCAGCAAAGCCCGCAGCAGCTTTTCCGGCGGGATCGACGGCCGCCCGATCTTGGAGTACAGCCCCTCGAATGCCGGCGACATCACCTCCAGCGCCTCGTCCACGATGGCCCGGATCGCCCGCAACGGATGATCGGCCGGAACCCGAGCCTCGCAGCTCACGTAGCTGAACAGACTCTCGCTGCGTTCGTCCGAACCCCGCATCATCCCCTCACAGGCCGCGTTCTCAACGACCCAAGGGAATCACGACCGACCTGCCAGGAACAGCCCTTTTTCCGCGTCCTGCTAGCACTACTTTGGCAGTTCTACTCCCGCCGGTGCGGGACGAGCCAGCACCGACAGCAGGGACATCGGAGCGGCGCGCAGGTGAGGATCTGCGCGAGA
>NZ_JAGINM010000008.1 GCF_017876095.1 Azospirillum agricola
GGTCGGGAGGCGGGGCCAGCCCGGCGGCGATGGTCGCCAGCGCGCGGGCTTCGATCTCAGCGGCCAGCATCGGCGGCCTCCGACAGCTTTTGCAGGTGGGCGGTCACGAACTTGCGCAGCACCGCCGTCAGCGTGCCGCCGTCCACCTTCAGTTCCGCCGCCATGTCGGGAACCACGCGCTGGGACCACGCCAATCAGGCATCCCGGTGGCGCCGGCCGTACTCGAACAGCACGCGGTCGATGTCCGCCCACGGAGCGACGTCGCCCTTGTCGCGCTCCAGCGCCAGCCGGGCGCGCTCCACCTTCAGCCATTCGTGTTCGGTGCGGGCGGCGATCAGGTCGCCGTCGTCCTCGCCCTCCGCGTCGCCCTCCACGGGAGCGGGCACCGGAGGGACCAGGGCGGGCCGGGCCTTGGCCTTGGATTGGGCGACGCGCTGGGTGGGGTCGAGTTCACGGCTCATCCACTCCAGCGCCGCGCCGACATCCACCTTGCCGTCCGCCGTGACCGGCAGGCCCTTGGCGGCAAGCTGGGTGATGCGGGGCCGGCTCAGCCCGACGCGGCGGGCGAAGGCGGCTTTCGTTTCGATGACGGGTCCGGGCATGGGCACCTCGGGAACGTTAAGAAAGGTGCGGCTTACGGTTGTGCCCGTTAAGCCTTAACACCGATGACACGCTAGGAATGGGATGCGGCCGTCAGCCCCGACTGCCCTTGTCCGGCCGGGAAGGACCCTTCCGGCCCTCCCCACCCCCAGCCCTGCGACGGGCCTGCAAGCCCGCCAGGGCGCCGTCCAGTTCACTGTCGCGGGCCGGGCCTTCCCAGATGACCCGCAACGCCGCGTCGATCCGGGAGCGCCGCACAGGCCGGCTGTCGAAGACCACGGGCGCCAGCATCCGCTCGATCACCTCGGCACGGCTGGTCATCGCGTCGTCTCCCCAGTCAGCAGCCCCAGCCGGCGGGCTTCGGCTTCCTGCAACGCCGCGATGATCTGCGGCAGCAGCGCAACGGCGAACGTCACGCCTTTCTTGGTCGGGCCGGTCTCGCCGGTTGCCCGGTATTCGGTGAAGATCCGGAAGTCGCACAGCGGCTTGCCGTTGAACGCGGTCAGGCCGACGCGGATTTCCTCGGTCGCGTTCTTGGCGATGGTGGCGATGTGGGTGTGCTCGGTCATCGGGCGCACTCCCCTTCGGTCAGCAATCCGCGACGCACACACTCGGCCTGCGCGTCCTGAAGGGCGGCGATCAGTTCGGGCAACCGGGCGGGCAGGAAGCCGAAGCCGTCGCCAGCGGACGCGGGCCGGCGCTGGTCGATGCAGCGCAAATCGACGTAGCCGGCGGCTCCGTTGGACTCGACGGCGACGCGGATGGTCTTCGTGCTGTTCTTGGCGACGGTGCGGGCATAGGTGTTGGTGGCATCGGGCATGATGCGGGCGTCCTTCATGGTGGTGGTGATGGGGGGTCTACGGGCATCGCCTGACGGCGATGGTCTTGCGCCTTGGCTGCGTCCATCGGCAGCCGGTGCGGCTCTGCGTTGGGCGGGCGCTCCACCGCACCGGCAGCCGTGCCGAGCGGGGTTCTGCGTGCCACCCACATGGAATATAGAAGTGTCGCGCTGGTGCGACTGTGAAACCGTTTCACGGGCCTCCACGGTCGCGCTGGTGCGACCGTCAGAGGTAATAATGTTGCGTTAGTGCCGGGTGTGTCTCACTGGTGCGACTGTGCGTCGCGCTGGTGCGACTGTGTTTTGTTTTCGGCCGGCGGCTGCCAACGCATGAAATCCTTGCCCGGCGGCTGTCCGGCGCACGGCTCGGCGGTCAGTTCCCAGGTTCGTGCCTCCCTGGTCTTCAGGGTGAAGGTGGAGGCGTGGCGGACCTTCAGGAACCCCCGTTCCTCCAACTCCCGGAAGGCCCGGCCGGCTTGGTCCTTGCTCAGCCCGATCCCGGCGGCCTCCCGCACCGCGTAGGCGATGGAGCCGTTGTTCGCCCCGTTGTGCCGCGACCAGACGTCGATCAACAGGGCCTTGGCGTTCGGGGTCAGGGTGCGCCATGCGGGGCTATTCAGCAGGTAGTGGGGGAGCGCCACGAACCGCCGCGTCTCGTTCCGGCCGGTGGCGTTCGGCCGGGCGTGGTGGGGCTTGTGGCTCATTCATCGCCCGCCCCCTTCCCGGACGGATCGGGCTGGCCAGCGGCCTCTTGCTCGACAAGCCACTTTGCCAGGGTGGAGCGGCGGGCGCAGACCTTACCGCCCAGCTTGAAGCTGGGCAGTCCGGCTTTCTCGATCAGGTGATATGCCTGTCTCGTTCTCACGTTCAGAAAAGCGGCAATCGCGGGCGCTCCATAGAGCAAATCGCCCGCGTCCTCCCGCACGGCTTGCGTCTCGCTTGCGTCGATCATGCGTCATTCCTTGCGTCACGGAACAGCCGAACGGCTGCGTATTTTTGGGGATGCGTCGGTGAAAGCGTTGTTTCGTCAGGTACTTAGTTGGACTGTGGGTAAAATTCGGGAAACCGCTACTCAAGGCACAAAAGAGCCCCCAAGAAGGGGGCTTATGTCTCATATCTAATTGATTTTCTTAATGTTTTCGCCGTATTGAGAGGGAACACCCGGCTCCGTCTCGCATGGCCTAGGGTCTGTTGACATTCATCAGGTTGCCAAGACGGTGGCTACCAGGTGAATGGCCGCGGAAAAACTCGTGTCGGTCTTGTCATAGCGTGTGGCGATGCGCCGAAACCCCTTGATCTTGCAGAAGAAATTCTCGACCAGTCTCGACCAGGTGACGCCATTTGTACATTTCGGTGTCATGAGGGATGGGCACGGAGCGGTCTGCCTTCGAAGGGATGACGGCGACCGCCCCTCGCTCGGCAACCAGAGCGCGGATGGCATTGCTATCGAAGGCTTTATCGGCCAGCAAGGCGGAGAACTCGATGCCTTCCAGGACCGGCGCGACACCGACGCTGTCGTGCCGCTGGCCCGGCAGCAGCATGAAGCGCCCAAGATTGCCCAGCGCATCGACCACGGCCAGGATCTTGGTCGTCAACCCGCCGCGAGAGCGGCCGATAGCCTGAGTCTGCGTCCCCCCCTTGCGCCGGTACCGTGCTGATGCACCCGGACAATGGTTCCATCGATGATCGCATACTCGAAATCCGCGTCGCCCGACAAGGCCGTGAACACCTCGTCGAAGACACCGGCCTTGGCCCAACGGCGAAAGCGTTGGAACACCGAGTTCCAGCAGCCAAACGAAGCGGGAAGGTCCCGCCAGGGCGCCCCCACCCGCACGATCCAGAGCACGGCTTCAACAAACAGCCGGTTGTCTACCCCTGAACGGCCGGGATCGCCGGCCTTTCCAGGCAGAAGAGGAGCGATCCGCTCCCATTGATCATCCCGCAGCACCAATCGATCCAAGGCCACCTCCGGTTCGGCAGCCTTGAATCAGATTTCTCGTGCCGCGGGAATCCCTCTTCGTTCCATGAATGTCAACAGACCCTAGTCTTCGGTGTCGCCGTCCGCCACCGGCGGGGCGCTGGTCGTCATCCCGGACGGCTTCGCCGCAGCCTTGTCGCTCCGCGCGGGCCGGAGACCCCAGGCGTCGACCGTCTTGAAACTGCGCCGGAAGTCGTAGCGGATGCGGCGGGCCTCGTCGATGACCTGTTGCGCCTGCCTCATGAGGGTGCGATGTCGGCGTTTGAGGAGTTCATAGTCCATCTCGTCCATCGCTGCTGACGCCTCCCGCTGCTCATCCACACGGGCAGAATAGCGGGAACGGCGGGTGCCCGTCGGTACGCTACCGTGCACAAGGGAATGTCGCGCGGAACGTCGGCGCGATGGACGGGTTTGCGCCCTTTGACGGGGCGCCCGCTCGCACGCCACACAGCCGGCCACACAGCCGGGGGGATCGCCATGGACAGCCGCAACTACATCCTCAGCAGCCTCTCGGCGACGGAGGAGGCCCTGTGGTCAGACCTCATCTGGAAGCTGTCCAGTTGCCTCAGAAGGCGCCCCTGGTCCGGCCGGACGAAGACATCACGCACGTGCATTTCATCGAGCGGGGATGCGCGTCGCTGATCAGCGTCCTGCCCGACGGCGACGCCGTGGAGGTCGGCACGATCGGAAACGAGGGGCTGGTCGGCACCCCGATCCTGATGGAGGCGAACCGGATGCCCTACCAATGCGAGGTGCAGATTCCGGGCGACGGCTGGCGGATGCCGGCCATGGCGTTCCAGGCCGCCGTGCACCAGAGCGGCACGCTGCGCGCCAAGCTCCTGCGCTTCGCGCAGGCGCACTTCAACCAGGTCGCCCAGTCGGCGGCCTGCAACCGCCTCCACACCATCGAGGAGCGGTGCGCCCGCTGGCTGCTGATGAGCCGGGACCGGGCCGGCGACGATTTTCCACTCACCCAGGAGTATCTGGCGGTGATGCTCGGCGTGCGGCGGGCCGGCGTGACCGTCACGGCGAAGCTCTTGCAGAACGCCGGGTTGATCGCCTACACGCGCGGCAACATCACCATCCTCGACCCTGCCGGGCTGGAGGAGACCGCGTGCGACTGCTACCGCATCGTCCGCGACGAATTCCGTCGCCTCCTCCCGGAAGGAGAGAACCATCCGACGGGCGGGCGGCAGCGGTAAGCGTCGGTCCGGACGTGCCCGGGCGGCGTCATGGCGCGTTCCGCCCCGCCGGGGGCCGTTGCGTCGCGGTCCGGCGGAGGCAACGCGCCGCCACCGCACTGCCGGCATGGTCCGCGGCGACCTTTCCGTTTCTCCATGCTCCCGGCGGCGAGGGGGGAGGGCAGGGCTGCGGACAGCCCGTTCCGCTTGGCCCGGAGCATCAGCCGGGCTTGCCTTCCTCGCGGTTGCGGCGCCGTTTGCCGGCATCGTCCTTCGGGGTAGGCGGTGCGGCGTGCCGGTCGGCCACCCAGCGGCTGCGCGACCGCGGCTGCGCCGACTGCCAGCCCGAGGTGGTGCTGCGCCTGCTGAAGACGCTGGCCGACCCGAACCGTGGCCAGGGCGGACGCCTGCGGCTCGCCACCGTGGCGCGCTGGCGCTACAGCCTGAAACTGTCCGGCGGCTGGGAGGCCGTGGAGGAGGGTGCCCGGCGCCGGGAGGCCGTCGCCACCCTGCTGCTCGACCGGCTGCTGGCGCTGAGCTGGGCGGCGGACGGCGCCGGCAAGGCGGTGGTGCCCTTCACCCTTGAGGAGCTGGCCGAGGCGGTGCGCGGCGACATCGTCCTGGGGGCCGACGTCGCCGATCCCGTCGCCGAGGTCCAGGCGGCCCTGCTGATGCTGCACGACTGGAAGGTGATCCTGTTGCAGGAGGGCCGGTTGCTGGCCCGGCATTTTCCCGGCCGCCGCACCGAGCTGACCCGGCCGGTGTCGGCGGAGACCTACGCCCGCATCGTCACCGGTCTCGGCAATCCGGCGCAGCAGGCGATCGTCACCGCCCCGGTCGGCCTCAACCTGCTGGTCCTGGCCGGGCCGGGGTCGGGCAAGACGCGGGTCATCGTCCATCGCTGCGCCTACCTGATGCGGGTGCTGCGGGTGCCGGCGCAGGCGATCCTGGTGCTGTGCTTCAACCACGCCGCGGCGCTGTCGGTCCGGCGGCTGCTGCGCGACCTGATCGGCGACGAGGTCGGCTGGGTCGACGCCCACACCTACCACGCGCTCGCCATGCGGCTGGTCGGGGCGAGCATCAGCGAGCGGCTGGAGCGCGGCACGGAGGCGACCGTCCGCGATCCCTTCGCCGCGGTGATCCGCGACGCCACCGCGCTGCTGCGCGGTGACAGCGTGTTTCCGGGGCTGGACGCCGAGGAGGTGCGGGAACGGTTGCTGGCGCGTTACCGCTACATCCTGATCGACGAGTACCAGGACATCGACGAGGAGCAGTACGACCTCGTCTCCGCCATCGCCGGCCGTCAGGAGAAGGATCCGGAGGGGCGGATCGCCCTGATGGCGGTCGGCGACGACGACCAGGCGGTGTACGGCTTCCGCCACGCCGACGTCGCCTTCATCCGCCGCTACCGCGAGGATTACGCGGCCGAGGTCCATCATCTGGTGGAGAACTACCGGTCGACCGCCGCCGTGATCGCGGCGGCCAACACGCTGATCCGGCACAACGGCGACCGGATGAAGACCGGCCATCCCATCCGCATCGACCGGGCGCGGGCCGGGGGGGCGGCGGGCGAGCCCGTGCGGGTCCTGGCCGTCGAGGACGCCGCGCACCAGATCGGCACAGTCATGGCGCTCATTCACGAGCGGCGGGCGCTCAATCCGCGGGCGTCCTGGAGCGACGTCGCCGTGCTGGCGCGCACGCGCCATGATCTGGCGCCGTTCCATGCCCTGTGCGAACGGAACGGCGTGCCCTGCGACCCCGCCTACGACGACACCTCCGACCGATTTCCCCTGCACCGGCTGCGCGAGGTGGTGGCGTTCCTCGACCGGTTGCGGCGGGCGACCGCGCGCGTCGACGAGGCCTGGCTGCGCGCCCAGCTGGCGGCCGCGCGGCACGAGCAGGGCGCTTCCCCCTGGTGGGGACTGGTCGGGCAGCTGCTCGACGGGTGGGCGGCGGTGTGTGCCGGCCGGGCGGCGGAGCCGGAGGCGGCGCGCGATTTCCTCTACGAGGGGCTGGCCCAGCTGCGCCGCGAGCGGTCGACCGGGGCCGGCATCCACATCGGCACGCCGCACGGCGCGAAGGGGCTGGAATTCCGGCATGTCTTCATCCTCGATGGCGGATGGGCCGGCCGGCCGCGCGCCGGGACCGGGGCGCAGGAGGAGGAGCGCCGGCTGTTCTACGTCGGCATGACGCGGGCCCGCGAGACGCTGTGCCTGATGCGCCGGGCCGATGTGAGGAATCCGCACCTCCCCCTGCTCGACGGCGTGGAACAGGTGGCATCCGCCGCCGGGCGGGCCGATCCGGGGCTGCTCAACCGCCAGCGCACGGTGCTCGGGCTTGGTGATCTTTACATCGATTTTGCCGGCCGCCAGCCGGCGACGGCACCGGTCCATCGCGCTCTCGCTGGGCTGCGGCCGGGCGATGCGGTTGCGTTGCGGGCACCGCCCACGCCGGAGGACCGGGTAACGGTGCTGGCGGCCGACGGCACCGTGGTGCTGCGGCTTTCGGAGATGGCCAGCCGGCACTGGTCGGTTCTGGTGCCGGCCATCGAACAGGCGAGAGTGCACGCCGTGGTCCGGCGCTATCGGACGGATGGCGCCGAGGCTTGGCGTGGGCAGCTGAGGACCGAAAGCTGGGAGGTTCCGATCATCGAGGTTTGGACGCATGCTGCCGGATGAATGCCGAACGTCGGTGCAGACGAGGCGGAACAGCGGGGCTTTTGCTCTGCGCCATGAGCAGACACCGAAATATCAGACCAATATGCGTGATTTCGCCGAAAGCAGTTGTATGAGACGGCAGTTAAATGTCGCTTCATGGGCCGAGCAGGAAGCTGACGCCATCAACGGGGCTTATTTGTATCCCAGTCGATTATCAGGACGCAGAAAAAGGCTTTGCCCGGCCGGGCGGTCGTGATTCTCTCCGGTCGAGGGGAATGCGGCCTGCGAGAGGACGATGCGGGTCTCGGATGAACGCAGCGAGGGTCTGTTCAGCTCGGTGAGCTGCGAGGGGCGTGTTCCAGCCAACCACCCGCTGCGAGCGATCCGGGCCATCGTGGACGAAGCGCTTGAGGTGATGTCGCCCGCCTTCGAGGGGCTGTACTCGAAGATCGGGCGCCCCTCGATCCCGCCGGAGAGGCTGCTGCGGGCGCGGCTGCTCCAGGCCTTCCACTCGGTGCGCTCGGAACGCCAACTGATGGAGCAACTCGATTACAACCTGCCGTTCCGCTGGTTCGTCGGCTTGTCGATGGACGCCCCGGTGTGGGACGTCACGGTGTTCACCAAGACCCGCCACCGGGGCACGGCTCGCGTCGGCTGGGTGTTCACCCTGACCGCTGCCGCCTACAACCTGATCCGGCCGCCAAGCGTCCAAGCTTCGGCGGGGTGCTGGACGCCGCCGGGGCCGGTCAAGGGGGCGGCTCGGTCGAAATTTGCCCGGACGAGGCCGCCGGACACAATGGCAACAGGGGGGAGCATCGCTTTTTCTCTTGCTTATTGGAGGATTGTTGGAAGTTGGCGAAGACCTGACGCACCTGCGTGCTTGCCGGGGACAGCGTCGCGACGCGCGTCCACGTCGAATTGTCCGAGGACGCCTCAAGGTATGTCGTCGGGGAAATCCGCGTGTCTCTCGGGTAGATCGCCATCGCACGGGTCGTGCGCGTCGACAGGCCGATGAACGCGATGAAGTCTACGGCGATCCAAGAGTTGGACGCCGAATTGTCAGCCGTCGACCACGTCGTCAAGGTGTTGCCGTCAATGGCATCGCTCGCCGGAAAGCCGGGATAGCTGCTGTTGACCGTGATCGCGGTGATGCAGCAGTTTTCCGATGTCCCGGAGGCGTCCGGTGTTGTGAAGAACTCGACCTCGAGCAGCTCCACATACCCGGACACGCTCTCATAAAGCGCCTCCCGTACGCCGCCCTGTTGCGGCTCTGTCGTGTCAGCGGGTCAGGTTGACGGTGATGTTCTTGAGCTGCGTGAAGCTGTCCAGCATGGCTTCGAGCGAGAATTCGCGGCCGAGGCCGCTCTGCTTGTAGCCACCATAGGATTGTCCCGGGGATTGCCCGGTGCCCTGGTTGATCTGGACCCAGCCGGCCTGAACCTGATGCGCGGTCCGCAGGGCCTTGCCGATGTCGTGGGTCCACAGATAGGCGGCGAGGCCATAATGGGTGTCGTTCGCCATTCTGATGACGTCGGCCTCGTCGGTCCAGGGAATGGCCACCAGCACCGGACCGAAGATCTCTTCCCGGGACAGACGCCAGTCGTTGGAGGTGTGCGCGAAGATCGTCGGCTGCACGAAGTAGCCCTCGCTCAACGGCCCGTCGGTCGGCGGAAGACCGCCGGCCACAAGTTTGGCATCCGGCTCGGCAAGGCCGGATTCGATGTATCCGCAGACGCGGTTGAACTGCCTTTCGTTGATGATGGTGCCGACGTCGGTGTCCTCCGCCAACGGATCGCCAATGCGCAGCGTCGAAACTTTGGCGGACAATTTGTCGAGGAACGAGTCGAAGACGCTCCTGTGCAGGAACAGGCGCGAGCCCGCCGTGCAGGACTGGCTTTGCCGGGTGAAGCGCATGGCCGCGACGATGCCCTCCACCACCCAGTCCTCGTCGGCATCGGGGAAGACGATCGAGGGACTCTTGCCGCCAAGTTCGAGCGACACCGGAACGATACGGTGGGAGGCCGCCTCCATGACGATCTTGCCGACGGCGGTCGATCCGGTGAAGGACAGCTTGGCGATGGCCGGATGGTTGAGAAGCGGGGCGCCGCATTCGACGCCAAAGCCGGTCAGCACGTTCAGCACGCCGGCCGGCAGGAATTGCTGGCAGATCTCCGCCATGAGCAGAACGGCGAGCGGCGCATCCTCGGCGGTCTTCAGCACCATCGTGTTGCCGGCGCACAGGGCCGGCGCGATCTTGAGCGCCGCCAGAAGGACCGGGGCGTTCCAGGGAATGATCGCGCCGACCACGCCGAGAGGCTCGCGTCGCGTGTAGCTGAGAACCGAATCGCCGAGCGGAATCGTCGCTCCTTTGAGTTCACCGCCGAGGCCGCCGAAATAGCGGAAGATGTCCGCCGAGATCCTCGCCTCGGCACGGGCCTGCGTGCGCAGAGCGTTGCCTGTTTCCAGCGCGATAAGGCGGGCGACGTCCTCCAGCCGGGCCTCCATCGCGTCGGCGATCTGGAGCAGCATCCGGCCACGTTCCCGGGGCGCGACGGCGCTCCACGCCGGGAAGGCATCGGACGCGCTCCGCACGGCCAGCTCGACGTCGACGGCGGTGCCGCGGGGAACCGTTGCGATGATCGCGCGCTTGGCCGGATTCTCCACCGGGAATGCCTCGCCGGAGGCCGCCTCCACCCAATCGCCTCCAATCAGCATCCGTCGCCGCATCACGGCCGGCTGGCTGATCTCACCTGTATGCTGCATCGCGCGTCACTCCATGCCCAGAACGTCATTCTTTGCCATCAGCCAGCTGGGAAGGGCGGGGGAGCGCGCCGTTCCCCCTGCCGGCACAGGTCCCCGCTCCGACCGCGCCGGACGGCGGCGGTACGGCCGGGGCGCCTTCGATCGCTTCCTGTCGATCCCACCATAGCCGGCGATGTTCGTTTGGTCAACGATGTGTATTCAAATTTTGCTTATAAATATTTTTTTCATGGCGCTGATCCAGCGAATCCGCGCGAATTGCCGTCAGGAAAGATGCGATCCGGAACGACCGGATCTTGGTTTCGTATGCATTGGAATGGACAAGGTATGCGCTCGCTGGATAAGATGTGCGTGGGCGCTACGCGGAGGTCTCTCCGCGCGCCTTATCCCTCATTCCAACGCGCGGTCGCCTCGAACGGGGATGACGACGCGGCGCACCCAACCGGGGCGCGCTTGGCTGGCAGCGACGGCCGACCGCCTTTCATGGAGGAGAACACGCGTGGATGTCATCGCATGTGTCGGGCTCGGCAACATGGGCGGTCCCTTCGCCGCCTCGCTGATGCTCAAGGATCTGCGTTTGGCGAAGGAGGCCGCCCTGGCCGCGAACGCGACGACCCCGCTCGGCTTTGCCGCCGTCGATGTCTACTCCCTGTTTGCGGACAGCGGGCATGGGGGTGACGATTTCTCGGCGATTGTGCGCTACCTGCGTGACGGGGCCCACGCTGGCGCCACCGATTGAAGTGTGGCAAAGTATATGACGCTGTGCGCATCCGCATATCGCCCAGCGTGGTCCAAACCAGCGCGTTCCAACGGTTTCCAAGAATGAGAGTGTGAGGTTGCATGCCGGCCGGTCCAGACGACATCTCTCTCAGCCGTCCAAGCCAGTTGCGGGCCTGGCTGGAGAACGAGATTTCGGAAGGCCATTTCCGTCCGGGAGACCGGCTCGACGAACAGGAACTCTGCAAGAGGTTCGGGGTCTCCCGCACGCCGGTGCGCGAGGCCCTTCTCCAGCTCGCGTCGCTCGGTCTCGTCATTTTCCGGCCCCGCCAGGGTGCCGAGATCGCGCGCCTGTCGGTCAAGCAGATCGCCGCCATGCTCGAGGTGCTGGCGAAACTCGAAGGATACTGCGCGCAGCTCGCCGCCAGGCGCATGACCCGGGAAGAGCAGGACAGGCTTCGCGCCATCCTTCTGTCCTTTCTGCCGATGGTCGAGGCGAAGGACGTCGCCGGCTACGACGAGGCGAACCACGAGTTCCACGAGGCGATCTACGCCGGCGCCAGGAACGAGTTCCTGGCAAGCCAGGTGCGGGACATCCGGCGCCGTTTGCGCATGTACCGCCGCAATCCCTTCCAGCGGCCCGGCGGCATGGAACGATCCTACGCCGGCCATCATCGTGTGGCCGAGGCGATCGTGGCCGGGGACGACGCCGGCGCCGAGGCGGCGATGCACGAGCATGTGATCGGTGCCGTTGGGCTGATGGATTTCCTGGCGGAGCTTCCGGACGATCCGGGCCAGCCCTCCCAACCCTCCGATTCCAGCGGTTCCTCCGTCGTTGAAGCGCCGCGCAGGGAACGGAGCGGCGCCCGGAAAACGACGACGCGCAAGAGCGGGCCACGCCGCAAGTCCGCCGTTGCGACCTGAAACGCGGCGTTTTTGCCCCCTGACGTGACGGTGGATTGAAGGCATCCGCCTGGATGCGCCCGCGACCCTTCGGGGCGGCCGCGCCGTCTGCCGGGGCGTGGGCCCAAAATCCTTGCCCGCTCCTCGGTCCATGCGGAGTTGGGCCATAAAAATATTTAAATCGCTTATCTACATACATATAGCTTGACGAGACGGCTGACTGTTCGCAAGATCAATCAACGGATCGCGCACGCCGCCAACTTTCCATGGCAGCCGGCCAGGGCGACGGCGATCGCCGCCCATCGAACCGGGCGATCAGACGGCGATGCGCGGCAAAGGCGCGTGCGGGACGCCGACACATCCAACACATCCAGCGCATTCAGCAAGCGAGGTCACGGTGGATCAAGCGTCATTTCCGCTTACAGGCATGAGAGTGCTGGATTTGAGTCGGGCCCTGTCGGGGCCGTTCTGCGGGCTGATCCTGGGTGACTTGGGAGCGGACGTCATCAAGGTCGAGGCGATCCCCGATGGCGACATGATCCGGGCGTGGGGGCCGTTCGACCGTGACGAGAGCGTCTATTACCTCTGCGGAAACCGAAACAAGCGCGACATCGGCATCAACTTCCGCTGCGAGGAAGGGCGGCGCCTGCTGCGCGAGATGGCGCTGCGCTGCGACGTGATCATCGAGAATTTCCGTCCCGGCACCCTCGCCCAGATGGGGCTGGAGCCCGCCGGCCTGCGAGCGGAAAAACCCGAGCTGATCATCGCCAGCCTGAGCGGCTTCGGCAGCGACGGGCCGCTCGCCTCCCGGCCGGGCTTCGATCAGATCGCCCAGGGCTACGCCGGCTTCATGAGCTTCACCGGCACGCCGGAAACCGGACCCACGCGCGTCGGCGTGGCCATCGGGGACATGACGTCGGGCATGTGGCTGGCGATCGGCGTGCTGGCCGCTTGGGCGCAAAGGCAGCAGACCGGTGCGGGACGTGTCATCGAGACCTCGCTGCTGTCCAGTCTGGTCAGCCTGTTGAGCGTGCAGGGCCAGCGCTACCTCAACCTGGGCGAGGTCGCATTGCCCACCGGCAACGTGCATCCGGTGATCGCTCCCTACGGCGTGTTCCGCGCGCAGGACGGCAACCTGAACATCGGCGCCGCCACGCAGGACATGTGGCTCAGCCTGTGCGACGTCATCGGCCTCGCCGGTCTGAAGGATGACGAACGCTTCACCGACAACGCCGGCCGCATGGCCCATCGGGAAGAACTGCGGCTCATCATCGAGGAGCGTCTGGCGACGAGGACCCGTGCGGACTGGACGGAACGGCTGGTCGAGGCGGGAATCCCCGCCGGCCCGATCAACAGGATCGACGACGTCGTCGCCGATGCCCAGGTCGCGCATCTCGACCTGATCGAGTCCTTCGAGCATCCGACGCTCGGGCCGATGCGGCAGATTTCCAACCCGCTGCGGATGGATGGCCATGACGGCCGCTGGATCCGGAAACCTCCGCCCGTGCTTGGGCAGCACAGCCGGGCGATCCTCACGGATCTCGGCTTCTCCGCCGGCGAGATCGCCCATTGGGAGGAGACGCGCGTCGTCTACCAGAACCCGCGCGGATCGGATCATCGGGACGGCCGGGAAAAGGTCGCCTGACCCGCCTGTTCGCCATTTTCAATCGGTTGGAGCGTTCAAATGACCGGTGCGGTCCTCACGGCGGTAACGGGCCATCGCGCAACGGTGACGTTGGAGAATGCCGGCAAGCTCAACGCCATGTCCCTAGCCATGTGGGCGGAACTCGAGGCAAGCGTCACGCGCCTGGGCCGCGACGAGGCCTTGCGGTGCATCGTCATCCGTGGGCAGGGGGACGCGGCCTTCTCCGCCGGCGCCGACATATCGGAATTCGCCGAGTTGCGGTCGACCTTCGATCAGGTCGTCGCGTTTCACGAAAACCATGTCTTGAAATGCCTGAAAGCGCTTGCGGAATGTCCGGTTCCCACGGTGGCGGCCATTCAGGGGGCCTGCTTCGGGGGAGGGCTGGAGATCGCGGCGGTGTGCGACATCCGTCTGGCCCACGAGGCCGCGCGGTTCGGGGCGCCGGTCGGACGGCTCGGTTTTCCGCTGGCCATTGCGGAGACCCAGGCGCTGTTCAGGCTGGTCGGGCCGGCGACCCTCGCCGAAATGCTGATACAGGGCGCCGTGTATGATGCCCCGCGCGCTTACGAGAAGGGGTTGCTGACCCGGGTCGCGCCGGCCGGGGAGTTCGAAGCCGCCCTTGAGGCGGTGGTCGACGGCATCGCGCGCAGCGGGATCGGGGCGGCACGGTCGCACAAGCAGCAGATCCGCCGCCTCATGACCGATCCCTCGCCGGTCACCAGGGAAGAACGCCTTCGGCATTATGCGTTCGCCGAAACGGACGAATACCGGGAAGGCGTGCGCAGGTTCCTGGCACGAACCGAAGCCTGACCGCGCAATCCATCAATCGATGATCTCAACCGAAAAACGGGAGGAACCATGCGTCTGTCCAGCCTTCTGCTCTCCACGGCGCTTTGCCTCGGGGCCACCGCGGCCCTCGCCCAGGCGCCCCAGGATGTCTTCCGCATCGGTGTGCTCGGTGACCATTCCGGGCCTTACGCGGATTTCAGCGGCCCCGGCGCGGTCGTCGCGGCGAAACTCGCCGTCGAGGATTTCGGTGGCACCGTTCTGGGCAAACGCATCGAAATCCTGTCGGCCGACCACCAGAACAAGGCGGACACCGCCTCCAACAAGGCGCGGCAATGGATCGACGTCGACGGTGTCCACGCGATCGCCGATATGACCAATTCCGCGGCGGCGCTGTCCGTGCAGGCCTTGACCAAGGAGCGCGGCATCGTCGCCCTGGCGTCCGGCCCCGCCACCACCCGCCTGACGAACGAGGACTGCTCGCCGACGGGCTTCCATTGGGTCATGGACACCTACTCGCAATCGATCGGCAGCGCCCGGGCGGTGGTCCAGGAGGGCGGTAAGAATTGGTTTCTGGTGACCGCCGATTACGCGTTCGGTCACCAGATGGCCGCGGATCTGCGGAAGGAGATCACCGCGAACGGAGGCAAGATCGTCGGCGAGGTCCGGCATCCGACGAACGCCAATGACTTCTCCTCCTATCTCCTGCAAGCGCAGTCGTCCGGCGCGCAGATCGTCGGACTCGCGAATGGCGGTTCGGACACGATCAACTCCGTCAAGCAGGCCGCCGAGTTCGGAATAACCGATGCCGGGCAGAAGCTGGTCGGCCTTGTTCTGATGATCAGCGATGTCCACGCGATGGGACTCAGCAACGCCAAGGGGCTGATCGCCACAACCGCCTATTATTGGGATCGCGATGACGGGAGCCGGGCTTTTGCCAAGCGGTACGAACAGACGATGAAGCGGATGCCCACCCAGGTTCACGCGGGCATCTACTCCTCCGTGCTCCATTATCTGAAAGCGGTTCAAGCCGCCGGCACGGACAAGGGGACGGTCGTTGCCGAAAAGATGCGCGAGCTGCCGGTGAACGACTTCTTCGCCCATGATGCCAAAATCCGGGCGGATGGGCGCGTCGTCCACGACATGTATCTGGTCGAGGTGAAGCGTCCAGAGGATTCGAAGGGGCCATGGGATTATTACAAGGTGCTTCGGACCATCCCTGCCGAGCAGGCGGTCATTCCTCTCTCGGAAAGCAAATGCTATATGGTCAAGGGGTGAAGCTGTACCACTGGACCCGCCGCGGGGCGACAAGCAGCGGCGACAAGCAACGCTGAGCTGATGTGGTGGACGGCCCTTCCACCACATCAGCGGACACCATTGTTCCGTGAAGTGCTTCACACGGCGATGATCGCGTCGATTTCGACCTGGGCGCCTTTCGGAAGGGCCGAAACTTCATAGCAGGCACGGGCCGGCTTATGCGTGGAAAACACCTTCGCATATTCGTCGTTCAGGGCGGCGAAGGTGGACAGGTCGGTGACCAGAACGGTGATTTTCAGGGATTTGGCGATGTCCGTGCCGGCGGCCTCGGCAATCGCGGCGATGTTGGCAAGGCATTGGGCCATCTGTTCTTTGGGGTCTTCCGATACAAAAACCCCGGTCGCCGGAACGATGGGAAGCTGGCCCGAAACAAACAGCAGGTCGCCGTGGCGCATGGCTTGACAATAGGGGCCGATGGCAGCCGGGGCGGAGTCGGTATGAATGGGGGTCACGGTCTGTCTCCTTATGGCTCGTCATGGCTCGGGGGGCGGGGAAGCGAGATCAGCCGTCGCCGTGACGGATCAGGGATTCGGCGAAAGCGACGAGCTGGTCGATTTCCGCCTCGGTGTTGAAGTAGTGCGGGGCCGCCCGAACCAGCGTGGGCAGATGCCGGCGTTCGGCGTCCAGGCGGGTGCTTTCCGGCGACGAGGTGCTGATGACGATGCCATGGGCTGCGGCTCCGGCGACGATGTTCCGCGGGTCCACGGCATCGGAGGTGAAGCTGACGATGGCACTGGGGCACTCGCCCAGGTCATGAGTCCGGAAGCTGGGCACGCTTGCCAAGCCATCTCGAAGCCGCTGCGCCAACCCGCGGCAGCGGCGCCAGATGCGGTCGATGCCGATTTCCATTGCATAATCGGCGGCCTCGCCCATGCCGAGCCGAGCCATGTGGTTGCTTTCCCAGCTTTCGTAGCGCCGGGCGTCGTCGCGCAGCTCATAGCGGTTGCGCTCCACCCACCGGGCGCCGATGTGATCGATGAAGGGAGGCTCGCACCGATCCAGCATCGCGCGGCGGACATACAGGAAGCCCGCGCCACGCGGTCCCCGCAGGAACTTGCGCGACGTCGCGGCCAAAAAGTCGCAGCCGAGCGTCTGGACGTCGACCGGCATCTGACCGACCGCCTGGCAGGCATCCAGCAGATAGGGAATGCCGTGCGCGCGGGCGATCCGCCCGACGGCCGCCGCCGGGTTGTTCAACCCGCCGTTGGTCGGCACCCAGGTCAACGAAATCAGGCGAACCTTCGGATCGATCATCCGCTCTAGCGCCGTCAGATCGACGATGCCTTGCTCATCCGACGGACACACGCGGATGACGACTCCCCGGCGCCGCTGCATCTGGAGCAGGGTCACATAATTGGCGCCGTATTCGGCCTCGGCGGTGATGATCACATCGCCGGGGGTGAAGTCGAGGGAATGGAACGCCAGCTGCCACGCGACCGTGGCGTTCTCGACGAGAGCGATCTCGCAGGGCGCTGCGTTGATCAACCGGGCGATCGACCCATACACACGCTCCAGCCGCTCCTCGGAAGCCGCGAAGGCACCGTATCCGCCCAGCCGGGCTTCCAGCTCCAGGTAGTCGTGCATCCGCTCGACCACGGGGCGTGGCATCAGCGACGCGCCGCAACTCAAGAGGAACGTTTGTCCGGCGAGCCCCGGCGTCTCGGCACGGAGCGCGTCCAGTTCCTCGTCTTGGATGTCGGCAGGCAAAGGGAAGGCGCCGGCCGGACGCGGATCGTTTCCGGTCATGGTCATTGGACTGCTTTGTAACGGCCGCCGGGGAAAGGCATCGCCCTTCCCCGGTGGTCTTGAACGTGTGCCGCACCCGCCCGTGGGCGGACTTAGAGCGCCGAACAGAATTCCGTTTTCGCCATCGGTGCCCAATGGAACCGTCATCCCCGCGAAGGCGGGGATCCAGGCTTTTCCCATTGGTTCCGCTCGGAAAACTCTGGATCCCCGCCTTCGCGGGGATGACGAGTCGAGAGACGACTCAAGCTTCTGTCAGGCGGACTTAACGAACCTCGGCCCAGATGTGCTCCCGGACCACGGCGTCCTTCAGCGTGACGCCGTAACCCGGCCCGTCCGGAATTTGCAGAGCGCCGTTCTTCAGACGGGTCTCGAAGGGCTCCGTCGCCACTTCGATCCAGCCGGGAACGCGGGCCCAGTAGGGGAAGTGTTCCTGAACGTAGAAGTTCGGAATCACCGCGCTGAGATGGGTGGCGATGCTGGCCGCAACGGAACTGCCGCAGACATGGGGTTGCACCTTGACACCGTAGGCGTCGGCCATGGCGGCAATCTTATGGGCTTCGGCGAACCCGCCGGTGTTGCCGATGTCCGGCTGCAGGATGCCGACGGCCCGACGCTCCAACAGATCGCGGAAGCCATACCGCAGATATTGCCGCTCGCCGGTGGCGATTGGAATATTCGTGCTGGCGGCGACCCGCTCCAGCGCACCCAGGTCTCCCGGATCGCTGATTTCCTCGATGAACGCGATGTCCAGGTCTTCCAGACCATGGACGAAGCGGATGGTATCGCTCACCGAAAAACCACCGGCCAGATCGAGCATGAGCGTGACATCGGCGCCCACGGTGCGCCGGACCTGCGCGACGATATCCAGCGCGGTGCTTACCGCTTCGCGGTCATCCGCGTAGCGGTTGACCGTGTGCCGAAGGGTCCCGTTGGGCTGAATCCGCGCCAAGGGGTACATTTTCAGGGCCTTGTGCCCGTCCTTCACGGCCGCCTCCGCCTGGCGCAACAGATCGCCGACGGAGGTCGCGCCGAAGTACCAGCCATTGGCGTAGTAGGCGAGCGTGTCACGCATCCGTCCGCCGAACAGTTCGTGGACTGGAACGTTCAGCGCCCGTGCCCGAATGTCCCACAGAGCCTGCTCGATGGCGCTGAGGCCGGCTCCGGCAATGCCCCCCGGATTCTTTAGCCAGAAGGACTGATCGTACATCTCGCCGACCAGGCTGTTGATGCGGGTCGGATCGGCGCCGATCACGAACCGCGCGCACAGATCCTGGATCATGCCCGCGGCGCCGGTCCGGCCGCAGCCATAAGCCGTGGCGACCTCGCCGAGGCCGGATATTCCCTCATCGGTATCGAGTTTGACGATGACGGGTTTGAGGCCCTCGCTGTTGATGGCGTAGATCGTGGCTTTGGTGATCTTCATGATGAAGGTGTCCGGTGAATGGGATGGGATAAGGGCTCAGGCGCCGAGTTCATCGCGCAGGGACCGGTGGAGCGCGGAAGCCTCCTCCAGCCATCCCAGGCGCAGTGCGGCGACCGAGGAGCGCAGCAGCCGGGTGTAGGGATGACGGGGAGCCCCGAGGACCTGCGCCGTGGGGCCTTGTTCGACGACTTCGCCGTTGCGCAGGACCATGATCTTGTCCGACATCGCAGCCACCGCGGAAAGGTCGTGGCTGATGAACAGGATGCCGATGTTCAGCTCGCGCTTGAGTTCGGCGATCAGGTCGAGGACCGATGCCGCGACGATGTTGTCGAGCGCCGAGGTGATTTCATCGCAGATCAGCACGTCCGGCCGGGCGGCGAGAGAACGGGCCAGGTTGACGCGCTGCTTTTCACCGCCGGACATCTGGCTCGGCTTGCGGTCTGCGTAGTCGGCGGGCAGATGGACCTGTTCCAGAAGATCGCGTATCCGCTCGGCGCGGCGCTCCTTGGAGCGTTCTCCGAAGAACGTCAGCACTTGTCCGAGGATGCGGCCAACGGTGTGGTGGCGGTTCAGGGAGGTGTCGGCCGACTGGAAGGTGATCTGGACGGCCCGGCGCATGGGGAGGGGACGCTTGAGCACATCCCGTTCCATCGGCCGCCCGTTGACCAGGACTTCGCCCTGGCTGGGCTGGACCAAGCCGGCGATGGCACGGGCCATGGTGCTCTTGCCGGACCCGGACTCGCCGACCACCGCCATCATCTCGCCGCCGTTCAGGGTCAGCGACGCACCGCTGAGTGCCTTTACCGCGAAACCGCCGGTGCCGTAGCACACGGCCAGATCGCGAACCTCCAGAAGCGGCGCCCGGTCGGTCCGGTCGGACGGAGACACCGCTGTCGCGCTGGCAGCGGCGACGGTTTCCGCCATGGTTCCGGATTCGGCATCGAAACCGCGATGCATCTCCAGGAGCCGCCGCGTGTAGGGATGTTCGGGATGATGGAGGATCTTCTCGACCGTGCCGCGCTCGACCACCTCGCCGTTGCGCATCACCAGGATGTGGGTGGCGACCTGGACCACCTGGGCGATGTCGTGGCCGACCAGGATGGCGGCGGTCCCGCTGGCGTGAATCCCCGTGTCCAGGGCCTTCAACACCTCAACCTGGGTGGTGGCGTCAAGGGCGCTGGTCGGTTCGTCACAGACCAGAATCTCGGGCATTTCATGCAGGCCCATGGCGATCATGAACCGCTGAAGTTGCCCGCCGGAAACCTCGTGCGGGAATCGGTTGTAGAAGGCTTCGCCGGTGGGCAGGTCAAGAGTCCGATAGACCTCCCGAGCCCGGGCGTGGGCCGCGTCGGGGGACATGGTGTGATGGATGCGGCTGCTTTCCGTGACCTGGCGGTCCAGCCGGATGCGCGGGTTGAAGGAGACCGCGGCGCTCTGGGCGATGTAGGCCAGCTTGCGGCCACGCAGGCGCGCCAGTGCCCGCCGGCTCATCCGCAGCAGATCCTGGCCTCGGAAGAGCACCTGTCCGGAGACGTGGCGGACGCCCGGCCGCATGTGCCCCAGGGCGGTCAGCGCCAGGGTCGTTTTCCCGGACCCGGATGCCCCGATGAGCGCCAGGATCTGGCCATTTTCCAGGGTCAGTGAGACGTCCCGCAGAATGGGTTTCCCGCTGTCCGCGGACAGGTTCAGATTCTGGATATGGAGAAGCGTCATGCCCCGCCTCCCTTCTTTTCACGTTCTTGCAGGCCGTCGACGAACAGGTTCAACAGGACGGAGACGACCGCGATGGAGAGAGCCGGATAGATCGGTGCCCAGGAACCGATCTGCAGGCCGTCCAGATTTTCGCGGACCAGCCCGCCCCAGTCCGCCATGGGCGGCTGCACGCCAAGACCAAGAAAGCTCAGGCCGCTCATGAAGAGGATCGCAAAGCTCAGGCGCAGGGCGAAATCGGCGGTCAATGGCATGACCACATGCGGCAGCATCTCGCCGAACAGAAGCCAGCGATTGCCCTCGCCGCGGGCACGGGCCACGGTGATGAAGTCCTGGGCGATCAGATCCTGCCCGAGCGCACGGGAGATCCGGAACACACCGGCGGCATAGACCACGGCTGTCAGCACCACGATGGCGACGAGGGACGGGCCGGTCACGGCGAGCACGACGAGACCGGCAATGATCTTGGGAACGGACAGAACCACGTCGACGACACGGCTGACGACCGCATCGAACCATCCGCCGCGCAACGCCGCCAGCAAACCCAGCGTGTCGCCGATCAGGTGGGCGAGAATGGTGCTGAGCAAGGCCATGCCAAGGGTGACGCGGGCCGAGCCGAGCAGTCGTGCCAGCAGATCGCGGCCGAGGAAGTCGGTGCCCAACCAATACTCGCCGGACGGCGGAACGAAGCCGTCGCTGCTCAAAAAGGCGTCGGGGTCGTGCAGCGGCAACAGCGGTGCCGCCAGAACGACGACGGCGAGCAGCAGCAGGAGGGCGACGACAACCGACAGCAGCGTAGGCCGGAACAGGCTTTTGAGCAGGGTGGGTGTCTGGTGCGGGATCATGAGGGAGCCCCCGGTTCCTTGCGGCTGTCGAACAGCTTGGCGACGATATCGGCGACCATGATCAGGCCGATGTAGGAGGCCGAGAAAATCATTGCGCAGGCTTGGACCACCGGCAGGTCGCGCGCCTGAACCGAATCCGCCATGAGCCGGGCGAGGCCGGGGAAGGCGAAGATGGTTTCGACGATCACCACGCCACTGATGAGGTAGGCGACATTCATCGCGATGATGTTGATCAGCGGGCCGACGGCGTTTCGCAAGGCGTGGACCATGATCACGCGGACCGGTCCGGCGCCTTTCAGCCGGGCCGTCTCGACATAGGGCTGCGTCAGGATGTTGCCGACCACGGCGCGGGTCATCCGGGCGAGCTGCGCGGTGACGATGATGGTCATGGTCGCCAACGGCAGCAGCATGGACTTGATCTGGGTCAGGACGCCCGTGCCGGGTGTCACGTAAGAGATCGCCGGCAGCCAACGCAGATGGATTGAGAAGACGAGCACACCCAGCGTGGCGACCAGGAATTCCGGCGTCGCGCACAGGCCGACGATGACGATGGTCCCGACCCGGTCCAGACGGGTGCCCTTGTGGACAGCCAGGACCATGCCGATCAGCAAGGCCAGGGGAACCGAGACCAGCGTGGTCAGCCCGGCCAGGGTCAAGGTGTTGGACAGGCGTTCGGACAACATCACGCTGACGGGTTGGCGGGAGGTCATCGAAACGCCCCAGTCGCCATGAAATGTGCCCCACAGCCAAGCCAGGTAGCGAACCGGTGCGGGCCGATCCAATCCGAGTTCGGCCCGCAGCGCCGCCACATTCTCGGGGCTGGCCGACTGTCCGAGCATGATTTGCGCCACATCGCCGGGCAACATCTCGCAGCCGACGAAAATGAGCAGGGAGATGACCAGCAGCAGGACGAAGCCTGCTGCCAGCCGCTTGACGATGAATCTGATCACGGCGAGCCCTAGTGCTTACGAAAGCCAGACCTGATCGGAGAACCGGAAGCCGGAGAAGTTTCCGATCTGATTGGGTGTAAGCCCCTGAACGCGGCTTGAGACACCGTCGAGATAGCTCAGGAAGACCGGCATCGTCACCGCACCGCAGTTGTGCAGGATCTCCTGGATCTCATGGTACATGGCGATGCGCTTGTCCACATCCAGGGTGGCCCGAACGCCGTCGATGAGAGAGTCCAGGCGCGGGTTGCCGTAGTGGGAGAAGTTCCACTGCGAGCCGCTCTTCCAGGTCACGTTGAGCAGCAGATGCGGGGTCGGACGAGGGAAGAAGTTGGTTGCGAAGAAGCGGCGCTTGCCGGCGACGGCGGTCCAGTAGCTCTCCGACGGCTCGCGCCGCAAGGTCAGGTTGAGGCCTGCCTGGGCGGCGGAGCGTTGCAGAAGCTGGGCGATCTCGACGCTGTAGACCACGCCGTCGCTGACCGAGAGTTCGAGCGGGGTCCGCCCGATTCCCGATTTCCGCAGGTAATGCTTGGCTTTGTCGAGGTCCAGTCCGCGCTGTGGCAGGTTGGCGTTGTAGTAGGGACTCATCTTGCCGACCGGATGGTCATTGGCGACGGAGCCGTGGCCCTTGAGCACGGTTTCGACGATCTTCGAGCGGTCGAACATGTTGGCGATGGCCAACCCGAGGTTCGGGTCGAAGTTGGTCGCGGCGTCGAATTGATAGCCGGCGTAGCGGGTGCTCGGCGTCTCGAAGATCTTCGTGGACGGGTTCGCCGCGACTTGATCGATGCCCGCGCCTTTGATGTCGGCGGCCATGTCGACGTCGCCGGACAGCAAGGCGCTGACCCGTGCGTTGGCATCGGTGATCGAGATCATCTCGATCTCGTCCAGGTAAGGCTGACCGTCCTTCCAGAAATTGGTGTTGCGGGTCAGCACGGTGCGAATGCCGGGCTGGAACTCCGCCATGACGAAGGGACCCGTGCCGATCGGCTTGGAAAAGTCCTCCGTGCCGTCCTTCACCACGCAGAACTGCAGCAGGCCGAGCAGAACGGGCAACTCGACGTCCGCCTCAGCCAGGCGCACCAGAATGGTATCGTCACCTTCCACGGTCACCGCGGCGATGTTGGCCACCAGGGGCTTCGCCGACGAGGCCTTGGCTTCATTCTTGTGGCGCATGATGGAGAACGCTATGTCCTGAAGCGACAGGGGCCGGCCATCGCTGAATTCCACGCCCTTGCGGATCTTGAAGCGCCATTCGGTGGCCGACGGGTTGGCTTCCCAGGACAAGGCAAGTTCCGGTTGCGCCTGGCCGGAGCCATCGACGCGGGTCAGCGTGTTGAAGACGGCGGACCCGCGGATGTAGTCGTTGGCGTTGGTGAAACGCGCACTGTCGAAGGTATCGTTGGTGCTCTGCTGGGCAAGGGCCAGCCGGATGCGGCCGCCCTTCTTCGGCGCCATCGCGGAGGGGCTGCCCGCTGTTCCGGCCGCTTGGGCGATGAGGGGGATCCCCCCGAGCATGGCCGTTCCCACAGTGGTCCCGAGCAAGGTGTGGAAGTCACGCCGGCTGATTTTTGAAAAAGTCATTCTCTGTTCTCCCTGTTACTTCCTCCGTATATGGAACAGGACGACAGGCGTGGGAAGCGAGTTCACAACAGACTGATAATAAATGATTTGTTTGCTTTTGCGGGGTGCGGTATACCGTCTGCATTGGGGTAATCATAACCAGGGCGCATGATATGAAGCGGGTTTTGCCGCCAACGAACCTCTTTCTGGCTTTTGAGGCGGCTGCGCGGCACCGGAATTTTTCGCGCGCGGCGGAAGAATTGGGAATTACCCAGCCTGCTGTCAGCCGGGCGGTGGCGTCCCTGGAGGAGGCCGTCGGTGTGAAGCTGTTCCTGCGGTCAGGGCCTCGCGTGCGTCTGACCACGCGCGGTGCCGAACTGAGCGGGTTGATGTCCAGCAGCTTCGATGCCATCGAAAAACTGATCGGGTCGTGGAAGGACAAGGAGAGCGGGCGGGAGCCGGTGCTGTTGTCCATCTCTTCATCGATGGCGGCACATTGGCTGATTCCGCGGCTGTTCGACTTCCGGCTGGCGTTCCCCGACGTGGACCTGCGCTTCGAGCTGATCGCCGGAGGGGTCGGGCAGAGTCCGGTTCGAGCTGATCTCGGCTTGCGCCGCTTTCCAGAAACGACCAAGGCTCCTCCAGAAAGCCACTTCCTGGATGAGATCATCCAGCCGGTGGCCGCGTTGGACTACATAAAGCGCATGGGAACGCTCGACCAACCCCGGCGCAACCGGACGCACACCTTGATCACCCTCAGCGATCACTGGTGCGACTGGAATACGTTCGCCCGCCTCGCTGGCATGGAACTGCCTCCGAACCACAAGACGATGGTTTTCTCCGATTATTCGGTGGCGCTTCAGTCGGCCTTGAACGGGCAAGGGATCGTCCTGGGATGGTTGTCGGTGACATCCCGATTGCTTCGCTACCGCTCGCTTCTGGCGGCATCGGACAGGGGGTTCAACACCCGCGCGACATTCAACTTCATACTTGGCGATCAAGCGCCGGTGGGTGGTGTTGTGGGAGACGTGCGTGAGTGGTTGTGCACGGAGGTGGGGAAGGACGTGGCGAAGATCGGCAAAGGGGGACGGCTGCACTCCTTCGAGTGCCATGTTCTGGTCTCCTGATGGAAGATCTATGCGGGAGATTGAACCGCGCCGGCTTTCCTGGAGGCTCCATCTTCTGAGAGAGGGGGGCATTATGACGAAGCAGGCATCCCCAAATACGCCCCTGAAGTCCGCGAGCGCGCGGTTCGGATGGTGTTCGAGCACGAAGGCGAACAACCACCGGCGCCTCCTCGAGCCTATCGGCAACATTCCCCCGCCGAGGCCGAAGCGCGCGATTATGCTCAAACCGAGGACGTCGCCAGGGTGACGTGACTCAAAGCAAATGGCCTCCGAAAAACTCGGAGCGGTTCAGAACGCCTTCGGCCAAACTCTCGGTTCAGTCCCATGACAGGAGAAAGTTCACTCCATTACTCCGAAAAATACCAAATTCGTGTTATGAGTGCTCTTTCTTAAAGTGATAAATGAAAAATATTCTAAATATTTCAGTTTGACTTGTCTGACGAAACACATGATCTGGTGCAATATATTCATACATAGTCAATGGAATTCCATTATTACTTGAGAGAATGCGTGTAAATCTGTCATGAATCTGCCATTGGCATGGCGTTATCTCTCGTCCCATCATTGAAGTCTCATGCTGAAGAGGTTGGACAGAGTGCCGCAACTGGATTATACACCGCAAGGAAGGTGAGTGAGGCCTCACTCGGCATATGGGTCAAAAATATTCGGACGGATCATCCATGGCACCGCGTCTCGATAGCGCCGCTCGCCGACGGAGCATTCTCGATGCCGCTTTGCCGCTGTTCGCGCGGAAGGGGTTCGCGGCGACGACAACCAAGGAGATCGCTCAGGCGGCGGGTGTGTCGGAAGCTCTGATCTTCAAGCATTTTCCGACCAAGACCTCGCTTTATGAGGCGATCTTCCTGACCTGCATCGATGACGACCCGGAATATTCCCGGCTCCTCTCGCTGCCGCCGTCCACCACCGCGTTGGTACAGATGGTACAGGGCTTGGTGTTGTACCTCGTGGTCGAAGTTCCGGCCAACGCCAAGGAGCGGTCGCGCCACCGCCTGACCCTGATCAGCCTGCTGGAGGACGGGGAGTTCATGCGCCACGTCTATGACAGCGTGCGCAAACGTTTCCTGCCAACCTTCACCGCCGCCGTCCATGCGGCGGCTGCTGGCGGGGACCTCGTGGCCGGGCCTGTGGGGGCGGAAAATGGTCTGTGGATGGCCGACCATCTCTGCACGATGATGGCTTCGGTCTGTCTGTCCGGCCAGTCGGTCGTTCCCTATCCCTGCGGCCGGCCGGAGTTGGCCCGCCAGACCATCTGGTTCATCCTGCGCGGCCTCGGCCTGCGCGACGAGGCCATCGCTGCCCAGGAGGGGGCCTCGCGTTTTCCTTATGTTTCTTTCGATACCAATTCTCTGCCAAATCCACACCAAGCTTTTCCGGAGTAGCCGATCGTGACCCTGGACCCTCCCCCCAAGACCGAGACGTCGTTCGGCCATCCGGCGGCCGCTCCGGGCCACCAGACGCCGCACGGCCAGCCGCCGGGCCCGCCGCGCAAGCCGGTCACCCGCGGCCGGCTGATCGTCCGGCTGGTGATCACCGTGATCATCCTGGCCTTGCTGGGCGCCGCCCTCTACGGCTTCAACAGCTTCCGGGCGAAGGCGATCTCCGACTTCTTCGCCAACAACAAGCCGCCGCCCACCCCGGTGGCGCTGGCCGAGGCGACGGTGCAGACGGTGCCGAAATACCTGACCGCCATCGGCACGGTGGCGGCGGCCCGCCAGCTCACCGTCGCCCCCGAGGTCGCCGGCCGCGTCGTCCAGATCCCCTTCGAGTCGGGCGCCACGGTGAAGGCCGGCGACCCGCTGGTCCAGCTCAACGACGCCACCGAGCAGGCCGACCTGCTGGCGCTGCGCGCCCAGGCGCGGCTGGCCGAGCTGAACCTGGAGCGCTACCGCGACCTGCGCCGCAGCCAGGCGACGCCGCAGAGCAACGTCGACCAGTACCAGGCCCAGCTCGACGAGACCAACGCCAACATGAAGCGCACCCAGGCGCTGATCGCCCAGAAGCTGATCAAGGCGCCCTTCGACGGCGAGCTCGGCATCCGCCAGATCAACGTCGGCGACTACGTCAACACCGGGGCGACCATCGTCACCCTGACCGACCTGTCGCAGCTCTACGTCAACTTCTCGCTGCCCGAGCAGACGCTGACCAAGCTGTCGGTCGGCCAGAAGGTGCTGATCAACACCGACGCCACCCCCGGCCGCGACTTCGAGGCGACCATCACCACGATCGAGCCGCAGATCACCGCCGACACCCGCGCCATCAAGGTGCAGGCGACGCTCGACAACCGCGGGCGGGCGCTGCGGCCGGGCATGTTCGCCAACGTCCGCGTCGTGCTGCCGCCGCAGCCCAACACGCTCACCATCCCGGAGACGGCGGTCGACTACACCGTCTACGGCGACAGCGTCTTCGTCGCCGTCAGCGGCAAGGACGCGGAGGGCAAGGAGCAGCTCACCGTCAAGCGCCAGCCGGTCAAGGTCGGCGACCGCACCGAGAACAAGGTGGAGATCCGCGAGGGGCTGAAGCCCGGCGACCGCGTGGTGGTGTCGGGCCAGCTCAAGCTGTCCAACGACGCCGCCGTGGTCCCGGCCGAGGGCAACCCGCTGACCCCGCCGAAAACCCTGCCGCAGAACTGAGGCCGGCGTCATGACCTTCACCGACATCTTCATCCGCCGGCCGGTGCTGTCCGTCGTGGTCAGCCTGCTGATCCTGCTGGTCGGCCTGCGGGCGCTGCTGGAAATGCCGATCCGGCAGTACCCGCAGCTCCAGAACACCGTCATCACCATCACCACCGCCTACCCCGGCGCCTCGCCGGACCTGATGCAGGGCTTCATCGCCACGCCGATCGAGCAGGCGGTGTCGTCGGCCGAGGGCATCGACTACCTGACCTCCTCCTCGACCCAGGGGCAGAGCGTCGTCACCGCCTACATCCGGCTGAACTTCGACCCCAACGTCGCGATGACCGACGTGATGGCCAAGGTGCAGCAGGTGAAGTACCAGCTCCCGCGCGAGGCCAACGACCCGGTCATCCTGAAATCGACCGGCGAGACGACCTCGATCCTCTACATCGGCTTCTCCAGCCCGGAGCTGTCCGGGGCGGCGATCTCCGACTATCTGACCCGCGTCGTCCAGCCCAACCTGTCGACGGTGGAGGGGGTGGCGCGCGCCCAGATCCTGGGTGGCCAGACCTTCGCCATGCGGCTGTGGCTCGACCCGGTGAAGATGGCGGCGCGCGGCATCTCGCCGGCCGACGTGTCGGCGGCGATCACGGCGAACAACTACCAGTCGGCGCCGGGCCAGACCAAGGGCGTCTTCGTCATCACCAACATCACCGCCAACACCGGCCTGACCGACGTCGAGCAGTTCCGCGACATGGTGGTGAAGGCCAAGGACGGCGCGCTGGTCCGCCTGCGCGACATCGGCAGCGTCGAGCTGGGCGCCCAGAGCTTCAACGCCAGCGTGGCGATGAACGGCCAGCAGGCCATCTTCATCGGCGTCGATTCGACACCGACCGGCAACCCGCTGAACATCGTCGCCGACATCCGCAAGATGGAGCCGGAGCTGCGGCGCAACCTGCCGCCCGACATGGTGATGGAGATCGTCTACGACAGCACCCGCTTCATCCAATCCTCGATCGACGAGGTGGTGAAGACGCTGGTCGAGGCGGTCGCCATCGTCATCGTCGTCATCTTCCTGTTCCTGGGATCCTTCCGGTCGGTGCTGATCCCGGTGGTGACGATCCCGCTCTCCATCGTCGGCGCCTGCACCTTCATGCTGGCGCTCGGATTCTCGCTGAACCTGCTGACCCTGCTGGCGATGGTGCTCGCCATCGGCCTCGTGGTCGACGACGCCATCGTCGTGGTGGAGAACGTCCACCGGCACCTGGAGGAAGGGAAACCGCCGGTCGTCGCGGCCATCATCGGGGCGCGCGAGATCGTCGGGCCGGTCATCTCGATGACCATCACGCTGGCCGCCGTCTACGCCCCGATCGGCTTCCTCGGCGGGCTGACCGGCGCGCTGTTCCGCGAGTTCGCCTTCACGCTGGCGGCGTCGGTGATCGTGTCCGGCGTGGTGGCGCTGACGCTGTCGCCGATGATGTGCTCGGTCATCCTGACCGGCCACGGCAGCCAGGGGCGCTTCGCCGCCTTCCTCGACCGCAGCTTCGACAAGCTGGCCAACTGGTACGTGCGGCGGCTCGACGGCATGCTCGACTACCGGGCGGCGACGCTGCTGTTCGCCGTCGGCATCCTGCTGTCGGTCGGCTACCTCTTCGCCAACACCATGTCGGAGCTGGCGCCGGAGGAGGACCAGGGCATCCTGTTCGGCATCTCCAAGGCGCCGCAATACGCCAACCTCGACTACATCGACAGCTTCGGCAAGCAGATCGACGAGACCTTCAAGTCCTTCCCGGAGACCGACACCCGCTTCGTGCTGACCGGCATGCCGACGCTCAACCAGGGCTTCGCCGGCATGATCCTGAAGCCGTGGGACGAGCGCACCCGCAAGGCCTCGGAGCTTCAGCCGCTGGCCCAGGCGGAGCTCGGCAAGGTCACCGGCATCAACGTCTTCCTGGTGTCGCCGCCGGCGCTTCCCGGCTCCACCGGCGGCCTGCCGGTGCAGATGGTGATCTCCAGCTCGGGCGACTACCGCACCATCTTCGACGCGATGGAGCGCATCAAGGACGCCGCCACCAAGAGCGGCATGTTCATCGTCACCGACAGCGACCTGCAATATGACAGCCCGGTGATCCGGCTGAAGATCGACCGCGCCAAGGCGGCCGACCTCGGCCTGACCATGCAGTCGGTCTCCAGCACGCTGGCGGTGCTGGTCGGCGGCAACTACGTCAACCGCTTCAACCTGAACGGCCGCTCCTACGAGGTCATCCCGCAGGTGCCGCGCGCCCAGCGGCTGACGCCGGAGGATCTGGCCAAATTCTACGTCACCACCGGATCGGGGGCGCAGATCCCGCTGTCCACCGTGGTGTCGATCGAGACGGCGACCGAGCCCAACGCGCTGAACAAGTACAACCAGCTCCCCTCGGCGACCTTCTCGGCGGTGCCGATGCCGGGCGTCACCATCGGACAGGCGGTGGAGTTCCTGGAGGAGCAGGCGCGCACCCAGCTTCCGGCCGGCTTCAACCACGCCTACCTGTCGGAATCGCGCCAGTACGTGACCGAGGGCAACCAGCTGATGGTGACCTTCGTCTTCGCGCTGATCGTCATCTATCTGGTGCTGGCGGCGCAGTTCGAATCGCTGCGCGACCCGCTGGTGATCCTGATCTCGGTGCCGATGTCGATCTGCGGGGCGCTGCTGCCGCTGTTCTTCGGCCTGTCGACGATGAACATCTACACCCAGGTCGGTCTCGTCACCCTGATCGGGCTGATCAGCAAGCACGGCATCCTGCTGGTGGAGTTCGCCCGCGAGATGCAGATCAACGAGGGGGTGGACCGCCGCACCGCGATCGAGCACGCCGCCCGCGTGCGCCTGCGCCCCATCCTGATGACGACGGCGGCGATGGTGGTCGGGCTGGTGCCGCTGCTGACCGCCGCCGGCGCCGGTGCGGCCAGCCGCTTCTCCATCGGTCTGGTGATCGTCGCCGGCATGCTGATCGGCACGCTGTTCACCCTGTTCGTGCTGCCGGCGGTCTACACGGTCCTCGCCAAGGACCACCACGCCGCCGCAAACTCCAAACGCGCCGGGGAGATCGCTTCCCTCGGCTGACCGGCAGCCACGGGAACAAAACGCGGAATCTGTCTTCGGAGGCGGTCGTGGCGTCATGCTGCGACCGCCTTCATTGTTCCACGGTCCCGGCGGGCAGACCGTTCAGCCGCGCATCGATCATGTTTCCGGTCAGCGGACAGTGGGTTCCCGAAGGGCCGTACATCACCGCCACACAGCGGTTGCAGGCGGTGCAGCCGGACCGGTGCGCCGGGTCTTCCCGGAAGCGCTGCACCAGCGCGGCGTCGTGAACCAACGACCGCGCCATCACCACCGCGTCGAAGCCTTCGTTCAACACCTGTTGGGCCGCTTCCAGCGACAGGACGCCGCCGACGTAGCCGAGCTTGCACGACACCGACCGGCGGACCTTACGGGCGGCCTCCAGGAAATAAAGTTCAGAGAAGCGCACCGATTTCGGGGTCGCCAACTTCAACAGCTTGAACTGGAGCATGGAGGCGAAGCCCGGCTTCATCGTCGCGAAATCGTCGAGGGGCAGGGGGCTCGCGAAGATCGCCCAGGGAGCCTCGATGTTGCGGCCGCCCGACACCACCACGCGGGCGGATGTGAGCTCGGGACGCTCCGACTTGGTCAGCTCGGCCGAGACGAAGCACGACAGGCCGGCGGCCCCGGCGCCCGACACCGGCTCGACCGGGGCCGAGCCGCCGGTCGCGGCGGCGGTCTCGAAGGCGGTGGTCCGCACGGTGACGACCTTGATCGGGTCCTTCGACTGGACGGTGGCGATGGCGTTGCCGGCGTAGATCGGCCGCTCGAAGGTGTCGGCCGAGACGACGCCGGTGATGTCCGAGATGGCGGCGACGTCGAGCAGGGCCGCGACGCGCGGCAACGGGCACCAGGATCCTCATGGTTCCGCTCCTGCTCCTGCCTTTATCCGGTTGATGAGCTTTCAACGCCCCGAGAAGACCGGTGAACGTTTGCCCAGCAGGGCGGCGACGGCTTCCTTGTGGTCTTCGGTCGCGTGCGCCAGGGCCTGCATGGCCGCCGACATTTCCAGCAGCGCGTCGAGCTTGACGTTGCGGCCTTCCCGGAGAAGGCGCTTGGTCATGCGGACCGCGTGTGATGGGTTCGCGGCGATGCGCAGGGCAAGGCGCCGGGCATGGTCCAGAAGCTCCGCGTCCGGCACGATCTTGGAGACCAGACCGCAGGCAAGAGCTTCAGCGGCGTCGATGGGGTCGCCGGTCAAGGCCATCTCGCAGGCTTTGGAAAAGCCGACGACGCGCGGCAGCAGCCAAGCGCCGCCATCTCCCGGCACGATCCCGACCTTGACGAAGCTTTCGGCAAAACGGGCGCTTTCCGCCGCGATGCGGAGGTCGCACATGCAGGCGAGATCGCAGCCGGCGCCGATCGCCGGACCGTTCACCGCCGCGATGATCGGGACCTCCAGTGCCTCGAACGCCAGGGGAATGCGCTGGATGCCGCGCTTGTAGTTGCGGCGGGTCTGGGCCGGGAGCGGATCGTTGATGCCGCCTTGTTCCCCCATCGTCTTGAGGTTGCCGCCCGACGAAAAGCTGCTTCCGGTGCCGGTGAGGATGGCGGCCCGCACGGACATGTCACCGTCGATGCGGTTCAACGCCTCAAGAAGCGCCTCGATCATATCATGATCGGAAATCGGGTTGCGGGTTTCCGGCCGATTCAAGGTGAGCGTGACGATGCCATCGTTCTCTTCGTAAAGAACAGGATCGGGCATGGAAAAGACTCCTTCAAGGAACAGGGTGCGGGTGTCCGCTCCCGGACACCCGCCGGTCAGCGCAGTCCCAACCCGCGCGCGATGATGCCGCGCAGAATCTCCCGCGTTCCTCCGCGCAGGGAAAAGGCCGGAGCGTTGAGGATCGCGTAGCCGAGAACCGCGGACAGGACATCGGGCGATCGCAGGGCCGGTTCCGTCGCCACCAACTGGCGCGCGATCTCGGGAATTTCCTGTTCGACGATCGCCCCCATGTCCTTGACGACGGCGGCCTGGAGGGCGGGGTTCTCTCCCTTCTGCAACATGCCCGCGACCGATCGGGACAGCCGGCGCAGCACGACGAGCTGCGCGCCCAGGCGTCCGGCGGCATCGGTCGCCTGATCCGAGGGAGACGCTCCGAGGGCACGGATCAGCTCGACCAGCAAAACGAAGGTCGACAGGAAGCGCTCCGGACCGCTGCGCTCATAAGCGAGTTCGCTCATGACCTGGTTCCAGCCATTCCCCTCCGGCCCGATGAGGGCGGAGGCCGGCAAGACGACATCCTCGAACACGACTTCGTTGAAGTGCCGTTCGCCCGACAGGTCGGCGATTGGACGGATGGTGACGCCGGGCAGGGTGAGGTCGACCAGGAACTGGCTGGTGCCGCCATGACGCTCCTCGGCGGCGCCCGTCCGGCAGTAAAGGATCATGCAATGGGCGTGATGCGCGTAGGTGGTCCACAGTTTGGTGCCGTTGACCCGCCAGCCACCCTCGATCGGGACGGCCCGTGTCCGCACCGCAGCGAGGTCGGAACCGGAATCGGGTTCGCTCATGCCGATGCAGAAGAAGCACTCCCCGGCGGCGATGCGCGGCAGGAAGGCGCGCTTCTGCTCCTCGGTCCCAACCTTGAGGATGAGTGGGCCGCTCTGCCGGTCGGCGATCCAATGCGCGGCGACCGGCGCACCGGCCGCCAGCAGTTCCTCCAGCACGACGTAGCGCTCCAGGGCGCTGCGCTCGTGCCCGCCATAGGCCTTGGGCCACGTCATGCCGATCCAGCCGCGCTCGCCCAGCTTGCGGCTGAAATCGGCGTCGAAGCCGCTCCAGGATTTGATGCGTTCGGAAGCCGGTCGTGACGCCAGTTCGGTTCCCAGGAACTCCCGCACCTCAGCGCGCAGGGACTCCGTGTCCGGCGATGCGGGCGGCGCCGGGAAAGAAAAATCTTGCATCTGCGTTTCTCCGGGATTGGCAGCGGCGCTCAGAGGGCGGCAATCAAGGGCCACACGCCATCGGCGCCCGCCGCGATCATCCGCCGCCCGATCACGCGGTTCCAATGCGCCTCGTTTCCAAATTCGTCACGCCAGGACCACAGCCGCTTGGTCAGAAAATGCAGGCTGTGCTCATGGGTGAAGCCGATGGCGCCATGCACCTGATGCGCGATGGTCGCGACGGACCCGGCGGCCTCGCCGGCCCGCGCCTTGGCGGCGGCGATGGGCAGGAGAACGGTTCCATCATGCATCGCCTCGGCCGCGACGTCCGCCGATCCGGCGGCGGCGGCGGCGTGTCCGGCCATGATCGCGAGACTCTGCTGGATCGCCTGGAACTTGCCGATCGGCCGGCCGAACTGAACCCGGTCGTTGGCGTAGCCCACGGTCATCTCCAGCACCCGGCCGACCGCGCCGGCGATCGCGGCGGTGCGCAGCGCAGCCCCCATGGCGAAGCACTCCGCGAGGCCGAAGCCGTCGGGAAGCGGCGCCACGGCGCTCTCCGCCGCCACGCCCTCGATCCGCAGGGTGTCGCGCGGTTCGCAGGCGAGGTTGACGCCCGGTTCCGTCCGGACCTGAGCCCCCGTCAGGCGCACCGCCAGAACCCGCCCTTCATGCTCGGCGAGCCCCACCAGGACGGCCGCCGAGCGGCCCCACGGGACCCGGTGCGCGACACCGCTCAGCCTCCAGCCGCCTTCCGTGCGCGCCAGCGTGAGCCGGTCATCGAGCCGCACCGGCGCCACGGTCGCCGGACCGGCGGCGAGCGGCAAACCGGCCGCCGCCAGAAGCCGGTTCGCCAGCATGGTTTCGGGGAGGGGAAGCGGGACGGCGAAGGAGCCGGCGATGCGGACCAGCATCGCCCCCTCGATCGCGTCGAGGCCCACGCCGCCATCCTCTTCGGGCACCAGGGCCAGGGGAAGGCCGAGTTCCTCGATCCTGTCCCATTGGGCACCAAGCCATTCCCCGGCCTCGGCACGATGCAACTCTTGCGGTGTGAACTGCTCGGTGAACAGCCGTGCCGCTGTATCCCACACGATTTGACTTGTCTCGCTCACCTTGGGACCTCTGGGCGTGAATGGTGATTCCGGTCCATTGTCCGGAAGAGGGTTCTGAAAGGAGCGCTCCGTCCGATAGCCGAGCGGGATGGCGCGCGGTTCGTTCTCGCGGATCGCCTTCAGGACTTGGCCGAAGGGCGAATGCACCGTCCCCGCCTCACTTGCAGGTTCACCTCCTTCACGGCCACGAAGCCCTTGAACTCCTTCGTCAGGCCACGCGCTTCCAGGATGATGTCCGATGCCATGCCCTGTTCCTTGAAGCGGTCCATGCGTCATGAAGCCGTGTCCCGGCCCGGAGGGGCCGGGACACGGAGCGCGCATCACTTCTTGAGCAGCGCGCATTCGCTTTCGGCCACCGGGCGGAAGGCCTGATCACCCGGAACCGAACCGATCACCTCGAAGAGATCCCAAGGATCGTTGGATTCCTGAGCCTTCTTCACCTGGACCAGATACATCTCGTGAAGCATCCGCCCGTCCGCGCGCACCGTGCCGTTGGTGGCGAACATGTCGTTTACCGGCATGGCCCGCATGGTTTGCGCGACCTTTTCGGAGTCGTCGGTGCCTGCCTTCTCCACGGCCTTCAGATAATGAAGGACCGCCGAATAGGTGCCCGCCTGCACACTGGTCGGACGCTTCTGCGTCTTGGCGTGGAAGCGGTCGGACCAGCTCTTGGACTCCGCTGTGCGGTTCCAGACGAAGCCGCTGGACATCAAAATGCCCGCCGCGTCCTCAAGCCCGATGGCCCGCACGTCCGGTTCGAAGGCCAGCAGGGCGACGACCTTCACCCTGGAGTCGTCGAGGATGCCGAACTCCTTGGCCTGCTTGATCGTGGTGATCGTGTCCTTGCCGGCGTTGGCAAGCGCGATGACCTTCGCGCCCGATGCCTGCGCCTGGAGCAGGTAGGCGCTCATATCCTGCGACGGGAAGGGATGGCGGACGCTGCCCACCACCTTGCCGCCGTTGCCCTCCACCACCTTGCGGACGTCCTTCTCCAGGTCGTGGCCGAAGGCGTAGTCGGCCGTGATGAAGAACCAGGTGTCGCCGCCGCTCTTGAGCGTCGCCTTGGCGTTCACCGTCGCCAGGGAATAGGTGTCGTAGACCCACGACACTCCATAGGGGGAACAGGCGGCGTTCGTCATGGCCGAGGTGCCGGCGCCGGTGTTCAACGCGATCTTCTTCGCGCGGGTGGCGACACCCTGCAAGGCGAGACCGACGGAGGAGGTCACCATGTCGGTGATGGCGTCGACGCCTTCGGTGTCGAACCATTTCTGGACGATGGAACTGGCGATGTCCGCTTTGTTCTGGTGGTCGGCCCTCACGATCTCGATGGGCATGCCGAGCACGCGCCCGCCGAAATCCTCGGCCGCCAGTTCGGCGGCAACCACGGAGCCCGAGCCGGCGATGTCCGCGTAGACTCCCGACAGATCGGTGACGACGCCGATCTTGACCTTGTTGTCCGAAATGTTCTGGGCCGACGCCGCCTGCGCCAGAACGGCGAGCGAGGTCGCCAGCACTGCCAATGTCTTCATGAACGTCTTCTTCCCAAGGGGGATGCCATTTTTTGACCGAACCGATGCGGATCGCCCGGCCGCGGATGGATCAATCAGGCAAGCGGGGGGGAACGACGCCGGCCACGTCGCAGGCGTAGTCGAGGAGCGCCGAGAAATCGCGTGTGGCGTAGACACCGCCGCGTGCGGCGCCGAGCGCGCCGGCGGCGGCCAGTCCGACGGGAAGACCGAGGCGCTGCTGTGCGGCGGCGGCAAGCGCCAGCATCAGATCCTTGTGGGCAAGATCGATGGTGAAGCCGGGCGCGGTGTCGCCTTTCAGAACCTTGGTCGCGAAATTGACCTGGAACTGACCGTTGGTCGCGGTGGTGCCGCCCGACACCGCCTTCATCACGTCGACCGGCAAGCCGAGCTTGGTTCCGAGCAGGATCGCCTCGGCGGTGAGCTGGGCGCCGATCACGGCAAGGTAGTTGTTGACGATCTTCATCCGCGTTCCCGATCCTTCGGGGCCGCAACGGTGGATCGTCGTTCCCATGGCTTGCAGCAACGGCTCGGCCCGTGCGAAGCCCTCGTCGCTGGCGCCGACCATGAACAGGGACTCGCCGCGCTCGGCGTGGCTGACCAGCCGACCGACCGGAGCGTCAACGAAGGCCACGCCGCGTTCCTTGCACGCCGCCGCGACGTCGTCGGTGGTCTGCGGATCGACGGTGCTCATGTCGATCACCAGCGATCCGCCCGGAAGGTTGGCCAGCACGCCCTCGCCGCCGAGAACCACGCCACGCACATGCGGGGGCGCCGGCAGCATGGTGACGACGATGGTCGCTCCCGTCACGGCCTCGGCGACGCTGCCGGCGGCGCGGGCGCCCAGGCCGACCAGGGTGTCGAGCTTGCCGCGATCGAGGTCGAAGCCGACCACCGCGAAGCCCTTGCGGACCAGATTGGAGGCCATCGGCAACCCCATCGCCCCGAGGCCGATGAACGCGATCGTCTCGCTCATGTTCGATCTCCCATCACTTTCTTGTTCGTTCACGCGCTGAGCATCCGGTGGTGTTCAGGCCGTGACGCCGTGGTTGATGTAGGCGGTCTTGCCTTCGGTGAAGAACTCGACCGCAGCGCTTCCCTGCTCGCGCCCGCCATAGCCGGACGGGCTGCGCCCGCCGAAGGGAACGTGGTAGTCGATGCCGGCGGTCGGCGCGTTGACCATCACGAGCCCGGCGCGCGAGCGGCGCCGGAAGGTTTCGGCCGCGACCAGCCCTTGGGTGACGACGCCGCTGGACAGCGCGTGCTCGCTGTCGTTGGCGATGGCGATGGCATGCTCGAGATCGTCCACGGCGATGACGCTGGCAACCGGACCGAACACCTCGTCGCGGTTGATCCGCATGTCGTTGTCGGTGCCGATGAACAGGGTCGGTTCCAGGAAGTAGCCGTTGGCATCGAGCCGTTGTCCGCCGCAGGCCAGCTCCGCCCCCTCTTCGCGGGCAATGGCGATGTAGCGCAGATCCTTGTCGAGCTGCGGCTGGTTGACCACCGGCCCCATGTCGGTCCGGGCGTCGAGCGGATCGCCGACGCGCATCGCGCGGACTTTGGCGACCAGACGCTCGACGAAGGCGTCGTGAATCCGGCGGGTCGCGATGATGCGGCTGGTGGCCGTGCAGCGCTGGCCGGCGGAGTGGAAGGCACCCTGGAGGGCGATGTCGGCCGCGAGATCGAGGTCCGCGTCGTCCAGCACCACCAACGGATTCTTGCCGCCCAGCTCGAGCTGGACCTTGGTCATCCTCGCGACCGTGCGTTCCAGGATCGCCCGGCCGACCGGCGGCGAGCCGGTGAAGCTGACCGCGTCGGCGCCATCGACCAGAACCGGGCCGAGCGTTCGGCCGTCGCCCATCACGAGGTTGAACACACCGGCGGGCAGGCCGGCGCGGTGCAGGATGTCGGCCAGTTCCCAGGCGCAGCCGGGGGTGGTCTCCGATGGCTTGAGCACGACGGTGTTGCCGAAGGCCAGCGCATACGCGGTCTTCCAGGCCGGTACGGCCATCGGGAAATTCCACGGCGTGATGAGGCTGACCACGCCGACCGGTTCACGGGTGACCATCGTGGTCGTCCCATCGCGCAGGCCGGGCAGGCACTCGCCACCGTTCCGCAGCGGTTCGCCCGAGGCGTAATGGAAGATCTGGGCGCTGCGGCGGATCTCGCCGATGCCTTCCCGCAGGGTCTTGCCCTCTTCGCGGGTCAGCAGGGCGCCAAGCTCCTCGGCGCGCGCGTGGAGTTCGTCGCCGACGCGACGCAGGATGTCGGATCGTGTCTGCGGGTTGCTCGCCGCCCAGCCGGGCAGCGCCTCGCGCGCTGCGGCCAGGGCCTCGGCGGCTTGTTCGACCGTCGCCCAGGCGTAATGGCCGATGACCTCGTCCAGCTTGGCCGGATTTACGTTCGGCTCGAAGATCGGGCTGCCGGTCGGACGACCGCCGATCCAGTTCGTCTTTTCCATGACTTGTTCGTCTTTCGCGTCTGACGGAAGGGCAGGGCGGCTCAGCGACGGTCCGTTGTCTGAATCACCGCGCGAGCCTTGAGGTCGTCGAGCTCGGCGGGGCTGAGACCGAGAAGCTCGCCGAGGACGTCCGCCGTCTGCTGTCCCAAGCGGGGTGGGGCTTGCCGGTAGCGCGCCGGCGTCTGGGACAGGCGGGCCGGGAAGCCGACGACCGGAACGGCGGTGCCGTCATCGGTTTCCAGCCGGTGAACGAGGCTTCGCGCGGCCACCTGGGGATCCGCGAAGACCTGATCGATGCGGTTGATCGGGCCGGCGGGAACGCCCGCGCCGGCCATCGCGGCGGTCAACGCCGCCGAGGTCCATCCGGCGATGCTGTCGGCGAGCGCGGCCTCCAGCTCCTGCCGGTTCCGCTGGCGTCCGGGGTTGTCGGCGAAGCGGCTGTCGTCGAGCAGATCCTGCCGCTCCAGCAACTGGCAGAGGGAGCGGAATTGCCCATCATTGCCGACGGCGACAATGATATGGCCGTCGCTTGTGGCGAAGCAGCGATAGGGCACGACGTTGGGATGGCCGTTGCCCATGCGGCGGGGCACTTGACCGCCCACCAGCCAGTTCATTCCCTGGTTGGCCAGCACCGCGACCTGCGTGTCGAGCAAGGCGCAGTCGATGTGCTGGCCCTCTCCTGTGCGGTCACGGTGCCGCAGAGCGGCGAGCATCGACACCGTCGCGTACATCCCTGTGAAGAGGTCGGACACTGGAACCCCGACCTTGAGCGGCTCGCTGCCGGGCGTGCCGTCGGGCTGGCCGGTCACGCTCATCAGCCCGCTCATACCCTGGATGAGGAAGTCATAGCCGCCACGTGTGGCATAGGGGCCGGTCTGTCCGAAGCCCGTGATCGAGCAGTAGATCAGCGCTTCGTTCTCGCGCTTCAGGCTTTCATAGTCCAAGCCGTAACGGGCGAGCCCGCCCACCTTGAAGTTCTCCAGCACGATATCGCAGGAGCGAGCAAGGCGTCGGACCAGAGCGGCGCCATCGGGCGAGGCGATGTCGATTGCCACGGATTTCTTGTTGCGGTTGCAGCTCAGGTAATAGGCGCTCAATGGATCGTTGTCCGCGTCCTCCCGTACGGAGCGCAGATAGGGCGGTCCCCAGGCACGAGTGTCGTCGCCCTTGCCGGGATGCTCGATCTTGATCACCTCGGCCCCGAGATCGCCCAGGATCTGCGAGGCCCAGGGGCCGGCGAGAACGCGGCTGAGATCGAGCACCCGCACGCCAGCGAGTGCGGCCGCGGCTTCGTCGCGATCGGCTGGAAGTTCTGATTGAGTCACGATGGTCGGCTCTCCGCTCGCGGCCGGTTTCCCGGCTGGGAGGGGTGGATGGTTGGTGCCCGTCATTTCATACAGTGAAATGACCGTTTCATTGTGGAAAGGCTAACCAGCGTGCTGATAAAATGCAACTGGCATTTCAACGCTTAGCCGGGAAAAATGCGGGAGGGCGGATCGCTGGCCTTCCAAGCGAAATACGAGAAGCGATAGGCTGGTTTTGCCATCCGGTTGTGCCTGGAATCGAAGGGACTGAAGTTTCAATGCCGTCGTTCAAACCTGTGGCCGCGCTGACGCGCGGTCTGGACGTTCTTCGTGTCGTGAACGAACTGCGGGAAGCCACCGTCTCCGCTCTTCACAAGGAGACCGGCCTCGACAAGGCGACGATCGTTCGCATGCTGGAAACCCTGGAGCATGAGGGCTACGTCACCCGCAGCCCGTCGAACAGCGGCTACGTCGCCACCGGGCGCACGTTGCAACTGAGTCGCGGCTACGACCTTCACCATCGCATCGGGCTGCTGTCGGAACCGATCCTGACCGAGTTCCGTCACAGGATCGGATGGCCATCGGATGTGGCCCTGTTCGACCACGACGCGATGATCGTCGTGCAGACGAGCCGTGAAACCGGTCCGCTGTTCTTCAACCGCAGGCCAGGCTTTCGGGCGCCGATCCTGGAGACGTCGATCGGACGCGCCTACCTCGCCTACTGCGATCCGGCCGAGCGGGAGCGGATCATTGCCCGCCTGCGCGTGAAGCCGGATGTGAGAAACATGTTGGCCAGCGAGCCGGAAAAATTGGAGGCGCTTCTCGCGGACGTTCGTGCACGTGGCTTCGCCTGCATGGACGACGCCTACAGTGAACGGGAATATTCGCGGCAAATGTGGGCGATGGCCGTTCCCGTCCAGGATGACGACGGCATCCATGCGACGTTGAACATCATGATGCTGCGCAACGCGATCACGCCCGACATGGCCGTGGAGCGGTTTCTCGGTCCTTTGAAGGACACGGCGGATCGTCTGGCAAACGTCTTGCGCAACGGCGAATAGCGGTCGCAGTCATTTTCGGTGACCGGCTCGGCCGGCCGGAGCCGGCCGAGGCCGGATGGCTTGCGGGGCGCCGTTCGCGACGGCGAAACCGATATGGGCCATCAGCTCCGCGCATGGTTGGTGGGTGCGGCTTCACGCGTCCGTTCGCCTGCCCAATCCGGCCTGCCTGCGAAGCTCCGTCTCCAGGATCTTCGCATAGGAGTTCTTGGGCAAGGATTCGCAGAACAGATACTGCTTCGGCCGCTTGAAGCGGGCAATATGCGCCTCGCACGGACGGTCGAGTTCCTCGCGTGGCAGCTCGCCGCCGTCACATGCGGGATGGCGTAAATGCCGGAGCCGTGCGACAGCGGCGCCGGATGAAGAATGCGGTCCTCCGGCGCCGTCGCGTCAACAGGCGGGCGGCACGGCCGGCCAGCCCGCGGTAACTCCAAACCGGGCGGGCGCCCTCAAGGACCGCGGTCCGCTCGGGACGGACGAGGCCGCGCGCGTCGGCAGGGTGCCGATGTTCATACCGTCATTCCCAGATAGGCGGCCCGCACCAGTGGACTGTCGAGAAGCTCCCCGGAGGGCCCCTGGAGCACGACCTCTCCCTGTTGCAGCAGATAGGCGTAATCGACCGAGCGCAGACTGAGCTGCACGTTCTGTTCGACCAGCAGCAGGCTGAGGCCGCTGCGGGTCAGGGTGCCGAGGATCTCGAAGATCTCCGCCACCACGCGCGGCGCCAGCCCGATCGACGGTTCGTCCAGCACCAGCAGGCGCGGCCGGGTCATCAGCGCCCGGCCGATCGCCACCATCTGCTGCTCGCCCCCCGACAAGGTGCCGACGCGCTGGCGGGCCCGTTCGGCGAGGCGGGGGAACAGGCCGAAGACGCGGGCCAGCCCCTCGTCCCGATGCTCGCGCGCCTTGCCGAAGGTGCTGGCGGCGACGAGGTTCTCGGTCACCGTGCACTCGGGGAACAGCAGGCGGCCCTCCGGCACCGTGCCGATGCCGGCGCGGGTGCGGTCGGACACCCGCATCCGCCCAAGCTCCCCTCCGTCCCACAGGACCCGGCCGCGGCGGGTGGCGACCAGCCCGTTGATGGTCTTGACCACCGTGCTCTTGCCGGCGCCGTTGGAGCCGATCAGAGCGACCCGCTGGCCGCTCTCGATGACCAGGTCGATGTCACGCACCACGTCGGCCTTGCCGTAGCCGGCCGAGACGCGTTCCAGCGTCAGACGGGTCATGCGGCGGCACTCCCGAGATAGGCGTCCTGCACCCGTGGATCGCGCAGCACGTCCTGCGTCGCGCCCTCCGCCAGCAGGGAGCCGAAGTTGATCACGACAGACCGGGCGCACATCCGGCTGATCACCGGGACCGAGTGCTCCACCATCACGATGGTGATGCCCCGCCGGTTGAGCTCGACGATCTGGTCGCACAGGGCGCCGGCCTCGGTGGCGGTCAGCCCGGCCAGCATCTCGTCGAGCAGCAGCAGGCGCGGTTCGGTGGCGATGGCGCGGGCGATCTCCAGCCGGCGCATCTCGGCGACGCTCAGCCGCTCGGCATCGGTGCCGGCCAGATGGTCCATGGCGATGGCGCGCAGCGCCTCGAACGCGTGGCGCTCGGCATCGGCCGAGGCCGGGTAGCGGCCATAGGAGGCGACCATGACGTTCTCGATCACGCTCATGCCCTTGAACGGCCGCACGATCTGGAAGGTGCGGGCGAGACCCAGCCGGCAGATGTCGTGCGGCCGCAGTCCATCGATGCGCCGACCCTCGAACAGGATCTGGCCGCCGCTCGGCTTCAGCAGACCGGACAGGCAGTTGAACAGGGTGGTCTTGCCGGCGCCGTTGGGGCCGATGATCCCGAACACGGCGCCCGCCGGCACCGCGAAGCTGACGCCACTCAGCGCCCGCAACCCGCCGAAGGACTTGCCGAGGTCCCGGACCTCAAGGATCGGAGCGGTCATCTTGCGGCGTCCTCCTGCCGGAAAGCGGTCCTGGCGCCCAGGCGCGGGCGCGGCAGCCGGGTCTTCAGCAGACCGCCCAGCCCGTGTGGCAGCATCAGGGCCATCACCATCAGCAGAACCGAATAGGCGACGATGTTGACCCCGGTGAAACCGCTCATCGCGGTGCGCAGCACCTCGCCCAGCGGGATCAGCAGAGCGGCCCCCAGCAGCGGTCCCCACAGCAGGCCGAGCCCGCCGATGATCGAGAACACCAGAAGCTGGATCGACAGGTCGACGCCGAGCGTCGAGCGCGGATCGACGAAGGAGAAGGTGCTGGCGAAGAAGGCGCCGCCCACCGCGGTCAGCACCGCGCTGACCACGAAGGCCAGCAGCTTGTAGCGCATCACCGGGACGCCCAGCGCCTCGGCAGCCCCCTCGTTGTCGCGGATGGCGCGCCAGTAGGAACCGGCGCGGCTGCTGGCGAAATGCTGGCCGACGAGCAGGGTCGCCGTCAGGAAGGCCAGCACGATCAGCCCGTAGGGCCATTTCTCCATGAACTGGAGGTAGCGCGCCGCGTCGTCCTCGGTCGGCATCATCATGCCGTCGGAGCGCCCCAGCCATGGCGTGGCCGACACCAGCAGGAACGCCACCTCGCTGAAGGCCAGCGTGGCGATGGCGAAGAAATAGCCGCGCAGCCCGTAGCGGAAGCACAGCAGCCCGATCACCAGCGCCACCGCGGCGGCGAGCGCGGCGGCCAACGGCCATGTCAGCAGCGGCCCCAGCCCGAAGCCGACATGCCCGTAGGCGACGACGTAGGCACCGATGCCGAAGAACAGCGAGTGCCCGAGCGAGATCAGCCCGGTGAAGCCCGCCATCAGGTTCCACGCCACCGCGATGGTTCCCATCAACGCCGTGAGGATGAAGATGTCCATGAAATACGGATCGCCGAGGCAAATCCCGAAGAGGGCCGCGGCCAGCGCCGCCGGCACGAGGGCGGGGAGAAAGCGTTTCATGCGCGCGCTCCCCCGCCGACCGGCAGCAGCCCTTCCGGCCGCACCAGCATGACCAGGATCAGCAGCGCGAACGGCACCGCCGCGGCGACCGAGGCGGTGGTCAGCACGCCGGCCACGCTCTCCGCCACCCCGACCAGCAGGGCGCCCAGCAGAACCCCGCCGAAGCTGCCCATGCCGCCGACGATGACGATCACGAAGGCCTTCAAGGTGAACAGGGTGCCGATGTGCGGGTTGACGTAGAGCACCGACGCCATCAGCGGTCCGGCGACGCCCAGCGTCCCGACCCCGATCCCCATCGCCCAGCGGTAGGTGCGGCCGATGTCGATTCCGGACAGCGCCGCCCCGTCGTGCGATTGCGAAACCGCGCGCATGATCAGCCCGAAATCGGTCTTGCGCATGATCAGGTAGAGTCCGAGGAGCAGGACGGCGGCAGCCCCCGCCGCGATCGCGTGCGGCATTTGCAGCAGCACCGGTCCGATCCAGACGCTGGCGGTCGACCGGTCCTGCACGATCAGCAGATTGTCGGCCTTGAACGCCATCAGGGCGAGGTACTGGAGCAGAAGCGACAGCCCCAGCGTGACGGCCATCTGGTTGATCTCCGGCACCTTCATGGCCGGACGGATCAGGCTTTCGAACAGCCCGACGCCGAGCGCCAGCAGCACCGGCACCACCAGCGCCACCGCGATCACCGGATCGACGCCGAGATGCGCCCAGGCGAGGTAGCCGCCGTACATCGCCAGCATGAGGAACTCGCCATGCGCGAAATTGACCACGCGCATGACCCCGAAGACGAGGGTGAGGCCGACCGCGATCAGCGCATAGATCGCGCCGTTGGTCAGCCCGCTCAGCAGTGCCTGGAGGAAGATGGTCGCTGACATGGAAATCTCCGGCGCCCGCCGGCCGCGCGCGTCGGATGCGCGGCCGGCGGGAGAGGGGCTGACGTTACCCCTGAAGCGGGGCGGGCGGCCGGGCGGCGACCGCGTCGGGCCAGACGGTGACGAACTTGCCGTCGATCACCTGGACGATGACGCAGGTCGCCGGCGCCTGCCCCTGCTCGTCGAAATACAGTTCGGGCGCCGGCAGCAGCGAGGCCGGCCCGTCCTTGATCCGCAGGGTGCGCAGCGCGTCGCGGATTTTGTTGCGGTCGGTGGAGGCCGCCGCATCGGCCGCCAGCGCCAGCGCGTAGGTCGCGGCGAAGGCCTGGGCCTGGTTGCTCAGCGGCACCTCGCCGGGGTAGCTCTCGGCGAACGCCTTCACGAACGCCTCGCTGGCCGGCTTGCGCAGGTCGGGCGCCCATTCCACCACGCCGAACGTCCGCTCGGCCGGTTTCCCCGAGGCGGCCACCGTCTGGTTGACGTGGGCGCCGCCGAAGCCGATGTAGAGCGGCCGGTAGCTCTGCGAGGCCAGCGCCCGCAGCAGCACGGTGGAGTCGTCGGCGTAGGCGACGCTGAGCACCGCGTCGGCGCCGCTGGTGCGCAGCTTGGTCGCCACCGTGCTGAAATCGGGCGAACCGGTGCGGAAGGTCTCGTCGGCCACCACGGGGTAGCCGCGGCCCGGCATCACCGACGCGTAATTGGCGTGCACCGACTGGCCGGCCGGACCGTCCTCGGTCGCCAGCGCCACCTTGTCGATCGCCATGCCCTTCTTCTTCATGTCGTCCATGAAGTCGGCGACGTATTGGCCGAACCATTTCGCCTTCACCGCGGTGCGGAAGACGTATTTCAGCCCCTGCTCGGTGATGGCGTCGGTCACGGCGCTGGTCACCATGAACGGGGTCCGGTTGCGGTCGGCCACCTGGGCCGCGGGGATCGTCGAAGACGAGGCCCAGGCGCCGGTCAGTGCGCTGACGCCCTCGCGGCTGATCAGCCGCTCCGCCTCGCTGCGCGACACCTCGGGCTTGGACTGGATGTCGCTGACCACCAGTTCGACCTTGGCGCCGCCGAGCCCCTTGAGGCCGCCGGTGTCGTTGATCATCTTGGCGGCGAGCTGGTGGGCCTTCAGCATGCGCGCGCCGTCGGAGGCGTGAGTCCCGGTGAGCGGCACCAGGACGCCGATCTTCAGCGTGCCGCCCTGGGCCGACGCGCCGAAGGAGAAGAGGCCTGGCGCCGCCATGGCCGCGCCGCCGAGCAACAGCGCGTCCCTGCGAGTAATTCCCGTCATGTGTCCTCCTGGAAAGGCGGATTGCGGAGTTGTCGGCCGTCAGGGGCAGAGCACGGCCCGGCCGACCACCAAGCCGTTGCGCAGAGCGAGCAGCGCGTCGTTGGCGCGATCGAGCGGCATCCGGGTGACGGGGATCGGCTGGATGCGGCCGGCCCGTGCCAGCGCCACCAGTTCCCGCATCTCCTCCAGATTGCCGACCAGGCTGCCGAGGATGCGGGCGGCCTTGATCGGGATCAGCGGCAGCGACCATGGCGTGTTGCCGCCGAAAAGCCCGACCATGACCAGCGTGCCGCCCTTGGCCAGGGCATCGAACCCGAGTGCCGCCGATTGCGGGCTGCCGACAAGGTCGAGCACGCAGTGGGCCGGACCGCCGGCCGCGTCCATGACAAGGGTCGCCACGTCCGGGGCGCCGCCATCGACAGCGGCCAGCGCGCCGGCGGCCAGCGCCGCCTCCCGCTTGACGGGATCGAGATCGACGACGACCGCGCCCTTGCCGCCGAGCGCGCGCAGAATTTGCAGGCACATCTGGCCGAGCCCGCCGCCGCCGACCACCACGACCGGGTGCTCGGCGATCTGGTCCCCGAACTTCTTCAGCGCGCTGTAGGTGGTGACGCCGGAGCAGGCGAGCGGCGCCACCTGGGCCGGGTCGAGGTCGCCGATCGGCAGCAGGTAGCGCGGGTGCGGCACCCGGACATACTCGGCATAACCGCCATGGAGGTGGACGCCGATGTAGGTCGCCTTGGCGCAGTAGTTTTCGTATCCGTCGCGGCAACTCCGGCACTCGCCGCAGCCGATCCAGGGATAGACGAGGCAGGAGGCGCCGATGTCCACCCCTGTGGCGTCCGGCCCGACCGCCACCAGCTCCCCGGCGGTCTCGTGGCCCATGGTCAGCGGCAGCGCCACCCCACGGTCCTTGAGCGACAGTTTGCGGCCGAGGCCGAGGTCGTAGCCGCCGTCCCACAGATGAAGGTCGCTGTGGCACACCCCCGCCGCCTTGACCTTGATCAGCACCTCGGTGCCGGAGACCTCAGGGATCGGCCGGTCATCGCCGACCAGCGGTTCCCCGAAAGCGTGGATGCAGTAGGATCGCATCGCCACCTCACCGCGACAGGAAGCCGCCGTCGACCGGCAGCGCCACGCCGGTGACGTAGGAACTGTCGTCCGAAGCGAGCCACAGGCCGGCATGCGCCACCTCCGACGGCTTGCCAACCCGCCCGAGCGGGACGGCGCCCAGCAGCTTCCTCTCGTTCTCCGCAGCCTGCGCCGTGTCGTCGCCGCGCGCGACGAAGCCGGGGAGCATGGGGGTGTCGATCGGGCCGGGGCAGACCACGTTGACCCGGATGCCGTCGGGGGCGAAGCGCTGGGCCAGCGACTTGGTCAGGCCGACCACGCCGAACTTGGCCGCCGAGTAGACCGGGCTGAACATCGACCCGACGAGGCCGGAAACCGAAGCGGTGAAGATCAGCGAGCCGCCGCCGCGGGCGCGCATGTGCCTGGCCACCTCGCCGGCCGCGACCACCGCGGAGGTCAGGTTGAGCGCGATCGCCAGATCGTACTGGTCGAGGTCCATGTCCTCGACCGAGGCCGGACCGGGAATCCCGGCGTGCGCCCACATAACGTCGATGCCGCCGAGCCGCTCCGCCGCCGCCGCGATGCTGGCCTTGACGCCGTCCACCGTGGACAGGTCGGCGACGACCGGAATCACGGCGGAGCCGAGCGTGGCTGCGAGATCGTTCAGCGCGCCTTCGTTGATGTCGATCGCCGCCACGGTGGCGCCTTCGCGCACGAACAGCTCGACGCCGGCCTTGCCCATGCCCGACGCCGCGGCGGTGATCACCGCCAGCTTGCCTTTGAGACGCATGTTCCCCTCCCCGTTTTATTGTGCGTAGGCGTCCGGGAACCGGCCGGTCGTGCTGATGACCGTGGTGCGGGTCTCCAGATAGTTGTCGAGCGCTTCGATACCGTTCTCGCGGCCCCAGCCGCTCGCCTTGAAGCCGCCGTAGGGCGTCGACCAGCGGATGAAGCGGTAGGTGTTGACCCAGACGATGCCGGCCTCGATCCGCGCCGACACCCGGTGGGCGCGGCCGGTGTCGCCGGTCCACAGGCCGGCGGCGAGGCCGTAGCTGGTGTCGTTGGCCAGTGCCACCGCCTCGTCTTCGCCGTCGAAGGGGATGATCGAGGCGACCGGGCCGAAGATCTCCTCGCGCGCGATGCGCATGTCGTTGGAGACGTTGGCGAAGACGGTCGGCTCGACGAAATAGCCGTCGCCGAGATCCCCGGCGTCGAGCCGCCGGCCGCCGGTGACCAGCCGCGCGCCCTCCTGCTGGCCGATGTCGATGTAGGACAGCGTCTTGGCGAGCTGCTCGCCGTGGGCCTGCGGTCCCATGTGGGTCGCTTCGTCGAGAGGCAGGCCAACGCGGACCTTGGCGGCACGCTCGGCGAAGGCGGCGACCACCCAGTCGTAGACCGGCCGTTCGACCAGCACGCGCGAGCCCAGGGCGCAGCTCTGCCCGCACACCGACCAGGCCGAGGAGGTGGCGGCGTTCACCGCCTGCTCCAGGTCGGCGTCCTTGAAGATGATGTGGGGCGACTTGCCGCCCAGCTCGAAGGAGAAGCGCTTCAGCGTGTCCGCGCCGTTGCGCAGGATCACCTTGGCGGTGCTGCCCTCGCCGGTGAAGGCGATCTTGTTGACGCCGGGGTGCGCCACGAGACGGGCGCCGGTGTCGTGGCCGTAGCCCGGCACCACGTTGAGCACGCCGGGCGGCACGCCGGCCTCATGGGCCAGCCGGGCCAGTTCCAACGCGGTGACGGGGGTCTGCTCGGCCGGCTTCAGCACCACGGTGCAGCCGGCGGCCAGTGCTGGCGCCAGTTTCCAGGCCGTGGTCAGCATCGGCGCGTTCCAGGGGGTGATCGCACCCACCACCCCCACCGGCACCCGCGTGGTGAAGCAATGGACGCTGTCGTCGATCGGGATGGTGCGGCCCGACAGCTTGTCGGCCAGCGAGGCGAACCAGTGATACCACTGGTGATGCGCGCCGATGTCGGCGCGCGTTTCGCGGATGGCGCGGCCGGAATCGCGGGTTTCCAGCACCGCCATCTCCGGCGCGAACTCCCGGTACAGTTCGGCCAGGCGGCGCAGGATCGCCGCGCGCTCCCAGCCCGGCATGCGTCGCCACGGCCCCTCGAACGCATCGCGCGCCGCCTGGACCGCGCGGTCGATGTCCTTCGGTCCGCCGAAGGCGACGGCGGCCCAGGGGCGTCCGGTCGCGGGGTCGATGCTCTCGACCATGCCGCCATCCGCCGGTGCCACCCACTCGCCGCCGATGAAGAGGTGCGGATAGCGGCGCAGTTCGCCGTCGCCAGAGCCGCTCTTGAACGCGTTGGTCACAGACCCGAGCCTCTTGTCCAGTATGATGGATAATACGTACATGTTCACGGACGCGTCTGTCAAGTCGCTTATCCATCAATCAGCCATGCGAACTATTTAGGCTATTCAATTGATTAAAAACCAGTTTTCCTTGAAGTCGCCCGTTTTGACATATTGGTGCGGCGCGAAAATTCCTACTGCGTTGCACCATGAACTTTCCGGAAGCGATAAACTCGTCCACCCAAATTGCCCTTGCATGTGGATTATTAATCTCTGTATATGGACATAAAGCTGTCGGGGCGGGCATCCGCACCAAATCCAGGAACATCGTGGAAGGAATGGGAATGGGGCCGCTGGCAGGAACCAGGATCCTCGACCTGACCTCTGTCGTCATGGGACCCTCGGCAACGCAGATGCTCGGTGACATGGGGGCGGATGTCATCAAGGTGGAGCCGCCGGACGGCGACGTGGTGCGGCAGATCGGGCCGCAGCGGAACGCCGGAATGGGGGCGTACTTCCTCAACGCCAACCGCAACAAACGGAGCATCTGCCTGAACCTGAAGGATCCGGCCGGCCTCGATGCCCTGCTGCGGTTGGCCGACACCGCCGACATACTGACCTACAACATCCGCCCGCAGGCGATGACGCGCCTCGGCCTGGGCTATGAAACCCTGGCCGCGCGCAACCCGCGGCTGATCTATGCCGGGCTTTTCGGGTTCGGCCAGGACGGTCCCTACGCGGCACGCCCGGCCTATGACGACCTGATCCAGGGCGCCTCCGTGATGTCGGCGCTGATCGCGCAGGCCGGCGACGGCACGCCGCGCTACGTTCCCTCGGCCGTCGCCGACCGTGTGGTCGGGCTGGCCGCGGTCGGGGCGATCTGCGCCACCCTGGTGAACCGCAACCAGACCGGTCTGGGGCAGCGGGTGGACATCCCGATGTTCGAGACCATGGTCGGCTTCGTGCTGGGCGACCATCTGGGCGGGCTGACCTTCGATCCTCCCCTCGGCGGCGGCGGCTACGCCCGCCAGCTTTCGCCGGAGCGCCGGCCGTACCGGACGCGCGACGGCCATATCTGCACCGTGATCTACAACGACAAGCAGTGGGCCAACTTCCTGCGGGCGATCGGACGGGAGGACCTGCCGCGCGACGATCCGCGCTTCGCCACCTATGCCGACCGGCAGAGCAACGTCGATTTCGTCTATGGCGAGCTGGGGCGGATCTTCGCCGAACGCACGACCGCCGAATGGATGGAACTGCTGGACCGCGCCGACGTGCCGGCGATGCCGATGCACGACTTCGACAGCATCTTCGACGACCCGCAACTGAAACAGACCGGCTTCTTCGAACTCGTGGAGCACCCGACCGAGGGGCGTGTGCGCAACATGCGGCTGTCGGCGAGCTGGTCCCGGACGCCGGCCGCGACCCGGCGCCTGGCCCCCCGGCGCGGCCAGGACGGCCCGGCCATCCTGCGCGAAGCCGGGTTTGCGGACGACGAGATCGCGGCGCTGGCCGAACGGCGCGCCCTGACCATTCCGGCCGAGGCGGCCGGCTCAGACACCTGACGGGAGCATTCCGCACCATGGATTTCCGACTGACCGACGACCAGGAAGCGTTGCGCGACGCCATCGCCGGACTGTGCAAGCGTTTCGGAGACGATTACTGGCTGGCGCGCGACCGCGACGGCGGCTTTCCCGACGATTTCCACGCCGCCTTCGCCGACAATGGCTGGCTCGGCATCTGCATCCCGGAAGAGTATGGCGGCTCCGGCCTCGGCGTGACCGAGGCGGCGGTCATGATGCGGACGATCGCCGAATCCGGCGCTGGCATGTCCGGCGCCTCCAGCCTGCACATCAACATCTTCGGCCTCAATCCGGTGGTGGTGCACGGCACCGACGAGCAGAAGCGCCGCATGCTGCCGCCCATGGTGCAGGGGCGCGAGAAGGCGTGCTTCGCCGTCACCGAACCCAACACCGGCCTCAACACCACCCAGCTCAAGACCCGCGCGGTGAAGAAGGGCGACCGTTACATCGTCGACGGGCAGAAGGTGTGGATTTCGACCGCCCAGGTCGCCGACCGTCTCTTGCTGCTTGCCCGCACCACCCCGTTGGAGGAGGTCGGCAAGCCGACGCACGGGCTCAGCCTGTTCTACACCGCGTTCGACCGCAGCAGGATCGACGTCCGCGTCATCGACAAGATGGGCCGCAAGGCCGTCGATTCGAACGAGCTGTTCATCGAGGGGCTGGAGATCGCGGAGGAGGACCGCATCGGCGAGGAGGGGCGCGGTTTCGACTACATCCTGCACGGCATGAACCCGGAGCGGGTGCTGATCGCGTCGGAGGCGGTCGGGCTCGGCAGTCTGGCGCTGTCCCGGGCGACCGCCTATGCCAAGGAGCGGGTGGTGTTCAACCGGCCGATCGGCCAGAACCAGGCGATCCAGCATCCGCTTGCCCAAAATTGGATGGAGCTGGAGGCCGCCTGGCTGATGATCCTGCGCGCGGCCTGGGAGTACGACAACGGATTGCCCTGCGGCGCCAGTGCCAACGCCGCCAAGTATCTGGCGGGCGAGGCCGGCTTCAACGCCTGCCAGCAGGCGGTGATGACCCATGGCGGCTTCGGCTACGCCAAGGAATTCCATGTCGAGCGCTATCTGCGCGAGGTGATGATCCCGCGCATCGCGCCGATCAGCCCGCAACTCGTCCTGTGCTTCATCGCGGAGAAGGTGCTCGGCCTTCCCAAATCCTATTGAGGGCGTGATGATTGCGACGCTCACGCCGGCCCTCGACCTCGCCCGTTTCATCCGGGCGGGCGACCGGGTCGTGTGCGGCCAGGGCTGTGCCGAGCCGCTGGCGCTCACCGCCGGGCTGGCGGCGCTCGATCTGCCGATCGAGCTGTTCATCGGCCCGCTGTTCTCCGACAGCTTCGCCGAGCCCGGCCGCCTGCGCTTCGCCAGCTACGGCGCCATGGGCAAGGCGTCGCGGCTGGCGCGGCGCGGACGGCTGGAGGTGCTGCCCCTGCATTACGGCGCGCTCGGTCCGGCCTTCGCAAACGGCGATCTGCGGGCGGATGTGGTGCTGATCCAACTCGCCCCCGGACCGCAGGGCCATGCCGCGGCGCTCGCCAACGACCATGTCCTGGCGGCGGCGCGCAAGGCCCGTTGCGTGATCGCCGAGGTCAACCGGCGGGCGCCGTGGTGCCGGGGGGCGGAACTCGATCCGGCGATCCGCCTCGACGCGGTGGTTGAGACCGACCGGGACCTCGTGGCGCTCGAACCGGCCGCGATCGGCGAAGCGGAGCGCGCCATCGCCCGCCACGTCGCCGGCCTGGTTCCCGACCGGGCCACGTTGCAGGTCGGCATCGGTGCGATTCCCGACGCGGCGCTGTCGGAGCTGGCCGGGCACCGTGATCTCGGCGTTCATTCCGGCATGATCGGCGACCGGGTGGCGGCGCTGGTCGGGAGCGGCACCGTCACCAACGCCCACAAGTCCGTCGATCCCGGGCTGACGGTCAGCAACACCGCCTTCGGATCCGGCACTCTCTGCCGGTTCATCGACAACAATCCGGCGGTGCGGCTGATGCCGGCGTCGCACACCCATTCACCGGCCATCCTGGCGGCGCAGGACCGCATGATCGCCATCAACGCCGCCATCGAGGTGGACCTGACCGGTCAGGTCAACGCCGAGTTGGCCGACGGCGCGCCGGTCGGCGGCGTGGGCGGGCTGGCCGATTTCACCCGCGGCGCCCGGGCGGCCAAGGGGGGGCGGGCCATCGTCGCGCTGCGCTCGACCGACCGCTCCGGCACGGTCAGCCGCATCGTGCCGCGGGTTGCCGCGGTGACGCTGGCACGCAGCGACGCCGACACCATCGTCACCGAACACGGCGTCGCGCGGCTGGTCGGGCTCGGTCTGGCGGAAAGGGCCCGGGCGCTGATCGCGATCGCGGCTCCCCAACACCGCGAGGCGCTGGAACGCAGCCTGGGAGGCGCGGCATGACTGGGGCGGGACCATTGGCCGGCCTGCGGGTCATCGAGTTCGCCGGCATCGGTCCGGCGCCGATGTGCGCGATGCTGCTGGCCGATCTCGGCGCCGAGGTGATCTCGGTCGACCGGCTGGAGCCGAGCGGCAACGGCATTCCCCGCGCGCCGCGGTTCGACGTGACCCGCCGTGGACGGCGCTCGGTGGCGCTGGATCTCAAGCGGCCCGGCGGCATCGCCTGCGCGCTGGATCTCATCGCGCAGGCCGACGCGCTGGTCGAAGGATTCCGCCCCGGCACCATGGAGCGCCTGGGCCTCGGCCCCGACGCCTGCCACGCGGTCAACCCGCGTCTGGTCTACGGCCGGGTCACCGGCTGGGGCCAGGACGGGCCGCTGGCGGGGGCGGCCGGACATGACCTGAACTACATCGCGCTGTCGGGCGCGCTTGCCGCCATCGGGCGGGTGGGACAGCCGCCGACCGTTCCGCTCAATCTGGTCGGCGACTATGGCGGCGGCGGGCTGCTGCTCGCCTTCGGCATCGTATGCGCCTTGCTGGAGGCCCGACGGTCCGGCCGGGGACAGGTGGTCGATGCGGCGATGGCCGAGGGTGCGGGGACGCTGATGGCGAGCGCCTTCGGCCTTGCCGCCGCCGGGCTGCACCGCCCGGAGCGCGGCACCAACCTGCTCGATTCCGGCGCGCCGCACTACGATGTCTACCGGTGCGCCGACGGACAGTGGGTCGCCGTCGCCCCGATCGAGCGCAAATTCCGCGACGATCTGCTGACCCGCATCGGCTTCGATCCGACGACCTTTCCCGACGTTGCCGACCGCGCCCGATGGCCGCGAGTCCGGGAGCTGTTGACCGCGCGCTTCGCCGAGCGCAGCCGGGCCGAATGGTGCGCGCTGCTGGAAGGCACCGACGCCTGCTTCGCGCCCGTCCTGTCGGTTGCCGAAGCGGCGGACCATCCGCACGCCCGCGCCCGTGCCGCCCATCTCGTCATCGACGGCGTGGTCCAACCGGCGCCGGCCCCACGCTTCAGCCGTACGCCGGCCGCCATGCCGCAACCGGCCGAACCGCCGGGGGCCGGCACCCATGCGGTGCTCGCGGCCTGGGGCATCGCGGGGGAGCGCATCGAACATCTGGAGCGGCAGGGCATCATCCGGCCGCTCTGAACCATCCACCGATCACCGCAGGAGCATCACTTATGAGCGGCAAGTACTATGAGGAATTCGAGGAAGGCCACGTCTTCAATCACGCGGTTTCACGCACCGTCACCGAATATGACAACATCAGCTTCAGCCTGATGACGCTGAACCCGCAGCCGCTGCACATCGACGCCGACTTCGCCGGTCGGACGGAATGGGGCAAGCCGCTGTTCAACAGCCTCTACACGCTGGGCATCCTGATCGGCATGAGCGTGCAGGACACCACGCTCGGCACCACCGTCGGCAATCTGGGCATGAGTGACGTCCGCTTCCCCAAGCCCGTGTTCCACGGCGACACCCTGCGCGCCCAAACGCAAGTGGTCTCCAAGCGGCTGAGCAAGTCGCGCGGCGACGTCGGGCTCGTGGAATTCGAACACACCGGCTTCAACCAGCGCGGCGAGATTGTCGCCGTTTGCCGCCGCATGGCCATGATCTACCGCCGCAAGGACGCCGCGTGATGCGCACTCTCCTGTTCGTGCCGGGCGACAGCCCGCGCAAATTCGCCCGTGCCCGCCAGAGCCTCGCCGACGCGCTGATCCTCGACCTGGAGGACTCGGTCGCGGCCGAGGAAAAGCCGCGCGCCCGTCAGGAGACCGCCGCCATGCTGCGGGAGGCGCGCGGGGCACAGAAGCTGTTCGTCCGGGTCAACGCCTTCGACACCGGCCTGACCGCCCGGGATCTCGCCGCGGTGTTGCCATACGCTCCGGATGGAATTGCCCTGCCCAAATGCGGAGGACCGGAACAGGTCGAGCGCCTGTCCCACATGCTCGACGCGCTGGAGGCCGCCGCCGGGCTGGAACCGGGTCATACCCGCATCCTTGCCATTGCCACGGAGACCGCCGACTCCCTGTTCAACCTCGGCCGGTACAAGGGGTGCAGTCCACGGCTGTGGGGGCTGATGTGGGGGGCGGAGGATCTGATCGCCTCGCTCGGCGCCACCACCAACCGCGAGGGTGGGGCCCTGCTCGACAGTTTCCGGCTGGCGCGGACCCTGTGCTTGGCTGGGGCGGCGGCGGCCGGGGTGGTTGCCGTCGACACGGTCGCCACCACCATCGACGATCTCGACGCGGTGGCCGAGGAGGCCCGCGCGGCGCGGCGCGACGGCTTCCGCGCCAAAGGCATCATCCATCCCAAGCATGTCGAGGTGGTGAACGCCGCCTTCCGACCGACCGAAGGTGAGATCGCCTGGGCCCGACGCATCGTCGAGGCGTTTGCTGGCGACCGCACCGGCGTAGTGAAGATCGACGGCCAGATGATCGACAAGCCACACCTGCGCGCCGCCGAGAAAATCCTGGAATCCGCAGCGTTGCAATAGCATAAGAAGGCCGGCTGGTTCCAAACGCGGGTATCGACGAGCATGCAAGTCAAGCAGGCTGCCAACGTCATCGAACTCTTGGAGTTCTTTGCCAAGCGCCAGCGTCCGGCGACGCTGGCGGAAATTTCCGAAGAGCTGGGATGGCCACGGTCGAGCGCCTACAACATCATCGGGACCTTGGCGGAGATGGGATACCTCTACGAACCCAGGGCGCGGAACGGCTATTATCCGAGCCCGCGTTGGTCCAGTGTCGTCGGCTCCATCGCCGAGGCCGAGCCGTTGCCCGAAGCCGCCATGCAGCTTGTCGCCGAGGTGGCGGCTGAAACCGGCGAGACCACGGCGATCGGCGGTCCCGTCGGAACCCTGGCGATCTTCATCCATGTGGTGGAGTCGTCTCATCCGATCCGCTATTTCGCCAAGGTCGGCCACAAGCTGCCGATCCAGGCCACCTCGACCGGCCGCGCCATCCTGGCGCAATACACCCCGGCGGAGCGGCAGGCCCTCTATCGCAGGATAAATTTCGAGAAATACTCCGAGACCACTCCGACGAGCATCGATGCGGTCGAGGCGGAACTGCGGCGATCGGCCGAGCGCGGCTATCACCAGAGCAACGCGGACTACAGCGCCGATCTGGTCGGCGTCGCCCTGCCCCTGCCGATCCAGGGCAAGCGGCTGGCGCTGGTCGTCGCCGGTCCGATGTACCGCTGTTCCGCTCGCGCTCTTGAGATCGCGGCCACGATGAAGCGCGCGGTCGCCCGTTTCTCGGCAGAGCTTGACCTGCAATACTGAACGGAATCGGTGTTCGACTTTGCGCACTTTGGGCAAGGTTGATGAAGAATTCGGCGCTCTCACGCGGACGCGGCGGCGGCCTCGCCGGCCGGGTTCATCCAGGCGGTCGCCATGTCGCGCAGCACGTTCTTCTTCACCTTGGCGCCGTTCGGCCCGTCGGTGACCGGCATCGCCTCGATGGCGAAGACGCGCGCCGGCACCTTGTAGACGGCGAGCCGCGCCCGGCAGGCGGCCAGCGCCGCCGCCTCGTCGAGCGTGCGGCCGGGCTCCATCACGACGAAGGCGATGGGGCGCACGCCGGCCGGGCAACTCGCGGCGACGGTCTGGCAGACGGTGACGCCGGGGAGCGCCAGGATGACCTCCTCGATCTCGGTCGGGCTGACCAGATAGCCGGCGATGCGCAGCACGTCCTTGATGCGCGAGACGAAGATCATCCCGCCGTCGGCCAGCCGGTAGCCGTAGTCGCCGGTCCGCAGATAGCCGTCCTCCGTGAACACCTCGGCCGTCGCCCCCGGGTTGTCGAGGTAACCGATCATCGCGTTGGGGGTGAGCACCTCGACCTCGCCGATCTCGCCGTCGGGCAGCAGGGCGCCGCTGTCCGGGTCGCGCACGCGCAAGCTGGCGTCGGGGCAGACCGGCCGGCCGCCGCCCTGGGACCGGCGCTCCAGCGGCGCGTCGGCCGGCTGGGCGGCGAACATCGCCAGCGTCTCGGTCATGCCGAAGAAGCCGCGCAGCAGCACGCCGTGCGCCTCCGCCTTGGGCGGCAGGATGGTGGTCAGCGCCGGGGTGAAGTTGGCGTGGCCGAACATGCGGAGCGCGGGGAAGGGCTTGCCCTCCGGCACCACCGACAGGATCTTGTCGAGCATGTCGTCGGTGCCCAGCATGTGGGTGATGCCGTGCGCGGCCAGCAGGCGGGCGGCCTCCTCCGGCACGAAGGATTCCATCAGCACCAGCGGGCGCCGCGCCCGGATGGCGGTGATCGCCAGCGTGTAGCCGAAGGCGCCGCACATCGGGATGCCGAGCAGGAGGCTGGTTCCCGGCTCGGACAGCCCCACCGCCGCCGCCGCGTCGCCGGCGTGGCGCGTGTTGCGCCCCTGCGTGTGCTGCACCAGCTTGGGCGCGCTGGTGGTGCCTGACGTGGCGAGGATCAGGCTGACATCCTCCGGCCGGCCGTCGGCGATGTCGGGCAGCGGCTCGGGCGATTCGGCGATCAGGTCGGCGAAGCGGGTCTGGCGCACGCCGTCGAGCAGCGTCCCGTCGGCGTCGCCCAGCGTGACGACCAGCTCCAGCGCCGGGCGCTCGGCCGGGTCGACGCCGCGCAGCACCTCGGCGCAGGCCCCGTTGCGGTAGGCGGGGTCGAGCACCACCGCCCGGCAGCCGGCGCGCGACATCAGGAAGCCGACCTCGTGGCTGCCCAGCCGCACGTTCAGCGGCACCACGGCGACGCCGAGCCGCGAGCAGGCGAGCGCGACCACCAGCCATTCGGGGATGTTGGGCAGCCATAGCGCCAGCCGGTCGCCGCGCGTCAGGCCGAGATCCTTCAGCCGGGCGGCGAGCCGGGCGGATTCGCCGCGCATCCGGCCGTAGGTGACGGGGCCGTCCGCCCCCACCAGCATGGTCGCGCTGTCGGGCGCGCCGTTCAGCATGTCGAAGAGACGGGTCGGGGGGGCCATGCCGTGGTCGGTCATCAGGAAGCTCCAAAACGGCGGGGCCGGTCGGCGGGCGGCGGTCGGGTTCATGATGACCGCGGGGGCCGCGACGGATCGGCGGGGACGCTGGCACCGGCCTGGAGCGCGGGCGCGCCGGCCGGGGTTGTGAGTCGGTTCAATACAATCACACACGATTTGTTTTGTCTGTCAACCGGCTTCTCGGGATAGGCGGGTTACACCGCCTGCTTGCGCTGCACCGCGCACAGGCCCGCTGCGAGGCGAAACATGGCGTGGCCTCGAAAAATAAATCGCACATGATTTTTTATGTTCCATGTTTCTCAGGCTTATGATTGACTTATCCAGCAATAAGCGGCGCGCGAAGGGCGGGTTTCACCGCACCGGGACTGGCGCCCGCCGGGGTGGTGAAGGCGGCGGCCGGACGGGCTGCCATACCCCGGCCGCCCAAGCCGATGCTCACGAGAGGACGGTATGACGCAGACCAAGAGCGGCACGCAGACCGCGATCCTGCCTTCGGCGGATCCGAACTGGCTGGCCCTGCGGGACGAGGCGATCCTGGAGCCGGATCTGCCGATCATCGACCCCCATCATCACCTGTGGGACGCGCCGCGCTCGCCGCGCTATCTCGCCGAGGAGCTTCAGCGCGACGCCCAGGCGGGCCACAAGATCGTCGGCACCATCTTCACCGACTGCACCGAGGGCTACCGCACCGACGGCCCCGAGACCATGCGGCCGGTCGGCGAGACCGAGTTCGTCACCGCCATCGCCGAGCGGGTCGAGGCGGGGGACTACCGGCCGGCCGGCCTGTGCGCCGGCATCATCAGCTACGCCGACCTGCGCGAGGGCGCGGGCGTGCGCGCCGTGCTGGAGGCGCACATCGCCGCCGGCAAGGGCCGCTTCAAGGGCATCCGGCAATCGACCTCCTGGGATCCGAACCCGGAGATTCGCACCACCATGCGCACCCCGCCGGAAGGGTTGCTGCGCGACGAACAGCTCCGCCGCGGCTTCGCCTGCCTGGAACCGCTGGGGCTGACCTTCGACGCCTGGGTCTACCACCACCAGCTCTCCGACGTCGCCGATCTGGCCGGCACCTTCCCCGGAACCGCGATCATCCTCGACCATGTCGGCGGTCCCATCGGCATCGGCCCCTATGCCGGCCGGCGCGACGAGGTCTTCGCCCAGTGGAAGGCCGGCATCCTGGAGGTGGCGCGCCACCCCAACGTCAGCGTCAAGCTGGGCGGGCTGGCGATGCGGCTCGGCGGCTTCGGCTTCCACGAACGGCCGGTGCCGCCTTCCTCGGAGGATCTGGCCGCCGCGTGGCGTCCCTACATCGAGACCTGCATCGAGGCGTTCGGCCCCGACCGCGCGATGTTCGAGAGCAACTTCCCGGTCGATCAGCTCTCGTGCAGCTACGCCGTCCTGTGGAACGGCTTCAAGCGGATCGTGGCGGGGGCCTCGGCCGACGAGAAGGCGGCGCTGTTCAGCCGCACGGCGGCGCGGGTCTACAGCATCGAGCAGGTCCTGCGCTGAGCCGCGCGGGCCACAACCAACAAGTCAAGTTCCGGGAGGAGGAAACCATGCCGTTCGCCAAGACGCTCCGTGGCGCCGTGTCCTGTCTGGCGGTCGCCGCCGCCCTGTCCGCCGCCGCCGCCACCGTTCCCTCTGGGGCCAGGGCGGAGACCCCGGTGAAGGAGGTGAAGATCGGCGTGCTCACCGACATGAGCAGCATCTACTCCGATCTGGTCGGCCCCGGCTCGGTGCTGGCGGCGCAGATGGCGATCGACGATTTCATCGCCGCCGAGAAGCCCGGCTTCAAGATTTCGCTGCTGTCGGCCGACCACACCAGCAAGGCCGACGTCGCCTCCAGCATCGCGCGCAAATGGATCGACGAGCAGGGCGTCAACGTGCTGACCGACGTGGCCGGCGCCTCGGTGACGCTGGCCGTGTCGAACATCGGCGCGGAGAAGAACCGGCTGGTGCTCGCCACCGCGTCGGGCCAGAACAGCCTGTCGAGCGAGGACTGCAAGCCGACCACCCTGCACTGGAGCTACAACACCCGCGCCGTCGCCGCGACGACGGCGAAGGCGGTGACGATGGACGGCGCCAAGAACTGGTATTTCGTGACCGCCGACTACGCGGGCGGCCGCTCGCTGGAGGAGGACGCGACCAAGGGCGTGCTGGCGGGCGGCGGCAAGGTGCTGGGCTCGGTCAAGCACCCGTTCAACAACAACGACTTCTCCTCGCAGATCCTGATGGGGCAGAGTTCCGGCGCCAAGGCCATCGGCTTCGGCAACTCCGGCCCCGACACCATCAACGCGGTGAAGCAGGCCAACGAGTACGGCCTGGGCAGCAGCGTCGCCCTGACCCCGCTGCTGGCGATGATCACCGACATCGACGCCATGGGGCTGGACATGGCGAAGGGGATGTACGTCACCGAATCCTTCTACTGGGACATGAACGACCAGACGCGGGCCTGGTCGAAGCGCTTCTTCGACAAGCGCGGGAAGATGCCGACCATGGTGCAGGCCGGTCTCTATTCGGCGGTGAACCATTACCTTAAGGCGGTCAAGGCGACCAACAGCACCGACACCGCCCCGGTGCTGGCGGCGATGAAGGAGACGACGATCAGCGACCCGGTGACCAAGCCGTCGCGCCTGCGCGCCGACAACATCGTGCTGCGCGACATGTACCTGTTCAAGGTGAAGGCGCCGTCGGAGAGCAAGCAGCCCTGGGACTACTACACGCTGCTGAAGACCATTCCGGGCGAGGAGGCCTTCGCGCCGCTGTCGGAGAGCAAGTGCGCGCTGGTGAAGAAGTAGGTCTGGCCTGGCTTGCCCCCACCCATCCTCCCCCGCTGAGCGGGGGAGGGTTGGGGTGGGGGCACGTGTCCCTCCATCCGCCCCGCCTCCCCCACGCGAGGATCCCCATGCCATCCCTGCACACCGGCGGCACGGCCGGGCGGCTGATCGCCGACGCCGTCGTCCGCTTCGCCGACCGCCCGGCCCTGGCCGACCGGCGGACGCGCTGGACCTACGCCGAGCTGGGCGACTGGATCGGCCGCTTCGTCACCCGCTTCCGCGCCCTCGGGCTCGGCAAGGGCGACGGCGTCGCCATCCTGACCGGCAACCGGGTGGAGCCCTGGGCCGCCATCTGCGCCGCCAACATTCTCGGCATCCGCTACACGCCGCTGCACCCGCTGGCCGGCGAGGACGACCACGCCTTCATCCTCGCCGATTCCGGGGCGCGCGCCCTGATCGTCGATTCCGAGCGCTTCGGGGCCCGCGCCCTGGCGATCCGCGCGCGGGTGCCGAGCCTGGAGCATCTGCTCGCCATCGGTCCGCTCGACGGCGTTCCCGACCTGCTGGAGGAACTGCCGCGTCTGGAGCCCGCCCCGCTCGATCCGCAGGTGGAGGCGGAGGACACCTCGCTGCTCTGCTACACCGGCGGCACCACCGGACGGTCGAAGGGCATCATGCTGCCGCACCGGACCATCGCCGCCATGGCCTCGACCATCGCCGCCGAATGGGAATGGCCGGCCGAGCTGCGCTACGCCGCCGTCACGCCGATCAGCCACGCCGGCGGCATCATGCTCTACCCGATCATGCTGATGGGCGGCTCGGCCCTGCTGCTGCCCGGCTTCGACAGGGAGGAGTTCTGCCGCACGGTGGCCGACGAGCGCGTCACCGCCGCCTTCCTGGTGCCGACCATCATCAACACGCTGGTCGAGGATCCGGCTCTCCTGGCGCGGCACGACCTGTCGTCGCTGGGTCTGATCGTCTACGGCGCCGCCCCGATGGCGCCGGACCTGCTGCGCCGCGCCATCGACGCCTTCGGCCCGGTCTTCCTCCAGCTCTACGGCCAGTCGGAGGCGCCGCAATGCGTCACCACGCTGCGCAAGGTCGACCACGACCTGTCCAGGCCGGAGCGCTTCGGCTCCTGCGGGCGGCCGACCGCGCTGTGCGACGTGAAGCTGTTCGACGCCGACATGCGCGAGGTCGGGATCGGCGAGCCGGGCGAGCTGTGCGTGCGCGGGCCGCTGGTGATGACCGGCTACTGGCGCCAGCCGGAACTGACCGGGCAGGCCTTCCACGGCGGCTGGCTGCACACCGGCGACGTCGCCCGGCGCGACGCCGAGGGCTTCCTGCACATCGTCGACCGCACCAAGGACATGATCATCTCCGGCGGCTTCAACATCTACCCGCGCGAGGTCGAGGACGCGCTGATGGCGCACCCGGCGGTGTCGCTGGCCGGCGTGATCGGCATCCCCGACGCCAAATGGGGCGAGGCGGTGAAGGGCTTCGTCACCCTGCGCCCCGGCGCCAGCGCCGAGGCCGCCGACCTCCAGGCCCATGTGAAGGCGCTGCGCGGCGCCCCCTGGTCGCCGAAATCCATCGACATCGTCGCCGAGATGCCGCTGACCGGGCTCGGCAAGGTGGACCGCAAGGCGTTGCGCGAGCCTTACTGGCGCGACCGGACACGCGGAGTGAACTGAATCATGCTGGACCATGCGGCGATCATGGAGCTGCGGACGCGGGACGACACGTCCTGGAGCGAACGCGACGCGATGCTCTACGCGCTGGGCGTCGGGATGGGCGCCGACCCGATGGACGGGAACGAACTGCCCTTCGTCTATGAGCGCGGCCTGAAGGCGCTGCCGACCTTCGCGATCGTGCCGACCTTCGCCGGCGGGCCGCTGTTCCGGATCGGTCTCGACACCCGCTACCTGCTGCACGGCGAGCAGGCGGTCACCCTGCACCGGCCGATGCCGGCGAGCGGCACCGGCACCGTCGAAGGGCGCATGGTCGGTGCCTGGGACAAGGGGGCGGGGAAGGGGGCCGTGTTCGCGCAGGAGAAGATCCTGCGCCTCGACGGCGACCCCGAGCCGCTGGCGACCGTCGTCACCACCGCCTTCGGCCGGGCCGAGGGCGGCTTCGGCGGCCCGACGGAGGGCCAGCCGGCGCCGCACCGGGTGCCGGACCGCGCGCCGGACCGGTCGGTGGATGTGCCGACCATGCCGTCGCAGGCTCTGCTCTACCGGCATTCCGGCGACCTCAACCCGCTGCACGCCGACCCGGAGGCGGCGCGCGTTGCCGGCTTCCCGCGCCCGATCCTGCACGGGCTCTGCACCTACGCGATCACCGCCCGCGCCGTGCTGGCCGCCTGCTGCGATTTCCAGCCGGAGCGCATGCTCCACCATCAGGCGCGCTTCTCGGCCCCGGTCTTTCCGGGCGAGACGATCACCGTCGATCTGTGGGTCGATGGCGACGCGGTGTCCTTCCAGGCGCGGGTCAAGGCGCGCGACGTCGTGGTGGTGAGGAACGGCCTGAGCCGGCTGCGCAAGGAGGCCATCCGATGAAGGCGCTGCACTGCCTGTCCTACGGCGAGCCGCCGGAGCTGCGCGTCGCCGAGATCGCCGAGCCCCGGCCCGGCCCCGGCGAGGCGCTGATCGCCGTGGAGGCGGTCGGGCTCGGCGGTTTCGACGCGGTGCTGCTGGGCGGCCGCTACCAGGAGCGTCCCGAGCCGCCCTTCGTGCCGGGCCGCGAGCTGGCCGGGCGGGTGCTGGCGGTGGGGGAGGGCGGCGACCCGTCGCTGGTCGGCGTGCGGGTCGCCGCCATCGCCTTCAAGGGCGCGCTGGCCGAGCGCACGGTGGCGCTGTGCGACCATTGCCTGGCGACGCCGCCGGACATGGACCCCGCCACCGCCGCCTCGATTCTCAGCGCCTACGCGACCAGCCTCTACGCGCTGGAGGTCTGCGGGCGGATGAAAGCCGGCGAGACGGTGCTGGTGCTGGGCGGTGCGGGAACCGTTGGGGCGGCGGCCATCGACATCGCGCGCGGGCTCGGCGGGCGGGTGGTCGCGGCGGCCTCCTCGGCGGAGAAGCTGGACCATTGCCGGGCGTGCGGAGCCGATCTGGCGGTCGATTACGGCGACCCGAACTGGCGCCGCGCAATGACGGAAACGCTGGGCGGCGGGATCGATCTGGTGCTCGACCCGGTGGGCGGCGCCCTGTCGGAGACGGCCTTCCGCAGCCTCGCCCCCGGCGGGCGGCATCTGGTCGTCGGCTTCGCCGCCGGGGACATCCCGCGCATCCCCCTCAACCTGCCGCTCCTGAAGCGGGCGAGCATCGTCGGGGTCGATTGGGGCGGCTTCATGCGGCAGGAGCCGGTGGCCAACCGGGCGCTGCTGGCGCGTCTGCGCGACCTGTTCGACAGCGGCGTCCTGCGGCCCGAGCGACCCACCATCCACCCGCTGTCCGCGCTGGTTTCCCTGCTGGACGATTTCCGGAACCGGCGCAGCGTCGGCAAGCCCGTCATCCGGCCCGATTTCGAGGCCGCGCAATAACCGGGAGGACAACCGCCATGCCTTGCGGGTCTCCGGGCGCCAAGGCGGTCGTCGCCAGGATGCGCGCGACGCCGGTGCGCGACATGTTCGTCCGGAACGGCACGCTGCGCGAGGACGGGCCGATGGAGCACGACCTCGACCGGTTCCAGGTCATGGCCCCGGCCGAGAGCGGGCACGCCTGGGACTGCTGCAACCCGAAGCGCGTGGTTCCCGGCAAGGGGGCGTTCCAGCCGCCGTCGGAAAGCACCCGCTCCTTCGTCGGGAAGACCTGGGTTTGCCCGGCGTCGTCAGGCCCGGCCTTGCGCCGCCGGCGTCCGGAAAGCCGGTGTCAGCCCATGGGGGAAAGAGTGTGAGGGAGCGGGATGTGATGGACAGCAAGCAACCGACGGGCCCCCTGGCGGGGCTGCGCGTCATCGAGATCGCCGGCATCGGGCCCGGCCCCTTCTGCGCCATGATGCTGTCGGACATGGGGGCCGAGGTCATCCGCATCGACCGCGCCGCGCCGCCCGACCAGGGAATCGACATCCCGGTGCTCAGCAACGTGACCAACCGTGGCCGGCGCTCGGCGGTGCTCGACCTCAAGAGCCCGGAGGGGGTGGAGGCGCTGAAGCGGCTGGTGGCGCGGGCCGACGCCCTGATCGAGGGCTTCCGCCCCGGCGTGATGGAGCGGCTCGGCCTCGGGCCGGACGAGCTGCTGGCGGTCAACCCGGGGCTGGTCTATGGCCGGATCACCGGCTGGGGGCAGGAGGGGCCGCTGGCCAAGGCCGCCGGGCACGATCTGAACTACATCGCGCTCAGCGGCATGCTGCACGCCATCGGCCCGGCCGACCGGCCGCTGCCGCCGCTGAACCTGATCGGCGATTACGGCGGCGGCGCCATGTATCTCGCCTTCGGCATGGTCTGCGCCCTGCTGGAACGGGCCAAATCCGGCAAGGGACAGGTGGTGGACGCGGCGATGGTCGACGGCGCCGCCTCGCTGGGGGCGGCGCTCTACGGGCTGCTCGACGCCGGGCTGTGGCGCGACCGGCGGGCCGGCAACCTGCTCGACGGCGGCGTGCCCTGGTACGACAGCTACGAGACCAGCGACGGGAAGCACATCGCCATTGGCCCGCTGGAGCCGCGCTTCTACGACGCGATGCTGGAGCTGCTCGGCGTGACCGACGACACCCTGCGCGCCACCCTGCGCGACCGGAGTGAGGCGAACTGGCCCCGCCTGCGCGCCGCCCTCGCCGGCATCTTCCGGACGCGGACGCGCGACGACTGGTGCGCGCGGCTGGAGGGGACCGACGTCTGCTTCGCCCCGGTCCTGTCGATGGCGGAGGCGCCGCACCACCCGCACACGGTGGCGCGCGAGGGCTTCGTCGCGGTCGGCGGCGTGGTCCAGCCGGCCCCGGCGCCGCGCTTCAGCCGCAGCCGGCCGGCGGTCCAGGGGCCGCCGCCGGCGCCGGGGGAGCACACGCGGGACATCCTGGCCGACTGGGGCTTCACGCCGGAGGAGGTTGATCGCCTGTCGCCTCGGGGATGACGACGTCCGGTTTCACGACGGTGGCCTGGGAGGGCGGCACGTCGTCGTTTCCCTCCGTGCGGTCGCGGTACAGCGCGGCGCGGCCCAGCAGCATCAGCGTGATCGGCGTGGTGACGATCATCAGCGCGGTGATCAGCACCTCGTGGATCACGAGCCGCGATTCCAGCACCGTGAAGAACAGCATGGACGCGATCAGCACGAAGCCGACGCCCAGGGTCGATCCCAGGGTCGGGGCGTGGATCCGCGCGTAGAAGGTGTCGAACCGCAGCAGTCCGAACGACCCGATCAGGGTCAGGCCGGCGCCGATCAGCAGGAACAGGGCGGTGAGCAGCGCCACCCACGCGGGAACCTCGGCCAGATGCGTCATTCGATCACCTCTCCCCGCATGAGGAACTTCGCCAGCGCCGCCGTCGAGACGAACCCGAGCAGGGCGATGATCAGGGCGGCTTCGAAATACAGGATGCTCGCCGTGCGGATGCCGAAGGTCAGCAGCAGCATGGTGGCGTTGACGTAGAGCGTGTCGAGCCCGAGCACCCGGTCCTGCGCGCGCGGCCCCTTCAGCATCCGGTAGACCGCGCAGCCCATGGCGAGAACCAGCAGGATCTGCGCCACCAGGATCGACCAGACCAGGATTTCCGCGATCATTCGAACACCTCCATCAGGCGCTTCTCGTACCGACCCTTGATGGTGTCGATCCACACCTCCTCCTCGACCAGATCGAGGATGTGGAGAAGGATCGTGTGCTTGACCGAATCATACTCCACCCAGATCGTGCCGGGCGTCGCCGTGATGATGCAGGCGAGCGCCGCCAGCCCGTAGGGCGACCGCATGTCGAGCGGGATCAGCACGAAGCCGGCCGTCCGCTTGCCGCTGTCCGGCCGCAGGATGATGGTGGCGACCGCGCGGTTGGAGCGGATGATGTCGGCCAGGACCAGGAACGCCAGCTTCACCGCCACCTGCACCCGCCGGATCCGCCCCTTCGGAGGATCGAGCGCCAGCAGCATGCGGACGGCGATGACCGACAGAACCCCGCCCAGCAGGACGCCGCCCGGCGTCACGCTCTCGTTCAGGATCAGCCAGACGGCGAGCAGCGTCGCGGTCAGGACGGGGAAGGGCATCCAGCGTCTCATCGGCCGTCTCCAGCACCCGGTTCCGCCGGGGGCGGCGGCAGCACCATCCGGACATAGTCCTGCGGCACGTGCAGCGACTGGGCCGTCGCCTCCATGTAGCGCATCACCGGCCCGGCCCCGACGGAAAGCGCCACGCACAGCGACAGCAGCAGCACGACCGGCGCGATCTCGACCACGCGCACGCGCGGCAGCTCGTTGCCCGGCGAGGCCCAGAAGACGTCGATGCCGGTGCGGGTCATGGCGACCACCGTCGCCAGACCGGACAGGATCAGCGCCGCCAGCAGCACCCAGGCGGTGACCGACACGCCGGCGTCGCCGCTGGTGTCGAGCGCCAGCAGGGGGGCCAGCATGGCGAACTTGGCGAGGAAGCCGGACAGCGGCGGCAGGCCGGCCAGCAGCAGGGCGCAGGCGCCGAAGCTGACGCCGAGGATCGCCATGATCGCCGGGATGGCGATGCCGACCTCGTCGTCCTCGTCGGGCTCCTCGTCGTCCTCGCCGAAGGCCGCGCGGGTCACCGCCAGAACGTCGGCGCCGACCTCGCGGCTGCGCTCCAGCGGCTCGATCAGCAGGAAGAAGCCGGCGATCGCCAGGACCGAACTGGTCAGATAGAACAGCGCCCCGCCGGTCACCGCGACCTGCCCCATGCCGACCGCCGCCAGCAGCGTGCCGGAGGAGACCAGCACGCAGGCGCCGGCCAGCCGCGCCATGCTCTGCGTCGCCAGCACCGCCACCGATCCGAAGACGATGGTCAGCACGCCGCCGATCAGCAGCCAGTTGCCGGCGAAGCCGGCCGAGGCGCCGGCGCTGCCGCCGAACATCAGCAACCACAGCCGCAGCACGGCGTAGATCCCCACCTTGCTGAGGATCGACATGATCGCCGCCGAGGGCGCGCTGACGGTGGAATAGGTGTTGGGCAGCCAGAAGCCGATCGGCCACATCCCCGCCTTGGTCAGGAAGGCGATGCCGAGGATGGCGGCCCCCGCCTCCAGCAGCGCCCGGTCCTCGGGCGCGACGGTGGCGATGCGGTTCGCCAGCTCGGCCATGTTGAGCGTGCCGGCGATGCCGTAGATCACGCTGACCCCGATCAGGAACAGCAGGGAGGCCGCCAGGTTGATGGCGACGTAGTGCAGCCCGGCGCGGACGCGGGCCAGCCCGGAGCCGTGCAGGGCCAGCCCATAGGAGGCGGCCAGCATGATCTCGAAGAAGACGAAGAGGTTGAACAGGTCGCCGGTCAGGAAGGCGCCGTTCAGCCCCATCAGCTGGAACTGGAACAGCGGGTGGAAATGCGCCCCCGCCTTCTGCCAGCGCGCCAGCGAGAAGACCAGGGCGGCGAGGCCCAGGATGGCGGTCAGCACCAGCATCAGCGCGGCCAGCCGGTCGAGCACCAGCACGATGCCGAGGAAGGACGGCCAGTCGCCCAGCCGGTACATGCGCACCGCGGCGGCCCCCGCCTCCGGCGGCGCGCCGTCGGCGATCCGCAGCAGCGTCACCGCCACCACCAGCAGCGCCACCGTGGAGGCGAGGCCGAGCGCCGCCTTCAGCGGACGCCGCCGCTCGTCGATCAGCATCATCATCGCCCCGGCCAGCAGGGGGATGACGATGGGGGCGATCGTCAGATGGTCCATCCAGCCTGTCATCGGTCCTTCTCCCGGCCGTCCACGTGATCGGTCCCCGTCAGGCCGCGCGCGGCCAGCAGAAGGACGAGGAAGAGGGCCGTCGTGGCGAAGCCGATGACGATGGCGGTGAGGACCAGGGCCTGGGGCACCGGGTCGGCGTAGGTGGAGAGGTCACCCGCGGTTCCCTGTTGCAGCACCGGCGCGGCGCCCGTGCGCAGCCCGCCGGTGGAGAAGATGAAGAGGTTCACGGCGTAGGACAGCAGCGAGAGGCCGATGATCACCTGGAAGGTGCGGGGCCGCAGCAGCAGCCAGACGCCCGATCCCGTCAGCACGCCGATCCCGAGGGCGAGGATGAGTTCCATCAGTCGTCTCCCATCGTCGTCTGTGCCGGCGTCGGGGTCGGGGGCGGCGTCGGCGCCGATACCGGCGGCGGCAGGGCCGGCGGGTCGGCGGGGCGCGGCGCCGAGGCGCGGTGGCCGCGCAGCGACTGGCGGGCCAGCGCGATCAGCGTCAGCATCGTGGCGCCGACCACCAGGGCGAAGACCCCGACGTCGAAGATCAGGGCGCTCGCCATCGGGAGCTTGCCGAGCACGGGCAGATCCGCGTAGGCGAAATAGGAGGTCAGGAAGGGCCGGCCGAACGCCCAGGCGCCCAGGCCGGTGCCGGCGGCCAGCAGCAGCCCGATGCCCATCCAGCGCAGCGGCAGCACCCGCAGCCGCGCCTCGACCCACTGCGTTCCGCCCAGCATGTATTGCAGGATCATGGCGATCGAGGCGGTGAGCCCCGCCGCGAAGCCGCCGCCGGGCTGGTCGTGGCCGCGCAGCAGCAGGAACATCGCGACCAGGCAGATGATCGGGAAGAGCAGCCGCGCGATCAGCGACGGGATCAGCAGCCAGTCGGCCACCGTGTCGCCGTCGCGCCGCTCCGGCTGGGCGATGTCGTAGGCGCTCTGGGCGCGCTGCTGCTCGGGCACGTCGACGCTGTCGGGCGCCGGGCGGAAGCGGCGCAGCAGCGCGTAGGCGGTCAGCGCCACCGCGCCGAGCACGGTGATCTCGCCCAGCGTGTCGAAGCCGCGGAAATCCACCAGGATCACGTTGACGACGTTGGTGCCGCCGCCTTCCGTGTAGGCGCGTTCCAGGAAATGCTCGGCCAGCAGCTCCGGCGGGACGCGGGTCATCACCGCGAAGGCGAGCGCCGCCATGCCGGCGCCGGCGGCGACGGCGATGCCGAGGTCGCGCAGGCGGCGCGTCCGGGTCAGCACCTCCGCCGCGCGGGTGCCGGGCAGGTCCAGCCGCTTGGGCAGCCAGCGCAGGCCCAGCAGCAGCAGGACGGTGGTGACGACCTCGACCAGCAGCTGCGTCAGCGCGAGGTCGGGGGCGGAGAACCAGACGAAGGTGATGCAGGTGACCAGCCCGGTGCCGCCCAGCAGGATGAGGGCCGCGAGCCGGTGGAACTTCGCCTGCCACGCCGCGCCCAGCGCGCAGCCCGCGCCGATCGCCCAGATCAGCGCCAGCACCGGGTCGATGCCGGCGGGGATCAGGTTGCCGGGGCCGGGCCAGCGCAGCAGGGCGGCCCAGCCCGCCGCCAGGACGGCGACGCAGACCACGAGGCGGAGCTGGGGTTGCAGGCGGCGGGTGCCGAGCAGCCCCTCCGCCGTCCGCGCCAGCCGCCAGGACAGGAAGACCAGGGCGCGCTCGAACAGGCGCTGGCTGTCCAGCCGGCGGATCAGCGGCGCCCCCTCGACCCCCTTGGCCAGATACTCCTGGAGCAGCAGGTAGAGCACGACGCCGGCCGTCAGGGCCAGCAGGCTCATCAGCAGCGGCCGGTTGAAGCCGTGCCAGACCGCGAGGCTGTATTCGGGCGTCGCGGTCCCCAGGGCGGCGTGCGCCGCCATGTCCAGGTACGGCCCGACGGTGGCCGCCGGCAGCAGGCCGACGATGATGCAGGCCAGCACCAGGATCTCGACCGGGAAGCGCATCCAGGAGGGCGGCTCGTGCGGCTTGCGCGGCAGGTCGACCGGATCGGGGCCGAAGAAGGCGCCGTGGATGAAGCGCAGCGAGTAGGCGACGCTGAAGGCGCTCGCCACCGTGGCGGCGACCGGCAGGATGTCGATCAGCGGCGGCAGCGGCCCCTCGGCCGACAGCGCCTCGGCGAAGAACATCTCCTTGGAGATGAAGCCGTTGAGCAGCGGCACGCCGGCCATCGCGGCGGCGGCGACCAGCGCCAGCCGCGCGGTGAAGGGCATGAAGCGGTTCAGGCCGGACAGGCGCCGGATGTCGCGGGTCCCGGTCTCGTGGTCGATGATGCCGGCGGCCATGAACAGCGACGCCTTGAAGGTCGCGTGGTTGATGATGTGGAAGATCGCCGCGACCATGGCGAGCCGGCTGTTGAGGCCGAGCAGCAGCGTGATAAGCCCGAGATGGCTGATGGTCGAATAGGCCAGAAGCCCCTTCAGGTCGTGCTGGAAGATCGCGGCGTAGGCGCCGAGCAGCAGCGTGGCGATGCCGGCCGAGCTGACGATCCAGAACCAGGCCTCGGTCCCGGCCATCACCGGCCACAGCCGCGCCATCAGGAAGATGCCGACCTTCACCAGCGTCGCCGAGTGCAGGTAGGCCGAGACCGGGGTTGGCGCCGCCATCGCGTGCGGCAGCCAGAAATGGAAGGGGAACTGCGCGCTCTTGGTCAGGGCGCCCAGCAGGATGAGGATCAGGGCCGGCAGGTAGAGGGGATGCGCCCGGATGCGGTCGCCCGAGGCCAGCACGACGTCGAGGTTGTAGCTGCCGACGATGTGGCCGAGCACCAGCATGCCGGCGAACAGGCACAGGCCCCCGGTGGCGGTGATGGTCAGCGCCATCCGCGCCCCGTCGCGCGCCGCCGCCAGATGGTGCCAGTAGCCGATCAGCAGGAAGGAGAAGAGGCTGGTCAGCTCCCAGAAGAAGGCGATCTGGATCAGGTTGCCGGAGAGCACCACCCCCATCATGGAGCCCATGAAGGCGAGCAGGAAGGCGAAGAACCGGGGGACCGGATCCTCGGCCGACATGTAGTAGCGCGCGTAGAGGATCACCAGCGCGCCGACGCCCGAGATCAGCCCGGCGAACAGCCAGGCGAAGCCGTCCATCCGCAGGATGAAGTTCAGCCCGACCGACGGCATCCAGTCGATCTCGTGGCGGAGCACGCCGCCGGCCGCCACCGTCGAATAGGCGGCCCACAGCAGGGCGAGTCCGACCAGCGCGACCCCGCCGGCCATCCACGCCGCGGCGTTGCGCGCGTGCGTCGGCAGGAGGCCGGCGGCGATGGCGCCGACGAAGGGAAGACCGACGGCGGTCAGGAGCAACAGGGCGTCGGGCATGCTCTCCAACAATCAAGCGGCTTGGTGACGGCGTGGGCGGAACCGTGGGGCGGGACCGTGGCCATCGGTGGGGCGGCGGGCGTTCCGGAGACCGGCGCGGCGCCCGTTCAGGCGTGTCGGCGGGGCATGGCCGGGGGATCGGGGTCGGGGCTCATGGGCCTTCCGGCACCACATCCTCGTCGGGGTCGGGAACCGTCGCCTGCTGGATGAGCTGCACGACCTCCTCGGACGTCTCCGCGGCGCGCAGCCGGCGCAGCGTCTGCGGGTCGCGCAGCGCCCGGCAGATTTCCGACATGGCGGGCAGCAGCCCCTTGCGGGCCGCCGTGGGCCACAGAACCAGGAAGGCCAGGTCGACCGGCTCCTCGTCCCGCGCGTCGAAGTTGACGCCGCGGCCGAGCCGGGCGAACAGCACGACCGGAGCCTGGGCGTCGCGCAGCTCCGCATGGGGAAGCGCCACGCCGCGGCCGAGCGCGGTGGAGCCGATCTTCTCGCGCGCCTGGAGCGCCGCCAGCACGTCCGGCTTGGGAAGCCCCAGCCGGTTCGCCGCCTCGTCCGCCAGCAGGTCGAGCAGCCCGGCCTTGTTGGCCGGGCTTGCGCCGAGAATGACGTCGGCCGTCGAAAAAAGGTCCGAAATGCTCATTCCCGTCTCCTTGTGGGCGAACCGTCTGCGTTCTGCATTGGATGGTGTTCGCGTCCGGAACGTCAAGTGGGCTGCCCGGAACGCCGGGGCAATCGCCTGAAGCGGAGGAAACCCCCTGCCTTGCCGCAAGACCCATCTAGCGCCGCCGGACGCCGCTCAGCGCCCCCGTTATCAGGGCGTCGCAGGGAAGCTCCGCCAGCACGTCCTGGGCGACGCTGCCCAGCAGCACGCGGATCAGCCCGTCGCGCCGCGCCGACCCCATCGCCACCAGATCGTAGCGGCCCAGCCGCGCCGCGCGGACGATCTCCGGGACCAGGGCGCCGATTCGCACCTCGCGGGTGACGGCCAGATCGCCGGGCGCGTCCGCCCCCAGCAGCCGGTCGAAGTCGGCGGCGAACTCGGCGGCGAGGTTCGCCCCGGCGGAGGTCACCGGGGGCAGGTCGAGAAGATGCAGCAGATGCAGGCCGCCGGCCGGCAGCAGCCGGCGCGCCGCCTCGATCGAGGCGCGCGAGCGTTCGGAGAAATCGACCGGAACCAGCGCGCGGGTGTAGGGGCCGAGCGGCTTGTCGCGCACCACCAGCAGCGGCGTTTCGTCGGCGACGGCGATCCGCTCGACGGTGGCGGGCAGGAACAGATCCGCGAGCTGGTCGCGCGCGTGGGCGCCGGCCACCACCAGATCGGGCTGCCACAGCCCGGCATAGCCGGCGATCCGCGAATCGACCGCCCCGCCCCGCACCGCGACTTCCTGGGTCGTCAGCCCGGCGGCGCCGGGAATCGCCAGCAGGTGGCGGCGGAGCTCCATCTCGACGTGATGGAGGGGCAGATGGGCATAGGGGCCGTCCGTTCCGTGGACGACGTGGAGCGTCGTCAGCTCGGCGCCGGACTGGCGGGCAAGCTGAACCGCGCGTTCCATCGCCCGATCCGATTTCGGTTCGAGGTCGGTCGCCAGCAGGATTCGTCGAAGGCTCGCCATGGCCGTTCCCCCCTTTCCCCGTCATGATCGGAAGAGGGGAGCGCCCCTGTCTATGCCGGCTTTTACGGACTGGCGGGGCGAAAATGTCCGTATTACCACGGATGCCGAAGCCCGGTTGCTGCGGGCGCCGGCCGGCTGGGCTAGCATCCCCCTGCATCCGCCCCCGCCCCGGCCGTGTTTCCAGCGCGGTGCCGGCAGGGTGGGGCTCGCGGTGGAGCCGGTGCCGATGCCGATGGAACGGGAGGAGATGCCGAAGATTCCGCTCAGCCGCTGGAGCCTCGTCGCGGCCTATCTGGGCGCCCATCTGGCGCTCGACTGGGTCAGCTTCATCCACGAGATCTCGCCGCTCAACGTCACCCCCTGGAACCCGCCGGCCGGGCTGATGATGGGGACGCTGATCGTCTTCGGCCTCCGCGCCGTTCCGCTGGCGTGGCTCGGGCTGATGGCGGCCGACCTGATGGTGCGGGACCTGCCGGTCGCCGTCTGGGTGACGATGGCGGCGAACGCCGCCGTCGCCGCCGGCTACGGCGGGGCGGCCTGGGGGTTGCGCCGGCGGCTCGGGCTCGACCCCCGGCTGTCGCGGCTGCGCGACGTCGTGCTGCTGCTCGCCGGCGCCGCGGCGACGCCGCTGGCGGTGGGGATCGGCTACATCGCGCTGCACACGCTGGCCGGCCTGTTCCCCTGGTCGGACTTCGCCGGGGTGCTGCTGCGCTATTGGGTGGGCGAGGTCATCGGCATCGCGGTGCTGACCCCGGTGGTGCTGGTCGTCCTGCGCGGCGCGGCGGCCCGTCCGTTCCGGAGCGCGTCCTGGTGGCCGTTCCCGCGATCCTCCTGGCCGCCCTCCTGGCCGCCCTCCTGGCCGCCCTCCTGGACACCGTCCTGGAGAGTGGCCGCCGAGCTGGCGGGCTACGGGCTGATCATCGCCGTCACCCTGTGGCTGGATTTCGGCCCGCTGGCCCCGGCCCAGTACGAGCATTTCTACCTGCTGTTCCTGCCGGCGGTGGCGGTCGCCGTGCGGTACGGGCTGGCGGGGGCGGCCTTCGCCTCGGCCGCCATCCAGGCCGGGCTGATCGTCGCCATCCAGGCGACCGGGGCGGAGACGGCGCGCACCACCCATTTCCAGCTTCTCATGCTGACTCTGGCGGTGACGGCTCTGCTGCTGGGCGCCGTGGTCAGCGAGCGCCGCCGGGTCGAGGCGGCGATCCGCGAGCGGCAGTCGGACCTCGCCCGCGCCTCCCGCCTGACCGAGGCCGGCGAGATGGCGGCGGCGCTGGCCCACGAGCTGAACCAGCCGCTGGCGGCGACGATGAGCTACGCGCGGGCCGCCCGCAAGCTCGCCAAGCTGGAGCAGGCCTCGCCCCGGCTCAGCGAGATCATCGACAAGACGGTGGCCCAGGCCGAGCGGTCCGACCGGGTGATCCGCAGCCTGCGCGACTTCGTGCGCAAGGGGCGCAGCGACCGCGCGCCGCTGCCGCCCGGCGCGCTGATCGCCGACTGCCTGACGCTCGCCGCCCCGCTCGCCGGCCAGCACGCCGTGTCGATCCAGCCCGAGGTGGCGCCCGGCCTGCCGCCGGTCAGCGGCGACGCGATCCAGTTGCAGCAGGTGATCCTCAACCTCGTGCGCAACGCCGCCGAGGCGATGGACGATTCCGCCTCCGCGTCGGCCGGCCCTGCGTCCGCATCCGCGTCCGCCCAGGGCGCCGCCCCCCGCCGCCGGCGCATCGTCGTCTTCGCCGCGCGGGCGGCCGAGCCCGGATTCGTGGCGCTCGGCGTGCGCGACAGCGGGCCGGGGCTGGCCGGGGTGGTCGAGCGCAACCTGTTCGCCCCCTTCGTCACCACCAAGGCGACCGGCATGGGGCTGGGGCTGTCGATCGCCCGCAGCATCGTCGAGAGCCACGGCGGCACCATGACCGCCGAGCGTCTGCCCCAGGGAGAGACGATGTTCCGCTTCACCCTTCCCGTCCACGGAGCCGAGGCCGGCCGCCATGACGCCTGAGGCCCCCGTCATCTTCATCGTCGACGACGACGAGGCCGTCCGCGACGCGCTGGCGCTGCATCTGGAGCTGGCCGGGCTGACCGTGCGCCCCTGCGCCTCGGCCGCCGAGTTCCTGGCGGTGGCCGACCCCGGCCAGCCGGGCTGCGCGGTGCTCGACATCCGGATGCCCGGCATGGACGGGCTGACCTTGCAGCAGGAGATGGTCCAGCGCGGCCTGACCCTGCCGGTGATCGTCATGACCGGGCACGGCGACGTGCCGGCCGCCGTCCGCGCCTTCCGGGCCGGCGCGGTGGATTTCCTCCAGAAGCCGTTCGACGAGGATCTGCTGATCGAACGGGTCCACGAGGCCTGCGAGCGCGACCGCAACGCCCGGCAGGCCGGCATCGAGGCCGCCGAGATCCGCGAGCGGACGGCCCTGCTCAGCCCGCGCGAGCGCGAGGTGATGGAGCTGGTGGCCGAGGGGCTGCCCAACAAGACCATCGCCCGCCGGCTCGACATCGGTATCCGCACGGTGGAGACCCACCGGGGCCGCGTGCTGGAGAAGATGGGCGCGCGCAACGCCTCCGAACTGGTCCGCATGCTGACGCGGCTGGAGCCGGGGCGCGGCTGAGCGCCATTTCCGGGGCGGCGCTCAGCCTCCCGCCGCGGGGAGCCGCAGCTCGGCGCGCAGGCCGCCCAGGGCGGAGTCGGTCAGCCGCAGGTCGCCGCCGTAGAGCCGCGCCAGGTCGCGCGACACCGCCAGCCCGAGCCCGGTGCCGGGAACGCTCTCGTCCAGCCGGATGCCGGGCAGCAGCACCTCCTCGCGGCGCTCCTCCGGCAGGCCGGGGCCGTCGTCGTCGATGGTGACGACCAGCATCCCCGTCTCGGCCCGGCAGGCGATGGCGACGCGGCCGACGGCCCAGGCGCAGGCGTTGTCCACCAGATTGCCGAGCATCTCGTCGAGATCCTCGCGTTCCCCGGCGAAGAGATGGCCGGGGGCGACATCCAGCTCCAGGGCCAGCCCCGCCGCGGCGTGCAGCTTGCCCATGACGCGGACCAGCCCGGCCGCGCTGTCGGCCACCGGCGTGCTGATGCCCGGCACCCCGCGCGAGGCGGCGGCGCGCGCGCGGGCCATGTGATGGTCGACGTGGCGGCGCATCGCCGCAATGCCCTGGGCGATCCGCCGGGCGCTGGCGGCGTCGGCCGGGGCCTGCTGATCCTCCAGCGCGCGGGCCTCGTTGGCGAGCACGGCAAGGTTGGTCTTCAATGCGTGGGCGAGGTTGCCGGCCTGCAACCGCCCGCGCCCGACGACCTCCTCGGCGTGGGCGAGCAGGGCGTTCAGATCCTCGACCAGGGGCGTGACCTCGGCCGGCATCGCCCCGGCGAAGCGCTTCCGCCGTCCGGCCCGCAGCTCGGTCAGCTCGCGGCGCAGCCGCGCCAGCGGTTCCAGCCCGACCTTCACCTGGACCAGCGCCGCCGCGATCAGGGCGAGCGCCAGCGCGCCGAGCGACAGCGCCAGCGTGCGGTCGAAGGCGTCGGTCACCGCCGCCATCTCGGCGCGGTCGGCGGCGACGGCGATGCGGATCGGATCGGGCCGCTCGGGCAGCAGGATGGAGCGTTCGACGACCGCCAGCGGCTGGCCGGAGGGGCCGGCGATATCGTGGTGGTGGATGCCGCCGTCGTCGGCCGCGCCCGGTCCGCCCGCCGCCGGCAGGGCCAGCGCGCCATCCCACAGCGAGCGGGAGCGCAGGATCGTCCCCTCCGGCCCGCCGACCTGCCAGTAGAGGCCGGACAGCGGACGGCGGAAGCGCGGGTCGCTCAGGGGCGCGCGGAGCACCGGCCGCCCCGCCGGGTCCAGCTCCAGCCCGGCGGCGAGCTGCTCCAGATGATTGGTCATCTCGGCCCGGAAGCGGCGTTCGACATGGTCCTGGAACAGGCCGGACAGGACGATGCCGGCGGCGGCCAGGGCGAGGGCGATCCACACCGCCGCCCCGGCGAGCAGGCGGAAGCGCAGCGAATCCGGCCAGCCAGCCGCCAGCCAGCCCGTTACCGGCCAGCCTCCCGGCCGCCTCACGGTTCGTCCAGCCGGTAGCCGAGCCCGCGCACGGTCTTGATCATGTCGGCGCCGATCTTGCGGCGCAGCCGCCCGACGAAGACCTCGACCGTGTTGGAATCGCGGTCGAAATCCTGGGTGTAGACATGCTCGATCAGCTCGCTGCGCGACACCGTGCGGCCCTTGCGGTGCATCAGGTAAGAGAGCACACGGTATTCGTAGGCGGTCAGCTCGACCGGCGCGCCGTCGACCGTGACCCGGCCGGAGCGGGTGTCGAGCACGACGCCGCCGCAGGCGATGTCGGCCGTCGCGTGGCCCTTGGCGCGGCGGATCAGCGCGCGGACGCGGGCCAGAAGCTCCTCCATGTTGAAGGGCTTGGCGAGATAATCGTCGGCCCCGGCGTCGATGCCCTGCACCTTCTCGTGCCAGGCGTCGCGCGCCGTCAGGATCAGCACCGGCACCGTCACCGCGTTGCGCCGCCACGACCGCAGCACCGACAGCCCGTCGACCTTCGGCAGGCCGAGGTCGAGGATGGCGGCGTCGTAGGGCTCGGTCTCCCCCAGGAACTGGCCGTCCTCGCCGTCGGCCGCGCGGTCGACGGCGTAGCCCTCCGCCTCCAGCCGCTGGGCCAGCTGCCGGGCCAGCTCGGCGTTGTCCTCCACCACCAGGATGCGCATCGGGCCTATCTCCGCTCCGGCTTGCGGTCGCGCGCCTTGGCGCGCAGCAGCTCGCCGGTCGCCGCGTCGTATTCCAGCTTCATGATGCGGCCGTCGCCCGCGATCAGCTTCAGTTCATAGCGGAAACCATCGTCCTCGTCCTCAAGCTCGACGTCGAGGATGTCGCCGCCGAACCGCTGCTTCGCCAGGGCGGCGATGCGTTCCAGCGGCAGGATGCGGCCGTCGCGCAGCGCCTCGCGCGCGCGGTCGTGGTCGTCGCCGGCCCGCGCCGGCGCGCCGGCCAGAAGGGCGGCGGCGAGCAGCAGGCCGGACAGGAGGGAAAGGGGTGCGCGCATGGGGGCTTCCGGCTTGGGGGCCGTGCGTGAGGCCGTGGTGGGATCGGACTGCCAGCCTAGCCCCGGCTTCCTGAACGGCGGATGAACGGCCCGTTCAGCATCGGCTCAGGTGGGAGGCGGCAGGCTGCGGGTCATCGGGGCGGCGCGACGCCACAGCCTCCATCCACAGCCTCCATCCACAGAAAGCACGGGGACACACGACCATGCCGCACATCACGCCGAAAACCGCCGCCCTGCTCGCCGCCCTCGCCGCCCTGACGCTGTCGGCGGCGGCCCGCGCCGACGACGATCGGCGGGCACGCCAGCCGGGCGGCCCGCAGCCGGTCATCGAGGTGCTGAAGGCCGGCGGCGGCACCGTCAGCGGGACCATCGGCAGCCTTGCCGCCAACCGTTTCGTGCTGAACGACGGGCGCGACGAGATCGACGTCGCCAGCCGCGCGCCGCTGCCCGAGGGGCTGAACGCCGGCGATCCAATCACCGTGGTCGGAAAATTCGACGACGGCGTCCTGCGGCCGCGCCAGATCATCCGCCAGGACGGCACCGCCTTCGGCCGCGTCGAGGCCGATCACGACGACGATTGATCGTGGACGCCTCACCCCGGACGCCCGGGGCGGGGCGTCACTCCCAGCCCAGCCGGGCGGACAGCACGTCGAGTGCGCTGCGCTCGAGGCGCCCGTCCTTGGCGGCGGGCAGCAGGGCGATGCGCAGGCGCAGGGCGCCGTCGGCGCCAGCCGCCGCGACGGCCTCGGCCGGGGCCGGGGCCACGAAATCGGCGGTCCTGCCGACCCGTGGCGGCGGGAAGAAACTGAAGACCGCCAACGGCTGGGCGTCCGCCGCGTCGTCGGCCCGGTAGACCGCGACGACGAAGGCCTCGTCGCGGTCGACCTGTGTCGGGGCCAGGGTCAGGGTCAGCACGGGGGGGCCGCTTCCCCGGCCGGGCGGCAGGGGAACGCGCAGATCCGCCGGGGCCTTGGCGGTGACGGTGGCGACCGGCCCGGCCGCGAGGGACGGGCCGGCGGAGCCCGCCGACAGGCCGAACGCCACCGCCAGCGCCATCATGATGTTCGGCACGGCCATGCGATCCCTCCTCCGGTTCATCAGCAAGAGGTGGGATCGCCCGGATGCCGGCGCAACCGTCTCCGCCGGCCCGGCGCCGCTGCGTCAGCCGCGCAGGATGCGGACGCTGCGGATGGTGAAGGCCGGCGGCGTCCCGGCCACCGGCTGGACATAGACCGGAACGAACTGGAGCGTGGGGTCGGAGCCCTCCGCCGTCAGTTGCCCGGCCACCTTGGTCAGGTCCAGCACGAAGTTCAGCGGCATGGCGTGGTTGCGGTGGCCGCCGAAGAAGCTGAAGGTGCCGACGAAATGCGGGTCGGTGTAGGGCGTCTCGGCCGTGGCGTCGGGCTTGTTGACGAAGACGTTGACCAGCAGCGGCGACAGGGTCGGCGCGCTGCCGACCGCGACGTCCGCCAGCAGGCGGCCGCCCGGCGCCGCGGCCTCCAGCGAGCGGGGCGCGCCGGCCGGCGTGTCGAGCCCGATGGTGGTCACGGCGGACCCGTTGAAGGCGACCGGCTGGGTGGAGGCGGCGACCGGCTTCGAGGCGGCGCTGCCCGACAGGCGCCTGGCCGACGCCGTCAGGACGGACTGGGCGGGCGGCGTGATGCCGTCGTAGATGTAGCCCAGCGCCGGGTAGTTCAGCGAGCCGGCGGAGGTGATGCCGGTGACCGGCTTGCCCTGGCCGTCGACGAACTGGTTGCTGTAGTTCTTGTCGAGCGGCGGCGTGGCGTTGCCGCGCGCCTGCCAGGCCGCCCACATCCGGTCGACCATGCAGTGATGCAGCCAGAAGATCGGGTCGAGCGGCGACATGCCGTCGCCCATGTGCCCCTGCGTGCCGCCGACGACCACATGGCCGGTGTTGTGCGGCGTCCCTTCCAGCGATTTGGTGAAGTTGTCGAAGACCGTGTTGGCGAGGATGCCCTCAAGCGTCGTGGCGGTGAACGCCCCGCCCTTGGGGCCTTCCTGGACGCCCGACCCGCGCGGCAGGATGCGGATGCCGACCGTCGTCACCTCGTCGGGACCCCAGTTGTCCGACTGGGCGTCCGAGCGGTCCTTCCAGTAGGTGACGTTCAGCGCCGGCACGTCGTAGAAGGGGTCGGGAATGATGCCGGTGCCGTAGGACCAGTCCCAATAGGGCAGGGTGAAGTCGGGATTCCCGCTGAACTGGGCACAGATCTGCTCGAAATAGGTCAGGTAGTAGCGGTGCCAGTGCACGAAATCCTCGGCGCCGTGCGGGCAATGCTGCAAGTGGACCAGCGCCTGGTTGCGCCAGGTGCGGGGATCGCTCGGGGAGGTCTTCTCCAGCTCGTGCATCGCCGTGACGGCCTTCGCGTAGTCCGCGAAGAACGGGTCGTCGGCCTTCATCGTCATCACGCTGCGGCGCACCCGTGGCTTGTCGCCAGTGGAGACAGCGGCGGGAAGGGCGGTGGGGAGCAGGCTGGCGGCCGTCCCGGCGGCCAGGGTTCCGACGATGAACTGACGACGGTCCATGGGATGCGTCTCCGGACAATGATTGCACTCGATGCGGGATATTTTGCTCAAGATAACAATTTATATGGCGAGCGAAATTGCATCGATATGACTCGGAAGTTGATATTTTTGTAATCAATTCCCGCATTGTCTCGAAAGAAGGCGGACAGGAAAAGGCCCGCTCCGGCAAGGCCGGGCGGGCCGAAAAAATCCGGGTCGTGACGGAGGGGTCAGCGGGTCGGGACCGGCGGCGTCTGCGAGTAATCGTAGAAGCCACGGCCAAACTTCTTGCCGATCCAGCCGGCCTCGACATACTTCACCAGCAGCGGGCAGGGGCGGTACTTGCTGTCGGCCAGCCCCTCGTAGAGGACCTGCATGACGGCGAGGCAGGTGTCGAGGCCGATGAAGTCCGCCAACTCCAGCGGGCCCATCGGGTGGTTGGCGCCCAGCTTCAGCGCCGTGTCGATGGCCTCGACGCCGCCGACGCCCTCATAGAGGGTGTAGACCGCTTCGTTGATCATCGGCAGCAGGATGCGGTTGACGATGAAGGCGGGGAAATCCTCCGCCACCGCCGCGGTCTTGCCGATCGCCTGGGTCAGTTCCCTGACGGCGGTGAAGGTCGGTTCGTCGGTTGCGATGCCGCGGATCAGCTCGACGAGCTGCATCACCGGCACCGGGTTCATGAAATGCATGCCGATGAACTTGGCCGGCCGGTCCGTCGCCGCCGCGAGGCGCGTGATCGAGATCGACGAGGTGTTCGTCGCGATCAGCGCCTCGGGCTTCAGGTGGGGGACCAGCTTCTTCAGAATGTCGCGCTTGAGCGCCTCATTCTCGGTCGCGGCCTCGATCACGAGATCGGCGTCGGTGAAGACCGACAGATCGGTGCCCGTCGTGATGCGGGCGAGCGCCGCGGCCTTGTCGGCCTCGGCCAGCTTGCCCTTCTGCACCTGGCGGTCCAGGTTCCGGCCGACGGCGGCGAGGGATTTGGCGATCACCTCGTCGCTGATGTCGGAGATGACGACGTCATAGCCCGCCTGCGCGCAGACCTGGGCGATGCCGCTGCCCATCTGGCCGGCACCGATGATACCAATCGTCTTGATCGTGGACATGAAGCAGTTCCGCGGGGATGGAGTGGGACGGGAACCGGGCGGGCGAACCCGCCCGGTGTCTTACCGCGCTTTGTCCAGTTCGGCCGTCAGCTCCGGCACCGCCTTGAAGAGGTCGGCGACGAGGCCGTAATCGGCGACCTGGAAGATGGGCGCTTCCTCGTCCTTGTTGATGGCGACGATGACCTTGCTGTCCTTCATGCCGGCGAGGTGCTGGATGGCACCGGAAATGCCGACGGCGATGTACAGCTCGGGCGCCACGATCTTGCCGGTTTGCCCGACCTGGTAATCGTTGGGCACGAAGCCGGCGTCCACGGCGGCGCGCGAGGCGCCGACGGCGGCCCCCAGCTTGTCGGCCAGCGCCTCCAGCAGCGGGAAGTTCTCGCCCGACTGCATGCCGCGCCCGCCCGACACCACCACGCGGGCGGCGGTCAGCTCTGGACGCTCCGACTTGGTCAGCTCGGCCGAGACGAAGCGCGACAGGCCGGCGGCCCCGGCGCCCGACACCGGCTCGACCGGGGCCGAGCCGCCGGTCGCGGCGGCGGTCTCGAAGGCGGTGGTCCGCACGGTCACGACCTTCACCGCGTCCTTCGACTGGACGGTGGCGATGGCGTTGCCGGCGTAGATCGGCCGCTCGAAGGTGTCGGCCGAGACCACCCCGGTGATGTCCGAGATGGCGGCGACGTCGAGCAGGGCCGCGACGCGCGGCAGCAGGTTCTTGCCGACCGAGGTGGCGCCGGCCAGCACATGGCCGTAACCGCCCTTGGCGATGGACACCACCAGCGGGGCGACGTCCTCGGGGAGTTGGTGCTCGTAAGCCGAATCGTCGGCCAGCAGGACCTTGGCGACGCCGGCGACCTTGGAGGCGGCCTCGGCGGCGGCCTGGGCCCCCTTGCCGGCGACCAGGACGTGGATGTCGCCGCCGATCGTGCCGGCGGCGGTGACGGCGTTCAGCGTGGCGGGCTTGAGCGTCGCGTTGTCGTGCTCGGCGACGACGAGAATGTTGGCCATGGTCAGATCATCCCCTCTCAGATCACCCGCGCTTCGGTCTTCAGCTTGTCGACCAGGGTCGCCACGTCGGCCACCTTGACGCCGGCCTTGCGCTTGGCCGGCTCGACCACCTTCAGCGTCGTCAGGCGCGGGGCGACATCGACGCCCAGGCTGTCCGGGGTGACGGTCTCCAGCGGCTTCTTCTTCGCCTTCATGATGTTGGGCAGCGAGGCGTAGCGCGGCTCGTTCAGCCGCAGGTCGGCGGTCACGATGGCGGGAAGCGTGAGGTCCACCGTCTCCAGCCCGCCGTCGATCTCGCGGGTGACGGCGACCGAGCCCTCGCCGGGCACGAGCTTCGAGGCGAAGGTGCCCTGGCCCCAGCCGAGCAGCGCGGCGAGCATCTGGCCGGTCTGGTTGCAGTCGTCGTCGATGGCCTGCTTGCCGAGGATGACCAGCTGCGGCCCCTCCTTCTCGACCAGCGCCTTGAGGACCTTGGCGACGGCCAGCGGCTGGGTCTCGGCGTCGGTCTGCACCAGGATGGCGCGGTCGGCCCCCATGGCGAGCGCCGTGCGCAGCGTCTCCTGCGCCTGGGCCGGGCCGACCGACACGGCGACGATCTCGGTCGCCTTGCCGGCTTCCTTGAGGCGAACCGCTTCCTCGACGGCGATCTCGTCGAAGGGGTTCATGCTCATCTTCACGTTGGCGGTCTCGACGCCGCTGCCGTCCGCCTTCACGCGGATCTTGACGTTGTAGTCGACCACTCGCTTAACGGGGACGAGAACTTTCATAACCCATCCTGACTGTCTGGGGTGCGTGCCGTTACGGCGAACACCGCGAAAAATTGCTGTGGTTGCGAACGGACCATAGGATTTGCCGTTTCCACTGTCAACGGCGCCCAGCCCTTACGCAGAAATGCGAAAACGCCGTCAGCGGTTGGCGCCGGGCACCCACAGCACGTCGCCCGCCCCGTTGCCGTTGACGACCCGTCCGAGCACGAAGAGATGATCGGACAGGCGGTTGATGTATTTCAGCGCGGCCGGGTTCACCGGCTCGTGCCCCGCCAGGTCGGTCATCAGCCGCTCGGCCCGGCGGGCGACGGTGCGCGCCAGATGCAGATGGGCGGCGGCGGGCGAGCCGCCCGGCAGGATGAAGGAGGTCAGCGGGGCCAGATCGGCGTTCATCGCGTCGATCTCGGCCTCCAGCCGGTCGACCTGCGACTGGAGAACGCGCAGCGGCGGGTGTTTCGGGTCCGGCTCCTCCGGCGTGCAGAGATCGGCGCCCAGGTCGAACAGGTCGTTCTGGATGCGGCCGAGCATCGCGTCGATTCCGGGGGCGATCTCCGGCCGGTTCCCCATCGAGCCGGTGCCGGTGTAAAGGCGTGCGAGGCCGACGGCGGCGTTCGCCTCGTCCACCGTGCCGTAGGCGGCGACGCGCCGGTCGTGCTTGGGCACGCGGGATCCGTCGCCGAGCGAGGTTTCCCCGGCGTCGCCGCCGCGCGTGTAGATCCGGGTCAGCTTCACCATGGCCGGGTCACGCCTGGGTCAGAAGGGCGGCGAGGAAGAACAGCAGGGCGAGTCCCTGGAGGATCACGCGCAGCCGCATCGCCTTGTTGGAGCGCCGGGCGTCGCCGCCGCCGCCGCGCGCCATGAAGAAGAGGCCGATGAACAGCGAGCCGACCACCGTCAGCATCGCCATGATCATGAGTGTGGGGAAAAGTGCGCTCATGACACCAATATAGCGCGGTCCGTGGGCGCCGCCTATGGCGACGGCGCCCGTTCGCCCCCGGTCAGTCGTCGCTGGCCGCGTCCACCGTGTAGAGCAGGCGCAGGCCGAGCAGCCGGGCGTCGGCGTCCAGCGTGTCGGCGGGGTCGGCCGCCGCGCGGGCGACGGTCAGCACGAGCAGCCCGCCCGGCACCGCCGCGCCGGCCGGGACCAGCGGGGCGCCTTCCCCGGCGGCGTGGAGGGAGTCGGCGGCGGTCAGCGTGTCGGCGACCGTCACCGGGGCGCCGGCCGCCGCGTCGAGTCCCTCGCCGTCGCCGAGCGCCACGCCGGCGACCGACCACAGCACGTCGCCGCTTCCGCCCCCCGCCGTCCAGACCGGCTGGACGGCCAGCGCGCCGCCGTCCCACGCCTTGGGCAGGGCGACCAGGGCCTGCGCCCGCTCCCCGGTCTCCGCGTCGAAGTCGAGCGTGGGAAGGACCACGCCATGATCCGGGGTTTCGAGCGTTCCCGGCGCGGCGCCGCCGGTGGAGGGCGCCGCCAGGGCTGCGGCCGGAAGCCACAGGCTGCGGCGGCCGAGACGGCGCGTGGCGGCGAGGGCCGCCGGCAGGCCGGCAATGTCGGCCGGGCCGTGGCCGTGGCCGGATTCGGCGAGACCGGCGCGCAGATCCGCCACCGTCGTGCGCACGGTGGCGCCGTCCTGCACGGCGGGAAGCTGCTCGGGGCCGGCGAGCGCGGCGCCGGCCGGAAGCTGGCTGATGGAGACGGCGGGCATGGACGTCACTCCGGGTCAGAGAGGGCCGAGAATCAGCGGATCGCCGGATTCGGTGGTGAGCGGGAGGCCCGACCCGGTGGTCAGGGCGGTCACGCGCCACAGGCGGGCGGCCAGCGGGGCCAGCCCGCGTCCGAGACGGGCGAGCATGGCGGTCACTCCATCTCGGACACGCGCAGCGTGCCCGGCAGGGAATCGGCGGCCAGCGCCGCGATGTGGCTGTGGCGCCCCATCTTCCGGCCGTCGCCGACCGAGAGGTAGAGGTAGGTGCCGGCCGGCAGGAAATGGTCCGCCGCCGTGGCGCTGACCGCCGAATCGCCGGTGCGCAGATAGGCCGGCACGTCGCTGTGGACGGCGATCACGCGGGTGTCGGCGGCGAAGGCGGCGGCGTTGCGCGCGCTGCCGTCGCCCACCGGGACGGCGTGGGCGCCACCGGGTTTCAGGCGCAGCGCCGGAATAGGATGTAAATCTTCGTCACGGGGAAGGAAGGTCGGCATCGTCGGTGCACTCCGCGGAGGACAAATTGTAACGAATCCGAAACAAAAAGCCCGCCGGATGGAAATCCGGCGGGCGTGGTTCGGCAGTCGATGAATAAGTATATAGTCCTATTTCATGGGCGGGGTCAATCCATTCGTTGCGAAAGCCATGGGTGGTCTTACAGTGCGGCCGGTGACGGGCCACCTAAGGGGGCTTGAAGGCAAGGCGGAGAGGCGGGCGATGCGGCGGCGGACGTTCCTGAAGGCGGCGGCGGCAACAGCGACTCTGGGGGGGACGCTGGGCGCGGCCCTGACGGCGGGCGGCGGCGCCGGGGCGCTGGCGGCTCCCGGCGCGGCGGCCATCGCGCCCTTCCCGGAAGGCTTCCTGTGGGGTGTCTCGACCTCCGCCTACCAGATCGAGGGCGCCGTCGCCGAGGACGGGCGCGGCCCCAGCGTCTGGGACACGTTCAGCCATTCCTACGGCCGCATCGCCAACGGCGACACCGGCGACGTCGCCTGCGACCATTACAACCGCTACCGCGAGGACGTCGAGCTGATGGCGCGGGCCGGCATGAAGGCCTACCGCTTCTCCATCGCCTGGCCGCGCGTGCTGCCGCAGGGGACGGGAACGGTCAACGCCAGGGGGCTGGACTTCTACGACCGGCTGACCGACTCGCTGCTGGAGCGCGGGATCGAGCCCTGGCCCTGCCTGTACCATTGGGATCTGCCGCAGGCCTTGCAGGACAGGGGCGGCTGGCTGAACCGCGACATCGCCTCCTGGTTCACCGACTACGCGCTGGCGGTGACGGCGCGGCTCGGCGACCGCGCCAAGCGCTGGGTGATGCTGAACGAGCCGTCGGTGGTCGCCATCTTCGGCCACGGCACCGGCGGCCACGCGCCGGGCCTGACCGGGCGGGTCAACTGCCTGACGGCGATCCACCACCAGAATCTGGCGCAGGGCCGGGCGCTGGCGGCGCTGCGCCCGGCCGCCGCCGGGAAGGGCTGGCAGCTCGGCACCGTGCTGTCGCTTCAACCGTCCTGGCCGGTCGGCGGGCTCGATTCGAACTACCCGGCCTCGCTGATGTGGGACGCGGTGTGGAACCGCTCCTGCCTCGACCCGCTGTTCAAGGGGCGCTTCCCGGAGCAGCTCCAGGCCGACTTCGCCGCCATCGCCAAACCCGGCGATCTGGCGGTCATCCAGCAGCCGGTCGATTTCCTCGGCGTCAACTACTACAGCCGCATGCACCAGCAGGTCGATCCGCAGGGGCTGTTCGGCACCGGCTACGGCTCGGCGCCGGAGGGGACGCGGCGCACCGCCATGGAATGGCCGGTCGAGCCGGACGGGCTGACCGAGATCCTGGTGGAGTTGCAGGAGAGCTACGGCAACCCGCCCGTCTACATCGCCGAGAACGGCGCCGACTACGAGGACGTCGTCGGCCCGTCGGGGCGGGTGGAGGACAACGACCGCATCGCCTATCTGCGCGGCCACATGCTCGCCGCCCGCAACGCCATCGAGGAGGGCTGCAACGTCAAGGGCTGGATGGTGTGGACGCTGCTCGACAATTTCGAATGGGCGGAGGGCTACCGCCGCCGCTTCGGGATGGTCCAGGTCGACCGCAAGACGATGGTCCGCACGCCCAAGGCCAGCTATGACTGGTACGCCAAGGTCATCCGCAGGAACGGGGTTCCGCAGGCCTGAGGGGGCGTCGCCCGGACGGCGGCGCGCTGGACGGATGCGGCGAGGCTGCCACAAGCTGGCGCCCGTGCTAGAGTGGCGCCACTCCTTCCCGTTCCCGCAAGCGCCCCCGATGACCGCGAAACGCCCGCCGCAGCCGACCCGCTTCGCCATCCAGAAGGCGCGCGGCAAGGGTTGGAAGACCCTGGAGGTGGGGGAGGACCTGGACCACGCCAAGGCGCGCTTCGACGTCATGGTCGGGGTGAACCCGCGCGCCTATTTCCGGCTGATCCAGCTCGATTACAACGCCGACTCCGGCTACGAGGGCATGGAGTTCAACTGGACCCTGATCGAGCTTCACGACCCGACGCGGCAGTCGGGGCCGAGGCCGCCGCCCCGGCCGCGTCCCAGGCCGGCCCGCCGGCCGGTACCGGACGCTCCAACCCGGCGCAGGGAGGCGGTGGCCCTGCCGTTCCGCGTCTATCTGGCGGTGGTCCTGATCGGCGCGCTGGTGGGCGGGCTGGTCTACCTGCATTTCGCCGGGCCGGGGCGCTGAGCGGCGTCACTCGGCGCTGTACCCTTTCCGGCGCATGCATTGCCCGAAGATTTCCTTGCGGTAGCGGAACTGTGGCGTTTCCGGCAGCGGGCGGTTGGGATAGCCGCGCAGGCGCATGGTGGCGTCCACCTCCTCGGTGCATTCGTCGTAGGCGACGACGGGCACCTCCTTGCCGGCCTCCCATTCCCGGTAGGACGGGCCGCCGCCGCAGCCGGCCATCAGCAGAAGACCGGCCAGCGCCCCGGCGGTCCTGAATCGGGTCATGTCCATGCTGGTCCTCGTTGCCATCCCCGGAGCGGAGATTCCCGGAGCGCAGGCTAGCACGGCCGCGCCCCGCCCATCCATTTTCGGGCGCGCTTTTTTGGCAACGCTGCGCGACGGACAGGGCCGGCGCACAAAAATCGCGACCGGAAAGCCGCCGCAATCTGGTAACACGGTCGCGGCGTATCTTTCGTGGCAGGGCGTCACGGACGGAGGGAAGGGCATGTCTGGGATTGCGCGGCGGACGCGGTGCGGCGCGGCTGTGGCGGTTGTGGTGTCGGTGCTGGCGGCCATGCCGATGACGGCGCGGGCCGAGCCGGCGGCGGCGGACATCCAGTGGGCGCAGATTTTCCTGAAGGAAAAGGGCTTCGACATCGGCGGCCGCGCCAACGGCCAGATGACCGCGCAGACCCGCGCGGCGCTCGGCGCCTACCAGAAATCGGTCGGTCTGCCGGCGACCGGGCAGCTCGATTCCGCCACCACCGCCAGGATCATGGGCGAGCGGGAGAAGAAGGCCTCTCCCACCATGGGCAGCCTGTCCAGGAGCCAGGTCGGTCAGACCCCGCGCGACCGCGAGGTGGCGCCGCGCGCGGCCCCCACCGCCCGCATCGACAGCGGCAACGAATCCGTCGGCGGCATGGCGCAGTTCGGCTCGGCGCCATCCGCGTCCGCCTCGGGCAGCCCGGCCGGCCATGCGCCGGCCAGGACGGCCTCCGCGCCGTCGGCGCCCGCCGCGCCCGCGCATTCCTCCCCGGCGGCCGCCCCGGCCGTGCCGTCGCCGCCGCGCGCGGCGGCGCACGGGTCGGACGGGCCGGCGCCCCAGGCGGCGCCGCGCGGCGCCGTCACCGCCGCCACGCCGGCCGGCGATCCCGCCCCGCTGGTCGAGGCGTCGACGGCCGGCGGCGCTCCTGGCTGGATGACCAACGGCCTGCGCTATGGCGTGATGGGGCTGGTCGCGGCGACCCTGGGCGGCATCGGCTTCGCGTGGTGGCGCAGCGGGCGCGGCGCCGTTCCGGCCGGCGTGCCCGGCGACGGCGCTCCGCGCGACACCCGCGTCGAGCCGAGCTTCGGCTCTCCGCGCCGCCGCGAGGAGCTGACCCCCGGCCCGCGCCTGACCGCCGGGGCGCGGCGGCGCTGACTCAGCCCATCTGGGCCATCATCGGGCACATCCCGCTTCCGCCGCAGCCGCCCGGCGCGCAGGCCGGCGCCGGAGCGGCGGCCTGCGCCTTCGCCACGCGCGGGGCCATGATCGCCTTGGCGACCTGGGTGCCGCCGCAGGACGGGCAGGGGATGCCCGCCTGCCTCTTCGCGTCGTAATCGGCCATGTTGTCGAACCATTCATTGAACGAATGGCCGCAGGCGCAGTTCAGGGCGTAGACGATCATTGCGGCTCCTTTGGCGGATGGCGGAGGGCGGCGCCCGGATCGCTCCTTCTAGCCGCCGGAGTCCCCGGCCCGCCAGGATCTGCATCAATTCGTGGGAGGCCGAGCCTCGGGCGAAGCCGTCCGGCGCGCCCTCCCGGCGGCTGACCGGTGCGCCGGGGATCTTGCGGTGCTGGTCGTCGGCGACCGGCACCCGATCCTTGGCGAAGAGGATCCGCAGCCGCAGCTTCCGGCGGTGGATCGGGGTCATCCCGTGCCGGCCGGCGAGATCGGGTCGGCGGGAGCACGCGACGATTCGCCGACGGAAGCTGCGACCGAGCTGGTTCGGCCACGCCGGGCCCATCCCGCCGCCCATCCCTTTCCACCACCCGGCCCCTGTCGCGGCCGTCCCCATGTTCAATCAAGGCGATACGTTGGTGAAATGGGAAAATGGCCGTGAAAAATTCATATATATTCATAAAACTCAGAATTATATTCTGAATTTCTTTAAAATTAGCTGTGGAAATATGGTGACGCTATCGGTTAGTCTTCGAATGTTGCGTCGTTGAACCGTTCCTACCCGGTCCAAGAAACGGCGCGCTCATCACCAAACAACCGGCGGCGGTCGTGACGATCCACACGGGCAATGTCCTTGGCGTGCGCAAGACATGGTTCGCGGCGAACGCGCGCCGTCTTGACGCGCCAATGGTCCGGCATGGCCTCGTCTGCCGGCCGGCATCGCTGTTTCCGTCATCCCGTCCTTCCGTCCCACAGGTGCGCCCATGACACCCTCCCGCGACGACGCGATCCTTCTCCTCGGCGCCGGCCGCATGGGCGCCGCCCTGCTGCGCGGCTGGCTGGCGCAGGGGGTGGCGGGCCGCTCGATCACCGTCCTCGATCCCAACCCGGCGCCCGACCTGCTGGCCCTGGCCGGGGACGCCGGCGTCCGCCTGAACCCGGCGGAGACGGGCGCCGCCGACATCCTGGTGGTGGCGGTCAAGCCGCAGCTCGTCGCCCAGGCGGCGCCCGCCGTCCAGCCGTGGCTGTCGGCGGACACCCTCGTCGTCTCGATCATGGCCGGCAAGACGTTGGCCGATCTGCGGGCGCTGTTCCCGACAGCCGGTTCGCACGTCCGCGCCATGCCCAACCTGCCGGCGGCGGTCGGGCGCGGCGCGACGGTGGCCGTCGCCCCTCCCGGCACCCCCGGCGCCGCGATCGAGCGCAGCCACCGGCTGCTGACCGCCGTCGGCGGGCTGGAATGGCTGGAGGACGAGGCGCTGGTCGACGCGGCGACCGCTGTTTCCGGCTCCGGCCCGGCCTATGTCTTCTACATGGTGGAATGCCTGACCCGCGCCGGCACCGAGGCCGGCCTGCCGCCGGGGATCGCCGAGCGCCTGGCGCGCGCCACGGTCGAGGGGGCCGGCGCCATGCTCGGCGCCACCGGCCAGCCGGCGGCGGACCTGCGCGGCAACGTGACCTCGCCGGGCGGCACCACCCAGGCCGGCCTGTCGGTGCTGATGGCCGGCGGGACGATGCAGGCGCTGCTGTCGGACACCGTGCGGGCGGCGGCGGCGCGGGCGCGCGAACTGGGCGGCACCGCCCCGGCCGCTCCGGCCGTCGCCGCTCCCTCCACCGGCGCCTGAGCGGCGCGGACGTTCGACCACGACCCTTTCACCCAGCGCCCGGATCGCTCGGGCCGACCGAACAGAGCCCCAACCCCCGATGAACCACAGGACGGATCCCATGATCGGCCCGAGCGCTTCGACCGCCACCACCGTTGAAACGGCCAACCGGACGGGCGCCGGCCCCTTTTCGGCCTTCGCCACGCCGGTCCGTCCGCCGACGGATCTGCGGCAGGCGATCACCGCCGCCTACCGCCGGCCGGAGCCGGAGTGCGTGGCGTGGCTGGTCGGGCAGGCGACCCTGCCGGCCTCGGTGACGACCGCCGCCGAGGCGACGGCGCGCACGCTGATCGCCGCCCTGCGCGCCAAGCCGCAGGGGCGTGGGGTCGAGGGGCTGATCCACGAATACAGCCTGTCCAGCCAGGAGGGCGTCGCTCTGATGTGCTTGGCGGAGGCGCTGCTGCGCATCCCCGACCGCGCCACCCGCGACGCGCTGATCCGCGACAAGATCGCCGGCGGCGACTGGCGTGCGCATCTCGGCAACAGCCCGTCGCTGTTCGTCAACGCCGCGACCTGGGGCCTGCTTGTCACCGGCAAGGTGACGGGCGTGCTCGGCAACAACGCCCTGGCGGGTGTCCTGGGCGGCGGGGCGCTCAGCGAGCGGGCGCTGTCCTCGGCGCTGACCCGGCTGATCCTGCGCGGCGGCGAGCCGCTGATCCGCCGCGGCGTCGATTTCGCCATGCGGATGATGGGCGAGCAGTTCGTCACCGGCCAGACCATCGACGAGGCGCTGGCCAACAGCCGCAAGATGGAGGCCGAGGGCTTCCGCTACTCCTACGACATGCTGGGAGAGGCGGCGACCACGGCGGCCGACGCCGACCGCTACTTCGCTGATTATGAAACGGCGATCCACGCCATCGGCAAGGCCTCGGCCGGGCGCGGCATCCATGACGGGCCGGGCATCTCGATCAAGCTGTCGGCCCTGCACCCGCGCTACAGCCGTGCCCAGGCCGACCGCGTGATGGCCGAGCTGCTGCCGCGCGTGACCGCGCTGGCCAAGCTGGCGCGCGGCTACGACATCGGCCTGAACATCGACGCCGAGGAGTCCGACCGGCTGGAGCTGTCGCTCGACCTGCTGGAAGCGCTGTGCTTCGACCGCGATCTGGCGGGTTGGGACGGCATCGGCTTCGTCATCCAGGCCTACGGCAAGCGCTGTCCCTACGTGATCGACTTCGTGGTCGACCTCGCCCGGCGCAGCGGCCACCGGCTGATGATCCGGCTGGTCAAGGGCGCCTACTGGGATTCGGAGATCAAGCGCGCCCAGGTCGACGGGCTGGAGGATTTCCCGGTCTACACCCGCAAGCTCCACACCGACGTCTCCTACGTCGCCTGCGCGCGCAAGCTGCTGGCCGCCCCCGACGCGGTGTTCCCGCAGTTCGCCACCCACAACGCCCAGACGCTCGCCACCATTCACAGCATGGCCGGCGACGACTTCCAGGTCGGCAAGTACGAGTTCCAGTGCCTGCACGGCATGGGCGAGCCGCTCTACAAGGAGGTGGTCGGCCCGCTGAAGCGGCCCTGCCGCGTCTACGCCCCGGTCGGCACGCACGAGACGCTGCTGGCCTATCTGGTCCGCCGCCTGCTGGAGAACGGGGCCAACAGCTCCTTCGTCAACCGCATCGCCGACAAGAGCGTGTCGATCGACAGCCTCGTCGCCGACCCGGTGGAGATCGCCCGCGCCACCCTGCCGGTCGGCGCGCCGAATCCGCTGATCGCGCTGCCCAAGGATCTGTTCGGGGCCGAGCGGCCCAACTCGGCCGGCCTCGACCTCGCCAACGAGCACGCGCTGCTCGCCCTGTCCGAGGCGCTGCGCGACAGCGCCCGGCGGAACTGGACGGCCGCCCCGCTGCTGGCCGACGGCGAGCGGTCGGGCCGGACACAGCCGGTGCTGAACCCGGCCGACCGGCGCGACGTCGTCGGTCACGCCACCGACGCCACGCCGGACATCGTCGCCGAGGCCGTCCGCTTCGCCGAGGCCGGGGCCGCCGCCTGGGCCGCCACCGCGCCGGCCGAGCGCGCCGCCTGCCTGTTCCGCGCCGCCGACGCCATGCAGGCGCGGCTGCCGACCCTGCTCGGCCTGATCATCCGCGAGGCCGGCAAGTCGGCGTCCAACGCCATCGCCGAGGTGCGCGAGGCCATCGACTTCCTGCGCTACTACGGCGCCCAGGCCCGCGACCGCTTCGCCAACGGCACCCACGTCCCGCTGGGGCCGGTGGTCTGCATCAGCCCGTGGAACTTCCCGCTCGCCATCTTCACCGGTCAGGTCGCGGCGGCGCTCGCCGCCGGCAACCCGGTGCTGGCCAAGCCGGCCGAGGAGACCCCGCTGGTCGCCGCCGAGGCGGTCCGCATCCTGCGCGAGGCCGGCGTGCCGGCGGCGGCGGTGCAGCTGCTGCCCGGCGCCGGCGCGGTCGGCGCGGCGCTGGTCGGCGACGCGGCGACGCGGGCGGTGATGTTCACCGGCTCGACCGAGGTGGCGCGGCTGATCCAGCGCCAGCTCGCCGACCGGCTGTCGCCGGATGGCGCGCCGATCCCGCTGATCGCCGAGACCGGCGGCCAGAACGCCATGATCGTCGACAGCTCGGCGCTGGCCGAGCAGGTGGTGGGCGACGTCATCGCGTCCGCCTTCGACAGCGCCGGCCAGCGCTGCTCGGCGCTGCGCGTCCTGTGTCTCCAGGAGGATGTCGCCGACCGCACGCTGACCATGCTGAAGGGGGCGCTGCACGAGCTGCGCATCGGCAACCCCGACCGTCTGGCCACCGACGTCGGCCCGGTCATCACCGAGGAGGCGCGCGCCGGCATCGACCGCCACATCGAGGCGATGCGCGCCAAGGGCCGCCGGGTCGATTCGCTGGCCCTGCCGCCGGAGACCGCCCACGGCACCTTCGTGGCGCCGACGATCATCGAGATCGACGGCATCGCCGATCTGGAGCGCGAGGTGTTCGGCCCGGTGCTGCACGTCCTGCGCTACCGCCGCGACGATCTCGACGGGCTGGTCGACGCCATCAACGGCACCGGCTACGGGCTGACCTTCGGCCTGCACACCCGCATCGACGCCACCATCGAGCGCGTGACCGGCCGCGTCGAGGCCGGCAACCTCTACGTCAACCGCAACACCATCGGCGCCGTGGTCGGCGTGCAGCCCTTCGGCGGCCACGGCCTGTCGGGCACCGGGCCGAAGGCCGGCGGGCCGCTCTACATGACGCGGCTGCTCAGCCGGCGTCCGCCGCTGTCGTCGGACGTCGGCGGGACCGACCTGCGCGGCTCCGACGGCGACCGGGTGTCCGGCCGCGCCTTCGCCGACTGGCTGAAGGGGCAGGGCCGGACCGCCGAGGCGGCCTGGTGCCGCGCGCTGACCGACCGGTCGCCGCTGGGCGGCTGCGCCGAGCTGGCCGGCCCGGTCGGCGAGCGCAACCTCTACAGCCTGCACCGGCGCGGCCGGATCCTGCTGCTGCCGCAGACCGAGCAGGGCTTGCTGCTGATGCTGGGCGCGGTGTTCGCCACCGGCAACGACGCGCTGGTCGATGCGCCGGCCCATCTCGTCGGCCGTCTCGGCTCGCTGCCGGCCGACCTCGCCGCCCGTGTCCGCGTGACGCCGGACTGGCTGTCGGGCGGCGCGCTGGCCGGCGCGCTGGTGGAGGGCGACGCCGAGCGGCTGACCGCCATCAACCGCCGCATCGCCGAGCTTCCCGGCCCGCTGGTCCTGACCCAGGGCCTGTCGAGCGAGGGGTTGACCAGCGGCCGCGAGGCGATCGAGATCGCGTGGCTGCTGAACGAGCGCTCGGTCAGCGTCAACACCACGGCGGCCGGCGGCAACGCCAGCCTGGTGGCGGTGAGCTGAGGCCGGTCGGATGCCGGCGGCCTACAGGTCGGCGGCGCGCGGATCGGTTATGGTGATCGCGTGGCCGCCGATTCCGTCGACGCCGCCGGTCACCCGGTCGCCGGGAACGATCGGGCCGACGCCCGCCGGGGTGCCGGTGTAGATCAGGTCGCCGGCCCGGATGGTCATCGAGCGCGACAGGATGGCGATGATCTCCGGCACGCTCCAGATCAGGTCGGCGATGTCCTGGTCCTGCTTGACCGCGCCGTTGACCGCCAGCCAGACGCGGCCCTTCTCCGGATGGCCGATCTCGCTGACGGGGCGGATCGGGCCGATCACGGCCGAGTTGTCGAACGCCTTGCCCCAGTCCCACGGGCGGCCCTTGTCGCGCGCCTCCAACTGGAGGTCGCGGCGGGTCAGGTCGTTGCCGACGGCGTAGCCGAAGACATGGTCGAGCGCGCGCTCGGCCGGGATGTCGGTTCCGTCCTTGCCGATGGCGACGACCAGCTCGATCTCGTACTGGAAGTTGGCGGTCTCCGGCGGGTAGGGGACGGCGCTGCCGTCGGGGATGACGGCGTCGGCCGGCTTGGTGAAGAAGAAGGGCGCCTCGCGGTCGGGATCGCGCCCCATCTCGCGCGCGTGGGCGGCGTAGTTGCGCCCGACGCAGAACACCCGGCGCACGGGGAAGGCGGCGTCGCTGCCAGCGACGGGCACGGCGACGGTGGGGGATGGCGGGAAGACCCAGCTCGGCATGATGCGGTTCCTTGGTTCTGACATGGTTTTTTTGGGGGTGGCGCCCACCGCTTCCGGTCTCCGTCCCCTCTCCCCGGGGGGAGAGAGGGAAGACGGTAGGGGTGGAGAAGGTCACTCCCGCACCCGGTTCCCCCGGTCCTCCCGCCACAGGCCGAGCTTCTGCTGGGCCACCCGGTCGGAGTAGCTGAAGATCACCGAATCCTCGTCGGCGTGGTGCGTCACCCATTTCCAGCTCGGCGCGACGAAGACGTCCTTCGGCCCCCAGGCGAAGGGCTGGCCGTCGATGGTCGTGGTGCCGCGCCCCTCGACCACCGCGAAGATGGTGGCGTCGGTGCTGCGGTAGGCGCTGGTCTGGAAATCCTTCGGCAGAAGCTGCATGAAGGCCGACATGGTCGGCATCGGCGAGCCGCCGTCCACCGGGTTGACGAAGCGCATCTTCAGCCCGTGGCAGGGATCCCACTCCTGCTGGCGGCGCATCGCCTCCAGCGCCTCGCGGGTGCGGGCGTAGGGGTAGCTGAAGATCGGATAGGCGTGCTCGGCCGGCTCGTAATCGACCGGCAGCATGTTGGCGCCGAAGCGGGCCAGCGAATGGCCGACCGGGCGGGTCACCGGCTGCTCGTCCTCCGGGTAGGATTCGGCGAAGGACGCGTCGTAGAAGGACACGGTCGGGATGTCGAGCCCGTCGAGCCAGATCATCGGCTCGTCGCTGTGGTTGCCGTGGTCGTGCCAGGCGCGCGGCGGCGTGATGACGAAATCGCCGACCTGCATGATCGTGCGCTCGCCGTCCACCGCCGTGTGGGCGCCGGCCCCGTCGAGCACGAAGCGCACCGCCGACTGGCTGTGGCGGTGGGCCGGCGCGACCTCGCCCGGCAACACCAACTGAAGCCCGGCGTAGAGCGAGGTGGTGATGCGGTTCTGGCCGGGCATGCCCGGATTCTCCAGCATCAGCACGCGGCGCTCGGCCTCCTTGGCGGTGATGAGGGAGCCCGCCTCCAGCAGCAGCTCCTTCATCTCGGCGAAGTTCCACAGATGGGGGACGCAGGCGCTGCGCGGCTCGCGGGTGATGATGGCGCTCATCACCGACCACAGCGGGTTCAGGTTGCGCTTGCTGATCTTGTCGTAATAGGCCTGCCGCTCCGGCGTGTCGGCGGGCGGTCCGGAGATGGACATGGGATTCGATCCTTTCTGTCAGACGGCCGCGTGTCAGACGGCGGCGCCGAGGCCGGTCACGCCGTAGAGCCACGCCACGCGGTCGTAATGCTGCTCGCGGGTCGAGTGGCCGAGGATGGCGTTGCGCAGGGCAGCCTGTCCGCCGGCCGGGTGGTAGACGTATTCGCCCATCAGGCGGGAATTGAGCTGGACCCGGCCGGTGCGGGCGAAGCGGTCGCGGTTGTAGGCGGGGAAGGCGGTCTCAAGATTGCCGCCGGCCTCGGCCATGTGGTGGGAGAGGTTGACCGCGTCCTCCAGCGCCATGCAGGCGCCCTGCGCGAGATATTGCAGCATCGGGTGCGCGGCGTCGCCGAGCAGCACGACGCGGCCGTCGATCCAGTTGGGCGTCGGGTCGCGGTCGCACAGCACCCACAGCTTCCAGTTCTCGCCGCGCTCGATGATCTGTTTCGGGCGGTCGGCGATGTGCTCGAAGCCCTTGTAGACCACGTCCTTGGTCACCGGCACGCCGGCCACCGCCTCGGCGGCGTCGTTGTGGCAGGTCACGACGAGGTTGAAGACCTTGCCGCCCTTCAGCGGGTAATGGACGATGTGGCATTTCGGCCCGGCCCACAGCGTCGCCGCGTTCCAGCGCAGATCCTCGGGCATCTGTTCGGTCGGGATGACCGAGCGGAAGGTGGTGTGGCCGGACACGCGCGGCTGCGCGTCGCCGACCACCTGCGCCCGCACCTTCGACCGCAGCCCGTCGGCGCCGATCAGGGCGGAGCCGGTCAGCCGCTCGCCGTTGCCGAGCGTGACGGTGACGGTCAGGCCGTCCTGCTCGTAGCGCTCCACCGACGCGCTGGTGCGCAGCTCGATGAGGTCGCTGGCCCGGCAGGCGTCGAGCAGCACCATGTGCAGGTCGGCGCGGTGGACGACGGCGTAGGGATTCTTGAAGCGCTGGCGGAACGGCTCGTCGAGCGGGATGGCGGCGACGCGCTCGTCGCGGATGGCGTCCATCAGCACCAGATGGTCGATGTAGACGGCCTTGGCCCGCGCGGCGTCGCCGACGCCGAGGTAATCGAAGGCATGGAAGGCGTTCGGGCCGATCTGGATGCCGGCGCCGATCTCCCCCAGCTCGGGGGCCTGTTCGAGCACGATCGAGCGGAAGCCCTTGCGGGCCAGCCCCAGCGCGGCGGCCAAACCGCCGATGCCGCCTCCGGCGATCAGGATGGGACGGTCAGGCATGGATTGGGTGTTCCTTTTGGCAAATCGGTCGGTCACAGGGTGGCGAGCAGCCCGCCGTCCACCGGGATGACCTGCCCGTTGATGAAGCCGCTGGCCGGCCCGGCCAGGAAGACCGCCACCCCGGCGATGTCCTCCGGCGTCCCCCAGCGGCGGGCCGGCACGTCGCTCTCGATGTAGCGCTGGAACGCCTCGTTCTCCTGCATCGCCGTGGTGAAGCCGGTGGCGACGAAGCCGGGGGCGATGGCGTTGCAGGCGATGCCCTGCGGCCCGTATTCGACCGCCAGCGCCCGCGTCATGGCGGCGAGCCCGCCCTTGGCGGTGGCGTAGGCGCTGATGGTGCCGCGCGACCCGAAGGCCGAGACCGACGACATCAGCACGATGCGCCCGCTGCGCCGCTCCACCATCGACGGCAGCACCGCCTGGCAGAGGTTGAAGGCGCCGTCGACGTGGGTCCGCCACAGCGAGGCCCATTCCTCCGGCCGGTAATCCAGGAACGGCTTGCGGTTCTGGTTGCCGGCGTTGCTGAACAGGCTGTCGATTCGGCCCCAGCGGTCGAGGATGGCGGCGACGCCGGCCCGCACGGCTTGCGTGTCGGTGACGCTGAAGGGCACGGCCATCGCCTCCAGCCCCTCGTCGCGCAGGGTGGCGGCGGCCTGTTCGGCGCGGTCGGCGTCGAGGTCGTTTATGGCGACGCGGGCGCCGGCCTCGGCGGCGGCACGGGCGGCGGCGAAGCCGATGCCGCCGGCCCCGCCGGTCACGAGGAAGACGGAGCCGCCGAGCCCGAAGCGGCGTTCCAGAAAGGCCTGAGCGGACATGCGCCGGCTCCTGTCGGTGGGGGATGGGGAGGGGATCAGAGCTTCTGGAGCTTGCAGGCGCCCGTCGGGGCCGGGGTCGCCTGCTCGGCCGGGAAGGACATCGTCACCACCGGGCGCAGCTTGCCGTCCGCCTCGGCGACGTGGCCGAAGTAGTTGGGCAGGATCAGCTGGTTGTCCTCCGGCCGGAAGGCGAGCTTGCCGAGGATGGTCTCGAAGCTGCCGCCGCTCATCGCGCGGGCGATGTCGATCGGCTTGACGCTCTTGGCCTTCTCGACCGCCTGGAAGATCACCTGCATGCCGAGGTAGGTCTCGCCCTCGAAGTTCGACGGCTGGTCGCCGTTGTAGTGCTTGGCCCAGGCGGCGGCGAAGCTCTTGTTCTCCGGCGTGTCGAGGGTCGAGCTGTAGTTGATGATGCCGTGGATGCCCTTGGCGGTCTCGCCCATCGCCTGCACCGTGTTGTCGGTGACGAAGCTGACCCCGGCGGTGAAGACGTTGGCGAGCAGGCCGAACTGGTGCGCCTGGGTGGCGAAGCTGACGGCGTCGCGCCCGGCCAGCGCCACCCACAGCCCCTCGGCGCCCGACGCCTTGATCTGCTGGATGTAGGCGGCGTAGTCGGTGGCGCCGAGCGGCGGGTAGAGTTCGGCGACGACCGTCTTGCCGTGCGCGGTGGCGGCCTCCTTGAAGCCGGCGCCCGAGCCGCGGCCCCAGGCGCCGTCCATGCCGATGATCGCCCATTTCTGTTCCTTGCGCCCGGCCAGCCAGGGCTTGACCACCGCCGCGTCCTGCGCGTCCTGGTGGTTGACGCGGAAGGCGCGGCGGACGCAGGAATCACCGGTGATCTTGTCGCTCTTGGTGACGGTGGCGACGTAGAGCGCGTCCCAGCGGTCGAGCATCGGCGCGATGGCCAGCGCCTCGCCCGACGCGATGACGCCGGTCAGCACCTTGTAGCCCTCCAGCGCCAGCCGCTCGGACTGCTTGCGGGCGAGGTCGGGCTTGGCCTCGGTGTCGAGGATCTTGGCCTCGACCTTGTGGCCGGCGACGCCGCCCTTGGCGTTGGCCTCGGCGATGGCGAACTCGATGGCGCGCTTGGCCTGGTTGCCGAGGTCGGCGTAGGTGCCGGACATGGCGGTCGGCACGCCGATCTTCAGCACCTCCTGTGCCTGGGCGAGAGCGGGAAGGGTGAAGGAGAGGGCCAGCGCGCTGGCGGCGCCGAGGGCGCGGAGCTTGAGGCTGTTCGTCCTGGTCATCGTTTCCTCCATGGTTTTGTTCGTTGATGCCCCGTCTCTCCCGCGTTCTTCCCCCTCTCCCCCCCGGGGAGAGGGGGAAGAACGCGGGAGAGACGGGGAAGGAGAGCTACACCGCGATGTGCTTCTTCAGGCTTTCCTTGGTCAGGCCGCTCATGGCGCCCTGTTCCGCCACCTCGCCCTTGGACAGCACGTAGTAGCGTTCGGCCACCCGGCGGACGAGGCTGTAGTTCTGCTCGATGATCAGCAGGCTGGTGCCGCCGGCCGCGACGTGGCGCAGGTTTTCGGCGAGTTCATCCACGATCACCGGGGCCAGCCCCTCGCTCGGCTCGTCGAGCACCAGCAGGTGCGGGTTGGCCATCAGGGCGCGGCCGATCGCCAGCATCTGCTGCTGCCCGCCCGACAGCGCGGTGCCCGGCGTGTCGGCCCGCTCCTCCAGGATCGGGAACATCGCGAAGACCTTCTCGATGGTCCAGGCGCCCTTGCGGCGGACGGCGGCGCCGAGGATCAGGTTCTCGCGCACCGTCAGGTTGGGGATGATGCAGCGCCCCTGCGGCACCACCGAGATGCCGGCGCGCGCCGCGGTGAAGTGGCGGATGTCGCCGACCGCCTTGCCGGCCAAGCGGATCTCCCCCTGCATGCGCCGGGCGATGCCGAGGAAGGCGTTGACGATGGTCGTCTTGCCGACGCCGTTGCGGCCCAGCACGGCGACCCGTTCCCCCGCCTCGACCCGGACGTCGAGGTTGTGCAGGATGCGGGCGCCGCCATAGCCGGCGACGACGTCGCGGAAGGCCAGAAGTTCGCTCATGCCGCGCTCCCGAGATAGGCGGTGACGACCTCGGGCGAGCGCCGGATCTCGTCCGGCGTGCCCTCGGCCAGGACGCGGCCCAGTTGCAGGACGGTGATGCGGTCGCAGATGGAGAAGACGACCTCCATGTCGTGCTCGACCAGCAGCACCGTGACCTTCCAGCGCTGCGCCAGATCGCGCAGCAAAGTGGCGAGCCCCAGCGATTCCCGCATCGACAGACCCGCCGCCGGCTCGTCGAGCAGCAGCACGCGCGGCCGCCCGATCAGCGCCAGCGCCAGATCGAGCCGCCGCTGCTCGCCATAGGCGATGTCGCGCGCCCGCGCCTGGCCGAGGCTGCCGAGGCCCAGCTCGTCCATCACCTCCTCGACGTTCGGCTTCTCGGCCTTGCGGGCGGCGATGTCGAGCTGCTCGCGCACCGACAGCTCGGGGAAGATGTTGGTCTTCTGGAAGGAGCGGGCCATGCCCTGGCGGCGGCGCTCCTGCGCGCCGAGCGCGCCGATGTCGCGGCCGTCCATCCTGACCTGCCCCGACCAGACGGCGGCGCGGCCCGACAGCACGTCGATCAGCGTCGATTTGCCGGCCCCGTTCGGGCCGATCAGGCCGCGGATCTCGCCGTGCGGCACCGCGATGTCGACCTTGTTCACCGCGAAGAAGCCGCCATAGGGCCGGGTCAGCGCGGTCCCCTCGATGGCGTAGGCGCCGTTCATGCTCCACCTCCCGCCTTGCGCAGGCGTCCGAAGAGTTCGGCCAGCGTGCCGGCGATGCCGGCCGGCATCAGCACCGTCACCACGATCACGGTGACGCCGATCATCGCCGGCCAATGCTCGGTCAGGTTCCCGGCCAGATCCTTGAGGAAGAAGAAGATCACCGCCCCCAGCGCCGGCCCCCACAGCAGCCGCGAGCCGCCGATGACCGCCATGATCAGCGCCGAGCCGGACAGGCTCCAATGCAGCACCTCGGGCGAGACGAAGCCGTTGTAGAGCGCGAAGAGAAGCCCGGCGAGCGCCGCCACGAAGGCCGAGATGGCGTAGGTCGCGGCGCGCGGCAGCACGGTCTTGTAGCCGATGAAGCGGGCGCGCTCCTCGTTCTCGCGGATCGCCTCGGTCAGCCGGCCGAAGGGGCTGCGCACGGTGACGTAGAGGCCGAAGATCACCAGCGCCAGCAGGCTCCAGCACAGGACGAACATCGTCTCCGGCTGCTGCACGACCGAGATCGGCAGGCCGAACAGGCTGTCGGGCAGCGGGATGGCGAAGCCGTCGTCGCCGTTGGTCAGCCCCTGCGCCTTCATCGAGAATTCGTGGAAGGCCTGCCCGACCGCCAGCGTCAGCATCGAGAAGGCGACGCCCGGAACCCGCACGATGACCAGCCCGAGCAGGAAGGCCATCAGCGTCGGCACGCCGAGCGCCAGCAGCAGCGCCAGTTCCGCCGGCACCACCTCGTGGCGCAGCAGCAGCCCCAGGCAATAGGCCGACACCCCGTACCAGGCGGCGTGGCCGAAGCTGACGACGCCGTTCTGCCGCATCAGGAAGCCGACGCCGACCGCCAGCATCCCGCCGATCACCGCCTGCGTCAGCAGCGTCAGCACCAGCACCGAGGCGACCACGCCCGGCAAACCGAAGCCGGCGGCCAAGGCCACGGCGAGCAGGAGCCAGGACAGGTGCGACAGCCGTGGCGCCGCGACGCGGGTGGGGGCGAGGTTCATGGTCGCGCGGCTCATACGTGGCTCCCTGCGAAACCGGTCGGCCGCCACACCAGGACCGCGACCATCAGGAGGAAGGGGATCATCGTCGCCGCCCAGGGGACGTAGATGATGCCGAGATTGTGGATCTGGCCGATGGCGAGCGCCGCGATCAGCGCGCCGGAGAAGCTGCCGAGGCCGCCGACCACGACGACGATGAAGGATTCGATCAGGATCGACCCGCCCATCGACGGCGACAGCGCCAGCAGCGGGGCGGCGATGGTGCCCGACAGGCCGGCCAGCGCGGTGCCGACGGCGACGACCAGCGCGCTGACCCGGTCGGTGTTGACGCCCTGCACCGCCGTCGTCACCGGATCGACGCTGGAGGCGCGGACGAACAGCCCGACCCGGCTGAAGCGCAGCCACAGCGCCAGCCCGATGCCGACCGCCGCCGCGACCGCGATCACCAGCAGCCGGTAGGCCGGGAAGGGCTCGCCCAGGATGTCGACGCTGCCCGACAGCATCTCCGGCAGCGGCAGGGAACGGGTCTCCTTGCCCCAGACGGTGTGGGCGAGATCCTCCAGGATCAGCAGCAGCCCGAAGGTGACCAGCACGGTGGTGATCGGATCCTGGCGGCGCAGCGGCCGGAACACCGTCACGTCGAGCAGGGCGCCGGCCACCGCCAGCACCACGGCCGCCCCGACCAGCCCGGCCCAGAATCCGGCGACGGTGGCGATGCTGAAGCCGACATAGGCGCCGATCATGAACAGGCTGCCATGGGCGAAGTTGACCACCCGCCGCAGCCCGAAGATCAGCACCAGCCCGACCGACACGATGAAGAGCAGGCCCCCGTAGACGAGGCCGTTGAGAATCTGGATCAGCAATGCGTTCGCCATCTTGGGGGATCCCTTCGATGCCGGTCAGCGCAGGTACGCGCCGCCGTTGATGTCGAGCACCACCCCGCTGAGGAAGGAGGCGGCGGGCGAACAGAGGAAGGCGATCGGCCAGGCGATCTCGTCCGGCGAGGCGACGCGCGGCACCAGCTGCGCCGCCACCGCCGGGGCCGGCTGGCCGGCGATCATCGCCGTCGCCGTGGCGCTGGGGGCGACCGCGTTGACGCCGACGTCGGGCGCGGCGCGGCGCGCCAGCCAGCGGGTGAAGGCGTGGACGCCGCCCTTGGAGACGACGTAATGCGCGCCCGTCGTCGACATGGTGCCGCCGGTCCAGCCGGCGACCGAGCCGACCAGCACGATCCGCGCGCCGCCGCGCGTCCGCATGCCCGGCAGGAAGGCGCGGGCGAACTGCATCGGCGCCAGCAGGTTGACGTGGATGATCTCGTGGAAGGAATCCTCCCACTCCAGCGAATCCCAATCGTCGAAGGCGATGGCCCCGGCGTTCAGCACCAGCCCGTCGACGCCGCCGACCGTTTCGGCCAGCGCGTCGATGGCGGCGCGGTCGCGGACGTCGCAGGCGTGGGCGGCGGCCTTGGCGCCGCCGGCCGTCAGCTCCTCGGCCAGGGCGGAGCAGTCGCGGATGTCGGTCAGCACCAGTTCGGCGCCCAGCCGGGCGCAGGCCCGTGCCGTGGCCGAACCGATGCCGCCGGCAGCACCAGTGATAAGGACGCGCTTGCCGGTCAAATCGAATGGAGTGGTCATGTCCCTCCCTCTCTCCGTTTTTTGGCGGGATCCGGACGCGGGACGGGTGCGGACCACCGGCGTCCGGCCGTGCCGGCGCGCTCGGGGAAACGGCCCCGTTCTTCCTTTTCGTCCGTCCGCTTGTCTCTGTTGCGCCGTTCCCGGCCGCCTTTCGGCCGCCGTGCCTTGTCGGCTTGTTTTGTAAGTACGCTGTCAAAAAGCTATCTGTCAGTATGTGTACTGTCAATCAGCTTTTTCGAAGATCGGCAACGCGAATTGTCAATGCGGCGGATCGACCCTGCGGCGTTTAGGATCGACGCATCCCCAACACGACAGGAGATCCCCCATGCAGCGCGCGTTCAGCCGGGAGGCCGCGTCGGTCGGCGTCGTCGGGGCCGGCACCATCGGGGCGAGCTGGGCCGCGCTGTTCCTCGCCACCGGCCGGCGGGTGACGGTGGTCGATCCCGACCCGCAGGCGATGGCGCGCCTGCGCCTCTCCATCGAGGCGGTGGCCGGCGATCTGGCGGCGCTCGGCGCCGGCGACCCGCGCGACCATTGGGACGGGCTGACCGCCGCCGGCGGCGACTGGGGCGCGTTGGCCGGCGTCGATCTGGTGCAGGAGAACGGGCCGGAATCGCTGGCCGCCAAGCGCGGAATCTACGCGTCGATCGAGGCGGTGGTGGGGCCGGAGACCCTGATCGCCTCCAGCACGTCGGGCCTGATGCCGAGCGACCTCCAGGAGGGGGCACGCCATCCGGAGCGCATCCTGATCGGCCACCCCTTCAACCCGCCGCACCTGCTGCCGCTGGTCGAGATCGTGCCGGGACGGTTGACCGCGCCCGACGCGGTGGCGGCGGCCGAGGCCGTCTACCGCGCGGTCGGCAAGGTGCCGGTGGTGCTGCGCCGCGAGATCGCCGGCCATCTGGCGACGCGGCTGGTGGCGGCGCTGTGGCGCGAGGCGGTCTATCTGGTGGAGCAGGGGGTGTGCGACCTCGACGACATCGACCGCGCCATCGCCGCCGGGCCGGGGCCGCGCTGGGCGGTGCTGGGGCAGGGGCTGTCCTACCATCTCGGCGGCGGCGCGGGCGGGCTGGGACGCTTTCTCGACGTGTTCGACGCGCCGATCCGCTCCTGGTGGGACGATCTCGGCACCCCGGTCTTCGACGAGGCCAGCAAGCGCAGGCTGGTCGCCGGGGCCGAGGCGCTGGAGGAGTCGGTCGGCGGGCGCGAGGCGCTGCTGCGCATGCGCAACGAGGCCCTGCTGGCGGTGCTGCGCGCGCCGGGGCCGTTGGCGCCGGGTCCGCTCGCGCCGGGGCGGGGCGGGGAGGGCGGGGCCGGCTGAGAGTGTGCGTCAGGTTTCGCCGTTCTCCTCCGCCTGCGGCAGATCCTCGGCGATGGCGAGCAGCGCGCTGGGCTTGCGGATCGTCACCTGGAGACGGCCGCTCTCGATGATGCCCTGGCCCTCCCAGCCGCTCAGGATGCGGCTGACCGTGTGCAGCGTGGTGCCGGTCATCTCGGCGACATCCTGGCGCGACAGCGGGAAGGCGATCTCCACCCCGCCCTCGATCCGCCGTCCGGCCTGCCGGACGAGGCGCAGCAGCGCGTGGGCGATGCGGCGCTCGACGCGCTCGGTCGACACCTCGCGCAGCCGGTTCTGGATCTCCTGCAACCGCCCGCCGACGATGCCCAGCGCGTTCAGCCCGATCCGGGGATGGCGCAGCATCAGGGCGGTCATCGCCGGGGCCGGCCACAGGAGGGCCACGCAGTCGGCCATCGCCACCGCGTCGCCGGGATAACCGCCGCCGGTGAACATGGGAACCGTCCCGAACATCTCGCCGGGGCCGATGAAGCGGACGACGATCTGCTGCCCGTCGGGGCCGGTCTGGACGATCTTGATCCGCCCGTCGATCAGCGCGTGGCAGGCGTCGGCCGGGTCGCCCTGGGCGAAGACGCGGGATCCACGCGCCACGCGCCGGCTCTGCGCGCCCGCCGCCACGTCGGCGAGCGCCGGCTCGTCCAGCCCGGCGAACAGCCGCAGGCCGCGCAGGGCGGCGGGATCGAGCGCGTGTGTCATCGGACCGGCGTCCCCCGTGGGCGTCCCGCCATCCTGTCGGCCCGCCGCCCGCCGCGCAACCGCCAAGCGCCGGACCGTCGCGGAGTTTGCGCGGCGACAACGTTCGCCGCCCTGCGGACCGCTATGGATCGCGGGTTCAACGCCCCCTCCATCGCATGGGACCCCGGACCATCATGCACAGCACCCTCCCGTCCTCCGTTGCCATGTCCACCGTCGACGCGTCTTCCGTCGCCGACGAGCCGGTCGTCGACGTTCAGTCCATCCCGCCCTACGAGCGCCACCCGCTGATCTTCCAGCGCGTGCAGGCGCTGGCCCCCGGCGCCGGCTTCTCCCTGGTGAACGACCACGACCCGCGCCCGCTGCACCGCCAGCTCGAGACGCTGTTCGGCGAGGCCATCGCCTGGGAGTATCTGGAGCGCGGTCCGGCGGTGTGGCGCGTCCGCATCAGCCGTCCCTTGCAGCCCGTGCCGCCCGCCGCCTTCCGTCTGCGCATCGCCCAGGACGGCGGGGTGACGCTCGCCGCTGCGGACGCGCAGATCGGGCCGGCGGCCGGCGGGGCGCTGGTGTGCGACGTGACCGACTGTCCGCCGGCGATGTCGCCGGAGACGGTGATCGACCTGATGCGGGGCGTCGTGCCGCCGGCCGGCCAATGGCGCATTCCCTTCGAGCGGCTGGTCGCCCGCCGCAACGGCTCCTGCTGCGGCGGCATGTGCGGCGGCTGAGCGTGCGGCGGACCATCGCCGTGGTCGTGATGGCGCCTTGATAGCCGCCCTTCGACGGGCGCCGCTTGACGACCGTCAAGGCCACGCTCGCGCCGGGCCGCTCAAGTTGCCGCCAACAGGGAGGGCGAACGTCCTCCCCACGCGGCAGCGGGAGGAACGGCGCATGAATGATCCCACCTTCACGACGGATGGCCGGTCAATGGACGGCCAAGTGGCGGAGGACCGCCTCCGCCGGATCGAGGCGGGAATGACCCGGCTGGGGTTGGGCCTCGCCCACCGGCTGGGAGGGAACCGGCTGGGCCGGGAGGCCGAGGGCGTCCTGTTCGACCGGCTGATGCGGAGCCTCGCGGAGCGCCACCCGCGCGCCTTCGCGGCGCTGGCCGAGCTGCCGGAGGCGCGGCTGCTGATCGACCCGCAGGACGCGCCCGCCGCGCTGATGCTGCGGGTCGGGCCGAGCCTGTCGCTCCGCCTCTGCGAACGGAACGAACCGGCCGAGGCGGCGGTGCGCAGCCCCTGCGCCCGGCTGCTCGACCTGTTCGAGGGACGGATCGACGGCGACGCGCTGTTCTTCCGCCGCGAGCTGGTCATCGAGGGCGACACCGCCCTGATCCTGGCCCTGCGCAACACGCTGGACGGCGAGGAGATCGACCTGTTCGCCGCCGCCGCCGGCATGGCGGGGCCGCTGGGCCGCGCGTTGCCACCGGCGCGCCGGGCGGCCGGACGGCTGCTCGGCCTGATGGACGGCGTGCATCGTGCCCTGCCGGAACCGCTGGAGCGCGGGCTGGCCGCGCTGGAACGGCGGCTCTCCGGCCGGCTCTCCGGCCGGCTCGGGGGGGCGTGAGGCCATGGACAGCTTCGAACTGATCTGCCCGGCCGGCAACCCGGCCGCGCTGCGGGCCGCCGTGGATTCTGGGGCCGACGCCGTCTATCTCGGCTTCCGCGACGCGACCAACGCGCGGAACTTCCCCGGACTGAACTTTTCGCGCGACGACCTCGCCGCCGGGCTGGCCTACGCCCACGCGCGCAAGGTCGAGGTCTATGTCGCCATCAACACCTACCCGCAGGCCGGCAACCCCGAGCCCTGGCGGCGCGCCGTCGACGACGCGGCGCGGCTGGGGGCCGACGCGGTCATCCTCGCCGACCTCGGGCTGCTCGACCACGCGGCGCGGCATCATCCGGAGTTGCGGCTGCATCTGTCGGTGCAGGCGTCGGCGGCCAACGCCGAGGCGATCCGGCTCTACCGCGACGCCTTCGGCGTCCGCCGCGTCGTGCTGCCGCGCGTGCTGACCGTGCCGGAGATCGCCCGGCTGAACGCCGAGACCGACGTCGAGACCGAGGTCTTCGTCTTCGGCGGGCTCTGTCCGATGGCGGAGGGGCGCTGCTCGCTGTCCTCCTACGCGACCGGGCTGTCGCCCAACAAGCAGGGCGTCTGCTCGCCGGCCAGCCATGTCCGTTACGAGCCGCGCGACGGCGCGCTGGCCTCGCGGCTCGGCGACTTCACCATCAACCTCTTCGCGGAGGGCGAGCCGGCCGGCTACCCGACCCTGTGCAAGGGCCGCTTCGTCGCCGGCGGCGGCGCCGGCTACCTGTTCGAGGAACCGACCAGCCTCAACGCGATGGAACTGCTGCCGGATCTGAAGAAGGCCGGGGTGCGCGCCCTGAAGATCGAGGGCCGGCAGCGCAGCAAGGCCTACATCGCCGCCGTCGTCGGCGCCTACCGCGCGGCGCTCGACGCCTTCGCGGCCGGCCGGCCGGTGCCGAGGCCGGACCTCGACGCGATGGTCGAGGGCGGCGCCCAGACCACCGGCGCCTACACGCGCGCGTGGCGCTGAGAGAGGATCCGCATCATGACGTCTCCCGCCGCTTCCCCCCACCTGACCCTGGGCCCGGTGCTGTTCAACTGGCCGGCCGAGCGCTGGCGCGACTTCTACGCCCGCATCGCCGACGAGGCGGCGGTCGACACCGTCATCCTCGGCGAGATCGTCTGCTTCAAGCGGGCGCCTTTCATCGCCGACGCGCTGGAGGAGTCCGTCGCCCGGCTGCTGGCCGCCGGCAAGGAGGTCTGGCTCGCCAGCCCGATCCTGGTCGGCGGCGACCGCGAGCGCGCGGCGATGCGCGACCTCGTGGCCGACGCGCCGCTGACGGTCGAGGCCAACGACATGGGGGCGCTGGCTCTGCTCGACGGCCGGCGCCACGCGGTCGGCCCCTTCATCAACCTCTACAACGAGGCGACCTTGGCGTGGCTGGCCGGGCGGGGCGCGGTGTCGGTGTCGCTGCCGGCCGAACTGCCGGCGGCCTCGGTGGCGGCGCTGGCCGGGGCCGGGCGGGAGCTGGGGGTCGAGGTCGAGGTGCAGGTGTTCGGCCGCGCCCCGCTCGCCATCTCGGCCCGCTGCTACCACGCGCGGGCGCACGGGCTGCACAAGGACGGCTGCCAGTTCGTCTGCGGCAACGATTCGAACGGGCTGGCCGTCGAGACGCTGGACGGTCAGTCCTTCCTGACCGTCAACGGCACGCAGACGCTCTCGCACGGCTATCTGTGCCTGACGGCGGAGCTGGAGCGGCTGGCGGCGATGGGCGTCGGCCGCTTCCGGCTGTCGCCGCACGACACCGACATGGTGCGGGTGATCGACGCGTTCCGCGGCGTCCTCGACGGGCAGCGCGACGGCGCCGACGCGGCGGCGGAGATCCGCGCGCTGGTCGACGCCCCGGTGGCGAACGGCTTCTTCCACGACACGGTCGGCGCGTCCTATGTCACGGGGGCGGCGGTTTGACCGGTCCGTCCCCCCTCAGCCGCCGGGACGGAAGGCGCGGCAGACCGCCGGGTCGGTTTCGATCCGGCCGGCGCCGATCAGGTCCAGGCAATAGGGGATGGCGGGGAACACCGCCATCAGGCAGTCGTGGATCGCCGAGGGCTTGCCCGGCAGGTTGACGATCAGGCTGGAGCCGCGGATCCCCGCCGTCTGGCGCGACAGGATGGCGGTCGGCACCACCTCCAGGCTGACCTTGCGCATCAGCTCGCCGAAGCCCGGCATCATCTTTTCGCAGACCTGCTCGGTCGCCTCCGGCGTGACGTCGCGCGGGGCCGGGCCGGTGCCGCCGGTGGTGACGACCAGAGCGCAGCCGGCGACGTCGCACAGCTCCGTCAGGGTGGCGGCGATGCCGTCGCGGTCGTCGGGAATGACGCGCGCCTCGGCGACCCAGGGGGAGGCGATGATGCGCGTCAGCTCGTCGCGGATGGCGGGGCCGCCCTTGTCCTCGTAGACGCCCCGGCTGGCGCGGTCGGAGACGGTGACGATTCCGATCCGCACGGGGCCGGTCGGGGTGATGCTCATGCTGCGTTGTCCTTCAGGAGGAATGATGGGGAGACGCCAGCCGCGCGAGGTGGCGGATGCTGGTCTCCTGGAGCGTGAGGGCGCGGCCGAGCACCGCCTCGTCGGTCGCCGTCGCGGCGACGTCGGCGAAGCTTTCGGCCAGCCGCTCGGTGATGGCGATGGCGGCGGACCAGGGGTCGGCCGTTGCGCCGGTGTTGGTATCGGTGTCGGTGTCGGTTGGAGGGTGGGCGGCCGGTCCGTCGCCGGCCACCGCCGCCTCCTCGCGCGCGATCTCCGCCAGAAGCGCCGCGCCGGCCGCGTCCCCGTCGGTGGCGAGCCGCTCCGACAGGGCGGCGTGCACGGCGGCGGCGGCGCCCAGCAGGGAGTGGGCGAGCCGGTCCAGCGCGGCCGGGCTGTCGGCCCGGGCGGGCTTCGCGGCGGCGCCATTCTGGCGGTGGAAGGCTTTGCGCCGCTCGCGCCGCAGCAGGGCGGCGTGGCCCAGCTCCTCGCGCGCCAGCGATTCGGCGTGGCGGCGCACGGCGTCGTCGCCGGTCCCCGCCGCGATGTGGCTGTAGAAGGCGAAGGCGCGCTGTTCGTTCACCACCGCCAGCGACAGCGCCTGGTAGGGCGTCAGCCGGGTGCGATCGACCAGATCGTCCCAGGAGGCGGCGATGTCCGGCGGCAGCAGCCACAGGAAGGAGCCGCCGTCGGGCGCCGCGCGGCCGAGATCCGACGCCCAGCGGCCGATGGCGGTGGTGTGCACCTCCTCCTCGGCCATCAGGCTGCGGAAGGTGGCGGCGGTGTCGGCCTCCCCCCGCTGCTCCATCAGGACGGCGAGCTGCCCGTAGCGGAGCACCGCCTCGGCTTCCAGCGCCATGGCGATGCCCAGCAGAACGTCGAGGTCGTCGATCCTGGCGGGCGGTTCCTGGTGCAGCAGCGGCATCGGCGCAACCTCCTTCCTCGGGGATTTTCTCTGCAAGATTGCATAAAATGATAAAGGTTTAAACTTTTGAGCGACTTGACCGCGGTCAAGGATGGTCCGGTTCAACGGGTCCCTAGTGTGAATGCCTCGCGCCTCCGACGCGGACGGCCACATCGGAAACGACGCTGAACGGCGCTTCTCATGCTGACGGGTTCGACCACAAGTTTCTGGGCCAAGAGTTTCCGGGCCAAATCTCTCCGGGCCAAATCTCTCAGGGCCGGGGGTTTCTGGAGCCGGCTGCGCGCCGGCTGCCTCGCGGGCCTTCTGCTGTGCGGCGGGACCGGCGGGGCGCTGGCGGCGGAGCCACGCGGCGGCGCCGTCGTCGAGCGCTTCATCGGCATGGTGCAGCCGGGCGACCTCGTGCCCGGCGCCGACCGCTTCGGGCCGGCGGCGGCGAACGCGCCGATCCTGCCGGTCTACAAGGGCTCGGCGCTGGTCGGCCATGCCTATCTGACCTCCGACTTCGTGAACACCACCGGCTATTCCGGCCGGCCGATCCATGTGCTGGTGGGCCTGAGCCCCGACGGTGTCGTGACCGGCGCCAGGATGGTCGACCATCACGAGCCGATCGTGCTGGTCGGCATCCCGATCGCCCGCATCACCAGCTTCATCGATGGCTATGTCGGGCGCAACGTGCTGGAGCTGGCGCGGCAAAACGTCTCAAGCCCGCCGGTGGACATCGTGTCGGGCGCCACCGTGACGGTGATGGTGATCGGCGATTCGATCATCCGCTCCGGCAAGAAGGTGATGCAGGCGCTCGGCAAGGGCGGCGCCGAGGCGGCCACCCCGGCGGTGGTCCGCGGCATCGACCCGTCGAGGACCGGCACCGAGGATTGGGCGACGCTGGTCGGCGACGGCTCGGTCCGCCGCCTGACCCTGACGGTCGGCGAGGTCAACGCCGCCTTCGAGCGCACTGGCAAGCCCGAGGCCATCGCCCGCCCCGAGCCGGGCGCCGCCGACGAGACCTTCATCGACCTCTACGCCGGCCTCGCCACCATCCCCGTGATCGGCCGTTCGCTGCTCGGCGACGCGGAGTACGAGGCGATGCTCCAGCGGCTGAAGCCGGGGCAGCACGCCATCGTCGTCGCCGGCCAGGGCCGTTATTCCTTCAAGGGGTCGGGCTATGTGCGCGGCGGCATCTTCGACCGCTTCGAGCTGATCCAGCACGAGGGCGCCGTCCGCTTCCGCGACAAGACGCACAAGCGGCTGGGCGGCGTCGCGGCGGCGGGAGCCCCCGATTTCCCGGAAGCCGGCCTGTTCATCCTGCCGGAAGGCACCGAGTTCAACCCGGCCGACCCGTGGCGCCTGCAACTGCTGGTGCAGCGGGCGACGGCGGCGCTCGACAAGGCGTTCGTCACCTTCGACCTCGGCTACCAGCCGCCGGACAAGTACCTGAAGAGCGAGCCGGTCGCGGCCCCCGCCGTTGCCGCCGCTCCCGCCGCGCCCGCGTCCTCCGTCGCCGCAGCCGATCCGGTCGAACCGGAGGCGGCGGAGCCGGCCGAGGTGCCGCTGTGGCAGCGCATCTGGGAGAACCGGCTGGTCGACATCGCCATCACCAGCGTCGCCATCCTGCTGCTGACCGGCATCTTCTTCTTCCAGGACCAGATCGTGAAGCGGCCGGCGCTGTACGAGCGGCTGCGGCTGGGCTTCCTGGTCTTCACGCTGGTCTGGCTCGGCTGGATCGCCCACGCCCAGCTGTCGGTCGTCAACGTCCTGACCTTCGCCAACGCGCTGCGCACCGACTTCCGCTGGGATTATTTCCTGATGGACCCGCTGGTGTTCATCCTCTGGTGCTCGGTGGCGGCATCGCTGCTGTTCTGGGGGCGCGGCGCCTTCTGCGGCTGGCTCTGCCCGTTCGGCGCGCTCCAGGAGCTGGCGAGCAAGGCGGCGAAGAAAGTCGGCATCCGCCAGATCGCGGTGCCCTTCGGGCTGCACCAGCGGCTGTGGCCGATCAAGTACATCGTCTTCCTGGCGCTGTTCGGCCTGTCCTTCTATTCGCTGGCCACGGCCGAGCGGATGGCCGAGGTCGAGCCGTTCAAGACCGCCATCATCCTGCATTTCATCCGCGACTGGTGGTTCGTGCTGTTCGCCGTGGCGCTGCTCGCCGCCGGGCTGTTCGTCGAGCGCTTCTTCTGCCGCTACCTCTGCCCGCTGGGCGCGGCTCTGGCGATCCCCGGCCGGATGCGGATGTTCGACTGGCTGAAGCGCTACAGCGAATGCGGCAGCCCGTGCCGGCGCTGCGCCAACGAATGCCCGGTGCAGGCGATCCACCCCGACGGATCGATCAACCCCAACGAATGCATCCAGTGCCTCCACTGCCAGGTGCTCTACCACCACGACCGCAAATGCCCGGTGGTGATCCAGAAGCGCCTGAAGCGGGAGCGCCGCGAGGCGAGCGCCACGGCCGAGGCCGCGCCGCGCGCGCCGGTGCTGACCAGCGACCCCGCGACCGGGCGGCTTACCGCCCGGCCCTGAAGAAACGGACCAACCAACACCCGGCCTCCCGGCCGGGAAAGCCCCCGCGACGGGGCCAAGAACGGAGAAGGACATGACGGACGAGAAGGCCAAACCGGTGTTGGGCGCCGTGAACCGGCGCGATCTGCTGGGCGGCACCGCGAAGGTCGCGGCGCTGGCCGGGCTGGCGGGCGCCGCCGGTGGTGCCGCGATCGGCGGCGGTTCGCTGATGGGCGCCGCCCCGGCCCAGGCGGCGACCGCCGCCCCCGGCAAGCAGGTCTACGAGGTGAAGCCGGGCGATCTCGACGAGTATTACGTGTTCCACTCCGGCGGCCATTCCGGCGAGGTCCGCATCATGGGCGCGCCGTCGATGCGCGAGCTGATGCGCATCCCGGTGTTCAACCGCTGCTCGGCCACCGGCTGGGGCCTGACCAACGAGAGCCGCAAGATCCTGCTGGCCCACCAGACTCCCGAGACGAAGAAGTTCCTGGAGACGCGCGGCGGCGAGTATTTCAACGGCGACCTGCACCACCCGCACATGTCCTTCACCGACGGGACCTACGACGGGCGCTACATCTTCGCCAACGACAAGGCGAACTCGCGGGTCGTGCGCATCCGCTGCGACATCATGAAGGCCGACACGATCATCGAGATCCCGAACGCCTCGGGCATCCACGGCCTGCGCCTCCAGAAGTACCCGCGCACCGGCTACGTCTTCTGCAACGGCGAGCAGCGGGTGCCGACGCCCAACGACGGCAAGATCCTCGACGAACCCAAGAGCTACCGCTCGCACTTCACGGCCATCGACGGCGACGCGATGAAGGTGGCGTGGCAGGTGCGGGTGGACGGCAACCTCGACAACACCGACGCCGACTACCAGGGCAAATACGTCTTCTCGACCTGCTACAACTCGGAGGAGGGCGTCACCACCGCCGAGATGACCGGCAACGAGCAGGATTGGCTGGTCGTCTTCAACATCAAGCGCATCGAGGAGGCGGTGAAGGCCGGCAAGGTCGAGATGCACAACGGCGTCCCCGTGGTGGACGGCCGTCACGGCACCCCCTACACCCGCTACATCCCGATCCCCAACAGCCCGCACGGCGTCAACACCGCGCCCGACGGCATCCACGTCACCATCAACGGCAAGCTGTCGCCGACCGTCTCGGTCATGGACGTGCGCAAGCTCGACGATCTGTTCGACGACAAGATCAAGCCGCGCGACGTCATCGTCGCCGAGCCGCAGGTCGGCCTGGGTCCGCTCCACACCGCCTATGACGGGCGCGGCAACGCCTACACCACCCTGTTCCTCGACAGCCAGGTGGTGAAGTGGAACATCGACAAGGCGGTCCGCGCCTTCAAGGGCGAGAAGGTCGATCCCATCATCCAGAAGCTCGACGTCCACTACCAGCCGGGCCACCTGCACAGCTCCATGGGGCAGACCAAGGAGGCCGACGGCAAGTGGCTGATCGTGCTGAACAAGTTCTCCAAGGACCGCTTCCTCAACGTCGGCCCGCTGAAGCCGGAGAACGACCAGCTCATCGACATCTCGGGCGACGAGATGAAGCTGGTGCATGACGGCCCCACCTTCGCCGAGCCGCACGACACGCTGATCGTCCACCGCTCCAAAGTGAACCCGAAGAGCGTCTACACCCGCGACGACCCGATGTGGGAGGACGCCCGCCAGCAGGCGAAGAAGGACGGGGTCGATCTCGACAACGACGCCAAGGTGATCCGCGACGGCAACAAGGTCCGCGTCTACATGTGGAGCCGGGCGCCCGCCTTCGGCCTGGAGGAATTCAAGGTCCGCCAAGGCGACGAGGTGACGGTCTTCATCTCCAACATGGACGATGTGGACGACCTGACGCACGGCTTCACCATGACCAACCATGGTGTGTGCATGGAGATCGGGCCGCAGCAGACCGCGTCGGTGACCTTCACGGCCGACCGTCCCGGCGTGCACTGGTACTATTGCCAGTGGTTCTGCCACGCCCTGCACATGGAGATGGGTGGCCGCATGCTCGTCGAGCCGCGCAGCACCTGATGTGAACCCTCCCTCTCCCGCCCCGGGAGAGGGAAGGGTGAGGGGCTGTCGGGCGTGGAACGAAATCCATGTCCCGCTCGCCCCTCACCCGGCCCTGCGGGCCACCCTCTCCCGGGGCGGGAGAGGGGGACAGCCGACGATAGGTCACGCCATGCTTCTCCGTCTCACCCTGCCGATCGCCGCCACCGCTGCCGTTGCCGCGCTCTGCGGCCCGGCCCTGGCCGCGACCGTCGCGGTGCCGCCGGGCGGGCTGGAGGCGGCGCTCGCCGCCGCGCAACCCGGCGACACGCTGCGGCTGGCGCCCGGCGTCCATCCCGGCCCGGTGACGGTCTCCACCAGCGTGACGCTGGAGGGCGAGCCGGGCGCGGTGATCGACGGCGGCGGGCGGGGCAGCGTGCTGACCGTGCTCGCCCCCGACGTCGCCGTGCGCGGCGTCGAGGTCCGCAACTCCGGCCTCAGCCTGTTCGAGCAGAACGCCGGCATCTTCCTCGGCAAGGCGGCCAAGCGGGCGGTGGTCGAGGACAACCGGCTGCGCGACAACCTGATCGGGATCTATGTCTGGGGCGCCGACGAGAGCCTCGTCCGCCGCAACGACGTCGCCGGCCGCACCGACCTGCGCGTGTCGGAGCGCGGCAACGGCATCCAGATCTGGAACGCGCCGGGCGCGAAGGTCCTCGACAACAGCGTGCGGGACGGGCGCGACGGCATCTTCACCACCACCTCGCGCCGGAACGTCTTCGCCGGGAACCGTTTCGAGCGGGTCCGCTTCGCCGTCCACTACATGTACACGGATGATTCCGAGGTGTCGGGCAACGTCTCGCTCGGCAACAACATCGGCTACGCGATCATGTACTCGAACAGGCTGACGATCCGGAACAACCGCTCGGTCGCCGACCGCGAGCATGGAATGCTGCTGAACGCCGCCAACGGCTCGGTGATCGAGGGCAACAGCGTGCAGGGCCGCTTCGCCGGCGCCACCTCCGACAGCGGCGAGGCGCTGCCCGACAGCGACATCCCGCGCGACAGCGAGGCGATGAGCGACCGGCTGCGCAGCGGCACCTGGAAATGCGTCTTCATCTACAACGCCAACAAGAACCGCTTCGTCGGCAACCGTTTCGACGGCTGCGAGATCGGCGTCCACTTCACCGCCGGGTCGGAGCGCAACGCGATGACCGGCAACGCCTTCGTCGGCAACCGCACCCAGGTCAAGTATGTCGGCACCCGCTCGCTCGACTGGTCGGAGAAGGGGCGCGGCAACTATTGGAGCGACAACGCCGCCTTCGACCTGAACGGCGACGGCATCGCCGACGAGGCCTACCGGCCGAACGACGTGGTGGACCGCGTCATGTGGGCCTACCCGGCGGCCAAGCTGCTGATGAACAGCCCCGGCATGCAGGTGATCCGCTGGGCGCAGAAGCAGTTCCCCGCCCTGCACCCCGGCGGCGTGATCGATTCGGCGCCCCTGATGGCGCCCCCCGCCGGGCCGCAACTGGCCGAAAGGACCGCACCATGAGCAAGGAACCCACCATCAGGGTGGAGGGCGTCTCCAAGCGCTACGGCGAGCAATACGCGGTGCGCGGCGTCGATCTGGCGCTGATGCCCGGCGAATGCGTGGCGATGGTCGGCCACAACGGCGCCGGCAAGAGCTCGCTGATCAAGCTGATGCTCGGGCTGACCACGCCGACCGAGGGGCGCCTGACCGTGCTCGGCGGCGACCCGGCGAGCGCCGCCGCCTCCGCCATCCGCCGCCAGGTCGGCTTCCTGCCGGAGAACGTCGCCTTCCACCCCAGCATAACCGGGCGCGAGACGCTGGACTTCTACGCCCGGCTGAAGGGTGTCGCGACCGCCGGCAACCCGGCTTTGTTCGAGCGCGTCGGGTTGGAGCCCGCCGCCGTGGCGCGCCGCGTCGGCACCTATTCCAAGGGGATGCGGCAACGGCTTGCGCTGGCGCAGGCGCTGCTCGGCGGGCCGAGGGTGCTGTTCCTCGACGAGCCGACGACCGGCCTCGACCCGGCGCTGCGCCAGAGCTTCTACGAGATCGTTGCCGACCTGCGCGACGCCGGCACCACCGTGCTGCTGTGCAGCCACGCCCTGACCGAACTGGAGGGGCAGGCCGACCGCGTCGTGGTGATGAGCCGGGGCCGCAAGGTCGCCGACGGCTCGCTCGCCACGCTGCGCGGGCTGGCGCGGCTGCCGGTGCGCATCCGCCTGACCCTGGCCGACGGCGATGTCGACGGCCTCGCCCGCCGGATCGGCGAGGGGGCGGCGCTGACCCGTCTGGCCGGCGGCGTGGTCGAGCTGGCCTGCGCCAACGACGACAAGGTCGGGCTGGTCCGCCGCATCGCCTGCGACGGGCCGGCGGTGCGCGACATCGAGATCGTGCAGCCGAGCCTGGACGAGATGTACGCCCATTTCCTGCGCCGGCCCGATGCGCTGGGGCCGGACAGCCTGGCGGAGGCCGCCGAATGACCACGCTCCTCATCATCGCCGCCAAGGAAATCCGCGAGGCCTTTCGCAACCGCTGGGTCGTCGCCACCACGCTGCTGATGGCGGCGCTCGCCCTGACGCTGAGCTTCCTCGGCGCCGCGCCCACCGGCACGGTCGGCGTCGGCCGGATCGAGGTCACCATCGTCAGCCTGTCGAGCCTGACCATCTTCCTGCTGCCGCTGATCGCGCTGCTGCTGTCCTTCGACGCGGTGGTCGGCGAGATCGACCGGGGCACCATGACGCTGCTGCTCTCCTACCCGGTGGCGCGCTGGCAGGTGCTGCTCGGCAAGTTCCTCGGCCACGCGGCGATCATCGCCTTCGCCACGGTGCTCGGCTACGGCTCCGCCGGGGCGGCGCTGGCCTGGAGCGGGGCGGCGGTCGGGCCGGAGAGCTGGCAGGCCTACGGCGCCATGATCGGATCGAGCGTGCTGCTGGGGGCGGCCTTCACCGCGCTCGGCTACCTCGCCTCGACGCTGGTGCGCGACCGTGGGACGGCGGCCGGCATCGCGGTGGCGCTCTGGCTCGGCTTCGTCCTGCTCTACGACATGGGGCTGCTCGGGCTGCTGGTCGCCGACGGCGGCAAGACGGTGAACGCCGAGCTGCTGAACGCGCTGCTGCTCGCCAACCCGGCCGACGCCTACCGGCTGTTCAACCTGACCGGCTTCAAGAACGTCAGCCTGCTGGCGGGAACCGCCGGGCTGGCCTCGCAGGTGCAGGTCTCGGGCGGGGTGCTGCTCGGCGTGCTGGCCGCCTGGGTGGCGGCGCCGCTGGGGCTGGCGGTCCTGCTCTTTTCAAGAAAGCAAATCTGATGCGGACCATCCTCAAGACCACGCTGCTGGCGGCGGCGCTGCTGATGCCGCTGTCCGCCTGCAAACAGGAGAAGGCGGAGGCCCCGCCGCCGCCCCACGCCATCGCCGCCGATGCGGTGGGGCGCTATTGCGGCATGAACCTCGCCGACCATGCCGGGCCGAAGGGGCAGGTGATCCTCAAGGGCAGCGACAAGCCGGTCTGGCTGTCGTCGGTGCGCGACACGCTGGCCTTCACCGCCCTGCCGGAGGAGCCGAAGGACTACCGCGCCGTCTACGTCACCGACCTCGCCCGCGCCGCCGACCCGGACAGGCCCGACCTGTCGGCCTGGGTCGAGGCGCGGCAGGCCTGGTACGTGCTGAACAGCGGCCGCACCGGCGGCATGGGAGAGGCCGAGACCCTGCCCTTCGGCGAGGAGGCCGCCGCCCGCCGCTTCGCCGCCGCCAACGGCGGCACGGTGAAGCGTTTCGCCGAGCTGACCGAGGAGGAGATCCTCATGCCCGGCCAGCCGCCGGAGCCGGGGGCCGTTCCGCCGCCCGAGCACGGGGCGCATGACGGGGTGCACGGCGGGGCGCACGGCGGGCACGGCGCGAAGGGGGCGATGTGATGACGGGTACCGTCCTGGCGGCACCGGCGACCCGCCGCCGTTTCCTGACCATCGGCGCGGCGCTGGCCGGCACCGCCCTGCTGCCGGGGCGGCTGCGCGCGGCCGAGCCTGTGATGCGGAGCTGGACCGGCGTGGCGCTGGGGGCGGACGCCTGCATCCAGCTCGCCCATCCCGACCCGGCCGAGGCCGACCGGCTGATCGGCCTGTGCCTGGAGGAGGTCGCGCGGCTGGAGCGGCTGTTCAGCCTCTACCGGCCGGATTCGGCGCTGCGCCGGCTGAACCGCGACGGTTCGCTGGCCGAGCCGCCGGGCGACCTGCTGCGGCTGCTGTCCGAGGCGGTCGCCTTCGGGCGGCGGACGGACGGTGCCTTCGACGTGACGGTGCAGCCGCTCTGGCAGCTCCACGCCGCGCATTTCGGACGGCCCGGCGCCGATCCGGCCGGTCCGCCGGAAGCGGCGGTGGCGGCGGCGCGCGGGCTGGTGGATTGGCGCGGCCTGCGCGTGTCGCCGGAGCGCGTCGCCTTCGCCCGTGGCGGCATGGCGGCGACGCTGAACGGCATCGCCCAGGGCTACGTCACCGACCGGGTGGGCGAGCTGCTGCGCCGGCAGGGGATGGACCGGGTGATGGTCGATCTCGGCGAGATCCGCGCGCTCGGATCCCGTCCGGACGGACGGCCCTGGCGCGTCGGCCTGAAGGATCCGGCCGACGAGTCCCGCCTGTCTGAGACGCTGGAGATCGCCGACCGGGCGGTCGCCACCTCCGGCGGCTACGGCACGCGCTTCGACGCCGCCGGGCGCTTCTCCCACCTGTTCGACCCGGCCACCGGCCGCAGCGCCGCGCATTGGTCGGCGGTCACGGTGGTCGCCGCCGACGCCACCACGGCGGACGCGCTGTCGACCGCGCTGTCGATCCTCCCCGCCGGCAAGGCCGAGACCCTGCTGGCCGGCTTTCCCGGCGTGACCGCCCGCCTGACCCGTCCCGACGGCGGCGTGCTGCGGCTGGCGGCCTGACCTCCTTCGAACCACTGGAGACGATGATGGGAAGTTTCAGCCTGATGCACTGGATGGTCGTGCTGGTGCTGGTCCTGCTGCTGTTCGGCGCCGGCAAGCTGCCGAGCGTGATGGGCGACCTCGCCAAGGGCGTGAAGTCCTTCAAGAGCGGCCTGAAGGATGAGGACGAGCCGCCGGGCAAGGCGCTGTCCTGAAGCGTCACCCCCGCCGCGGCGTCGCCAGCATCCGGCCGTAGACCACCCCGAATCCCAGAAAGGCGACGACCCAGGCACCGCCGGCCAGCGGCATCAGCCGCATGGTCTCCTGCGGGGCCAGGGCCAGGGCGACGCGGGCGACCGCCGCCACCCCGACCGCCGCGTGGATGACGATGGTCGGCCAGGAGGCGGCGAGCGGCCGTCCGGTGTGCCCGAGCGTGGCGCGGGTCATCACCGCCAGCGTCATGCCGCCGACGGCGCCCGCCGTCCAGGCGTGCAGCGCCGCCGCGTCCTGCGCCGGGCCGCCGGCCAGCGCCGCCCAGCCGGCGAGCAGGAAGCCGGCCGGCACGAAGGCGTAGGCGCCGTGCAGCACCAGCACCAGCGGTTCGCCCAGCGTGCGGTGCGGCAGCCAGCGCACCAGCCGCACTCCTTGCGCGATCCCGGCGGCGAGCAGCGGGAGACCGGCGAGGCGGGCGTCGAACCCCACCCCATCCCGCAGCACCCATCCGGCCAGGGCGAGCACGGCAAGCCCGGTCGCCAGCCTGTCGTACAGCGAGAAGGGCGCCGGCAGCCGGGCGGCCCCCTGCTTCTTCAGCCAGTTGCCGGTGAAGCTCGGGATGATCCGCCCGCCGACCAGCATGATCAGCGTCACCGTCGTCGCCACCGCCAGCCGGGCCCCAAGGGCGCTGTGGCCGTAGCGTTCGACCTCCCAATGGAACAGGCCCTGCGCAGCCATCAGCGCGGCGAGCACGCCGAGAACCTTCAGGTTCCGATGGTTCCGCCCGGCGACGATCTCCCGCCCGAAGACGGCGGCCAGCGCCACCGGGAACAGCAGGGTCGCCAGCGCGGTCGCCAGCGGCCCGAGCTCCGCCGACGCCGCCATGCCGAGCCGCCCGGCCAGCCACGCGGCGAACAGGGCGGCGAGCGGCCAGCCGACCACCGGCAGCCGCCCGGTCCAGTTCGGCACCGCCGTCATCAGGAAACCGGCGACGATCGCCGGCACATAGCCGAACAGCAGCTCGTGGGCGTGCCAAGCGACCGGCGGCCAGTCCGTCGGCAGGCTGACGAGGCCGAGGAACCAGGGCACCCAGACGGCGATCAGCCCGGCGGCGTAGAGCGCCCCGAACAGGAAGAAGGGGCGGAAGCCGAAGCTGAGGATGGCCGGTCCCCGCCAGTCGCGGGAGCGCTCCATGGTGGTGGGTTTGGGGGTGGTGGGCTTGGGGGTGGTCGGCTTGACCGGATTCTTGAGCTTGTTCAGCATCGGTCGCTGTCCCCCAGGCGCGGTGTCGACAGGAAGGGCCAGTAGGCTTTCAGCCAGAGCAGGAAGGCCCCCGCCCACAGCAGCGCCGCCAGCGCGTGCGGCGGGCCGGGGGACGGCGGCAGGATGCCCAGATCCGGCAACACCCGCAGCAGCGCCGCCGCCACCAGCATCAGGAAGGCATGACGCGCCGCCGCCGGCACGGGGAGGGTCCGTCCGGTGTGGAACAGCCCGGCGATGGCGAAGACCGCCAGCACGCCGAGCCCGAGCCCGCCCATCAGCGCCAGATGCAGGGCCGGCGTCTCGGGGAAGGGCGCGCCCAGCCGCGCGGCGCCGACCAGCAGCAGCCCGCTTCCAGCCAGCAGGCTCGACCCGGCGAGCGCCAGGATCTCGGCGCGCAGGATCTCGCGGCCGACGAAGGCCTCGGCGACGCGGTCGAGGAAGGCGGCCCCGGCGGCGATGGTCAGATAGGCGCTGACCGCCGGCGACAGCCCGGCGAGATCCCCGGCCACCGCGACGGCGACGAGGCCGGGGGCGAGGTTCAGGCGCCCCGGATGCGGCCGGTAGGGCGAACTCGCCTCGCTGGGGTCGAGCACGAGGTTCGTGACCGGCACCGTGACGCGCGCCAGCACGAGGCCGAGCAGCCCGAGGAAGACAAGCCCGGCGGCGTGCAGCCATGTCCGCGCCATGTCGGCGTCGCCGAGCGCCATCCCGATGTTGGCGGCGCTGCCGGCCGCCGCGAGGGAGCCCAGCCAGAACAGCACGCCGAGCTGCCGGGTCGAGCGCTTGCGCCAGGACACGGCGGCGACGTAGAGCGGCAGGGCGACGAGCCACGCCGTGTCGGCGATGGCGGCGACCCAGGCCAGCGCGTCGGCGCCGAACAGCCCGACGACCCGCCCGGTCGCCCACAGCCCGGCCAGCGCGTAGAGCGCGCGGCCTCGGAGCCGCCGGCTGTCGGTCCATTCGGGAACCGCCGTGGTGATGAAGCCGATCAGCGCCGCGCCGAAGGAGCCGAGGATCATCTCGTGCGCGTGCCACAGGCCGGGGGGGATCGCGGTGGCGAAGGGCAGGTCGAAGCCGTTGACCACCGCCCACAGCAGCGGCCACAGGGCGGCGTGCAGGGCGGCCAGCGGGAAGAACAGCCGCAGCCCCTCGTCGCCGAGGATGCGGGCGAGGCCGGGGGCTGTGCGGGGGTGGGTCTGCAACATGGCCGGCGCGGTCATGGCAACCGCCTTTCGTCGACGTCGTGGATGTGGCGGAACAACGGGTCGTCGGCCAGCAGGCCGGCGACCAGCCGGTACAGCCCGGCGTCGTCGCGCCCGCCGGGCTCGCCCGGAACCGGGCGTTCCCCGGCGATGCCGCGCCCGTGCGAATCCATCACGGCGACGCGGTGGGCGATGCGCACCGCCTCCATCAGGTCGTGGGTGATGAACAGGGCGCCGAAGCGGGCCGCGCGCGAGGCCGCGATCACCAGATCCTGCATGCGGCGCTTGAGCGCGACGTCGAGGGCGGTGAAGGGCTCGTCGAAATAGATCAGGTCGGGATCGACCGCCAGCGCCCGCGCGATGGCGGTGCGCTGGCGCATCCCGCCCGACAGCTCGACCGGGAACTTGTCGAGGTCGGCGAGGTCGAGCGCCACCCGGCGGGCGGCCTCCTCGGCCCGTTCGCGCCGCTCGCGCCGGGGCAGGCCGAGCAGCCGCAGCGGGTAGGCGATGTTGGCCCGCGCCGTCGCCCAGGGCAGCAGGCGCGGGTCCTGGAACACCATGCCGTGGCGCCGGTAGCGCCGGGCGATGCGGCCGCGCGACGGCTCGACCACCCCGGCGGCGATGTGGACCAGCGTGCTCTTGCCGCAGCCCGACGGGCCGACCAGCGCCACCACCTCCCCGGCCGCGAGGCTGAGGTCGATCCCGTCCAGCACGGTGCGCCCGAGATAGGCGTGGCCGACGCCGGACAGGCTCAGGGACGGATCGGGGTCGGAGAGGGTGGCGGCGTTGGTCATGGCGGTCAGAACCTTGCTTTCAGGCCGGCGTAGATGGCCCGCCCGTCGCCCGGCAGATAGACCGCCTGGGTGGGGGAGGCCTGATCGACGATCAGGGTGGAGGAGGCGTAGGTCTTGTCGAAGATGTTGCGCGCCTCGCCATAGACGCTGACATGATCGGTGACGTCGTAGGTGGCGCGCAGGTCGACGGTGGCGTAGCCGTCGGTGTAAACGCTGTTCATGTTGTCCACCGGCGTCTTGCCGGGGTACCAGTCGACCTCCGCCTGCACGGCGAGGGCCGGCGTGATGGCGTAGCGGGCGGTGGCGTTGATGACGTGGCGCGGCGCGCCGGCCAGCCGGTTGTCGCCGCGCACCGGGTCGTCGTGGAAACGGAAATCCTGGAAGCTGTAGGCGACCCGGCCGCTCAGGCTGTCGGTCAGGCTGGCCGACAGCCCCAGCTCGGCGCCGAGATGCCGGGTCTCGTCGGCGTTGACCGCGCCCAGCGAGGCGCCGGTGACGTCGCGCAGGCTCAACAGCTCGTTCCTCACCCAGGAATAATAGGTCCCGGCATCGACCGCGAGGGGACCCAGCCGGCCACGCCAGCCGGCCTCGACGGTGGTCGCCGTCTGCGCCTTCAGGTCGGGGGTGCGGAAGGCGCTGGAGACGAAGGCGGGCTGCGGCGGGTTGGGGCGGCCGGCGCTGCTGTTGGGGGTGCCGTTGACGGTGGCGATCAGGTCGTCGTGGGTCGGCGGCTCGAAGCTGCGGCTGACGGCGGCGAACAGCGTGTGGTCCGGCAGCGGCTTCCAGCTCACGCCGAGGCTCGGGCTGAAGCCGTCGTAGCCGCGGTCGTAGCTGGTGTTGCCGGCCGGGATCGAGCCGGCGGGCAGCGCCACCGACGGGTTGGCCGGGTTGAAGGCGATGGTCGGCCGCCGCGCGGCGCCAAAGCGGTCCTCGTTCTTGCGGGTGGCGTGGGCGATGGTCAGGCCCGGCGACAGGGTGACGTCGGCGCCGACCGGCAGGTTGAGGCCGCTGTGGATCGCCAGCGTGGTGGCGTCCAGCCTGCTGCGCCCGAACAGCGCGCCCTGCCTGCCGGCGTTGTTCAGATAGTCCTCGCGGTCGGCCGAGCCGACGACGTAGCGCAGCGTCGTCTCGAACAGCGGCAGCGGCTGGCTCGGATCGGGGCTGTAGGCGTAGCGGGCGACGGCGGTGACGTCGCCGCCCTCGGTCTTGCGGATGCCCGACGAGATCGGGAAGCGGAACGTGTCGTCGGTGTGGGTGTAGCCGAGCGCCAGATCGATCAGGTGCGGGCCGAAGGTGGCGGTGGTGCGGTTGCCGACGCGGAACTGCCTGGCCTCGCGCCGCGGCCGGTCGCGGACGACGTTGGGGCCGGGGTTGGTGGCGACGCCGTTGACCAATGTCGGGCCGGTGAAGACGCGCTCCGGATTCGACTTCAGCAGCGACTTGGTCAGCGGGCCGGCGACGTCGAAGGACAGGTCGGTGTAGCCGGCGAAGAAGCGGGTGGTGACGTTCTCCGTCAGTTCGGCGCCGGCGTTGGCGTCGATTCCGGTGCGCTCGGAGCTGTTGTAATCGCGGAAACCGTCGCGCCGGCTGCGCTGGAGCTGGATCAGCCCGTCCAGCGTGCCGGCGCGGCCGCCGGCCTGGGCGGTGCTGTTCAACTGGCCGAAGCTGCCACCCTCGACGCCCAGCAGGAATCCCGGGGCCGACGAGCCGGTGGGGGAGACGAAATTGATCGCCCCGCCCAGCACGCTGGCGCCCAGCCGGTTGGCGGTGTAGCCGCGATAAATCTCGGTGATCTCGGCCTGGCGCGGGTTGGCCAGCCCGACGATGTAGGAGCCGTCGGCGCGGTTCAGCGGCAGGCCGTTCTGCAAGGCGAGGATGCCGCGCTCGACGGGATTCTGCTGGAGGCCGGAGCCGCGGATCTGGATGCGCGGCTGGTCGTTGCCGCCGAAGAAGTTCTGCACCACGACGCCCGGCACCCCGGCCAGCGCGTCGGAGACGGTGACGTTGGCCTTGCCGGCCAGATCCTCCTCCACCACCAGCCCGGTGCCGCCGGGGATGGCCTCCAGACGCTTGCGGGCGACGGCTTCCGCGCTGGCCCGGCCCTCGACGGTGACGGGGGCGAGGACGACGGCGGCGCCCGGAGCCGCCGACTGGGCATGGGCGGCCTGCGGCGGCGCCAGGACGGCGAGCGACGCGGCGGCGGCCAGACCGGCCAGCGCCGTCCCGGCGGCTTTCCGGCCGGCGGTTGTCCTGCCGCCTTGCGGCTTCCGGCTGCTGTGCCCCCCGCTGTGCGCCCGTATAGTCATGATGCTGGAATCCCCCGAAACGGCCGTTTGCCGGCGTTGATGCGAATGATACTCATTCGTATGTTAGCCGGTGCGGTCGGCGCCCGACTTGTCCGTGGTCAAGTCGGGGAGGAAAAAGAAGGTGTGCGGTCGATTTTCTAGTGGCCGTCCGGCGTCTGCCCGGCGACGAAACGGGCGAGGCGGTCGCGCTCCCGGATGGCGATGTGCCCGCGCCGGGCCTCGACGCCCAGCGCCTTCATCCCCTTCAGGGTGCGCGACAGGGTGGAGGGGGTGATCGCCAGACGGGCGGCGATCAGGGTCTGGCCGATCGGCAACTCGAACCGGCAGCCGTCCGACGGCCCATTCGCCCGGTTCGCCGGGCAGTCCCCGCACATCTGGAGCAGCATGGCGGCGACCCGGCGCTCGATGGTCCAGCTCTTCAGATGCTCGATCTGCTCGACGAGGCGCTGCATCTGCCGGAAGGTCGCGGCGACGATCGACAGCCCCAGGCCGGGGTTGGCGGCGACCAGCGCGCGCAGCCGGGCGGTCTCGAAACGGGCGACGCGCAGCAGCGGCGAGGCGGCCTCGGCGCCGACCGGGTAGCGGGCGCCCTCGGCGATCAGCGCCTCGGCGAAGGATTCGCCCGGCCCGACGATCTTGATGACGGTGCGCACGCCCTCACTGGTGTCGCGCGACAGCACCGCCCAGCCGTCGAGCACGACGAAGAAGGCGTCGGCCGGCTCGTCCTGGAAGAACAGGGACTGGCCCTCCAGCCGGGCGTCGCAGCGCGGCTCCCTGGCGATCAGGCGGAAATCCCCGTCGCCGAGCGAGGCGAAGACGCTCGCCGCGCGAATCTTGCGCCAGTCCTCCGGACCGGGCCGGGTGGAGGTGGAGGCGGGGCCGCTCACCGCTTGACCCCCCAGGGGCGGGCGGCGTTGCGCCAGCGGTCGAACTCGGAGCGGACCGGGTGGACCAGGACATACTCGACCAGGATCAGCCCGGCCACGGCGATCAGCACCCAGGCCAGCGCCTCGGCGACGTCGAGGTTGGCGCGGGCGGTCGCCAGCGCGCCGCCGATGCCGCCGGTGTTGGCGAGCAGTTCGGCCATCACCGCCACCTTGAAGGCCGAGCCGAGCGCCACCGTCAGCGCCGGGAACAGGAAGGCGGCGACGTGGCGCAGGCCGAGCGTGGTCAGCCGGGCCAGCGGACCGGCGCCGAAGGCGCGCGCCATGTCGTCGAGCCCGCGGTCGCGGGTGACGGCGCCCTCGGCGACGCCGACGAAGACCACCGGGGTGGCGGCGACCAGCACCGTGGTGATGATGGTGCCGTCGGTCGAGCCGAACCAGATCATCGCCAGCACGATCCAGGCGATCGGCGGCACGCCCAGCAGCACGGTCAGGATCGGCCGCGCCAGCCGCATCGTCGCCGCCGAATAGCCGGCGGCCAGTCCCCCCGCCGCTCCGACCAGGGCGGCGAGCGCGAAGCCCTCGACGGCGCGCAGCGTCGTCTGCCCGGCGAGCGCCCAGGCGGCGGGATCGGCGGCGATGACGGCGCCGGCGGCCAGCGTCGCCAGCGGCGCCGGCAGGATGAAGTCGCCGTAACGCTCGTGCCCGGCCTGCCACAGCGCCGCGAACAGCGCCAGCCCCGCCAGCCCGGCCCAGCCCGACCACAGGAACTGCCCGACCCGGCCGAGCCGGTCGAGGAACATGGGAAGGATCGCCCGAACCATCGCCTTGGCCATGGCGCGCCTACAGGTAGAAATCGGCGGCGGGCAGCGCGCCGCCGATGATCCTGGGGTCGAACTCCGACACCGCGCGGAAGACGGACTCCAGGGACTCCCGCGCCGCGCTGGCGCGCTGGCAGACGAGGCGGGAATGGGGGATCGCCTGCTCGATCACCGGCCAGGGCAGGGAGAGCGGGGCGGCGGCGTCGCTCGCCGCCCGCGCCGGATCGGCGTTGACCGAGGCGGTGGCGGCGGCGAGTGCGGCGTGCAGCGCCTCGACGGCCGGCGCGTGCTCCGCCAGGAAGGCGGCGGAGACGCCGAGCCCGGCCTGCGGCAGGTCGGTGCCGAGCCCGGTGGCGGTTCCCCACGCCTGCTGGACGTCGAGCACCCGCGTGACCGTCCTGCCCGCCTGTCCGGCGCGCAGGATGGCGGCGGAGGCGGCCGGCTCGGGCAGCAGGGCGGCGTCGGCGCGGCCGGTGACGAGAAGCTGGATCGCCTCCATCGGCGTGCCGGTGAACTGCACCGCGACTCCGGCCCCGCCGGGCGCGGTCTCGACGGCGAGCTTTTCGGCCGCCAGCAGCCGGCGGAAAACGAACTCCGGCGTGTCGTTGCGGAAGGGCAGGGCCACCGTGCGCCCCTTCAGCGCGGCGATGGAGGAAAGCGACGGGTCGGCCGAGACCAGTTGCAGCAGACCGTTGGTCATCACGTTGACCAGCCGGACGCCCAGCCCCTTGTTGAACAGGTTGGCGGCGGACTGGGTGGGCAGCACGAAGGTCCGCATGGTGCCGGAGGTCAGGCCGGCGCGCAGCTCGTCGGGGGTGCGCCACGCCTTGAACACCACCTTGTCGGCGACCGGGCGCAGCAGGCCCGACGCGATGGCGTGGACCAGCGTGATCGAGGGGCCGGCCGGCGGCCCCCACAGCGTCAGCTCCGGCAGCGGCGCGGGGGCGGCGGCGAAGGCGGAACGGCGCGCCGGCACGGCCAGGGCGGCGCCGAGGCCGGCGAGCGCGGTGCGGCGGGTGATGCGGAGCATGGCGGCGTCCATCGGGCGAGAGGGTGTGCGAGCGTTCGGTCCTCGCTGGCACTCTCGCTGGCTGGACGGGCGACGCTGACGGGTTGCGTCCCCGCGCGGAGAATCCGCGCGAAGACCCGGCCAGGGCAACACAATTCCGTGGCCGGGTCTTTGTGGAAGCGCAAACTACTCCTCGAAGGCGGCGTCCTCGGCCACCGCCGACGCCTCGGTCCCGTCGGCGACATGGACCTGGCAGTCGGCGGCGGTCAGCACGTCGAGCAGCTCCGGCGGCGGCAGCCGGTCGGTGAACAGGTCGTCGAGCACGCCGACGTCGGCCATGCGGATCATCGCGTTGCGCCCGAACTTGGTGTGGTCGGTGACGAGGAACACCCGGCGCGAGCTTTCGATGATGGCGCGGGCGACGCGGACCTCCTGCTCGTCGTAATCCAGCAGGTCGCCTTCGGAATCGATGCCGCTGATGCCGATGATGCCGATGTCGACCTTGTAGCGGCGGATGAACTCGACCGTCGCCTCGCCGATGATGCCGCCGTCGCGCTCGCGCACCTGCCCGCCGGCGATCGACAGGGCGAAGTTGGTGTTCTTGTGCAGGATGGTCGCGACGTTCAGGTTGTTGGTCAGCACCCGCAGCCGCTTGTGGCCGAGCAGGGCCTGGGCCACCGCCTCCGTCGTCGTGCCGATGTTGAGGAACAGCGAGGCGTCCTCCGGCACATGGCGGGCGGTCAGCTCGGCGATGCGGCGCTTCTCCTCGGCCATCAGGGTCTGGCGGGTGGTGTAGGCGATGTTCTCGACGCTCGACGGCACGGTGACGCCGCCGCGGAAACGGCGGACCGCCGATTGGCCGGCGAGCAGCTCGATGTCGCGGCGGATGGTCTGCGGCGTGACGTCGAAATGCTCGGCCAGCCACTGGATCTGCACCATGCCCTTGGCGTGGACCAGGGCGACGATCTCTTGCTGGCGGCGTTCGGCGTCCATGCGCGCGTCCATAGGGTGGCTTCTCCGGCGGGGGGCGGTTGGGGCGCCCACTGAATCAGATGCGCGGAATGAGGCAAAGCGAAAACGCGCGTCGACCGGCGCGGCGCGGCCGGACCCGTCCGGCGGCGTGGGCATCACGGTAGGCGCGAACTGTTCGTGATACAAGCATGTTTCTTTCCGAATACGGACGCGCATCGTGTGAAAAACCTCAGTCCCGTTCCTGGATTTTCCGTCATCCCCGCGAAGGGGGGATCCAGGCTTTTCCATCAGGTCCGCCTTGTGGCGCCTGGATCCCCCCTTCGCGGGGATGACGGCAGTCTTTTGCAAAAGATGTGACGTTCAAGCGCGATCGCCCGTCCATATTTTCCATAGGCAAAAGCCCGCTTTGGGCGTAGCCTCGACGCATGGTCCGCTGAACAAACATTTTCCTTTTCAGACGCAAACGAACATCGTATGTTCCGAAACGAAAGTGGCCGCGCCTTCCACAGGCCGACACGACACGGAGAGGAACTATGGCAAACGCTTCCAACGCGGGATCCGGCGACGCGGTCGATCTGCTGATCGTCGGCGGCGGCGTGAACGGCGCGGGAATCGCCCGCGACGCGGTGGGGCGCGGCCTGTCGGTGCTGCTGTGCGAACAGGGCGACCTCGCGGGCGCCACCTCCTCGGCCAGCACCAAGCTGATCCATGGCGGCCTGCGCTACCTCGAATATTACGAGTTCCGGCTGGTCCGCGAGGCGTTGCAGGAGCGCGAGGTTCTGTTGCGCGCCGCTCCGCACATCATCTGGCCGCTGCGCTTCATCCTGCCGCACGACCACAACCAGCGCCCGGCCTGGATGGTGCGCATCGGCCTGTTCCTTTACGATCATCTGGGAAAGCGCAAGCTGCTGCCGGCCTCGCACGGGGTCGACCTCACCAGCCACCCGGTGGGCCGTCCGCTGGCCGGCGGCTTCACCAGGGCGTTCGAATATTCGGATTGCTGGGTCGAGGACAGCCGTCTGGTCGTGCTCAACGCCATCGACGCGCGCGAACGCGGCGCCCAAATCCTGACGCGCACCCGCTGCGAAAACGCGGTGCGGCGCGACGGCGAATGGGTGGCGACGCTGGTCTCGACCGAAACCGGGGAGACGCGCACCGTGCGCGCCCGCGCGCTGGTCAACGCCGCCGGCCCCTGGGTGCGCGAGATGCTGACCCGGCGCACCGGCGTCACGGTCGACAAGTCGGTGCGGCTGGTCAAGGGCAGCCACATCGTCGTGCCGAGGAAATTCGAGGGCGACCACGCCTACATCTTCCAGAACGACGACCGCCGCATCGTCTTCGCCATCCCCTACGAGCGCGACTTCACGCTGATCGGCACCACCGACCTCGACTACGCCGGCGACCCAGGCGCCGTCGCCATCAGCCCGGAGGAGATCGCCTATCTCTGCCGGGCGGTGTCGCGCTACCTGAAGACGCCGGTCGTGGAATCCGACGTGGTGTGGACCTACAGCGGCGTCCGCCCGCTGTTCGACGACGAGAGCGGCAACGCGTCCGCCGTCACCCGCGATTACGTGCTGGAGATGGACACGCCGGCCGGCGGGGCGCCGATGCTGTCGATCTTCGGCGGCAAGATCACCACCTTCCGCCGGCTGGCGGAGGAGGCGACCGACAAGCTGCTGGCGGCGCTCGGCCGCGGCGGCGGAAGCTGGACCGCCGATTTCCCGCTGCCCGGCGGCGACATCGCCGGGGCCGACTTCGCCGGTTTCCTCGCGGATCTGCGCCGCCGCCACCCCTGGCTGCCCGAGGCGCTGGCACTGCGGCTGGCGCGCGCCTACGGCACGCGGGTGGAGCGGCTGCTGCACGGGGCGACCGGCCTCGCCGACCTCGGCCACCATTTCGGCGGCGGCGTCCACGAGGCCGAGCTCGACTACGCCGCGCGGGAGGAGTTCGCCGTCACCGGCGACGATTTCCTGTGGCGGCGCTCCAAACTCGGGCTGCACCTGGACGGAACGATCCGGGAGGCCATCGGCGACTGGTTCGACCGGCGCCGCAACGCGGCGGCCCCGCCCGAAGCCGGGCTGCGGTCGATGGGAGGACAGCGGTGACCGTCACACTCGACGGCGTGACCCAGAAGGTCGGCGCCGAGCAGCATCTCCACCCCCTGTCGCTGGAGCTTCAGCCGGGGACCTTCAATGTCCTGCTCGGCCGCACGCTGGCCGGCAAGACGACGCTGATGCGGCTGATGGCCGGCCTCGACGCCCCCGCCTCGGGCCGGGTCTACGAGAACGGCAAGGACGTCACCGGCGCTTCCGTGCGCAGCCGCGACATCGCCATGGTCTACCAGCAGTTCATCAACTATCCGGCGATGACGGTGTTCGAGAACATCGCCTCGCCGCTGCGCCGCCAGGGCAAGCCGGCGGCCGAGATCGACCGCAAGGTTCGCGGCACGGCGGCGATGCTGCGCATCGACCCCTACCTCGACCGGCTGCCGGCCGAGCTGTCGGGCGGCCAGCAGCAGCGCTGCGCCATCGCCCGCGCGCTGGTCAAGGGCGCCGGGCTGCTGCTGCTCGACGAGCCGCTGGTCAACCTCGACTACAAGCTGCGCGAGGAGCTGCGCGCCGAGCTGCGCGACATCTTCGCCGACGGCAAGACGACGGTGGTCTACGCCACCACCGAGCCGCAGGAGGCGCTGACCTTGGGCGGTTCGGTGGCGGTGCTGCACGAGGGGCGGCTGTTGCAGACCGGCCCGACCGCCGCCGTCTTCCACGCCCCGGCGACCGAGGAATGCGCCGACGTGTTCAGCGACCCGCCGATGAACGTGGTCGAGGCGATCCTGACCAACGACCGGGTGGCGCTGGCCGACGGCACCAACCTGCCGCTGTCGGCGCATGACCGCAACCTGCCGGCCGGTCCCTGCCGCGTCGGCATCCGCGCCAACCACCTGACGGTGCTGCGCCGCTCCGACCGGCTGGTGCCGATCCGCGGCCGGGTCGAGCTGTCGGAGATCAGCGGGTCGGAGACCTACATCCATCTGCGCCATGGCAACACCACGCTGATCGCGCGCGAGGACGGGGTGCACACCCACCCGATCGGCTCGGAGATCCAGGTCTACGCCGATCCCGACCGCGTCTTCGTCTTTTCCACCGACGGCCGGCTCGTCGCCGCCCCGCACGGCCGGCGCGGCCTGCTGCGCAACATCGCCTGAGGGGGCCGGGAGCATGGCGACCATCCATTTCGACAATCTCGGCCATTCCTACCACCCGCACCCGAGCAAGCCGGCGGACTACGCGCTGCGCCGCCTGTCGCAGGAGTGGGAGGACGGCAAGGCCTACGCGCTGCTCGGGCCCTCGGGCTGCGGCAAGTCCACGCTGCTGAACATCATCTCCGGCCTGCTGGTGCCGAGCGAGGGGCGGGTGCTGTTCGACGGGCTCGACGTCACCCGCTGCACGCCGGAGGAGCGGAACATCGCCCAGGTGTTCCAGTTCCCGGTCATCTACGACACCATGACGGTGTACGAGAATCTCGCCTTCCCGCTGCGCAACCGCAAGGTCCCGGAGGCTGACGTCGACCGCCGGGTGCGGCAGGTCGCCGACGCGCTCGACCTCACCGCCGATCTGAAGAAGCGGGCCAAGCGGCTGACGCCGGACGCCAAGCAGAAGATCTCGATGGGGCGCGGGCTGGTGCGCTCGGACGTGGCGGCGATCCTGTTCGACGAGCCGTTGACCGTCATCGACCCGCACACGAAATGGATCCTGCGCCGCAAGCTGCGCCAGATCCACGAGGAATACCGCCTGACCATGATCTACGTGACCCACGACCAGGTGGAGGCGCTGACCTTCGCCGACAAGGTCGCGGTGATGCACGAGGGCGCCATGGTCCAGCTCGGCACCCCGCAGGAGCTGTTCGAGAATCCGCTGCACACCTTCGTCGGTTACTTCATCGGCAGTCCCGGCATCAACCTGATGCCCTGCACGCTGGGCGGCGATCACGCGCTGGTCGAGGGCATCGCCATCCCGCTGCCCGACCGCGCCATTGCGCAGGCCGGCGGCCCCCAGATCGGCGGCAAGTTCGAGCTGGGCATCCGCCCGGAGTTTATCGAGCTGACCCGGACCGGCACCGCCGGCGCCGTCCCGGTGCAGGTGGTGGGGGTGGACGATCTCGGCACCTCCAAGCTGGCGACCCTGCGGATGGGCAGCCAGACGCTGAAGGCGCGGCTGTCCGAGGACCAGGAGATCCCGGCGCTCGACGCCGCCATCCGTTTCCCCAGCCGGTGGACCAAGCTCTACCGCGACAGCCACCTCGTGTCCTAAGGAGCCGGCACCATGGATAAGGTCCAGGACAACCGGGCTTGGTTCCTGATCATCCCCGTCTTCGTCATCGTCGCCTTCAGCGCCATCCTGCCGCTGATGACGGTGGTCAATTATTCGGTCCAGGAGATCTTCGGCCCCGGCCAGACCTTCTTCGTCGGCACCGAATGGTTCCAGGCGGTGCTGGCCGACGAGCGGCTGCACGACGCGCTGGTCCGCCAGATCGTCTATTCGCTGGCGGTGCTCGCCATCGAGATTCCGCTCGGCATCGTCATCGCGCTCGGCATGCCGGGCGGGCGCAGCGCCAGGACCTCGCTGACGCTGGTGCTGCTGGCCCTGCCGCTGCTGATCCCCTTCAACGTGGTCGGCACCATCTGGCAGATCTTCGGGCGCGGCGACATCGGGCTGGCCGGCGCCACCTTCCGGGCGCTGGGGATCAACTACAACTACACCAGCAACTCGATCGACGCCTGGGTGACGGTGCTGGTGATGGACGTCTGGCATTGGACCAGCCTCGTCGCGCTGCTCTGCTACGCCGGGCTGCAATCGATCCCGCCGGCCTTCTACCAGGCGGCCAAGATCGACGGCGCCTCGAAATGGGCGGTGTTCCGCTACATCCAGTTGCCGAAGATGCGGGGCGTGCTGGTGATCGCCGTGCTGCTGCGCTTCATGGACAGCTTCATGATCTACACCGAGCCGTTCGTGCTGACCGGCGGCGGCCCCGGCAACTCCACCACCTTCCTCAGCCAGTATCTGACGCAGATGGCGGTCGGGCAGTTCGACATCGGCAAGGCCGCCGCCTTCTCGATCATCTACTTCCTGATCGTGCTGCTGTTCAGCTTCGTCTTCTACACCGTCATCACCCACACCGGCGAAGGGGACAAACAATGAGCAAGGTTGCCGCCCTTTCTCCGGCCGCGCTCGCCACGCCGGCCAACATCCGCCGATCCTCGGCGCGGGTCTCGCGCCGGACGGTGATCCTCGTCCTCTACATCGTCTTCCTGATGCTGCCCATCTACTGGATGGTCAACATGTCCTTCAAGACGAACGAGGAGATCCTGTCGGGCCTGACGCTCTACCCGCACAACCCGACCCTGCGCAACTACGCCACGATCTTCACCGACCCCAGCTGGTACAGCGGCTACATCAACTCGATCCACTACGTGACGCTGAACACGGTGATCTCGCTGCTGGTGGCGCTGCCGGCGGCCTACGCCTTCTCGCGCTACCGCTTCATCGGCGACAAGCACGTCTTCTTCTGGCTGCTGACCAACAAGATGGCGCCGCCGGCGGTGTTCCTGCTGCCCTTCTTCCAGCTCTACTCGACGGTCGGGCTGTTCGACACCCACATCGCCGTGGCGCTGGCGCACTGCCTGTTCAACGTGCCGCTGGCGGTGTGGATCCTCGAAGGCTTCATGTCGGGCGTGCCGCGCGAGATCGACGAGATGGCCTACATCGACGGCTACAGCTTCCCGCGCTTCTTCACCACGGTCTTCCTGCCGATGATCCGCGCCGGGGTCGGCGTCACCGCCTTCTTCTGCTTCATGTTCTCGTGGGTCGAGCTGCTGCTCGCCCGCACCCTGACCTCGGTCGACGCCAAGCCGATCGCCGCGACGATGACCCGCACGGTCAGCGCGTCCGGCATGGACTGGGGGCTCCTGGCCGCCGCCGGCGTGCTGACCATCCTGCCGGGCGCGCTGGTGATCTGGTTCGTCCGCAACTACATCGCCAAGGGCTTCGCCCTGGGCCGCGTCTGAGGGGGCCGCCGTCATGGATTTCCCCATCCTGGACTTTCAATGGATGGCGTGGACGTTGCCGACCGCGCTCTTCTTCGTCGGCATCGCGGTGATGCTGGCGGCGATGACGGTGTGGGAGCTGGTCTCCCCCACCGCCGAGGCCAAGGGCTTCCTGCCGATGCGCACGACGCGTGGCGACCGTCTGTTCATCGGGCTGCTGGGCAGCGCCTTCCTCCATCTCGGATGGCTGGCGGCGACCGATGCCACGCTGTGGGGGGCGCTCGCGGTCTCCTTGCTGTGGACCGCCTTCGTCATCCGCTTCGGCTGAGACAGGGAGAAAAATCAACCCTCTCCTCCCCTGGGGAGGGGGAAAAGACGATCAGGTTCAACGCTCGACCCAACCAAAGACGACCCAAATGGGAGGAATCATGCTTCACGACACGAAAAAGGATCCCAGCCTGCGCCGCCGCCTGACCGGCGCGGTGATGGCCGGCGGCATCGGCGTGCTGCTCGCCATGGGCTCGGCCGCTCCCGCCGCGGCGCTGACGCCGGACCAGGAGGCCGTCGCCAAGAAGATCATCGAGGAACTCCAGCCCTCCACGCTCTCCAAGGAGGAGCAGATGAAGGAGCTGGAGTGGTTCGTCAAGGCGGCGGAACCCTTCAAGGGCATGGACATCAACGTCGTCTCCGAGACCCTGACGACGCACGAGTTCGAATCGAAGACCCTCGCCAAGCTGTTCAGCGACCTCACGGGCATCAAGCTGAAGCACGACCTGATCCAGGAAGGCGACGTCATCGAGAAGTTGCAGACCCAGATGCAGTCGGGCCGCAACGTCTACGACGCCTACATCAACGACAGCGACCTGATCGGCACCCATGTCCGCTACGGGCAGGCGGTGGCGCTGTCCGACTTCATGGCCGGCGAGGGCAAGGACGTCACCCTGCCGACGCTCGACGTCAAGGACTTCATCGGCACCAGCTTCACCACCGGCCCGGACGGCAAGCTCTACCAGCTTCCCGACCAGCAGTTCGCCAACCTCTACTGGTTCCGCGCCGACTGGTTCGCCCGTCCCGACCTGAAGGAGAAGTTCAAGGCCAAGTACGGCTACGAGCTGGGCGTCCCGCAGGACTGGTCGGCCTATGAGGACATCGCCGAGTTCTTCACCAACGACGTGAAGGAGATCGACGGCGTCCGCGTCTACGGCCACATGGACTACGGCAAGAAGGATCCGTCGCTCGGCTGGCGCTTCACCGACGCCTGGCTGTCGATGGCCGGCGCCGGCGACAAGGGCCTGCCCAACGGCCTGCCGGTCGACGAATGGGGCATCCGCGTCGAGGGCTGCCGCCCGGCCGGCGCGTCGGTCGCGCGCGGCGGCGACACCAACGGCCCGGCGGCGGTCTACTCGCTGACCAAATACATCGACTGGCTGAAGAAGTACGCCCCGCCCGAGGCCGGCGGCATGACCTTCTCCGAGGCCGGCCCGGTGCCGGCCCAGGGTGCGGTCGCCCAGCAGATCTTCTGGTACACCGCCTTCACCGCCGACATGACCAAGCCCGGCCTGCCGGTGGTCAACGCCGACGGCACGCCGAAGTGGCGCATGGCCCCCTCGCCTCACGGCCCCTACTGGGAGCAGGGCATGAAGCTCGGCTACCAGGACGTCGGCTCCTGGACCCTGCTGAAGTCGACCCCGCCGGAGCGCCGCAAGGCGGCGTGGCTCTACGCCCAGTTCACCGTGTCGAAGACGGCCTCGCTGAAGAAGACGCTGGTCGGCCTGACGCCGATCCGCGAGAGCGACATCAAGTCCGACGCGATGACCCAGGCGGCGCCCAAGCTCGGCGGTCTGGTCGAGTTCTACCGCAGCCCGGCCCGCGTGGCGTGGTCGCCGACCGGCACCAACGTGCCCGACTACCCGAAGCTGGCCCCGCTGTGGTGGCAGAACATCGCCGAGGCGGTGACCGGTGAGCGCACCCCGCAGCAGGCGATGGACAACCTCGCCGAGCAGATGGAGCAGGTGATGGGCCGCATGGAGCGGGCCAACATCGGCGGCGACTGCGCGCCGAAGCTGAACCCGAAGAAGGATCCCAAGGAGTGGTTCGCCGCCCCCGGCGCGCCCAAGGCCAAGCTCGACAACGAGAAGCCCAAGGGCCAGACCATCGCCTACGAGGATCTGCTGAAGGCCTGGAAGGAAGGCCGCGCCCAGTAATAAGGGCCCTTTGATTTCCCTCTCCCGCCTCGGGAGAGGGAAGGGGCCCGCTGAAAGCGGGATGGGTGAGGGGCGATCGGGCGTGCGACTTCAATCCATGTCCCGACAGCCCCTCACCTCTCCCCATGCTGCCGCATGGGTCCCCTCCCTCTTCCGGGGCGGGAGAGGGCCACGAGCGACGTGAAGACATTCGGGGACACGCATCCATGAGCCGGACCGGCCACATCCTCGCCATCGACCAGGGCACCACCTCGTCGCGCGCCATCCTGTTCGACGGGCGCGGCACGCCGCTGGCCGAGGCGCGCCGGGAGTTCCCCCAGCATTACCCCGGCGACGGCTGGGTCGAGCACGACCCCGCCGACATCCTGCGCGACGTCCGCGCCGTCGCCCGCGAGGCGGTGGAGACATCCGGCATCCCCGTCTCCGCCATCGCCGCCATCGGCATCACCAACCAGCGCGAGACCACCGTCGTCTGGGACCGCGCCACCGGCGAGCCGATCCACCGCGCCATCGTCTGGCAGGACCGCCGCACCTCGGCGCTGTGCCAGGACCTCGCCGCCGCCGGCCACGCCGAGCCGGTGCGGGCGAAGACCGGCCTGCTGATCGACGCCTACTTTTCCGCGACCAAGATCGCCTGGATCCTCGATCACGTTCCCGGAGCCCGCGCGCGGGCCGAGCGCGGCGAGCTGTGCTTCGGCACCATCGACAGCTTCCTGATCTTCCATTTGACCGGCAAGGCGGTGCACGCCACCGACGCGACCAACGCCTCGCGCACCCTGCTGTTCGACATCCACGCCCAGGAGTGGGACGACGAGCTGCTGGCCCTGTTCCGCGTGCCGCGCGCCATGCTGCCGCGCGTGCTCGACAGCGCCGACGATTTCGGCGCCACCGAGGCCGAACTGCTCGGCCGCCCGATTCCCATCGCCGGGGTGGCCGGCGACCAGCAGGCGGCGGCCTTCGGGCAGGCCTGCCTGGCGCCCGGCATGGCGAAATCGACCTACGGCACCGGCTGCTTCGCGCTGATCAACACCGGGACGACCCCGGTGGTGTCGAAGAACCGCCTGCTCACCACCGTCGCCTACCGGCTGGACGGGGTGGCGAGCTACGCGCAGGAGGGCTCGATCTTCGTGGCGGGTGCCGCCGTCAAGTGGCTGCGCGACGGGCTCGGCATCATCACCCACGCCAGCCAGACCGACGATCTGGCGACCCGCGTGCCCGACAGCCACGGCGTCTATTTCGTGCCGGCCTTCGTCGGGCTGGGCGCCCCGCACTGGGATCCCAACGCGCGCGCCGCGATCTTCGGCATGACGCTGGACGTCGGCCCGGCCCACATCGCCCGCGCCGCGCTGGAGGCCGTCGCCTACCAGACCCGCGACCTGATGGAGGCGATGGCCGGCGACTGGGGCGGCACCATCAACGCGCTGCGAGTCGACGGCGGCATGGCCGCCAACGACTGGCTCTGCCAGTTCCTGTCCGACCTGCTGGCCATGCCGGTCGAGCGGCCGGAGGTGATCGAGACGACCGCGCTGGGGGCCGCCAGCCTCGCCGCCCTGCGCGTCGGGGTGTTCGACGGGCTGGAATCGGTGTCGGCGGCGTGGCGCTCGCAGCGCCGCTTCGAGCCGCGCATGGAGGCCGCGCGCCGCGACCGGCTCTACGCCGGCTGGCGGGACGCGGTGGCGCGGGTGCGCACGGGGGGATGAAGGAAGGGGCTGCGAACGGCGGAAATGGCTGATTTTCAGGCATTCCCCAGATGCGTGCGGCTTTCCCGGCGGGCCGGACAATTTTCGGGCGGCGGATGGGGATAAGGTTGCGTGGGGCCCTGTTCACGCGCTATAGGGCTAGCACCCAACCTGTCTGACAACTGTCACTGGATACCCGCCGTGGATTCCCTGATTCCGGAATTGATCGCGCTCGGCCAGGTCGTGTTCATCGATCTGGTCCTGGCGGGCGACAACGCCATCGTGGTCGGCATGGCGGCCGCCGGCGTCGCCCAGGCCCAGCGGGCCAAGGTCATCTTCTGGGGCATCGCCGCCGCCGTCGTGCTGCGCATCATCTTCGCCCTGCTGACCACGCAGCTTCTGGCGGTCATCGGCCTGACGCTGGCCGGCGGCCTGCTGCTGCTGTGGGTGTGCTGGAAGCTGTTCCGCGAGCTGCGCGCCCAGCGCGAGGAGGCCCAGGCCGCCGCCCTGATGTCGGAGGACGAGGCCGCGGCCGCGGCGGCGGGCGCCGCCGTCGGCGGCAAGTCGGTCGGGACCGCCATCTGGGAGGTCATCGTCGCCGACGTGTCGATGTCGCTCGACAACGTGCTGGCGGTGGCGGGCGCCGCGCGCGAGCATCTGTGGGTGCTGGCGCTCGGCCTGCTGCTGTCGGTGGCGTTGATGGGCGCCGCGGCCAGCGTCATCGCCCGCCTGCTGAACCGCTTCCATTGGATCGCCTACATCGGCCTCGTGGTGATCGCCTACGTCGCTTTCGAGATGATCTATCGGGGCAGCGTCGAGGTCCTGGTCTTCTCCCATCTGATGTGACCCTTCGACGATCCCGCCGGGCCGGAACCTTCGGCCCGGCGGCGCGTTGCTTGCCGGCAGCCTCAGGGAGATGTCCGGCATGACCCAGCACACCGACGACCGTCCGTCCAACCCGCCGCACGCCGACCTGTCCGACCGGCGGCGTCCCGAGGACATCGAGCGCGAGATCGGCGACATCCGCGCCCGCATGGACTCGGTGATCGACGAGATCGAGTTCCGCCTGTCGCCCGGCCAGATGTCCGGCGGCGTCGTCGACGTCGTGCGCGACGTCATCCAGGGCGGTGGCGAGGGCACCTCCGGCCGCATCGCCCGCGCCATCCGCGCCAACCCAATCCCCGTCGCCCTGATGGGCATCGGAGCCCTGTGGCTGGGCTGGGCGGTGTCGCGCACGCCCGAGCACCCGCCGCTGGCCGCCGGCCAGATGGGTGGTGGTGGGCCGCTGGGTGGCGAACTGCCCGACCGGCGCACCCGGCTGCTGCTGATCGGGTTGATCCAGTCCTGCCGCCATGGCGCCACCGGCTTCCGCCGCGCCGACATGGTGATCGATGATTCCACCCTGTCCGGCCGCCTGACCCAGGTCGCCGACCAGCTCGACCGCAGCGCGATGGCGCTGGAGACCGAGCTGCCCCGCTACGGCGGCCCGCTCGGGCCGGACGAGGATCTGCATCCGGTCTGGCACGGCCTGCACGACGCCTTCGACGGGTCGCGGGCGCGGGGCGAGGTGCTGAGGGGGCTGGAGAGCGGGCTGGACGGCACGCTGGAGCTGTTCCACGACGCCCTGCGCAGCCCGCTGCCCGAGCATCTCCAGGTCGCCGTCGGCGCCCAGTTCCACGAGGTCGAGACGGTGCGCCACCGCGTCGGCGCGCTGCGCGAAGCCGTGGCCTAGGGGGGGCGGACGCATGCTGGGCCTGAGCCGCCGCCACCATTACGCACGGATGAACCCCGCCGCCAACGACGGGCGCGGGCGCGCCGCCGACAGTCCGGGCGACATTCCCAAGGCCGGCTGGCTCGACATCCTCTGGCGCACCTGGGAGGAGCAGTCGAAGGACAACGTGTCGATGCTGGCGGCGGGGGTGGCCTATTACGGGCTGCTGGCGATCTTCCCGGCGGTGGCGGCGCTGGTGTCGATCTACGGGCTGGTCGCCGACCCGATGGTGATCGAGGGCCAGATCAGCCAGATGGCCGGGCTGCTGCCGCCCGACGCGCTGTCGATCATCAGCGACCAGGCGCGCAAGGTCGCCTCCGCGCCGTCCCAGGGGCTGGGGCTGGGGGTCCTGTTCGGCCTGACGCTGACGCTGTGGAGCGCGTCGCGCGGCACCAGCTCGCTGGTGTCGGCGCTGAACATCGCCTATGGCGAGGAGGAGCGGCGCAGCTTCGTCAAGCTGGCCCTGCTGTCGCTGGGGCTGACCCTGGCCGGGTTGCTGTTCATCATCGTGACGCTGGTGATGATCGTCGCGGTGCCCGCCGCGATCGCCATCATCGGCTTGCAGGACACGGTGATCGGCTGGGCGGCGAGCCTCGCGCGCTGGCCGATCCTGGCGGTGGCGATCATGCTGGTGCTGGCGACGCTCTACCGCTACGCCCCCGACCGGCGCGAGCCGAAATGGCGCTGGGTCACCTGGGGCTCGGCGGTGGCGACGGTGGTGTGGCTGCTCGGCTCGGCGGGCTTCTCGCTCTACGTCTCGCATTTCGGCAGCTACAACGAGACCTACGGATCGGTCGGCGCGGTGGTCGTGCTGCTGCTGTGGTTCAACCTGACCACCTACGTCGTGCTGCTGGGCGCCGAGCTGAACGCCGAGATCGAGCACCAGACCGCCCGCGACACCACCAAGCGCAGCAACGGCCACGGCGACAAGCCGATGGGCCAGCGCGACGCCTACGTCGCCGACACGCTGGGCAAGCGGCGGGCCTGAGCGGGTTTGCCGGGGCTCAGCGGCTCCGGCAGGATTGGACGGCGGAGGACACCCCGAGCCGTCCGCCCTCGTCGAGCCGGTTGGCGAGGAAATCCTCCCACAGGCCGGTGCGGGCCAGCTCGGTGCGGACGCAGCGGCAGTTGCTCTCGCACAGCGCCGCCCCGCCGCCCGCCTGGGTGCAGCTCGTCACGCAGGACTGGTGGAAATTGCGGGCCTGCGGCGACTCCACCCCGACGCCCTGGGCGATCAGCCAGGCCAGCCCGAACAGCACGGGCTGGTGGATCAGATAGACGGCGAGGCTGTGCCGGCCGCCCCAGGCGAGCGCGCGGCCGACGGGGTTGGCCGGCGCCGGGCCGGCGCCGATGCCGGGCCACAGGCGGGCCAGCCCGATGCCGGCGAGCAGGGCGCCGGTCCAGGGCAGCAGCGGCACATAGTCGTTGGAGTCCGGCGGGACTGTGGTCAGGCCGATCCAGCGCAGCCAGGGGCTGTCGAAGACGGGGAAGGCGAGATGGTCGCCGGCCAGGAAGGCGGCGACGGCGGCGGCCAGCGTCACCGGGGCCGGCAGGCGGACGAAGGCCAGCCCCAGGACGCTCGCCACGGCGATGTGGTGCAGCACGCCGAAGAAGATCGGACTGTCGGGAAACAGGGCGTAGGACACCGCCGACACCGCCCCGGCGGCGGCGGCGATCCGGGCGAGGCGGACGACGAAGCGCCGCCGGAAGCGCGGCTCGTCCAGCCCGGCGGCGGTCGCCAGCACGAGGCCGATGCCGGCAAGCAGCAGGAAGCTCGACACGATCAGAGTGCGCGCGGTCAGCCACAGCGGGTTGCCGAACAGGTCGAAATCGGCCAGCCCGGTGAAGGTCAGGTCCCAGCTGGCGTGGTAGGCCGCCATGGCGACCAGCGCCATGCCGCGCGCGACGTCGAGCAGCGGGCGGCGGGTGGTCCCCATGCTCATGATTCCCTCTCCCTGGGGGGAGAGGGGTAAACTTGCGGGGGGAAAGGAGCGGGAGCGCCGCCTCACAGCCAGTCGGGCACCCGTTCGGCGGCCAGCATCTCCTCCACGGTCGGGCGCGGGCGGATGACGGCGAAGCGGTCACCGTTCACCAGCACCTCCGGGATCAGCGGGCGCGTGTTGTAGGTGGAGGACATCACCGCCCCGTACGCCCCGGCCGACAGGAAGGCCACCAGATCCTCGTCGGCCAGCGGCGGCAGCGGGCGCTGCACGGCGAAGGTGTCGCCGCTCTCGCACACCGGGCCGACCACGTCGTAGGGCTCCAGCGCGGCGTCGCCGGCCGGCTCGGCGACCGGGACGATGCCGTGGTAGGCCTCGTAGAGCGACGGGCGGATCAGGTCGTTCATCGCCGCGTCGACGATGGCGAAGCGGCGGTGCAGCCCCTGCTTCACGTAGATCACCCGGCTGACCAGGACGCCGGCGTTGCCGACCAGCGACCGCCCCGGCTCCAGCGTGATGCGGCAGCCGAGGTTCCCGGTGATCGAACGCACCATCGCCGCGTAGTCGGCGAGGTCGGGCGGCGCCTCGTTCCTGTACGTGATGCCGAGCCCGCCGCCGAGGTCGAGCCGCTGGATGTCGTGGCCGTCCTCGCGGAGCTGGTGCAGCAAGGCGGCCACCCGCTCGTAGGCGGCGCGGAAGGGGGCGAGGTCGGTGAGCTGCGAGCCGATGTGGACGGCGATGCCGACCGCCTTGATGCCCGGCAGCGACGCGGCGCGGCGGTAGACCGCGCGCGCGTGGTCGTAGTCGATGCCGAACTTGTTTTCCTTCTTGCCGGTGGCGATCTTGGCGTGGGTCTTGGCGTCGACGTCCGGGTTGACGCGGAAGGCGACCGGCGCCACCACGCCCATGGAGGACGCGACCTCGCTCAGCGCCTCCAGCTCCGGGATCGATTCGACGTTGAGCTGGTGGATGCCGGCCTCAAGGGCTTCGCGCATCTCGTCCTTCGTCTTGCCGACGCCGGAGAAGACGATGCGCTCGGCCGGGATGCCGCCGGCCAGCGCCCGCTTCATCTCGCCGACCGACACCACGTCGCCGCCGGCCCCGAGCCGGGCGAAGGTGCGGACCACCGCCAGGTTGGAGTTCGCCTTCAGCGCGTAGCAGACGCCGGCGTCCTGGCCGGCGAAGGCCCCGGCGTAGGCGCTGTAGTGCGCTTCCAGCGCCGCCGTGGAGTAGAGGTAGAAGGGCGTTCCGACCGAGCGCGCGACCTCGGCCAGCGACACCGATTCGGCGTGCAGGACGCCGTCGCGGTAGGCGAAGACGCTCATGGGCGAGCCACCCTTTGGAAAGCTGCTGCGGGCGGCGGTCATGGGAAGCGGACTCCGGGGGCCGGCTGGCCCGGCTTGGGATCGAGCGACGGATTCGGGTAGGCGCGCGGGAAGGGATCGACCTCCCCTTCCGGACGCGGGCTGTCGACGTGCTTGGGCTTCTTGCCGCAGCCGGCCAGCGCCAGCGCGCAGGCCAGTCCCAGGATGGTCAGGGTGATCGGCCGGCTCACAGGAAACGCTCCCGGGCGGCCTTCACCGCCTCCTTGACACGGACGGGGGAGGCGCCGCCGAAGCTGCGCCGGCTGTCCAGCGACGCCTCGATGCTCAGCGCCGGGTAGACGGCCTCGGTGATGCGCGGCTCGATGGCCTGGAGCTCGGCCAGCGTCAGGTCGGTCAGCCCGACCCGGCGGTCCTCCGCCGCCTTCACGGCGCGGCCGGTGACGTGGTGCGCCTCGCGGAAGGGCATGTCGAGTTCGCGGACCAGCCAGTCGGCGAGGTCGGTGGCGTTCAGGAAGCCGCGATCGGCCGCCTCGCGCATCGCCGGCTTGTTGGGCTGCATGTCGCGCACCATGCCCTCGGTCGCGGCGATGCAGAGCGCCAGCGTGTCGTCGGTCTCGAAGACCGGCTCCTTGTCCTCCTGCATGTCCTTGGAATAGGCCAGCGGCAGGCCCTTCATGGCGACCAGCAGGCCGGTCAGCGTGCCGATGACCCGGCCGGCCTTGGCCCGCACCAGCTCGGCCGCGTCGGGGTTCTTCTTCTGCGGCATGATCGAGGAGCCGGTGGTGTAGGCGTCCGACAGCCGGATGAAGCGGAACTGGGCCGAGCACCAGATGACGATCTCCTCGGCGAAGCGCGACAGGTGCATGGCGCAGATCGACGCCGCCGACAGATACTCCAGCGCGAAGTCGCGGTCGGACACCGCGTCCAGCGAGTTGGCGGTCGGCCGGTTGAAGCCCAGCGCCTCCGCCGTCATGAAGCGGTCGATCGGGTAGGGGGTTCCGGCCAGAGCCGCCGAGCCGAGCGGGCATTCGTTCAGCCGGCAGCGGGCGTCGCGCATCCGGCTCCGGTCGCGCCCGAACATCTCGACATAGGCCAGCAGATGGTGGCCGAAGGAGACCGGCTGCGCCGCCTGGAGATGGGTGAAGCCGGGCATCACCGTGTCGGTGTTCTGCTCCGCCAGGTCGATCAGCGCGCTCTGGAGCGCCATCAGCCCGGAATCGAGCCGGTCGAGCGCGTCGCGCACCCACAGCTTGAAGTCGGTCGCCACTTGGTCGTTGCGCGAGCGGCCGGTGTGCAGGCGCTTGGCCGGCTCGCCGATCAGCTCGGCCAGCCGGGCCTCGACGTTCATGTGGATGTCTTCCAGCTCCACCTTGAAGGTGAAGGTGCCGGCGTCGATCTCTTGCTTCACCCGGTCCAGCCCGTCGCGGATGGCGTCGGCGTCGGCCTGGGTTATGATGCCCTGCTTGGCCAGCATCGCCGCGTGCGCCTTGGAGCCCGCGATGTCCTGGTCGGCGAGGCGCTTGTCGAAGCCGATGGAGGCGTTGATCTTCTCCATGATGGCGGCGGGGCCGCGCGCGAAGCGGCCGCCCCACATCTGGCTGGCGGCGGGGGCGTTTTTCTGCGGGGCTTGATCGGCGCTCATGTCGACGGCATTCGGTCAGGGGGGTGAGGAAGCGTGAGTATGCGGACTTTGGCGGCCACCGCAACGGTTTGTGTGGGTCTGGCCGGCGCCGGGTTGTGGTGGAACGCGTCCTCCGGCCCCGCCGCGGCGCCCGAGGTGCTCCGGCTGGACGCGCCCGCTCCGGCCGCGGGCGGCGGCGCGGCCCCGGCGGCGGCCGGGCTGGAGCGAACGCTGGAACGGCTCAAGGGAACGGGCGAGGCCAAGCCGGTGCCGCCGCTCGCCTTCGCCGACGGCGAGGGCCGCCGCGTCGACCTGTCGGAGTTCGCCGGCAAGCTGGTGCTGCTGAACCTGTGGGCGACCTGGTGCGGCCCCTGCGTGAAGGAGATGCCGGCGCTCGACCGCCTCCAGGCGCAACTGGGCGGCGACCGCTTCCAGGTGGTGGCGCTGTCGCTCGACCGTGGCGGCAAGGCGGCGGTCGAGCCCTTCTACCAGAAGACCGGCCTTGGCAATCTGGCGGTGTTCCTCGATCCCGGCAGCGCGTCGATGCAGGCGCTCGGCCTGCGCGGCCTGCCGACGACCCTGCTGGTCGACCCGGAGGGCCGGGAACTCGGCCGCGTCGAGGGCGCGGTGGAGTGGGATTCGCCCGAGGTGGTCGCCTTCCTGCGCCGGCAGGCCGGGCACGGATCGGGGCCGGCGCGCGGCCGGGGCGCCGCCGGGACCGGCGGATGAGTCAAGAAAAAGGGGGCGCCAAGAAAAAGGGGGCGGGGCGATCCACCCCACCCCCCGTCACGCCATCGCTGCGGCCGGCTTAGAAATCCTCGTCGCCGCCGAAGCCGGGATCCTCGTCCCAGCCGCCGGCTTCGGGTTCCGGCTCGGGCTGAGCTTGCGGCTGCGCTTCGGCCGCGTTGGCCTCGCCGCCGCCGGAGAACATGCTGGACAGCGCGCTGCCGATCAGCATGCCGCCGGCGACACCCGCCGCCGTCTGCATGGCGCCGGCCATGAAGCCGCCGCCGGCGCGCGGCTGCTGGGCGTAGGCCGCGACGCGCGGGTCGCCGTAGGCCGGCGCGGCCGGCGTGGCGCCCGCCGCCGCACCCCAGGGCGAGCCGGCCGGGCGCTGCGGGGCCGCCGGAGCCGGGGCCGGCCGGCCGCCGCCGCCGAACAGCCCGCCGAACAGCCCGCCGCCGCCGGCCGGGGCCTGGGCGGGCGGGCGGGCGCGGAGCTGCTGCTCCAGCTCCTCGTTGCGGGCCTGGGAGGCGGCGAGCGCCTGCTCCAGCATGACGACGGCCTGGGCCATCAGGTAGGGGGCCGCCGGCTGGCGGGCGACGCTGTCGCGGATGTGGGCCTCGGCCTGCGGGTCGCGGGGGCCGGACTGGGCCTCGGCCTGACGCAGCTTGGCGAACAGGTCGTCGATGATCTGGCGTTCGGTCTGGTCCATGGCGATGCTCGTGTGCTCGACGGATTGAAGGGGGTAGGGGGAAGGCGGCGCCTTACTCGTCGCGCTGTCCCATGAGCTGCATCAGCATCTGGAACAGGTTGATGAAGTTCAGGTAGAGCGACAGGGCGCCCATGACGGCCAGCTTGGTGTTGGTCTCCTGGCCGTAATGCTCGGCGTACTCCTCCTTGATGCGCTGGGTGTCGTAGGCGGTCAGGCCGGTGAAGACGACGACGCCGATCACCGAGATGGCGAACTGGAGCGCGCTGGAGCCGACGAAGATGTTGACCAGGCTGGCGATGACGATGCCGATCAGGCCCATCGCCAGGAACGAGCCCATCTTCGACAGGTCGCTCTTGGTGGTGTAGCCCCACAGGCTCATGCCGGCGAACATCGCCGAGGTGATGAAGAAGACGCGGGCGACACTGGCGCCGGTGAACACCAGGAAGATCGAGGCCATCGACACGCCCATGACGGCGCAGAAGGCCCAGAACAGCCCCTGGAGGCCGCTGGCGGACATCCGCTCAAAGCGCCAGGACAGCACCATGATGAAGGCCAGCGGCGCCAGCATCACCACCCATTTCAGCGGCGTGGTGAAGATCGGCACGTAGAGCGCCGGGGTGCTGGAGACGAGGAAGGCGACCACGCCGGTGAGGGCGAGGCCGAGCACCATGAAGTTGTAGACCCGCAGCATGTGCTGCCGCAGGCCCTGGTCGAAGGCGGCCTGGTCGACGCCGTGGCCGAAGGCCCCGTACGGCTGCTGGTTGTTGGGGTGTTGGTTCCACATGATGGCCTCGTGAGGGAGAAGGTGGTGTGCCGGGGAAAGCGTCGGCGGACGGTCAGAACCAGGAGGCGTGCGCCGCTTCGGCCAGGGTGAGGAGCGTGTCGGGCGGCAGGTCGGCGCAGAGCGCGTAGACGTGGTGCCCCTGGCGCCAGTAGACGACCGACACGCCGTTGAGGATCGCCGCCTCTGGCGCGGTCACCGCGAAGCGGTCGTCGTCCGCGGCGAACAGCGTGACCCGCTCGAACTCGGTGGTCGTGTAGACCACCTGGACCGCGCTGCCCTCGTCCCACGGCACGATGCGCGAGACGAGCGGGATCAGGCGGTCGGGGAAGGTGGGAATCGGCAGCGACGCGCCGACGGCGCGCGAGATGACCTTGGCCAGCCCCGAGCTGTTCTCCGGCGCCATGCCGAGATCGGCCGATCCGGCGGTGACGGCGGTGCGGTAGGCCTCGACCGCCTCGTCGGCGAAGACGGGGATCGGGTGCGCCGCCGCGACCGGATCGATCAGCACGTTGCCGACCAGGGTGTGGGCGGTCCAGCCGATGCCGACCAGGGCCGCCGCCGTCAGCGCCATGCGCAGCCGGCGGGGCGGGTGCCGTCCGCGCTGGTTGGCGGCGGCCGGAGCGGCAGCCGGAGTGGGGGATGGCGCGGGCTCGTCCACCGTCTCCCGCACGGCGGCGTCGCCGTGCAGGAACAGGCGGATCTCGTCGCGCTGCCGCAGATCCTGCATCACGCGCGCGGCCAGCACCGGGTTCGCCTGGAGATAGGCCTCGACCTCGATCCGGCGCGCCGGGTCGAGCTGGTCGTCGACATAGGCCAGCAGGTCCGCTTCAAGGATGGGGGACGGCATGCTTCACCTCACCAGGCGCAAATGCGAGGCCGGCGTCTGGCCGGCGGCGCGCAGGGCCGCGCGGGCCCGGCCGAGCCGGGACATCAGGGTGCCGAGGGGGATGCCCAGGCAGTCGGCGGCGTCGCGGTAGCTCATCCCGTCGATCGCCACCAGCGTCAGCACCGCGCGCTGGTCCTCGGGCAGGGCCATCATGGCCCGCATGGTCTCGTTCAGCGCGATGCGGTCGGTCTGGTCGGGGACGTGGGCGTCGCCGGCCTGGGCGGCGAGCAGCGCCTCGGCCTCGCTCTCGGTCCGCCGGCGGCGGCAGCGGGAGACATGGGCGTTGTGCACGATGGCGAGCAGCCATCCCTTGACGTCCCGGCCCTCCTGGAAGCCGTGGCTTCCCTCCAGGGCGCGCAGGGCGGTCTCCTGCACCAGATCGTCCGCCCGCTCGCGGTCGCGCGTCAGCACCAGCGCGTAGCGGCGCAGCAGCCCGAGGTGGCGTGAGATGTCCATGCTCTCCCTGTCGACGGTTCCAACCCCCAGCATACGCCGGGCGCCCCGCCCTTAATCCCCGCCGGGAGCGATCTTTTTCATGAATTTATTGTCATGATCCGGCGGCTTGCAAAGTGCCCCTCCCTCCCCATATGAACCGCCGCGCGAAATCAGGATGGAGCAATCCCGCCCGCCGGGCGGGGTATGAATGGACAGCACGCCAAGCGGCCCCCGACGGCCGCGGGGGATCGGATCTCCGGTCGTCCGCGGCGGCCCCAATTCCCGGACGGCGCGGCCGTCTCGATTGTCCTGGACGGCGATGCTCCGTCCGTCCTCCGCTCCGCGCCGCCGCCCCGGCCGCGCGCGCCATCCCGACCGCTCCCCCTCCCACGGCCCCTTCCATGGCCCCGTCCGCTCCGGCGGCGCGCTTTGGCGCGCCCGGCCGGCGGCGCCTGCCTTTTCCAACCAGGAACCCCCCGATGCTCACCTTTGAGATCGCCATCATCGTCGCGCTGACGCTCCTCAACGGCGTGTTCGCCATGTCGGAGCTGGCCGTCGTCTCGTCCCGCAAGGCCCGGCTCCAGCATCTGGCCGAGCGCGGCGACCGGGGCGCCCGCGCGGCGCTGCGGCTGATCGAGGATCCGAGCCGCTTCCTCAGCACCGTCCAGATCGGCATCACCATGGTCGGCGTCATCGCCGGCGCCTATGGCGGCGCCACGCTTGGCGACCGGCTCGGCCAGTGGCTCGACACCATCCCCGTCTTCGCCGGCAAGGGCGAGGTGGTCGGCGTCGGCGGCGTGCTGGTCGCCATCACCTACCTGTCGATCGTGCTGGGCGAGCTGATCCCCAAGCGCATCGCGCTGAAGAGCCCCGAGCGCATCGCCTCGCTGATCGCCCAGCCGATGCGCCTGCTGTCGCGCGTCGCCGCCCCCTTCGTCTGGCTGCTGGGCGCCTCGACCGACCTGCTGCTGCGCCTGCTCGGCCTCCAGGGCGAGCGCGAGGAGACGGTGACGGAGGAGGAAATCCGCTCGATGATCTCCGAGGGCACCCAGGCCGGCGTCTTCGCCCCGGCCGAGAAGGAGATGATCGACGGCGTGCTGCGGCTGGCCGACCGGACGGTGCGCAGCATCATGGTTCCCCGGCCGGACGTCGTCTGGCTCGATCTCGGCAAGCCGCAGGCCGACCTGCTGGCGGCGATCCGCGCCGGCGCCCACTCGCGCTACCCGGTGTGCCGTGGCGCGCTGGACGAGCTGGTCGGCGTCGTCCACACCCGCGACCTGCTCGACGACGCGGTGCAGGGCCGGCCGTTCGATCTGGCGACGAGCGCCGCCAAGCCGATGATCGTCCATGACGGCACGCCGATCCTCAAGCTGCTCGACCTGATGAAGTCCACGGGCCACCATCTGGCCATGGTGGTGGACGAGTATGGCAGCCTTGAAGGGCTGGTCACGCTGACCGACATCCTGGAGATCATCGCCGGCGACCTGCCGGAGGTCGGCGAGGCTCCGGAAACCGCCGCCATCCGCCGCGAGGACGGGTCCTGGCTGGTCGAGGGCTGGATGCCGGTGGACGAGTTCGAGGACACGGTGGGCCTGCGCGGCCTGCGCGGGCAGGGCGACTACCACACCGTCGCCGGCCTCGTGCTGCACCGCCTCGGCCATGTGCCGCAGGCGGGGGAGGCCTTCGTGCAGGACGGCGTGCGCGTCGAGGTGGTCGACATGGACGGGCGCCGCATCGACAAGGTGCTGGTCGTGCCGGCGGTCGAACGGGAAACGGCGGCGGCCGGCTGAGCCGTGGCGGCCTCCCGCGACGGGGGTTCATGAGGCGGGAGGGGCCGTGAAGGTGGTGCTGCTGACGTGTCTGCTGGTGCTGGTCCTGCTGCTCGCCGGGCCGGCCTTCGTGATCGCCTCCGGCACCGCGACGCTGGGCGTCGACTGGACGCGGGCGGACCGCAGCCCGGTCGGCCTCGCGCCCGATCCGGCCGCGACGCCCGAGGCGGTGGTCCAGGTCTACGCCGCCCGCGCCCTGTCCTGGCGCGGCGCCTTCGGCGTGCATCCCTGGTTCGCGGTGAAGCCGGCCGGCGCGCGGGCCTACACCGTCTACGAGGTGGTGGGCTGGCGGGTCTACCGTGGCCTGCCGGCCGTGGCGGTCAGCAACCGCGACCCGGACGGGCGCTGGTTCGGCGCCCAGCCGGTCGTGCTGGCGGAGCTGCGCGGCGCGGCGGCGGCGGCGGCCATCCCCAGGATCGCGGCGGCGGCCGGCAGCTACCCCTACGCCGGGGAATACCGGGTGTGGCCCGGCCCCAACAGCAACACCTTCGCCGCCTGGGTGGCCCGCGCCGTTCCGGAACTGCGGCTCGACCTGCCCTCCACGGCGCTCGGCAAGGATTATCTGGGGAGCGGGCTGGTCGCGCGGGCGCCCAGCGGCACCGGCTGGCAGCTCAGCCTGTTCGGCGTCGCCGGTCTGCTGGTAGCGTGGGAGGAGGGGCTGGAGCTCAACCTGCTCGGCCTCACCGTCGGCGTCGATCCACTGGATCTCGCGGTCAAGCTGCCCGGCGTCGGCCGCATCGCTCTGCGCACGGAGGCCGCGCCGCCGGCCTGACCGCCGCCGCCATGGGGAGGCCGCCCCGGTCAGGTGTCGAGGCAGCCGCCCTTCGGGGCGACGGTGATGCGGATCAGTTCGGCGCTGCCGCCGCCGAAGACGTTGCCGCCGGTGTAGGTCAGGCAGCCCTCGTTGCGGTAGATGACCTGGAGCCGCTGGGCGTCGTTGCCGAAATAGAAGGGGATCCAGCGCTTGCCGGTCTCGTGCCGGATCATGTTGTCCGGCGCGCCGATCAGGCCCGACACCTCCTCCATCGTCATGCCGATCTGGAGCTTGGCGAAGCGGCTGCCGGCGGCCGGCGTGCCGATCATCTCGCCCTCGAAACGGCCGTCGCGCGACTTCACCAGCCGCGCGCCCGGCGTCGAGGGCGCCGCGGAGGCGCTGGCGCCGGGCCCGCTCGCGGAGGCCGCGCCCTGCTGCTGCCCGGCGCAGCCGGCCAGCAGGGCCAGAACCGGCAACGCCGCCCGGATCATCCTTCCCGCCATGTCGTCGCTCCCCACCCTGTGTCGTGTGTCGGCCGTTGCCGATCGGCGCCAACTATGGGTTGGATCGTCCCGGCGCGATATTGGCAAAGGCGGATGAGACGGGCCCGGAGGGGGTAGGACGGTGGGATGCGCCGGGCGGGCGGTCACGGCGTCGGAACGCCGGCCCGGCGGCCGCTGTAGTTGCGGAACAGGTCGTAGTCGGTCCGGCATTCGACCTGTTCCAGCCCGGCGCTGGCCATGGCCCGCGTGATGACCTCCGGCGCGACGCAGCGGTCGATCGTCTCCCAATAGTAGCGCATCAGCGTGCGCCCGCTCTCGCCGCCGCCGCTGAGCCGGGAGACCGCCGGCACGACCATGCCGAGATAGGCGCCGGTCAGACGCCGGGTGAAGGGGCGGGACGGCCGGCCGATCTCCATCGCCAGCACGATCCCGCCCGGCCGCAGCACGCGGTGGAACTCGCGGAAGGTGGCGGCGAGGTCGCCGACATGCCGCAGGGCGTAGCCGATCGTCACCAGATCGACGCTGGCGTCGGCGAGCGGCAGCGAGTCCGCGACGCCCTGGATCAGCGGAATGGGCAGGGTCCGCCGCGCCTCGGCCAGCATGGCCTCGCTGAGGTCCAGCCCGATGACGTCCGCCGCGTCGCCGCACAGCGCCACCGCCTCGCGGGCGACCAGCCCGGTGCCGATGGCGACGTCGAGCACCCGCATCCCCGGCCGCAGCCCGGCCCGCCGCAGGCACTGCGCGCGGTACCAGGAGCCGGAACCCAGGGCGAAGATCGCGTTGATGCGGTCGTAATGGTGGGCGGTGCGGTTGAACAGCCCGCGCACGAAGCGGAGCCGCTGGGCCGTGTCCGGGTAGTAGGAGTCGAGGACCGGATGCGGCTCGACCGTGGGCGCGGGGGGGCCGCCGGCTCGCGGGGCTTGCTCGATCGGCACGGCCATCCTCCTCCGTCCTGCGACACGCGGGATCCGACAGGACGCGCATCTTCGGCGGGCCGGGTCCGGCGGGCAAGCGGAAATCATTCGGAGTGGGGTGGGTAATCATTTCGGTGTATGACGAGGACATGGCCGCCGATGATGAAATCCCGAAGGCGGAACTGAAAGGATATGTCTTTCGGCCAGCAGCCGAACAAACAGGCGAATTCTTGTTTTGCCTCTGGATCGCGCGCGACGTGTTTTGATAGAAGGGATTCGGTGACTTCTGGTCGAACACTGAAGAGAGCGGCAACGCGCATGCTGTCGAACGGTTCGGATTGCGACTGCGACGTTCTGGTGGTTGGCGGAGGCCCCGCCGGCTCGACGGCCGCGGCGCTGCTGGCGGAGAAGGGCCATCGGGTGGTCCTGCTGGAAAAGGACCGCCACCCGCGCTTCCACATCGGCGAATCCCTGCTGCCCTGCAATCTGCCGCTGCTCCAGCGGCTCGGCGTGCTGGAGGAGGTCGAGCGGATCGGCATGTTGAAATACGGGGCCGAGTTCGTCTCGCCCTATCACGGCAAGGCCGTCACCTTCGACTTCGCCAACGCCTGGGACAAGAGCCGCCCCTACGCCTATCAGGTCCGCCGCTCGGAGTTCGACCACATCCTGATCCGCAACGCCGCCGCCAAGGGTGCCACCGTCGTCGAGGGCTGCAAGGTGACGGACGTCGAGGTCGGGGAGGGCGGTTCCGTCGCCACCGCCCGCCGGGACGACGGCACCACGCGGACGATCCGCGCGCGCTTCCTGGTCGACGCGTCCGGCCGCGACACGCTGCTGGCCTCGCGCTTCGGCATCAAGCGGCGCAACGCCAAGCACAACAGCGCCGCGATGTTCGGCCATTTCACCGGCGCCCGGCGGCTGCCCGGCAAGGCGGAAGGCAACATCACCGTCTTCTGGTTCGACCATGGCTGGTTCTGGTTCATCCCGCTCGCCGACGGCACCACCAGCGTCGGCGCGGTCTGCTGGCCCTATTACTTCAAGACGCGCAAGACGGACCAGACCCGCTTCTTCCTCGACACCGTCGCGCTGTGCCCGGCGCTGGCGGAGCGGCTGGAGGGAGCGGAGCTGACCGGGCCGGTGACGGGGACCGGCAACTTCTCCTACCAGTCCGACCGCATGGCGGGACCGGGCTACGTGATGCTGGGCGACGCCTTCGCCTTCATCGACCCGGTCTTCTCGACCGGCGTCTATCTGGCGATGAACAGCGCCTTCGAGGGCGCCGAGGCGGTCGACGCCTGCCTGCGCGAGCCGACGCGCCAGCAGCAGGTGCTGAAGCGGTTCGAACGCTCGGTGCGGCGGGGAATCGGCACCTTCTCCTGGTACATCTACCGGGTGACGACGCCGGCCCTGCGCAACCTGTTCATGGGGCCGCGCAACGTCCTGCGGGTGGAGGAGGCGCTGCTGTCCCTGCTGGCCGGCGACGTCTTCCGCCCGTCGCCGATCCGGGCGCGGCTGCGGATCTTCAAGGTGATCTACTACGCGAACGCCCTGCTCGACTTCAGAAGGAACCATGCGGCATGGCGGAAACGGCGACAGAACGTCCGCGCCCCCGTGGGCGAGGTGGTCTGACCCTTGCCGGCGGCTTCGCCGGCCTTGCCGGAGCGGTCCGGCGGGGCTGGGAATACCCGCTGTTCTACCTGCTGCTGCTCCTGTTCGGCCTCATGTCGCTGGCCTGGAGCCTGACGGCGGCGCTGCTCGACCCGCTGCTGCCGCGCCGGATCGCCCGGCCGCTCGGCCGTTTCGCGATCCGCTCGGGCTTCCGTGGCTACCTCGGCGTCCTGCGGGCCTGCGGCATCCTGAAGACCGACCTGTCGGCGCTCGACGCCCTGAAGGGGGACGAGGGGCTGGTCCTCTGCCCCAACCACCCCTCGCTGCTCGACGCGGTTCTGCTGATCTCCCACCTGCCCAACGTCGCCTGCATCGCCAAGGCGAAGGTGTACGACAACCTGTGCCTGGGCGGCGGCGCCCGCATGGCCGGCTACATCCGCAACGATTCGCCGGCCTCGCTGGTCAAGCTGGCGGCGCGGGAGGTGCGGGCCGGCCGGCAGCTCCTGATCTTCCCCGAGGGCACCCGCACCGCCCGCCCGCCGGTCGGCGCGCTGAAGGGCGGATTCGCGCTGATCGCCAAGACGGCCGGCGCGCCGGTGCAGACCGTCCTGATCGACACCAACACCCGTTTCCTCGGCAAGGGCTGGCCGCTGTTCCGCAAGCCGGAGTTCCCGCTGGTCTACACGGTCCGGCTCGGCCGGCGCTTCGAGCCGCCGGCCGACGTCCGCCGCCTCGTCGACGATCTCGAAGGCTATTACAGGTCGCAATTGTGAACGCCACTCCCATCGCTGCCGCCATTCCCGACGCCTCCACCAGCCACCTCGTCCTGATTCCCAGCTACAACACCGGGCCGAAGCTGGCCGAGACGGTGCGCGCCGCGCGCCGCCACTGGGCGCCGGTCTGGGTGGTGGTCGACGGTAGCACCGACGGCAGCGGCGCGGAGGTGGCCGGCATGGCCGCCGGGGATCCGCACCTGCGCGTGCTGGTGCTGCCGGCCAACCGTGGCAAGGGCGCCGCCGTGCTGCACGGGCTGGTCGAGGCGGAGCGCCACGGCTTCACCCACGCCCTGACCATGGATGCCGACGGCCAGCACCCGGCCGACCGCATCCCGCAGTTCCAGGGGGTGTCGCAGGCCAACCCCGGCGCGCTGGTGCTTGGCCGGCCGGTGTTCGACGCCACGGCGCCGCGCCTGCGGGTCGGCGGGCGCAGGATCTCGAACTGGTGGGCCAACCTGGAGACACTGTGGGGCGGGATCGGCGATTCGCTGTTCGGCTTCCGCGTCTACCCGATCGCGCCCCTGCGGGCGGTGATGGAGCGCAATCCGTGGATGCGCCGTTTCGACTTCGACCCGGAGGCCGCCGTGCGGCTGTGCTGGCGCGGCGTGCCGACGATCAACGTGCCGGCCCCGGTGCGCTACTTCAAGCCGGAGGAGGGCGGCGTCTCCCACTTCAACTATGGCCGGGACAACGCGCTGCTGACCTGGATGCACACGCGGCTGATGCTGGGTTTCCTCGCCCGGCTGCCGCTGCTGGCGCACCGGCGGATCCGCTCGCTGCGGGATCCGTCGGCCCGGCTCAGATCATCCCCCCGTTGATGGCGATCACCTGTCCGGAGATGTAGGCGGCCCGCTCCGACGCCAGGAAGGCAACGAGGTCGGCCACCTCCTCCGGCCGTCCGGCGCGCTTCATCGGCACCAGCTTCTTGACCGCGTCGGCGTCGAAGGCGCCGTCGGCCATCGGCGAGGCGATGATCCCCGGCGCCACCGCGTTGACGGTGATGCCGCGCGGCGCCAGCTCCAGCGCCAGCGACTTGGTGGCGCCGTGCAGCCCGGCCTTGGCGGCGGCGTAGTTGGTCTGGCCACGGTTGCCGGCGATCGCCGCGACCGAGGACAGGTTGACGATCCGGCCCCAGCGGGTGCCGATCATCGGCATCAGCAGCGGCTGGGTCACGTTGAAGAAGCCGTTCAGCGAGACGTCGATGACGCGGCTCCACTGCTCGCGCCGCATGCCGGGCATCACCGCGTCGTCGTGGATGCCGGCGTTGTTGACCAGGATCTGGATGGGGCCGGCCTCCAGCAGCGATTCCAGCGCGGCGGCGGTCGCCCCGGCGTCGGTGACGTCGAAGACCGCCGCCTCGGCCGACCCGCCGGCGGCGGCGATCTCCCCGGCCAGACTCCGGGCGCGCTCGGCGGCGGCGTTGGCGTGGATCAGCACATGGCAGCCGTCGGCGGCCAGCGCCCTGGCGATGGCGGCGCCCAGCGTGCCGCTGCCGCCGGTGACCAGCGCCCGCCTCACGGCGGGCCCATGCCGTTGGCCGGCGCGCCGCCGGGCGCCGCGTCGATGACCACGGCGGCGCGGCCGCTCAGCAGTTCGGCGCCGTCGGCGTGGATGGTGAAGGCGTAGATCACGCGGTTGCCCTCTCCGGTCAGGTTTTCCGCCTCGACGACGAGGTCGCCCGCGATGTCGTCGAGCCGCCCGACGTGGCAGGCGAGGTCGCGCAGGCTGGCGAGATAGCCGGCGGCCGGCGGGCGGCCCTCCGCCGCCCCGGTCAACCCGCCATGGGCCGCCATCGCCTGGGCGGCGTATTCCACCCCGCACAGCGCGGCCAGACGCCCGGCGTGGCGCAGCGGGTTGCCGGGATCGCGGTGGCTGGAGGCGGTGCAGCGGATGCGGCTGCGGTCCCAGGACAGGACGCCGTCGAGCAGGCGCATGGCGCCGGCGTGCGGAATGAGGCGGGCCAGCCCGTCCCGATCCAACCTGTCCCGATCCAACCTGTCCCGCATCGGCTCGTCCCGCGTCAAAGTCATGGCGCGCCGACCGTCACCAGCAGCCGGCCGCCGGGCGGCAGGTCGAGCACGACGGTTTCCCCGGCGCCGCCGGCCGACACGCGCGCCAGGGCGGCCAGCAGAGGCAGGGCGCGGGCGGTCGGGTTGCCGGCGCGCAGGGCCTCCAGCGCGTCGTCCGCCATCCGGCTCGGCGGTTCGCCGCTGTCGGACAGGGCGATGTCGAGCCGGGCGAAGGACCGGCCGGTCGGCTCCGGCGTCAGCACCAGCGCCATGCCGAAGGGGGCGGCGATCGGACGGACGGCGTGCAGCGGCTCGGGGTAGGGCAGGTCGTAGGCGATCAGCCCGACCGTCCAGCCCTCGGCGGCGACCTCGGCCATGGCCTCCAGCAGGCCGGCCTGGAAACTCTCGTCGTGGCTGGACAGGCTGGTCGAGGGCGCGTGGGAGCGGGTGGCGATGCTCCAGTAGCCGGCCGGGGCGTTGTGGACCGAGTTGTGGAAGCGCGTCGGCGAGATGCCGCGATCCTCCGACGCCAGCGTCTCCAGGATCTGGTGGAGGGTGTCGGGATCGCCGCTGGAGGAGGTGAAGACCGTGGCGACGCCGGCCGGGTCGCGGTCGGCCTGGGCCATCGCCTCCGCCCCCACGGCCATGGCGAGCTTCACGGTGGGCACGCTGCGCCGCCGCTCGGCCGGGGGCAGCAGCGGGCTCGGCGGCAGCGGGGCCGGCGCCGGCCGGTAGGGCAGGCGGCCGGCGAGGACGGGGCGCGATTCCTCCCAGCCGGCCAGACCGGGGCCGAGCAGGCCGACGCCCTCGACGAAGGCCCGCATCAGGCGGCCCATCCGAAGATCAGGCTGCTGTTGCTGCCGCCGAACCCGAAGGAGTTGGTCATCACCCGGTCCATGCGCCCGCTTTCGTTGGCCTGGAGGTAGCGGCTGCGCAGGGCGGGGTCGAGGTCGCGGGTCTGCGGGCTGCCGGGAGCCAGGCCGGCGCGCAGGCCGAGCACGCTGATCACCGCCTCGACGATCCCGGCCGCCCCCAGCGTGTGGCCGGTGTAGCCCTTGGTCGAGCTGACCGGGGTCCGCGTGCCGAACAGCGTGATGATCGCCCGGTCCTCCGCCGCGTCGCCGTGGGGGGTGGCGGTGCCGTGCAGGTTGACGTAGTCGATGTCGCCCGGCCGCAGCCCGGCGGCGGCGAGCGCCCGCTCCATGGCGAGCCGGGCGCCCAGACCCTCCGGGTGCGGCGTCGACATGTGGTGGGCGTCGCTGCTCTCGCCGGTCCCCAGCAGATGGACCGTTCCGGGCGGCGGGCGCGGGCCGGGCCGTTCCAGCAGGGCGAAGCCGGCGCCCTCGCCGAGCGAGACGCCGCCGCGATGGAGGTCGAAGGGGGCGCAGGGGGCGGGGGAGACCAGCTCCAGCGAATGGAAGCCGTAGAGCGTCGTCAGGCACAGGGAATCGGCGCCGCCGACCACCGCGGCGTCGCACAGCCCGGCCGAGATCATCCGCGCGGCGTTGGCGAACACCTTCGAGCTGGTGGCGCAGGCGGAGGAGACGACGAAGGCCGGCCCCGCCAGCCCCAGCCGGCGGCGGACGAACGCGCCGAGCGAGCCGGTGCTGTGGGTGGTCGCGAAGCGGAAGGCGGCCGGCAGGGCGCCGCTGTCCGGCGCGCGCTCCCGGTAGGCCAGCTCGGCGGAATGGATGCCGGAGGTGCTGGTGCCGAGGAACACGCCGATGCGGTGCGCCCCGTGGCGCGCCCGCGCCGCCGCGACCGCCGCCTCGAAACCGTCCTGGCGCAGCGCCAGCTCGGCCAGCCGGTTGTTGCGGCAGTCGTAGCCCTCCAGCCCGGCCGGCAGGCGGATGTCCCCGACGCCCGCGACCTCGCCGATGTGGGTGTCCAGCGTCGCCGTCTCGAACCGGCAGGGCGTCAGGCCGCCCCGGCCGTTGCGCAAAGCATCCAGGGTGGCATCCTGCCCGGCGCCGAGGCTGCTGACGATGCTCATATGGCTTAGGGCAAGTGTCTGCACGGCTGGGAGTCTTTTTGCTTTTGGACAGGACGGGCTGGGTGTTGCGGTTCCATTGTCGGGGGAATGCTAGCACCGGGCGTTTGTGCGGAGAAAGGGCAAATTGGACCGTTGCCTTTGCTTGAACGGCCTATGAAACCCTGCGGGCTATGAACAAGGTGTTGGCGAAGGGTGTGCCTTCGCTCATCGGCCGGGTGGCCACGGCGAAGCCCGGTTTCGCCAGCAGTTCGGCCCATTCCCGCGCGGGGCGGTAGGTCAGGGGCTGGCGCGGCCGGCCGCGCGCGGCGCAGGCCAGCCGCTCGGCCCAGCGGGTCGCCTGGAAGGGCAGACCGCCCTCCGCGTCGGCCTCGCGCAGCAGCAGGATCCCGCCGGGGGCGAGCGCCTCGGCGCAGCGGGCGAGCACGGCGGCCTGCTCCTCCCGGTTCAGATAGAGCAGCACGTCGAGGATGACGATCGCGTCGCTGGCCGGCAGCGGGACGTCGCGGATGTCGCCCTGCCGGACGCTGGCGGCGCCCAGCGCCGTCCGCGCCGTCCGCACCCGCCGCGCCGCGAGCTCGACGCCCTGGCAGGCGAGGCCGGTCGGCGGCGCCGGCCAGCCGGGCGGCCAGCCTCCCGCCGCGTGGCGCTCCGCCGCCGCGCGGAGCAGCGCCATCAGCACCCCCTGTCCGCAGCCGAGGTCGAGCAGCCGCCCGCCGGCCGGCAGCACCGGGTGGCGCATCAGGTGGCGGAAGACCGGATCGCCGCCGAGCTTGCCCCTGGCGAAGTGCCAGGCGTAACGGCCGCAGGGGCGGTAGGGCCGGGCCGCAGCCGCGACCAGATCCCGGAAGACGGCGTCAGTCATCGGCGGCCACCTCCAGCGACACCGCCGCCAGCGACACCGCCGCCAGCCCGCGCGCCGCGAAGGCATCGAGCAGGCGGGGCAGAACCTCCAGCACCACCGGCCGTCCGTCCGCCGTGCGCGCGGCGGAACCGTCGTGCAGCATCAGCAGGTCTCCGGCGGCGAGGTCGCGCAGGAGCCGCCGCTCCACCCCCGCCGGGTCGCGGCGCACGGCGTCGTAGCCGCGCCGGGTCCAGGTCGCCAGCCGCAGCCCGAAGCCGGCCAGCACCGGGTCGAGCAGCGGGTTGCGTAGCCCGGCCGGCGGCTTGAAGAAGCGCGGCGGCCGGCCGGCGAGCGTGGTCAGGATGCGCTGCGCCTCCCCCACCTCGCGGCGCAGCGCGCCGATGCCCATCGCGGCGAAGCGGTGGGAATGGTGCCAGCTGTGGTTCTCCACCGTGTGGCCGCCCTCGACGATGGCGCGGACCAGGCCGGGGTGGTCGGCCGCCCGCCCGGCGATGCAGAAGAAGCTGGCCCTGGCCCCGGCTTGCGCCAGCAGGGCGAGCACGGCGGGCGTCACCTGCGGGTCCGGCCCGTCGTCGAAGCACAGGCCGATCTGGCCGAGCCGGGCGTTGCGCGCGGGCAGGCGCCGCAGGTTGGCGCCGAGCAGCGCGCTGCGCGGCCACAGCCCGAGGGCGCCGAGCAGCGCGTGGTTGCCGGCCAGCGCCCCAAGCGCCCACGGCCACGCGGCGGGCTGGACCGCGACGCCGGCCAGGGCGGCGGCGTGCAGAACCGCCGAGGCGCGGATCAGCGGCGACGGCGACCAGCGCCGGGGCTCAGCCATGGCCGGACCTCCCCGCGCCCACGGGCGCCGGACCGCCCAGCACGGCGGCGAAGGCGAGGCTGAGGAAGGCGCCGATGGCGACGGTCATGCCGATGCCGTGCAGCACCGGGATGCCGGAGAAGGCCAGCGTGCCGAAACCGATGACGGCGCACAGGTTGGCGACGACCACCGAGACGACGGTGCGCTCGCGCAGGGGGGGCGACGGCTCCGGCCGCTCGAACAGCAGCGAGTAGTTGGAGCCGACGCCGACGACCAGCAGCAGCCCGACCAGATGGAAGATCGACAGCGCCTGGCCCAGCGCGGTCAGCAGCGCCACGGTGATGACCACCGCCGCCGCCAGCGGCAGCACCGCCGCCACCAGCGAGCGCGGCGACCGCAGGGCCGCCGCCAGCAGCGCGGTGATCGCCAGCCCGCCGAGCAGCGCCAGCGTCAGCGCCTCCTGCCGGTAGCTGCGGTAGAGCCGGTCGGATTCCTCCTTCAGGTTCAGCAGGACGGCGCCCCGCGCCGAGGGATCCCCGGCCAGCCGGGCGGCCAGCGCCGGCGGGTCGGCGACGCCGCGCAGCGGCAGCATCGCGGTCCAGCCGGCGCCGCCGCGAACCAGCAGCGAGTCGAGCTTCAGCTTCAGGCCGGTGCCCTCCAGGCTCGCGCGCGTCAGCGGGGGCATGGTCCGCGCCGCCGCGACGTCGGCCAGGAAGGGCGCGAAGACGTCCGGCCGGAAGGGCAGACCTTGCGACGCCTGGGCGAGGGCATCGCGCAGGCGGTCGGGCTCGGGCAGGGCGGCCTGCCGGGCGCGCTGGGTGGCGAGGCTCGGCAGGTGGACGGCCGGGGAGTCGTAGCCGCCCAGCACCCCCTGGCGGACCAGCGCGTCGAGCGGCGTCGCCAGCCGCTCGGCGGCGGCGAGCGCCCCGTCCGGCGTGGGAGCGGCGATGACCAGCAGATGGCTGACGTCGGGGGCGCCGAGGTCGCGGCGCAGCGCCTCGTCCAGCCGCTGGTCGGCCTCGGCCACCGGGCTCAGGCTCGACAGCTCGCCCGACCACGCCGTCGGCCCGAGATGGACCAGCCAGCCGAGCGACAGCAGGGTCGCCAGGGCGAGCGGAATCCGCAGGCGCGGGGCGGCGCCGGTCAGGGCGTTCAGCAGCGCCGCGAGCCGCGCCGGCCGCTGCGTGGCGAAGCCGTCCGGCAGCAGGACGGGCAGCACCCAGCGGGTGACGGCCAGCGCCACCGCCAGCCCGGTGATGGAGAAGAGGCCGAGCTGGGCCAGACCGCTGAAGCTGGAGAACAGCAGGGTGGCGAATCCGACGATCGAGGTGGCGACCCCGAGCAGCAGGGTCGGCCAGATCCGCCGCAGGGTGTCGCGCGCCGTCTGTCCGGGCAGCGTCTGGGTGAAGAGGTAGACGGCGTAATCGACGGTCTCGCCCAGCAGGGTCACGCCGAAACCCAGCGTGACGCCGTGCACCGTGCCGAATCCCAGGCTGACCGCCGCGACTCCGGCCAGGGCGCCGCTGATCGTCGGCAGCAGCGACAGCGCCAGCGCGCCGAGCGAGCGGTAGACCAGCAGCAGCATCCCCGCCACCAGCGCCGTCGCCAGGATGGAGGAGCGGGTCGCGTCGGCCTCGATCCGGTCGCGGGTCTGGACGGAGAAGACGCCCGGCCCGGTCATAACCAGCCGGGCGGTCCCGGCCCCGGCCCCGGCCCCGGCAGCGCCATCGGCGGCGTTGGTGCTGGCGTCGGCGCTGGCGGTGGCGGCGCGGGCCTCCTCGAAGGCGGCGCGGATCAGCGCCAGCGCGCGCTGCTGCGCGTCGATGTCGAAGCCGGGGGCGGCGGTCTGCACCAGCAGCAGCGCGCGCGCGCCATCCGCCGACACCCACACCCCGTCGCGGCTGGCCGGCCCGCCGGCCTCGCCCAGCACCCGGTCGGTCAGGGTCAGGATCTCGGCGGTCGGGTCGTTCGGCAGCGCCTGTTTCAGGAACATCCCGGCGGGGGATTGCAGCAGGCGCAGATCCTCCTCCAGCGCCCGGCGCAGCCCCTCGGCGGTGAAGCGTTCCGGCGTGACGGCCGGGCTGAGCAGGTAGCGGTTGGTCCAGAGATAGGCGGCGTCCGCCCCGCGCCCGGTCCGCTCGCCGTTCTCGACCGCCGCTATCAGGGGGTCGCCGCGCAGCCGGGCCGCCGTCGCGCGGCTGAGCCGTGTCAGGCTGTCCGGCGCCGCCCCCTCCAGCCCCACCAGCACGAGGCGCGACACGACGCCGTCGCGCAGCTGGTCCACGAGCACCTGCTGGGCGGCCGAGGGCGAGCGGGGCAGGAAGGCGGAGATGTCGGCGGTGACGGTCGCCCGCGCCACCAGCAGGGCGCAGACGGCCAGCCCGGCCAGCCACAGCGCCACCGCCCACCATCCGGCCTTGCCCCGCGCGGCGACGGTCACGGCGGATCCGGAAGGATCGTCATGCTGGACCGGTCGCCGTCGGCCTGATGGACGTCGATCCGGCCGATCCCGGCCTTCCGGCCGGCGATCTCGATCCGCCCGACCATGGCGCGGGCCTCGGCCGCGCGCGGCGTCAGCCGCATGAGCCAGCCCTCCGGCGTGCCCTCCAGCGCGACGTCGTAGAAGCGCATCATGGTCGGGACGTCGCCGCGCAGCGTCGCCCGGATGCTCTCCACGTAGGTCTGGATTTCCGGCATGGAGGACACCGACAGGCTGCGCGACGCCCCGTCCGCCCGCGTCAGGGTCAGCCGGTCGCCCTCGACCCGCAGACTCTCCTGCTGGGGCTGGAGCGTCGTCTTCTCCAGCCGGTCGGGGCGGCGGTAGGTCAGGGTGCCGCTGCTCTCCAGCGGGGTGTCGAGCAGGCTGACCGTCCGGGTCTCTGTGAAGCGGGCGCTGGAGGCCTGGACCTGCGCGAAGGCGGCGAACAGCTCCGTCAGCCCCCACGGCCGGTCCGCCGCGCCCGCTCCGGCCGGCGGCAGGGCGGCGGCCAGCAGGGCGGCGACGGCCGCCGCGATGCGGCGCCGGGCCGGGCTATTTCCAGAAATCATAGAAATTGAACCAGTTGTAGGGGGAGGAAAGGGCGTGGTGCTCCAGCCGGTCGGCGAAGCGCCCGACGGCCCAGCGCACGAGGCCGGGCCGTTCGGCGGCCGGCACGTCGGAGAAGTCGGCGATCCGCTCGAAATGCACGTCGTAGCGTCCGCCGCCCTGGTAGAGCCCGACCATCAGCACGACCGGCCGCCTCAGCATGGCGGCGAGCTGGAAGGGGCCCAGCGCGAAGGCCGCCGGCTCGCCCAGGAAGGGCAGGCGGATCTCCTCCTCGCCGTCCAGCGTGCGGTCGGCGAGCATGCCGACGAAATGGCCGCGATCGAGGCTTTCGCGCACCTTCAGCATCGATTCCGGCCGGCCCAGCGCGATCACCTCCAGCGACAGCGCCGGGTTGATGGCGTTCAGCACCGAATTGATCTTGCGCGCGTTCTCCTCGTACATCACGAGGCTGACGCGCAGGTCGCGCTGGCGGCGGCCGAGCGCGCGGACCGCCTCGAAGCTGCCCATGTGGGCGCCGAGCAGCAGGCAGCCCTCCCCCCGTTCCATCAGCTCGATGGCGATGTCCTCGCCATGGACGCGGATGTCGAAGGCGGCGGTCTGGTCGTTCAGGAAGAAGACGCGGTCGAGCAGGCAGGCGGCGAAGACATGGTAGTGGCGGAACAGGTCGCCGAAGCGCGGCGGCCGGCCCAGCGCCCTGGCGAGGAAGCGCGCCGACCCGGCCCTCGGCTTGCGCGAGAAGAGGACGAAGTAGAGGCAGATGGGGGGAAGCAGCAGCCGGGCCGTCGTCCGGCCGAGGCGCAGCGCTACCCAGACGATGAAGCGGATCGCCGCCGTCGTGCTGCGTTCCGGCCGGGTCATCCACTCCTTGCGGCGGCGGAGCCGGCCGGGGCGGGGCGGGGCGGCGTCGTCCGCGGCGGCGGACGCGGCGGTGTCCGGCGGCGGATTCTCGCGCCCCGGTTTTTCACGGAGAGGCCGGGTCACAGCGCGACGCGGCCGCTCATCACCGGGCGGCCCTCCACGCTGCCGGTGAAGGCGATCTCCCCGGCGGAGGCGGGCTGCCACTCGATGCGCAGCCGGTCGCCGGGCCGCACGGGGCGCAGGAACTTGGCCGACCGCAGCCGGCAGGGGCCGAGGTCGCGGCCTTCCGCCCCGGCGATGGCGGTCAGGGCGGCGTCGAGCAGCACGGCGCCCGGAATCACCGGGTTGCCGGGGAAATGGCCGGCGGCGGTGGGGTGGTCGGCGGGGAAGCGGAGGTCGGTCGCCCGGAGGATCGTCTGGGGAGTCGGCACGGCGGACACCTGAGTCTAGCCGCGCGGCGGCGCGGTGTCGTCGGCGAGCAGCCGCAGCAGCGCCTCGCGCGGCAGCTTGCCGGTGGGGTTGCGCGGCAGGGCGTCGACGAAGCGCAGCGGGCGCGGCAGGAAGATCGGGTCGATCCGCTCGCGCAGCCGGGCGGTCAGCGTTTCGGCGGTCAGCCCCGGCGCCACCACCAGGGCGGCCAGCCGGGCGGTTCCGCCGCCATTCCCCCTCGGCTCGTCCCCGCCCGGCATGAAGAAGACGCCGTCCCGCACGCCCTCGATCGAGTTGAGATGGTGGTTGAGGTAGGCGAGCGAGTTGCGCTTGCCGGCGATGTTGACCTGATCGGCCGAGCGGCCGTGCAGGATGAAGCGGGTGTCGGACGTCAGCGCGATCACGTCGGCCAGCAGCGTCTCGCCGTCCAGGAAGTCGCCCGACGCCCAGGTGCCCTGCTCGTCCTGGCGCAGGCGGAGCCCGTCGATGCAGCGCCATTCCGCCGTGGCCGTGGTGCGGCGGACCGCGAGCTGCCCGGTCTCCGAGCAGCCGTAGATTTCGTGCAGCGGGGCCGACAGGCGCGCCTCGGCGGCGCTGGCGAGCTGCGGCGCCAGCGGCGCCGTCGCGCACAGGATCAGGTCGAGCGGCGGCAGCGCGGTGTCGTCGGCCAGCAGCGCCTGGAGATGCACCGGCGTGGTCACCAGCAGGCGGCGCGGTCCGACGGAATCGAGGCTGGCGGCGATGTCGGCCGGAAACAGGGGGCGTCCGCCATGCAGGACGAGCCCGTGCTGGAGCGCCAGCAGGACGACCGACTCCAGCCCGTACATGTGCTGGTGCGGCACGGTGCCGACCAGCCCGGCCGCTCCCAGCGCCTCGATGCCGAGCGCCGCGCCGGCGCCCTGGACGCTGCGGACCAGCGTGCCCCAGCTCTTCACCTGCGGCATCGGCCGGCCGGTGGAGCCGGAGGTGAAGGCGATGGCCGCCACCTGGTCGGCGGGAAAGGCCAGCTCATCGAAGGCCGGCTCCCCGCCGAGGGCTGTCGCGGCGGCGCGCTCCAGCCCGTCCGGCGGCAGCGCGGCCAGGCAGTCCAGGCCGGGGTGGCTCCGTCCCGCGTCGGTCAGGCAGACCAGCCCCGGATACGCCTCGGCCAGTTGATGCAGCATGGCCGGCGTGTCGTTGGGCGGCAGCAGGCTGATCTGCCGGCGCAGCAGCGCCGCGCCGAGGCCGACGGCGAAGCCGAGCCGGTCGCCGCACAGGTTCAGCGCGTAGGCCCAGTCGGGCAGCCGCCGCGCCAGATCCCGCACGGCGGCGAGGAACGCGCGCACCGTCACCGGCCGCCCGTCGCGCCACGCGAACAGGGCGTCGGGATCGCGGTGGCGGAGCAGCGGCAGCCGGGTGGTGGACAGAATCGTCATGGCGTGACCGTCATGGGTTGGGCCGCTCCGCGAAGACGCGGACGACGTCGGCGATCGATCCGTGGGAATGGTTGGGGAACCGGCGCAGCCGGCAGGCGTATTCCAGCAGGAACATCAGGGCGACCAGCGGCAGGTCGAGCACGTTGACGAAGAAGGACCACACCGTGTCGGGGGCGGTCAGGAACAGCAGGGCGGACACCGCGAGCTGGCCGGCGAAGAACAGGCACCACGCCACGGTGACGCGGCGGGTGTAGACCAGCATCGCGTCCGTCAGGTGGCCGCGCATGCGGCGGGCGATGCCGGTGATCAGCGGCTCGCGCCCCGGCGCCAGGGTGCGGCCGAACAGCGCCAGAAGCCCGGCGTGGATGGCGGCGTGGCCGATTCCTGCCGCCGCCAGCAGGCCGTCGCGCGCGGAATGCCAGGACAGGACGATCAGCGGGATGGCGGCGGCCAGGGCGATCCAGCGGTGGCGGGGCGACAGCCGGCCGACCACCAGCGCGGTGACCCCCGTCTGCACCAGCGCCAGCGCCAGCGCGGCGCCGGTGCCCGGATCGGCGACGACCGCGCCGTGGACGAGCAGAGGGTAGGCGGCGGCCAGCGACAGGCCGACGCAGCCCCCGACCCAGGCCGTCACCGCCCGCATCAGGCGGCTTTGAGCCGTTGGATGTGATCGTTCAGCGTGCGCAGCGAGGCGAAGATCGTGGCGTTGTTCTCGTCGTCGGCCCGCAGCTTGACCCCGTAGGTCTTCGACACCGCGAGCGCCACCTCCAGGATGTCGATGGAATCGAGGCCGAGCCCCTCGCCGTAGAGCGCCGCCTCCGGGTCGATGTCGTCCGGCTCCGTTTCCAGAGTGAGGGTGTCCACGATCAGGGTCGCCAGCTCGTGTTCCGAGGGGGACATCGTCGTCAAGTCGCTCATCAGGCCTCGCAAGAGCAGCGGCGCGCACCCTTCGGCCATCATACCTCTTTGGATATATCCATCAAGGTGTAGAAAGTCCCGATCGAGCGCGTGGATTCGCCAAGTCCGTCATGACGATAGCCACGCGCCTCCGGGGTTTCCATCATTATTTCGGAGTGTCCGCACTGTATTGCGAAATGGCGATGTAACTCTGAAGACCGATGAAGTTCGGCCTCGCGGCCGAACAATCATGCCGGCGGTTTCTCCACGGGGTGCGCGGCCCTTCGGGACGGATCAAGCGCCGTCCGCCGTCTGGCCGGGCCGGGCGCGGCGGCCCGCGACCGTGACCGCCAGCGCGGCGGCGATCAGGCCGGCGGCCACCGCGAAGGTGGCGCGCGTGCCGCTGGCGACCGCCTCGGCGCCCGCCGTCGCGACATCCCCCGCCGCCGCCGCGAACACCGCGCCCATGGCGGAGGCCCCGGTGACCAGCCCGAGATTGCGCGCGAGATTCAGCAGGCCGGACGTGAGACCCCGCTGGTCCGGACGGACACCGGTCATGACGGCGGTGTTGTTGGCGGTCTGGAACAGCGCGTAGCCGATGGTGACGACGACGAGGGGAGCGAGGTAGCCGGCGACTCCCAACGCCGCTCCCAACGCCGCCGGCAGCCCGGACAGCAGGACGGTTCCGGCCGCCATGCCGGCCAGCCCGGCGACGGTCATGCGCCGTGCGCCGAAACGGTCGGTGAGGCGGCCGGCCGGGACGCCGGCCAGCGCGGCGGCGAGCGGACCGGCCGACAGGGCGAGCCCGGCCGGTCCCGTGTCGAGCCCGAGGGCGTGCGAAAGATGGAACGGTCCGACCACCAGCGTCGCCATCATCACCGTCGAGACGAGCGCGTTCGCGGCGAGGCCCCGGCCCAGCGCGGGATCGCGGAGCATCGCCGGGCGGATCAGGGGGGAGGCGGCGTTCGCCTCGACGCGCAGGAAGAGGCCGGCTCCGCAGGCGGCGGCCAGCAGCAGGGCCAGGGTGAGCGGACCGAAGGCGCCGCGCCCCATCGTCATGGCCAGCGCGTAGGCGGCGAGCGTCAGCGCCAGCAGCAGCGTGCCCAGCCCGTCGAAGCCCGCCCGTCCGCGCGCCGTTCCGTCCGCCGTTCCGCCCGTGGTTCCGTCCCGATCCTCCCGGCGGTCGGCGGGCAGGTGACGGCGCGCGAGGGCGAACGCCAGAAGCCCCAGCGGCAGGCCGGCGAGGAAGATCGCCCGCCAGCCGAACCCGGCGATCAACCCGCCGCCGAGCGACGGGCCGAGGGCGGTGCCGACCGCCGACATGGTGCCGAGCAGCCCCATGGCACCGCCGACCCGCGACGCGGGAACCGTTCCGGCGACGAGGGCCATGGCCAGCGCCATCATCACGGCGGCTCCCACGCCCTGCGCCGCCCTCGCGGCGACCAGCAGCCAGAGCGTCGGCGCCGCGCCGCACAGGGCCGAGGCCAGCGTGAACAGCGCGATGCCGCCCAGCAGCAGCCGGCGCCGCCCGGCGAGATCGCCGAGCCGCCCGGCGCCGACGATCAGGCTGGTGATGGCGAGAAGATAGGAAAGGACGATCCACTGCACGTCCTGGAAGGGGGCGCCGAACGCGTCGGCCAGCGTCGGCAGGGCGACGTTGGCGACGCTGATGCCGAGCGAGGGCAGCAGCACGCACAGCGACAGCCCGGCGAGCGCCCAGCGGACCGAGGCGGCCCGTTCGCCGTTCCTGGCGTCGTCCCCGGCGGCGGCTCCACCCCGCTCCGCGATGACTGGTTTCACCATGACCTCCGTTTTCCGTCGATCCCCGAAGGGAAGCGGCCGGAATCCTAGGCCACGGTCCGGCATGGCGGAACGCGCAGCGTTTGCAGCTTGTCCGTGCGTCCGACGCCATGCCGCCGGCGGGCCGGGGTGCTATGATCGCGGGATGGCGATCCCCGACCTGAACCTGCTGATCACCCTCGACGCGCTGCTCGCGGAAGGCAGCGTGGCGCGCGCGGCGCAACGGCTGCGGCTCAGCCCATCCGCGATGAGCCGGGCGCTGGCGCGCCTGCGGGAGACGACGGGCGATCCGCTGCTGGTCCGGGCCGGGCGCGGTCTGGTGCCGACGCCCCGCGCGCTGGAACTCCGCGACCGGGTGCGCCAGCTCGTGCAGGACGGCGAGGCGGTCCTCCGCCCGGCCGAGGCGCTCGACCTCGGGCGGCTGGCGCGGACCTTCACGCTGCGGAGCAGCGAGGGCTTCGTGGAGACCTTCGGCCCCGGCCTCATCGCCCGTGTCGGGGCCGAGGCGCCCGGCGTGCGGCTGTGCTTCGCCCAGAAGCCGGACAAGGACACGGCGCCGCTCCGCGAGGGGGCGGTGGATCTGGAGACCGGCGTGGTGGGGACGACGACGGGGCCGGAACTGCGCGCGCAGGCCCTGTTCCGCGACCGCTTCATCGGCGTCGTGCGGCCGGGGCACCCGCTGAGCCGGGACGAGATCACCCCCGCCCGCTACGCCGCCGGCCGCCACATCGCCGTGTCGCGGCGCGGCCTCGACCGGGGAGGAATCGACGACGCCCTGAAGCCCTTCGGGCTGGAGCGCGAGATCGCGACGATCGTCGGCGGCTTCTCGACCGCGCTGGCGCTGGCCCGCGCCTCCGACCTGATCGCCAGCGTTCCCGAGCGGCACACCGCCGCGCTGCGCTCCGACCTGTTCGGCTTTCCCCTGCCGGTCGCCACGCCGGAACTCACGGTGTCGCTGCTGTGGCACCCGCGGCTCGACGCCGACCCGGCGCACCGCTGGCTGCGCGGCTGCGTGCGGGAGGTGTGCGCCGGCCAGACCGTCGCCAGCCAGACCACTGACAGCCAGACCGCCGCCAGCCAGACCGCCGCCGTCAGCCGGACCGCTTGAGGTAGGCGCGCGGGGAGGCGCCGAGGACACGCTTGAACATGGTGGTGAAGGCGGCCGGGTTGTCGTAGCCGAGGTCGAGCGCGACGGTTGTGACCGGCTCGCCGGCCACCAGCCGGGGCAGGGCGGTGACGAGGCAGGCCTGCTGGCGCCATTCGACGAAGCTGAGGCCGGTCTCCTGCCGGAACAGCCGCGTGAAGGCGCGCCGGCTGACGCCGAGCGGCCCGCTCCAGTCCTCGATGGTCGCGTGCACCGTCGGCTTCAGCAGGAACCGGCGGCAGAGCGCGGCCAGCGCCCCGTTCGCCGGGAAGGGCAGTGAGAGCGGCTGCACCGGCAACTGCCGCATCTCGTGCCGGAGCAGTGCCATCAGCGCGCCGGCGTGGCTGTCCGGGTCGTACTCGACCGGGACGTCCATGGCCTTGGCGATCAGGCTGCGGACGAAGGGGGACAGGCCGACGACCTCGCAATGGCCGGGCATGCCGCCGGCCAGATCGGGGTCGAGAAACAGGCTCTGGGTGGTGACGGCGCCGATCATCCGCACCTCGTGGACGACGCCCGGCGGAATCCACAGCCCGCATTGCGGCGGCATCACCCAGGTGCCCTGCGGCGTCGCCAGCACCAGCACGCCGGTGGCGCCGGAGATCAGCTGGCCGCGCCGGTGCCAGTGGGCGGGCAGCGCGTGGCCGTCCGGGTAATCGTGGCCCATCGCGATCAGCGGACGGGGAACGGCGTCGACCGCCTCGATGCGAACATTGCGGACCATGGCCCACTCTCGTAGGAAATAGGCCTGAGCGCGGTGGCGGGCCCTGCGCGACGACCCTAGGCTCACGGGTGCGTTCCGCGCAACACCGCGCCTTGCCGGGCGATCCGCCCAGCGGGGACAAGAAAGGCCCATTTCCCGTGTCCGAGACGATCCTGAGCCGGCCGAAGGCCGGAGCGACGGCCTTTTCCATCCTGGCGGCCGTCAGCCTGTGCCATCTGCTGAACGACCTGATCCAGTCGCTTCTTCCGGCGATCTACCCCATCCTGAAGGACGAGTTCACGCTCAGCTTCGCGCAGGTCGGGCTGCTGACCCTCACCTACCAGATCACCGCGTCGCTGCTTCAGCCGCTGGTCGGTCTGTTCACCGACCGGCGGCCGATGGCCTATTCGCTCGCCATCGGCATGGGCGCCTCGCTGGTCGGCCTCGTCATCCTGGCCTTCGCGCCCAACTACCCGGCGCTGGTCGCCGGGGGGATGCTGCTGGGCCTCGGCTCCTCGATCTTCCATCCGGAAGCCTCGCGCATCGCGCGGCTGGCGTCGGGCGGCGCGCATGGGCTGGCGCAATCGCTGTTCCAGGTCGGCGGCAATTTCGGCTCGGCGCTCGGGCCGCTGCTGGCCGCCTTCGTCATCCTGCCGCACGGGCAGGCCAGCCTCGCCTGGTTCGCGCTGGTGGCGCTGGGCGGCATCGCCATCCTCACCGGGCTGGGGCGCTGGTACCAGAGCAACGGCCACGCCCGCCCGGTGAAGCGCGGCGCGCCGGTGCGCCACGCCGACCTGACCGCCGGGCAGGTCTGGCAGGCCATGGCGGTGCTGGTCGCGCTGATCGTGTCGAAGTACGTCTACTTGGCGAGCATCACCAGCTATTACACCTTCTACCTGATGGAGCGCTTCCAGTTGCCGACGGAGACGGCGCAGCTCTGCCTGTTCGTCTTCCTGGCGGCGGTCGCCACCGGCACGGTGATCGGCGGCCCGGTCGGCGACCGCATCGGCCGCAAGACCGTCATCTGGGTCTCGATCCTCGGCATCCTGCCCTTCACGCTGGCCCTGCCCTATGTCGGGCTGACGGCGACCGTGGCGCTCAGCGCGATCATCGGGTTGGCGCTGGCCTCGGCCTTCCCGGCGATCGTGGTCTACGCGCAGGAGCTGATGCCCGGCCGGGTCGGCACGGTGTCGGGCCTGTTCTTCGGGCTGGCTTTCGGCGTGGCCGGAATCGGCGCCGCCGGGCTCGGCCTGCTGGCCGACCGGACGGGCATCGACTTCGTCTACACGGTCTGCTCCTTCCTGCCGCTGCTCGGCCTGCTCACGGTGTTCCTGCCGAACGTCGGGGGCCGGGCGCGCCGGTGATCCGGAGGCGCGCCGCGCCGGGCCGGCCGCTCAGCGGCCGGGCGACACCCCGGCGCGGATGGCGTCGATGAAGGCGCGCAGGGCCGGCGCCATCTGCCGTTGCTGGGGATAGCACAGGAAACGCCCCGGAAACGGCCCGGACCAGGCGTCGAGCAGCGGCACCAGCCGCCCCTCCGCGATGTGCGCCACCACCGTGTCCTCGACGGCGAAGGCGATGCCGATCCCCTCCAGGGCGGCGCGCAGCGCCATGTCCTTGTCGTTGAGGATCAGCGGTCCGTCGACCGCGACCTCGAACCAGGATCCGCTCTCGCAGAATTCCCAGGCGTAGGGCGTAGCGTGGCCGGGCCAGCGCCAGCGGATGCAGCGGTGGCGCACCAGATCGCGCGGGTGGTCCGGACGCCCGTGACGCGCGAGATAGTCGGGCGACGCCACCGCGACCTGCCGCAGATCCGGCCCGAGCCGCAGCGCGACCAGATCGCGCTCGATCACCTCGCCGATGCGGATGGCGGCGTCGAAGCCGCCGGCCACCAGATCGACCACCGTGTCGTCCAGCGTGACGTCGAGCACGACGTCCGGATAGTCCCGCGCGAAGGCCGGCAGCATCGGCTCGATGCAGGTCCTGGCGGCGGCACGGAAGCTGTGGACGCGCACGGTTCCCGCCGGCCGCTCGCGGTGCTGGCGGATCTGGCCGATGGCCTCGCCGAGTTCCGACACGGCGGGGCGGACGCGGCGGTACAGGTTCTCGCCGGCCTCGGTCAGGGCGACGCTGCGCGTGGTGCGGTTGAGCAGCCGCACCCCGACCCGTTCCTCGAAGCCGCGCACGAGCTGGCTGAGCGCCGAGGGGGAGACGCCGAGCCGGTCGGCCGCCCGGCTGAAGCTCAGCGTCTCGCCGACCGCCACGAAGGCGCGGAGCTGGTTGTAGTCGCTGCCCGACAGCAGGGGTTCCATCCGGGAGTCCATGCGATGCAGGAAACGACTTTTCAGTCCAGCTTACAAGCGCTGTCAGAAACGGCTCCATTCTGAACCCGCATCGCCGGGTGTACCCCTGTGCGGCGACAAAAGGAGACATCGCATGACCACATGGTTCATCACGGGGATCTCGCGGGGCCTGGGGCTGGCGCTGGCCAAGGCGGCGCTGGCGCAGGGCGACACGGTCGTCGGAACGGTCCGCGAGGGCACGCCCCAACCGCTGGCCCAACCGCCGGCCCAACCGCCCGCCGACCGCGGCGCGCTGCATGTCCTGACGCTCGACCTCGCCGACGGCGACGCGGCGGAGGCGGCGGTCGGCCGGGCCTTCGCGCTGGCCGGGCGGGTCGACGTGATCGTCAACAACGCCGGCTACGGCCTGCTGGGGGCGGTCGAGCAGGCGAGCGACGCCGAGGTCGAGCGCCTGTTCGCGATCGACGTCTTCGCCCCCTTCCGCATCATCCGGGCGGCGCTGCCGCACCTGCGGTCGCAGGGCTCCGGTCACATCGTCAACATCACCTCGGTCGCCGGCCGGGCGCCGGGTCCCGGCGCCGGCCTCTACGCGGCGGCGAAGCACGCGCTGGAGGGGTTGTCGGCGAGCCTCGCGCAGGAGGTCGGCCCGCTGGGGATCAAGGTGACGGCGGTGGCGCCGGGGGCCTTCCGGACCGACTTCCTGTCGGCCCACTCGATCCGCAAGAGCGGCGCGGCGGACCCGGCCTACGCCGCCAGCGTCGGGCGCAGCTCGGCGGCCTTCGACGCCATGGCCGGCCGCCAGCTCGGCGACCCCGACCGCGCCGCGCAGGCCATCTTGGCGCTGGTCCGTTCGGAGAATCCGCCGCTGCATCTGCTGCTCGGCACGGACGCCCTGGCGCGGACCCGCGCCAAGCTCGACAGCGTGATGGGGGAGATGGCCGCCTGGGAGGGGTGGACGTGCGGCACCGACTTCGTCGAGCCGGCGTAAGGGGGGGGACGGGACGGCATGCCGCCGCGCCGCGGGATGGGCATGCCGTCCCGTCGGGTGTCGGCGGATGACCCGCGCCGCCTGGGACATCCTGGCATCCTCGGGAGGAGAGGGCGGCTCCAGCCGTTTACCGGCACGCTCGAGGCCGCACTGTCTAGGCAACCCAGGAGAAGCGGAATGCGTTGTGCTCCGCAGGCAGGACCGATCGCGCGACGGAGGCGGCGAGTGGCATGCCGTGGTCACTGTTCGTCAGGATGACGAAGCCGTCCCTGGACGTGACGGAGGCCATGGCAAAGGCACGGAATCCAGGGTTGTTGCCCCATTGCCAGATGTATGGGCCGCCTGGCGCGCGTTCGATTCCCCAACCGAGACCCCAGTCGAGCCCAAGCTCGCGGTCCACCTCCACCGTCTTCGCGAGCACCAGCGACAAGAGCCGATCGTTGGTCAGCAGCGCCGACATGAACCTCGCATAGTCGGCCGCCGTGGTGTACAGCGATGCGGCGGCCACGGCGCTTTTGAACCGGACCTGCCGCTTGAAACCGAAGGCCGTGGTGCCGACGGTCGCGCGCTCCGCGAAGGCGTCGCGCCAGATCAGGCTGGTGCTGGCCATGCCAAGCGTCCCGAACACGTTCTTATCGAGATAGGCCGAGAGTTCCGTGTTCGTGATCGCCTCGATCACGGCCTGTAGAAGGACGAAGCCCTCGCCGGAGTATCCCCAACGCTCACCCGGTTCGGACTCGAAGGAGAGCGTTTCACTCGACCAGTTCGGAAGGCCGGAGGTGTGATTGAGCAGTTGGGCCACGGAAATCCGACTGAGCGCATTTCCGGGCATGACGTCATGGGGATCGCCGGGCGATCGGGCCAGCACGCTGTGAAAATGCTTGTACCCGGCGGGCAGGTAGTGAGACGCCGGGGCGTCGAGGTCCAGCCGGCCGTCGAGGACCAGTTGCAGCGCCGCAAACGCGACGACGGGTTTGGTGAGCGAAGCCGCCTGAAAGACGGTGTCGGACCGCGTGGTGTTTTCGTCGCATCCTGAGAGAGCCACCGGGGCCGCAGGGATGCCGGATTTCAACACGGCGTAGGCCGCCGAGCAGACGTCCAACTCCTCCGCGAGCGCGGAAACGGGGCGCTCGCGAAGCTCCGTGATGTCACTCGCGCAGGACGCGAGAACGGGAAAGGTTGCGCTGGCCAGGAGAAGGTTTCGACGACTGATGCGCATCGGGTGCAGATCCTGATGAAGCCGGCCGGGCTGGAGTTTCGTGCGTTTAATTGAGAAACGCACGAAACTCCAGCCCTTTGATAGCGAGCGGATTCACGCTTCAAACCGATTCCGATTTTACGCGATCCACTCAGTCCGATTTGAAAGTGGACGGGGCGACGGATACCCGCGAGGCGGTTTTCGTGTCGCATGAGCGTGGTGGCGGATCAAGCCGCCAAGCTCCACCGCTGGCGTTCCGGATTCAGGTGTCGTATGGACAAGCCTGAAACCAGCGATGGTGCGGCGCCAGCCGGTGCCGATCACAGACGGCGGGGAGCGGCGTTCGGCGGTGACCATCGACATCAGGACCATCATGCGGGCCCACCAGCAGGGCGAGCTGGACGGGGCGGAGGCCGGATACCGCGCGTTCCTGGAGGGGCAGCCGGACCACGTCCAGGCGTTGCAGATGCTCGGGCTGCTCCTCATGCAGCGTCGGCGCCCGGCCGAGGCGGTCGATGTCTTCCGGCGGGTGGTCGATGCCCAGCCGTCGGTTCCCGACCATTGGGCCAATTTCGGAGGCATGCTGCGCGCGGCCGGGCGGGCGGAGGACGCCGGGAACGCCCACCGCCGGGCGCTGGCGCTCGCCCCCGCCCATGGTGCCGCGGCCTTCAACCTCGCCAACCTGCTGGGGCCGGCGCCGCCGGACGGGGCGGGGCGGCCGCTCGACGCGGAGGCCTGGTACGAGCGCGTCCTTGCCGTCACCCCCAACCACAAGCAGGCGCGCAACAACCTGGACGTCCTGTGGGAGAAGAACGCCGGCCGGTTCGAGGCGGCGGCGCGGCGGCTCATCGCGCTGGAGCCGGCGTCGATCCGCGCGCACGAAAGCCTGGCGCGGACGCTGCTGCCGCGCAGCGGGCTGATCGGCTGGTGTTCCAGCAAGGCCCGTGACTTCGATCTGGACGCCGCGCTGGCGGCGTTCGACCATCTGCGCGCGGTTCAGGCCATCCATCCGGACGAGAGCGGCACGGGCCGTCTCTGGCGCGCGCTGGCCCTCGACCTGCTGCAACTGGGCAAGCTCGACGACGGCCGTCTGGAGCGTGTGGCGCGGGCGGCGTGGCGGCAACTGCGCGTCGCGCCCAGGGATGTCCTGTGCGCGGCGCTGGTGGGGTACCATGTCTGCCGCCGGGGCCGGCTGGGCCTGGCCTCGCGTCTGCAAGTGCGGTTCGCATCGCGTTTCACGACAGCGGAGATCGAGGCGGACCCGGAGCTTGGCTACTGGTCCATGCTGCGCGCCGACGATGGGTTCCTGGAGCAGCTGCCGCCGGTCGACAGCGTTCTCGCCCGCCTGCCGGCGCTGGAAACGCTGGTGGACGGGACCGGCGGCGAGGCTGGCGCCACGGGGCCGGTGATCCTGCTGAGCGGCGACGAAATCTACGCCCGCCGTTTCGGGCCGAAGCTGCTGCAATCCATCGCCGATCACAGTCCGGGCGTTTCGGTCGTGCTGAATCTGGTGTCGCCGTCGGCGGCGATGCTCGATCTCGTCGCGGACTGGCGCCGGCATTATCCCTTGAGCTTCGGCGTCTCCTGCGAGCGGCCGGACCTTTCCGGATGGTCGCAGCACCGGCGGAGCACCTATTTCGCCTGCGCGCGCTTCGTCCGCGCCTTCCAATGGCACCGCCGGCTGGACCGCCCGGTCATCGTGCTCGATCTGGACGCGGAAGTGCGCGGCGACCTTCGCCGGCTGGCGGAGGAGATGGCGGGGCAGGACGTCGGCCTCCTGCTCGACGGGCGGCGGCGCGGGCCGTTCCGCGAAATCCTCGCCGGCTTCGTCTGTTACAACGACACGCCTCCGGCCCGCCGCTTCCTGGAGACGGTGGCCGCCTACATCGGGCACTTCCTTCTGGACGCCGAGCCCCGGTGGATGCTGGATCAGACGGCCCATCTGGCGGCCCACCACCGGTTCCGCCACGCGGATCCGCCGCTGCGCATCCGCTGGCACGATTTCCAGACCTTCGCCCACTGCGCCTTCATCGGCGAGAAGTAGCGCCGCCGGGGGATGACCGGGCGTTCACAATCCCGCACGGGTCGTTCATACGGGAAACCAACGCCGTTCACAGCGATGTCCAATTATTGGGCAGACCAGCAATGCCGGACGTGCCATTCTGGGCGCCCGGCACCGTCGGTCCGTTTACCGTTCCGTTCAGGAGATCCCCGGCATGACCTTCCCCACCGCCCGACCCACCCTCCGGGTTCGGCTGTCGACCGCGGCTTTCGCCTCCGTGATGGCGCTCGGTGTCGGGCTGGCCGCACCGGCCCTCGCCCAGCTGGCGCCCCAGGCGGCGATGCCCCAGGCGGCGATGCCCCAGACGGCGACTCCCCAGGCCGCTCCCCAGCCGTCGGTCCGCTACGACATCGGCTACGACATCTTCTATCCCGTCCGCGCGCAGAACGGGATGGTCGCGTCGGAGCACCGGCTGGCGACGGAGATCGGCGTCGCCATTCTCCAGCGCGGCGGCAACGCGGTGGACGCCGCCGTGGCGGTCGGCTTCGCGCTGGCGGTGGTGCTGCCCAACGCCGGCAACGTCGGCGGCGGCGGCTTCATGATCGTGCACGACGCCAAGTCGGGCAAGGACGTCGCCATCGACTTCCGCGAGATGGCGCCGGCCAAGGCCTCCCGCGACATGTATCTGGACGGGCAGGGCAAGGTCGCGCCCGACCGCTCGCTCTACACCCATCTGGCGGTCGGCATCCCCGGCACGGTCGCCGGCCTCGCCCACGCCCAGGCGAAATACGGCACGCTGGCGCTGGCCGACGTTGTCGCCCCGGCGATCAAGCTGGCGCGCGAGGGCTACGCCGTCACCCCGCAACTCGCCGGGCTGCTGGAGGTCGAGCGCGACCATCTGGCGAAGTGGGGCGCCACCCGCGCCGTCTTCTTCAAGGACGAACGCCCGTTGCGCGCCGGCGAGACGCTGGTCCAGGCCGATCTCGCCGCCTCGCTGGAGCTGATCGCCAAGAACGGGCCGAAGGCCTTCTACGAGGGCCCCATCGCGGAGAAGATCGCGGCGGAGATGTCCAGGCATGGCGGCCTCGTCACCGTCGAGGATCTGAGGGCCTACAAGGTGGTGGAGCGCGAGCCGGTCGCCGGCACCTACCGGGGCTACACCGTGAAGTCGATGCCGCCGCCCAGCTCCGGCGGCACGCACATCGTCCAGATCCTCAACATGCTGGAGCGCTACCCGCTGAAGGATCTCGGCGCCGGCAGCGCCCAGGGCATCCATCTGATGGCGGAGGCGATGAAGCTGGCCTACGCCGACCGCTCCGAGTATCTCGGCGACCCCGACTTCACCAAGGTGCCGGTGAAGGGGCTGACCTCGCGCGCCTACGCCGACGAGCTGGCGAAGCGGATCGATCCCGAGAAGGCGACCCCGGCCAGCACCATCAAGCCCGGCAAGCCGGCGCCCTACGAGAGCGACCAGACCACCCATTTCTCGGTCGCCGATTCCCAGGGCAACGTGGTCAGCACCACCTACACGCTGAACCTGAATTTCGGCAGCGGCATCGTCGCCGAGGGGACCGGCATCCTGCTGAACAACGAGATGGACGATTTCTCGGCCAAGCCGGGCGTGCCCAACGCCTTCGGGCTGATCGGCGGCGACGCCAACGCCATCCAGCCCTACAAGCGCCCGCTCAGCTCGATGTCGCCGACCATCGTGCTGAAGGACGGCAAGCCCTGGCTGATCACCGGCAGCCCGGGCGGCAGCCGCATCATCACCACCACGCTGGAAACCGTCATCGACCACATCGATTTCGACATGAATCCGGCCGAGGCCGCCGCCGTGCCGCGCGTCCACCACCAATGGACGCCGGACGAACTGCGGGTCGAGAAGGGGCTCAGCCCGGACACCATCCGCCTCCTGGAGCAGAAGGGGCACAAGGTTGCGGTCAAGCCCACCATGGGCCGCACCCAGACCATCCAGCTCCGCGGCGACGGGCTGTACGGCTATTCCGACCCGCGCAACCCCGACGGGGCGACCGCCGGCTACTGAGCCGGCCGCCCTCGCCGGGCGGGCGGCCCGAACTTGCGTGGAGACGGGGATCCCGACGGGTCCCCGGCCTCCCTTTCGTTGCCTGCCGACGGCGGGAATTTCCCGTATACAATGCACAGACGGCGTGCTTTTGTAACCGGCGGTCTGTCCCGTCGGTCAAAAACCACCGAGTCTCCAACGACTTTCCGGGATAAGGCCACGGAACAGTTGGCGAGGGCCGGCCGGTCGGCTAGCCTTCCAAAGAGCAAACCGGAGCATCAGCCGTGGACAAGGCCTTGGTCGAAAAGAACCGCGAATGGACCTACCAGCGTGAAGGGAAGGCGCCCGCCGCCATCCGAGTCGCCGACTTCGAGCGCGAGGGAAAGCGCATCGTCGCCTTCCTGGAGCAGACCGACATCGCCAAGACGGCCGGCGCCCCCCAGGCGGCCGTGAACGATTGGCCGCGCATCGCCGAGGTCTACGCCGCCGAGCAGGGCGTCCCGCTGAACGACATCTACTGGTACGAGATGAATCCGCGCCGTTTCGCCAACGGCCGTCCCAACGTGTCCGAATATCTGCCCGGCCGCCGCGAATGGCGGTTCGAGACCAGCCTGCCGCTCGCCCGCGCCATCGTCGAGCAGCTCGGCTTCGACCCCGACAACCTGCCGCTCGACATCTGAGCGGTTCCCTCTCCCGCGCGCGCCGGTCCGGGTGTATGCTGGGATTCGAACGTGACCGCCGGCATGCGGTCGGGAGACGGATCATGACGGCGGTGCGGCGGGTGTTGGCCTTGGGTGCCCTGGGGGCGGTAGCCGTTCTGGCGGCGGTGGCGGCGGCCCCCGGTGACGCCGCCGCGCGCGGCGGCTCGTCGGTGTCGGTCGGCGTCGGGATCGGCGTCGCCCCGGTCTTTCCGGGCTACGGCTACGGTTATGGCTATGGCTATGGCCCCCGCCATTACCCCGCCCCGCGCTACTACGCGCCGCCGCCGGTGGTGATGTACGCCCCGCCCCCGCCCGTGGTCGTCTACCAGCGCCCGCCCGCTGTGGTCTACGCGCCGCCGGTGCCCGCTGACCCGGCCGGGCCGGTCTACCGTTCGGCCGAGGGCCTGCAATGCCGGGAATACCAGAGCACGGTGATGATCGACGGGCGGCCGCAGGCCAGCTTCGGCACCGCCTGCCTGATGGCCGACGGGACCTGGCGCATCGTCAACTGACGGTCCCTCCCGCCGGTCACACCTCGTCGAGGGACGGCTCGGCCTGCTTGTCGGCGAAGGTTTCGTAGATCTCGCAGACCTGGTCCCAACTCGACAGGAAGGCGTCCAGATAGACCGGGTCGAAATGCTGCCCGCCCGCCTTCTGCATATGGGAGCGCGCCTTCGCCAGCGACCAGGCGGGCTTGTAGGGGCGCGTGCTGGTCAGCGCGTCGAAGACGTCGGCGATGGCGACGATGCGGCCGCTCACCGGAATGTCGTCGCCCGCCTGGCCGTTGGGGTAGCCGTTGCCGTCGTACCTCTCGTGATGGGTCAGCGCGATCTCCGCCGCCAGCCGCATCAGCGGGATGTCGCTGCCGGCCAGGATGCCGTGCCCGATGGTGGTGTGCTGGCGCATCACCGTCATCTCCTCGGGCGTCAGCCGGCCGGGCTTCAGCAGGATCATGTCGGGAATGCCGATCTTGCCGACGTCGTGCATCGGGGCGGCGGCCATCAGCTGGGCGGCGAAGTCGCCATCGTAGCCGGCGGTCTCGGCGATGATCCGGGAATAGCGGGACATGCGTTCGAGATGGGCGCCGGTTTCCGGGTCGCGGTATTCGGCGGCGCAGGACAGGCGGTGGACCAGCTCCTCGCCCTGGCGTTGCAGGGCGGCGGTCACCCGCTCCACCTCGGCCGACAGCAGGGCCGCGCGGTCGCGCAGCAGGATCCGGCTCTGCCGCAGGGCCAGCAGGTTGCGCATCCGGGCCTGGACCTCCGGCACGAGGATCGGCTTGGTCAGGAAGTCGTTGCAGCCCTCCTCCAGCGCCTGAAGCCGGATCCCGGTGGCGATGTCGGCGGTGATCATCACGACCGGGACCGTGTCGAGCCGCGAGTCGGCGCGGATGTGCCGCAGCAGGGTCAGGCCGTCCATGCCGGGCATCATCTGGTCGAGCAGGATCAGGTCCGGGCTGTTGTCGCGCAGCCAGGCGACGGCGTCGAACGGGTTGTCCATCGTCACCGGCTCGGCGTCGTCGATCCGCCGCACCAGGGTGGCCAGGATCAGCAGGTTGGTGCGATCGTCATCCACGATCAGGACGTTCATGGCGCCGCACCCTTGCGCCGCTCCCCGATCAGGCGGGCGGCTTCCGCCAGCAGGGCGGCGAGATTGACCGGCTTCTCGAAGGCGGCGTCGGCCCCCAGCAGGCAGGCCATGGTCGGCAGCTCCATCCGCAGCCGGACGCTGCCGCCCGACACCGCGATCAGCGGCGGGCGGGCGGGGAGGGTGTTCAGCCCCAGGATCACCTCGTAGCCGTCGGCTTCCGGCATGATGATGTCGGTCACGATCAGGTCGATCTCGGAGTCGCGCAGGATCGCCAGCGCATCGTTGCCGTTCGCCGCCTCGCGCACGGTGAAGCCGGCGCGGGTGAAGGCGACGCCGACCATGCCCCGGAAGTCGGGATCGTCGTCGACCAGCAGAACGCGGCCGGCCTTGGCCGCGGGGCGGAGCTCGTAGAGGGTCATTTCCATGGCGCGCGTCCTTGCGGTCCTTCGCGTGTGTCCGCTTTTTTGTTCAGGCCGGCGGCGTTGCCCCATGGCGCCCCCCGTCCCGCCGCTGCCGCACGGGGGTTGGGGGCCGCCCTTGTTCCATGGGCACAACAATAACGATTGGCTGGGCATGCCGCGGCGGTGGCGTGGGATAGCGGCGTCGGGAAATGGGATACCGGGGATACTATCCTGGTCCAGCCAACGATCCGCCCGAAAGGCGTTCATCACCGAAACTTAACATTTTGACGCGAATATCCTGCTCTGATGCTATGATTTCCAGCAAGGTCCCAAGACCGGGTGCCGGCCGGGCGGAGGCGGTGGATGAGAATTCTGGTGGCCGACGACCACCCGCTGTTTCGCGATGCCCTTGAGCTGTCCATCCGTCAGGCCTGGGCGGACGCCGACGTGCTGTCCGTCGGGTCGCTGGACGGTCTGACGGCCGGGTGGTTCGATCTCATCGTCCTCGACTGGCGGATGCCCGGCGTCGAGGGCACGGACCCGCTGACCCTGCTGCGGCGGGCCGGCGTCGAGGGGCCGGTGGCGGTTGTCACCGGGGCCGAGGATCCCGAGACGGCGCTGGAGGTGCTGCGCTGCGGCGCCGACGGATTCCTGCCCAAGACCACGCCGCGGCGCGTGCTGGCCCAGGCCCTGCGCCTGGTTGCCGAGGGCGGCAGCTTCATCCCCCGCAGCGTCGCGATGGACCTGCTGCACATCAGCGAGCTGCCGGCCGATCTCGACGACGGCGGCGACGACGCGGCGGATGGCGCGGCGGACGGCGACGGCGCCCTCTCCGCGCCGCTGACGGAGCGCGAGCAGCAGGTCCTGTGCATGCTGGCGACCGGCGCCACCAACAAGGAGATCGGGCGGCGGCTGAGCCTTCAGGAGGTGACGGTGAAGCTGCACACGCGGCGGATCCTGCGCAAGCTGGGGGCCCGCAACCGTACCGACGCCGTCCGCCGCGCCCAGGAGGCCGGGCTGCTGAGCCATGGCCTGAGCCCCGCGTCGCCCTGAGGGAACCTGTGCATACGGGTCGGCCCTGAGGCGGGGCTGGCCGGTGCGCGCGTTACTATTCCCCGGTCAGGCCGCCGGCCGGCGCTTTTCCACGGCCACAATCGACGAGTGATCATGACCGCCACGCCACCGACCGACCGTTCCCAGGCTCCTCAGGCGCGTGGATGGGGGTGGGCGATCGCGGTGCCGCCGCTTCTGGCCGCCGCCGCCGGTGCCGCCGCCCTGTGGCTGATGCCGCCGTTCGAGGGAGACGGCACGGTGGCGGTCCTGCTTGCCGCCGCCGCCGGCCTGACCGCCGCCGCCCTTCTGGTCGCCGTCCGGGCGCGGGCGGAACTGGGGTGGCTCGGCCAGGAGCGCCGACGCGCGCTGGCCGCGGCGGCGTGGCGGGAGGACGCCTCCCGCGACGATTCGCTCGATCCGGACGGGTTGGGCGGGGACGCCCTCGGCGATGCCGGCCTGGGGGAGGAGGAGCCGGAACGGCCGGGCGGGGCGGGCGGGCACGCCGCCGACCGGCAGGTCCTGCTCGACGCGATGACGGACGCGGTGGTGTTGCTCGGCCCGGACGGCTGGGTGGTCGCCGCCAACCGGGCGGCGTCGGCGGCGCTGGGGGCCGCCGCCGTGCCGGACAGCCGCTGGGACGACGGCGTCGTCTGGCCCGCCCCGCTGGTTCCCGAACGCCGGGCGCTGCCGGGTGGCGGCGCCCTGGTCATCGGCCGCGACCCGCTGCTCGACCGGTTGCGCACCGCGCAGACCGACGGCATGGACGCGATGGCCGGGCTGGCCGCCGCCATCGTCCACGACGTCAACAACGGGCTGGGCGCGGTCGCCGGCTACGCCGATTTCCTGGTGACCGACCTGCCGGCCGACAGTCCGCAGGCCGATTACGCCACTCGCATCCTGCGCGCCGTCGACCGCAGCAAGACGTTGATGCGCCAGATCCTGGCCGGCGCGCGCGGCGCCCCTCCGGAGTTCCGGCCGGTCACCGCCAGCCAGATCCTGAACGACGCCGCCGCGCGGCTGCGGGCCACGCTGCCGGCGGAGGCGGCGCTGTCGGTGCGCGATGAACCGGAACTGCCGGCCTTCCCCGGCCATGCGGGGTTGCTGGCGCGGTGCCTGGCCGCCGCCGGCACCGAGATCCGTGCTCTGGTTGAGCCCCGGCTGGGTTTCCGCGCGGCGCTGTGGAGCGGGGACCTCGACGCCTCGGCGGCGCCGCACGGCTGGCGGGTCGAAACCCCGCTGGTCCCCCGGCGCTGTCCGCACGCGATGTTCGAGCTTCGCAGCGGCGGGACGCCCCGCCCGATGGCCGATCTGCTCGCCGCCTTCGACCCGCTGCTCTCCGCCCGCGCGGCGGCGCGGCGGCAAGAGGAGGCGGCGGCGCCGTCGACCGCCCTGACCGTCGCCCGCTGGCACGACGGCGGGCTTTCCGTCTGGACCCACCCGACCGAGGGGACCGTGGTCCGCCTCTTCATTCCGATTCCCGCCGCCGAGACGGACCGGCCCGACCAGCCGTCCGCCGCCCCGCGCTGCCATGTGCTGGTGGTCGACGACAACCCGGCGATGGGCGACTGGCTGTCGGACAGCCTGGAGCGGCTGGGCTGCGAGGTGGCCGTCTGCGAAAGCGCCGGGGAGGCGCTGGAGATCGTCATGGAGGAGCCGGCCAGCTTCGACGTCGTCGTCGCCGGCCCGTCGGCCGGGGGAATGAGCGGCCCGGCGCTGATCGTCCGGCTTAAGGCCCTGCGTCCCGGCCTGTGCTGCGTGCTGTGCGGCGCCCCGGAGGGGATGGCGGAGGCCGAGCCGGTCCCCGCCGACCTGTTCCTGCCCCGTCCGGTGGACGCCGTGGCGCTGGCGCGCGCCATCGCCACCTTCGGTCCGGTGCTGGAGCGGCCGTGATGGGGCACCACCGCCAGCAACGCGGCTTCTCGGTCGCCGTCTGGGCGGCGACGCTCGGCCTGTCCGCCGCCCTGTGGGGGGCCGCCCTGCTGCTCTCCCGCACCGACGAGGCGGACGCGATGGCGCGGGCCGAACGCGACACCGGCAATCTGACCCGCGTCGTCGCCGAGCAGACGACGCGCGCCATCGCCGAGGCCGATCAGGTCATGCTGTTCCTGATCGACGACTTCAACAAGCACGGCGGCGCGCTGGACCCACACACCAGCGAGTTGATGAACCGGGCCACCGAGCGGTCCGCGATCCTGCTGCAACTCTCCATCATCGACGAGCGGGGCGAGCTGGTGCGGTCGAGCGTGTCGGACCTGCCGCCCCGCCTCTATGTCGGCGACCGCGAGCATTTCCGCGTCCATGCCGAGAATGCCGGCGTCGGCCTCTTCATCGGCAAGCCGGTGTTGGGCAGGGCGTCGAAGCGCTGGGCGATCCAGTTGACACGCCGTCTGGCCCGCCCCGACGGCGGCTTCGCCGGGGTGATGGTCGCTTCGATGGATCCCTTCTATTTCAGCCGGGTGCTGGAGGGGGTGGATGTCGGGATCGGCGGCTCGGTGAAGATCGTCGGCACGGACGGCATCCTGCGGGCGCGGTCGGTCCTGGACGATCGCATCATGGGGTTCGACGTCAGCGGCACGGCGACCCTGCGCCAGGCCCGGTCGCAGCCGAGCGGCTTCCTGCCCGAGACCAGCGCGATCGACGGCGTCCTCCGCCTGCAATCCTACCGCACCCTCGAATCCTACCCCCTGATCGTCACCGCCGGTTTCAGCGAGAGCGCCTTCATGGCCGGCACCCGGAACCGCCAGCGCCTCTACTGGCTGGGCTCGGCGGCCTGCACGCTGGGGCTGTTCGGGCTGGCGGCGCTGGCGACGCGGCAGTCCGCCCGGCTGGCCGCCTCCGCCCGCCGGCTGGCGGTGAGCGAACAGCGCTTCCGCGACCAGGCGGAGACCGCGTCCGACTGGTTCTGGGAGATGGGCGCCGACCTGCGCTTTTCCTGCCTGATCGGGCCGCTGGTGCCGCACACGGCGGAGGGGGAGCCGCCCATCGGCCTGCGCCGCGAGGACATGGCGCTGCGCGAGCCGGGGGACGACGCCCGCTGGCGGGAGCACCGCCGGCTGCTGGAGCGGCACGAGCCGTTCCGCGATTTCCAGTACCGGGTGCGGACGTCCATCGGTGTCCGCCACGTCAGCGTCAGCGGCCGCCCGCTGTTCGACGAGGACGGCGCCTTCATCGGTTACCGGGGATCGGCCACCGACATAACCGAGCGGGAGCGCGCGGCCGAGCGGCTGCAATCGAGCGAGACACGCTACCGCGCCATGCTGGCCGCGGTGGAGCAGCCGATCATCACCGTCGACGAGAACGGCATCGTCAACGCCTTCAACCCGGCGGCGGAGCGGCTGTACGGCTATTCCGCCGCCGAGATCGTCGGCGGGCCGGTGCGCCGGCTGATGCCGGAGGCCGAGGGCGAGATCCACGAGGGCCTGATGGAGGCCTACCGCAGAGGCGAGGTGGAGCCGCCGAGTTCCGGCGTGCGCGACATGGTCGGCCGCCGCAAGGACGGCAGCGAGTTCCCGGTCGAGGTCACGCTGGCCGGCTGGCGCGAGGGCGGCCGGCAGTATTTCACCGGCGCCATCCGCGACGCCACCGCCCAGCGCGAGATCGAGGCGAGCCTGCGCCGGGCGCGGGACGCCGCCGACCTCGCCAACCGCATGAAGGGCGAGTTCCTGGCGACCATGAGCCACGAGATCCGCACGCCGATGAACGGCGTGCTGGGGGCGCTGGCGCTGGTCGACGGCCCCAACCTGGACGCGGAGCAGCGGCAGATGCTCGACGTCGCCAGCCGGTCGGGGAACGCGCTGCTGCTGATCATCGACGACATCCTCGACCTGTCCAAACTGGAGGCCGGCAAGGTGGATCTGGAACCTGTCGATTTCGAACTGCGCAACGTGCTGGCCGACGCGATCGACCTTCTGCAACCGACCGCCGCCGGGCGTGGGCTCGCCCTGACCGCCGAGGTGGCGCCGCCGGTGCCGCAGCGGCTGCGGGCCGACATGCGGCGCATCCGTCAGGTGCTGGTCAACCTGATCGGCAACGCCCTGAAATTCACCCATCGCGGGGGGATCACGGTGCGGGTGTCGATGGACGGGGCGCCCAGGCTCGACGGTTCCTTCCCGCTGCGCTTCGAGGTGACGGACACCGGCATCGGCATCTCCGAGGCGGTCCTGCCCAGCCTGTTCCGCCGCTTCACCCAGGCCGACAGCTCGACGACGCGGCGTTTCGGCGGCACCGGGCTGGGGCTGGCGATCTGCCGGGAGCTGGTCGCCCTGATGGACGGCCGCATCGGCGTCGTCAGCACCGAGGGCAAGGGCAGCACCTTCTGGTTCACCGTGGCGTGCCGTCCGGCCCCGCCGGCCGCCGGCGAGGAGGCGGAGGACCGCGCCGCCGCGTCCCACGGTTCCGCCGCCCCGGCGGGCGGCCTGCGGCTGCTGGTCGCCGAGGACAACGACATCAACCGCGAGATCGTGGTCGCCATGCTGGGCCGCGCCGGGCACAGCGTCACCGCCGTGACGGACGGACTCCAGGCCGTCCGGGCGGTCGAGGCACAGAGGTTCGACGCCGTGCTGATGGACGTGCAGATGCCGGTGATGGACGGCATAACCGCGACCCGCCACATCCGCGCCATGCCCGGGGCGGCGCGCGAGATCCCGGTGGTGGCGCTGACCGGCAACGCCATGCCGGGCAACCGCGACGAGTATCTGGCGGCCGGCATGACCGCCTATCTGCCCAAGCCGATCGTGTCCGCCGACCTGTTCAAGACGCTCGCGGCCGTCACGCGCCCCCCCGCGCTGGACGAGCTTCTCGACGTCACCTTGAGGGCTTCCCGCGAGAAGGCCGCGGCGGTTCAGGGCTGAACGGCCCCGGCGGGGCGGACCGGAGGCGGGGGAGGGCTGCTTCCTCCCATCCCCTCGACCCATCATCCTCGCCCCGTCATCCTCGCGCAACCGGCGACCGGCGTCCCTTTCGTTCGGCATGCGTGGATGTGCCGGGCGCAATCCTGCGTCCCTTTTGCCGTCACATTTTTCCGCGCGACAACCATCCGTGTTGATGGTATTGAAAATCGTTTGCAACAAGCGCGCCCGCCACCGCCAGGGGCTGTCCGTGTAAATGGTTGGTAAAACGAACAAAAACATTCTCCTCCGGGGCGGAGACAGCCAGAAATCAAGCGAGCCGGCGGTCGATTTTAAGTGCGACTGAGACTCATTCGCACTATAACGCGGGTCGGGGCCTTGCTCTGGGGTTCATCGGGATTTCGCCTTCTTTGTGTTCTGGGGGAGTTCGACCGCCAATGCCGACACCGCTTCACCGTCCTCGCGCCGCCGCCGCGTTCGCCGGGTTCGCCACGCTGCTGAGCGCCGTGGCCGCCCTGGCGCAGGAGGGTGGCGCCGCCGTCGCCGGTGCCGCGCCCGCCGCAACGCCCGCCGCCCCGGCCCTCGACGCCGCCGCCACCGCTGCTCCCGCCGCCGCCGCCGCGACCCCCGTCGTCGCTCCCGCCGCCGAGCAGGCTGCGGCGGCCGCCGCCACGGTGGCGACCCTGCCGCACGATCTGTCGGCCTGGGGCATGTTCGTGACCGCCAGCCCGGTGGTGCAGGCGGTGATGATCGGCCTGGCGCTGGCCTCGGTCGCCACCTGGACCATCGCGATCGCCAAGGCCATCGAGCTGTCCTCGGCCAAGCGCAAGGCCCGCGCCGCGCTCGCCATGCTGGAGGACGCGCGCTCGCTCGGCCAGGCGGCGGAGCGGGTCGGCTTCAGCCAGGGCACGGCCGCCACGCTGGTCCGCGCCGTCATCACCGAGGCCCACCTGTCGGCCGACGCCCCGTCGCGCGAGGGACTGATGGACCGCGCCGCCTCGCGGCTGGAGCGGATCGAGGCCGCCGCCGGCCGCCGCATGGCGCGCGGCACCGGCATCCTCGCCACCATCGGCTCGACCGGCCCCTTCATCGGCCTGTTCGGCACGGTGTGGGGCATCATGACCAGCTTCATCGGCATCTCCAAGGCGCAGACCACCAACCTCGCCGTCGTGGCGCCGGGCATCGCCGAGGCGCTGCTGGCCACCGCCATCGGCCTGGTCGCCGCCATTCCCGCCGTCGTCGTCTACAACGCCTGCACCCGCGCCATCGGCGGGCACAAGGCCCAGCTCACCGACGCCTCGGCCGCCGTGCTGCGCCTGCTGAGCCGCGACATCGACCGCCACGCGCTGCCCCGCTCGGTCGGCGCGTCGAGCGCGGCGGAGTGACCGGCGATGGGTGCCCGTCTCGGTTCCGGCGGTGACGACGAACTCACCGAAACACACGAGATCAACGTCACGCCCTTCATCGACGTCGTTCTCGTCCTGCTGATCATCTTCATGGTGGCGGCGCCGCTCGCCACCGTGGACGTCCCGGTCGACCTGCCGGCCTCCACCGCGACGCCGACCCCGCGTCCGGACAAGCCGCTGTTCCTGTCGATCCAGGCCGACAAGACCCTGTCGCTGGGCGAGACCAAGACCACCCGCGAGGGGCTTGGCGCGGCGCTCGACGCGGCGACCAACGGCGACAAGACGGCGCGGGTCTTCCTGCGCGCCGACAAGACGGTCGATTACGGCGCGCTGACCGAGGTCATGAACGCGCTGCGCGGCGCCGGTTATCTGAAGGTCGGTCTGGTCGGTCTGGAATCGGCGCCGGCGCCATGACCGCGTCGAGCATCGACCCGGCCTTCCTGGTCGAGGAGCCGCCGCCCTCGGGGGCCTTCCGCTGGAGCGGAAGCTTCCTGCTGGCGCTCGGCGTGCACGCGGCGGCGGGCATCGCCTTCATGGCGTGGCATGTTCCGGTGGAACCGATCGACGCCGAGCCGCCCGCCGTGATGCTGGAACTGGCGCCGCTGCCGGTGGCCCCGCCCGAGCCGACCCCGGCGATGGAGGCCCCGCCGCCCGAGCCGGTGGTCGAGCCGCCGCCGCCCGAGCCCCCCCCTCCCGAACCGGAACCGCCGCCGCCCGAGCCGATCGTCGAGCCGCCGCCTCCGCCGGAGCCTCCCCCGGTGGTCGAGCCGGAGGTGGTGCTGCCCAAGCCGCCGCCGGAGCCGCCGAAGCCGAAGCCGGAACCCAAGAAGGAACCGCCCAAGCCGAAGAAGGAACCGCCCAAGCCGCCGCCCCCGCGCGCCGCGCCGCAGGTGGCGCCCGTCGCCCCGGCGGCGCCCGCGCCAGCCCCGGCCCCCGTCGCGGCGGCTCCCGCCCCGTCGATGGCGCCGAGCCGCGCGGTCCCGAGCTGGCAGGGCCGGGTGCTCGGCCATCTGGAACGGCACAAGCGCTATCCGCGTTCGGCCCAGGCCCGCCGTCAGGAGGGCGTGGCCCAGGTCCGCTTCGTCATCGACCGCGAAGGCAAGGTGCTGTCGGTGCAGCTCGACAAGACCTCCGGCACCGCCGTGCTGGACGAGGAGACGGTGGAGATGGTCCGCCGCGCCTCGCCGGTCCCGGCACCGCCCGAGGAGATGACCCAGGATCGGATCGAACTGGTTGTTCCGGTTCAATTTTTCCTGAAATAGCCCGCTCCGGGAAGCGCGCGGAAAAAGCCCCTGTGACCCTTTGGTCACAGGGGCTTTTTTGTTTACTCGCGAATAAGAATCATTTTCATTTCTCGTTGCTTAAGCTTCTAAGTGATTTTAAGAATGATTTGCATTCAGCCGCCTGTCGCAGATTCCTTGGGGGGAATTGAACGTGTCATCATCCAACACCGTCCTGCTGTCCATGAGGGTTTCCCGGCAGGTCGCCACCTCGTCCGCTCTCGGGCTGGCGCTCTCCTGCGCCTCCCTGCTGCCGGCCGCCGCCCAGACGGCGTCGCAGTCGGCGGCGCCCGCCGCCGCGACGCAGCAGCAGCTTCCGGCCATTTCGGTCGAGGGCGCCCGGCCGCAGAACGACTACAAGGTCGACCGCGCCTCATCGCCGAAGACGAGCGAGCCGCTGCTCGACACGCCGCAGACGATCACCGTCATCCCGCGCGAGGTGATCGAGGATCGCGGCGCCAACTCGCTGCGCGACGTCCTGCGCACGGTTCCGGGCGTCACCATCGCGGCCGGCGAGGGGGGCGGGCCGCAGGGCGACAACCTGAAGATCCGCGGCTTCGCCGCCAACACCGACCTGTTCATCGACGGGATGCGGGACCAGGGCCAGTACAGCCGCGATTCCTTCAACCTGGAGCAGGTCGAGGTGGTCAAGGGCGGGTCGGCGACGTCGGCGGGCCGGGGGGCCACCGGTGGCGCCGTCAACCTCGTCACCAAGGCTCCGCAGAAGGAAGCGATCACCGCCGGCACGGTCGCGCTCGGAACCGACCGCACCAAGCGGATCACCGCCGACCTGAACCAGCCGCTGACCGCGCTGGGACTCGACAACGCCGCCATCCGGCTGAACGTGATGGGCCAGACCTCCGGCATCGCCGGGCGCGACGTGGTGGAGAACAACCGCTGGGGCTTCAACCCCTCGATCACCTTCGGCCTGACCGGGCCGACCAAATTCACGCTCAGCTACTTCCACCTCCAGGAGGACAACATCCCGGATTACGGCATCCCGGTCGTCAACGCGACCTCGCTGCCGGACGTGAAGCGCGAGAACTACTATGGCTTCAAGGACCTGAACGCCGAGACCGTGCGCACCGACATCGGCACCGCGCGGCTGGAGCACGAGTTCAACGACAGCGTCAGCGTCCGCAACACGCTGCGCGCCGCGCAGACCCGGCGCATCTCCAACGTCTCGGTGCCGCGCGCCGCGAACGTCGCCGCCAACAGCATGACCAAGGTGCCGACGGCCCGCGACGCCATGCTGAAGACGATCGACAACCAGACCGACGTCACGCTGAAGTTCGCCACCGGCGCCCTCAGCCACACGGTGGTGACCGGCGTCGAGCTGACGGCGGAAAGCTACGACAACCAGCCCTACAGCTTCTCGGCCAACGCCTCGACCACCGACCGGCTGTTCACCCCGAACCCGTTCGCCCGCTACACCGGCACCCGCACCCCCGGCGCCAAGACCGAGACGGACAGCACCACCGCCGCCGTCTACCTGATGGACACCATCAAGATCGGCGAGCAATGGGAGGTGGCCGGCGGCGTCCGCTACGACCGCTTCCACGCCGAGACCGACATCGCCCGCACCGCCACTTCGGCGGCGGCCAACCTGGAGCGCACCGACAATCTGGTGAGCTGGCGCGGCGCGGTGATCTACAAGCCGGTGCCCAACGCCAGCGTCTACGCCAGCGCCTCCAGCTCCTACAACCCGTCGGCCGAGGGGCTGTCGCTGACGGTGGCGAACGCCGGCACCCCGCCGGAGAAGAACGTCACCTACGAGGTCGGCACCAAGTGGGACCTGCTGGGCGACACGCTGTCGCTGACCGGCGCCCTGTTCCGCACCGAGAAGACCAACGCCCGCGAGACGCTGCCGGGCGGCACCGTGCAGGTGCTGAACGGCGTGCGCCGCGTGGACGGGATCGAGCTGGGCGTCGCCGGCCATCTGACCAGCAAGTGGCAGGTCTTCGGCGGCTACACCTACCAGACCAGCGAGATCGTCGAGACCTTCACCGCCGCCAACAAGGGCAACGAGCTGGCCAGCACGCCCAAGCACACCTTCAGCCTGTGGAGCACCTACGAGCTGCCGTGGAACCTGAAGGTCGGCGGCGGCGTGCAGTATGTCGCCGACCGCTACTGGTCGGACGCCAACCTCGGCAAGATCCCGAACTACGCGGTGTTCGACGCGATGGCGGCCTACACGATCCGTCCGGGCGTCGATCTCCAGCTCAACGTCTACAACATCGCCGACAAGTTCTACATCGAGCGCGTCCATGCCGGCGGCGGCCACGCGGTGCCGGGCGCCGGCCGCACGGCGCTGCTGACCACCAGCGTGAAGTTCTGACGGACGTCCAGGCTCCATCCGGACAAGGCGCCGGGGCCGTCCCCGGTGCCTTCCTCTTCCTTCACCCTTCCTTTCGTCCGGTCCGCATTTTCGGTACGGAGACGCGCATGCTTCTGCACATTCCCAACGTCCTGACGGCCGAACAGGTCGCCGAGGCGCGCCGCATCCTGGATCAGGCCGATTGGGTGGACGGAGCGGTCACCGCCGGCCACCAGTCGGCGCGGGCGAAAAACAACATGCAGATTCCCGAACAGCACCCGGCGGCCCGCCAGCTGGGCGACGTGATCCTGGCGGCGCTGGAGCGCAACCCGCTGTTCATGGCGGCGGCGCTGCCGCTGAAGGTCTACCCGCCGATGTTCAACCGCTATTCCGGCGGCCAGACCTTCGGCGTGCATGTCGACAACGCCATCCGGCAGGTGCCGGGCACGGCGCACCGCGTGCGCACCGACCTGTCGGCCACCCTGTTCCTCACCGGCCCCGACGAGTATGACGGCGGCGAGCTGACGGTGGAGGACACCTACGGCGTCCACATGGTCAAGCTGCCGGCCGGCGATCTGGTGCTCTACCCGTCGACCAGCCTGCATCAGGTCAAGCCGGTGACGCGCGGCGCCCGGATCTGCTCCTTCTTCTGGATGCAGAGCATGATCCGCGACGACGGGCGGCGGACCATGCTGTTCGATCTCGACACCGCGATCCAGAAGATCGGCGCCGACGTGCCGGACCATCCGGGCGTCGTGCAGCTGACCGGCCTCTACCACAACCTGCTGCGCCATTGGGCCGATACCTGATCGCCGACATCTGGTTGCCGGCATCTGGGCGCCGCCGGTCCCAAGGGGGCGTCGGAAGGGCAGGGCGCCGCTCAGGCCCCCTTGGCGGCGCGGTAGGCGTCCAGAAGCTGCCGCCCGGCGGCGAGGATGGCGTCGCGGTCGCCCTTCCTGACCAGCGACTCGTCGACCAGCTTGCCGCCGGCCCCGACGCAGGCGACGCCGGCCGCCACGTAGGACGCCACGTTGCCGGCGTCGATGCCGCCGGTCGGCACGAAGCGGATGCCCGGAAACACCGACTTCAAAGCCTTGATGTGCGCCGGCCCGACCGTCGAGGCCGGGAAGATCTTCACCGCGTCGGCCCCGGCGACGCTGGCCGCGTGGACCTCGCTGGGGGTGAGCGCGCCCATCAGGCAGGCGACGCCGTGGTCGCGGCAGGCGGCGGCGACCTCGGGCAGCACGCAGGGCGACACCACGTAGCGGGCGCCGGCCTTCACCACGTCGGCGACCCCGGCGGCGGTCAGCACCGTGCCGGCGCCGATCAGGGCGCCGCCCTCGGCGGTCAGCTCCTCGATCAGCCCGACCGCGCCCGGCGTCGTCATGGTGATCTCGAAGGTGCCGTAACCGGCCTCGCGCAGCCAGCCCACGGCGGTGCGCGCCAGATCGGCCGAGCTGTTGCGGATGACGGGGACCACGCCATAGGCGACGAGCCGGTCGAGAATCTCGGTGGTGGAGGTCATTGGGAATCCTCAAGCTGGAGAGTGGCGGATGGGGTGTCCTGCGGGTCATCCCGTAGGGTGTCCCCGGCCCGGTGACGGCCGCGCAGCGCGGCCTTGATGCGGGACAGGCGGTGGTTGAGGCCGGGCGGCGACAGCAGCCCGACGGCGACGGTCAGCGCGTCGACCAGCGCGAGCTGCGCCAGCCGGGAGGCCATCGGCGTGTGGACGGCGGTGTCCTCGTCGACGTCGACGACCAGCAGCGTGTCGCAGAGCGCGGCCAGCGGCGTGCCGGCCCCGGTGATGGCGACCAGCGTCGCGCCGCCCTCGCGGGCGATGGCGGCCGAATCGAGGATCTCGCGGCTGGTGCCGGTCTTGGAGATGGCGAGCAGCACGTCGCCGGGGCCGAGCGTCGCCGCCGCCATCGCCTGGATGTGGGCGTCCGACGAGGCGGCGACCGCGGGCAGCAGCCGGAACAGCTTGTGGTGGGCGTCCTGCGCCACGGCGCCCGAGGCGCCGACGCCGACGATCTCCACCCGGCCCGCCGTGAGCAGGGCCCGCGCCGCGCGTTCCAGCGCCGCCGGGTCGAGCGTGTCGCGCAGGCGGGCCAGCGCGTCGATGGCGCGGTTCAGCACCTTCGCCGCCGCACCGCCGACGCTGTCGCCGGGCGACAGGTCGCGCGCCAGTGTCACCGGCGCCAGCCGCGCCTCCTCCCGCGCGGCGCTGGCCGCGAGATGCTGGGCGAGGCGCAGCTTGAAATCCTGGAAACCGGAAAAGCCGGCGGCGCGGCAGAAGCGCAGGACGGTCGGCTCGCTCACCCCGGCCTTGGCGGCGAGCTGGCCGATGCTGTCCTCCAGCACCGCGTCGGGTGCGGCCAGCACGACCCGCGCGACGGCGATCTCCGCGCGGCGCAGGCGGTCGAGGGAGGCTTCGATGGCGGCGAGCATGGGCGGCGGTCCGGGACGCTGGTTTTGTAGTTTTACTACATTCTGGCGGCCGTGTCGATCCACCGATGAAGCCAAGCTACAGACCGTTCGTTGGCCCCGCAGAATCCCGCTTGACTGATATACTAGTATATCCTACTGATGGTCCGAGACACGGCGCACCCAGCGCGAGAATCAAGGCGACCGCCCCGGCCGCGCTTCCGGGCGCCTCGGCCGGACGGGCGGGACGATGAGCCGGACGACGGCCCCAGGGAGACAGCATGAAGATCGACCTCCGCTACGCACCGCATCCGGACGACGCGAAGCGCTACGACACGGACACGTTGCGCCGCCATTTCCTGCTGGAGGACATCTTCCAGCCGAACGAGATCGTGCTGACCTACAGCACCGTCGACCGGGTGGTGGTGGGCGGCGTCCTGCCGACGACCGAAGCGGTGGCGCTGACCGCGCCGAAGGAGATCGGCTCGCCGACCTTCCTGGCGCGCCGCGAGTTGGGCGTCTTCAACATCGGCGCGCCCGGCCGCGTGGTGGTCGACGGCACGACCTATGACCTGGGCAACCGCGACGCCATCTACATCGCCAAGGACAGCGTCGACGTCCGCTTCGAGAGCGCCGATCCGGACAGCCCGGCCAAGTTCTACCTGATGAGCACGCCGGCCCACGCCCGCTACGAGACCCGCGTCATCACCCAGGCGCAGGCCAGGTCGATGGCGCTCGGCGACATCGCGACCTCCAACAAGCGGGTCATCCACCAGTACATCCTGCCGGGCGTCTGCGAGACCAGCCAGCTCGTCATGGGCCTGACCCAGCTGGAGCCGGGCAACATGTGGAACACCATGCCGGTCCACAGCCACGGCCGCCGCTGCGAGGTGTATTTCTACTTCGACCTCGCCGAGAACGCCCGCGTCTTCCACCTGATGGGCGAGCCGACCGAGACCCGCCACATCGTGATGAAGAGCGACGAGGTGGTGATCTCGCCGAGCTGGTCGATCCATTCCGGCGTCGGCACCAGCAACTACGCCTTCATCTGGGGCATGGGCGGCGACAACGTCGATTACACCGACATGGACTGGATCCCGATGGAGACCCTGCGATGAGCCCCCATCCCCTCTTCGACCTGACCGGCAAGACAGCGATGGTCACCGGCGCCAACACCGGGCTGGGGCAGGCGATCGCGGTCGCTCTCGCCGAGGCCGGGGCCGGCATCGTCGCGGTCGGCCGCTCGGCGATGACCGAGACGTCGGCCCTGGTCGGCGAGACCGGCGCGCCCTTCCGCGAGATCCGCGCCGACCTGTCGAGCGTGGCGGCGGTGGCGCCGCTGATGGAGCAGGCGACCGCCGACGGGACCAGGATCGACATCCTGGTCAACAACGCCGGCATCATCCGCCGGGCCGACGCCGTGGACTTCACGGAGGCCGACTGGGACGCGGTGATGGACGTCAATCTGAAGACGACCTTCTTCCTGACCCAGGCGGTCGGCCGCGCCATGATCGACGAGGGGCGCGGCGGCAAGATCATCAACATCGCGTCGATGCTGTCCTTCCAGGGCGGGATCCGCATCCCCTCCTACACCGCCAGCAAGAGCGGGCTGGCCGGGCTGACCCGGCTGCTCGCCTGCGAATGGGCCGGCAAGGGCATCAACGTCAACGCCATCGCGCCGGGCTACTTCGACACCAACAACACGTCCGCCCTGCGCGCCGATCCCAAGCGCAGCGCCGACATCCTCGCCCGCATCCCGGCCGGCCATTGGGGCCAGCCCAAGGAGCTGGGCGGCGCGGCGGTGTTCCTGGCCTCGGCGGCGGCGGATTACGTGCACGGCATCGTGCTGCCGGTCGACGGCGGCTGGCTGGCGCGCTGAGGCGGGGCATGCACGCAAAGCCCTTCTCCCGGGAGAGGGGCTTTAGGAGGGCCAGAGTAAAAGCGGTGTCCGCAAGGACCCACGCGTTGATGACAGAACAACCGGCGCAAAGCCGGGTCAGTCGGGAGGCGCCTTCATGAAATACAACTTCGACTTCGCCAGTCTCCAGGAGTACTGGCCCGAGTTCCTGCGCGGCGCGCTGATGACGCTGGAGATGACGGTCATCGCCTGCGTGTTCGGCCTCGTCATCGGCGTCCTTTGCGCCATCGGCCGGCGCGGCAAGCGCAAATGGCTGGCGACGCTGTGCGGCGCCTATGTCGAGATCGTGCGCAACACGCCGTACCTGATCCAGATCTTCTTCATCTTCTTCGGTCTGGCGAGCGCCGGGCTGAAGCTGCCGATCTTCGCCGCCGCCGTGCTGACCATGGTCTTCAACGTCGGCGCCTACACCGCCGAGATCGTGCGCGCCGGCATGGACACCATCCATCCCGGCCAGATCGAGGCGGCGGAGGCGCTGGGCCTCTCGACCCCGCAGATCTACTGGGACGTCATCCTGCGCCCGTCGCTGGAGCGGGTCTACCCGTCGCTCAGCGGCCAGTTCGTGCTGATGATGCTGTCCTCGTCCGTCACCTCGCAGATCTCGGCGGAGGAACTGACCGGCGTCGCCAACTCGGTGCAGTCCGAGAGCTTCCGCTCCTTCGAGACCTTCATCGTCGTCGCGGTTCTCTACTTCGGCATGGCGATGATGCTGAAATTCGCCTTCCACCTGTTCGGACAGGCCATCTTCCCGCGCCGTCGCCGGCTCGGCACGCCGCTGTAAGGCTGGAATCAAGGCCGCGAACGCAAGGCCGGAAGGGAGAAAACACCATGGGCGGGTCCTTCACCGTCAACCACCTGATCTACCTGTTGCAGGGCATGATGTGGACGGTCGTGCTGTCCGCGCTGGCCTTCGCGCTCGGCGGCGTCGCCGGCTTCGGCGTGATGCTGATGCGCACGGCGCGCACGCGCCTCCTGCGGCAGATCTCCTTCGTCTATGTCCAGCTCATCCAGGGCACGCCGCTGCTGATCGTGCTGTTCGTCGTCTATTTCGGCCTCGGCGTCGTCGGCATCGAACTGCCGCCGCTGCTGGCGGCCGGCGTGTCGCTGATGGTCTATTCCAGCGCCTTCCTCGGCGAGATCTGGCGCGGCTGCGTCGAGGCGGTGCCGCGCACCCAGTGGGAGGCGTCGGAGTGCCTGGCGCTGACCCGCTGGCAGACGCTGGTCGACGTCATCCTGCCGCAGGCGGCGCGCATCGCCACGCCACCCACCGTGGGCTTCCTGGTCCAGGTGATGAAAAGCACCTCGCTCGCCTCGGTCGTCGGCTTCGTCGAGCTGACCCGCGCCGCGCAGGTCGTCAACAACTCGCTGTTCACGCCGTTCCTCGTCTTCGGGATCGCGGGCGTCCTGTACTTCGCCCTGTGCTACCCGCTGTCGCGCTGGAGCCGTTCGCTTGAGAGGAAGCTCAATGTCGGCCGTCGTCAAGCTGCATGACATCCACAAATCCTTCGGCAGCGTCGAGGTGCTGAAGGGGGTGTCCTTCGAGATCGCCAAGGGCGAGGTCGTCGCCATCATCGGCCGCAGCGGCTCCGGCAAGAGCACGGCGCTGCGCTGCATCAACCGGCTGGAGACCATCCAGTCCGGCACGCTGGAGGTCTGCGGCCACCGCATCGACAACGAGGCCGTCGACCTGCGCGCGCTGCGCCAGGACGTCGGCATGGTGTTCCAGAGCTACAACCTGTTCCCGCACCTGACGGTGGAGGAGAACATCACGCTGGCGCCGCGCCGGGTGAAGAAGCTGGCGAACCGCGACGCCCGCGCGCTGGCGCTGGAATCGCTCCAGCGGGTCGGGCTGGCCGAGAAGATCGACGCCTACCCCGAACAGCTTTCCGGCGGCCAGCAGCAGCGCGTCGCCATCGCCCGCTCGCTCGCCATGCAGCCCAAGGTGATGCTGTTCGACGAGGTGACCTCGGCGCTCGACCCCCAGCTCACCGGCGAGGTGCTGCGCGTCATGGAGACGCTGGCCCGCGGCGGCATGACCATGGTGGTGGTGACGCACGAGATGGCCTTCGCCCGCCGCGTCGCCAACCGGGTGATCTTCATGCACCAGGGCAAGGTGTGGGAGACCGGCCCCGGCGACATGCTGGCCGACCCCAAGACGCCGGAGCTGCGCGACTTCATCTCGAACGGCCTGTGACGGTCCGTTTTTCAAAGAACAACCCAGCAAAGAACCCCTAGGAGGAAACCGGTCCATGCGCATCAAGACGCTTCTCTCCACCGCGACCGCCGCCGTCGCCGCCCTGTGGCTCGCCGCCGCGCCGGTGACGGCGCAGGCCGACCAGCTCGACGACATCATGAAGGCGAAGAAGATCCGCATCGCCGTCGCCATGGGCATCCCGCTCTTCGCCTTCGTCGACAAGGACGTCAAGGCGACCGGCTCCGACGTCGAGACCGCGCGGCTGCTCGCCAAGGACATGGGCGTCGAGCTGGAGCTGGTCGAGATCACCAACGCCGCCCGCGTGCCGACCATCCAGACCCGCAAGGCCGACCTGCTGATCGCCACCCTGGCGATCACGCCGGAACGCAAGAAGGTGGTGGACTTCACCATCCCCTACGCGACGCTCGACATCATCGTGGCGGGCACGCAGGACAACGCCATCAAGGGCTACGACGACCTGAACGGCAAGAAGATCGGCCTGACCCGCGCCACCGTGAACGACAGCATGGTGACCAAGGGCGCCAAGGGCGCCGAGGTCGTGCGCTTCGAGGATGACGCGACGCTGATCACCGCCGCCGTGTCGGGCCAGCTCGACATCGTCTCGACCCAGACCGCCGTGCTGGCCGCGATGAACGAGAAGCGCCCGCAGAGCCCGCTGAAGGTGAAGTTCGTTCAGCAGGAGCTGAACCTCGGCATCGCCCTGCCGCAGGGCGAGGACCGGCTGAAGGAGTGGGTCAACAACTGGATCAAGACCAACTTCCAGAACGGCAAGATGAACGCCATCTTCTCCGCCTTCCACGACCGCGACCTGCCGCAGGACCTGCTGACCCGTCAGTAAGGTTTTTCTCCCTCTCCCGCCCCGGGAGCGGGAAGGGTGAGGGGCTATAGGGACATGGATTTCGTACCACGCCCGATAGCCCCTCACCCTCCCCATGCTGCGCATGGGTCCCTTCCCTCTCCCGGGGCGGGAGAGGGCATGCAAATCACAGGACCGAACCACATGCCCGGAAGACTCCACGGCAAGACCGCCATCGTCACCGCCGCAGCCCAGGGCATCGGCCGCGCCGCGGCGGAAGCCTTCGCCCGCGAGGGCGCGCAGGTCTGGGCGCTCGACATCAATGAGGAACGCCTCGCCGACCTCGCCGGAATCCCCGGCATCACCATCCGCCGGCTCGACGTGCTGGACGGCGCCGCCGTCGCCGGGACGGTGGCCGCCATCGGGACGGTCGACGCGCTGTTCAATTGCGCCGGCTTCGTCCACAGCGGCACCATCCTCGACTGCGACGAGCAGGCGCTCGATTTCAGCTTCGACCTGAACGTCAAGTCGATGCACCGCATGATCCGCGCCGTGCTGCCCGGCATGCTGGAGCGCGGACGCGGCTCGATCATCAACATGTCCTCGGTGTCGTCGAGCGTGAAGGCGGTGCCCAACCGCTTCGCCTACAGCGTCACCAAGGCCGCCGTCATCGGCCTGACCAAGTCGGTCGCCGCCGACACGGTGGCGCGCGGCGTCCGCTGCAACGCCATCTGCCCCGGCACCGTCGAATCCCCCTCGCTGGAGGAGCGGCTGCGCGCCCAGGGCGACTATGACGCGACCCGCGCCGCCTTCATCGCCCGCCAGCCGGTCGGCCGCTTCGGAAAGCCGGAGGAAATCGCCGAGCTGGTCGTCTATCTTGCCTCCGACGCGGCGGCCTACACGACCGGCGCCATCCATGTGATCGACGGCGGCTGGACCGCCTGACGCCCTACCGCCCGACGACACCACGACACACCACGGGACACCCTCCATGAAGCTGCTTCGCTACGGCCCGCCGGGCCAGGAAAAGCCGGGCCTCCTCGATTCCGAGGGCCGCATCCGCGACCTGTCCGGTCATGTCGCCGACATCGCCGGCACCGTGCTGCTGCCCGACGGCATCGCCCGGCTGAAGGCCATCGACCCGGCCTCGCTGCCGCTGGTGGAGGGCGATCCGCGCCTCGGCCCCTGCGTCGCCGGCACCGGCAAGATGATCTGCATCGGCCTGAACTACTCCGACCACGCGGCGGAGACCGGCGCCACCGTGCCGCCGGAGCCGATCATCTTCATGAAGGCGACCAGCGCCATCGTCGGCCCCAACGACGACATCGAAATCCCGCGCGGCTCGGAGAAGACCGACTGGGAGGTCGAGCTGGGCGTCGTCATCGGCAAGACCGCCAAATACGTCTCGGAAGCCGAGGCGATGGACCATGTCGCCGGCTATTGCGTGATCAACGACGTGTCCGAGCGCGCCTTCCAGGCCGAGCGCCAGGGCCAGTGGACCAAGGGCAAGTCGGCCGACACCTTCGGCCCGACCGGCCCCTGGCTGGTGACCCCGGACGAGGTCGAGGATCCGCAGGCGCTGCCGATGTGGCTGGAGGTCAACGGCCACCGCTACCAGAACGGCAGCACCGCCACCATGGTCTATGGGGTGCGTTACCTCGTGTCCTACCTGTCGCAGTTCATGTCGCTGCAACCGGGCGACATCATCTCCACCGGCACGCCGCCGGGCGTCGGGCTGGGGCAGAAGCCGCAGGTCTACCTGAAGGCCGGCGATGTCGTTACCTTGGGCATCGAGGGGCTGGGCACCCAGCGCCAAAACGTGATCCAAGGCTGATTTCAAGGTTGATGGAATGAACCGATCGGGCATCGACATCCTGCTCTCCGCGACCATGCCGCCCGGCGTGGCCGAGGATCTGGCACGGCACTTCACCCTGCACGGACCCGAGGTCATCGGCTCCCCCGGATTCGCGGATCTGGCGCCGCGCATCCGTGGAATGGCCAGCCGCGAGCCGGCCAGGGTGGACGCGGCGCTGCTGGAGGCGTTGCCCAATCTGGAGATCATTTCCTCCTACAGCGCCGGGATCGACAACATCGACCTCGACGCGGCGAAGCGGCGCGGGCTGGTGGTCGCCAACAGCTCGGCCGCGCTCGACGAGGAGGTGGCGGACACAGCCATCGCCCTGATGCTGATGAGTGTCCGCCGCTTCGCCGCGGCGCAGCGCCATGTGCTGGAGGGGAACTGGGCCAAGGGGCCGTTCCCGCTGTCGCGCGGCCTGAAGGGGAAGCGCCTCGGCATCGTCGGGCTCGGCCACATCGGCGAGGCCATTGCGGCGCGGGCGGCGGCGTTCGGCCTGTCGATCGCCTACCACAACCGCAAGCCCAAGCCGGGCGTGGCCCACGCTTATTATGCGACGGCCGAGGAGCTGGCGGCCAATTCCGACATCCTCGCCGTCTGCTGCCCCGGCGGGCCGGCGACGCTGAACCTGATCGACGCGACGGTGCTGCGCGCCCTCGGGCCCGATGGCGTGGTCGTCAACGTCTCGCGCGGCAGCGTGGTGGACGAGGACGCGCTGCTGGCGGCGCTGGCCGACGGCGCCCTCGCCGGGGCCGGGCTCGACGTCTGCCGCAACGAGCCGAACCCGCGCCCGGAACTGGTCGGCCACCCGGACATCGTGCTGCTGCCCCATGTCGGCAGCGCCACCACCGAGACGCGGGCGCGCATGGGCCACGTCATGCGCGACAATCTGCTGGCGCATTTCGCCGTCCCCCATTCCGCCGCCAAGGAAGTCTGAGATCATGAAACGCATCGCGGCCATCGGGGAATGCATGCTGGAGCTGCGCAGCAGCGGCTTCGGTCCCGCCCGCTTCGGCTTCGGCGGCGACACGCTGAACTGCGCGCTGTATCTGGCGCGGCTCGGCGTGCCGGTCGATTACGTGACGCTGCTCGGCGACGACCATTACAGCGCCGACATGCTGGCGGCCTGGGCGGCGGAGGGCATCGGCACCGGCCGCGTCGTCCGGCTGCCCGGCCGGCTGCCCGGCCTCTACGCCATCGAGACCGACGACAAGGGCGAGCGCTCCTTCTTCTACTGGCGCGACCGTGCGCCGGCGCGCGAGCTGTTCACCCACCCCGACGCCCGGCCGCTGGTCGAGGCGCTGCCGGACTACGGCCTGCTGATGCTGTCCGGCATCTCGCTGTCGCTCTACGGCGAGGAGGGGCGGGCGAGGCTCTACGACGCGCTCGACACGGCGCGCGCCGCCGGGGCCAGGGTCGCCTTCGACACCAACCTGCGGCCGCGCGGCTGGCCCACCCTTGAGGTGGCGCGCGCCGCCTACGAGGCGTTGGCCGGCCGGGTCGACATCGTGCTGTCGGGCGTCGAGGACGAGGCGCTGCTCCATGGCGACGAGCCGGCGGAGGCGATCGTCGCCCGCTGGCGCGCCGCCGGCGCCACCGAGGTGGTGGTGAAGCGCGGCGGCGACGACTGCCTGGTCTGGGAGCAGGGCGGGGCGGTCGAGGCCGTGCCGACGACGAAGGTCGAGCGGGTCGTCGACACCACGGCGGCCGGCGACAGCTTCTGCGCCGGCTACCTCGCCGCGCGTCAGGCGGGCCAGGGCATCGCCGAGGCGGCGCGGCTCGGCCACCGGCTGGCCGGCATCGTCATCGGCCATCCCGGCGCCATCGTCCCGGCCGAGGCCACCGCCGGCCTGAAGGGAAGCCTGTGATGGACGCGCCCGGCAACGCACCCGCCCCGGCGCGGCGCCGGGCGCCCAAACCGGCGGCGGCGCTGCGCGAGCGCGGCACCACGGCGGCGCAGCAGGTCTACCAGCAGCTCCGCGCCGAGATCGTCAGCCTGCACCGCAAGCCGGGCGAGCCGATCAGCGAGAAGGATCTGGCCCAGGCCCACGGCGTCAGCCGCACCCCGGTGCGCGAGGCGATGCTGAAGCTCGCCTCGGAACGGCTGGTCGAGGTGTTTCCGCAATCCGGCACCTTCGTCGCCCGCATCCCGCTGTCCGATTTGCCGGAGACCATTATCATCCGCTCGGCGCTGGAGGAGGCCAGCGTCCGCCACGCCGCCCAGCGCGCCACGCCGGAACAGGCCGGGCACCTCGCCACCCTGATCGAGCGCCAGCGCGCCATGGCGGCGGCCGGCGACCGCGAGGGCTTCCATTTCGCCGACGAGGATTTCCACGCCGCCCTGTCGGAGGTCGCCGGGTTGCCGGGTGTGTGGGCGATGATCCAGCAGGTCAAGGTGCAGATCGACCGCTACCGCCGGCTGACCCTGCCGGAACCCGGCCGCATGGACCGGGTGGTCGCCGAGCACGCGGCGGTGGTCGCCGCCATCGCCGCCCACGATCCGGACGCGGCGGCGCGGGCGATCAAGCATCACCTGGAGAAGCTGCGCGAGGACATCGACGCCTACCGCGTCGAGGAGCCCGACAGCTTCATCGACGATCGGGTGCCGCCACCCGCTTCATAAAACGCTTCATTCTTCGGCAAGGTTCTGGCTTGATCGGGCGGGCGGCCTTCGGGACGCCCGCCCTTCGGCGTTTCCGCGTTCCTATATGTTAACTTGTCTGCTAACATGATCTTTGGAGCGCGCAGGATTCCGCGCGGGATTTGGGTGTGAGGAAGGGCGACGATGGCCGGCTTGAAGTTGCAGCCCAAGCGCAAGGAACGCCTGGGCGACCAGCTCTACGGACAGATACTGGAGCAGATCGTCTCCGGGACCTTGAAGGAGGGGGACAAGCTCCCGTCCGAAAAGGAGCTTTGCCTGATGTTCGAGGTCTCGCGCCCGGTGGTGCGGGAAGCCATGATGCTGCTCCAGGCCGACGGTCTGGTCGTCGCCCGCCAGGGCTCGGGAACCTACGTGCAGCGCCGCCCGCCGCAGGGGCTGATCGCGCTGGGCAGCGCGTCGGACGTCGCCGGGATGCTGCGCTGCTACGAGCTGCGCGTGCCGCTGGAGGGCGAGGCGGCGGCGCTGGCCGCCAAGCGGCGGACGCCGGAGCAACTCGCCCAGATCAAGGCGGCGCTCGACGAGCTCGCCCGCGCCTTCGAGACGCGCACGTCGGCCAGCGCCGCCGATTTCGCCTTCCATCGCGCGGTCGCCGAGGCGAGCTGCAACGACCTGTTCGTCTCGATCCTGGAGACGCTGCACGGCGCCGTCGAGAACTCCATGGCGGTGGCGCTGAACATCACCGCGCAGGGCTCGGCCGAGCGCAGCCGCCGCGTGCTCGACGAGCATGGCCGGATCTACGAGGCCATCGCCATGGGCGACGCCGAGGCGGCCAACCTCGCCATGCGCTACCACATCAACCGCGCCCGCCAGCGGATCACCGACCAGCAGCAGGACGTGTGAGACATAAGCCCTCTCCCGGGACGGGAGAGGGAGGCTATAAGAGCGCCTAACAGAAGCTTGAGTCGTCTCTCGCCTCGTCATCCCCGCCTTCGCGGGGATGACGGTTCCATTGGGCACCGATGGCGAAAACGGAAGTCTGTTCGGCGCTCTTAGCCGGCTCAGGGCAGGAAATCCTCGCGCACCGGCGTGAAGGCGTCAACCAGCACGGTCGGCTCCAGGATCGTCACGCCGTGCATCGTGCCGGGCGGCACGTAATAGCTGGCGCCGGCGCCCAGACGCCGGGTGCCGTGCCCGTCCATCGTCAGCTCCAGGGCGCCCGAGACGATGTAGCCGACCTGCTCGTGCGGGTGGCTGTGCATCGGGGCGACGGTGCCGGGCTTGAAGGTGAACTCCACCAGCATCAGGCCGGCGCCGTGGCTCAGCAGGCGGCGCTCGGCGCCCTCGGGGGTGATGACCGGCGTCTCTTGCGCCGCGTCGGCCAGAATCTTCATCGCGGATGTCCTTCGAACAAGAAGATGAGGGAAAGAAAAGCCCGGCTCATCGGGGGGATGGGCCGGGCCTGGGGAAGGAACGCTCCGGGGGAGGGTGAACCCCCGGCATCGCCCGAGCGCGCTCAGTTGATCAGCAGATGCGGCAGCCACATGGAGAAGCCGGGCACGTAGGTCACCAGGCCCAGCGCCAGGATCAGCGCCGCGTAGAAGGGCAGGATGGTCTTCATCACCTCGCCCACCGAGATGCCGCCGATGGCGCAGCCGACGAACTGGGTGGTGCCGACCGGCGGGGTGTTCAGGCCCAGCGCGCAGTTGATCAGCATCACCATGCCGAACTGCACCGGGTCCATGCCGTAGGCCTGGGCGATGGGCAGGAAGATCGGCGTGCAGATCAGGATCGTGCTCGCCATGTCCATGAAGGTGCCCAGCACGAACAGGATGATGTTGATCATCAGGAAGATGACCAGCGGGTTGGAGGACAGGTTGGCCATCATCTCGCCGGTCAGGTCGGCGACGCTGTAGAGGGCCATCAGGTACTGGAACATGGTCGACACGCCGATCAGCAGCAGCACCACGCCGGTGGTCTTGACCGCCTTCATCGTGGCGTAGACGAACTTCTCCCAGGACAGCGTCCGGTAGGCGAAGACCGTCAGCAGCAGCGAGTAGACCACCGCGACCGAGGCGCCCTCCGTCGCCGTGAAGATGCCGAGCAGGATGCCGCCGAGGATGATGGCGACGACGAACAGGCCGGGCAGGGCGTGCAGGAAAGAGCCCAGGACCTCCGGCCAACCGGGGAAGCGGCCGGCCGGGTAGCCGCGCCTGACCGCCACGAAATAGGCCGCAGCCAGCATGCAGGCGGTCATCACCACCACCGGCATCAGCCCGGCGGCGATCAGCGAGCCGATCGACACCTTGCCGCCCGCCGCCAGCGAATAGAGGATCAGATTGTGGCTGGTCGGCATCAGCGCGCCGACCAGCGCCGCGTGCGTCGTCACGTTGACGGCGTAGTCGGTGTGGTAGCCCTCGCGCTTCATCATCGGGATCATCACCGACCCCATGGCCGACACGTCGGCCACCGGCGAGCCGGAGACGCCGCCGAACAGCGTGCAGGCGACGACGTTCGCCATGCCGAGACCGCCGCGGATGTGGCCGACCATGTTGCGGGCCAGCGTCACGATCTTGTCGGCGATGCCGCCGTGCAGCATCAGCTCGCCCGAGAAGACGAAGAAGGGGATGGCGAGGAAGGAGAAGATGTTCATGCCCGACGTCATCTGCTGGAAGATGACGGCGTAGGGCAGCCCTTCGTACATGATCGTGAAGAGCGACGACAGGCCGATGGCGAAGGCGACCGGCACGCCGAGGATCAGCAGCCCGAAAAAGGATACGGCAAGGACGATCAGTTCCATGTCGGCTCGACCTCTTCATGACGCAGGAGGGCGAGCGTGTGCTCGACCGAGAACAGCACGATCAGCACGCCGGACACCGACAGCGGGATGTAGCGCGCGATTTCCGGCAGGCCGAGGTTGGGAATCAGGTAATGGGCGACCGACATCCCCAGCACCCAGCCGTTGTAGGCCATGGCGGCGCCGAAGAAGGCGACCAGCAGATGGATCAGGATCTCGAACCAGCGCTGCACATGCAGCGGCAGCAGGACGAGGATCGAGTCCATGCCGATGTGTCCGGCGTCGCGCACGGCGACCGCCGCGCCCAGCAGCGTGACGTAGAGCACCAGCACCAGCGCCAGGCTTTCCGCCCAGGTCGGGGTCTGGTTGAAGACGTAGCGCCCGACGACCTCGTAGAAGACGATTCCGACGATGGACAGCAGCCCGACGACCGCGATCACCGTGCTGGCCCGCGCCAGCAATATGTTGAGCTGTGTCAGAAGCCTCCGGGGCTGGGCCCGGACGCCGTCTTCCACCAAGCAGTCTTGCATCATGGTTGCTCCGATGGAGTCCGGCGCGGGAGCCGGCGGGCCGCCCAGCGAAGGCCCGTCCGCCGGTTCCCCGCGCGATCGGATCACTTCGTGTCCTGGATCCGCTTGACGAGGCCCTGGAGCGCCGGCGTGTCGGCGAACTTGGCGTAGACCGGCTTCATCGCGTCGATCAGCTCCTGCTTGTTGGCGATCTGCGTGATCTGGGCGCCGCCGTCCTCGACCATCTTGCGCGACTTGATCTCGCGCTCGTCCCACAGCTTGCGCATGAAGGGCACCGACTCCTTGGCCGCCTTGCGGATCAGCGCCTGGTCGTCCTTCGACAGCCGGTCCCAGATGACCTTGGAGAAGACGACGACCTCGGGGGCCAGCGAATGCTCGGTCAGGCTGTAGTATTTCGCCGCCTCGAAGTGGCGGGAGGATTCGTAGCTCGGCCAGTTGTTCTCGGCGCCGTCGACGATGCCGGTCTTCAGCGCGGTGTAGACCTCGCCGTAGGGCATCGGGGTGGCGTTGGCGCCCAGCGCGGTCATCATGCCGACGAACAGCTCCGACGGCTGCACGCGGATCTTCAGGCCCTTGAAGTCGGCCAGCGAGGTGATCGGCTTCTTCACCGTGTAGAAGGAGCGCGAGCCGCTGTCGTAGAAGGCGAGGCCGACCAGACCCTGGGCCTCCATCGACTTCAGGATGTCGTCGCCGATCGGGCCGTCGAGCACCGTGCGCATGTGCTGGGTGTCGCGGAAGATGAAGGGCAGCACGGTGACGATGGTCTCCGGCACCACGCTGTTCAGCGCGCCGACGTTGATGCGCATCATGTCGAGACCGCCGAGCTTGAGCTGCTCGATGGTGTCCTTCTCGGTGCCGAGCGCGCCCGAGGGGAAGACCCGGATGCCGAGCTTGCCGCCGGTCTGCTCGGCCAGGGTCTTGCCCATCTGCTTGACCGCCTCGACGGTCGGGTAGTCGGCCGGGTGGATGTCGGCGGAACGGAAATCACGCGCCTGCGCGGTCTGGCCGACGGCCAGCGCGACCGTGGCGCCGAAGGTCAGGGCCGCGGCGACGGCCAGTGAACGAAACAACCCGGGCATCAACGTCTCCTCCGTTTTTGTTCGCGCGGCCCTCGGCGGGGCGGTCGCGGTCGCGTCTCGTCGTGCGCCGGAAGGGGCGGTCGTCGCGGATTTCCGCTGCGGATCCCGATCCGGTGAGCTTTGAGAAATGACAAAATCACAATTCAGAATGGAAACCCATGCAACCCATCCGCATCCGTACGGGCTCGATCGGGCACCCGTCTGGGCATTTCCCAATCCTTCTTCCCGGTATCCGGAATTTGGGCGGACGGATTGTGGATACTCCTTATTTATTTCTTAGGCTTTTCTCGGCTTTCATGTCCCGGTGCGGGGATTGTCGACCCAAGTTCATGACCGCCGCCTAGCGAACACCTGTATCGAACGATGATGGGTCGCATGATGGCGGTCCCCGATTCCGGGGACATGTCCTTGGGCGCCACGCACGCTGCTTTTGTTGGGACTTCGGTTGGTTTGCCTTGCTGAAGGTCACTCTAGTCGCGTTGCGTTCAAGTGGTCAAGTGGTAAGATGACTTTGTGCGACGAGACCCGGAAAGGGCCGCCGCACAGGCTTTGGGGAGGAAGAGATGTCATACAATGCGGCGAACACCGCGCCCCGGCATCGCGGGACCGCCGGTGGCTCCGGAATGGGCGGCGGGGTGGTGACGCACTGGTATTCGGGCCTGCGCGGCAAGCTGATGATCGCCATCGGCGTCGTGCTGTCCGGCACCCTGATCGCGGCGGCGGTGGCGTTGTCCGGCTACGCCAACGTGCGGACCACCATCGACGTCATCGTCGGACAGGCCGTTCCCGCCATGAAGGAGGGCATGGCCGTCGCCCAGCAGGCCGAACGTCTGGTGGCGCTGGCCCCGGCGCTGTCCTCCGCCGCCGACCCGAAGGGCCGCGAGGAGGTCTCCGTCCGCATCCGCCACGCCAAGGAGGAGTTCGCCGCCCGGCTCGACCGGCTGCGCGCCGCCGGTGCCGGCGGCGACCAGCTCGCCACCATCGAGGCGGCGTCGAAGGACCTGCTCGGCAACCTCGTCCAGCTCGACGCGGCGGCCGGCGAGCGGGTGACCCGGGCCCAGCGCCGCGCCACGCTGCTGCCCAAGATTCTGGAGGCCGACGCCCAGCTCCAGAAATTCACCGCCCCCTGGCGCACCGTCCTGTTCAACGAGGAGCAGGAGGCGCGCGAGACGCTGGCCAATCCGGGCGCCAAGCCCGAGGAGCTGCGCAACGCCGCCGCGGTGCTGGTCGACGTGGCGAAGCGGGCCAAGCCGCTGGCCTCGGTGATCGAGGAGGCCGCCAGCGCCCGCAACATGCTGCTGGAGGCCGTCGGCGTCACCGACGAGCAGCGGCTGACCATCATCGAGACCCGGCTCGGCCTGATCCTCGCCAATCTGGAGGGGGCGGCGACCCAGCTGCCCGACCGGCTGGGCGAGGTCGCCACCGCCCAGACCGCGATCCTGCGGGCCACGGCGCTCGGCGACGACGCGCTGATCGAGGCGCGGCGCAAGGAGCTGGAGATCCTGGAGCAGTCGCGCAAGCTGCTGGAGGGCAACCACGCTCTGGCCGAGACCATGGCCGCCGGCATCGCCGCGATGGTGCAGCGTCAGGAGAGCGGCATCGCCGCCGCCAGCGCCGCCACCGGGCGGATGCTCGACAACAGCCGCCTGACCCAGATCGCCGTCAGCGTCGTCAGCATCGTCGTGTCGATCCTGGTGGTCTGGCTCTATGTCGGGCGCAGCGTGGTGCAGCGGCTGATGGCGCTGAAGACCGGCATGGGCCGCATCGCGTCCGGCGACCTCGACGCCGACATCGCGCTCGACGGGCACGACGAGATCGCCGAGATGGGGGCGGCACTCCGCGTCTTCCGCGACACCGCGCGCGAGATGGAGGAAACCCGCCTCCAGGCCGAGCAGGACCGCGTCAAGGCGGCCGGCGAACGCCGCCAAGCCATGCTGAACATCGCCGACCAGTTCGAGAGCGGCGTGAAGATGGTGGTGGAGAACGTGTCCGCCGCCGCGACCCAGATGCACCAGACCGCCTCGACCATGGTCGAGACGGCCGAGGACACCTCGCGGCAGGCCGGCAGCGCGGCGGCGGCGGCGGAACAGGCGTCGAGCAACGTCGACAGCGCCGCCTCGGCGGCGCACGAGCTGTCGCTGTCGATCACCGAGATCTCGCGTCAGGTCACCGAATCGGCGACCATCGCGGGCCAGGCGGCGCGCGACGCCGAGCGCACCGACGCCACCATGCGCGAGCTGAACGGGGCGGCCGCGCGGATCGGCGCGGTGCTCGACCTGATCACCGACATCGCCGGCCAGACCAACCTGCTGGCGCTGAACGCGACGATCGAGGCGGCCCGCGCCGGGGAGGCCGGCAAGGGCTTCGCCGTGGTGGCCAGCGAGGTGAAGCAGCTCGCCAGCCAGACGGCCAAGGCGACCGACCAGATCGCCAGCCAGATCGGCGCCATGCAGCAGGCGACCGGCGAGGCGGTGGAGGCGATCCGCACCATCGGCGCCACCATCGCCCGCCTGAACGACATCGCCACCGGCATCGCCGCGGCGGTGGAGGAGCAGGGGGCGGCGACGTCGGAGATCGCCCGCAACGTCCAGCAGGCGGCGGGCGGCACGGCGCAGGCGTCGGAGAACATCGGCTTGGTGCGCACCGCCGCCGGCCAGACCGGCCAGTCGGCGCAGGACGTCCTGTCGGTCGCGGGGCAAGTGTCGAGCGAAACCTCGCACCTGCTCCAGCAGATCGACCGCTTCCTCAAGCAGGTGCGGTCGGCCTGACGGTGTTTCGAAAGCCCCCTCTCGCCTCGCGGGAGAGGGGCTTTTGTTTTATTGAGGCCCCAGCTTTTCGATCAGCTCGGCCAGCACCGCGCGTTCCTCCGCGCTGCAATCGACCAGCGGGGTGCGCACCGGGCCGGCGTCGCGGCCGACCAGACGGGCGCCGGCCTTGACGATGCTGACCGCGTAGCCGGGGCGCCGGCTGCGGATCGCCGCGTAGGGCACGAAGAATCCCTCCAGAAGCCGGTTCACCGTCGCGTCGTCCCGCGCGATCACCGCGCGGTAGAACTCCAGCGCCGTGCGCGGGATGAAGTTGAAGACCGCCGACGAATAGACCGGGACGCCGATGGCGTTGTAGGCGCTGGCGAAGAACTCGGCCGTCGGCAGGCCGCCGAGATAGCAGAAACGCTCGCCCATGCGGCGGCGGATGCGGATCATCAGCTCCAGGTCGCCGATGCCGTCCTTGAAGCCGATGAGGTTCGGACAGCGGTCGGCCAGCCGCACCAGCGAATCCGGCCCCAGCCGGCAGACCCCCCGGTTGTAGACGATCACCCCGACGCCGACGGCGTTGCAGATCGCCTCGACATGGCGCGACACCCCCTCCTCGTCGGCCTCGGTCAGATAATGCGGCAGCACCAGCAGGCCGGCGGCGCCGAGATCCTCGGCCTTGCGCGCCAGCTCCACCGCCAGCCGGGTGCCGTAGCCGGTGCCGGCGATGATCGGCACCTGCCCGTTGCTGGCGGAAACCGCCGTGCCGACGACGTCGCCGTACTCGCCCGGCGTCAGCGAGAAGAATTCCCCGGTGCCGCCGGCGGCGAACAGGGCGCTGGCGCCATAGGGGGCCAGCCATTCCAGCCGGCGGGCGTAGCCGCCGGCGTCGAAGGCGCCGTCGGCGGTGAAATCGGTCACGGGAAAGGACAACAGGCCGGACGACAGCGCGGCCTTGAGGGCTTGCGGCTCCATGGGGAAAGGGACCTTTCGGGGATGGCGCGCCGGCTCACTCCACGGGAAGCTCGGGGGGAAGTTCGGCGACGGTCTTGGTGACGAGATAGGCGTCCAGCCCTTCCGCGCCGCCCTCGCTGCCGTACCCGCTCTCCTTCACGCCGCCGAAGGGGGCCTCGGCGAAGGCGATGCCGTAGCTGTTCAGCCCGACCAGCCCGCTTTCCAGCCCGTCCGACAGGTCGGCGGCCCGGCGGGCGGAGCGGGTGAAGGCGTAGGCGGCGAGGCCCTGGGGCAGGCGGTTGGCCTCCCGCAGCGCCTCGTCGAGGCTGGAGACGCGGTTGACGAGGGCCAGCGGGCCGAAGGGCTCGACGGACATGGCGGCGGCCTCGACCGGCACGTCGGCCAGCAGGGTCGGCTGGAAGAACAGGCCGGGGCCGGGAATGCGGTTCCCGCCCGCGACGAGGCGGGCGCCGTGGTCGCGGGCGTCGCCGATCAGATGCTCCATGGCGTCGATCCGGCGGCGGTTGGCGAGCGGCCCGACCTGCACGGCCGGGTCGCGCCCGTCGCCGACGGCCAGCGCGCGGGCGCCCTCGGCGAAGCGGGCGACGAAGCGGTCGAACACCGTCTCATGGACCAGGAAGCGGGTGGGGGAGATGCAGATCTGGCCGGCGTTGCGGAACTTGGCGGCGACCGACAGGGCGGCCACCGCCTCGGCGTCGACGTCCTCGCAGACCACCACGGGGGCGTGGCCGCCCAGCTCCATGATGACCGGCTTGACGCCCTCCGCCGCCAGCCCGGCGATGCGGGCGCCGACGGCGGCTGAGCCGGTGAAGGACACCTTGCGGACGACCGGCGAGCGGATCAGCCGCTCCGCCACCTCGGCCGGCTCGCCGAACACGACGTTCAGCACGCCGAGCGGCAGGCCGGCGTCGTCGAGCGCGCGGGCCAGCTCCAGCGCGGTGGCCGGCGTCTCCTCGGCGGGCTTGAGGATGCAGGAGCAGCCGGCGGCGAGCGCGGCGGCGATCTTGCGGGCGGGCGTGATCGCCGGAAAGTTCCACGGCGTGAAGGCGGCGACCGGGCCGACCGGTTCGCGGAGCGCGGTCAGCCGGCCGCCGCGCTGGCGGGCCGGAATGACCCGGCCGCAGGCGCGGCGCCCCTCGTCGGCGAACCATTCGAACATGTCGGCGGAGCCGTTCACCTCGGCCCGCGCCTCGACCAGCGGCTTGCCCTGCTCCAGGGTCAGGACCAGCGCGATGTGCTCCAGCCGCTCGCGGATCAGCTCGGCGGCGCGGCGCAGCAGCCTGGCGCGGTCGTAGGCCGGCACCCGGCGCCACACCTGGAAGCCCTGGCGGGCCGAGTCCAGCGCCGCGTCCAGGTCGGCGGCGGTCGCCAGCGGCACCCGCGCCAGCGTCTCGCCGGTCGCCGGGTTGAGGACCGGCGCGCGGGCCGCGTCGGGCGGCGCCAGCCAGTCGCCGTCGATGAAGAAAGCCGGATCCCCGTAGGCATGATGGGCCATGACGCGCTCTCCCAAGCTGGAACGGCCCACGGGTCGGGCGGGCCTGCCCGGCCTCTTGGTTTTGCGCAGCGACCGTGACCGGGTTGGGGCGTCGGGCTGCCGAGGCTCGGATGGACACAGCGTTACACGACATCGTGTCGTCATACAAGCAGGCCCTTGATTGCGCCTATCATGCGCCCTGTCAGCGGTCATTCTTGTAACTTGACATGACAAGTGATACCAGGAACCGGGACGGAACCATGGGACGGGAAGGGTTGGAGAGATGAGCTTGCAGCGGCGGGAAACCCTGACCTCCCAACTGGTGACCGCGCTGCGGGCGCGGATCGAGGGCGGCGAGTTTCCGCCCGGCGCCAAGCTGCCGAGCGAGCAGGAGCTGATCGAATCCTTCGGCGTCAGCCGCACCGTGGTGCGCGAGGCGATCTCCAATTTGAAGGCCGGCGGGCTGGTGGCGACCCGCCAGGGGGTCGGCGCCTTCGTGCAGGTCCCTGAGCCGGCGCCGGTGCCGCCCTTCCGCATCGACGAGGCCGACCTCGGCGTGATCTACGAGGTGATGTCGGTGCTGGAGTTGCGCATCGGCATCGAGACGGAGGCGGCGGCGCTCGCCGCCCAGCGCCGCAAGGACAGCCACATCGCCGCCATGCGCGCCGCCCTGGAGCGCATCGCGGCGGCGGTCGAGGCGGGGGAGGACGCGGTGTCGCACGATCTCGACTTCCACCGCGCCATCGCCGAGGCGACCGGCAACCGCTACATGTTGGAGCTGTTCCAGTATCTCGGCTCGGTGCTGATCCCGCGCACCCATGTGCAGACCTTCCGCCTCGCCGCGGAGCCCCGCGACGCCTATCTGCGCCGCATCAACGACGAGCATTGGGGCCTGTTCGACGCCATCGTCCGCCGCGACTCCGACGCCGCGCGCGCCGCCATGCGCCTGCACCTGACCGGCAGCCGCGAGCGCCTGCGCGGCTATTGGGAGGCCAACGGCGGGCCGGGGTGAGGACGGCGGCGCCCGCGGGATCGTTCACGCCCTATTTTTTCTAATGAATCGGGATCGAAAATCTGGTTTGAGCGGGTGTCGCCCCGCCCCTATCGTAACCGTGTGAACAGCGGCCACGGCAAGGTTTCGTGCCCGCTTCAACGGTTTCGGGAGGGTTTCGGGATGTCGATGGAAGGCGTGACGCCGGAGAAGGTGGCCCTGGTGACGGCGGGCGGCAGCGGCATGGGCGCCGACGCGGCGCGCCGGCTGGCGGCGGATGGCTTCCGCGTGGCGATCCTGTCGTCGTCGGGCAAGGGCGAGGCGCTCGCGCGGGAACTCGGCGGCGTCGGCGTCACCGGGTCGAACCGCTCCAACGACGACCTCAAGCGTCTGGTCGATCTGGCGATGGAGCGCTGGGGGCGCATCGACGTCCTGGTGAACAGCGCCGGTCATGGTCCCCGCGCGCCGATCCTCGACCTGTCGGACGAGGACTGGCACACCGGCCTCGACGTCTATCTGATGAACGTGATCCGGCCGACCCGGCTGGTGGCGCCGATCATGATCGGGCAACGGGGCGGGGTGATCATCAACATCTCCACCTTCGCCGCCTTCGAGCCCGACCCGCTGTTCCCGACCTCGGGCGTGTTCCGGGCGGGGCTCGCCTCCTACACCAAGCTGTTCGCCGACAAGTACGCGGCCGACAACGTGCGCATGAACAACGTGCTGCCCGGTTTCATCGACAGCCTGCCGGAGACCGAGGAACGCCGCCAGCGCATCCCGATGCAGCGCTATGGCAAGAGCGAGGAGGTCGCCGCGACCATCGCCTTCCTGGCCTCGTCCGGCGCCGGCTACATCACCGGCCAGAACATCCGCGTCGATGGCGGCATCACCCGCTCGGTCTGAGGGGCCGCCCGGAAAGGCTGCACCACCGTGAACCGGACATTCCGCGCCGAACAAGACGCAGGTCCCAGGTTCGGGGATTTTCGAAGCGAAGGAAGAGACACGTGAGCGCCAGGAATTTCTACTTGGTTATGGCTGTCGTCGGCGCGGCGGTCCCTTGGATGTTCTTCTGGTCTTTCTTTGCGGTTCATGGACTTGATGTCCCGCTTTTTCTGCAATCTTTGTTTGCAAACGGTGCGGCCGGTGGCTTCTCGGCCGATGTGCTGATTACGATCCTCATCTTCTGGGTGTGGTCATGGAGGGATTCGATCAAGAACGACGTCGCGCGATGGTGGCTGATTCTTCCGGCAAGCTTCTTCGTTGGGCTGTCTCTGGCGCTGCCGCTCTATCTGTATCTGCGTGAACGGGATTGAATCCATGACGTCTCAGGACTTGCTCGCGGCGTGATCCCTCGGCTGGGCGTCCCTGTTCGCGCTGGAAAGGAAGCGGCTCGAATGAGCGAAGCCCAGCGGCCACTCCATCCGGAAAAAAATCGGGCGCCGCCTTCATCCGAAGGGGCGCCCGAGTGGACCGAGCCGCGCGCAAGGGGGAGAGCACCGGGTGGGACCATGAAACCCGGCGGCGACTCCAGCGTCTGACCAGCCGGCGGTCGGGAAGCGCTCGTGACCGCCAGCGTCCACAGGGATAGCGGGGCGCTTGTCGGATGTCAAACATATTTTGTTCGTTTCGCTGATCATTTCATCGCTTTGGACAAGCGCCTTCGCCGCAACCGTTCGGAGAGATGAGGAAAGAAATCCCGAAAACTTGCTGGAACCCCATGTTTTCCATGGTCTCTAACGCGATGGGTGCGCCGTTGCTTTCATCTTCCGTCTGGCGGAAGGCGGCTCCCGGCCGCATTTGCCCCTTGCTCCGATCCTCCCATCTGTGATCTTGTCTGACAGGTTCAAAACCAACAAGACATTCCGGTGGGAGGTTTCCCCGATGACGACCCGCGACCCGAAATCCCTGCGCAGCCACCGCTGGTTCGGCGTGCAGGATCTGCGTTCCTTCGGCCACCGCTCGCGCGTGCGGCAGATGGGCTACGCGGCGGCGGACTTCGCGGGCAAGCCGGTCATCGCCATCGTCAACACCTGGAGCGACCTCAACCCCTGCCACGCCCATTTCAAGCAGCGGGTGGAGGATGTGAAGCGCGGCGTCTGGCAGGCCGGCGGCTTCCCGGTCGAGCTGCCCGCCATGTCGGTGCCGGAGACCTACGCCAAGCCGACCTCGATGCTCTACCGCAACTTCCTGGCGATGGAGACGGAGGAGCATCTGCGCTCCAACCCGATCGACGGCGTCGTGCTGATGGGCGGCTGCGACAAGACCACCCCGGCCCTGCTGATGGGCGCCATCAGCATGGATCTGCCGGCGATCTTCATCCCCGCCGGGCCGATGCTGCGCGGCAACTGGGGCGGCAGGATCCTCGGCAGCGGGTCGGACGTCTGGAAATACTGGGACGAGAAGCGCGCCGGCACCATCAGCGAGCGCGAGTGGGAGGAGATCGAGAACGGCATCGCCCGCTCCCACGGCGTGTGCATGACCATGGGCACCGCCGCCACCATGACCGCCATCGCCGAGGTGCTGGGCTTCACCCTGCCCAACGCCTCCTCGATCCCGGCGGCCGACAGCAACCACCCGCGCATGGCCAGCGACAGCGGCCGGCGCATCGTCGACATGGTGTGGGAGGATCTGAAGCCCTCCGACATCCTGACCCGCAAGTCGTTCGAGAACGCCATCGTCGCCTCGCTGGCGATGGCCGGCTCGACCAACGGCATCATCCACACCGTCGCCATGGCGCGCCGGGCCAGGATCGACCTCGGCATCGACGATTACGACAGCTTCGCCCGCGAGGTGCCGGTGATCGCCAACGTCCGCCCGTCCGGCCAGTTCCTGATGGAGGATTTCTACTACGCCGGCGGCCTGCGCGCGCTGCTGAGGGAACTGGGCGACAAGATCGACCTGACCCAGCGCACGGTGAACGGCGGGACGCTGGGCGACGACATCGCCGACGCCAGGACCCATCTGCCGGACGTCATCCGGCCGCTCGACAACCCGGTGTCCTCGGCGGTCGGGCTGGCGGTGCTGCGCGGCAACCTCGCGCCGAACGGCTGCGTGATGAAGCCGGCGGCGGCCGAGCCGCGCCTGTGGAAGCACACCGGCCCGGCGCTGGTCTTCCGCGACTACAACCACATGGCCGCCGAGATCGACCGCGAGGATCTGGAGGTCACCGCCGACCATGTGCTGGTCTTGCAGAACGCCGGGCCGCAGGGCGGGCCGGGCATGCCGGAATGGGGCATGCTGCCGATCCCGAAGAAGCTTCTGCGCCAGGGCGTGCGCGACATGCTGCGCCTGTCCGACTCGCGGATGAGCGGCACCAGCTATGGCGCCTGCGTGCTGCACATCGCCCCGGAATCCTTCATCGGCGGGCCGCTCGCCTTCGTGCGCACCGGCGACCCGATCGAGGTGGACATCGCCCTGCGCCGGATCCATCTTCACGTGTCCGACGAGGAGATGGCGCGGCGCCGCGCCGACTGGGTGGCGCCCAGGCCGCATTACCCGCGCGGCTACGGCGCGCTGTTCAGCCGCCACATCGGGCAGGCGGACGAGGGCTGCGACTTCGACTTCCTCCAGGCGGGGGAGGCGGTGCCGGAGCCCGAGATCCACTGACGATCTGCCGGAAGGACCCGCCATGCCGCACCCCGTCGCCCTCGATCCCGCCGCCTTCCGGACCGAGGTGGACGGCAAGCCGACCGACCTCCACACCCTGACCGGCGACGGCGGGGTCTCCGTCGACGTGACCGACTATGGCGCGCGGATCGTCCGCATCCTCGCCCCCGACCGCGATGGGGTGCCCGGCGACGTGGTGCTCGGCTACGACAACATCCGGTCGGTGATGGGCGGGCAGGCGTCGATGGGCGCCTTCATCGGCCGCTTCGCCAACCGCATCGCCCACGGCCGCTTCACGCTGGACGGCGTGGAGCATCAACTCGCCCGCAACGGCGGCGCCCACCACATCCATGGCGGCGTCAAGGGCAGCCGCTTCCGCGTGTTCGACACCGAGCGGCTTGGCCCCGGCGCCGTCCGCATGAGCCTGACCTACGCCGACGGCGAGGAGGGCTATCCGGGGGAACTGCGCTCCGCCGTCACCTACCGGCTCGACGGCGACACGCTGCGGATGGAGTACGAGGCGGTGGCCGACCGCCGGACGATCGTGAACTTCACCGGCCACGCCTACTTCAACCTGGCCGGCGCAGGCTCGATCCTCGACCATGTGCTGACGATGAACGCGCGGGCCTTCACCCCGACCGACGCGACCGCGATTCCGACCGGGGAGATCCGGCCGGTCGCCGGCACGCCCTTCGACTTCACCACGCCGCATCGCATCGGCGAGCGCATCGACGCCGACGACGAGCAGATCCGCTTCGGCAGCGGCTACGACCACAACATGGTGATCGACAAGCCGCCGGGCGCCTTCGGGCCGGTCGCCACGGTGGAGGAGCCCGTCTCCGGCCGGCTGCTGGAGGTGAGCAGCAGCGAACCGGGGGCGCAGCTCCATTCCGGTAATTTTCTCACCGGCGCGGCGCCGCGCGACGTCGGGCGCGGCGGGGTGCCCTTCGTCCGCCGCGGCGGCCTGTGCATCGAGCCGCAGCGCTTCCCCGACGCGCCCAACCACCCGAACTTCCCATCGACCGTTCTCGATCCCGGCGAGATCTTCCGGGGCGTCATCGCCTACCGCTTCGGCGTGCGCTGATCCATCGCGCGGAGCCGCCGCGCCGTCCGCTCGTCCAGCGTCACGGCCGGACTTCGTCCCGGCCGTCCGCGCGGAACCTCGGGGCTTGCCCGTGGATGCCCGTGCCGGGCACGGGCATGAGGATTTTCCCTGCCCCTCGACTTAACGAAAGTAGGGGGTGTCTCCGTAAGATTCTGTCAACCACACGGGCTTACAGTTGGTGTAGCAATCAATTCGGGGCGCGAAGCGTGGGCGTCGCCGTTTCCCGAGAGAGCGCTGAAAAAGACAACAGGCGGGCGGTATGCCCAGGCACTAGAACGATGCCGGGAGGAGTTGCAGAGCATGACCATCGCCAATCCGTCCACGCCCGTCCGGAGCCGCCGCTTCGGCGTGCGCGCGAAGCTTCTGCTGGCCTTCGCCGGCATGGCCGGCATGACGGTCGCGGCCAGCGGCGTCGGGCTGACGTCCTTCTCGGCGGTCGAGGCGCCGCTGACCCGGATCGTCGGCACCAGCCTGCCGGAGATGGAACTGGCCAAGCGCCTGTCGGGCGAGAGCGGGGGGATCGCCGCCGCCGCCCCGACGCTGGACGCCGCCGAGAACCAGACCGCCCGCGAACACCTCTTCTCCGAGATCATGGGGCGCGGCAAGGCGCTGGTCGGGCTGGTCGGCGAGCTTGAGGCGCGCCGGCCGGGCGACCCGATGCTGCCCGACGTCCGCGCCAAGACCACCGCGCTGATCGCCACGCTGGAGGCCGAGAACGCCGCCGTCGAGCGCCGGCTGGCCGTGCGCGCCAAGCGCGACGAGACGCTGTCCGAACTGTCCAAGGGCTACGACGCGTTCCTGGCGGCGCTCGCCCCGCTGACCGAGAAGGCCGGCACCACCCTGCGCAGCAAGGGCGACGAGCTGGATTCCGGCACCGAGCGCGACATGGACGCGCTGGCCGACGCCATCCGCTCGTTGATCAGCCTGTACGAGCTGCGCGGCGACATCGCCGCCGCGTCGGAGGCGATGAGCCGCGCCGCCGCCGCCATCGACGGCCCGGGCGTCACCCAGCACCAGCAATCCTACCTGGAGGCCGCCGCCCGCCTGGTCAGCGCCACCGCCCAGGTCGGCAACAGGCTGAGCAAGCAGACCACCGACGCGCTCGACGAGTTCTTCACCCTGGGCGACGGCGAGCAGGGCATCTTCGACCTGCGGCGCAAGTCCCTGGAGGTCGCCGAGGCCGACCGCATCCCCCTGATGACCCGGATCCACGAGCGTCTCGCCGACACGCAGAAACGGCAGCTCGCCCTGCTCGACCAGATGGAATCGCCGCTGATGCGGCTGAAGGCCGAGATCAAGCTGTCGAGCGTCAACGTCCGCTCGCAGACCCGCGATTCCATGCAGGAGCTGCTGGGTGACGGCCTGACCCGCTTCCGCACCTATCTGGAGCTGTCGACCCACGGCAACGCCCTGACCAGTGCGCTGAACGAGGCGGCGCAGGCGCCGAGCGGCCAGCGGCTGAAGGCGCTGGAGGCCCGCTACGCCGCCGCCGCCAAGGAGCTGGACGACCGCATCAAGTTGCTCGGCCGCGCCGGCGACGACGGCCTGCCCAAGCTGGTCAGGGCCGCCGAGGCGCTGGCCGCCTTCGGCAAGGGCGAGGCCGGCATCTTCGCGCTGCGCCGCGCCGAACTGGCGGCGATCTCCGACAACGAGGGGGTGCTCGACCAGAACCGCCAACTGGCCCAGCAGTTCGCCGTCACCGTCGACCGCCAGATCGCCGCGATGAAGGCCGAGGCGGACAGCGCCGCCGCCGGGGCGACCGCCGCCATCGGTTCCGGCCGCCTCATGATGATCCTGTTCGCCGCCGCCAGCCTGATCGGCGCCGCGGCGCTCGCCTGGTTCGTCGCCGGGCGCGGCATCGTCGCCCGCATCAGCCAGCTTTCCGACGCCATGCGCGCCATCGCCGGCGGCAACCTCGACACGGCCATCCCAAAGCCCGGCGCCGACGAGATCGGCGACATGGCGCAGGCGTTGATCGTCTTCCGCGACACCGCCAACCAGGCGAAGGAGGCCGACGCGCGGGCCGAGGCCGAGCGCGGCCGCGCCGCCCAGGAACGCCGCCGCGCCATGGTCGAAATGGCCGAGACCTTCGAGAGCAGCGTGCGCTCGGTGCTCGACCGCGTGTCGCGGGCGGCCGGCGAGATGCAGGACATGGCCCAGCGCATGAGCCGCAACGCCGAAACCACCACCGGCGAGGCGGCGACCGCCGCCAGCACCTCGCAGCAGGCCGAGGGCAGCGTCAAGGCCGTCGCCGCCGCCACCGAGGAGCTGTCGGCCTCGATCCAGGAGATCGGCAGCCAGGTAACGGCGTCGAGCCGCATCGCCCGCAAGGCCGCCGACGACGCCGAGCGCACCGACCGCACGGTCGAGGGGCTGGCCCAGAGCGCCAACAAGATCGGCGAGGTCGTCCAGCTCATCAACGACATCGCCAGCCAGACCAACCTGCTGGCGCTCAACGCCACCATCGAGGCGGCGCGGGCGGGCGAGGCCGGCAAGGGCTTCGCCGTCGTGGCGAGCGAGGTCAAGAGCCTCGCCAACCAGACCGGCAAGGCGACCGAGGAGATCTCCGGCCAGATATCGGCGATGCAGGCGGTGACGCGGGAGGCGGTGGACGCCATCCGCTCCATCGCCGGCACCATCCGCGACATCAACGAGATCGCCGCGACCATCGCCGCCGCGGTGGAGGAGCAGAGCGCCGCCACCCGCGAGATCGCCCGCAACGTCGGCGAGGCCGCGGACGGCACCCAGCATGTCCGCCACAGCATCGATTCGGTGGCGAGCGCCGCCGCCGAGTCGGGCGAATCGGCCAACCGCGTGCTGACCGCCTCCTCCACGGTCGCCGACGAGGTGCGCTCGCTCGGTTCCCAGGTCGACACGCTGGTCAACCGGATGCGCGCCGGCTGACGGAACCCAACCCGGCCGACGCGGGTTGACGAGGGCGGCGCTCCTTCGGGGCGTCGCCTTTTCCGTGTCTTATCCATGGGCCTATGACGACGGCGGGATTGACCGTGCCCGCTCTCCTCCCGACACTGCCGCCTGTTCGCCGGTCGACCACCCCAGGAGACAGCCGCGCGGCGGAGAAACAGCCAAGCAACCATGACCGCCCCCAGCATGCCCCATCAGGACGACAGCGAGACGCTCGGCGCAACCCCCGGAATCGACGAGATCCTGGGCGGCGGAGGCTCCATGGGCGCCATGATGCGCGCCTTCGATTGGCGCGCCACGCCGCTCGGCCCGCCCGAGGATTGGCCGCAGAGCCTGAAGATCGTCGTCCGCATCATGCTGACCTCGCGCTACGCGATGTGGATGGGGTGGGGGCCGGAGCAGACCTTCCTGTACAACGACGCCTACCGGCCGACGCTTGGCATCAAGCAGGACCGCTCGCTCGGCCAGCCGGCGCCGGTGGTGTGGGCCGAGATCTGGGACGTCATCGGGCCGCGCATCGAACGGGTGCTGCGCACCGGCGAGGCCACCTGGGACGAGGCGCTGATGCTGTTCCTGGAGCGCAGCGGCTACCCGGAGGAGACCTACCACACCTTCTCCTACGGACCGGTTCCCGGCGACGGCGGCGGCATCGCCGGCATGCTCTGCGTGGTGACCGAGGAAACCGAGCGGGTGATCGGCGAGCGGCGCCTGCGGGCGTTGCGCGAACTCGGCGCGGCGCTGGGGGGAACCAACACGCTGGACGAGATCTTCGCCGCCTTCGCCGGTCTGACCGGGGTGCTGGACCGCGATCTGCCCTTCTCCCTGGTCTATCTGTTCGACGAGGCCGGCGAACGGGCGCGGCTGGTCGGCCGCACCGGCTTCGGGGGCGACCACCCGGCGGCTCCCGACAGCTTGCCGCTGAGCGGGGAGAGTCCCTGGCCGGTGGCGGAGCTGCTGGCGCGCGGCGGGCCGGTGCTGGTCGAGAATCTGGGCGCGCGCTTTCCCGGCCTGCCCTGCGGCGCGTGGGACACGCCGCCGCGCCAGGCGGTGGCGGTGCCGATCGCCCAGCAGGGGCAGGAGCGGCCGGCCGGCGTGCTGATCGCCGGCCTCAACCCCTACCGGCCGCACACCCCCGATTACGCCGGCTTCATCGGGCTGGTGGCCGGGCAGATCGCCTCGGCGGTCGCCAACGCCCAGGCCTATGAGGAGGAACGCCGGCGGGCCGAGGCGCTGGCCGCCATCGACCGCGCTAAGACAGCCTTCTTCTCCAACGTCAGCCACGAGTTCCGCACCCCGCTGACCCTGATGATGAGCCCGATCGAGGAGGTGTTGTCCCGTCCCGCCGGGGTGATCGGCGAGCAGGACCGCAGCCTGCTGGAGGTGGCGCACCGCAACAGCCTGCGGCTGCTGCGGCTGGTCAACGCGCTGCTCGACTTCAGCCGGGTCGAGGCCGGGCGGGTCCAGGCGTCCTTCGAGCCGATCGCTCTCGCCGAATTCACGGCGGAGCTGGCCAGCAACTTCCGCTCGGCCTGCGAACGGGCCGGGCTGACGCTGACCGTCGTGTGCCCGCCCCTGGCCGAACCGGTCTGGGTCGACCGCGACCTGTGGGAGAAGATCGTCCTCAACCTGCTGTCGAACGCCTTCAAATACACGCTGGAGGGCGGCATCCGGGTCGCGCTGGCGATGGAGGGCATGCGCGTCGCCTTCAGCGTCCAGGACAGCGGCGTCGGCATTCCGGAGGCCGAGCTGCCCCGCGTCTTCGAGCGCTTCCACCGCATCGAGGGCCAGCAGGGCCGCACCCACGAGGGCAGCGGCATCGGGCTGGCGCTGGTCAACGAACTGGTCAGGCTGCATGGCGGCGCCATCGCGGTGGAGAGCGCGGAGGGGCAGGGAAGCCGCTTCACCGTCACGCTGCCGCTGGGCAGCGCCCATCTGCCGGCCGACCGGCTGCGCGCCGAGCGTCCGCGCGTCTCGACCGCCGTCGGCGCCGAGGCCTTCGTCGAGGAGGCCCTGCGCTGGCTGCCCGAGGAGGCGCGCGGCGGGCCGGTGGCGATGGATCTGGCCGACCTGCCGGCCGCCGACCAGGCGGCGCGCGTGCTGATCGCCGACGACAACGCCGACATGCGGGAGTACATGCAACGGCTGCTCGGCAACCGCCACGCCGTGAAGGTCGCCGGCGACGGCGCCGCCGCGCTGGAGCTGATCCGCGCGTGGCGGCCCGATCTGGTGCTGTCCGACGTGATGATGCCGCGGCTCGACGGGTTCGGCCTGTTGAAGGCGATCCGCGAGGACGGGGCGTTGCGCGACCTGCCGGTGATCCTGGTTTCCGCCCGCGCCGGCGAGGAGGCGAGCGTCGAGGGGCTGTCGGCCGGGGCCGACGATTATCTGGTGAAGCCCTTCTCGGCGCGTGAGCTGATCGCGCGGGTCGACGGCGCCCTGGCGCTGGCCCGCGTCCGCCGCGAGGGCGAGGAGCATCTGCGCCAGCTCAACGAGACGCTGGAGCAGCGCGTCCTTCTCGCCGTCGCCGAGCGCGAGAAGGCCGAGATCCAGCTCCGCCAGGCCCAGAAGATGGAGGCCATCGGCCGTCTGACCGGCGGCGTCGCCCATGACTTCAACAATCTGCTCCAGGTCGTCAGCGGCAACCTCCAGCTTCTGGGGAAGGACATCGCCGGCAACCCGCGCGCCGAGCACCGGCTGCGCAACGCGCTGAGCGGGGTGACGCGCGGGGCGAAGCTGGCCTCCTACCTGCTGGCCTTCGCCCGGCGCCAGCCGCTGGAGCCCAAGGCGGTCAATCTCGGCCGGCTGATCCGCGCGCTCGACGACATGCTGCGCCGCGCGCTGGGCGAGGAGGTCGAGATCGAGACCGTCGTCGCCGGCGGCCTGTGGAACACGCTGGTCGACCCGACCCAGGTCGAGAACGCGCTGCTGAACCTCGCCATCAACGCGCGCGACGCCATGGACGGGCGGGGGCGCCTGACCATCGAGGCCGGCAACGCCTTCCTCGACGACGCCTACGCCGCCAGGCACGAGGAGGTGGTGGCCGGCCAGTACGTCATGCTGGCCGTGACCGACACCGGCTGCGGCATGGCGCCGGAGGTGATGGAGCGGGTCTTCGAGCCCTTCTTCACCACCAAGCCGGAGGGGCAGGGCACCGGCCTCGGCCTCAGCATGATCTACGGCTTCGTCAAGCAGTCGGGTGGCCACATCAAGCTGTACAGCGAGGTCGGGCAGGGGACGACGATCCGCCTCTACCTGCCGCGCGTCCGCCAGGAGGAGGACATCGCCGCCGAGACCGACAGCGGCCCGGTGACCGGCGGGGCCGAGACGGTGCTGGTGGTGGAGGACGACCCCGACGTCCGCGCCACGGTGATCGAGCTGCTGACCGACCTCGGCTACCGCGTGCTGAAGGCCAAGGACGCGCAGAGCGCGCTGGCGATCGTCGAGAGCGGGATGCCGATCGACCTGCTGTTCACCGACGTGGTGATGCCGGGGCCGCTGCGCAGCCCCGAGCTGGCCCGCCGGGCGCGGGAGCGGCTGCCCAACCTCGCGGTCCTGTTCACCTCCGGCTACACCGAGAACGCCATCGTCCATGGTGGCCGGCTCGACGCCGGGGTCGAGCTGCTGAGCAAGCCCTACAGCCGCGAGGCGCTGGCCCGCAAGCTTCAGCATGTCCTGCGCAACCAGCGCCAGCGCGGCCAGCCGGCCGGGACCCATCCGCTGCCGGAGCCGGTGGCGCCGTCGTCCGGCCTGCGCGTCCTGCTGGTCGAGGACGACGAGCTGATCCGTCTGGCGACCACCGACATGCTGGTCGAGCTTGGGCACAGGGTGGTCGACGTCGGCGATTCGGCCGGAGCGCTGGAAGCGCTTGAGGGCGGGACGGAAGGCGGTCCGTTCGACGTGCTGCTGACCGACGTCAGCCTGCCCGACGGTTCCGGCGGCGATCTGGCCGCCACCGCGGTGGGGTTGGTGAAATCCCTCAAGGTGGTGTTCGCCACCGGCCACGACCGTGTGCCGGGCGCCGAGCGGGTGCCGGGCGCGGTGCTGCTGCGCAAGCCCTACAACGAGCATGATCTGGCGGCGGTGCTGGCGCGGATGGTGGGGTGATCGCTGTCCTCACGTCGCATCCCCCCGCCCCTCCCGCGCCGGAAGGGGGAGGGGCGGGGGGATGCCTCTCCAGGCCCTCAGCCGGTCCCCGGCTGGGCCGAGCCGTCGATCTCCTCGGCGCGGCGGCGCAGTTCGTCCGCCGACAGGCCGGCCGGCGTGGCGTCCTGGAGCGTGCCGTCGCCGGGCGTGCGGCGCATGTCCTCGCGCGGCGAGCGCTCGCCGGCCGGAGTCTCGTCCTTCGGCGTCGGCGCCGCGGCCTGATCGGAACCCTGTTCGGGGGAGGAACGTTCAACGGGCGTGTCGGTCATGATGTCCTCGTGCTATTCTTTCCCCCATCCAACCGCGCCGGCGGCTCCGGGGTTCCATCACGGCTCCCCGTCCTTTCGCGCGGGTGGATCAAACGCAGGAAACCCGGCCGCAAGAACCCGGCCGCATAAACCCGGCGGCGCAAGCCAGGGTCCGTTCGCGCCCCGCGCGCGGACGGACCGACACGCCAAGGGCCGACCAGCCAAGGAGAGTGAGAAGGTCATGGAATCGAGCAAGCACACGCCCCACGGCGATGTCAGCGAGGTCGGCACCGTCACGTTGACCGACGACGCCACCGGCAAGACGCTGAAGCTGCCGGTGCTGGAGGGCTCCACGGGTCCGCGGGTCATCGACATCCGCAAGCTCTACGCCGCCACCGGCTATTTCACCTACGATCCGGGCTTCACCTCCACCGCCGCCTGCGATTCGGCCATCACCTACATCGACGGCGACGAGGGCGTCCTGCTGCACCGCGGCTACGCCATCGCCGATCTGGCGGAGAACTGCGACTTCCTCGAAGTCTGCCACCTGCTGCTGAACAACGAGCTGCCCAACGCCGAGCAGAAGGCCGAGTTCGAGCGGACCATCACCTACCACACGATGGTGCACGAGCAGCTCGCCAAGTTCTACAGCGGTTTCCGCCGCGACGCCCACCCGATGGCGATCATGTGCGGCGTCGTCGGCGCGCTCTCGGCCTTCTACCACGACTCGACGGACATCTTCGATCCGGTGCAGCGCAAGATCGCCGCGCACCGCCTGATCGCCAAGATGCCGACCCTGGCGGCGATGGCCTACAAGTACACGTCGGGCCAGCCCTTCATGTACCCGCGCAACGACCTGAGCTACGCCGAGAATTTCCTCTACATGACCTTCGGCACGCCCTGCGAGGAGTGGAAGGTCGATCCGGTCCTGTCCGAGGCGATGGACAAGATCTTCATCCTGCACGCCGACCACGAGCAGAACGCCTCGACCTCGACCGTCCGCCTCGCCGGCTCATCGCACGCCAACCCGTTCGCCTGCATCGCGTCGGGCATCGCCGCCCTGTGGGGGCCGGCCCATGGCGGCGCCAACGAGGCCGTGCTGAAGATGCTGGAGGAAATCGGCTCGGTCGACCGCATCCCCGAATTCATCAATCGCGCCAAGGACAAGAACGACAGCTTCCGCCTGATGGGCTTCGGCCACCGGGTCTACAAGAACTACGACCCGCGTGCCAAGATCATGCGCGAGACCTGCTACCAGGTTCTCGACGTGCTCGGCATCAAGGACGAGCCGCACCTCGCCATCGCGCTGGAGCTGGAGAAGATCGCGCTCTCCGATCCGTACTTCATCGAGAAGAAGCTGTACCCGAACGTCGATTTCTACTCGGGCATCATCCTGAAGGCGATGGGCTTCCCGACCAGCATGTTCACCGTGCTGTTCGCGCTGGCCCGCACCGTCGGCTGGATCAGCCAGTGGAAGGAGATGATCGAGGATCCCGATCAGCGCATCGGCCGTCCGCGCCAGCTCTTCACCGGCCACCCGGCCCGTGCCTTCGTGCCGCTCGACAAGCGTTGAGCCACGTCTCTTCCAGTCTCCCTCCCCCTTTCCCCAGGGGGAGAGGGGGCAGGCCGGATGGAAGGCGGGCGCCGTGACGGACGGCGTGCAGTTGGGCCTGTCGGTCGCCGTGGTGGCGGTGGCCGGCGCCACGCCGCGCGTGGTGACGGTGCGCAGCGGGTTCGAGATTCCGCCGGAGCACCGGCGGGGCGACGAGCCGTTGCCGCACCGGGACGCCCTGCCGGGCGCGCCCTTCGACCCGGCGCGCTTCCGCACCTTGCAGGACGGCGTGCGCGCGGTGGCCGAGGGGCTGTCCGGCCTGTCGCTGCGCTACGTCGAGCAGCTCTACACCTTCGGCGACCGCTTCCGCGACCCGCACGAGCTGTTCGGCGGCCCGCGCTCGGTCGTGGTCGGCTATCTGGCGCTGGTCCGCGACGGGCCGCTGGGCGGCGGGACGGCGGCGGACTGGAGCAATCTCTACGACCATTTCCCATGGGAGGACTGGCGCGACCAGCGTCCGTCCCTGATCGACGGGGTGATCGAGCCGGCCCTGCGCGGCTGGGTCGCCGCCGCCGGGGATCCCGGCGCCCGCGCCCGGCGCGGCGAACGGACGCAGCTCGCCTTCGGGCTGGAAGGCGCCGAGTGGGACATGGAGCGGGTGCTGGAGCGCTACGAGCTGCTCTACGAGGCCGGTCTGGTGGTCGAATCCTTCCGCGACCGCGATCTGGCGGCGCGCCGGGCCGATGTTCCGCCGCCGGGCGGTCCGATGCCGCGCGCGCTCGGCCGGCCGATGGCGCGCGACGGGCGGCGCATCCTGGCGACCGCGCTGGAGCGGCTGCGCGGCAAGCTGAAATACCGCCCCATCGTGTTCGAGCTGCTGCCGCCGGTCTTCACCCTGCACCAGCTCCAGCGCGTGGTCGAGGCGCTGTCGGGCGAGCGCGTCCACAAGCAGAATTTCCGCCGCATGATGATCTCCGGCGGGCTGGTCGAGCCGACCGGCCAGTTCGAGAGCCAGACCGGCGGCCGTCCCGCCGAGCTTCACCGTTTCCGCCGGCAGGCGATCCACGAACGCACCAGCGCCGGGGCGATTCCTTCGGCCGGCGGTTGAAACCGGAGGGCGGCCACGCCTTTTTATTGGAAAAGGGCGGGGCGCGGCATTGGGCGCTGTTGTCAACGGGCGGCCGGGGGCCGATACTGCGGGCATGGTTCTCTTATCGGATTGTCAATGTCGCTCCGCATTCTGATCGCCGACGACCACCCGCTGATGCGCACCGCGCTGACCCAGACCATCGGGCAGGCGATGGCCGGCGCCGAGATCCTGGAGGTCTCCCGGTTCGACCAGATCAAGCCGGTGCTGGAAGCCGGGGAGGCGGCCGACGTCATCCTGCTCGACCTGCACATGCCGGGGATGAGCGGGCTGATCGGGCTGATGATGCTGCGCGCCGAGCATCCGGCGATCCCGGTGATCGTCGTCTCGGCGTCGGAGGATCCGGTGACGGTCCAGCGCGCCATCGATTACGGCGCCTCGGGCTTCGTGCCCAAATCGGCGCCCAACACCCAGATCGTCGAGGCGATCAACGCCGTGCTGGAGGGCGAGCTGTGGCTGCCGGTGATCAGCGGCGGGCATGACGCCGACGCCCCCGACCCGGCCCAGCGCGCCGCGACCCTGACGCCGCAGCAGCTCCGCGTGCTGGCCGGCATCGCCGAGGGCAAGCTGAACAAGCAGATCGCCTACGAGATGAACGTCGCCGAGACGACGGTGAAGGCGCATGTGACGACGATCCTGCGCAAGCTGGGCGTGCTGACCCGCACCCAGGCGGCGGTGCTGGCGAGCCAGCTCGCCCTGTCCCCGACCCCGCCGCCTGTGGAGTGAGAGGGCCGGCCATGCTGATCATGGTCGCCGGCGCCTACCGTTCCGGCGGTGCCGACGCGGCGCGGCGCGCCGCCAACCTGCGGATTCTGAACGAGGCGGCGCTGGCCGTGTTCCGGTGCGGGCACATTCCGCTCATCGGCGTCAACGCGGCGTTGCCGATCATCGAGGCCGCCGGGGAAGATTCCTACGACGCGATCATGATGCCGGTGTCGCTGGCGCTGGCCGACCGTTGCGACGCCTGCCTGCGCGTCGGCGGCCCGTCGCGGGGGGCCGACGCGGAGGTCGAGCGGTTCCGGGCGCGCGGCCTTCCGGTGTTCCTCCGCGTCGAGGACATCCCGTGCTGACGCCTCCCCGCCTGCCCCGTCACGCCTTCGCGGTTTGGGCCGGTGAACGCCTGGAGCGGGCCCGCGCATACCCCACGATCGTCAGAAGCAGCCAGACGGACTGCGACATGAAGGACGGCAGGTTGAAGTCGTAGATCAGCGAATAGAGGATCGCCAGGGCGCCGGCCGCGTTGAGAAACGCGTAAAGATTGTCCTCGACCTTCAGCTTTCCCAGTTGAAGCAGGCCGTAGGCCGCCAGATAGGCGGCAACTCCGATCAGTCCGACGATGTTGGCGGGGGTCATCGCGTGGTTCCCCAGGCGTGGTCAGCGGGTTCCAGCATCACATTTTTCCCCGTCCGGAGGAAAGGGGCGTCTGCCATGGCGGCCGTGGCCGCCTGGACCGGACGGACCGTTCCCGTGGCGCGGTCCGATCGGTTTGAGACGGGCGGGCAAGTTTCTGGGACGGGCCGGAGGGTGGTCGGGCCGGGCGGCGGCTACTGTTTCCCTGGCGCGCGACGCGCTTCGGCGCGGCGGCAACCAGCAAGCAAGGAAGGCTTCATCATGACCGGAACGCCCCACCCCCTGACGTCCATTCTCGCGAAGTCACAGACGGATCCATCGTTCCGCGAGCGCCTTCTGGCGGATCCCGCCGCCACGCTCGCGGCCGAAGGCATGGCCGTGCCGCCGGGGCTCACCGTCGCGGTGGTCGAGGACACCGCCACCAAGACCCATCTGGTTCTGCCCCCCGCGACACCCGACGGCGTGCTGTCCGATCGGGAACTCGACGGCGTGGCCGGCGGAGTCTTCGGTCCCGGAGGGATCTGGGGCGATGGGCCCATGCTCGGCTTCAGAAGCCGGTTTCCGTAAGCCGGTCGCTTCCGTAAACTGGTCGGCGGCGGCGGCCCGGCCTCACCCGGCCAGCCGCTGCCCCTCGGTCAGCAACTGCCCGAGCAGCGCCCGCAGGGCCCCCGGCCGCACCGGCTTGTAGAGCAGGCGGCAGCCCGCCGCCTCGATGTCCTCGCGCACGGCGGCGTCGCGGTCGGCGGTGACGACCGCCGCCGGGATGGCGCTGCCCAGCCGGGCGCGCAGGGCGCCCAGCGCCTCCACCCCGGTCAGGCTGCGGTCGAGGTGGTAGTCGCTGAGGATCACGTCGGGGATCCGCCCCTCCAGCCCGGCCAGCGCCTGGTCGGGGTTGGTGGCGGTGACGACCCGGCAGGACCAGCTCGACAGCAGATCCTCGGTCGCCCGCGCGATGGCCGGCTCGTTCTCCAGGCACAGCACCAGCACGCCGCGCAGGTCGCGGCCGCGCGGCCGCGCGGCGACGGCGCGCACGGCGACCCGCTCGTCGGTCAGCGGCACCAGCACGGAAAAGGCGCTGCCCCGCCCGACGATGGAACGCACCTGCACCGGGTGGTCGAGGATGGTCGCCAGCCGCTCGACGATGGCGAGGCCGAGGCCGAGGCCCTTGCCGCGTTCGTCCGCCTCGTTGTCGAGCTGGCGGAACTCCATGAAGATCTCCGGCACCTTGTGCTCGGGGATGCCGGGGCCGGTGTCCCACACCTCGATCGACAGGAAGTTTCCGCGCCGCCGGCAGCCCAGCAGGATGCGCCCGGTGCGGGTGTAGCGCACCGCGTTGGCGAGGTAGTTCTGCAAGATCCGCCGCAGCAGCGTCGGGTCGCTGCGTACCGTCGCCGAGCTGTCGACCGTCCGCAAGCCCAGCCCGTGACGGCTCGCCAGCACGGTGAACTCCTCGCCCAGCGGCTTCAGCAGCTCGTCGATGCGCATCGGCACCGGGTTGGGACGGACGACGCCGCTGTCGATCTTCGACACGTCGAGCAGGTCGCCGAGGATCTGCTCGACCGACCGCAGCGAGGCGTCGATCTGGCGGATCGCCGTGTCCTGGTTGCGCTCGCCCAGCGCCGACAGGAACAGGCGGGCGGCGTGCAGCGGTTGCAGCAGGTCGTGGCTGGCGGCGGCGAGGAAGCGGGTCTTGCTGCGGTTGGCGCGCTCCGCCTCGCCCTTGGCGGCGGAGAGGTCGCGGGTGCGCTCGGCGATGCGGCGCTCCAGGCTCTCGTTGGCCTCGCGCAGCGCGGCGGCGGCGCGGTGACGCTCGGTCACGTCGGTGTAGACGGCGACGAAGCCGCCGCCCGGCATCGGGTTGGTGGCGATCTCCAGCACCGAGCCGTCGGGCCGCACCCGCTCGTAGACGTCCGGCCTGTTGCGGCGGCGCGGGTCGGAGCGGCGCTCCAGCAGGGTTTCGATCTCGCCGTTGTGGCCGTACTCGCCGCGCCGGTCGATGAAGCCGACGATGTCCTCCAGCGAGGTGCCGACCTGCACGAAGCCGTCCGGCAGCTCCAGCAGCACGACGAACTGGTTGTTCCAGGTGGCGACCCGCCAGTCCTCGTCGAACACGGCGATGCCCTGGGGGACATTCTCCACGGTGGCGCGCAGCAGCTCGTGCTGCTTGAGGATGGCGCGCGACGCCTCGTCGATGATCGAGCGGGCGTCGGTGCGCGACAGCCGCCGGTCGGACAGCAGCCCGGCCACCACCACGCGGGCCGAGGCCGAGCCGACCGCGCCGGCCAGAAGCCGCTCGGTCATCTGGATCGCCTCGCCGTCGCTGCGGGCGAGCAGCGCGGTCTGGAGGTCGCCGTCGCGCACGGCGGTGAAGCGGCGGAAGGCGGCGTCGGCGCGTGGGCCCCCGACGTAGCGCACCGCGAGGTCGTGCAGGTCGGCCAGCGTCGCCCCGCGCGGCCCGTGCGCCTCGCCGTCCGCCGAGCGGCGCAGGCTCATGAAGCGGGCGGCCTGCTGCTTCTCCAGGGTGGAGGGGCGGGTCAGCAGCGAGATGACGACGAACAGCAGGATGTTGGGGCCGAGGCTCCACAGCGCCGCGTTGGTCAGCGGGTCGATGCCGCCGATGCCGGCGAGCGCCACCGGGCTGAGGCCGGTCATGCCGAACGGCCCCTCCTTCAGCGCGCTCGGCGCCAGCCAGCCGGCGTCGGCGAAGGAGGGCAGCAGCATGGTGTAGGCCCAGCCGAGGAAGCCGGCGCAGATTCCGGCGAAGGCGCCGGCCCGGCTGGCGCGGCTCCACACCAGCCCGCCGAGCAGCGCCGGGGCGAACTGCGCCACCGCCGTGAAGCTCATCATGCCGATGGTCGCCAGCGGGAAGGCCGAGCCGATCAGCCGGTAGCAGCCGTAGGACAGCAGCACCAGCACGATCACCGCCGAGCGGCGCACCGCCAGCAGCACGGCCGCCGGCTCGTCGCGCAGGCGGCGGTCGTCGGGGCGCAGCGCCATCAGCAGCGGCACCGCGATGTCGTTGCAGATCATGGTGCTGAGCGCCACCATCTCGACCAGGATCATGCTGGTCGCCGCCGACAGCCCGCCGATGAAGGCGATCAGCGCCAGCCAGGGCCAGCCATGTTCGAGCGGGATGGAGACCATGAAGGTGTCGGCGTTGATCGCGCCGTCGGGGAACAGCATCAGCCCGGCCAGCGCCACCGGCAGCACGAACAGGTTGATGACGATCAGATAGGCCGGGAACAGCCGGGCGGTGGAGCGCACGTCGCCGGTGTGGGTGTTCTCCACCACCGCGACGTGGAACTGGCGCGGCAGGCAGAGGATCGCCAGCCCCGACAGCACGCAGGCGACCCACCAGTCGGCGCCGATGCTGCCCAGCCGCATCAGCTCCAGGAAACCCGGATGGTTGGCGGCGACCTCGATGAAGTTGGCCGGGTTGCCGAAGAAGGCGAAGGCGATGGCCGCCCCGACCCCGAGCGAGGCGGCGAGCTTGACCACCGATTCGGCGGCGATGGCCATCATCAGGCCGCGGTGGTGCTCGTTGGCGGAGATGCTGCGGACGCCGAACAGGATGGCGAAGGCGGCCATCAGCAGGGCCGCCAGCAGCGCCGTGCCGCCGGGAAGCTGGTTGACCCCCGGCCCCAGCGTGTCGCCGGCCAGGATCTCGAAGCTGACGCTGATCGCCTTCAACTGAAGGGCGATGTAGGGGAGAAGGCCGATCACCGCCGTGACGGTGACGAGCGCCGCGAGGCCGCGGCTCTTGCCGTAGCGGGCCGACAGGAAGTCGGAGATGGAGACGACGTTCTCCGACTTCGCCACCCGGACGATGCGGGCCAGCACCGGCCAGCCCAGCCCGATCATCACGATCGGGCCGATGTAGATCGGCAGGAAGTAGAAGCCGCCGGTCGCCGCCCGCCCGACCGCGCCGTAGAAGGTCCAGGAGGTGCAGTAGACCCCGAAGCTCAGCGCGTAGAGCAGCGGCGTGCGCCGCTCCCCGCCGCTGCCGGCCGTGCGGTCGCCGTACCACGCGATGGCGAACAGCGACAGCAGGTAGGCCAGCGACGCGGCGACGATCAACCAGCTTTCCATCGGGCTTTCCGCCCTCCTTTTTCGAACTTTTTCTCCCTATGGGTGCCGAGGATAGCACAGGAACGAAAAAGGGGCGGAGGGAATGACCCTCCGCCCGCTCCGGAGCGCGACCGGCGTCGGGGAAACCGTCAGTCGTGCTTGTAGATGTCGACGTCCTTGGTCTCGCGGACGAACAGCATGCCGATCACGAAGGTCGCGGCGGCGATGATGATCGGGTACCAGAGGCCGGAGTAGATGTCGCCGGTCGCCGCCACGATGGCGAAGGAGGTCGTCGGCAGGAAGCCGCCGAACCAGCCGTTGCCGATGTGGTAGGGCAGCGACATCGAGGTGTAGCGGATCTTGGTCGGGAACATTTCGACCAGCATGGCGGCGATCGGGCCGTAGACCATCGTCACGTAGATGACCAGCACGGTCAGCAGCAGCACGACCATGACGGTGTCGATGCGGGCCGGGTCGGCCTTGGCCGGGTAGTTGGCGGTCTTCAGCGCGTCGCCCAGCCCCTTGTCGAAGGCGGCGCCGGCGGCCTTGGCGTCGGTCGGCGTGGCGGCGTGGGTCGAGGGGCCGTGGCCGAGCGACACGGTGGTCTGGTTCGACGGGGCGGCCGAGTAGGACGGAATGACGGTGGAGCCGACCTTGATCGAGGCGATGGTGCCGGCCGGTGCGGCCTCGTTGGAGTAGGGGATGCCGCGGCGGACCAGCGCGCTCTTGGCGATGTCGCAGGAGCTGGTGAATTGGCTGGTGCCGACCGGGTTGAACTGGAAGGAGCACTCGTTCGGGTCGGCGGTGACGACCACGGGGGCGGTGGCGATGGCCTCTTCAAGGGCCGGGTTGGCGTAGTGGGTGATGCCCTTGAACAGCGGGAAGTAGGTCAGGCAGGCGAGCACCAGCCCGGCCATGATGATCGGCTTGCGGCCGATCTTGTCGGACAGGGTGCCGAAGATCACGAAGAAGGGGGTGCCGAGCAGCAGGGCGGCGGCGATCATCAGGTTGGCCGCCTGGGCGTCGACCTTCAGCGTCTGGGTCAGGAAGAACAGGGCGTAGAACTGGCCCGTGTACCAGACCACCGCCTGGCCGGCGACGAGGCCGAACAGCGCCAGAAGCACGACCTTCAGGTTCGGCCAGCGGGCGAAGGATTCGGTCAGCGGCGCCTTGGAGTGCTTGCCCTCCTCCTTCATCTTCTTGAAGGCGGGCGACTCGTTCAGCATCAGGCGGATCCACACCGAGATGCCGAGCAGCACGATGGAGATCAGGAACGGGATGCGCCAGCCCCAGTCGTTGAAGGCTTCCGGCGACATCGACACGCGGCAGCCCAGGATCACCAGCAGCGACAGGAACAGGCCGAGCGTCGCGGTGGTCTGGATCCAGGAGGTGTAGTTGCCGCGCCGGCCGTGCGGGGCGTGCTCGGCGACGTAGGTCGCGGCACCGCCATACTCGCCGCCCAGCGCCAGGCCTTGCAGCAGGCGCAGGACGATCAGGATGATCGGGGCCGCGATGCCGATGGCGGCGTAGTTCGGCAGGATGCCCACGATGAAGGTGGACAGGCCCATGATCAGGATGGTGACGAGGAAGGTGTATTTGCGGCCGATCATGTCGCCGAGCCGGCCGAACAGCAACGCGCCGAAGGGCCGCACGGCGAATCCGGCGGCGAACGCCATCAGCGCGAAGATGAAGGCGGCGGTCGGGTTGACGCCCGAGAAGAACTGCATGGCGATGACCGCGCTGAGCGATCCGTACAGGTAGAAGTCGTACCATTCGAAGACGGTGCCGAGCGACGAGGCGAAGATCACCTTCTTCTCCTCGGCGGTCATTGGACGGACGGATTCCGTCGTCGAAGCCGCATAGGCCATGTTTCCACACCTCCCAGTTCGATTTGTCCAGTTCGATTTGCCGAATCTTGACGTGGCCCGGTTTGGCCGGGGCCGTTCCGCCGGGGTGGCGTCGGGTCATCGCCGCTGGGGTGACGGTGGGGCGTATGACCGAGCGCACTCCTCGGTTATCGGACTGATTGTGCGCACTCTAAACTATTTGCGTCACCCCCTACCATGGTCGGGGGTGGGGCGGTGGTGGGATGGTGTAGATTTTCCCGTTCACGGTCGGGGCCGCGGCGGAAGGCGCTAAGAGCGCCCAACAGAAGCTTGGGTCGTCTCTCGACCCGTCATCCCCGCCTTCGCGGGGATGACGGCCCCATTGGGCACCGATGGTGAAAACGGAACTCTGTTTGGCGCTCCTGGCCGGAATGCCTTATTGGAACACCGGCGCATAGAGCAGGCCGCCCTGCGTCCAGGGCCTGTTCGGCCCGCGTTCGAGCCGGAAGGGCGAGCGGGCGCCGAGGTTGCGCTCGAAGATCTCGCCGTAATTCCCGACCTGCACGATCGCCTGATAGGCCCAGTCGGGCCGCAGGCCGATCCGCCGCGCCGCCTCGGGCATCCCGTCGAGCAGGCGCTGCACCTCGCTGTTGCCGGTGATGCGCAGGAAGCCGGCGTTCTCGCCGGTCACCCCGGCGTCGTCGGCCAGGAACAGCGCGAACATGGTCCAGCGCACCACCGCCAGCCACTGGCGGTCGAGGTTGGAGGTGAGCGGCGCGATCGGCTCGCGCGACGGCACCGGCGGCCGGGCGAGGATGAGGGAGTCCGGCGGCGCGTCGAGCGTGCGCAGCGCCGCGGCCAGCAGCGCCATGTCGGCCGACAGGGCGGCGCACTCGCGTCCGATGAAGGCTTGCAGGGCGTCCGGCCAGGTCGCGAAGCTGCGCAGGGTCCAGGGCTTTCCGCCGCGCGCGACGAGATCCTCCAGCGCCCAGTGCGAGGTGGTCGCCGCCGGCACGCAGACCGTCGCCGTCCCGCCATCCAGCGGCGAATGGCCGTCGGGCGCCCGCCACGCGGCGATCCCCTGCTCGTCGTGGAACACCGGGGGGCCGAAGTCGATCGGCAGGGTGGCGTCGCGCGTCAGCGTCCAGGAGGTCTGGGCGAAGGACACGTCGACCTCGCCGGCGGCGACGGCGGCGAATTCCTGCGGCTTGGACAGGCGGCGGATCTCCACCGCGTCGGCCTTGCCCAGCACGGCGGCGGCCAGCGCCCGGCAGAGATCGACCATGAAGCCGACCGGCCGGCCGGCACCGTCGTTGGCGGCGAAGCCGGGGTTGTAGGAGACGCCGCAGCGCACCACGCCGCGCCGTTCGATCTCGGCCAGGGTGGGGGACGGGTCGGCGGCCTGCGCACGCCCTGCCCACGGTGTCGCCCATGGCGTCGCCCATTGGGCCGCCCACAGCGCGGCCAGCAGACCCAGCGCGGTCACGAAACGGTGCGGCCTCATCCTTCTCCCCTGATCCGACGGCGGCGCTATGATACGCTCGGCCCGCGACGGGCGGCACCCCTTGAGAGAGACGGATCGGGCATGGCGGGAAGGGGGGCGGGCAAGGGAGCGGGCAAGGGAGCGGGAAGGATCGGGGCTCTCGGGATCGGGGTCGGCGCCCGGCTGTTCGGCGCGCTCGCCTTCAACGGGCTGGTCGCCTTCCTGATCGGGCTCGGCGCCTACGTCGCCTTCGACGGGCTGCACGCCGGCATCACGCGGGTGACCTCCGAGCAGTTTCCCGCCGTCGTCGCCGCGGCGCGGCTGGAGCGCCAGCACCAGCGCATCATGCGCACCCTGGAACAGCTGGCCCTGTCGAACGACAATTTCGGCCGCGAGACGATCAACCAGGGCCTGTCCGACCAGCTCAACGGCTATGACCGGCTGCTCGCCGAGCTGGAATCCGGCGACGGCCGGCCGGGCCCCCGGCTGGGCGGGCTGAAGCAGCAGCGCGACGAGATCCTGCGGCTGCGCGAGGCGATCGATCGCGGGGTCGCCGTCCGCATCGCCGCCCGCCGCGCCCTGACCGAGCGCGACCGCGACGTCCGGCGGCTGGCCGACGCGCTGGCCGACCCGGCGCTGCGCGGGCAGGAGGACGTCGCCGTCCAGCGCTGGCTGGCGAAGGCGGAACGGCTGCTGTTCCTGATCGCCTCGGTCCATCAGACCGAGAACAGCTTCGCCCTGACCCGGCTGGGCGAGACCGCCGCCGCCCAGCTCGCCGTCCTGACCGGCGACGGCGCCGGCCTGCCGGAGGGGATGCGGGAGCCGGCGGCGCGGCTGGTCGGCGGCCTGCGCGCGGTGGTCGAGGGCGAGCGCTCGGTCTTCCGCCAGCGCCAGGCCGACTTGCAGGCGTCGGAGGCGCTGACCGGGCTGGTCGACCGCGCCAACCAGATCTCGCTGGTCAACACCGGGCTGAACACCGGCATCCTGGTCGAGCAGACCAAGGCCGCCGAGGACAGCCGCCGGCAGATCATCGACGTGTCGACGACCTACACCCGGCTGTTCTTCGCCTCGGTCGGGGTGGTGGTGATCGGCATGGTGCTGTCGGTCGCCTACGTCCGCCGCAAGGTGCTGGCGCGGCTGTGGGCGGTCAGCGAGGCGATCCGCGACCGCACCGACGGGGGGGACGCGGAGATCCCCGCCACCGGCACCGACGAGATCGGCGAGCTGGCCCGCGCGCTGCGCTTCTACATCCACGAGACCGAGGTGAAGAGCGAGGCTCTGCGCCGCAACGAGCAGTGGCTGCGCACGGTGCTGGAGGCGGCCCCCGTCCCGCTGGTGATCTCCGGCCGGGCCGACGGGGCGATCCGCTTCGTCAACCGGCGCGCCGCCGACCTGTTCGGGGTGGCGGAGGCGAAAATCCTGCTCGGCCGCCCGGCGTCGAGCGTCTGGTCGGCGCCGGCGGTGCGCGAGGATTTCGTCCGCGACGTCTTCGCCACCGGCCTCGCGCTGGACGTGGAAACCGAGCTGGTCACCGAATCCGGGCACCGCATCTGGGGTCTGCTGTCCGGCATCGCCTTCGAATTCCAGGGCGAGGAGGTGCTGCTCAGCTCGGTCGTCGACATCACCCGTCGCCGCGAGGCGGAGGAGGAGCTGCGGCGGACCCGCGCCTTCCTCGACGCGGTGATCGACAACGTGCCGAGCGTGCTCTACGTGCTCGACGGCGACAGCGGCCGGGTCGTGCTGTGGAACCGCGCGGCGGAAGAGGCGTTCGGCACCAGCCGTGCTGCCATCCAGGGCCGCGCGCTGCCGGACGCGCTGGGCGAGGAGACCGGCCGCGCGTTGGCCGGCGGCCCCGCCGGGGCGATGCGCGCGCTGGGTCTGGAGGAGCTGGCGCTGACCCGCAACGGCGAGACGGCGGTCTTCGCGTTGCAGCGCCACCCCTTCGAATGGTCGGGCGACGGGCGCTGTCCCATCATCTGCATCGCCAACGACATCACCGCCTCGCGCCGGGCGCGCGAGGAGCTGCGGCAGGCCAAGGAGCGGGCCGAGCGCGCCGACGCCGCCAAGACCGAGTTCCTCGCCACCGTCAGCCACGAGATGCGCACCCCGCTGAACGGCATCCTCGGCCTGTGCCGGCTGCCGCTGACCGGGCGGCTGGAACCGGGGGAGCGGCGCTACGCCGTGTCGATCATGCGCTGCGGCCACGGGCTGCTCGACCAGGTCAACGACATCCTCGACCTGCGCAAGATCGAGGACGGCAAGCTCGACCTCGACCCCGCGCCCTGCGCACTGCTGCCGGTGCTGGAGGAGGTCGTCGCGACGGTCGAGAGCCTCGCCAACGAGAAGGGCATCGCGCTGGATCTGGAGATCGCGCCGGAGGTGCCGGAACTGGTGGTGGTCGACCGCCAGCGGCTGCGGCAGATCCTGGTCAACCTCGTCGGCAACGCCGTGAAGTTCACCGAGCGCGGCGGGGTCGACGTGCGGGTGAGCCTGTCGCGTGACGGCGATGCGGGCGAGCGTCTGGTGACGAGCGTGCGCGACACCGGCATCGGCGTGCCGCCCGACCGCCGCGCCGCCATCTTCGAGAAGCTGGAGCAGGCCGATTCCAGCATCGCCCGCCGCTTCGGCGGCAGCGGCCTCGGGCTGGCCATCGTGCGCCATCTGCTGAACGCCATGCGGGGCACCATCGCGGTGGACAGCGCGGTCGGGCTGGGCAGCATCTTCACCGTCGCCATCCCGCTGGAGCGGGTCGCGGCGGCCAGCCCGCCGGCGGCGCCGGGATGGCTGCTGCCGATCCACCGGGTGCGCTCGCTGGCCCTGCTGCTGGTCGAGGACGACGCCATCAACCGCGAGGTGGCGCTGGGGCTGCTGTCCGACGCCGGCCACCGCGTCACCGTCGCCGAGACGGGGGAGAAGGCGCTGGCGCTGGCGGCGCAGCGGACGTTCGACGCGGTGCTGCTCGACATCCGCCTGCCCGACATCGACGGGCCGGAGGTGGCGCGCCGCATCCGCGCCCTGCCGGACGCCGGGCGCGCGGCGGTGCCGATCGTCGCGGTGACCGCCAACGTCTTCGCCGCCGACCGGGCGCGCTACCTCGCCGCCGGAATCGACACGGTGATCGAGAAGCCGATCTTTCCGGAACGGCTGATGCATCTGCTGTCCAACACCGTGCCGATGCGGCTGGAGCCGTCCGCCGAGCCGTCCCTGCCTCCGCCGGCGCCCTCGCCGGTGCCGCCGACAAGGGAGGCGGCGGTCAACGCGGAGATTCTCGACCGCTACGTCCGGTCGCTGGGGGCGGCGCGCTTCGCGTCCATCCGGGGGCTGCTGATGGAGGCGGCGGCGGATGGGCTGCCGCGTCTGGCCGCCCCCGGCACCGGGGACGCCGATCTGGAGGACATCGCCCATCGCCTTGCCGGGGCGGCCAGCCATTTCGGGCTGACGGCCTTCGTCGGGCTGATGCGGGCGGTCGAGGACGGCGTGCGCGAGGGCCGCCGGGAGGAGGCGCAGGAACTGGCCGCGACGGCGGCGGCCGAGTTCACGCGCGGCGTCGCGGCGATGGACGCGCTGTGCGGGGCGATGGCCGTTTAGGGCGGGGGAGCAGGGCGGGGAAGCGGCCTCAGCCGACGCCCCAGCCGCCGGTGTCCGGGAAGGGGACCGAGGGGGGCGGTGCCGCCGCCGGGCCCGTCGCGAGGGCTGCCGTCAGCCCCTTCGGCAGGGCGGGCGCGTCGGCCGCCGTCGGCCGCAGCCGCGTCGCCTTCACCCACCAGCGCGGCTCGGCCGCCGCGATGCCCGCCGCCGCGGCCTCGGCCTGCGTCGCGGTGGCGTAGAGCCCGAAGCAGGTCGCCCCGCTGCCCGACAGGCGGGCCAGCAGGCAGCCGGCGCTGCGCTCCAGCGCCGCCAGCGTGTCGGCGATCGCCGGGGCCACCGTCAGCGCCGGGGCGGTCAGGTCGTTGGAGCGTTCGCGCAGCAGCGCCGCCAGCGCCGCCGCGTCGGCCGGGGCGGTGGCGAAGCGGGCCGGAGCGGAGAAATCGCCGCTCCGCGCCTTGAACACCGCCGGGGTCGGCACCGGCACGCCGGGGTTGGCGAGCACGGCGTGGACCTCCGGCAGCGGCGGCGCCGCGTCCAGGATCTCGCCGATCCCGCCGAAGAAGCAGCTTTGCCCGGCGACGCAGACCGGCACGTCGGCGCCCAGCCCGGCGGCGACCTCGTAGAGCAGGGCGGCGTTCGCCTCCAGCCCCCACAGCCGGCCGAGCGCCCGCAGGCAGGCCGCCGCGTCGGCCGAGCCGCCGCCGATGCCGGACGCCACCGGCAGAAGCTTGTGCAGCGCGATCAGCGCGTCGGCGTCGCGGCCCAGCCGCGCCGCCAGCGCGTGGGCCGCGCGGATGACGAGGTTGCCGGCGGGATTCTCGCCCATCAGCGCCGGTCCGAAGGGGCCGGAGATCACCAGGCGCGGCCCGGCCGGCGGCAGATCGGCCCCGCGCAGCGCCACCCGCGCGACGCCCGGCTGCACCGTCACCGTGTCGCCGATTTCCGCGAAGGCGACGAGGCTGTCCAGCTCGTGGTAGCCGTCCGGTCGCCTGGCGGTGACGTGCAGGTAGAGGTTCAGCTTGGCGGGGGCGGCCTCGGCGAGGGGGGCGGCGGTCATCGGCGTCACCGGCTGGCGAAAGGGGGCGGAGAGGGCGGCCCTGTTTGGCACCGATGCCGCGTTGCGGCAAGAGGGGGATCGCCTGTTCGGGTGCCGGATCAGGCCGCCGCCAGCAGGTCCCGCACCAGCGTTTCCCCCATCGGCCAGGGGCCGAAGCCGGCGGCGGTGTTGATGTGCCCGGCCTCGCCCGCGTCGATGAAGTCGGCGCCCCACAGCGCCGCGAAGCCACAGGCCCGCGCCGCCGGGCAGTAGGGATCGTTGCGGCTGCCGACGACGACGGCGGGAAAGGGCAGGGGGGATGTGGGCACCGGCGCGAAGCCCCGGACCTCCGGCGGGGTGTGAGCGGGCGATTCGACATCGGACGGGGCGACCAGCAGCGCCGCCGCGACCTTGCCCACCGACGCGCCCGGCGACTCCGCCCAATGGGCGACCAGTGCGCAGGACAGGCTGTGGGCGACCAGCAGCACCGGGCCCGGCACCGCCGCGACCGCCGCCTCCAGCCGCGCGGCCCAGTCGGCCGGCACCGGACGGTCCCAGTCCGCCTGACCGACCCGGACCGATCCGGGCATGCGGCCCTCCAGCCAGCTCTGCCAGTGGTCGGGGCCGGAGTTGCCCAGGCCGGGAAGGATCAAAACGGTCGGCTGCGTCATTCTTTCAACTCAGAATCGTCATCGTTCCCGTATAGTATCGCGACAAGACCGCGGGGCAACCGCTCAAGGCTTCCAGCCCGGGGATGGCTGGGATGCTCAACCGCCGGCGGCACGCATCGGGCATCATCGGGAGGGAACGTCTTGGACATCAGCGCCACCATCGCTCAGGACATCTGCGATCACATCGGCCGCGAACTGGAGGTCGTGGTCTCCTTCATGGGCAAGGGTGGCAGCATCATCGCCTCCACCGCCCGCGACCGCATCGGCTCCACCCACGCCATCGCCGCCGAGATCATGGCGCGCCGCATCGACGAGCGCGCGGTCGCCAAGGACGAGGCCGCCAAGTCCGGCGGCGCCATGCGCGAGGGCTACAACGTCGCCATCGACCTGGACGGGGAGCGCGTCGGCTCGCTCGCCGTCGCCGGCCCGGCCGATCAGGCCCGCCGCTACGCCCGCATCGCCCGCCACTGGGCGCTGTCGATGCTGCGCGCCGAGAACGCCGACGCCCAGCGCGCCCGGATCCTGCGCGAGCTGTCCGACCGGCTGGAGCGCGACATCGGCGGTCTCGCCGCCGAGATGACCGAGGCCGGACGCAAGCTCGACGGCGCCGTCGACACCGTGCGGCGGGCCGGCGACGATTGCCTGCGCCAGACCGGCGACGCCGCCGCCGCCGCCCGCGCGGTGGACGGGTCGGTCGGCGCCATCGCCGGCGTGCTCGACCGGCTGTCCTCGACCTCCCAGCAGATTTCCGGCGACACCAGCAAGGCGCGCGAGATCAGCCAGGCCGCCGCCGTCGACAGCGACCGCGCCACCACCGTGATGACCTCGCTGCGCGCCGCCGCCGAGCAGATCGCCAGCGTCGTCAAGCTGATCAACGCCATCGCCAGCCAGACCAATCTGCTGGCGCTGAACGCCACCATCGAGGCGGCGCGCGCCGGGGAGGCCGGTCGCGGCTTCGCCGTCGTCGCCAACGAGGTGAAGGCGCTGTCCCGCCAGACCGCCGACGCCACCAAGCAGATCGCCGATCAGGTCTCCAACCTGCAAAAGGAGACGGCGGCGGTGGACGAGGCGCTGGGCCGGATCCATTCGACCATCGGCTCGATCCAGACGATCAACGGCACGGTGGCCGCCGCCATCGACGAGCAGGCGATGCTGACCGCCGAGGTGTCGCGCACGCTCGACCGTTCCCGCCAGGACGCGATGGCCGCCGAGCAGCGCATCGGCGACGCCGAGCAGACGCTGGGCGGCGTGACCCGCACGCTGGAGGAGCTGAGCGCGCTCAGCCAGAACATCGCCACGCGGGCCGGCAGCCTGGGCGGCCGGGTCGGCGACGCGCTGCGTCAGGTGCGCGGGTAGGGGCCGGTTTCGAAATGGGCGCCCTCGTCCCGTTCCGTCATGCCCGTGCCGCACGGGCATGACGTCGCGCCGGATGAACGGTCCGTGCGTCAGGCGTGCGGGTAGGGCGTCGTCGTCGGGTCGGGATCGGCGGTGCGGCGGGCGGCGGTGGCCGCCCCGCCCGGCAGCGGCACGATCAGCCGGCGCTTGACCGGCTGCTGCGTCGTGCGGCGCGACACCCCGGCGAAGATCTGCTTCGACGCCTCGATCATCGTCACCCCGGCGAAGGCCTTGAACCAGCGCCCGCCGACCTCCTCCCAGGCCGGCGCGGTCTTCAGCAGGAAGCGCGAGCGCAGCGGCGGGATGAACAGGGCGTGGCCGGTGCGTTCCGGCACGAACATGGTGTCGCGCAGAACCTGCTTCAGTTGGGAGGCCGAATAGGGGAAGCCGTGGCCGAAGGGCGTCCAGTCGGCCCGCGCCCACAGGCCGCGCCGGTTCGGCACCACCGCCAGCACCCGCCCGCCGCCGGCCAGCACGCGCCAGATCTCGCGCATCATCGGCCGCAGCTGCTCGGTGCCCTCCAGCCCGTGGACCAGCAGCACGCGGTCGATGGTGTTGTCGCCGAAGGGGAGATCGGCCTCGTCGCCCAGCGCCACCATGCCGCGCCCTTCCGGCGGCCAGAAGCTGACGCCCTGGCTGGCCGGCATCACCGCCGCCACCCGGTCCGCCTCGGCCATGAAGGGGCGCAGATAGGGGGTGGCGTAGCCGACGCCCAGCACGATCTGCCCGCGCACGTCCGGCCAGATGGTGCGGACGCGCCGCCGGATCATCCGCTGCGCCATCTGGCCCAATCCGGACTCGTAGAACTCCCTCAGATCGACGATATCGGTGTACATGGTATCCCAGCGTATCACGGGTTTGCGTCGCAACAGAGGGAGTCCGTTGCCGTGGAGGTCGTTCTCGTTCCGGCATTCGCCGACAACTACATCTATGTGCTGCGTGATGCGGCGTCCGGCAAGGTCGGCGTGGTCGATCCCGGCGACGCGGAGCCGGTGATCGCCGAGCTGGAGCGGCGCGGCTGGGCGCCGACCCACATCTTCCTCACCCACCACCACGACGACCACATCGGCGGCGTGGCGGCCCTGAAGGCGCGCTACCGCCCGACGGTGATCGGCGCGCGCGCCGATTCGCACCGCATCCCCGGCCTCGACGTGGCGCTCGACGAGGGGGCCCGCACCGTGTTCGGCGAACAGACCGCGCGGGTCATCGCCGTCCCCGGCCACACCAGCGGCCACATCGCCTTCTGGTTCGAGACGGCCTTCGACGGCGCCGGCGCGCTGTTCTGCGGCGACACCCTGTTCGCGCTCGGCTGCGGCCGGCTGTTCGAAGGCACGCCGGAGCAGATGTGGGAATCGCTGGGCAAGCTGCGCGCGCTGTCGGATTCGACCCGCGTCTATTGCGGCCATGAGTACACCCTGTCGAACGCCCGATTCGCGGTGACGGTGGACCCGGAGAACGGCGCCCTGCTGGAGCGCGCCGAAATCATCGCCGCCATGCGGGAGCGCGGCGAGCCGACCATCCCCTCCACCGTCGGGCTGGAGCGCCGCACCAATCCCTTCCTGCGCGCCGACGATCCGGCGGTGCAGGCGGCGGTCGGCCTGCCCGGCGCGGCGCCGGAGCGGGTCTTCGCCGAGATCCGCCGGCGCAAGGATCATTTCCGCGGCTGATCTTTTCGGTGACCGGGGACGAGTGCCACGCTAGGCTTTTTCCCGTCGCCGAACCTGTTGAGGAAGAGTCCCGATGCTGACGCTGCGCTGGAGTGCGACGTCGCCTTATGTGCGCAAGGTGATGATGGTCGCCATCGAGGGCGGGCTGGACGGCCGGCTCTCCTGCCGCGCCACCGACCCCTGGTCGCCCGGCACCGACCTGCCGGCGGACAATCCGCTCGGCAAGGTCCCGGTCCTGACGCTGGAGGATGGGACCGTCCTGTTCGACAGCCCGGTCATCGTCGAGTATCTCGCCACGCTGGCTCCGGCCGCCGGGCTGCTGCCGGAGCCTGGGCCCGCGCGCTGGGCGGCGCTGCGGCTCCAGGCCGTCGCCGACGGCATCTGCGACGCGGCGATCCTGCGCCGCCTGGAGACCAACCGCCCCGACGGCGAGCGGTCGGCCGGCTGGGTGGAGCGCCAGCGCAGGGCGGTGGCCCGCGCGCTCGACCTGCTGGAGGCGGAAGCGGCGGGGCTCGCCGTCGAGCGGCCGACGGTCGGGACGCTGGCGGTGCTGTCGGCCCTGGGCTACCTCGACTTCCGCTTCGGCCGGGAGGATTGGCGCGACGGCCGTCCGGCCCTGGCGGCGTGGTTCGCGGCGGCGTCCGACCGCGACAGCGTCCGCCGCACCGCGCCGCCGGCCGGCTGAGAGGTCCCGCTTCCCTCGGAGGGACGTGCCCTGCGGCCTTGACCGGAGGGGGCGGCGCGTGACCTGTTCGGGACAGCGCCGAACAAGGGGAACCATCGTCATGCCGCAACCCTCCACACCGCCGTCGACCACACCGCCCTCAGCCGCGCCGCCCGCAGCCGCGCCGCTGTCCGTCGGGCTGCTCGGTTTCGGGCTGGCCGGGGCGGTCTTCCACGCGCCGCTGATCCTGAGCGAGCCACGGCTCCGGCTGGCCGCCGTCGCCAGCTCGCGCACCGACGACATCCGCCGCGTCGCCCCCGGCGCCGTCGCGGTGGCCGCTCCGGAGGCGATCCTGGCGGACCCGGCCATCGATCTGGTGGTGGTCGCCACCCCCAACACCAGCCACGCTCCGCTGGCCCGCGCCGCCCTGCTGGCCGGCAAGCATGTGGTGATCGACAAGCCGATGGCGGCCACCGCGCGCGAGGCCGACGCGCTCATCGAACTGGCCGAGCGCCAGGGTCGCGTGCTGACCGTGTTCCACAACCGCCGCTGGGACGGCGACTTCCTGACCGCGCGCGCCTGCATCGGCGGCGGGATGGACGGCGGGGAGGACGGCGGGCTGGGCGAACTCTATCATTACGAGGTCCATTTCGACCGTTTCCGCCCGGCGATCAAGCCCGGCTGGCGGGAGCGGCCGCTTCCCGGATCGGGGGTGCTGTTCGATCTCGGCGCCCATCTGATCGATCAGGCGCTGACCCTGTTCGGGCCGCCGCGCACCGTCACCGCCGATGTCGGCGCCCAGCGTCGTGCCGCCGAGGTGGACGACTGGTTCCACCTGATCCTGGGCTATGGCCGGATGCGGGCGATCCTGCACGCCGGCACGGTGGTCTGCCGTCCGGGGCCGCGCATCCAGATCCACGGCGACCGGGGCAGCTTCCTGAAGCACGGGCTGGACGGCCAGGAGGCGGCGCTGCGGGCCGGCGCCACGCCCGGCGGCCCGGGTTGGGGCCGCGACGACCCGGCCCTGCACGGCGTCCTGCACATGGCCGACGGGAGCGAACGGGTGGTGGAGACGCTGGCCGGCGATTATCCGGCCTTCTACCGGGGCGTCGCCGCCGCCATCCTCGACGGCGCGCCGCCGCCGGTGACGGCGCACTCCGCCCGCGACGTCATGCTCGTGCTCGAAGCCTGCGTCCGCAGCGCCGCCGAACGGCGGACGGTGGCGCTGCCCTGACGCCCGGCCCGGCCGGGCGGCGGCGTTGACGCTCGGCGGACGGCCCGGTAGAAGCAACGACGTCACGCAGGAACCCGCCTCGCCATGAACCTCATCGTCGCCGCCCATCTGGAAAAGCGCAGCCGCCGCCGAGCCTGACGGCGCCACCTTTGTCCGCTTTTCCCGATACACCGGCCGCCGCGCTTTTGCGGGCGGTCATCGCCGAGGTTCGTCCATGCATCCGCTGTTCTGGGTCGCGTTCCAGGGGTTCACCCTGGGCGCCGGGTTGATCATCGCCATCGGCGCGCAGAACGCCTTCGTCCTGCGCCAGGGCCTCGTCCGGCGCCATGTGCTGCCGCTCGTCCTGTTCTGCGCCCTGAGCGACGCGCTTCTCATCGCCGCCGGCTCCGCCGGCTTCGGCAGCCTGGTGGCCAGCAGCCCGCTTCTCCTGCGCGCCGCCGCCTTCGGCGGGGCCGCCTTTCTCGGGGTCTACGGATTCCGCGCCTTCCGCAGCGCCTTCAAGGCGCAGAGCCTGAGCGCCGAGGGCGCCGCCAACCTGCCGCTCGGTCGGGCGCTGGCCACCGTCGCGGCCTTCACCTTCCTGAACCCGCATGTCTATCTCGACACGGTGGTGCTGGTGGGCGGCATCGCCGGCCGCTATCCCATCGGCGAGCGGGTCTGGTTCGCCGGCGGCGCCATGGCGGCGTCCTTCGCGTGGTTCACGGCGCTGGGCTATGGCGCCCGCCTGCTGGCGCCGCTCTTCGCCCGGCCGGTGGCGTGGCGGGTGCTCGACACGCTGATCGGCGTGGTGATGACGGCGCTGGCGGCGAGCCTGCTGCTGTCGGGCCTTGCGGGGTGAGATGAGCGGCGGCGGCGGGGATGGGCGGGTCTGCATGACCGGTGCCGCCGTCCGGGATGCGGACGCCGCCCAATGGCAGCCGGCCATCGACGCCCTGGTCTTCCGCCCGTCCGGTCATCGGGGCGTCTGCGCGATCCATCGTCTGGCCTTCCGCGCCCTGCTTGGGCGGACCGGCGGGCCGGAGGACTGCCTCGCCTTCTTCGCCGCCCATCGCCCGGCCTTCGAGCGGGCGGCGGCGGCGAAGATCGCCCGGCGCGGGCTCGACGCCGCCGCCAATCTGCATCTGACCAGCCGCGACGTCGCCCGCGCCATCGCGGCCGGGTAAGGGGCGGCCAGTCAGGCGGCGGCCGGTCAGGCGTAGGCGTAGGGGCCGCCGCGGTCGAGCGCGCGGCGGTAGGCCGGGCGGGCGTGGATGCGCTCCAGCCACGCCATCAGCCGGGGGCGCGAGCTGTTCAGGCCGGCGCGCGCGGCGGCGGCCTCGATGGGAAAGCTCATCTGGATGTCGGCGACGCTGAACGCCCCGCCGGCGAACCAGGGCGAGTCCTTCAGGCCGTCCTCCAGGAAATCGAGATGCTGGCCGAGGCGCGGCGCCACCATGGCGCCGACCACCCCGCCGGCGATCCTGCGGGCCAGGGGGCGCAGCAGGACCGGCATCGGCGGGCGGCCCATCCGGTCCATCACCAGCTTCAGCAGCAGAAGCGGCATCAGCGACCCCTCGGCGTAATGGAGCCAATAGGTGCAGCGCAGCCCTTCCGGCGTGCCCGGCGGCGGGCGCAGCCGGCCGTCGCCGTGCCGGCTCACCAGATATTCCAGGATGGCGCCGGATTCGGCAATGGTCAGCCCGTCCTCGACGATCACCGGGGACTTGCCGAGCGGGTGGACGGCGCGCAGGGCGGCCGGGGCCGCCAGTGTCGCCGGGTCGCGCGCGTGGCGGACGATCTCGTAGGGAAGCTCCAACTCCTCCAGAAGCCAGAGGACGCGCTGCGAGCGGGAGTTGTCGAGATGATGGACGGTGATCATGGCGGCGGTTTTTTTCCGGTCGTTGGCGTCCACCCTGCGCGGCGGGGTGCATGACCTATACGTCAGGAGATGCCGGAAGGATCACGTCGCGATGGCCTTGGCCCGGCCGTGCGGCGATGCCGCGCCGCCGGCCCGGCGGCGGGGCGGGCCACGCCCGCTACCGTGTTGGGCATAGTCAAATTAGGCCGTTCAGCAGAACCCGAATGGATCACCGGTCAGGGTTTCCGCGTTGTTGGGAAAACGGCGTGTGCTGGACACGCCTGGCGAGGAGGAGTGGTCATGTCAGGAAAAGCAATCGCGGCGCTTGCCGGACTGTTCGGAATGCTGGCGCTGCCGGCGCTGGCCGCCCCCGGCGACGTTCATTCGGTCACGGGGGAAAAGGTCAATCTGCGGGCGGCCCCGTCGGACGACGCCTCGGTCCGCTCCACGGTGACGCGCGGCGACGAGGTGGTCGAACTCAAGCAGGACGGCAACTGGCTGGGCGTGCGGGTGCTGCGCACCGGCGAGGAGGGCTGGCTGTTCTCCGACCTCGTGAAGCGGCGCACCGCCAGCACGCTGGGCGGTGCCGCGGCGGCCGGGCCGGCCCAGGCCGGGTTCGGCCGGATCGCGCCGGGCTTCGACGGGCTGGTCGCCAGCATCTCCGACCATCTCGGCTACCGCTTCGCCGACAAGGTCGAGCAGACCGGCAACGGTGCCCTGCGGGTCGTGCCGACGCAGGACTGGAGCTACAACACCAGCCGCGACGCCAAGATGTACGCGGCGCTCGCCCTGTACCAGATGTGGAAGAACTACAACAACGGCCGCCCGGTGACGGTGGCGCTGGGGCCGCAGGGCGCCTCCGCCATCACCATCGAGGACAGCGCCAAGGGGCCGGAGCTGGTCCTGCCGATGATGGGTTCGTCGCGCTGACGGATGGAGGGCCGGGACAGAGGCAGGGAGGCGGCCGGGCTTTGCGGAAGCGGGCGCCGGCCGTCAGATGATCACCCCGGCCAGCGCCGGGCTCTGCTCCAGCGCGTCGGCGACCACGGACAGCACCCAGCGCGCCTCCGCCCGGTCGGCGGCGGCGCCCAGGCACAGGCGCAGCGCCTCCGGCACCGGCTCGCGCAGCGCGAAGGTGTCGCCGACCACGGCGGCGATGCCGCGCGTGCGCAGATGGGTGGCGAATTCGCCGCGCGTCCAGCCGGGCGGCAGCTTCAGCCAGATGTGGAACCCCTCCGGGTGCGCCGCGACGCTTTCCGGCGGCAGCAGGGAGGCCGCCAGCCGCTGGCGCCCGACCGCCTCCTCCCGCACGGCGTCGAGCAGCGCCGCGGCGGTGCCGCCGGTGATCCAGCGGTTGGCGATGGCGCAGGTGACCGGCGAGGCCATCAGCGTCGTCGCCCGCAGGGCTCCGGTCACCCGCATCGCCTGCCGCGCGTCGGGCGCCGCGACATAGGCCAGCCGCAGGGCCGGCGACAGGCATTTCGCCAGCCCGCCGATGTGGAACACCAGATCGGGGGCCAGGGCGGCCAGCGGCGGCGGGGCGTCGGTCACCAGCGGACCGTAGATATCGTCCTCGACGATGCAGACGCCGAATTCCCGCGCCGCCGCGATCACCGCCTCGCGCCGTTCCAGCGGCATGGTCGCCGTGGTCGGGTTGTGCAGGGTCGGCATGCAGTAGAGCAGCTTCGGCCTGTGCTGTTCGAAGACGGCGCGCAGGGCGTCGGGATCGAGTCCGTCGCGGTCCATCGGCGCGCCGACCACCGACAGGCCGAGCTGCCGGGCCACCGCCCTGAAGCCGGGGTAGGTCAGCGCCTCGGCGCACACCGTGTCGCCCGGCCGGGCCAGCAGGGTCAGCAGCGCCAGCAGGGCGCCCTGGGTGCCGGGGCAGACGGCCAGCCGCTCCCCGGTGACGCCGGGCAGGCGGTCGCGCAGCCACAGCCGGCCGGCGGCGCGGTCGCCGGCCCCGCTTTCGGCGCCGACGCTGTCCGGGTAGCGCAGCAGGCTGTGCGCGTCCAGTTCCGCCACCGCCTCGGCGGCGTCGCGGCGCAGACGGTCGAGCAGGTCCGGCCGGTCGGGGACCGGCGGCTGGTTCATCGTCATGTCGACGAAGCGGATCCCCGTGGCCGTCCGCCGGGTCGGGGAGGCGGGGGAAGCGGCGGCGTCGGCCGCCGCCGGCGGGCGCACGAAGGTGCCCTGTCCGACGCGGGCGTCCACCAGCCCACGGCGCCTCGCCTCGCCATAGGCCCGGCTGACGGTGGTGAAGTCCAGCCCGATCCGCGCCGCCAGCGCCCGCTGCGGCGGCAGCCGCTGGCCGGGGGTCAGGCGGCCGTCGCGCAAATCGTCGGCGATGGCGTCGGCGATGGCGAGGTAGGCCGGCTTGTCCCGCCCGTCGAGCCGGGGGGCCCAATCCTCCGGGCCGCCGTCCTGGTCGGCCTGCCTGAGATCCGCTTGCCTAAGATCCGCCTGCTTGAGATCCGATTGCATGGAAGCACCGTTGCGCCGATTTGACCATCACCACCGGGTCATTTGACCGGTGAGCATCCCGATATGCAAGCATCCGCAGGGGGTGCGGCCTGCGGTTCGGCCAGCCGGGCCTCGGCGGCCTTGTGGACGTATTGCGCGCAGACAATCCATCCTTTCAAGGGCCGCAGCAGCCCGAGGCAGCCGATCAGCAGCAGCGGCAGCGAGGTCAGGACATGCACCCAGAGCGGCGGTCCGAAGGACACTTCCAGCCAGCCGGCGAAGGCGACCACGGGGAAGCTGACGATCGACATCACGAAGAAGGCCGGGCCGTCCGCCGGATCGGCGAAGGAGAAGTCCAGTCCGCACACCGCGCAGCGCGGCGCCAGGGTCAGGTAGCCCTGGAACAGATGCCCCTGGCCGCAGCGCGGGCAGCGCCCCCGGATGCCGGTCTCCATCGGCGGCAGGGAGGGCAGTGGCCGGGCGGCCGGCAGCGGGCTGATGGGCGGGTGGTCGGAAGCGGGTCGGTCGATCATGGTCGATTCTCTCCTCGATCCGGAAAGGATGGCTGGGGGCAAGGCGAGGGGGGCATGCAGGCTCCGCCGTGCTTGCCCCCCACCCCGCTCAGGGAGCCAGGAAGACGCTGTCGTGCTTGGCGTGGCCGCCACCCTCGGCGCGGACGTCGAAGGTCACCGGGGTCGATGCGCCGGACAGCGCGTCCTGCCGGCTGCGGGCGTAGACCCGGTAGGTCGCCACGGCGTTGGCGGGGGCGGTCAGGGTCAGCGTGTCGGCCTCGGCCCGGTCGCCGGCGGTGGCCAGACGGGCGCCGTCCAGGCCGCTGACGGTCAGCCGGTACTGACGTTCCGAGCGGGTCATGTTGGAGATCTTGACGGTGTAGGCGTTCTGCACCCGGCCGTCGCTGAGCTGGACGAAGAGCGGCGCGCGGTCGCGCAGGATGGCGATGTCGGCGCTCGGCTTCAGCAGCATGCCGATGGCCATCAGGCCGGCGACCACCACCATGATCAGGGTGTAGACGATGGTGCGCGGACGGATCAGGCCCGCCTTCGGCGGCTCGACCCCGGCCGCCTTGGCGGCCTGCGCCGAGGCGGTGTCGAACAGGATCAGGTCGACGGGCCGGCCGATGCGGGTCATCACGTCGTTGCAGGCGTCGGCGCACAGGCCGCAGCCGATGCAGTCCATCTGCAAGCCGTCGCGGATGTCGATGCCGGTCGGGCAGACGTGGACGCAGGCCCCGCAGTCGATGCAGTCGCCCAGCCCCTGGGCCTGACGCTCGGCGACCGGCTGGCCCTTGCGCAGCGGCGCGCGGCCCTCGCCCCGCCAGTCCTGGTAGGTGACGACGCGGCTCTCCTCGTCGATCATCGACACCTGGATGCGCGGCCAGGGGCAGGCGTGCAGGCACATCTGCTCGCGCATGAAGCCGGCCATCAGATAGGTGCTGCCGGCGATGAACAGGATCGACCACACCGCCAGCTCCGGCGCCTCGAAGCGCAGCAGCTCGCCCGCCAGGGTCGGCGCGTCGGCCAGATAGAAGATGCCGGACGCGCCGGTGACCAACGCGATGAACAGCCACGCGGCGTGCTTCACCGCCTTGCGGGCGATCTTGTTGGCGGTCCAGGGCTGGCGGTCGAGCCGGATGCGCTCGCCGCGGTCGCCCTCGGTCAGCTTCTCGACCCAGACGTAGAGGTCGGTCCACACCGTCTGCGGGCAGGTGAAGCCGCACCAGACGCGCCCGGCCACCGAGGTCGCCAGGAACAGGCCGACCGCCGCCAGGATCATCGCGCCGGTCATGTAGTAGATGTGCTGGGGCCACAACTCCAGCCCGAACAGGTAGAAGCGCTGCTCCCCGAGGTCGAACAGCACGGCCTGGTCGGCGATGCCCGGCCCGCGGTCCCAGCGCAGCCAGGGCAGCAGCACGAACAGCGCGAGCAGGACGATGCCCAGCCAGGTCTTGATGTTGCGGTAGCGGCCCTTCACCGATTTCGGGTGGATCTGGCGGCGCGAGACGAAGAACGGGGCCGGCTTGCTGTCGGCTGTGCCGTCCTGAAGGGGCAGCACGCGCGCGGGTCCGCCCAGGCGCGTCAGGGTGTTCGGCATGGCGATTTCGATCCCGGAAAGGGCGGTGCGGTGAGGGGCCGCCCCGGCGGAAACCGGGGCCGTGCGCGGCGGCACCCGCACCGCGAGACCGCCGTCAACCGTCGGGTCCTGTTCTACGCCGATTGAATGCATTCATCAAGAGGATTGAATGCGTCATTGCGCCGCAATTCGATCGATATTTCCATACAAAGATGGATTGATCGCAAGGCAAGCAACCCCGACGGCTCTTGCCGGTGGTCAGCGTGCGCGCAGGCCCAGGCGCGCCATCTTCTTGTAGAAGGCCGCGCGGGAGATGCCGAGCAGCCGCGCCGCCGCCTCCGCCCGGCCGCCGCTGGCAGCCAACGCCCGGCCCAGCAGGTCGCGCTCGAAGCCGTCGTAGGCGGCGGCGTAGTCCAGGGGCGTGCCGGCCGGCTGGCCGGGCAAGGCGGTGGACGGCTCGATTGTATGGATTGATTGTTCCGAAACGGGCCGCGCCGGCGGAGCGCCCGTGGCGTGGCGCACGCCGGGGAGCGCCTCCGCCAGATCCTCGACCGTCAGCCGCAGATTGTCGGTCAGCAGGCAGGCCCGCTCCAGCACGTTGCGCAGCTCGCGGACGTTGCCCGGCCAGGGGTGGCGGCTCAGCGCCTCGACCGCCTCGTGAGTCAGGCCGCGTCCGGGAAGCCCGGTGCGGGCGGCGATCTCCTGGAGGATCGATTCGGCGATGGCCTCCAGCCCGCTGCCCAGTTCCGACAGCGACGGCAGCCGGATCGGCAGCACGTTCAGCCGGTAATAGAGGTCGGAGCGGAAGCGGCCGTCCTGGATGCGCCGCTCCAGATCGACGTTGGTCGCGGCGATGACCCGGACGTCGACCTTGACCGGGCGGTCGGAGCCGAGCGGCTCGATCTCCTGCTCCTGGAGGGCGCGCAGCAGCTTGGCCTGGAGGCCCATCGGCATGTCGCCGATCTCGTCGAGGAACAGGGTGCCGCCGTCGGCGGTCTTGAAGCGTCCCTCCCGGCCCCGCCGGTCGAGCCCGGTGTAGGCGCCGGGAACCGCGCCGAAGAACTCCGCCTCCAGCAGCGTGTCGGGGATCGCCGCGACGTTGACCCCGACGAAGGGCCGGCCGGTGCGCGCCGACAGCCCGTGGATCGCCTGGGCGATCAGCTCCTTGCCGGTGCCGGTCTCGCCCAGCAGCAGGATCGGCGCGTCGGTGCGGGCGGCGAGGCGGGCCTTGCGCTTGACCTCCAGGCTGGCCGGGCTGTCGCCGACGTAGCTTTGCAGCGTGTAGCGCGGCTGCCGCCGCTCGTCGAGCCGCCGCTTGGTCGCCGCCAGCTCGGCCTCCAGCCGCGACAGCTCGGCCAGCAGCGGCTTCAGCCGGTGCAGGCTGTCGTACAGCACGAAGCCGACCGCCCCGATGATCGTCCCGCTGTCGTCGGTCAGCGGAAAGCGCGAGACGACGAGCCGCTGCGTGCCGAACAGCATCAGGTCGAGCAGGATCGGCTGGCCGCTGGTGACGACCTGCCGCATCTGCGAGTTGGGGATGATCTCCTCGACCTCGCGGCCGATCGCCTCGGCCGGGTCGGGGATGCCCAGCATCCGGGCGTATTTGGCGTTGATCCAGATGACGCGGGCGTCGCGGTCGACGGCGACGGTGCCCTCCGACTGCTTGTCGAGCGCCTCGAACAGCGACGGCATGGCCCGGCCGCGCAGCATGTCGGCGCCGACCTGGAAGGCGCCCCCGGATCCATCAGCCGATCCGCCGCCCAATCCGCCCGTCCCGTCGCTCTCGAACACACCCGCTCCCCGGCCTGGATGAACCGGCGCGCATCATGCCGGGTTTTCGCCGGGGCGCACAGCCTCCAGGCCCGCGTCGGCGCCATGCGGACCCAGGTCGCCGGGTTCGTCGCCTCCCTGCGCCGGGCATAGGAAAGGCGGCGACGGCACTGGCCGGGCGGGCAGGGGGGAGCGCCCGGCGGAGTAGGCCGTCGGACGGATCCCGCCCCCACCGGCTCCTGTGCGTCGGGTCACTGGATCGCGGAGCTTCCGGCCACGCCCTTGTCCGGGTGGCGTAGCCCCCGCAACGGGCCGTCCTCCGCCATGTTGTCCGCTCCGTAACGGTTCACGATCACGGAGGAAGAACCATGGCGAAGCAGAACGAAGGCGGGAAGCAGAACGAAGGGCGCGCCGCCGGCGGCCAGCACAGCGGAGGGAACTTCAAGAACGATCCGGAACGGGCGGCCCAGGCCGGGTCGAAGGGCGGCCAGAATGTGGCCCCCGAGGACCGCAGCTTCTCCAAGGATCACAATCTGGCCGCCGAGGCCGGGCGCAAGGGCGGCGAGCACAGCCACGGCGGTCAGGGCGGTCAGGGCGGCCAGGGTGGCGGAAACCAGGGCGGCGAGCGCCGCTGACGGCGGCACCGACCACGCCCGGAGCGCGCCTCGCCAACGAAGCGCGCTCCGGAAACGGCGCGGGGGCCTGTCCTTTCGGGCAGGCCCCCGTCCGCATGCTCCCCAAGGCGCGCCGTCAGGCCGCGTTGACCTCGGCGACGAAGCGGCGCACCTCGTCCTTCAGGCGCTCCGACTGGCTGGAGACGTTCTCGACACCGGCGGACACCTGCCGCATGCGGTCGCTGGTCGCCGTCATCGTCGTCGACAGCGAGCCGACGCTGTTGGTGACGCGGCGGGAGTTGTCGGCCGCCGCGCGGGAGTTGGCGAAGATCTGGTGGGTCGCCGCCTCCTGCTGCTGCACCGCCGAGGCGACGTCGCCGTTCAGCGCGCTGAGGTTGGTGATCAGCGTCGCGATGCCCTCGATGGCGCCGATGGCGTTGGTGGTGGCGACGCGGATGGCGCCGACCTGCGCCTGGATGTCCTCGGTCGCCTTGGCGGTCTGGGTGGCGAGGCTCTTGACCTCGCTCGCCACCACGGCGAAGCCCTTGCCGGCCTCCCCGGCGCGCGCCGCCTCGATGGTGGCGTTCAGCGCCAGCAGGTTGGTCTGGCCGGCGATCGAGTTGATCAGCTCGACCACCGCGCCGATCTGCTCGGCCGCCGAGACGAGGCCGGAGACGATGCCGGTGGTGTTGGCGGTCTCCGTCACCGCGCGCGACGCGGTCTGTGCCGCGCTTTCCACCTGACGGCTGATCTCGGCGATCGAGCTGCGCAGCTCCTCGCTGGCCTGGGCGGCGGATTCGACGCTGTCGGAGGCGCCCTGGGCGGCCCCGGCGGCGGCGTGCGCCTGCTCGGTGGTGCTGGCCGCGTCGCTCGACAGCGCGGCGGTGCGCTCGTGCAGGGCAAGGGTGGTGGTGCTCAGCGTCGCCACCACCTCGTCCATGGCGCGGGCGAACTGGGCGGCGCGGGCCGACAGGCGCTCGCGCTGCTGGTCGCGGGCGGCGCGCTCCTGCTCCATGCGCTGGCTGTCGTCGCGGGCGGCCGACAGGGTGGTCGCCAGACCGGCGACGGTGCGGGCGATGTCGCCGATCTCGTCGGGGCGGCCGGTGTGCGGCACGGTCACGGCGAGGTCGCCGCCGCCGATCCGGCTGACGGTGTCGCGGATCGCCAGCAGCGGCCGCGAGGTGCCGCGCGCCACCCAGACGCCGATGCCGATGCTGACGCCGAGCAGCAGGAAGGTGACGAGCAGCTCGCGCGTCGCGCGGGCGGTGAACTCGGCGTCGACGTCGTCGGTGTAGACGCCGGTGCCGATCATCCATTGCCAGGGCTGGTAGCCGGTGGCGTAGGCGATCTTCGGCGTCGGCTCGGCGTCGTCGCTGCGCTTGTGGCGGAAGGCGACGAAGCCGCCGCCGGCCTTGGCCGCCTCGGTCATCAGGACGTTGAAGGAGACGCCATCGGGGTCCTTCAGGTTCAGCAGGTTCTTGCCCTCGACCTGCGGGCGCAGGCCGTGGACCATGCTGACGCCCTCGTAGTCGTAGACGAAGAAGTATTCCCCGGCGCCGTAGCGCATGGCGCGCACGGCATCGCGGGCGGCCTCCTGGGCCTGGGCGCGCGTCAGCTTGCCCTGCTTCTCCCGCTCGCCGTAGAGAGCGACCACGGAGCTGGCGGCGTCCACCATCTCCTTGACCTTGGCCTTGCGCTGCTCGATCAGGTTGGTGCGCATCCCCGTCAGATGCACGGTCGCGCCGGACACGGCGCTCAGCAGCGCCACCCCGAACACCAGCAGCAGCAGCCGCGTTCCGATCTTGAGCTTCATGGACCAGTCTCCTCCTCATCGTCCCGCGCGCCGAGCGGCGGGCTCCATCATGGTCATTCAGACGAAAGCGTCAGCGGTCGCACCGCCAGAGGGGGCGTTCCGCCCCGTCGCCATCGGGGGGGGAAGCCGGGCCGGCGCCGCGCGCGAACCCGACGACGTCGCAATTTCCCAACTCGACGCCGGGGCGCCCGGCCAGCCGGTGCAGCAGGATCCGTCCGATCCCCTTGCTGCCGACCAGCAGCGGCCGCCGGTCCAGCACGTCCTCCAGCTCCGCCACCCCGGCGAGCACGCGGGCGGCGAAATCCTCCTCGCTCTCGCCGCCGGGCGGGGTCCGGCCGGCGGCGAACCAGGGGCGGGTGACGTCGATGGCCACGCCGTTCCAGTCGCCGAGCGCGCGCTCGCGCAGCCAGCCGCGCTCGGCCAGCGGCACCCCCAGCGCCTCGGCGAACAGCGCGCCGGTCACGGCGGTGCGCTCCAGAGGGCCGGCGATCACCAGCCCGCAGGGCGCGCCGGATTTCCGGAAGCGTTCGGCGGCGGCGCGCGCCTGGGCGACTCCGGCATCGGTCAGCGGCACGTCGCGGTCGCCGCCGCAGCGCACGCCCCGGAGGTTGTCCGCCGTCTGGCCGTGCCGCGCGAAGTGGAAGGAGGCCGCCCCGCTCATCGGAACAGGATCCGCTCGGCGCCCGGCGTCCAGCCGACCGTGCTCTCGCGCGGCCAGCCGTCGGGACCGTTCAGCCAGTTGCGCAGCGCGCCGATGTGCAGCGGGTCGCTGAGCGTCGGGGTGTGGCCGACCAGCGGCACATGCACGACGCCGACGCGCGGCTTGGCCAGCATCCGCTCGATGGTCGAATCGAGCAGGGCGTCGGTCAGCATCCCGTGCACCAGCAGCACCGGGCAGTCGATGCGCTGCCAGTCGTCCCACTGGTCGTGGTCCTGGGCGGCGCCCTCGCGGTAGTTCTGAAGGGCGCGGATGTCGTGGCGGTAGACGCGCCCGCCATTTTCCTCCGACCAGCGGGTCTGGTGGAAGCTGTTGTGGAGCAGCACCGTGTCGTCGACCGGCCCGTCGTTCTTCTGGGCGGCGCCGGCGCGGTGGAAGAGCTGGGCCGGCTTGCGGAAGACATAGTGGCGGGCCACCGATTCGGCGCGGCGGCTGCGGCGCTCCATCGGGATGAAGGGGCCAATGTCGTTGAGGATCAGGCGGTCGACCACCTCCGGCGCCTCGGCCGCCACCCGCATCGCCACGCAGCCGCCGAGCGAGGACCCCAGCAGCGTGACCCGGCTCAGCCGCTTGTGGCGGATCAGCGCCAGCACCTGGGCGACGTTGCTGTCGAAGCTGTAGTCGGACTGTTCGGCCAGCCAGCCGCTGCGCCCGCGCCCGGCCCAGTCGAGGCACAGCACATGGTGGTCGCGCGACAGCGCGCGGGCGAGATAGTCGAAGCGCCGCGCCGCGTTGGCGATGCCGCCCAGGCACAGCAGAGTCGGCCGCAGGGGGCTGCCCCATTCCGTGTAGGCGAGGCGGATGGTGTAATCCTTGCGCAGCCGTTCCACCGTGCCGGCCTGGAGCGTCGCCGTGTGCGTGTAGTCGAAGTGGCGCAGCGTGTGGCCCGACCCGATCGACGGCTCGATGGCCCGCATGATCCGGTCGTAGTCCTTCCAGGTCATCTGCTCGGTCGAGGTCAGGCCGAGCGTGTCCAGCGCCGCCACCAGCGCGCCCATCGGGTCGGCGTGGGGCGTGGTGCAGGGCGCGAAAAGCGTGGCCAGGTTGGCCGTTGCGGGCTCCGCGAGCATCTGGTCTGGCATCGGCGTCATCGCCTCTCTCTTGGATCGACGGCGGGATGGAACGGGGCGGGGGCGTGCGGGGACGGTCTGGACGGGAGGGGTGGCGAGCGGCGGGGCGGCGAGGGGCGGAGCGGCGGTCACGGTGCGCCCCCTCCGGCCGCGTCGGCGACCGTGTTGCGGGTGTCGGTGTCGGCGGGGGAAGGCGAGAGCACGAAGACGACGCAGAAGGCCGCGCCGCACAGCGCGCCGAGGATGCCGAGCGCCGCCAGCGCGCTCTGGTGGCCGAAGCGGTCGGCCAGCGCCGCGGCCAGCAGCGGCCCCAGCACCGAACCGCCGCGTTCCAGCAGGCGGTAGACGGCGAAGACGCTGGTCGAGCCGATGCGGGCGCATTCGGCCTTGCAGACGTCGGGCACCAGCGCGAGCTGGGTGGCGTTGTTGAGCGCGTGGGCGACGCCGAGCGCCGCGACGCCGGCCAGCACCCCCGGCACCCCCGGCGCCAGCAGCACGACCAGCATCCCGGCGCCGCCGACCAGCCCGCCGACGCCGGCGAACAGGGCGTTGCGCCCGCCGCGGTCGGCGGCCCGCGACACCCAGGGGCCGAGGACGACGATGGTCAGCCCGTAGATCATCAGGATGCGGCCGATGCCGGCCGGCGTCTCGCCCAGCCCGTGCAGGGTGACGGGCACCAGATAGAAAAGATAGCCGGTCAGCATCAGCTTGGTCGGCAGCGAGGAGAACAGCAGCAGCGCCGCGAAGCGCGGGTTGGCGAGCAGGGCCGTGTGGTCGCGCCAGCGAACCCTGCGCCGTTCCACGCGCTCCCCCCGTTCCGCCGGCAGCAGGAGGGCGGCGGCCAGCGCGGCGGCGAGCGCCAGCAGCGCCGACACCGCGAAGGTGGCGCGCTCGCCGACATGGTCGGCGAGGATGCCGCCGATCGGCGCGCCGCACAGGCCGGCGACGACCACCGCGGCGACGAACTGCGCCATGCCGCGCGTCCGCTCCTCCCGCCGGGCGTGGCGGGCGATGAAGCCCTGGGCGCCGATGAACATGACGGCGTAGCCGAGCGCGCAGGCGCCGCGCCACAGCAGCAGTTCGGCCACCGATTGCGCGAGCGCCGTGCCCACGAAGCCGGCCGCCGCCGGCAGCGTGCCGAACAGCAGGGTGCGGCGGCTGCCGAAGCGGTCGGCCCAGGCTCCGGCGAAGGGGGTGAAGACGGCGACCAGCAGCATGAACAGGCCGATCGGCAGCCCCATCATCAGGGTTTCCGACAGGCCGGGGATCGGCGTGTAGAGCTTTTGCGCGTAGAGCGGCAGGAAGGAGCGCGACAGCTCCTCCGCCAGCATGAACAGGAAGAGCGCGATGCGGATGCCGGCGATGCCGCCCGCCGCGACACCGTTCGCCGCCGTGGCCGGATCCCGCCGGAGCCAACGGGCGTGGACCAGCAGGAGAAGCTCGAACACGACCAGCAGCGACACGACCAGCACCACGGCGCCGTCCTGGAGCAGAGCCCGCAGCGCCTGGGCGTCGAGCACGCCTTGAAGTTGGGGAAGCGATCCGGCGGAGACGGCGGTTCCGGCCGCCGCGACCAGCGCCAGCGACCGCAAGGGCGATCGGCCGGCGCGCTGGAACAGGGAGGGAGCCGTCGCCGCCAGCAGGACGACCGCCCCGGCGACCAACCCGAGCAGCAGAGCCATGCGATCGCGCACCGCCAGCGCAACGCGGTCCCGTGCGGCGCCGTCCCCGCTTGCGCCGGTTGCGGATGTCCGGTCGACCGGGACGCCGGCCTGTGCCGCATCGGTGGCCGGCGGCGTGGGAGACAGGGAAGGAAGGGGGATTTTCGGGGCGGACTGCTCAACAAAAGTTGTGTAAAATTTAGCGTAATTGAGATAGGTGATCAGAGTGATTCCGAGAAATGTCAGAATCACGAGGGTAAGCGGCAGGCGTATCGATGAGTAATTTGTCATGAAAACAGGTCCGACCGATCTCTCTTCAGGAAGAAAGAGTGTCAGAACCTAATTCATAACTCCAAAGATTTGGTAAACCGTAATCGCTTCGGGAGAAGAATCGCAGTTATCCAGAGACATACTCATGTATGTCGCATTGTTGGTGTGTCGTATAAAGAAACGTCGAGTAAATTTTTTCTGACTGCGGAATTTCGTTGCGGCGCACAAGTGTTGTGCGTTTGCAAAAATACACGCGAAAAACCCCACCCATACGAAAATGGGTGGGGCCGCGTTTTTAAAACAATTCCAGATTGCCGAAGGGTGCCCGGCTTCCGTGATCAGCGCCAGTCGAGTCCGGCCTGACGCATGCGCTCCCAGAAGGCCCGCTTCTGGCGATGCCGGACAAAAAGTTGCTGGCGGTAGAGATCGTGAGAGGGGTGGCCGAGCCAATCGGCGACCGTTTCCGACAATCGCTCGGCCGACTCGAGATCGCCGACCGCATAGCCGTAGGCCGAGGTCTGCCCCTGGTCGAGCACCGATTCGGCGAGGTGGCGGAACAGCAGGCTTGCCGCCAGCGGGTGCTTCGCCGCGAGCGTCGCCGCGGCCGGCCGCAGGACGCGGTAGAGCTGCGGGTTGAGATCCTGCACCCGCCGGTTGACCAGCGTCGCCGCCGCGTCGAGGTCGAGGCGGACCAGCAGTTCCAGGGCGCCATGGATGTCCCCGTGGGCCTGGGCCAGCGCGATGGCGCCGGCCAGCGCCGCCGGCCGCTCCGCGTCCGGCAGGGCCGCCAGATAGGAATCGAGGACGGTCGGCGACAAGGTGCGGGCGAACAGGTCGCGGCGCAGCGCCTGGGCCTCGGTCGTCCGGTCCAGCCGGGCGAGGATGTCGATGCGCAGCCGGTCGATGTCGCCGCGCCGCCAGCCCGGCACCTCGGCCCGCTGCGCGCGGTCGAGCGCCTCCTCCAGCCGGCCGGCGGCGACCAGCCGCTCGCAGATGTCCTTGACGGCGCTGGCCTCGGTGCCGGCCTGCTCATGCAGGGCGATGTAGCTCTCCAGATCGCCGCGCGCGTCGGCGATCTCGGTCAGGGCGCGCACGAGGTCGGCCTCGCGCCAGTCCGCCGGGCCGTCCGACAGCGCGCCGAGCCGGTGGCGGATCAGCCCCTCCAGCGCGTCCAGCCCGACCGGACCGAGGGCGTCCTTGAAGGCGGGGACGATGTCGCCGCGCACGCTGTAGTCGCTTTCGGCGAACAGGCCGAACACCAGCTCGGCCAGCGCCTGGGGCGGCTGCCCCGGCACGGCCAGCCAGGCGCGGCCGCAATCGGCGAGCGCGCTGCTGAAGACGTCGGCGATCAGCCCGTCGGAATCGTCGCAGCGCTCCAGCACCCCCGTTTCCAGCCGCAGCAGCCGGCCGAGCAGATCCGCCGCCGTCTTCGGGTCGCGCGGCAGCAGGTCGGCGGTGATGGAGGCGCGCAGGCGGTCGAGCGTCGCCGCCAGCCCGCCGCTTTCCATCCCGTCACAGTGGCGGGGGGCGGCGTCGATGGCCTCGATCGCCTCGGCCAGTTCGCCGGCCAGCCGGTCGGCCGGCTCCGCCGCCAGCAGGGCCAGCCGAAGCTCCTCGCGCAGCGCCGCGTCGCGGCCGGCGTGCCGCAGCAGCAGATCCGCGAGGCGCCGGGCGCCGAGGGTCTCGATCGCGTCCGGCGAAAGATCGATGTCACTCCGGAGGTCCATGCCGCTCTTCCTGTAACAATCGAAGGATGCTCGCATCCGGGATGATCGCGGTCGGGCAGGATTGTGTCGGCCGGTTTCACACGTTAGGCGCGAGTCAGCCGGCATTCTATAAGGGGCACCCCTTATTCTGCAAAGCTCTCCGGGCATCATCGCGGCGCCGGCCGCTCCGTGGGGCATGGCGTCCGCGCCCGTCTGGCCGCCATTGTCGGCGACCGGCTGGAAAATCGTGACAGGCACCGGCTCCGCTCCAGCCCCGCGCTTCCGTCGGGCGTGGCAGTGACAACAAACGGAACCCGGATTTCCATCAACAGCTCATTAACAGATTTTCCGTCTTTTACTTCCCTTACTATTGCATGAGCCTGTCCAAAGGTCAGGGTTTTTCCCTATGACCAGGGCTTGGCTTGACCTGTTCGGGTATCTTCCCTAAAGAATTTTCCGAGTGGGTGGCTCTTCCACTCAACCGCCGGCCCCGAAGCCGGCGCCGTTTTTCCGGTGGCGTGGACATGGATCCGGTCGAAGCGACACGAACGATTCTGGTGGTCGAGGACAATGTGCTGATGCGCAAGCTCTTCGTCCGCTGCCTGGAGGAGAGCGGCCATGCCGTGGCCGAGGCAACGGACGCCCGCGCCGTCCTCGACATGATGCGGGAACTGCGGCCCGACCTGGTCGTGATGGACATCGTCATGCCCAACCTGTCGGGGGTCGAGCTGATCCAGCAAATCCGCGCCGACGGCGCTCTGGCGGCGACGCCGGTGCTGGCGGTCACCAATCTGGCGACGCCCGCCGACAAGCGCCGGCTGGTCGAAGCCGGGTTCGACGGGCATGTGTCGAAGCCGATCAAGCCCAGGGAGTTCCAGGCGGTCGTCGCCGGTTTCCTCAAGACGTCGGCGGACCAGGATTCCTGATCGGGCGGGGTGGGCGGCCGCGCCGGCGACGCGTCGGTGATCCGGACTTGCGGGCGCAGCGTACAACCCTTCCGAGTTCGAACAGCATGGGGGACACCGCGAGCATGGCGCGTTATCTGGTCACCGGGGGCTGCGGCTTCATCGGTTCTCACCTGATCGAACGTCTTCTGGCCGCCGGGCACGAGGTCCGGGTGCTGGACGATCTGTCCACCGGCAAGCGCGGGAACCTGCCGGCGGGCGTTCCGGTCACCGTCGGCGACGTCGCCGACGCGGCGGCGGTCGAGGCGGCGATGGCCGGGATGGACGGCTGCTTCCATCTGGCCGCCGTGGCCTCGGTCGACCGCTCGCGCGAGGCGTGGCTGGAGACCCACCACGCCAACCTGTCCGGCACCATCGCGGTGTTCGACGCGGCGCGGCGCGCCAACCCGAGGGGGCCGGTGCCGGTGGTCTACGCCTCGTCGGCCGCCGTCTACGGCGACAACCCGGACATGCCGCTGACCGAGGACGCCGCGACCCGCCCGCTATCGGCCTACGGCGCCGACAAGCTGGGCTGCGAGCTGCACGCGCGGGTCGCCGACGGGGTGCACGGCGTGCCGACCACGGGCTTCCGCTTCTTCAACGTCTATGGGCCGCGCCAGGATCCGAAATCGCCCTATTCCGGCGTCATCTCGATCTTCGCCGGGCGCATCGTCCGGGGCGAGCCGATCACCGTCAACGGCGACGGCGAGCAGGTGCGCGACTTCATCTATGTGAAGGATCTCGTGCGCTACCTGACCGCCGCGATGGACAACCCGCGCCCCGGCGCCCCGGTCTTCAACGTCTGCACCGGCAAACCGACCTCGGTGAACCGGCTGGCGGAGGTGCTGGCCGAACTGGCGGGACGCCCGCTCGACCGCAGCCACGGGCCGGCGCGGGCCGGCGACATCCGGGTCTCCATCGGCGACCCGTCGCGGCTGGTCGGTACCTTCGGCATGACCTGCGACACCTCGCTGGAGGATGGTCTGCGGGACACGCTGGCCTGGCTCGGCTGACGCCGTGATCGGGCGGCGCGGCGTGACGGGCGGCCTGCTGGCCGGTGCGGCGGCGCTGGCGCTGCCCGGCCGTGCCCATGCGGCGGCGGCCGACGGAACCGCCCCTCCCTGGGCCGTCTACTACGCCGACAAGGAGCCGCCGCAGGCCTTCGAGTCCTACGGGCTGCTGGTGCTCGACAGCCGCACCCACCCGCCGCTGCGGCCGCTGAAGGACCGTGGCAAGACCCTGCTCGGCTACATCAGCGTCGGCGAGGTCGAGACCCACCGCCCCTGGTTCGGCCAGGTCAAGGGCTGGGGCATCCTCGACCAGGAGAACCCGAACTGGCCGGGCAGCTTCTACGTCGACGCGCGCGACCGCCGCTGGGTCAAGCTGGTGGTGGAGGAGCTGGTGCCGGCGCTGCTGCGCTCTGGCTTCGACGGCGTGTTCCTCGACACGCTGGACAACCCGCCGCATCTGGAGCGCACCGATCCCAGGCGCTGGGCCGGCATGACCGGGGCGGCGGCGGATCTGGTCGGCGCCATCCGCAGGAACTGGCCACGGATCCGCATCATGCAGAACCGCGCCTACGAGATCCTGCCGCGGACCGCCCGCTCCATCGACTTCGCGCTGGGGGAGAGCGTCTATGCCGGCTGGGATTTCGCGGCCAAGCGCCCGCATCGGCAAAGCGACGAGGATTACCGGTTCCAGGTTGAGGCGCTGAAGGAGGCCAAGGCGCTCAACCCGGCGCTCGGCCTGTTCTCGCTGGATTACTGGGACCCGGCCGACACGGCGGGCATCCGCGCCATCTACGCCCGCCAGCGGGCCAACGGCTTTTCGCCCTATGTGTCGGTGGTCGAGCTCGACCGGCTGGTGGCGGAGCCGCCGCCGTGACGCCGCTGCTGCGTGCCGTGTGCGTGGCGTTCCTGCTGGCCGCCGCCGGGGGAGCCGCGCGGGCGGCCGGGCCGGCGGTGCCGCGCACCGTGCTGGCCCTGGTCGACCTGCGCGAGGAGCGGACCATCCGCCTGACGCGCGTGCACTCCATGGCCGAGATGCCACTCAACCATCTCGGGCTGTCGGTGGTCTACTGGAACGTAGCCGACGGGCTGCCCGACCTGTCGCGCTACCCGGATCTGCGCGGGGTGGTGACCTGGTTCGCCGGGGAGCCCTTCGCCGACGCCCCCGCCTTCATCGACTGGGCGGCGGCGGCGATGGAGCGCGGCGTCCGCTTCGCCGTTCTGGGCCAGCCGGGGATCCGCGCCTCGGCCGGCGGGAAGGCGGTGCCGCTGGCGCTGGTCAACCGCTTCTTCGCCCGGTTCGGCCTGCGCGACGACGACGGCTATTCCGACCTCACCTACAAGTCGCGCCCGGCGGTGGCCGACGCGATGATCGGGTACGAGCGCGCCCTGGCCGGCGTGCTGCCCGGCTATCCGCTGTTCCGCAAGACCGACGGGCGCGTCGTCTCGCACCTCGTCATGCGGCGGGGCGGCGACGAGGCGACCGACAGCCATCTGGTCGTCACCGGCCCGGCCGGCGGTCTGGTGTCGGACGGCTACGCCCGCCATTACGACCCGGAGATGAACCGGCGGCAGTGGATCCTCGACCCCTTCGCCTTCTTCCGCGACGCCTTCGCCACCGACGACCTGCCCAAGCCCGACGTCACCACCCTGTCGGGCCGGCGGATGTATTTCAGCCACATCGACGGCGACGGCTGGCGCAACGTCACCGAGGCCAGCCCTTACGCCAAGGACAGGCTGCTGTCGGCCGACGTGGTGCGCAAGGCGGCGATCGAGCCCTTCCCCGACCTGCCGGTGTCGGTGGCGCCGATCGTCGGCGACCTCGATTCCGCCTGGGCCGGCACGCCGGAGTCGCTCGCCGCCGCCAAGGCGCTGTTCGCCCTGCCGCAGGTCGAGCCGTCCAGCCACACCTGGACCCACCCGTTCCAATGGGCCTTCTTCAAGGATTACACGCCGCAGAAGGAGGCCGTCTTCGAGACCCGCCAGCCCGGCAAGGCCGGGCTGCTCGACCGCATGCTCGGCCGCCCCGCGCCCGACCGGCACGCCGCCGAAAGCGGCGGCGAGGGCGGCGCGCATGACGCCGGCGGCGCCGACCTCGGCCGCTACGCGCTGCCGCGCGCCTACTTGCAGAAGCCGTTCGACCTCGACCAGGAGATCGGCGGGGCGCTCGACTATTTCACGAAGCTGGCGCCGGCCGGCAAGGCGGCGACGCTGGTGCAATGGTCGGGCGACACCTCGCCCTTCGAGGCGGCGCTGGCGGCGGTGCGCAAGGCTGGCGGGCACAACATCAACGGCGGCGATGCCCGCTTCGACCCCGACTACCCGTCGATCACCACGGTGCCGGCCATCGGCCTGCCGGTGGGAGCGGAGCGGCAGATCTACGCCGCCGGCAGCAACGAGAACACCTACACCGATTTGTGGACCAACCGGTTCTACGGCTTCCAGAATCTGGTCAACACGGTGCGCGGCACGGGCAGCCCGGTCCGGCTGAAGCCCGTCAACATCTACTACCACATGTATTCCGGCCAGAAGACGGCGAGCGTCAACGCGCTGCGCCGCAACCTGGAGGCCGCCCGCGCGGCGGAACTGGCCCCCGTCGCGACCTCGACCTACGCGCGGATCGCCGAGGGTTTCTACGGCGTCCGCTTCGTCGCGGATGGGGAGCGGCGCTGGCGGGTGCTCGACCGAGGCGCGCTGAACACGCTGCGCTTCGACCGCGCCAGCTTCACCGCCGTGGACTTCGCCCGCTCCGCCGGAATCATCGGCCAGCGTCACGCCCAGGGAAGCCTGTATGTGGCGCTCGACCCCGCCGTGGCCGAGCCGGTGGTGGCGTTGGCCGAGGCCGGGCGCGGCGACGGCGACCCGTCGGCTTCCCAGCCCTATCTGGTCGAGGGCCGCTGGGCCTTCTCGGGCTTCAAGGCCGAGGGCGGCGGCTTCCGCGTCGAGGCCGAGGGCTACGGCGACGGCGCCATGGTCTGGCGGGTGCCGGTCGCCGGCCGTTACGCGGTGAGCGCCGAACGCGGCGGCGCCGTGCTGTGGAGCGGCGAGGCGGTGGCCGGCGCGGACAACCGCCTGTCCGTCACCGTGACGGAGGCGGCGGTGCGGCCGCTGACGCTGCGCGTCGTTCCGCTCTCCGCCTCCGTGGCGCGGTAGGGGGCGGCGATGCGCGCGAACATCCTCATCGCCCTCCTGGTCCTGCTGCTCGGCGTCGGGGCCAGCCTGCCGCTGATCCCGGGCAGCGGCGAGCTGGCCTTGCAGAAGTTCCGCGACCGCGATTACGAGAACGCCCGCGCCGTCTACGAGGAGCGCTTCGCCGCCGGCGACCGCGGCGCCGCCACGGTGATGCCGCTGACCAGGCTGCACCTCGCCGAGGGCGATGTCGGCCGCGCCATCGCCTTGATGGAGGGTTTCGTCGCCCGGGAACCGAACGCCATCGAGGGGCGCGAGCTTCTGGACACGCTCTACCAGGACGCCCAGCGCCAGGGCGACCATCTGGAGACCGCGCGCGAGCTGGCCCGCCTGCGCGGCACCGGCGAGGCGTGGCGCGAACTGGCCTATCTCGCCGGCTTCCAGGGGCGTCTCGACGTGCAGGCGGAGGCGCTGGCGCGTTACTGCGACCTGCGCCCGGACGATGTGGAGGCCCCGCAGGAACTGGCGGCGCTGCTGGCGTCGCTCGGCGACCAGTCCGGGGCGGTGGAGCGGCTGCTTCGGGCCGACGACCGCGCCGACGGCCGGATCGAGGCCGACAGCCGCGAACTGCTGATGAGCCTGCTGATCGACCTCGACCGTGACGACGACGCCTTCCGCCGCGCGCAACGCTGGCTCGGCGAGAACCCGACGGTCGCCGACATGGTGGGGCTCGCCAGCCAGCTCGCCGCCGCTGCCCGGCCCGACCTCGGGCTGCGGTTGCTGGAGCCGCAGGTCGCCAAGCCGGACCACGCGCTGGCGCTGGAGCTGACATTCATCGACCTTCAGCTCGCCGCCGGACGGCGCGACGAGGCGCGGGCGCGGCTGAAGGCCCTGCCGGGGCCGGTCGACGACGCCTCCCATGGGCGGCTGCTGGCCTTGCAGATGAACGCCGGGCTGGACCGTCCGGCGCTGGCGGCGGCGCGCGGGCGCGACCTGCGGCTGGTGCCCGACTGGGTGCTCGCCGGCTTGGCGGAAACCGCCTTCCGCGAGCGCGACCGCGCCTTCCTCGACCGTCTCGCCGCCGAGCTGGGCGACGGCTTCCTCGCCGAGCGCCCGGTGCTGGCCGCCAACATCGCCATCGGGCGCGGCGACCGCGCCGCCGCCATCCGCTGGGCGACGCGGGGCCTCGCCGATCCGAGGCAACCCCTGCCCGAGCGGCTGGCCGCCGTCCGCACCCTCGACCGCGCCGGCCGGCGGGCCGAGGCGCTGGCCGGCTTCGACCGGCTGCCGCTCGATGGCGACCTGCCCGACGAGTCGCTGGAGGAGCTGGGCAGCCTGTTCCTCGACCTCGGCCGGGCGCCGGCGGGTCTGGCCTGGTTCGAGGCACGGCGGACGGTGTCCCCCTCGGGAGCGGCGGATCTCGGTTGGGTGCGGCTGGCAGCGCGGGCGGGCGATCCGGCGGCGGTCGCCGCGTGGCTCGATTCCCGCCCGGCGCTGGGGGAGGCGCTGTTGCAGGACGTCGCGACCATCGCGGCGGAGCGTGGCGCCGCCCCGCTGGCGCTGAAGGCGGCGGAGCGCGTCTTCGCCCTGGCGCCGACGCCGCGCAGCCGTCTGGCGCTGGCCGGCGCCCTGCTGTCGGCCGGCCGCGCCGCCGAGGCGCTGCCGCACCTGACCCAACTGCTGCCCGGCGGCGGAGTGGAGGTCGAGACCGCCTATCTGGCCGCCCTCGACGCCACCGGCCGGACCGGGGAGGCGGCGCGCTTCCTTGCCGGCAAGCTTGGCGGGGGCGATCTGTCGGACGCCGAGGAGCAGGCGCTCGTCTACGCGCTGCTCGACCGCAAGGCCTACCGCGCCGCCCTGCCGGCCCTGCGCGGACGGGCCGAGCGGCTGGGCGGCGAGTGGCTGTTCGCCTACGCCGACGCCGCCCGCCGCGCCGGGGCGCTGGGCGAGGTCGCCGATCTGCTGGAGCGCCAGCTCGCCGACCCGGCGTTGAGCGCGGCGGCGCGCGAGCAGCGCGCCACGCTGCTGGTGGAGGCCGCCGGCCCGGCCCGCGCCCTGCCGGTGCTGAAGCAGCTTGCGGCGTCGGGCGCCGGCGGGCCGTGGGACGCGCTCTACCGCGAAACCCTGGCCAGGCTCGGGCGCAAGGACGAGCTGCGGCGCTACCTGTTGACCCGCGCCGACGACGAGCGGCTGCCGGCCACGCAACGCCGCGAGGTCGCCTTCGCCCTGCTGGATCTGGGGGAGAAGGCGGGGGCGGAGCAGGCGTTGCGCCGGCTCGCCGCCGGGCAAGGACCGCGGAGCGAGGATTTCAGGCAGCTCGCCTATCTCTGGGGGCCGCGCCCGCCGCCGGCGGCGCTCGACTGGATCGAGGCGCGCGCCAAGGCCGCCGGCTCGCCGGACGAACAGGCGGCGTGGTACGACCGGCTCGCCGAGCTGGGCGGCGCCGGCCGCATCGCCGAAACGCTGGGCCAGCGGTTGGGCGGCGGCGGCGCGCCGGACAGCGCGGCGCTGAAGGCCCCCTACATCGAGGCGCTGGCCGCCCAGGGCAAGGGCAGGGAGCTGGCCGGGGCGGTGCGCTCGGCGCTGGCGACGGAGCGCGCGCCGGACCGGCTGCGCCGCTACGCCCGGCTGGCCGAGCAGGCGCGCGAACGGCCGACCGCCGCCGCCGCCTGGGACGCCCTGCTGGCGCAGCGGCCGGACGACGGCGAGGCGCTGCGCCAGCTCGGGATGCTGGCCTATGACGAGAACCGGCTGATCGACGCCGAACGGCTGCTGCGCCGTTTCGTCGCGCGGGGCCCCGACGATTACGAGGCCTATTATTTCCTGGGCGAGGCGCTGACCGCGCTGAGGAAGCCGGGCGCCGCCATTCCCTTCTACCAGACCGCGCTGGCGCGGTTGCGTGCCGGCCGGACCCGCAACGACGCCACCGCCCAGACGGAAGCCAATCTGCTGAACCGGCTGGGCAAGCTGGACGACGCGGTGGCGCTGTTCGAGGGCCTGCGCAAGCGACGGCCGAACGACCGGCAGCTCAAGGCCGATTACGCGTCGATGCTGATCGAGAACGGACGTTTGCAGGAGGCGCGCCGTGTGCTCAGCCTACAATAGGGCGTTCCCTCTGCTGCGCTGGGCGTTGGCGCTCCTGGCGCTGCTGTGGGTGGCGGCGGTCCCGTCCCTGTCGGTGACGATGCGGGCGCAGACCCCGCCGCCCGCCGCCCGGCTGGAGGCCGTCCGTGACGAGGCCGGTGCGCGCTTCGCCCTGCGCTGGCCGGGGCGGGTCGCCACCGAGATCGACCGCCAGGGCCGCGACCTCACCCTGCGCTTCAGCCGGCCTCTCGGCGGCGTGGCGCTGGAATCGGCGGGTGAGCGGCTGCAAGGCTGGGTCGAGGGCGTTCAGTACGGGTATGACAGCGTGCTGCTGGTGCTGGCGCCGGGCGTCGCGGCGGAAGCGGTCCCGGACGGCTCCGGCGTCGCCGTGGCCTTCACGCGGGAGCCGGAGGCCCTGCGCGCGACGGAGGCCCAGGCCGCCGACCGCGCGGCCGACCAGGCGGCGCAGCGGCGCATCGACTATTTCCAGGCGTTGGCCTTCCTGGAGGGCGGGCAGCTCCGCCAAGCGCGCTCGCTGCTGCTCGACCGGATCCGGGTCGAGCCGCGCGACGCCCAGTCCACCGCCCTGCTGGCCCAGGCGGAGGAGCGGCTCGGCCGCTGGCGCGAGGCGCTGCGGGCCTACGACGTGGCGCTGAAGCTGACCCCGAACGAGCCGTCCCTGGTCCGGTCCAAGGCGCGGCTGCTGCGCGAGAACGGCGACCGCATGCGCTTCGACGTCGATCGCCAGAAGGTGCGCGGCGGCGAGACCCAGCACATCCTGAAGCTGGCCGGCGTCAAGGACATCGGCCGTTCCACGTCCTTCGTCTACGGGCTGGAGAGCCGCTTCGTCGACGCCAAGCTGGCCCAGCGGGCCGACGGCGACCAGCGCTCCTTCCATGGAAGCCGCCAGAAGCTCGACCTCGGGCTGGTGCGCGACTGGCCGGAGCTGGAGCGTTCGACCCTGACGCTGTCGGCGGCGCAGCGCACGCTGGGAGTCGGCTACACCCACGCGTGGCGCGACGAGGCATCGGAAACCCGTGCCGGGATCGCCTGGAGCGAGCCGAACTTCGCCTTCCTGGAGGGCATCGTCGGCGGCGGCCGGCGCGACCGCGTTTTCCTCCAGCACGACGAGCGGCTGTCCGAGCGCTGGAGCCTGACGCTGGGCGCCGGCTACAACCGCTACGGCCTGTCGGGGGCGGCGGATCTGGCGCGCAGCGCCACGGTCGAGGGCGCGCTGCGCTACGTGCTGAACCAGGAGGGGCCGCTCGCCAGCGTCGCCTACACGCTGGACGCCGAATATGTCGGGCGGCGGGTGCGGCGCGAGACGGCTCAGGGCCAGCCCTATGTTCCCTTGCCGGCGGCGACGCGCGAGGTTCACGGCATCCAGGTCGCGGCCGAGGATTGGTTGACCGACTATGTGCGTTACGGCGTGCAGGTCGGCTACTCCTACGACCGGCGCGGCAAGAGCGGGCCGCAGGGGAGTTTTTCGGTGAGCTGGGAGCCGACCGACACGCTGGAGGTCGGCATCCGGGCCAGCCACGCCCGTTCCACCGCGCGCGGCAGCGCCAGCGCGGTCGACATGGTGGGCGGCTATGTGATCTTGCGCTGCTGATGGCCCGGCGATGGGCGGGAACTCGTGATCGCGATCAGGATTGGGGGACGAGCATGGGACGGACGACAGGAGAGCGGGGTGTGGGATCTTTTGGAAAGCCGCTGGCGCTGATGGCGGCCTCGGCGCTGGTCGTCCTGGCGCTGGCGGGGTGCGGCACCGGCCGCACCACCAGCCGCGACTTCGCGCAGCCGGGGGCGGCGCTGCCGGCCGGATCGACGGTCGCCGTGCTGCCCTTCGAGAATCTGACCAACTACCCGAGCGCCGGGCAGATCGCCGCCGATCTGGTCTCGACCGAGCTGTACGGCCTCGGGCTCTACCGGCCGGTGGAGTCCAGCCGGGTCCGCAACCAGCTCGTCGCCGCCAAGGTGGACGTTGAGAAGCTGTCGGACAGCAGCTCGGCCCAGGCCGCCGGGCGGACGCTGGGGGTCGACGCGGTGCTGGTCGGCAGCGTGTCGGAATACGGCTACCAGCACGGCCTGCGCGAGGAACCGGTGGTCGGGCTGAACGCCCGGCTGGTGCGCAGCGCCGACGGCGCCGTGCTGTGGGCGTCGAGCCAGTCGGAGGCCGGGCGCGGCTACTTCAGCCGCGACAGCGTGAACAACGTCGCCCAGCGCGTCGTCTCCCGCATGCTGGACAGCCTGCGCGCGGCCGGCGGCGCCCAATGACCGTCGCCTGTCCGCCGCCTTGCTGACGGAGCCGTCGATGAGCGCCCCGTCCGAAATGCCTCCGACCGCCGCGGCCGTGGACGACGCGCCGCCGCCGCGGCGCCTGTTCGGCGTCCGCCGCGTCGCGCTGATCGAACTGGCGCTGTTCTTCGGCGTCGCGCTGGGGCTGGACTGGGCGTTCGGTTCGGGTCTGCGCTTCGAGGGGGTGCAGCCGCATCCCTTCTGGATCCCGGTTCTGCTGCTGGCGATCCAGTACGGCACGAACGAGGGGGTGCTGGCGGCGCTGGTCGCGGCGGCGGCGCTGCGGCTGGGCAACCTGCCGGAACAGACGATCGCCCAGGATCTCTACCAGCATCTCTTCACCCTGACCCGCGAACCGATCCTCTGGCTGGTCGCCGGCGTGCTGATCGGCGAGCTGCGCATGCGCCAGATCCGCGAGCGCGAGGAGTTGCGCGCCGAGCTTGCCCTGGCGCGCCGGGAGGCGGAGGCGATCACCCGCTCCCACCGGGCGCTGAAGTCGGTCAAGGAGGGGCTGGAAACCCGCGTCGCCGGTCAGCTCCGCACCGTCTTCACGCTCTATCAGGCGTCGAAATCCATCGACCGGCTCGACGAGGGCGAGGTGATGCTGGGCGTCGCCGACCTGATCCGCACGGTGATGAAGCCGGACAAGTTCTCGCTGTTCCTGCTGAACGGCGACACGCTGGAGTCCGTCACCAACGAGGGCTGGGACGACGAGCGGGACAGCTACGCCCGCTGGTTCGACAACCAGTCCGCGCTGTTCGCCACCGTGATCGGCCGCCAGCGCCAGCTCTGCGTCACGGCGCCGGAGGACGAGCGCATCCTGGCCGGGGAGGGCGTGCTGGCCGGGCCGCTGGTCAGCGGCGACACCGGCGAGGTGGTCGGCATGGTGAAGATCGAGAGCCTGGGCTTCACCGACCTCAGCGTCAACACGGTGGAGAATTTCCGCATCCTCTGCGAATGGATCGGCACGGCGCTGTCCAAGGCGCGCCAGTACCGCGTCGCCAGCGAGCAGCGCGTCTTCACCGACGAGGCGCTCTATTCGTCGGGCTTCATCGGCCGTCAGGCGGAGTTCCTGGCGCTGCTCGGCCGCCGGATCGGGTTCGAGACGACGACCATCACCATCCGGCCGTCCGGCCTGTCGCGCCTGTCCTCCAGCCAGCGGGCCGATCTGGCGGCGGCGATCGGCCGCGCCGTGCGCGACAGCCTGCGCGACACCGATCTGGCCTGCGACTTCGGCAACCAGGGGGCCACCTTCGGCGTCGTGCTGACCGGCACCCCGCTGGAGGGCGCCAGACTGGTGGAGGCCAAGCTGGAACGCGCGGTCCGCCAGTCGCTGCCCGAGGCGCTGGCGGCGATCCCCATCGCCTTCACCACCCGCAAGGTCGGGGTGCGGGAATGAGGAGAGGCTTGAGCCTGTCCCTCTCCCGTTCCGGGAGAGGGAAGGGAGAGGGGCATGAATGCCGGATCGACAGGGCGGTCCGGCCATGACGACGATCGCCACCGGCCCGGACGATGCCCCGCTGGAGCGCGCGCCGGAAGGCGGCTCCGCCGAACTCGCGCTGGTCGGGCTGCTGGCCGCAGCCGTCGAGACGGCCGGCTTCGCGACCGCCGCCGCGACGGTCATTCCCCACGCGCTTCCCGCCGCCCTGCTGCTGCATCTGGCGGTCTGCGGCGGGCTGGCCGTCTGGGTGCGGTCGCGCCTGCGCCGGGGGCTGGACCTGCGGCTGGCCGGGCTGATGCTGGTCACGACGCCCGTTCTGGGGCCGCTGGGGCCGCTCTTCACGCTGGCGGCCGCCGCGCTGCACGCGCTGTTCCGGCGCTACGCCACCGGCTTCCAGGACTGGTACCTCTCCCTGTTCCCGGAGAGCGAGGTCGAGCCGGCGCGCGAACTCTACGAGCTGATCGTCTCGGGACGCGAAACCTCGCATCTGGCGGCGGGCGAGTCCTTCACCGACGTCATGTCGGTCGGCTCGCCGCAGCAGAAGCAGGCGGTCATCGCCCTGGTCGCCCGGCATTTCCGCCCGGCCTTCACGCCGGCTCTCAAGGCCGGGCTGGCCGACGCCGACCCGTCGGTCCGCGTCCAGGCCGCCACCGCCACGGCGCGGGTCGAGCACGAGTTCAACGAGCGCTGGCTGGCGCTCGACCACGCCGCCCGCTCGCATCCCGACGACGCCGGCACCGTCGCGGCGCTGGCCCGGCATCTCGACGACTACGCCTTCTGCGGTCTGCTCGACGCCAACCGCGAGGCGGAAATCCGCGAGAAGGCGCTCGCCGGCTACCGCCACGGCCTGGGGCTGGCGGCCGACGACGACGATCTGCGGCACGACCTCGGCCGGCTGCTTCTGCGCTGCGGCCTGCCGGCCGAGGCGGCGGAACGGCTGGAGCCGCTGGCCGGCCGCACGGCCGATCCACGCATCCTGTTCTGGTACGCGGAGAGCCTGTTCCGCCTGGGGCGCTACGCCGACCTGCGCGCGCTGGCCGAACGCCGCGCCGACCTGCTGGGCGAGGCGGCGGCGCTGCCCGATTCCCTGCGCGACGTCTTCGCCCTGTGGCGCACCGGCCGTCCGGCGGCCGTCCAACCGGCCATGCCAGGGCCGGCGATGAGCGAGGGGAAATGAGCGTTCTGTCCAAGCCCTCCGCCAAACCGTCCGCCAAACCGGCCCTGCCGCCCGAGGCGCCGGCCGCCCCGCCGGCCGACGTCTGCCTGCTGATGGAGGGCTCCTATCCCTACGTCGCCGGCGGCGTCTCGACCTGGACGCACGACCTGATCAAGGCGCACGCCGACCTGACCTTCCACGTCGTGGCGCTGGTCGCCGACCGCAGCGCCCGCAAGCTGGCCTATGATCTGCCGCCCAACGTCACCGGCGTGACCCATGTCCATCTCCAGGATCCCGCCCCCGGCCGCCGCTGGATGGCGGGAACCGGCCGCTTCCTGGCGGCGCTGGAGGCCCCGCTGCGCCGCCTGCAACAGGGCGGCGGGCTGGAGGAGGTGGCGGAGATCGTCCGCCTGCTCGATTCCAAGCGGGGCAAGGTGGGGCGGCGCCTGCTGCTGAACTCCGAGGAGTCCTTCCGCATGGTGGTGCGGATGTGCCGGGCGGCACTGCCCGACGCCTCCTTCCTGGAGTATTTCTGGGGCTCGCGCGCGCTGATGAGCGGGCTGTTCGCCACCCTGCTGGCGCCGATGCCCCGCTGCAAGGTCTACCACGCCATCTCGACCGGCTACGCCGGGCTGTTCGCCGCCCGCGCCAGGCTGGAGACCGGCCGGCCCGCCCTGCTGACCGAGCACGGCATCTACACCAACGAGCGCCGCATCGAGATCCTGATGGCCGAATGGCTGTTCGAGGGGGCCGACACCTCGCTGGCGCTCGACAGGAAGAAGCGCGACCTGCGCGACCTCTGGCTCGACACCTTCGCCAGCTACTCCAAGGCCTGCTACGACGCCTGCGACCGGATCTTCACCCTCTACGGCGGCAACCAGGAGTTCCAGCGCCGCCAGGGCGCCGACCCCGCCAAGCTCACGGTGGTGCCCAACGGCATCGACCACGCCGGCTATTCCACGGTGGCGCGCGACACGTCCGACCGGCCGCCGACCATCGCGCTGATCGGCCGTGTCGTGCCGATCAAGGACGTGAAGACCTACATCCGCGCCGCCGGCATCCTGCGCGAGGACATCCCCGACCTGAAGGCGATGATCCTCGGCCCGCTGGAGGAGGATCCCGGCTATGTCGAGGAATGCCGGACCATCGTCCGGCATCTCGGGCTGGAGGACACGGTGATCTTCGCCGGCCGGGTCAGGCTGACCGACTGGCTGGGCCGGATCGACGCCATCGCGCTGACCAGCGTCAGCGAGGCGCAGCCGCTGGTCATCCTGGAGGCCGGGGCGTCGGGCGTGCCGACGGTGGCGACCGACGTCGGCTCCTGCTCCGAACTGCTGCTCGGCCGGCCGGACGAGGTGCCGCCGCTCGGGCCGGGCGGGGCGGTCACGCCGCTGGCCAGCCCGCTGGAGACGGCGCGGGAACTGCGCGCCCTGCTGCTCGACCGGCCCTGGCGGGAGCGCTGCGGCGAGGCCATCGCCCGGCGCGTCGCCCGCTACTACGACAAGGTCGAGATCGACCGCATCTACCGAGCCATCTACGACGAGCACATCGCCATGCCCGACCGGCCTACCCTGTTTGACCCGTTACAATAGATGGCACCACTTCTGAAATATCAGTTATATATCATGCTATTATGGGATGGAGGCGGTCTCCATCTGCAAAAATATGCTATATCGTGCATCTTTCGGGTAACAATTGGGTAACGTGCTTGGCGCGATATCACAGTTTGCGCGGTGGCTTCGTCGGATAAGTGCGTTTGTGCTTGCCAATAGTGCGGACGTAGGCATCATCAGGCGCCTTGATGTGATCGATAAGGCGCTCCATTGCGGCCCTGCTTATTTCGGGCTCAACCTTTCCGGTGAATGTCCAGATGCTTGACGCTTCGTTAGGTGAGGTTTTTGCAACAGGCTCGGCGTCGCTGGTCGATTCCTCGGTGGCGCCGTAGTCATCAAGCAGTTTAACCCATCGTGTAGCGCAGAAACCCAAGGACATCGATGAGATGCTAATTATTGACTTTGGCGCATAATAATCATACTGCCTTTCACTTATATTTTTCTCCCCATATGTTAGAAGAGGATCTAGAACTCCAGCGTCTTCGTGCGCTTGCGTAACGTATCGAAAGGCGATCTCAAACATATTCGTGCAGATATTTATGCTTCCTAGAAGCTCCCATCCAGCGTAATCAATAGCTTCTGTTCTTCGTCTTATCTCCCGATCAATGTGTAGATCAAAGACTCTGGCGAAATATTGACCTGCGGTTGATTTTTCAGTATTGAGCCCATCATCGCCCTCTTCAGATTGATCGGCAGAAGGAAGGTTGTAGTATTTTTCAGCCACGCGTGTTGCGTCATTAACTTTGTCTGCGCAAAGGCATGCGAAAATAAGCTTCACGAATTGGTTCGTAGTAATTTTCGCAATCCTACTGCCGGAGCTTTTTGGAAGCACCTCATCATCAATAAGTCTTCGCGCTATGGCCTTTGCTCTAGCGTTCGGAACCTTAAAAATATCCGTCATTTCTTGCACGGCTTCTTGTACCGATATCATGTTTCCCTCACCTCGGACACGATCCCGCACGGGAGCGAACGCAATCGCACAAGAAGGAACATACTCTGGTTTTCGTAAAACGGAAACCGGAAACTGCTTGCCACGACCGAAAAGGCGGCGCTATGTTCGTGGCATGAGGGAACATGAAGGCAACGATAGGCCCAGAGAGGCGCGAGAGGGGAGAAGGGGCAACCCAACAGAACTTTCTGCCACTTAATAAAACACACAATAGGATTGCACTGTTGACAGGGTGAGTGGGCTCCCATGGTGTGATAGGCCGCCCTCAAGCACTAAGCCTAGTAAGATGGAACTTTCCTTCCCTTGCCGGTCCCGCTGATGGCAGGTATCTGTTTGCAAGGGAACGCACCGACACTTAGCGAAACTTTTGCGAGGGTTCTCATGTCCAAGAACGTGAAGGCCAGCACTGAAAGCCTTCGGATTATCCGCTTCCCTGAAGTCAAGAGCCGGATTGGATACTGCCAGTACCATCTTCGGAGGCTGGAGGCGAAAGGTGAGTTTCCGCGCCGGGTTAAGATCGGAGCGCGATCTGTCGGCTGGGTGGAGTCAGAGATTGATGAGTGGATCGCTACGAGAGTCGCCAAGCGTAGCGAGGCCGGACTGGTAGGAGGTAGCATCAATGTCGCTGCATAAGCGTCGTGATGGTGGAGCCAACGCGCCAACGTTGATCTGCTCCACCACCGACGCTGAGACCGCCGCGCCAACGGCAGCCTAAGCAAAGCCCACACCCAAACTCCCCTCAGGAGATTAAAGCATGAGCACCCCCAATATGGCGGGGAAGCCCCCACGCGTCCATACCTCAACCGGACTGGATTCGGAACATAGTGGCAACATTATGGCGGTCCCGGAGCGGTTTCAGGAAATCGCTTCCCTCTGCGTCGCTACCGAAGAATACATCGGCGGCGTGCTCCAGCTCTGCGTTGCCGATCACCGAACCCTGCATGCCGGCCTGAAGGTCGGTCGCGACCACACGAACTGGGTCAAGGGTCGCATCAAAGAGTGCGGACTGGTGGAAGGGAAGGACTACGAGATTGGTTCGCCAGATCGGGCGAACCAAACTGGGCAAGGTGGCGACCGCCGGTCCAAGGCTTACCGCCTGTCTCTCCACGCGGCGAAGCAGATCGCCATGATGGAAGGTGGCGAAGTCGGCAAGCTGGTCCGCAGCTACTTCATCTGGGTGGAGGAGAACACCCACCGGATCGTGGACGCGGCCCGGCAGGTTGTCCGACGCCGCGAGCGTACCGCCCGCTCCCGCCTCACCGGCCCGATGCTGCGCGAACTGACCAGCTTTCCGGAACGCATGATGGCGGCGTTCCCTTCGATGACCGAGGCCGACAGGCGGACCGCCTTCAACCGGCTGAGCGGCGCCTTGCTGGGAGAGCCCCTGCTCCCGGTCCATGAGGCAGCGCCTTGTGTGATCGAGCAGCCCCCGGCACTCCCGCCGACTGACCACCCGAAGGAACTCGGCCCGACGGAGATCGGCGTCGAGATCGGGCTCCGCACCGGCCAGTCGGCCCTGTCCGGCCGGGCGGTCAACGCTCTCCTGAAACAGCAAGGCTTCCAGACGAAGGGCGCCACGACGACAACGCCCTGGCACTCGACGGCCAAGGGTGAGCCCTTCGCGAAGTGGGAGACGGCGGAAAAGGCTGGCGAGCACGGCGGCACGGTCAACGTGCTCCGGTGGAGGTATGGCATCGTGGACGAACTGCTGTCCGCGATGAACGTCACTCAAGGGGAGGGCTAAAACCATGGCCGCTCCCGTCACCCATTTCACCACCACCCGCTATCGGTGCCCGACCTGTCGCAAGACCGGCTCCAGTCGGATCGAGATGCAGCGGCACGCCGACAATTGCGCCCACGCGCCCGAGTCGCGCGCCTGTATCACCTGTGCTTTCAACGAGCCACAGCGCGTCCAGGTCGCTCCCAACGCCTTCCGCACCGTGTTCGTATGCGACCGCGGCGCCCTGCCGGCTGACAAGCGCCTCGTCCTGCACTGCTCGGTGTGGGAGGCCGCCCGATGAACGTCTCTCCCATGTCCGGCCCTCGGACACTGGTTTCCCGCTCCGCTGGAGTTCTGAACCTGCCGGGGCGCGATAGTGCCACGCTGCGCGCCTTCATCCCGGGCATTCCGACGGGCGGCCTGTGCGTCCCGACGGTCGACTACCTGAACATGCTGTCCGGGGGCAAGTTGTCCCCGGAAGAGCTTGGCCGTCTCGTCAAGGAACTGCATGCCGAATATCGCAAGATGGGCGTGCCTCCGATCCACACGCAGTTCATCATAACCGATGAACTCGGGTGCATCCCCACGCTGTCCACCGATTTCATGGTCGCCAATCTGGAGGCGCTGGACGTCCCCGGCTGCGACACGGTGGCGGAGCACATCGGCATCATCTTGGACGAGATGGCCTGTGATGAGCTGGGTGAGGACGGCAAGGGTGGAGATATCGCCACATTCGAGAGCCTGACCCGCCTTCACCGCTGCGCCGGCAGCCCGCGCGGACGGGCGCCCGGTCACTGGCACCACATCCGGGGGAAAGTCCTCTCGGATGCCGTCACCAAGAAGCAGCGCAAGGGTGTCTGGAAGACGGAGGATGGCGAGTGGCGGGCATCCCATGAGGTTGCTCTCGATTATGCGCAATGGCTGTTCCCGGACTTCCACGTCTGGACCATCCGCCTGCTGATGGACAACCCGGTGACACGATGCCGGCTTAATGGGGCACTCCAAAGCATCTTCGGCTTCACGTTCACACCCGTTGAACCTGCCGCCCCCGCTCCGGAACCACATCTCCGACTCGTGCACGACGCCGACCAGGGAGAGCCCGCATGAGCCCCGAACTCCTGCCTTGGCTCGCTGGTGGCGCCGGCTTCTTCGTCGGCATGCTGGTCATTGCCGCCATCCGCGCCCCGTCCGCAGCCGCCGTTGAGCGCCAGCGAACGGCTTGGAAGCTGATCGACGCCATGGACGACCTTGCCGACGAGATGAAGGCCCTCCGCGCCGAAATCCAGAAGAACGGGGGCGGCAAATGACCACCCTGTTCCCCGTCATCAGCATGACCATGAAGGGGCTGAAGCCCTCTCCCAACCTGGGGGAACGGCCTGAATTCCTGTGGATGCCTATCGAATGGCTGTATGTGGACTGGCTGTATCAGCGGGCCATGAGCAGCGCCAAATCCCGCCGGCTGGTCAGGAAGATCACCGAAGAGTTCTGGTGGCCGAAGTTCACGCCGATCACCGTCACCCCCCTGGATTGGGAGGCTGGTAAGTTCGCCGTGGTCGACGGCCAGCACCGGGCCGCCGCAGCGATCCTCCACCCGTCGGTGGCGGAGGTCCCCGCTTGGGTGATCGACGCTCCTGACGTTCGGGCGCAGGCCGCCGCTTTCGTCGGGATCAACGGCGACCGCAACGGCATGACGACGATGCAACTGTTCAAGGCGCAACTGGCCGCCGAGGAAGGCGACGCCGTCCAGGTCAAGGCCCTGTGCGAGCGGGCCGGCGTCACCATCGCCTTCCACCTGTCAAACGGCAGCCGAGAGCTTCCGCCCCGGACGACGATGGCCGTCTCCACGATCCGCAAGCTCATCGCCAAGCACGGGGAGGGTCCTGTCCACAAGGCCCTCTCGACGCTGGCGGAAGCCTACGTCGACGCGCCGAACCAACTCCGGGGACAGATCATCCAGGCGATGACGACCCTGTTCGTGGAGCACGGCGACCGGATCGACCGGGAGCGGCTTGTCGCTGCCATCGCGCCGAAGGATTGCGAGGATCTTCTCGACGCGGCCCGGCAGGTCAAGCGGCTGGAGGGCGGCACCACCGACGCCGGCATGGTCCGCGCGCTGATGGCTGCTTATGACCACGGACTCACCCCTGGGAAGCGGCTCCGGCCGGTTGCGAGGGCGGCATGAGCGCGTCCTCCATCACCGACTTGCGGGCGGAATGGGAAGCCGCGCAAGCCGACTTCAACCGTCTCTGGGCCGCAGCGGATCAACGGTACGGCGAGGTCGCCGACTCGATCCCGCTCCCCGGCATCGTCTACGGTCGGCGCGGCTGGTGCATCACCAGCGAGCGCGAAATCGACGACGCCTGGCGCCTGTCATCGGCCACCAAGACCCGGCTGAAGGCGCGCCTCCAGAGGCAACTCGACCAGCGCGACAAGGCTCTCGACGCCGCCGGCCTGACCGAATTGGTCGACCAGCGCGACGCCGCCGCGAAGGCGATGGACCGGGCTGCGGCAGCCATGGCGGCCGACCGGAGCGGAACGGCTGTTTCCCTGCACGCCAAGCTCTCCGTCGTGAAGCAGATGATGGCGGAGGGCTCGGACCTGAGCGGGGTGGACAGGGATGTCCTTCTCTCGGCCTGCGCCGACGCGGACGCCATGCTCGCCACGCATCAGGAACTCCTGCGCCTGTCCGCGCTGATGGGCTTCGGCCCCGGTGCGTCCGCGGGTCCGTCTGCCGACGAGGTGGCGCTCCTGCTGAGCCTGGAGCGCCAGCACCACGCCCTCGACCAGGAGTATGAGGCGATCCCGGACAGCGAGCCGGACGCGGTGTGGCAGCCGGTCTACCAGCGGCTCTCGGATCTCGAAGTCCGCATCGCCGACACGCCCATCACGACCATGGCCGGGGCGCTGGTCAAGCTGCGGTTGGCGCGCGGCCCTGTCGGCACGGGCGATGGTGAGGTGCCGACGCACTGCATGGAGAGCGCCTGCGCCACGCTGGAGGCCGTTGCGGTGTCCGCCGGCTACGTTCCGCCGTGGCCCGGCAGGTCGACCGTAGCGGCAGGAGGTGCGGCATGAATCCGTCTTCCTCCTGGCCCTTCGGCAACCTGACCCCCGGTGCGTATGGCGTGATCCTGGCCGATCCGCCCTGGAAATTCAAAACCTGGGGAGCGCTGAACGGCAAGGCGTGCCCATACGATACCATGACGCTCGACGACATCCGTGCGTTGCCCGTCGGCCAGTTGGCAGCGCGTGACTGCATGCTGGTCATGTGGACGACAGCGCCGTTTCTGCCGCTGTCCCTGGAGGTGCTGCGTGCCTGGGGCTTCAGCTACAGCACGATGGGCAGTTGGGCGAAGCTGACGGCCGAGGGAGCCCCGGCCATCGGCACCGGCTACTACTGGCGCTCCAGTTCCGAACCGTGGCTGATCGGCACCAGGGGATCGCCTGGCCGCTGGCGGGGCCTCGCCCTTCCGAACAGCATCATCGCGCCCCGCCGCGAGCACAGCCGCAAACCGCCCCGCCTGCACGCTGATCTTGAGTCGGCCTATCCCGAACGCCGGAAGTGCGAGCTGTTCGCCCGCGCACCTCGCAACGGCTGGGACGTGTGGGGCAACGAAACCGAGAAATTCGAGGCGGTGGCATGATCAAACACCTCGACGCCATGACACGGCTGCCGACGCAGCCCCAGCGACGCATGGCCCCTCTTTCAACGGCGTTGCCGGCCTCCGTGCGCGAAGTACCGTGTTTGCCCCCGAAACGGCCTTCCGCGCGCCACGCGGCGGGAGGTGCCTGATGCGCACCTATGGCACGATCCGAAACACGTTCTGGGCTGACGCGAAGGACTTGCGTCTGTCCCGCAATGCAACGCTCCTCGCCGCCTTCCTCCAAACAAGTCCGCACACGAACTCCACCGGCTGCTTCCGGCTGCCGGTGGCGTACCTGATGGACGATTTGTCGCTCTCGCACGAGGAAGCGACGGCGGCGCTTGGCGAGTTGGAGAAGGCGGCCATCATCGTCCGCTGCCACGTCACCAACTGGACGCTGATCATCAATTTCCTGCGCGATAACCGCCCTGCGAACACCAAGGTTGGCAAGTCGATGATCCCCTTGATCGAGGCGGTTCCCGTCGGCACCGCCGTGTGGTTCGGGCTGGTGGATGGGGTTTCCTTGCATGCCGACAAATTCCCGGAAGGGTATGTGATACGGCTTCTTGAGTTGCGGGATACGGTATCCCGACAAGTCAGGGAAACGGTATCCGAAACGGTATGCGATACGGTATCCCCGGTTCGTAGTGATACGGTATGCCAAACCGTATGCCATACCGTAGAACGAAACTCAGGAACCCACGAACACGAACACGAACACGAACCTTTCCTAACCAGGGAGGATGTGGGGGGCGATGATCGCGGTCTGACGGCCAGGGGAGGTGTGCATTGAGGCACCTTTTCCCCCATCAGGCGGAGGCCCTGGCCCGTCTCCTGGCTAAGGCTCGGGAGGGCTCACGGCGGATCGTGGTCCAGTTGCCGACCGGTGCCGGCAAGACCCGTCTGGCTGCCGAGATCATCCTCCGCGCCCTTGCGAAGGGCAACCGGGTGATGTTCGTCGTGCCGAGCCTGTCGCTCATCGACCAGACGGTCGAGAGTTTCGCCTCAGACGGCATTCACGACGTGGGGGTGATCCAGGCCGACCACCCGCTCACGGACCCGTCGAAGCCGGTTCAGGTTGCCTCCGTTCAGTCCCTCATCCGGCGGGACTGGCCGGACGTTCAAGTCGTGCTCGTGGACGAATGCCACGTCCAGTTCCATTCGTTCCTGGAGTCCCTCAAGGCGGAGGAGATGCGCGACGTGGTGGTGGTCGGCCTCTCGGCCACCCCGTGGTCGCCAGGGTTGGGCAAGCACTACACCGACCTGATCGTGTGCGCGACCACCAAGGATATGATCGCTGCTGGTCGGCTGTCCCCCTTCCGTGTTTTCGCCCCGGCCCACCCGGACCTGACGGGCGTCAAGACGGTCGGCGGTGACTTCCAGAAGGGGCAGCTTGAGAAGGCGATGAACAAGGCCACGCTCGTCGGTGACATCGTCTCGACGTGGCTCCGTATGGGCGAAGGGCGGCCGACGCTGGCCTTCGGAGTGGACCGTGCGCACGCCAGACACATTCAGGCGCAGTTTGAGGCGGTGGGGGAGCCCTGTGGCTATGTCGACGCCTACACCACCGCCGATGAGCGGAAGGTGGTTAGGGACAAGTTCCACAACGGAGAATACCGGATCGTTTCCAACGTGAGCTGCCTCACCACCGGTACGGATTGGGATGTTCGGTGCATCATCGACGCCCGGCCGACGAAAAGTGAAATCCTGATCACGCAGATTTATGGGAGAGGTCTTCGCACAGCGCCGGGAAAGGAAGACCTGATCATCCTGGATCATGCCGATAACCACAAGCGGCACGGGTTTATCACGGACATCCACCATGACACCTTGGATGACGGCAGGCCGAAGGTATCCCAGAAGCGGAAGCCGCCTCTTCCCAAGGAATGCCCAAAATGTACGTTCCTGCGCCCACCAAAGGTGAAGGAATGCCCCAACTGCGGATTTGTCCCCGAAGGAATTCCGGAGGGTGTCGAAAGTGAAGATGGGGATCTGTGTGAGGTTGTTCGCGGAACGGGAACTAAAGCGACGGGTCCTCTCGGGCATGTCCAAATTGGAGGAGTGTGGATACACAACGCCGATTTTTATGGTATGCTCAGAAGATACGGAAAAGAGAGAAGATACAAGGAAGGATGGGCGTCACGAAAATACAAAGACACAGTTGGTTCGTGGCCTAACCGTTATTATGATGTTCCGGATAGAACAGTGTCTTGGGAGGTCAAGTGCTGGCTCAAGGCTGACTTGATACGGCGCGCGAAGAGATTTGAGAAAGACCGAAAGCAGCAGGGCGGGGTTGCCCATGGCGGACAGTGACGATTTCGAGGAGCGCGCCGCGATGATGGAATTCGAAGCAGGGTTGCCGCGTGCGTGGGCCGAGAGTTTGGCCCGCCTCGCGACCGCCAATAAGCCGGGGGCCTACTTGCCGGAGCGATGGGCGGTCATCGTGGGTGACGCTCACCGGCTCATCGCTGGGCATGTCGCCCGGTTCGTGTCGTTCGGCTGGGAGCCAGCCGACGTCAAGGAACTGATCCCGCGTCTCGACGGCCGGGAGATCGTATCCGTGAGCATGGACCATGTGGCGGTCAGGATGCCGGCCGGGAACATCGCACGGATCCACATCCGCCCCCGGATCGGCCAGCCGCCGACGTGGCAGGAAGGGAGGCGCGCAGCATGAGCGCGTTCTCCAACATTCCGCTTCGGGATCGGGCGCTCGGACGCTGGCGCTCGATCCTCTCCCAGCTCGGCATCCCCTCGTCGGCCCTGACCGGCAAGCATGGCCCGTGCCCCCTGTGCGGAGAAGGGACTGACCGGTTCCGCTTCACCGATCACCAGGGGGTGGGCGCCTGGATATGCAACCAGTGTGGCAAGGGCACCGGGATTGATCTGGTCATGAAGGTCTTCGGCATCGACTTCCGGGAGGCGGCGCGCCGCATCGAGGAGGTGCTCGGGGAGGCGACCGTCGAGCCGGCCAAGGAAGCCGACGCAGAGGCCCTACGCGCCGGCATGAACGCCCTGTGGAGGGGCGCCGTGGGGGTGAGGCGGGGAGACCGGACGGACCTGTACCTGCGGGGCCGTGGGATCGCCCTGGAGGCCGTCCCGTCGTGCCTCCGGACATCCTCCACCCCATCCTGCCGAGGAATGCTTGCCAAGGTCACGGCGCCCGACGGGAGGCCCGTGAACGTGCATCGGACCTTCCTGACCGACGACGGGCGCAAGGCGGACATGGAATGCCCCCGCAAGCTCATGAAGGGGCCGTTCCCGCTCGGCTCCACCGTCCGTCTGTTTCCGCCGGAGGAGACGCTGGGCATCGCCGAGGGGATCGAGACGGCCCTCTCCGCCCACCTTCTGTTCGGCGTCCCGGTGTGGGCGGCGCTGACGGCCGGCAGCCTGGAGGCATTCCACCCGCCGGAGGGTGTGACCACACTGATGGTGTTCGGTGACCATGATAGGAACTTCACCGGGCAGGCCGCCGCGCACCGGTTGGCGAAAGCGGTCCACGGGAAGCGCGTTACGGCGAAGGTCTTTATCCCAGCCACCGAAGGCCACGACTGGAATGACGAACTCACATCGTCGGCGAGGGCGGCATGACCTTGTTCAACGACGCTTCCACCAACGCCACAAAGGAACAAACCGTGACCGCCAACGCTGTGAGCATTCCGACCGGGCTGTTGGTTCGGCCGGTGACGATGACCGTCGAAGCGCAGGCCCGCCGCCGTACCGATCTGCCCGACGTCTGGACGGCCGAGCTTGAGCTCGGGAACGGCAAGATGCTCCGCCAACATTTCCGGGAGACCGACGGCGGGACCGGGCTGGAGGATGTGACCGAGTTGGTGGGCGAGATCCTGCTCGAACGGGCTCGCTCCCGGAAGCAGGCGGAGCGGCATCGACAGGCCGACCAGGTCGTCCGCGTCGGCATGGTCACGCCGGAACGTCTCCGTCGGGACCGGGGCGACGCGGTGATCGTGGAGGGCACGATGCGGGCCGGGCAGACCCGCTCCCGCGCCCTGTCGGCGCTCGGCACCCTGAACCAGCGCAACCTGCTGACGATGCGCCAGTTCGAGGCCGGCGACCGCCTGTCGCAAGACCTGAAGATCATGACCGGCGCGAAGGAGCCGAGAGAGGACGATGCGCCTCCGACCGCGACCGTCGATCCCGATACCGGCCGGTCGTGGGAGGACTTCGCGGTGGCGGCGGCCCGCCGCGTCGATGCAGCGTGCGATGCTGTGCGTCGGGAGCCGCCTTTCGAGAGGGTTTCGCCGTGGTCAGTGATCGAGGGGGTGTGTGCCCACGACCGTCCCTTGACCGAGGTGGCCGGTAGCAACGCCCGGTCGGTTCTGCGGCGCTACAAGACGGCGCTCCGGATCGGATTGGACCGGATCGGCGATGTGTACAGCCTCGACAACGATGCGATCGTGGGCCGGGTCTTTCATGACGGCATCCCACGGGAAGTGCTGTATCTGGAGGACCGGGACGGCCCCGATCAGGACGGCGGGGTCAAGGTCATCGTCCGGACCATCAGCCTGAACGGCAGACCATGGGTTGCGGTGGCCGACAGCTTCAGCGAGATCTACGACTTGGCGAAGGCGCAACTTCGTGCTGATGGTGAGAAGACGGCTTGACCGAATAGGACATCTCGAATAATGTGCTATGGTGCGTTGAGTTGACGCGCCGATGATGATGACCCCGCCTCGTATTCACGGAGCGGGGTCTTTTCGTATTCGCACCTGCACTGTAACCCGCCCGGCCTGCCGTGGCGGCTTTCCATTTTCCAGGGTAGCGGATGCTATGGTCACGGTGCTTGCAGCCTGGGGGTACGCCACTCTCCCCGTGACGGTCGACGGCTTCCCGTCCACCGAACCGGACCGGCGGTTTCCCGGTTGTCGAGGCCGCAAGCGCCTTGAGCATACATCGTCCTGATACACCTGCCACCTCCCGCCCGCCCGGTCCTGCCGTGGCGGGTTTCGTCGTTTTGGAGCCTCGCCACGATGGACACCCTCCCGCTCCCCGACGTCGGCGATACGCTCGCCCGCATCGCCATCCTGTCGCCGGCTGCGCAGATCACGGCGCTACTGGTGATCGGCGGTGTGGTGGGGCTCTGGATATGGTCCCGCCGGCCCCAGCCCGGCCCTGATGCACAGATCGTTGTCGAGGCATTGAAGAGCACAGCCCAAGCCCAGGTGGAAACTGCGGCCAGTATCGCCGCCATGGCTCAACAGAACGAGTTGATCGTCTCGGAGGTGCGCGGCGCCGTTGCGGAGATGCGTGTCATGGTCAATGCGGCCCTGGCCACCATCAAGCAGGCCGCCTGACCATGGCGGAATGGGATCGCGCCCTCACCGGAACCATCGCCTGGATCGAATGCGCGGCGCAGCGTGCGGGCTACCTGCGGGCTACCGAACGCCTCGCCCAGCCGCTGGCGCGCATCCCCGACGGCCACCTTGCGGTGGGGGCGTTGGACGGCGTTGCGGTGGTGGTGCCAGCCCCGGCCACGGTGGCGAACGGGAACGCGGCTGTCAGCCCCGACGTTGCCCCGACAGCCGCCTGTGGCGCTTCGGCTGGTGCGTGGTAGCGCAGGCCATGGCGGAACGCACCACGCGCCAAGCCACAGCCCCGGCCAAGCCGGTTCCCGTTCCCGCCGCCGTGGAAGCGAACGGGCGGGCTCGTGCCGTGTGGGCCGAGATGGTCGAGACGCTCGGCTCCCGGCTGACGCCGCTGAACCTGCCGATCCTCACAGCGCACAGCCTCGCCGTTGCCCGGCTGGAGGATGCCCAGACGAAGCTCGGCTCGGTGGGGCCGCTGGTGAAGCGCAAGGACCAGGCCGAGGTGAACCCGCTGCTCGACGTGGTGGAGCGGGAACTGCGGATCGTGCTGGACACGGCGAAGGCGCTCGATGCCGCGAGCACCCCGTGGAAGAGGAAGTGACCGCCCATGCCGAGCCGCCCGCCCACCTTCCGCCCGCCGGGCTGGAAGCCTCCACAGCAGCGGCGCAAGGAGCACGACAAGGCGCGGGGCTCCGCCTCCAGCCGAGGCTATGACGCCGACTGGCGGAAGCTCAGGGCGCGGTTTCTGAAGGCCAACCCGCTGTGCTGCGTCACCGGATGTGGGGAGCGCGCCACGGACGTGGACCACGAGGAGAGCATCCGGAAGCGCCCGGACCTGCGGCTGGTGTGGTCGAACCTGCGCTCGATGTGCCACCGCCACCACAGCGCGCGGACCGCACGGGATCAGGCGTTCGGACGGGACCGGGGCTGAGCCGAACAGGGGGGGCCCCAGGGGGCGGTCGAATCTCTGCCGGGGGTGGGCCGAGGAACCGGTGTGGGGTCAAATTTCTGCGCATGCGATTTAAATTTTCGACCCCCTCAGAAATTGCGAGCCGCCGATGAAGCGAGGACCCAAGCCCGAGCTGCCTTCGACGAAGGCGGCGCGCGGCACCCTCCAGCCGTGCCGCGATGCGGGCAGGGTGGAGATGATCGAGCCCGACGCGCTGCCGTCGAAACCGGACTGGCTGACGGCCGCGGGCGAGGAAGTCTGGATCGACGACATCGGCCGGGTGACGCCCGACCGGCTGGCGACCGAGAAGGACAGCACGATGTTCGCGACCTACTGCAACATCGTCGGCGCCATGGCCGAGGCGTGGCGGGCCGGTTCGGTCCCGCCGGCCGCGCACATCATGGAAGCCAGGAAGATGGCCGAGCAGTTCGGGATTTTCGGCCGTAAGAGCCGGCTGAAGGTGGGTGGCGATGGCGGCAAAACGACAAATCCGTTCGCGCGCAACGGCGTCCGCCGCTGAGGAGTCGGACACCGGCCACGCCCGCGACTACGCCGGCATCGCCGATCGCTACGCCCGTGATGTCCAGACCGGCCGGGTGGTGGCCTGCAAATGGGTCCGGCTGGCCTGCAAGCGGCACCTGGACGACAAGAAGCGGAAGGGCTGGGATTATCGCTGGGTGCCCTGGCACGCCAACGACGTGTGCGACTTCATCGAGAAGCTGCCGCACGTCGAAGGCTCCTGGCACAGCAGCACGATCACCCTGGAGCCGGCGCAGATCTTCATCCTGGCGGTGATCTTCGGCTGGCGGCGGAAGGCGGACGGTCTCCGGCGCTTCTCGAACGCCTACATCGAGATGGCCCGCAAGGGGGCGAAATCGACGCTGACGGCCGGCGTCGCGCTGTACTGCCTGTGCTGCGAGGGCGAGGTCGGGCCCCAGATCATCATCGGCGCCACGACCGGCGAGCAGGCCCGGAAGGTCTTCAACCCGGCCAAGAAAATGGTCGAGCGGACGCCGGCCCTGCAAGAAGCCTATGGGGTGACGCCCTGGGCGCGGTCGATCACCTGCTCGGACAGCGACGGCTACATCCAGACCATCAACGCCAAGGGCTCGACGCAGGACGGCCACAACCCGCACGTCGGCATCCTGGACGAGCTGCACGCCCACAAGGACCGGGCGCTCTACGACGTTGTCCGCTCGGCGGACGGCGCCCGCAAGAACCCGATGATCTGGGCGATCACCACCGCCGGCTACAACATGGCCGGCGTCTGCTACGAGCAGCGGACCTTCGTCACCAAGGTGCTGGAGGGGGTCTTCGAGGCCGACCACTACTTCGGCATCATCTTCACCCTGGACGAGGGCGACGACCCCTTCGACGAACGGGTGTGGATCAAGGCGAACCCGATGCTGGGCGTCACCCCGACGCTGGACAGCATGCGGCGCTACTCGAAGGAGGCGAAGGCCAGCCCCGCCAGCGAGGGCGAGTTCAAGACCAAGCGTCTGAACATCTGGCTGAACGCCGCCTCGGCGTGGCTGAACATGGCGCAGTGGAGCGCGTGCGCCGACCCGACGCTCGACTGGAAGGACTTCGACGGGCTGGAGTGCTGGATCGGCGGCGACCTTGCCGATAAGGACGACATCACCGCGCTCGCGCTGATCGCCTTCGACAAGCTGGGGCGCCTGCTGATCAAGCCGCAGTTCTGGCTGCCGGAGGCGGTGCTGCTCCACCCGGACCACGCCGAGGGCAAGGGGCCGGCGCCGTACCGGACCTGGGCGAAGCAGGGGCACCTGATCCTCACGCCCGGCGATTGGGTCGACCACAACGAGGTGGAGAAGAAGGTCCGTGAGTGGCGCAGCCGGTACGGCGCCCGCAAGGCGATCTTCGACCAGTTCGCCGCGGCGCTGGCGATGGCGAGCCGGCTGAACGACGGCGCCGAGGTGTTCGCCGAGGTGCTGCACAAGAACGCCCACAACGTCACCGACCCGGCGAAGGAGCTGGAAGCGCGTGTGAAGGCCGGGCCGACCAAGCTGCGGCACGACGACAACCCGGTGCTGAATTGGATGGCGTCCAACGCCGTCGTCAGCCGGCGCGTGGACGGGACGATCCTGCCGAAGAAGGAGGGCGAGATGTCGCCGAACAAGATCGACGGCATCGACGCCGTGGTGAACGCGCTCAAGCCGAGCACCGCCGCCCAGCCGGCCAAACCTCGCTCCGTGTGGGACACGGAGGAGTTCGACGACCCGGACGACGTCCAGGGCGACGACATCGACGAAGACGACGAGGAATAGGGGACGGCGCATGGGAATCTGGAATTGGATCGCCTCGCGCCTTCAGCCCCCGCCACAGGCGGCGGTGGAGCTCAGCGGCGCGATCTGGGACGACGTGACGGGCGGAGCGACAGCGGCCGGTGTCTACGTGACCTCCCGCAAGGCGCTGGAGACGCCGACCTCTCTGCGGTGCGGGCTTCTGATCTCGGATGGCGTGTCGACGGTGCCGTGCAAGCTGATGCGCAAGGACCCGGTCACCGGCAAGCGAACGGAGGCCGTCGACCACCCGCTCTACGATCTGATGCAGTACAAGCCCTGCGGCTGGATGAACACGCAGCAGTTCCGCGAGACGCTGATGCTGCATGCGGCGTTCCAAGGTGGCGGCTTCGCCTACATCAACAAGGTCGGGCGCGGCCGGGTCCGCGAGATGTTCACCTTCGAGGCCGGCGAGGTCTTGGTCGAGAAGCGCTCCGACTCCCATGACCGCTCGCCGCTCTACCGGGTGAACGGCGAAGAGGTGCCGAACGACCGGATCCTGCACATCCGGGGGCCGAGCTGGAACGGCCGGGCCGGGTTGAACATGGTGGACTTGGCGCGGGAGGTGATCGGGCTCGCCGACGCCGCGCAGGACGCCCACGCGAAGCGCTTCGGCAATGGGGTGCAGACGACCGGCGTCTACAGCATCGAGGGGGCGCTTGACGACAAGGAGCACAAGCGGCTCACCAACTGGATCAAGGCCCATTACGCGGGCGGGAAGAACAGCGGAAAGCCCCTCATCCTGGGCAGCAACGGGAAGTTCGTCCCGTTCGGCATGTCGGGGGCCGACGCCGAGCATCTGGCGACCCGGCAGTATCAGGACATGCTGATTTGCCGGCAGTGGGGCGTTCTGCCGGCCGTGGTCGGGATCGCCGACAAGACGGCGACCTACGCCTCGTCGGAGCAGATGTTCCTGGCCCACAACGTCCACACCATCCGCCCCTGGCACCGCCGGTTCGGGACGACACTGACCTGTGACCTGCTGACCCCCGAGGAGCGCAGCCAGGGCCTGTATTTCAAGTTCTTCGACACGGAACTGCTGCGCGGCGCGGCGAAGGACCGGGCGGAGTTCTACGCCAAAATGTTCCAGGTCGCCGGCATCACGCCGAACCAGATCCTCGGCCTTGAGGACATGGACGGGTTCGAGGGCGGGGACCAGCACTACATCCCGGCCAACTTCGCTCGGGTGCGCGAGGACGGCTCGCTGGAGGCCGCCAGCAAGCCCGGCGAGGGCGGGGACGACGATGACGGCGAGCCGCCACCCGGCTGGCCGCCTCGCCAGAACGCCGGCCGGGTGCTGTCCGGCGAGAACGAACGCCTGATCCGCGGCGCCTCCGACAACCTGAACACCGTCCTGGACAAGCTGGACGGCCAGCAAGAGGACTGACCATGCCGAAACCGTTGATCGACGCCGCCCTGCTGACGGCCGGGCGAGCGATGAACCGCGCCCCGGTGGCGCTCGGACCGGGGCATGTCCGCGTCGCCGCGGACGAGGCTGCGAGCGAGGCCGAAGTCTACATCTACGGTGACATCGGCGGCTGGTGGGACGGCATCCAGGCCGAGGAGTTCGCCAAGGAGATCGGCGCCCTGGACGTCGACACCATCAACGTCCGGCTGAACAGCCCCGGCGGGGTCGTGTTCGACGGCGTGGCGATCTATCAGGCTCTGGCCCGCCACAAGGCGAACGTCGTGATCCACATCGACGGCATCGCAGCCAGCATCGCGTCGGTCATCGCCATGGCCGGCGACGAGATCCGCATCGTCGAGGGCGCCAACGTCATGATCCACAAGCCCTGGTCGTTCGCGATCGGGGACGCCGTGGCGATGCGCAAGGAAGGCGAGATCCTGGACAAGCTGGAGTCCGGCATCATCGACATCTACGCCGCCCGCACCGGCCAAGAGCGGCAAGCCCTGGTCGATTGGGTCGGGGCCGAGACGTGGTTCAGCGCCGCCGAGGCGAAGGACGCCGGCTTCGCCGACACGGTCGTGCCGGCCAAGGGCAAAGGCAAGGACAAGAAGGCGGCACACGCCCGGTCGGCGATGCTGCCCCTGTTCCAGCGCACCCCGAAAGACCTCCTGCCGGAGGCGTCCAGCGGCGCCCCGGCGATCCGAGAGTTCGAGCGCCTCCTCCGCGACGGAGAAGGCTTCTCGCATGCCCAAGCCCGGCGCGTCGCCGCGCTGGCTCGGGCCTTCACGCCTGGTCATCGCGACGATGACCAGCACCAGCCCCCGCCGGCCCCTCGCGATGAGGACGGACAGGCTGCCGACGTCGCGGCGCTCGCGCGCCTGACCAACACCCTGAAAACCCTTTCACGCTGAGGATTGCCACCATGGCCGATAAGACCGTCGACAAGGTCGTTGACGACCTGATGAACGCCTGGACCGAGTTCAAGGACACGAACGAGGCCAACGAGAAGCGGCGCGACACGCTGCTCGATGACAAGCTGACCCGCCTGAACAAGGTGATGGACACCGCCGAAGGGCTGAACCAGCGCCTGACCGCCGCCGAGAAGTCGGCCAAGGCGGTCGAGGAAGTGCAGGAGCAGATGGATCGCATCGAGGCCACCATGAACCGGGCCTCGCTGGGCGGGGTGGACGACCCGACCAAGCGCAAGGAGGCCGTGAACAACTGGGCGCGCGGCGTCATCAGCGCCTACTCGTTGGGCGAGGCGAACCTGCCGGAGAACCAGCGGAAAGCCCTCGCCTCGGCAAAGGCGTATTACGACTCCCTCGGGGTCAGCGGCGACAACACCGGCGGCTATCTGGCTCCGGTGGAGTTCGTGCGCGAGATCATCAAGGGCGTGACCGAGATCAGCGCACCGCGTTCGCTCGTGCGCGTCCGACCGATCGCCGGCAAAGCCTACATGCAGCCCAAGCGCACCGGGCAGGCGACCGCCCGCCGCGTCGTGGATCAGGGCAACCGGTCCGAGACGGACGGGCTGCGCTACGGCTCGGTCGAGATCAACGCGCCCGAGATGTATGCGCTGATCGACATCAGCCAACAGAACCTCGAAGACTCGGCCTTCGATCTGGAGGCCGAGATCCGCGACGAGGCCACCGAGCAGTTCGCCGTGCTGGAGGGCTCCGAATTCGTCTTCGGCTCCGGGGTCGGTGAGATGGAGGGCGTTCTCGTCAACGACAAGGTTGGGGAGACCGTCAGCGGCGCCGCCACCGCGGTGACGGCCGACGGCCTGCTGACCCTGAAGCACGACATCAAGACCGCCTATGCCCGCAACGCCACCTTCATCCTGAACCGGACGACGCTGGGCTCCATCCGGAAGCTGAAGGACAGCACCGGCCAGTATCTGTGGATGCCGGGCATCGCCCAGGGCAAGCCGAATAGCATCGACGGCGATCCCTACATGGAGGTGCCGAACATGCCGATCGAGGCGGCCGGCGCCTTCCCGGTGGCCTATGGCGACTTCAAGCGCGCCTACACGATGGCCGACCGCATCACGATGCAGATGCTGCGCGATCCCTACACCCAGGCAACCAACGGCAACATTCGCTTCCTGTTCCGGCGTCGCACCGGCGGTCAGATCGTGCTGGCCGAGGCCATCCGCAAGCTGAAGTGCGCGGCGGCCTGACCATCGCAGCGGCTCGCCCTGGTCGGCGGGCCGCCCCTTCCCAAGGAGAACCGTTCATGGCTTCCCGCGACCTGCACAACAACATCCACGTCGTCACCGGTATCGCGCCGGCCGCCGCCGTCGCCGACAACACCGCCTTCGTGTCCGCGATTGTCGATACCAAGGGGTTCGAGTCGGTCGAGTTCGTCATCCTCACCGGCGCCCTGGCCGATGTCGACGCGACCTTCACCGTGCTGGTGGAGGACGGCAGCGCGGCCAACCTGTCCGACGCTGCCGCGGTCGCCGACACCTTCCTGCTCGGCACCGAGGCGCAGGCGGGCTTCACGTTCGCCGACGACAACAAGGTGCGCAAGATCGGCTACGTCGGCGGCAAGCGCTATGCGCGCGTGACCGTGACGCCGGCCAGCAACTCCGGCAACGCCTTCGTCGCCGGTGTCTGGCTGCTCGGCCACCCGAAGAACGCGCCGACCGCGAACCCGCCGGCCTGACCCTGACCGAGGGGGCGTGGCAAGCGCCTCCTCAACCCCACGAGGACAGCATGCACAAGATCCTGAAGTCCTTTCGCTACTCGGAAGACGGCGTGACCTCCCGCCTTCTGGAGAAGGACGCGGTTGTCGATATCCGCGCCGATCTGGTCGCCGGCCTGGAGGGCGAGGGCTTCATCGGCCCGCCCGACAAGGAAGCCGCCAAGACGGGCGGGCGCCCCGCTGCCAAGCCCGCCGCCGAGAGCTGATCCGTGCCGTCCAGGCCGCCCCCTGGCTGCCTCGGCGGTCCCTCTCGCCCCCGAGGCCCACCTCCACCCCCGCCCATCTGCCTGACCGGCGACGCCCCGCGGCTGGGCTGGGCAGTCCCCATCGCCCTCCTGATCGTGGTGGTGATTGGGGCGGTCGCCATCAAGGGAGCGTGCCAATGCCCATCATCACCGTTGCCGTCCCGGCCTCCGACCGGCTGCTCTGCTCCATCGGCGCCCTGAAGACCGAACTCGGCATCGCCGCGGACAACGACCAGTTCAACGACTGGCTGACCAGCGAAGCCCTGTCGGCCTCGGACCGGGTGGCGGATGCCTGCGGCGTGGCCGGCGATGATGCCGGCGATGCCCCGGCCACCTTTGCGGAGGAGGAGGCGGTCGTCACCTTCGGCCGGGACGAGGCGCGCGGCGCCGACGCCCTGCTGTTGCCGTGGCGCTTCCCCGCCCGCGTGACGGCCCTATCGGTCGATGGCGTCGTTCAGGACTCGGCGCTCTACCGGGCGGACCCGAAATCCGGGCTGGTCGAACGGCTGTCCGCGTCCGGTCGCGTGACGAACTGGCAGGGCGCCTCCGTCGCCATCACGGTCAAATCCGGCTGGCCGGCTGCCAAGGTTCCGACTGCCCTCCAGGACGCGGTGAAGCGGCTGGTCCGCCTGCGCTGGGAGGCCAAGGACCGGGAGCTTGCCGTCAAGGCGGAGGAGGACGACGAGGTTGGTCGCACCGAGTATTGGGTCGGCGGCATGGGCGCGGGCGGTTCGGCGCTGCCGGCCGACATCCTGGCTGCGCTCCGGGCCGGCGGCTTCGCCGACTGCATCCGGTGAGGCGCCCATGCTCCGATCCTACCAGTCCCGCCAAATCGACAAGAAGGGCGAGCGAATCGTCTTGAGCCGCGACGGCGCCGCGGATGTGATCATCAAGGCGAAAGTCCACGAGCTGGGCTCGGACACGCTGGCCGGCGCCGTCGCCCAGCGGCTGTTCCGGGTCATCATCGCCGACGAGACCCTGAAGGCGACCGCCTTTCCGCCCGATGGCCCCCGGAAAGGCGATCAGGTCGTCATCAACCCAACGCTCGTGAACGGCCAGTGGACCGGGGTCGGTACCATGCTCACCGTCGAGCGGCCAGGCTACAGGGGTGCCGGCAACGGCTGGCGGATGGAGGCGAAGGGCTGACATGGCAACCATCGACAGCTTCGACGCGATCCGTTCCTTCGTCGATGCCGGGTGGGGCGACGCGGCGCCCGTCTCGTGCCCGCTGGCCTGGGACAACGAGCCGTTCACCGAACCCCAGCCCCGCGGCCCGGCGGCCGGACCGGACGGGAAACTCATCCCGAACCATTGGGCGCGGGTCATCATCAGCGGCGACCTGTGGGAACAGGCATCGATCGGCACAGGCGAACCGGCCGAGGAACGCTGGGACGAATCCGGGGAGATCACCGTGATCGCCTTTGCCTCGGTGAACACCGGCAGCCGCACCCTCCGCTCCATCCTGACCGCCTTCGCCGAGCTGTGCCGGGGGCAGGATGCCGGCGGCATCGAGTTCCAGGACATCCGTTTCGATCCCATCGGCGCCAAGGACGAGTCCGGCAACTGGTGGGGCATGCACATCACCATCAACTGGCTCCGGAGAGGATAGGCCATGACCGCCACGCACACCGTCGTCACCTCCTTCAGCACGCCGACCCGACGCTTCTCGCCCGGTCAGACGGTCGGCCCGGCCGACATCACCGGCCCGCTGTCCTTCGAGGATCGCATCCGGATCGGCCAGATCGCCGCGCCCACCCCGGAGCCCACCCCGGAGCCGGCGGCCGAGCCCGAGACCGACCCGAAGCCGGCGAAGCCCGGCAAGGGCAAGGCCGTCACCGAGCCCGACCCGGCCGCCTGAAACTGCCCCCAAGGAGCAAGGCTTTGGACAACCAGCACAAGCACATCAAGGGCTACCGCGACCTCTCGGCCGAGGAGATCGCGCTGATGAACGAGGCCAAGGTCAAGGCCGAGGAGGTTGGCGTTCTGGTCGAGAAGATCGCCAGCACGCCGGGCGTCGATGGTCGGTGGGTCGCCACCGGAAAGACCGACCTCCAGAAGGGTTTCATGGCCCTGATCCGGGGCATCGCCCAGCCGACGACGTTCTGACACCCGCATCCTCCTGACGGAGACCCAGCCGCCGGCACCGCCCGAGCGGCTTTTTTCATGCCCGGCTGAAAGGAGCCGCTATGACCAGTTCGAACCGTGTCCGCCTCGCGGGCGTCGCCGAGGCGACCTACGGCACCACTCCCACCACCCCGCGCATGCGCAGGCAGCGCACCACCTCCATCGGCCTCACCTTCAAGGCCGACAGCGTCGAGTCCGACGACATCCGTGACGATCGCATGTCCTCCGACCCAGCCATCGTCGGCCAGACCAACGGCGGCCAGATCGGCGTCGAGTGGCATTGGCCGCCCGATGGCTCCCTGCTGTCGGAGGAAATCCAATCGGCTTTCTGCGACGCCTGGGCGAACACCCCGGCGCGAGACAACGACGGCACCGCCGACTCCGTCATCACCGGCTTGACCGCCGCCACCCAGGTCGTCACCGTCGCCAACGGCGCCGCCTTCGCCGCCGGCCATCTGGTCTACTTCACCGGCTTCGGCGCGGGCGCCAACCGCAACAAGCTCGCCAAGGTCACCACCGGCAGCGCCACCGCCCCGGCCTTCCTCGGCGCGGGCTTGGTGGACGAGGCGGCCCCAGCAGCCGCCGCGCGGATGAAGGTGGTGGGCTTCGAGGGGGCGGCGGGCGACCTGACCGCCCTGGCGGACGGCATCGGCTCGACCGCGCTCGACCTGACCACCTTCGGGCTGGCGCCCGGCCGGTGGGTCAAGATCGGCGGCATCGGTGCCGGCTTCCGCTTCGCCACCGACCGGTGCAACGTCTGGGCGCGTGTGTCCGGCGTCGTCTCGGCGGCCAAGATCCCTCTGGACAACCTGCCGGGCGGCTGGGCTGCCGACGACGGTGCCGGGAAGACGATCCGCATCTTCATCGGGGACTGGATCAAGAACGGCGTGAGCAAGTACGGCCTGACCCTGGAGCGCGGCTTCATGGGCCAGACGGTGCCGACCTTCATCGCCCAGACGGGTATGCGGGTCAACACGCTGGAGTTCGGCGGGCAGGCCAAGCAGAAGGCCACCGGCTCCGTCACCTTCATGGGGTTGCTGGGCGCGAGCGGTCAGGTTCCGCTTGATGCGATCCCCGACGACGCCCCGGACAGCAACGCCTACCCGATCCTGGCGTTCTCGGCGAACTGCGGCAGCGTCCGCGAGGGCGGCGGCGCGCTCGGAACGCCGAACTACGCCAAGGCCATCAAGTTCACCATCAACAACAACTTGCGGGCGATCGACGCCATTTCGACCGGCGACGACTTCGCCCCGGCCTCGGTCGACGTGGAGGACGGCTCCTTCGACGTGGCGGTGGAGTTGGACACCTACTTCGGCAACGACACTCTGCTCGGCAAGGTGATGGCGGGCACGCCGACGTCCCTGAACACCCGCATGGAGAAGGGCGGCAAGGCCCTCATCTGGGAAGCGCCGCGCCTTATCCCGCGCGAGGGCGATCCCAGCGTCGGCGGCAAGAACCAGGACGTCATGCTGCCGCTGCGCCTGACCGCCTCGAAGGACAGCCTGACCGGCAGCCAGCTCATCCTGAACCGGTTCGAGTTCTTCCAGTAACCGAGATCCCGCGACCACGGGGAAGAGGCTGTCGGCTTTGCCGGCGGCGTGACGGCTCGCGCGGGCCGCGGGCGGGCGTTTGGTCGGCGCCCGCCCATCCACCGCGCACCATCCGACCATTCGACCAAGGATCATCATCATGAACAACCTGGACACCACCTACGACTCGCTCGACGACCTGCTGGTGGACGAGGACGTCTACACCGAGGGCCGTTGGGTGCAGCCCGATCCCGATCGTCCGCTGAAGATCAAGACGAAGGGCTATCCGGATGCCTACACCAACGCTTCGGCCAGCATGCAGCGCGAGGCGGCCAAGGGCTTCAACTACGACACCGACCGCTTGAAGGCCACCCACCGCCGGAACATCAACGTGAAGTGCCTCATCAAGCACTCGCTGGTCGATGTGAAGGGCTGCACCATCGGCGGGCGGGATCTGTCGTTCGAGGAGTTCTGCGCCCTGATCCAGGAGAAGCGAGGCCAGAAGCTGCTGGGGCTCGCCTTCATGGCCGCCAACATGGCGACCGAGGCGCAGAAGGAAGAGGACGAAGTGGCCGAGGGAAACTGACGGCGGCCCTTCGGGATCACCTCAACCGCAAGCAGGGCACCAACGACCTGTTGGCCGAGCTTGCGGAGGAGGAGCCCGACGCGGCCGACATGGTGGCCGCCCGCCTTGATGATCGCGGCGAGGCGGTCGAACCCCTGCCGTGGTGCCGCTGGGTTTGGCGAGCATGGCACGACCTGTCCGATGACCGGCAGTGGCGCGGCGGCGGCATGGGGTCGCCGTCGCCTTGCAACATCCCCTGGACGGCGGCCCGCGCCTATGCCGCCGACCATGGCTTCCACCTGCCGACCCTGTTCCGCCGGCTGCGCGCCATGGATGGCGTCTATGCCGAATGGTGGGCGGAGCAGGCCAAGGAAGCGGCCAAGAAGAAGCCGGAGGAATAGCCATGGCGAAAGCGAAGGCGTTCAACGAGCGGCTCCGGGTCTTTGCTGACCGAACCCTCTCGCCTGCGGCGCAGTCCCGCCGGCTGGCGGAGATCGCCATCGCCGAGCGCGACCGGCTCATCGCCTCCGGCCGAGCCTCCCGGCGGTATCGCCGCTGGGTTGATGGGGTGGAGGGGGCGCCCGAGACGGCGGTGCGGCCGGCGGACGGTGGCCGGATCGTCTACCGGTTCTCGGTCCTGGGCGCCGTCTGCACCTTCGCCCTCTCGTTCCTCATCAGCCGGTCGCCGCCCCGATCCTCGGCGCCGCTCAACCCGGCCACGGGCAAGACGGCGCACTACCGGGACGGCTTCTATTTCGGCATCAAGGACAGCGCCTCGCCCCATTCGGGCCGGGGCGATTCCGGCGGTCGGTTCGTGCCGGCGGCGCAGTTCAACCCGGCGGCGCTGTCTCCCAGCGTCACCGAGATCATCATCGGCAACACCCAGCCCTACAGCCGCAAGGTCGACGTCCAACTCGTCGGCGGCGCCTCGCTGTCATTCCAGGTGCCGGCCGGCCTGTTCGACGACGCGGTGCGCGCGATCCGCTCACGCTGGGGCGACGTGGTCGAGGTCAAGCGCGTCTACACGATGGATTTCCCCGGCCAGTACCGCCTGAAGAGCCGGCAGGTCTGGACCACCGGCAAGCACAAGGGGCTGTCGCGCGGCCGGGAAGGCACGCGCGTGGAAAGCCCCGCTCTCATCATCCGGCCTCGCCGCTGAGCCCAAGAGGATCCGCACATGACCGATCAAGTCGAATCCCTTGAGGTAGAATTCCAGGATGGCGTCTCGGCCAACGCCAAGAAGGCGACCGACTCGATCCATGGCCTGGGCGACGCTGCCGTCGCCGCCGAGGCGAAGACGCAGCGCGCCGGCAAGGGTATCAAGAAGGCGACCGATGAGGCCGCTGCCGGTGCCGCCGCCGCCGCGAAGGCCATGGATGGCGCTGGGAAGGCGACCGGCGGCATGGCCGGCGAAATCGAGCGCGCGACGGAGAAGGTCGCGCGCCACAGCCAGACGGCCGAGCAGCTCGCCAACAAGTTCGATCGGGCCAAGCGGGAGGCGGGCGCCGTCGCCAAGGCCATCGCCCCCTACCAGCGGGCGCTCGATGACCTCGAAAAGAGCAGCGCCTCGGCTGCGGAAAAGGAGGCTCTGCGCGCCACCATTACCGCCAAGATGGAGGCCGCCACGGAGAAGGCCCGCGCCGCCGTGGCGCGCTATTTCAAGGACGTGGAGGCCGGTGCCGCCGCCGCGACCGCCTCGGCCGGCGGTATGGACGCCGGCATGCGCGCGGCGACTGCCTCGGCGAACAGCTGGGCGGGCGGGCTGGGCAAGGTCTACGAGTCGGCCAACAGCGCGGCCGGTGGGTTGAACGCCGCCGCCCGCGCCCTGGCCGGGCTGAACGCTGGCCTGGAATCCGGCCACACCAGCTTTGCCGAATGGACGGCGGGCGCCAGGGGGCTGGAGGCCAACCTGCGGGGCGTCAGCGCGGCGCAGAAGGCGATCAACGACGCCACCGGCATCAGCCGCCAGACCGTCAACACCGCCACCATCGGCCCGCTGAAGCATGCCGTCACCGGCACCGCCGCGCCGACGGGCAACACCCTGGGGCTGGTGACGGGTGACGCGAGTGCGACCGCCGCCCGGCTGGCCGACCTGGAGGC
>NZ_JAGINM010000009.1 GCF_017876095.1 Azospirillum agricola
CCAAACCCAGGGTGGTAGTCTGCCAGATCAGAGGTGGCTGGTTATTGGACGCCGATCACCCCTGAAACTGGCCCAGTGTTGCAAGCCGATGCACAGCCAGGGCGCTCGGCATCAAGCAGGAGGTCGCGTACCACTGGGTCCGCCGCGGCTGGTTGCCGACCGTTGAAGTGCCAGGAACGACGGCCGAACGGGGTGGACGGATCACGGAGGAGGCGCTCGTTTTGTTCCGCCGGGAATACGTTACCGCCCCCGATCTGCGCGGCACTAGGGGGTTGGGCACATCGAAGAAGCTGGCGCTCCAGTTGATCGATATGGGCGCGCGGCCGGTGTCGGGGCCCTCGGTGGACGGCGGGCGCCAGTTCCTGTTCCGACGCACCGAGATCGACGCCCTGCTCGCGCGGCGCCGGAGCGCGGGCCACGGAGCCGAGGACACGGACCAGCGGAAGGGCCGATGACGCGGATACGGAAAAGTGAGGACGACGATGCGCTTGAAAGACATCCCCTATGAGCGACTCCCGCTCAACGCCGACATCCACGGCGAGCTTCGCGACCGTATCGACGTGATGGCGATAGCCTTCGACCGGCTCGGCCACACGGACCTCGCCCGCGAGATGGATGCGGTCCGCGCCGCCCTGTACCGCGCCTGGAACGCCGTCGAGGCCAAGCGGCGGGCTGAAGCCGCATCCGGCGTGTGATGCGGACGAGTGCTGCTGATACCTGAAGATCCCGAATGGAGGCGACAATGACGGCAGAACGGCACGGGGACTTCCTGGTGATGCGCGATCTGGCAGGCTGCCGACGCGCCCTGCGCGTCACCGACATCTCCGAGGTGCGGGACCACGACGACACGTGCATGGAAGCCGCCGTCGTGACCCGCCGCGGGGAGGCCGTCATCCTGCCCGACGACTTCGATGAGGTGTTCCCGCTTGTGCTGGCACGATGGGATCGGCGGTGATCCGACGGCGGACCACACCCTGCTGAAGGCGCATATCCTGGACAAGAACGATACGGACAATCTGGCGTTGGCCTTTGCGATCACCTGCCACAAGGCCCAGGGCAGTTCGGTTGGGACCGTCGTGATCCCCGTGTACGACTCCAGAATCCGGCGCCTAGCCCGGTGTGCCTGTTGATGGGGTGAGGATCTCGCCGAGACGATACCGAGGATCCCAAACGTCGACGGGATGGCCGACGCGGACACCGTCCGGCACGTCACCGAACAGCATCCAGGAATGCCGCTTCAGGACGTTGTCCGGCCACCGCTCGGGGAAGAGGCTGAGCATCCCGGCGTCCACGACAAGCGCATCGAACGCCTCGATCATCGCATCGGCGTTCACCTGCGCCTCCCCATCGGAAGACCGCGGCCGGACCAAGAAGAGGCCATGCAGGTACGCGTCGCGGTCGAATGGCATCCATTCGCACGGGCGGTAGCGGAACGTCTGCATGGTGTCGATGCGGAGCGGCGTCCGGATGCCTCGGGCGGCCATGCCGACACAGAGAACAGGCACGAGGAGGCGATAGCGGTTCCAGAACCAGTCCATCGGCATCCTGTGCCCTAAGAGGGTTGCCGATGGACTGCCATCCCCTGGAATGCCGAGGGCGCGCATCGCGTCGGCGTCGAACGCTTTCCTGGCTTCGGCCGAAAGCGTCTTCAGGGCGGGGTCGCCGAACGAACATCCCACTTCCATCACAGCCCCCCACAACCGGACCGACCGAGGCAATCCCCGGTGCCACACGGTCCAGTGTAGGCCGGTGTGCAGGCGATTAGGTTCAGTTCACGTTAAGGGCACCAGCACCTAGCGCGCCGATGACCATCGCCTGGGCCGGGCCGGAGCGCAGGTCGAACGGGCTGATCGCCACCGCCACCGCGAACTCGAAGACATTCGAGGCACAGTTCTGAGAGTTGAGTCTCAGGCAAGAAGTTGGCAAAGTGTCAATTCAAAAGGGAGGTTTGGATGGTTGAGGTTCCTTCGGACAACCCATTAGATGTGCCGGAGATACGTGCCCCCAACAGGAATATGGAAAAAGGGGAGCTTGGCGAGGCTGCTATCCGGCTGGCATTGCAAAAAGAATACCCAGACTATTATTTTGCTCCAGTGAAAGATGACGGGGTCACTGGCCCAGATATCGTGATGGTTCCGTACGATCCATCCAAACCACTCAAAATCATAGAAGTTAAAGCGATTGATAATTCGTCACGCGCTGGAAATCCAACGCGCTATCTCAAAGATACGCGGGCGGGTAAGCAGGCCAGCAAACAATATAGTAAGGCTTGGGCCAAAAAAGTAATTGAGGGCAGGAGAAGCGAATGAAAAAACCTAAAACAGCGAGGGATACGGCTAAGCTCATACTGAGCACGCCAGATGTAAAAATTCAGAACAGCATGGTTATACTTGACCCTGTTACAGGGGTGATGCGCGAGTATTTCTTAAATGACGAGGCCACAAAAACTGTTGGCAGACCAAAAGACCTTCTTGACTTCCCGGAGTCTCGGCCTTTTGTAAAGCAAATTTTCAAGAAATAAGGGTGACAAATTCCTTTATTTTTGCGAACACCCGGCTGGGCGTTAAGGCTTTTGACCAGGGGCACTGCGCGTCACTGACGGCTACTGAGACGACGTGACCTGCACACCGCCGACCGCCCGAAACCGCGGCTCGGGAAACCCGAGCTTCCCAACCATCGACTGGCCGAGAAATCCGAGGGGGCAGGCGGCCAGTCCCAGCCATTCCGCGCAGAGGCAAAGCGTCGCGGTCAGGCAGCCGGAGTCCCGAAGCACCAACGTCCCCGCGTGTTCGTAGGCGGCGTCCGCCTTGTCCATATCGGCCAGCAGGCGAAGCGTGCATCCGCGTGTCGCGCCGACCACGGCGGTGAGGGCAGCGGCGTTCGCGGAGGCGACATGACCGCTGTCCACGTCGAGCGTCCGGAACGCATGCTCGCGCGGATCGTAGAGGAACACGCCGTCGGCGGACTCCGGGATGCACACGATGGAGATGGGATGCAGCGCCCCGGCGGACGGTACCGCGCGCCATTCCACCGGCAGTCCCGCCCGACCCTCCGGGGCATGTCCCTTGGTCGCCACCGCGTGCCAGAGGAGTTCGGCGACGCGATCGAGTTCCACCGCCCCGCCGACGGCGGATCGCCTCGACCGCAGCACGTCGATGAAACCGCGCGGTGCCGGATCGGCGGGGATCGGCAGCATCTCCACGCCGGTGCCGCGCGGTTGGAAGGGTGCCCATGGCAGCGGAACCGCGCGCGGCTGCGGCTCGTCAGTAGGGATCCAAGCCAAGGGCTTCCCACGTCCGGTAATGTTTGACGCATCCGCGGCAGCTTCCGCAGGCGAGGTTGCCGACGTGGCAGGAATGGGCCCACGCCAGGACCTCCCTGGGGATGCCGGACGCACGGACCAGTTCCGCCGCGTCCATCCCGATGGCGGGGGCGGACACCGTGATGCCGCCTTCCTGGAGGGACATGAGCCGGGAGATGGCGTCGACGAACTCAGGCCGCCCGTCGGCGTGCGCACCGTCGGTGACCAGGGCGCCGATCATCAGGTGCGTCACGCCGATCCGCACGGCCGCCATTCCCGCGAGTGTGAGGATCAACTGGTTGCGGAACGGCCACCATTCCGGCACCGGCGCCACCGCGGCCGGTGCCGTGCCCGCCATATCGCCCGACCCCAGCGCGGAGCAGTCCGCGCGCACCACCTCGTGCCGGATGCCCATGGCTTGGCAGGCGGCCGCGCTGGCGGTGATCTCGGCCTGCGCCGGACGTTGGCCGTAGTCCACCGTGATGGCGACCTCCGGACGCTTCCACCACGCGATGGAAACGGAGTCCATTCCGCCCGAAAGAAGGAGCCCGATCATGACACCGGCAACCTCCACACCGCGCGGTAGACCGCCGACGTGTAGTCATCCACCACCTCGCATCCGGTCCCGACCACCATTTTCAGGTCCTCCGGCTTGACGTTCTCGGCGAACGCCACCACCGGGATGCCGAGCTTCACCGCGTAGCCGACCTCGAAGACCGTGCCGGGATCCATACCGTTCAGGATCGCGAACACCACATCGCTGGCCTCCAGGCCCTCGATGTCGGCGGGGGCGACGACTTCGGCCCGACCTGGGCCGACCGCGTGTACGGGGGAGAAAACCTTCGCCCCCATGTCCAGCAGGACGGCGCGCGTCTCCTCGACCAGCCAACGCTGCGCCAGATCAAAGAACGGCCCGGCCAGGTAGATCGTCCCCTTCCCGGGCGTCACCGGCGGGTCCGGCAGCGCGGCCAGGTCGGCGGGCTGCCGGATCGGCAGCGTCCGACGGTTGCAGTAGTCGGCGGTGGCACGGGACGCGAGATCCGCGGCCTGGACGGGGTCCATTCCTTGGACGCCCCATAGGGCGGCGAAAGTGGCCGAGAACACGTCGCCCGAGCCGATCTTCCAAACGTATTCGGTGCTGTAGACAGGGACGGTTGCCGTTCCGCCCGGCCAAGCCACGAACGCGCCGTGCCCGCCCATCTTCAGGACGACAACCTCGGCGTTCTCGGTCCGCATCAACCGCTTCGCCACCTCGTCCGGCTCGTCGGTGCCGACCATCGACATGGCTTCGTAGCGGTTAAGCACGACCGCCAGCCGGTTCGCCTTGGAACCGTTCTCCGAGAACGGCTTCGCGCCGAACGCGGACTGCGGGTCGTGCACGGCGACCTGGGCATCGACCACCGCGTCCCCTTCGAGCATGCCGTAGCGCAGGACGACATCGCCTCGCACCAGCAAGGGGGCGTGCGTCACGATCCGGCCCGGAGACGGTCGGATGACGGGGGTCGCCAGGGGATGGAGGTAGGAAAAGGACACCGGGTGCTGCGCGTCGCGCGCGTCGAGGGTGAACCCGAAGCGCGCCGCCAAGTCGTCGGCGTCCACCCGCAAGCTGGCGTCGACATATGCCACGAGCGTCGTCGGCACCAGCGACGACACCGCGGCGGCGGCTCGGCCGCCGGACCCGAACACTTCGTTCCAGAGCGGTTGTATGCACTTCTCGGCATACAGCCCTCCGACGACGGTCAGGGAACCCATCAGATGGGTTCCACCCGGACTTCGTAGGCGCCGCCCGCGATCCTGACGATCACAGCACGGTAGGCGACACCGTGGTTTGTGATGCAGCCGATGACGTCGAGATACCCGCGGAACGTCAGGGAACCGGCGGCTCGCCCGCCGACACCGACCACCAGCACCGGCCTGGAACCGGAGGTGGCCACCCAAACGTCCAGAATGCTCCCGACCGTCAGCGTGGCGAGGATCGCCGGGTTCGGGCTGTTGATCGGACCTTGCCTTACGGTCAGGCAGGGATCGGGTTGTCCATCGCCTCCGCCGCCGAAGTCGCCATCCCCTCGTCCTCCCCCGCTTCCCGACATCGCGTCTGCTCCCTCCGTGGACGGTGTTTAACGTCCTGAAGCACGGAACCGGGGTCAACAAGAAAGTTGAGAAAGCTCGTGGATATCCTCCTCATTGTATCCCACATCACCGCATCCATGACGGATGCGCGTGCATGGGCTCGCATGCAAAACTGGAGGAAACGCTGCTCAAGCTCGGCATATCTCCGGGCTGGGTCCGCGTTCTCGGGAAACACGCCCATCACCCGGCAGGCCCGGACGACGTGGACGTCGAGGATGGCGACCTTGTCGCTGCCCCGCCGGTTGCGCACGATCCACGAGGCGGTCTTCGGACCGATCCCCGGCAGGGCCAACAGCGCATCCCGGAACCCCACGTCGTCAAGGGCCGACTCGTTCACGCCGTGTAGACCGCGGAGCGCTGCCGCGAGGTAGGACGACCGTTGGCGGGCGAACCTGTAGCGGACCGCGCGCCCTTTCACGGTCAAGGGGGCCGACAGCAGGCGCAGGAGATCGTCCTCCGGCAAAACCTCATCGGGGGCTTCCCGAAGTTCGTCGCGAACCCGGGCGAATGCCGCGAGACCGACTTCGGCGGGAAGGCCATGACCGCCGAGGATGCAGGCGGACACCTCCTCGGCCAGGGTGCCGCCGAGCCGGAAGCCGTGGTCGGGAACCTCGCCCTCCATCCAGGCGGCGGCCGACCAGAAGGCGGGGGTCAGGGGATGCTCGTGGCGGCCCCACCTCACGCCGGGCAGCAGCCACTCGTCCGGGTCGGGCAAGTCGAGGAACCTGTACCCATCGCCGAACGACGCGATCACCTGTTGCATGGCCGCCTTCCATATGGAATCCATATGGAAGATGCAATTCGGCGACTCGCGTGTCAATGACCGGTGACGATCTCCTGAAGGCGGTGAACGAACGCATGGCGCAGCTGCGCCTGCGCCAGGAGGATGTCGCCGCGGCGTGCGGATGCACCCAAGGACACCTCAGCAAGGTTCTGAAACATAAGGTGAAATTGGCCCGGAAGACCGAGGTGGCGCTGCGCGGTTGGCTGGGGAGCGCCGACGGCGGTGACGGCACCGACGACGCTCGGGAAGTCCGGGAGTTGGTGGACCGTCTTGTTCAGGGACCCGCCGAACGGCGCATACGGATTATGCAATTGCTGCGGATCATCGACGGCATGGCGAGGTGACCGGCTTCCGTGACGGAACCCGGCGGGAGCCGGACGAACACATCCCAGCCACTCCCCAGCCGATAACGAAGCCCCCCGGATGAGCCGTCGGCGGATGATGGCACGCGGACAGGCTTCCGCGACCGTCCTGAAACACATGCCGGGCCCCGGGCCGGGGGAAACCTACCGTTGGGTGCTGAATCCCACCGGGGCGGGCTGCCCCATACTGATCCCGGAGGGATGCCCTCCAGCGGAATGGGCGGGCACCCCGTCCTTGGGACGGGGTGCCCGCCGGTCCTTTACAGCCTGAACGGCCCGCTCGCGGCGAAGCCCTTCGGCTCGACCGTCTCCCGCGCGATGACCGGCAACAGATCCCTCCGGACGCATTCATCGGCTTGTCGGTGGACTGGGGCCACTCGCCTTCCTTCCGCTCCAGCCACCCGGAGGTGAACGCGTCGCCCGCGAGGAAGCCCGCGTTGGCGGTCCGGACGAACTCCGCCGCCCGCTCGGTCGGCCTCACGGCCACGCTCTCCCCCAACTCGCCAAAACCGGCGCCGCGGACGCTGGCGATCGCCGGGAGACCGGCGAAGTCGAAGCGGTAGACCCCCTCCCCGTCGCCCCAGCGGTTGTCGCCCGCGTCCAGGCTGAACAGCCCCCGATCCAGCCCGGTGTTGATGGCGGCGACCATCATGTTCCGTCACGCCGCCGTCCGGGTCGGCCCGCCCACGCTCTTTGCCAGCATGTCGCCGCCCCGGCTGCGCCGCGGCCTGTCCGTGGGGGCGATGTTCAGGAAGGCGTTCGGTCCGGTGCCGTCGCGCTTCACGGTGAACCCGAGGTGCAGCGCCGCCGCGATGAACATGCCGTTGCTCACGTAGCTGTCCGGCTCCCCGCGCTCGCGGTGGAACCGCTCCGCCACGTGCTTCCAGTCGTAGCTGATCAAGGTGCGGTTCACCGTGGCGCGCCTCGGGACCTGGGCGAGGAACTCGCAGGCCCGTACGAACTGGAGAACCCCATCGGCCGACGGCATCTCCTCGCGCAGGCGGCGGAACTCATCCTCCCTCTCCTGGCGGCTCTTGCGGAAGTCGTCCGTACGGAACCCGTTCATCGACAGGCCCGGCTCCGCGGCCATGACCGCCTCGACCGCTGAGCGCGCCTCGGCGAACTTGCACCGCACCACAGCCTCTTCCAGGGCGTCGTACCTGGCGGTCGGGAAGCCGTGTTCCTTCAGGTATTCCGAAAACGCCCGGTTATCTGGGGACCGCGTCAGCGGACCGGCCGCCAACTCGGTGCGTAGGGCGGCGTTGTTGCCCCAGCCAAGACCGCGGGCCATAGCCTCGACGCGGTGGGACGATTTGACGTCCGGCAGGATCTGAATGAGCTCATGCTTGAAGGACTCGACATCGTCGAGCGAGATCAACGTCTTCATGACGGTTCCCCGGTTCGGAAGTGGATGCCGCAGATCGCCGATTACCAGCGGCCCATCGAACGCAGGACCGTGAAGACTAAACCCAGTGCAGGTGGCGTCTGACTCGGCGACAAGTCACGGGTGCCACGGACCACGCCGGAGAGGTAATCGCTACATTTCAGCATGTCAACGGGAGGGGCGCGTTCTTCGAATCCGACCGGAGTGGGCCGGATCGATGCACGCGGGACGGATCGCCGCGCCTCAGGGTATTCGCTCGGGGGTTCCGTGGACCGCGTAGTCGCGCGGCGTGGTCGGCGTGCCGAAGCGCGTGTGAGCCGACCACCAGAACACACCGGACGCCCGGACCTTGAAGTGTCCGCGGACGATGTGCGCTCTGACTTCCCGCTCATCGACGCCGCCTCCGGACCGGCGGGCGGCGCGTAGCCGTCGGGACAGGTCGAGCGACACCGGCCGCAACGGCACCAAGCCGGGTTTCGCCTTGCGCTCGCGTGCGCGGTTCAGCTTGACGAGGTTCTCACCCTCGCCGACGTGAACGGCGTTCCGACTGTTGATCAGCAGCAGGATGGCGATGAGTTCACGGCAACGGATCAGCCGGGATGCGATCCGCTCCGACCCGCGCTCGGGATGGAGGGTGCCGTACTGGTCCACCGGGACCATGCGCAGCCGGTCATCCAGCCCGATGATGGCGGCGAAATCTTCGTCCGAAAACGAGCGGGTCAACGCCGCCGCGACATCGTTGTCGGCATCGGAACCGGGAGCGGCCTTCTCAAGAGCAGCCTTCAGTTTCGCCGGATCCGAAGCCGTTTCCTGGTGGTGAAGGACCATCTGCGCAATATCGGGGTCGGCGAGGAGGTCAGCCGCCCGGACTTCCCGGTCCCAGCCGATGTCGAGGGCGTATGCCTGGATCTTGATGGCGCCGTCCGGGCGACCGCTGGCAAACGGTATCGCAATGGCGCCATCCTCTTGTTCGAGGATGAGCCACCCCCGGCGCGACGCCGACCGGTCGTCCGGTGTGATCCACTCCACCCAGGTGAGCGGATGCGGCGCCCGAGCCCGGTGCAAGGCCGCCAACATGGAAGCGGGCTTGGTCGACATCACCTGATGCGCCGCTGCCAGCACGTCCGCGCCGATCTCGAAGCGCCCGCACCGTGGGTTGGACAGGGCCTCAAGGGCGACATGGAGCCACAGTCCCTGGCCGTCGCCGGTGCGCGGCGACAGCGCGATGCGCTTCCGGTGGCGGCCCAGGTCGCGATCCTCTGGGTGCGCCCTCAGATAACCGTCTATGAGCTCAATGGCGGTGTTGGCGAGATGCACGACGTCCTCACATGGCCCCAGCGGCGAATCCCTTGAGTCCGAGCCAGCCTCGGCTACGATCAGGGTTGCCAGAATATCCCACCCAGGCTGCGATCCCCATCAGCGGATACGGCATTCGGAACACCTAGAGTCCGATGTTCAGGGCGGCCGGGACGAATACGAATTCCCGCTTCGCCGCGCCGGGATCGGTGAGTTTGGGAAAGAAGGCGATGACGCCCACGTTCCACGCCCCGATGCGGGTGTCCGCCTCGTAGGTGGCGTGCAACGCGTTGTAGCCCCGGCGCTCGACGGCCCGAACGTCGGCCAGAAACGAAGTGTAGATATCACGCTTCTTCACCGTCTCGCCGGGGATGGAGAGGTCGCCCAGTGCGCACGAATAGAAGTTCAGGTTCCCTCGCAGGATGGCGACGGACTCCGCCACATCCTGCGTGCATCGGCCGTCATCGACCAAGTAGCAATGGCAGCCGAGCAAGGCTGCGGCCTGGGGCTGCGTCTTCAGCGGGGCGCAGGGCACGGCCACCTTCCCCACGAAGAACTCCGTCACATGCGCCAGGGCCTCTTCGAAGCTCCGCAGACGCCGAGGGCGATGGAAGTCGCCTACCTCGAACCGGAGCGCCACCGCCACGCGGTCCAGCGACTCGGCGCTCACCGCTTCGCCGCGCTCGATCCGTTCGATCGTGGACAGCGAGACGGCCGCGAACTGCGCCAACGTCTCCCGCTTCCAATTCAGCAGGCGACGCCAGGTGTTGACCAGCGCACCGATCTCCTGTGAGGTCGGAACATACAGCGCGCCGTGGTCTTTCATGCGGTCGGTGGAACCGGCGAAGTTCGGATCGTGGAAGCCCATTGTCATCTCCATGGTCATTCGGATGACGGGGATGATGACCTCGTCCGCCAAACCGAAGGAGGCCGAAAAACCCTTCAGCCATCCCCTACCGAGACTGCCGTCTGGTAGACCGTCGGGACCGCCGCGCCGACCACGCCGCCGACCATGGTGGGCCTGATCCACAGGAGCTTGGTCTCCGTCAAACCCTTACCATGGCGATGATGCCGCCAATGCCCGCGGCGCCAGTGCGCCGGTAGGGCGCCGCCAGCGCCGGGCTGGGCGCTCCGTTCCGCACGATAGCCGCAGAATTCGATCCAGCGCGCGCCGTCCTTCAGCGCATGGGCTTCGGCGGCGGCTCGGCCCTTGCGGGTGGACGCGCGTGCAACACGGGCGTGGGCGTGCGCATCGTTCAGACGCCGCTCCTGATCCCGGTCTGGCCAGTTCAGGTAGCACATCACGTTGAATACGAGCCGGACGACATCGTCGATGTGTTCAGGTCGACTGATCACATGGCGCAGGTCGTCCTCGCCATAGCTGTCCTCTTCATAATAGGTGTCAATCGGCAGCCCATGACGGCGCTCGTACTCAATGGCCTCGGACACCGTGTTGCGGTGAGAGGGAAAGCTCAACGCGAACCGCAGCCACGGCATGTCCAAGAGCTCGGCCGTGGACAACGGCGCCGGTCCGCGGCCCCGAGGCTTGAAGGTAAAATCGACTATGATCGACCAGAAGGGCGACCATCCCTTTTGGGCAGGATCAAGACCTTTGTCTGCCGCCTCGTCGAGAACGGTGTCCGGATCGCCCATGAACCGGTGGTACTCGCTCCAGGCTTCAGCGTTTTCCGCCAAGCGCCCAGCAAGGTGCGTCTCGTAGTCGGGGTACGGGTCCAGGCCGTACGAGCGTAGCCATTCGACCATCCGTGGGTCTGCCCACAGTTTTCGGGTGTCGGCGACGATCTCGTCATCTGGCGTCGGAGGCCGACGCATGCTGGTCGCCAAGTCGACCTCGCACTCGATGTAGAAGCCATCGATCTCGAAACGGGGATGGAAGTCAGGCAGGAAGGTTCCAGGAGGCAGGGCGACGTAGGAGGTGTCGTACGGCATCCTGAGCGTTTTCACCGGCAGGGCCATGACGTCGGTGCGGCCGAGCATCTCCAGCAGCGGTCGGCTGAAGGCGAACAAGGCCCTGCCGTCGCGCTGCCACTTCGACAGGAGGTATTCGAAGTGTTCCTCGCGGCGGATCACCTCCCACACCTGCCGCTCGGTGGAACCGTCCGGGAACGCGGCCTGGATGCGATCCTCGATGGGCTTCTGGATGCTCTGGTAGTATCGATCCGACGACAGCACGGAGTGATGGCGAGCCTCGTCGGCTTGTCGGTATCGGTCGAGCAGCCCTTGAATAGGCCGGAGTTCGACAGCGTGCCGCCGGAAATGCAGTTCCGAAAGCCGAATTTCAGGTACCGAGCGGGTTCGCATGCCTACCCTCCATCGGTACCAGAGTGCGCGCGGCATACGGCGGTTGCAATGCTGGAACTAATTTCTGGCAGAGACTTTCCGGGAACAGGAAGCGCAACGACCGTCGGCTATGGTCCCGCCCTGAAGCCGGTCTCGCGCCTGCCGCGTGCTTACCTTCTCCCACGCCCCTACCGAGGGGGTGCCGAGTCCTCCATCACGGCTACCCGGGATGGCCTGTTGCCGAGCGAACAAAAAGGGAACAAAATCCTGCCGAGGTCACGCCGGAGGAATTCCCGGCCACAGGCGGACGGCATTCCTTTTCAGAGGGGCCGCTCCGCCGTCCACCGACGAATGGGGGTGCCGATGACGGATCGGGACGATGATGGGCAGCCCGCTGACCTGGACATCGAGTCCCTGGAGGATGAAGGGCTGTCCGCCGTCGGAAGGCGCAGGGAGCGCCCCCGCCGCGCCGACGTGGTCGGCGCCGTCGCCTCGACGCTGGTCCGGCGGGTTCTGGACGGCATCCCGGGAGGTTGGCAGGCGCTCGCCCAAGCTGGGGGCGCGGTCGTCGTCGAGGTGCCGAACGCCGCGTGGGTCGGGCCGGTGGCGGACGCATGGGGCCGTGCGGTCTCCTCCATTGATCCGGAGGAGCACAACGGGGACGGCATCTCCCGGCCTTCCTCGTGGCGTCCGTCGTCCGACTCCACCTGGATCGGGTTCCGGCGCGACGGCATCCAAAAGGACCACAAACCCGACACCGGCAACGAGGCCGTGGCGGCCGGACTCGCCGCCGGGTGCGTCGTCGTCGGCTTCAGCCCCTGGCCGGAACGGCATCTGCCCCGCGCCCTGGTCCGCGCCGCCGACATCCGTGTCGCAACGCCCACGCCGGACGCCGCGGCGCTGGACGAGGCCCTGGAGATCCTCACCGGCCACCGCCCGTCGTCGCCGCTGCCGGTGGACCTGCACCGCCTGATCGCCGTTGAGGATCTGCGCCTCGCCTGGAGGCCGGACACCGACGCCGACGGCTACCTGGCCCGCCTGCGCCGACTGCTCGACGCCAAGGCGAAGCCGCCGCCCCTTACCCTCGACCACCTGCACGGCATGGACGAGGCGGTCGCTTGGGGCATGGCGCTGACGCGCGACCTGGACGAATACCGGCGCGGATCCCTGCCGTGGTCCGCCGTCGATCGGGGCGTGCTGCTCGCCGGTCCGTCGGGCACCGGCAAGACCACCTTCGCCAAGGCGCTCGCGGGGTCGTGCGGCGTGCCGCTGGTCGTCGGATCGCTCAGCCGGTGGCAGTCGACGGGACACCTGGGCGACCTGCTCAAGGCGATGCGCGCGACCTTCACCGAGGCCCGTGCGGTCGCGCCCGCCATCCTGTTCGTCGACGAGATCGACGCGTTCGGCGACCGGTCCGGGTTCACGCACGAGAACCGCGACTACAGCATCCAAGTGGTCAACGGCCTGCTGGAGGAACTGGACGGCGTTGAGGGACGCGAGGGCGTGGTCGTGGTGGGGGCCTGCAACGACCCCGGCCGTCTCGACCCGGCGATCGTCAGGTCGGGACGGCTCGACCGCACGATCCCGGTCCCGCTGCCGGACCGCGAGGCGCTGGCGGGGATCCTCCGCCACCATCTCGGCGCCGATCTCCCGGACGCCGACCTGTCGACCGCCGCGCTGCTGGCGCGCGGCGCCACGGGGGCCGACTGCGAGCGCTGGGTGCGTGGAGCGCGCCGCCGCGCGCGGCACGGCGGCCGCGGGATGACCATCGATGACCTGACCGAGGAAATCCGCGGCATGCGGAGGGAACGGACACCCGAGGAGACGTACCGTTACGCCGTCCACGAGGCGGGACACGCCTTGATGATCACGCTGGAGTTCCCGGGCACGCTGACCGGCGTCTCCATCCGCGAGACGGCCGATACGCTGGGCGGCACGTCCGCCGCCCTGGATCAACGGAAGCCCCTGACCCGGTCCGGCCTCGCCGGTCACCTGCGGGTGCTTCTGGCCGGACGGGCGGCCGAGGAGGCGGTGTTGGGCGACGTGTCGGCGGGTGCGGGCGGGGACGACCGAAGCGATTTGGCAAGGGCGACGGCCCTGGCCGCGGCGGCGCTGCACGCCTACGGCTTGGGCGACGGGGTCGACGGGCTGCTGTGGCGGGGCATGCCGACGTCGGACACTCTCGCGGCGACCATGGCGTTGAGGCCGGACGTGGGCAACCGGGTTTCCGCGCTGCTGGCGACCGCCTACGCGGAGGCGACGGCCGAGATCCTCCGATGCCGGGAGCGGTTGGAGGCCCTTGCCCGGCTGCTGGTCGAGCACGAGACCGTCGGCGGCGCGGACGCCGAGGCCGTGCTGACGGGTGGCGCCCCGCCTTCCGACCGGCCTCCGGACGCTCCCGGCTGATCTGCGGCACCGTATCCGGCCATGTCAGGCGACGACCGGTGCGGCCTGTCGTCCTTCCCGTGTGGCAGATTGACAAGCCGTAAGGGCGGTCGAACAGGTGCGCTGGAAGAGGCTCTGGTACTGCTGCTCCGCCTCAGCCCGGCGTCGGCTGAACGCCTTCTGGCCCTGCCCAATCGCCACAAGGATGCCCACTCCCCCGAGAATGGCCATGTAGAACAAGGTCCCGGTGGCCGCAACGCTGTTGTTGAATCCAATGATCTCTAAGCACACCAGTACCCACACCAGCAGTAGCCAGATACCGTAGCGCCCGAATTTCTCCAGTCGCGTATTCGGGATCATCGGGCATACCTGCTCAAATCGACCGAGGTAACTGACCTCACCGGTGGTGGTGTTAGCGACGCCGCAGTATTCCCACCTTCTGCCAACTTCCTCCTCGGCTACGACGAGGAGAAGGTCGTCGCCCGTGGACAGTCGGACCCGCCCGGGGAAGTCCAGGCTACTCGTGCTGCCGTCACCGAAACGCAGCCGGGCGCGCACGATGGTTTCGGTGCTGGACCAGACCCGGGCAGGTGCGACCCATCCCCCGTATCGGGCATCCACGTAACCGCCGCCGCCGGACGAATGGATGCTCGTCTCGGACCAAGTCTGCACGTCGGCAACAGTAGCGCCGATCGTCCTCATCACGATGCGTCGGCTGTCTATGCGGTCGTCCATGGGCTCTCCAGAGTGGGAGCGGCGCGGGACGAAGGTGCATGGTGCCCAGCGCCGTGGATCGGGTGTCATCCCGGCTCCAAATGCAACCCTAACTGACATAAATTATGTCAATATAGCAAGTAAGTATTTCTACTCCTGGCGGCCGGACGCGTGTTGACCGATCCGGGGGGGTATGTCCCAGATCGCCCCCCGACAGATCAGAGCAGCCCGCGCCCTCCTGGGCTGGTCCCAGGCCGAGCTCGCCGACAAGGCCATCGTCAGCTTGAGTAGCGTCATCAGGTTGGAAAAGGGACAGGGCACCACCACGGACATCTATTTCCGGGTCTGCCAAGCCCTGGAGGGTGCGGGCATCGTGTTCTTGCCCGCGGGCCGCCGGGGCGAAGGCGTACGTCTTTCGACGCCGGAAATGTGACCTTCACCCAGCTATGGCCGGGATGGCGCAGTGTCCGCCGTCGGCGGAGGGGCCCCTACCGTCGTGGTCTGCGACCTGGCGCCGCGAGGCTGGGAGCCCATGTCCGCTCGATCAACCGTCCCGATCCAGGGTCCGGCCTCGGGAGCCCCGCAGGACAGCCTCCCGATCCATCACTGCACCGTCCCGGTGCCCTCGGCACACGGCAGCGGACGCCCCTGGGCGGCGCGTACGGCGGCCAGCAACTGTGGCGCCACCTCCGACAGCATCTGCTGGGGAATGTTCGTGGCGACCGCCTCGGCCGTCGTGTCGTCGATCATCTCCGTGGCGGACTCGTAGACGCGTTTGAGCGGCTGCACGTTCACTTCGTAGATCGCCGGAGGACGCTCGTCTCGAAGCGGAAGGAGGGGACTTCGGGGCTCACGGCTCGTCCTCCTGGTCCGTTGCGGGCCGCTCGCCGCCGAGCGTGATGTCGCCGTCGGCGTCGCGGAAGATGTCGTAGTACCCGGCGGTCTCGCCGAGCGACTTGGCCAACCGCTCGTCCTCGGCGGTCGTGCGGTGGTGGCGGGCGTCGAGGACGCGTTCGTGGGTCCTCAGTCCGGCCCGCCCGAGGGCCTTCGCGGCGAAGGCGCGCTCCTCCGGGTCCGTCAGCCAGGCCAGGGCCAGCAGCGCCCGGCGCGGGCCGGGGGCCATGTCCATGACCAGGCGCTCCAGCCGGTCGAGATCCTCTGCGGGCAGCCGCTCCATGACGTCCTCCCTGACGACGATGCCGTTCAACGTCGCGCCGACGGGCAGATGCGCGCCGTCGGTGGGCCGCATCCAGATCCGGGGGCCCGGCACACCGCAGCGGCACGCGTCGACGCCCAGGCCCGGCGCGGTCGCGAAGTGGATCCATCCGCGGCCCCGGCACTCGACGAGACCATACATGCAATCCCCCTCAGCTTAGGGCTGCGGACTACAATCCGGGAACTAGGAGTTTTGGCGACAGTCGGAGCCATCGGACGCAGCCAGTCCGGTCGGAAGCCACTCCGTCCGGCTGCCTGGAGTTCGACGATCGACCTGCGGAATGGCGCCGCATGGGCGGCTGGACATCCCCGTACGGCCTTTCGTACCCTTTCACGAACATCCGGTTTCCGACGAAGGCTCCGGGTGGGCCGCCAGCAGCCGTTCGATGTGTCGCTTGCGCTCCGCCGGGGGCGGATGGGTCCGCGTCAGGCGCCAGACGGTGTGCCGTACCGCTTTCGCGCCGGGGATACACAAGAGGACATGGACGCCCATCCACAGACCGTCACCGATGCGTTCACCGATCCACTCGGCCAGGGACAACGCCCACCGGGCGCCTCGCGTGTCGCCGCACTGCGGCATGCGCCTTGGCACGATGCTGGTCAAGGCACCTGCGACTGTGCCGCGGCACCGCTCCCGCGTGACCGGGAACGGCCCTTCGCCGACCGCCCCCTCGATTTGGGCGATCCGGTCGATTCCTTGCTGGGCCACCTCGGCGCCCGCGATGCGGAACGCCATCTCGTCGGCCTTGAGTTCCTGTCGGCGCTCCACCCACAACCGGTAGAGGATCATGCAACCGCCGACAAGGGTGACTCCCACGGCAACAGTCACGACCCACTCCGCCTGCGAACGACGCGCAGATGTGAGGAGGACATCAGGAACTTCGGAGAGCGCCGCGAGCAGCATGTCGGCACTCCCTAAGGAGGCGGCCACGATGGCGATGGCCCCGACAAGTAACAGCGCGAACAAGATGGTCACGCCGAGCACAGCCAATGCCGACAATGCGCACAGGTAACCGAGAAACGACAGGAAGAAGACGACAAAAACATCTACGACCCCCCTGACGAACCCGTCCCGATGAAGGATGTGGGACAACTCGTGGCCGACGGCGAACCTGAGGACGTCGTCCGTCGTCTCTCGCAACCACGGCTCTGGGATGCCGACCCTGCCCTCGTCAGCTAGTCCGGCGTGGGCGAACGGACCCCAGTCGAAGACCTCCGGGTCGTAGATGTAGACGTCCGGAGCACGTGATATGCCAAACGACCGGCACTGGTCGATAACCTCCCGCAGCAACCAGTCCTCGACCACCCCCAGGCCGGGCTTCAGCAACGTCCCGTGTTCACGGAACCACGCCTCTACTCTCTGGCGACCGCTGTCGAGTCGTGTCAGGAGCATCAACAGGTATACGGCCGACGGCACGCCGGTGGCGATCAGCCATGGCGGAGGGGCGCTTGGCCATCCGGGGGTCGATACGGCGGCGACCGCCCATATCACGGTCACCAACGCTAGAATGGTCGTCAGCACGGCCGCCGAGACGATGAACAGGAGCGCGGGCCACGTCCTGGGCATGCTCGCCTGCACTTGGAAGGCATGAACGAATTCGCGCCACGGAGTGATGGTGTCGTCCGTTCGGCCAAGTGAAAGGTCGCTGCCCGCTTCCTGTTCGCTCGTCTTTGACATGGTTGCCCCGTTACGCCTGTGGGAATAGCCCCCGCTATCCACGGGGCCGTAGCGGCTCCTACATCCGCGGGCTGGGGTGCATCGGATTCGCATCTGCGCCGGGACCGATGAAAAACCAAGCCTCTCCGGCGCGGGAGCCCCTTGGGCTCCCGTGTTCGACGACCTAACGCGAAACGTACGAAACCCGAAGGCGCGACGGTGTGGGGCCGTTGCGCCTTCGTGATCGGGTACCTGAGACCGTCAAGCTACAAGCTGATATGGGGACCGGCTTGGCGAGGAGACCGTTGGACGCCGCGAACCGCCACGGTCGGCTACGCAGCCGACGCGTCGCCGGTCCGTCCCATGTCCGACCTTCCGCGGAGACCCACCCTTCACTCGCCCACGGGCATGATCACCACCTCGGGTGTCCACCCGTCGGGAAGAACCGGCCGGGACACCGATGGGATGTCGGCGAGGACGAGTTCCCGGATGATGGAGCGGTACGTTTCCGTGTCGCGCGCCCAATGCACGATGCCGTCGAACCGGTCGGAGAAGTGCCTGCTCAGGGCAACCGACGACCGGCCGTTCACGCCGACCGGGCTGCCGACCTGCACGATGGCGATCCGATCCCCGCCGACGAGATCGACGATGTCGGTCGGGAACTCGTGGATGAAGTCCTTCCGGCCGTTCCAGACGGTCAGCCGGATGGTCCGGTCGCCGCACGGCAGCCCGAAGATCCAGGGCTGCTCCTTGGGATCCGCCCCCGGCATGTCGTAGAACTTCGGAGGCGGGGGAGTCGCCCCCATGTCCGCCGCCTGCTGGCGAACCCGGCGGCGATCGTCTTCGGTAAGCCGCCGGATGCGGGCGCCGCGGGGGTCCTGGAGGACGATGTCCTCGGAGTAGAACATCTCGGCGGTCACGGCGTCGTAAGTGCGCGAATCGGAGAAGGCGAACACCAGAACCGTCCCGGTGAACGTCCTCAGGTGCCGCAGGACGATGTCCCACGCGATGTCTGCGTCCGAGATCGGAACCACGTGAAGGGCGGCGCTGCCCGCCTCGATCATGAGTCGTTCGACCACGGCAAGCCCGATCGCGCTGAACCGCTGGCCGTCTCCCACGCTGAACCCCACGAGGAACTCGTGCTCGCCCGAACGCGCCCGGAAGGCGTTGAGCGCGATCTTGGTCCCTGGCGGGATGGCGGACTCCCCGGTCAGTTCCCGGATGCGATCCGCTCCGACCCTGGGGTGCGGCGCCAACTGCCGGAGGTTCACCTGGCCCTCCCGCCGTTCCTCTTGGGGCCAAGGGACTCCCGCCGCCGCGGTCGACTTCTTACGCTTGGACTCGCCCATGGTATCTCCTCGATCGGGGCGGGCATCCTAGCTGAAGTCGTGACGCGTGTCTCCGGGCCGCAGTGGCGCAGGATGGGCGTTCCACACCCGCCGATTACAACGGAAACCAGATCGCCCCTCTTCCGGGAACATCCTTCGAACCTTTGCCGACAGCGACGGACTATCCGCTCCCTGGCGATGCGGCAAGGATTGCGTTCGCGACCATACGTTCTTGCGCAGGATACGGCATTCCACCACGGCAGTGGGCGTCGAGCTTCCGCTGGAAGTCCGGTGCCTGTCCAAGCCACGCGGGGAAACCGGCCCCCGCGGGTGTCAGGGATGGACCTGAAGTCGCCCAGGAACTTCCACGGCGTCCCGGCACGGTTGGAGCGCCGGGTCTTCGCTGGGCGTCGAGCGCCTGACACATGCCTTTGTTCAATGAGCATGCTGCCGTGCAGCATGTAGGCCGTCTAACCATGTTTGCGCAGCCCCGCAGTGGTCGGGCCGCTGGACAATCCCACCGATGCGCTTTCGGATAATACACTTGTTGCAGTTGGTGCAGTTACCATATAGACTGATAGACAGGCCGTACCAAGGAGGTTGCCATGCTGGTTGAGTTCGTCCAGGAAATTGACGATCACGATATCGCCAAAGCCCGCCGGGGCGTGGATGAATTGCGCACGCTTATCGGTAAGGCCCCCATTAAAGAGGGCGAGGTCACCGTGCAGATGGGGACCGGATTCGTGACTTTGGACATAAGCGCTCTTCGCAGTATGGCGGAACTTGTCTCCATCGTGTCGACGCATAGCCGGACAGCAGAAGGCGATGAGGAGATTAGCCCGCAGGATGCTGCCGAACTTCTTCGCATGTCCCGACCTTCAGTTATGAGACTGATCGAAAAGGGACTCTTGAAAGCGAGGAAGGTTGGGGCACATCATCGCCTTCTACGCGCGGAAGTGCTTTCCTACAAGCAGAATCAGGCATCCATTCGCCGTAATGGCTTGACAGAGGTTGCTAAAATTTCGGAGGAATACGACTTCTGAACGGATAGGTGAGCTTACCACATGGAATTGGCCGTACTTGATGCCTGTATCCTCTTTCGAGGCAAGCTCACCGATCTTCTGCTCTGTCTGGCTGAGCAAGAACTCTTTGAACCCGTATGGTCAGATGCCATTCATGCTGAATGGATCAGAAACGTCCATGCTCGCCACGGCATCCCGCTTGAGAAGCTTGAATATCGCCGGAGCGAAATGGAACGGTCCTTCCAAGCGGCGAATTGTGCGGCCGCCCCAGATGTTCTCGAAAAAATCAATGGGATGTGTCGTTCGGACAAGCAAAGAAAGGATGCTCATGTGATCGCCTCTGGCGTTTCTGCGGCAGCAACATTGATTGTAACAGATAACAGCCCAGATTTTCCAGAAGACATACTTAAGCATTTTGGAATGAGGAAAGCCAAACCAGATGCTTTCTGTCAAGATCTCTTTAATCAAAACCAATTTCTCGTGATACAAGCCGCTCGCGCACATCGTGCAAGCATGAAAAGACCTCCATACTCTCCTGATGAGTACCTTGACCTCCTACAAAGTCCAAAAATGGAACTTCCAAATTTTTCCAATCTTTTGCGTCAATATAGGCAATTTCTTTAGCTTAACTAACATTAGAATGTCAGGGATACGCAGATTTTCTCTTCCGGCAAACGCCCCAGGCTGGAGTGGTTGCCAGGGCAACTGTGCGTTGAACCTGCGAGCACGCTGGGAACGCGGCGGCTGTTCCGTCTTGACATTACGGTTTAGGAGTGAACGCGGAGTCCACAGGCCACAACCGGTCCGTCGGGGAGAACGGCGCCCTCCGCAGTGAGAAACCGGCACCACGCGCCGACCACCGTCGGAACGTCGCCCAGGAACTTCCACGACGCTCCGGTGCGGTCGCGCACGATCACTTCGACGCCGCCGAAGCCTGCTCGTAGTCGGCGGCCGCCTCCAGTACGTTGTGCCTGAAGTGTCCGACGGCGTTGTCAAGACTTCCGGTCATTCGGCTGATCTCCATTTCCTGGGGGATCGTAGCGCAAGGAAAGGCGCTGCGTGACCGACGGCTTCATGGCTGTGCGGAAGGGAGGTCCGGACTAGCCGTTAATGCCTGGTGAACCGGTGTGGTTCGCCTCGACCTAGACTCGGTTTCGTACGGGTTCGGTGTGAAGCCAACGGCGAGGTGGGGTATGGTGTTCGAAGCGGGTACCGATACGGCGGTGATCGGAAGGAAGCCTGAAGCCCGTCTGCCGATCTTCCTGAGGGGCATCAGGGTGCCGCATGAGTGGCTTGGTCTGCCGCATTGCCTTCTTCCAGCCGTCCTTGTCGCTGAAACTGGTACAGTTCCCGACGACCTAATCGAGGACGACGGCGCCGTGCTCGGTTGGCGAGTTGGCGACGCAAGGACATCTTGTCCAATACCGCCGCCGGACCTCGATGCGGCTGTGGATGCGATGCGTGCAGCACTTGGCTTGGCCGGTCAGGAGACGCTGTGGCTTGAAGAAGACGAACTCGTATGGCGGCTCCTGGAGTCGTTCCGCAGGCCAGAGTTCTCCTGGGACAATCCGGAGGGAGAGGGGAACTTCTCGAATCTGGAACGTTCAGGTGCCGCTTGGCGGACTCAGTCTTCCCATCCAGGAAGGTGCGCAAGCCCCTGAATGTGTGCAGCCGTGGCAACTCGACGCATTGAAGCCCGGCTGCTTGGCGTGGCGCCGTCCCAACTGTCGGCGATGAGGTTCCGAACGGCGTCGGATACGATGACGTGCCCTGCTGCGGCGGGATACCTGCTGACGAGCTTGTAGCTCGACTTTCTGAGGACGAGCAATTCTCCCATCGGGTCCGGTATGGACTGGGTCTGCCCTACGGCGTAGCTCGGCGTGAGAGCCTGAACGTGGTCGGATGCCCCGGACGCGTCGAGTTGCTGCCTTTCCTTCAGGGAACTCTGTTGCGCCTTCATTGCCTTAATGACGGCCCTCCAGAGTTCCTCGCTGCCGTCCGGCACCCATTCCCGGCTCCGGTACTTGGCGATCTTGGCCGTGATCTCTTCTTCCATGCCGCGCCCCGTTGATCAGGAGGCGGTATCCTTATCGGACGGAGCGGTTGTCGACAAGCGATGGTCCTCTTCATGGGATGGATACGGGGCAAGGCGACCTCACCCTGTTGCCTTGCCGCTTGGATTCCGCGGCCCCGTAAGTTCCCACGTGAGGTGCGCGGCGTGCCGTCGCGGCGGACGGCGGCGCGCAGACAAGGACAGACAGACCGCTTCCCACACCGCCCCGGCCCCGCGCCGGTCCAGGAGCGTATTCCCAGAAGGCCCGCCACCGAAAACCTCGCATTATCCGGCGGACCCGCGCGGGAACCTCGCATTACGCGACGGCGCGCCTCGGCTTATGTGGCGGAGCTTCCAGGCGGAATGCTGCCTTCAACCGGGGCGGCGTCTCGGGTTATCCGGCAGCCGACAGCAAGGTTCGGAAATGGCGGGGCCGAGGAAGCTCCGCCTTTCCTGCGACTCGAGGCAACCCGCTCCGCTTGAGGGAGGGGCGGACGGACCGGTTTGTCCCGCCGTGACGTCACGGCCGTTGAGACGGAGCCGGCTTGCGTGCGCTCACGCGCGTTCACAAGGATATGCCCGAGCTGGACGGTGACGAATTGACGGATTTCAAAGGGGAGTGGGACGATTCGGCCAACGCCGCACGCGATAAAGCAAGGATCGCATGGCAAGAAGCTCAGCCACAGGTCGGCGAGCGTCCACAGTGCATCATCGTCTTGAAGGAAAATGGTGGAGCCGAGGAGGATCGAACTCCCGACCTACGCATTGCGAACGCGTCGCTCTCCCAGCTGAGCTACGGCCCCACACCATGTCGCCCGGCGGGGTACCGCCCGGCGTGGCGCGGATATTGTCCATCGGCGGCCCCCCTGTCAAGCGATTGATTCACGAAAATTCGTAGATTGTCGAACGGGCCCGGCGGGGCCATTTCCAAGGCCCGCGGCACTGGACAGCCTTCGCCGCTTGTGCTTAGGGTGCCCGGAAAACGCTGGCGCCCGGCGGGGCAGCCGCAAAAAAACCGAAACGGAGCAGGCCCGGAATGATCGCGCTGTACATGCTCATCAACACCATCCTCGACCTGTTCTTTTGGGTCCTGATCATCTCGGCGGTGCTGAGCTGGCTGGTCGCCTTCAACGTGGTCAACACGCGCAACCGCGCGGTCTACGTCATCGGCGATTTCCTGTACCGGATCACCGAGCCGGTGCTCGCCCCGATCCGTCGGGTGCTGCCCAACATGGGCGGGCTCGACCTGTCGCCCATCGTGGTCCTGCTGCTGATCTCCTTCATCCAGAACCTGATGGCCCAGTACTGGCCGCGCTTCTGATGGCCTCGTCGCCGCCCTCCCCGCTGGAGCCGGTGGCCGACGGCCTGCGCCTGTCGCTGCGCGTGACGCCCAAGGCGTCGCGCAACGCCGTCGCCGGGCTGGCCGACACCGCCGAAGGCGGGCGGGTGCTGAAGGTGACGGTCACGGCCGTGCCGGAGAACGGCAAGGCGAACGAGGCGGTCATAAAACTGCTGTCGAAGGCGTGGAAACTGCCCAAGACCAGCCTGACGGTGGTGGCCGGCGCCACCGACCGGAACAAGATTCTGCATGTGGCCGGCGATCCGGCGGCGCTGATGCCGCGGCTGACGGCCTTGATCGAGGGTGGAGAGTGACATGGCGGACGCGACGATCATCGACGGCAAGGCCTACGCCGCCGGCCTGCGGGCGCGGGTGGCGGAGGGCGTGGCGGCGCTGAAGGCCAGCCACGGCGTCACCCCCGGTCTGGCCGTGGTGCTGGTGGGCGAGGATCCGGCGAGCCAGGTCTATGTCCGCTCCAAGGAGCGGGCGCTGGTCGAGCTGGGCATGAACAGCTTCGACCATCACGAATCGCCCGACATGGCCGAAGCCGACCTGCTGGCGCTGATCGACCGGCTGAACGCCGACCCGGCGGTGCACGGCATCCTCGTCCAGCTGCCGCTGCCCAGGCACATCGACAGCCAGAAGGTGCTGGCCCGCATCGCGCCGGAAAAGGACGCCGACGGCTTCCACGTCGTCAACGCAGGGCTGCTCGCCACCGGCCAGCCGGGCGCCATCGTGCCCTGCACGCCGCTGGGCAGCCTGCTGCTGATCCGCGACACGCTGGGCCGCGATCTGAAGGGCAAGCGGGCGCTGGTGCTCGGCCGCTCCAACATCGTCGGCAAGCCGATGGCGCAGCTGCTGCTCCAGGCCGACTGCACGGTGACGATGGCCCATTCCCGCACCGCCGATCTGCCGGAGGAATGCCGCCGCGCCGACATCCTCGTCGCCGCCGTCGGCCGTCCGGAAATGGTGCGCGGCGACTGGATCAAGCCCGGCGCCACCGTCATCGACGTCGGCATCAACCGCGTGCCCGGTTCGGAAGCCGGCAAGACCCGGCTGGTCGGCGACATCGCCTTCGACGAGGCGGTCAAGGTCGCCGGCGCCATCACCCCGGTGCCGGGCGGCGTCGGGCCGATGACCATCGCCTGCCTGATGCTGAACACGCTGGCCGCCGCCTGCCGCGCCGCCGGCGCTCCCGTGCCCGAAGAGGCCGCCCTTTGATCACCGTCCACGCCCGCGTCGACGGCCGCGTCGTCCGCCAGCCCCTGGCGCTGGACGAGCCCCTGCCGGCCGACGCGGTGTGGATCGACCTGCTGCGCCCGGACGAGGCGGAGCGCGCCCGCGTCGGCGCGCTGACCGGCTGCGACCTGCCGACGCGCGAGGAGATGAAGGAGATCGAGGCGTCGAGCCAGCTCTACACCGAGGGCGACGGCGTCTACATGACCTCGCCCATCATCTCGCGCGCCACCTCGCCCCACCCGGAGCAGGGCGAGCTGACCTTCGTGCTGACGCCGCGCCACCTGATCACGCTGCGCTACACCGAGCCGCTGCCGGTCATCACCTTCGCCGCCCGCAGCGTCCGCCAGCCGGAGCTGCTGGCCTCGGCGGAAAGCGCGCTGTTCGGTCTGCTCGACGCGGTGATCGACCGGGTCGCCGACGTGCTGGAGCTGGTCGGCGGCCGCATCGACGAGCTGTCGGCCCGCATCTTCGACGATTCGCTCGACGGCGGCGGCTTCGGCAAGGCGGCCAAGAAGCCGGACGAGTTGCAGGACGTGCTGCGCGGCATCGGGCGCGCCGGCGATTTGACCCACAAGGTGCGCGACAGCCTCGCCGGCCTCGACCGGCTGGTGGTGTTCCTGACCTCGGTCAGCGGCGGCCGGATGAACAAGGACCAGAAGACCGCGCTGAAGACGATGACGCGCGACTTGCGCTCCCTGAACGAGCACGCCGGCTTCCTGGCGCACGAGGCGAACTTCCTGCTCGACGCCACGCTGGGCCTGATCAACATCGAGCAGAACGCCATCATCAAGATCTTCTCGGTCGTCGCCGTGGCGCTGATGCCGCCGACGCTGATCGCGTCCGCCTACGGCATGAACTTCAAGCACATGCCGGAGCTGGACTGGGAGTTCGGCTACCCGATGGCGCTGGGGCTGATGGTGCTGTCGGCGGTTTTGCCCCTCTGGTACTTCCGCCGGCGCGGCTGGCTCTGACGCAAGGGAACATCGCCGATGATCGTCCTGCCCGACTCCGCCCTTGACGCGCTGCTGGCCCAGGACGTTCCCCACGGCGACCTGACCACCGACTCGCTCGGCATCGGCGGACGGCCCGCCACCATGCGTTTCGCCGCGCGCGGCGCCATGGTGCTGGCCGGGACCGAGGAGGCCGCCCGGCTGGTCGAGAAGGCCGGCGGGCGGGTCCTCCGCTTTTCCCCCAGCGGCACGGCCGTGGAGGCCGGAACGGTCTTCCTGGAGGCGGACGGCCCGGCCGGCGCGCTGCACCGCGCCTGGAAGGTGGCGCAGACGCTGGTCGAATACGCTTCCGGCATCGCCACCCGCGCCCGCCGGATCGTCGAGGCCGCGCCCGGTGTGACCGTCGCCTGCACCCGCAAGAACTTCCCCGGCGCCAAGGACATCAGCGTCAAGGCGGTGATGGCCGGCGGCGCCGTGATGCACCGGATGGGCCTGTCGGAAACCCTGCTGGTCTTCCCCGAGCACCGCGCCTTCCTGCCCGGCCCGCCCGAGGCCCCGGCAGCCGCGTGGATCGCCGAGCTGCGCCGCAGGGCCCCGGAAAAGAAGATCGTCGTCGAAGCCGATTCCGTCGAGGCGGCCATCGCCCTGGCCGAGGCCGGCGCCGACGTGATCCAGTTGGAGAAGCTGCCGCCCGAGGCCGCCCACGCGGTGATCGGGGCGACGCGCCACCTCACCCCCGCCCCGGCCGTCGCCCCGGCCGGCGGGGTGACCGAGGCCAACGCCGCCGCCTACGCCGCCGCCGGCTGCCGCCTGCTGGTGACGTCGGCGCCCTACTTCGGGCAACCCGCCGACGTCAAGGTGACGCTGCAACCGGCGTAGAGATTTCCCTCGAAAAGAGATATTCCGAACAATTCCACACCCATCACCCCAATTCATGGGTTTTTCCGCCACTTCCGCGCGCTCTAGAACAGGAGGCCGGACGGGATGACGGGTTGCGCGCCATCCCCGCCGCTCGCGGGGAACTTCGGGAATCCGCGCATCCTCGAAGTTCCCGGCCCCGATGCTGGAGATCGCCATGCCTCCCGTGACCGTCAGAACAGCGTTCGCCATCCCCCTTGTCCTGTCCGCTCTCGCGCTGCCCGCCCTTGCAACCGCACCGTCCGGCGCGGCGGCGAGCGGGTGTTCGTCGCTCCTCTATGGCTCCGACCTGCTCGGCCGGATGTACAACGTCAAGACCGGCAAGGTCGCGAGCGCCGATTCCGTGACCGGCATCCAGCTGTTCGACCTGAAGTGCCAGAGCACGAATTCCGCGACGCTCTATGGAACCACCTACGCCTACCCGGCCAGCCTGACGCTGACGCCGTCCGCCCAGACCACGGTGAACGACGCGGTTCAGTCGACCTACAGCTACGACGAGATCGACAACAATTTCGAGGTCGATCTCGGCGTGCAAGGGGTGTCCTCCACCTTCAGCGCCGAACTCGACGCCAGCGTCGCCCTGTCGTCCACCCATTCCGTCGCCACCTCCTACGTGCAGGCGAACGCCGGATCGGTCCTGGAATCCTACCGTCTGGCTCTGCCGGCGGGGGCGGCGGGACTGCGCGATCTGCTGATTCCCGGCGTCAAGGCCGACATCGACACGATGGAGCCGAACGCCCTGGTCGGCAAATACGGCACCCACTTCCTGAATTCGTCCGTCTTCGGGGGCCGCTGGCTGTTCTCCCAAAGCATCTCCAACTCCCAGACGACCGACACCCAGAGCATCGAAGGGGCGGTCCAGGCGAATTACAACGCCTACAGCGCCAACGTCTCGGCGGGGCAATCCACCAAGGACTACGACAGCAACACCCAGACGGCCGCCGTTTTCGTCGCGATCGGCGGGGCGCCCATCGCCGGCCAGACGACGCTGAGCCAATGGGCCGCCACCGTTCCCGGCAATTTCGGCCTGATCCAGTTCGACCGCCAGTCGGGCACCGCCTCCCTGCTGCCCCTGTCGGTGCTGGCGACGACCGCCCAGCGCGCCTCGGAGATCAACCAGGCGATCGTCGCCGCCCTTCAGCCCCCCCAGTTCAGCTTCTACAATCTGGTGTGGGACAACAGCGGCATCCCCACCACGATCGTCGGCGAGAAGAGCTACCAGCTGACCGACGTCGGCAAGATCATCGTCGGCATCGCCCTGAACGTCGAAGACAACAACGTCAGCCACATGGCCGTGCAGACCCGCGATCTCAACAGCGGAGACACCGCCTGGGTGGACGTCGAGGGGCGCCCCTTCAACCAGAACTCCTACGAGGCGATCTACAGCCTGGAAGACACCGGAAAGGGGCTCGCCGCGGTGGGCTACTGCTTCAGCGCCGACAAGAACGTCCCCAACACGATCGGGCTCTACCACCGCGCGGTGAACGCGACGAAGGACACGAGCGGCTTCCTTCAGGGCGACGTCGCTCTCGGCTACAACAAGGGTCCGAACTGCGAGCAATCCTTCAACCCCGGCAACGGCGCCCAGAAGGTTCTCGTCGGCATCGGCATCATCGTCCACGACAACGCCGTCGGCATCGTCAACGCCAGCTTCGCCCCGCTGAAGGCCTCGCCGGCCACGGTGCCGTCCGGCGCCGCCCCGCGCAGCCAGGAACCAGCGGCCGGGAAGACGGCAGCCGGGAAGATGGCGGCCAGCCGATAGCCTCCCGCGTCTGCGGAAACGGAACCGCCGGCCGGTCGTCCCGGCCGGCGGTTCGCTTTCCCGATGCGGCGCTACTCCGCCGCCAGACCGCCGCCCAGCTCGATCCGCACCTCGACGACGCCGGGCTCGTCCATGTTCTCCTTGCGGACGAAGCCCAGCGCGCGGCACATGCCCAGCATGTTGGTGTTCTCGCGCAGAACCTCGCCGTAGACCTCCCTGATGCCGCGCGAGCGGGCGTAGTCGAGGATCTTGTTCATCAGGATGTAGCCGAGCCCCTGCCCCTTCATGTCGGAGCGCACCATCACCGCGTATTCGGCGCGGCGGTTGTCGGGGTCGGCGTTGATGCGCACCACGCCGTACATGATGGTGTCGCCGGTCTCCGGGTCGGGGCCGACGGCGATCAGTCCCATCTCGCGGTCGTAATCGATCTGGGTCAGCCGCGCCGCCGCCTGGTGCGACAGCCGCTTCAGCGGCGCGAAGAAGCGCAGCCGCAGATCCTCGGCCGTCTGGTTCTCCACCAGATGATGCACCAGCGGCTCGTCCTCCGGCAGGATCGGGCGGACGACGAACTGCCGCCCGTCCTTGATGGTGATGCGGTCCTCCAGCGCCTTCGGGTAGGGGCGGATCGCCAGCCGGTTGGCCCCGGCCAGCGCCGGCACGCCCACCTTGATGCGGGCGTCGAGCGCCAGCACCCCGTCGGCGTCGGCCAGCAGCGGGTTGATGTCCAGCTCGGCGATCTCCGGGAAATCGACGATGAGCTGCGACAGCTTGTTCAGCGTCAGCGCCACCGCGTCGAGATCGACCGCCGCCCGCGAGCGGTAGCCCTGCAACTGCTTCCAGATGCGGGTGCGGCCCATCAGGTCGGCGGCCAGCTTCATGTTCAGCGGCGGCAGGGCGAGCGCGTAATCCTCCACCACCTCGACCCCGATGCCGCCCTCGCCGAACAGCAGGACCGGGCCGAACATCTCGTTCTCGGTCATGCCGACGATCAGCTCGTAGGCGTCGGGACGGACGGCCATCTCCTGGACGGTGAAGCCCTCGATGCGCGCGTCCGGCGCCAGTTCGTGCACGCGGGCGAGCATCGCCTCGGCCGCCGCCCGCACCTCCTCCGGAGTCGTGAGCCCCAGCGCCACGCCGCCGACGTCCGACTTGTGGGCGATGTCGTGCGAGAGGATCTTCAGCGCGATGGGGCCGCCGATGACGCGGGCCGCGGCGGCGGCGTCCTCCGGAGTCTCGGCGACGCGGGTGTCGACCACCGGGATGCCGTAGGCGGCCAGCACGCGCTTGGCCTCGTACTCGCTGAGCCAGTCGCGCTTTTCCGCCATGGCGCGGGCGATCACCCGCTTCACCGTGATGCCGTCGGGCTGGAAATCCTCGGCCACCGACGGCGGCGTCTCCATCAGCAGCTCCTGGCTGCGCCGGTAGCGCACCAGATGCATGAAGGCACGCACCGCGTTGGACGGCCCGTCGTAGGTCGGAATGCGGTTGGCGGCGAAGAGCTGGCGGGCGTCGGCCGCCGATTCGTCGCCGATCCAGCTGGTCAGCACCGGGTGGCGGCGCGCCTTGTTGGCCAGCACGGTGTCGGTGACGGCCTTGGCGATGGCGGCGCTGTCGGTCAGGGCCGACGGGCAGTGCAGCACCAGCACCGCGTCGTTGCTGCCGTCCTGCATCAGCGCGTTCAGCGCGTCGGCGTAGCGCTTGGGCGTGGCGTCGGCGCCGATGCGCAGCGGGTTGCCGCGCGGCCCTCCGCCGGGATTCGCCCCCAGCACCGCGGTCAGCGCCTCCTGCGTCTCGGCGGACAGGGTGGCGAGGCGGCCGCGGGCGTGGATCAGCTTGTCGGTCGCCATGACCCCCATGCCGCCGCCGTTGGTCAGGATGGCCAGCCGGTCGCCGGTGATCGGCACGCCGGTGCCCAGCGTCCCGGCGGCGTCGAACAGCTCGGCCAGATCGTTGACGCGCAGCACGCCGGCCCGGCGGAACACCGCGTCGTAGACGGCGTCCGACACCGCCAGCGCCCCGGTGTGGGAGGTCGCCGCCTCCTGCGCCTCGTCGGAGCGGCCGGCCTTGATGACGATGACCGGCTTCTGGCGGGCGGCGGAGCGCGCCGCCGACATGAATTTGCGGGCGTGGCTGATGCTCTCGATGTAGAGCAGGATGGCGCGCACGGTGACGTCGGAGGCCAGATAGTCGAGCAGATCGCCGAAATCCACGTCGCCACGGTCGCCCAGCGACACCAGATGCGAAAAGCCGATGCCGCGCGAGGTCGCCCAGTCGGCGATCGAGGTCACGACCATCGAGGACTGCGCCACCAGCGCGACGTCGCCCTTCTTGGGCGCCACCGGGCCGAAGCTGGCGTTCAGGCCGCGCCCCGGCACCATGGCGCCGAGGCTGTTCGGCCCCAGCACCCGCATCAGATAGGGCTTGGCGGCGTCGAGCATCGCCTGCGTCTGCTCGGCGTTCATCCCGCCGGTCATGACGATGGCGGCCTTGGTGCCGCGCTTGCCCAACGCGTCGATGGTCGCCACCACCTTGTCGGCCGGGGTGCAGATCACGCCGAGGTCGGGGGTGATCGGCAGGCCGTCCACCGTCTTGTAGGTCAGCACGCCCTCGACGGCGCGCTCGGTCGCGTTGACCGGCATCACCGGCCCGTCGAATCCGGCCTGGAACAGGTTGCGGGCGACCACCGCCCCCACCGTTCCCGGCTTGCGGCTGGCCCCGATCAGCGCGATCGAGGCGGGTTTGAACAGCTTGTCGAGGTTGCGAACGGTCATGACCCGGCCCGGTGCAGGAGAATTCGCCAGAGGCGCAGCATAGCGCGCCCGATCGGCGGTTTTGATGACGAACAGCGGCGGGCCGGACTTTCTTCCGTCCCATTTGCTGCGGCGCAACATTAAGGGTTGGTATGACCATCGGACAAGGGGGCGTTTCGTCGCGCGTCGCCAAAGGCACAAAATTGGCGTGGCAGCCTTGCACGGACGCTCCTCCGGCCGCAGGTTTGAAGGCTTGACGCTCTTGAAACCGGAAATGGCAAAAGGGAGGACACGGGCATGAAGGTCGGAATCGTCGGAGCGGGCTTCGTCGGCAGCACCGCCGCCTTCGCGATGGTCACCATGGGGGCGGCCAGCGAGATCGTGCTGGTCGACGCCAACGACGCGCTGGCCCAGGCCCAGGCCCAGGACATCGCCCACGCCGTTCCCTTCGCCCGCGCGGTCGCCGTCCAGGCCGGGCCCTACGCGGCGCTGGAGGGTGCCGGCGTGGTGGTGCTGTCGGCCGGCGTCGCCCAGAAGCCGGGCGAAACCCGGCTCGACCTGCTGGAGCGCAACGCCCGCGTCTTCGCCGAGGTGATTCCCGCCGTTCTCGCCGCCGCCCCCGACACGGTGCTGCTGATCGCGACCAACCCGGTCGACGTGATGACGCAGATCGCCACCCGCATCAGCGGCCTGCCGCGCCACCGGGTGATCGGCTCCGGCACCGTGCTGGACACCGCGCGCTTCCGCGCCCTGCTGGCCCGCAAGCTGGGGGTGACGCCGAAATCGGTCCACGCCCATGTCGTCGGCGAACATGGCGACTCGGAGGTGCTGCTGTGGTCCGGCGCCATGGTCGCCGGCGTGCCGGTGGAACGCGCCGCCGACCAGCTCGGCCGCCCCCTGACCGCCGGGGACCGCGCCGACATCGACGAGGGGGTGCGCCGCGCCGCCTACCGCATCATCAACGGCAAGGGCCACACGGCCTTCGGCATCGGCGGCGGGCTGGCCCGTCTGGTCGCCGCCATCGCCGGCGACGAGCGCATGGTGACGACCTGCGCCATGCTGAACGACAACGTCGTCGGCGTGCCCGAGGTGGTGCTGTCGCTGCCCCGGATCGTCGGGGCCGGCGGGGTGCTCGACACCATCCTGCCCGATCTCGCCCCCGACGAGGAAACCGCCCTGCGGCGCAGCGCCGACATCCTCAAGGAGGCGGCGGACGGGGTGGAGCGGCGGATGGGCTGGAAGGCCTGACGGCCGGTTCCGCGAACCGGAGAACGGTCGCTGGCGTCTAGTCGGCGGCCATCGGAACGAGGATGAGCCTGCCGATCAGCTCGGTCTTCGTCGAGGCGTGCTGGATATCGTAGCCGACCGGTTGGCCATCCTCCCCGTAATCCAGCATCACGTCCGGCTCGATCTCGACCGTCCGTCTGGAGGGAAGCGGCCGGACCTCGATGTGGAGGCTGTCGGTGCTTGGATCGTAACGTGTCTTCATGGCGTGTATTGGTCGTCCGGAAAGGCGTTGTGAACCGTCACGCCATCGGACAATAGCGCGACCCGCAAAAAGCGGCCGAGCGTTTCCGAATACCCATGGAGCCGGACACGGCCGTCGGGCTGCACGATCCGCGCTTCCGGTCGTGCAACGATGCGCTTGATTTCGATGGGATCCAGATCCGGCCGGCGCGGCAGCACATCGAACGCGAAATAGCGGGCGCGCCAGAATGGGGGCGGAGGCAGACGCTCGGGATCGGTCATGCTCACTCCGCGCCCTGTTCCCGGCCAAGCCGGAAGCCCCTTCCCCCACCGGCGGCGGAGGAAGGGGGAAAACAGCGGCTCGTCGATCAGACGATGACGCCGGGCTTGCCCTTGTTGGCGGCCGCGGCGCGGGCCAGACCTTCCTCGATCTTCTTGGCGGCCTCCTCGGCGTCGCCCCAGCGCAGGACCTTCACCCACTTGCCCTTCTCGAGATCCTTGTAGTGCTCGAAGAAGTGGGCGATCTGCTCGGTCAGGATGCTCGGCAGGTCGGTGTAGTTCTTCACGTCGCTGTAGAAGGGGTGCAGCTTGTCGACCGGAACGGCCAGCAGCTTCTCGTCCTCGCCGCCCTCGTCCTCCATGTACAGGACGCCGATCGGGCGCGAGCGCAGCACGGCGCCGGGGATGACCGGGGTGCGGCCGACGACGCAGACGTCCACCGGGTCGCCGTCGCCCGACAGGGTGTGCGGGATGAAGCCGTAGTTGCAGGGATAGAACATCGCCGTGTGCAGGAAGCGGTCGACGAACATCGCGCCCGATTCCTTGTCGACCTCGTACTTCACCGGGTCGCCGCCCACGGGGATCTCGATGACGACGTTCACATCCCAGGGCGCGTTCTTGCCCACGGCAACCTTGCTCAGATCCATAATCTCTCGTCCTTCGACTGGCGTAACGGGGCGTGTTCTTGTTCGGCGCCGATGCCGATGACCCAAGGCATGATGCCCCAAGGGCTCATGCCCCAGAGGCTCATGCCAGGACCGCACCGGCGCCGCGCGCGGCCGGAGTGTAGGCGAGAAGCGTGCGCAAGGCCAAGGCACTTGCGCGGCCTATTGCGCAGATGCGGCAAAGCGGCAACCTTGCGGGCATGACCCGGCTTCTCTTCTCCCTCGCGCTGCTCCTGCTGGCCGGCCCGGCCGCCGCGGACACCACCGGCCCCACCCATGGGATCGCGATGCACGGCGACCTCCGGCTGCCGCCGGGCTTCGCGGCGCTGCCCTACGTCAACCCGGCGGCGCCCAAGGGCGGCACCATCCGGCAGGCCGTCACCGGCAGCTTCGACACGCTGAACCCGCACATCGTGAAGGGCGTGCCGGCGCTGGGTCTCGGGCTGACCTTCGAGAGCCTGCTGACCCGCTCGTGGGACGAGCCCTTCTCGCTCTACGGCCTGCTGGCCGAAAGCCTGGAGGTCGCCGACGACCGCTCGGCCGTCACCTTCCGCATCAACCCGAAGGCGCGCTGGCACGACGGCACCCCGGTGACCGCCGACGACGTGCTGTTCTCGCTGGCGGTGCAGCGTGCCCACGGCACGCCGAACCGCCGCCTGTTCTACGCCAAGGTGACGACGGCGGAGGCGCCCGACCCGCGCACCGTGCGCTTCGCCTTCGCCGCCAACCCGGACGGCACGATCGACCGCGAGATGCCCCTGCTCATGGGGCTGATGCCGATCCATTCCAAGGCGTGGTGGGGCGACCGGCCGTTCGACCGCACCACCCTGGAGCCGATTCCGGGCAGCGGCCCCTACCGGGTGGCCTCGGTCGATCCCGGCCGCCGCATCACCTACGAGCGGGTGCCCGACTATTGGGGACGCGACCTGCCGATCCGGCTCGGCCAGTTCAACGCCGACCGGCTCGACTATGTCTATTACCGCGACGACTCGGTGGCGCTGGAGGCGTTCAAGGCCGGCGAGGGCGACGTGCGGCGCGAGATCGACCCGGCCAAATGGGCGACCGGCTACGACGGCCCGGCGCTGCGCGACGGCCGCATCCTGCGCGAGGAACTGCCGCACCGGCGCCCCGACTTCGCGCGCGGCCTGATCTTCAACACCCGCCGGCCGCTGTTCGCCGACGTCCGCGTGCGCCGGGCGCTGGGGATGGCGACCGACTTCGCCTGGATGGGACGGACCCTGTTCCACGGCGTCCTGGCGCGGACCGCCAGCTATTACCCGAACTCCGAGCTGGCCGCGCGGGGACTGCCCGAGGGGGAGGAGTTGCGCGTCCTCGCCGCCTTCGGCGACCGCTTGCCCCCGGAGCTGTTCACCCGGCCCTTCGCCCTGCCGCAAAGCGACGGCAGCGGCCCGGCGGGCTCGCGCGGCAACCTGCGCGAGGCGCTGCGGCTGCTGGCCGAGGCCGGTTGGCGGGTGCGCGACGGTCGGCTGACGGACTCCGGGGGCCGCCCCTTCGCCTTCGAGATCCTGCTGGCCGACCCGTCGGAGGAACGGATCGCGCTGGAGTTCGCCCGCTCGCTCGACCGGCTGGGGATCGCCGCCTCGGTGCGGGCGGTGGACAGCGCGCAGTTCCAGGCGCGGCTGGAGCGCTTCGACTTCGACATGACGCTGCGCTGGTGGATCTCCAGCCTCTCGCCGGGCAACGAGCAGCTCTATTACTACGGCTCCGAAGCCGCCGGGCAGGAGGGCAGCCGCAACCTCGCCGGCATCCGCGACCCGGTGGTGGACGCCATCGCCCGCTCCATCGCCGAGGCGACGACCCGCGCCGATCTGGTGGCGCGGGTGCGGGCGCTCGACCGGGTGCTGTCGTGGGGGCACTACATGGTGCCGCTGTTCCACAGCCCGGTGGACCGCCTGGCCCACTGGACCCGGCTGAAGCGGCCGGAGACGACGCCGCTCTACGGCCCGCTGATCGAGACCTGGTGGGTGGAGGACGGGCGGTAGGGGCAGGTGGCAGCCAAGAAAAAACCCCGCCGCGACCGCGACGGGGTTCCTTCGACGGGCCTGACCGCTCAGCGGCTCAGAGCGACGCCTCGAGCCACTGGATCAGCGCGCCCTTGGGCAGCGCGCCGATCTTGGTGGCGGCGACGTTGCCGTTCTTGAACAGCATCAGCGTCGGGATGCCGCGCACGCCATACTTGGTCGGGGTGCCGGGGTTCTCGTCGATGTTCAGCTTGGCAACCGTCACCTTGCCCTCGAACGAAACGGCGATGTCTTCCAGCGCCGGAGCGATCATCTTGCAGGGGCCGCACCATTCCGCCCAGAAATCGACCAGGACCGGGCCGGGGGCCTGGAGAACGTCCTGCTCGAAGTTGTCGTCGGTAACCTTGATGGTGGTGCTCATGTGACCTCTTGCCTGAATTCAGGGCCTTCGCCGGCCGCGAGCGCGGGGAGGCGAGGCATGGCCCTGTCCGTGGAATTGAGCAAAATGTAGGGCGGACCTGACGTGCCGGTCAAGTGACCCCATCTTTCGGGTCAGCCGCCGGCCCCGGCCGCGACCCCGGCCAATCCCGGAACGCCGGCCGCGTCGAGAAGTTCCGCCGGCAGTTCCATGGCGAACGGCCCGTCGGTCCACAACAGCACGCAGCGCACGCCCATGCCCGGATAGACCGCCTCCAGCGCCGCCCGGTAGGCGGCCATCTGGCGGCGGTAAACCGCTGGAACATCATCCAAAACCCGTGGCGGCGGACGGTTCGTCTTGTAATCGACGATCCACACCGTGTCTCCGCGAATCGTCAGCCGGTCGATGCGGCCGGCGATGGTCCGGTTGCCGACGACGCCGACCAGCGGCACCTCGGCCCGCGATCCCGCGCCGAACAGGTGCGCGAAGTCCGCATGGCTCAGCACCGCCAGCGTCTCGCGCGCGATGGCGTCCTGCTGCCCGGCGTCGAGCTTGTGGGCCGGGCGGGCGAGGAAGCGGCGGCAGGCGGCCTCCCGCGCGGCCTCCTCCAGCTCGGGCAGGGTCTGCAACAGCCGGTGCACCAGCAGCCCGCGCTTGAAGCGCTGGCCGTCGTCGGCGCCGAGCGGCGAGCGGACCGCCGGTTCCTCCCCGTCGGGGCGCGACGGGGTGAGCGGGCGCGACGGCTCCGGCTCGACCGGGGCCGGCGCGGTCAGCCAGGACGGCGCGCCATGGTCGGCGGCGGCGTCCTCCTCGGCGACGCAACGGGGCGGAACGGCGGTCTGCGGGCCGGCCAGACGCCAGCCGGGGCCGCTCCAGCCCTCCGGCCCGTGGTGGGTGAAGTCGAAGTCCTGCGGCACGCCGCTGTCGCTCAAGGCCGCCTCGACCAGCTTGTACCAGCAGCCCTCCGGCGGCTCGCGCTTGCCCTGGTAGCCGCAGACGTAGAGCCGGTCCTCGGCGCGGGTCAGCGCGACGTAGAGCAGGCGGCGGTATTCCTGGTCGCGCCGCCGGTTGGCCCGCGACCGCGCCTCGGCGCTCAGCGAATCCTCCTGGGTGCGGCGGGCGGCGAAGAGCGGCACCGGGCAGTCGTCGTCCGGCCACAGGATCGGCGGGCTCTGGGTCGGGTTGCCCAGCGTGTCGGGCAGGAAGACGATGGGCGCCTGCAAGCCCTTGGAGCCGTGCACCGTCATGATCCGCACGGTGCCGCCGCCCTGGTCCAGCTCGCGCTTGATCTCCGCCTCGCTGGCCGCCAGCCAGGCCAGGAAATTCTGCAACGAGGGCGGCTCGGTCTTCTCGAAGGCGAGGCACACCGCCAGGAATTCGTCGAGCGGGTCCTGGGCGTCGGGGCCGAGCCGTTTCAGGATGGCGCGCCGCCCCGACCGGGTGTCGGCCGGACAGGGCCGGTTGAGCAGCCCGGCGAACAGCTCGTAGGGAGCGGAGAAGTCGGTGCGCGCCAGCAGGTCGCCGAGGTAGCGCCGCGCCGGCCGCACGTCCGGGTCGGTCTCGGCCGCCGCCACCAGCGCGCGCCACAGCGTGCCGCGCCGGCCGTGCGCCAGCCGGAACAGCTCCTCCTCGGTCAACCCGATCAGCGGCCCCTTCAGCACGGTGGCGAGCGTCAGGTCGTCGTCGGGCAGCAACAGGAAATCGGCCAGCGCCATCAGATCCATGACGGCGAGCTGCTCGGTCAGCACCATGCGGTCGACGCCGGCCACCGGCACGCCGCGGTCCTTCAGCGCGCGGACCAGCTCGGTGACGAAGCCGGTGCGGCGGCGCACCAGCACCATCACGTCGCCGGGGCGCACCGGGCGGCCCTTGGCCTCCAGCAGCTCGCCGCGCTCCAGCCAGCCGCCGACCGTGCCGGCGATGATTGCGGCGAGCCGGGCCGACGGCGAATCGGCGGCCTCGCGCGCCACCGGCGGCGCCCAGGCCGGCGTCTCCATCGCCTCGGCGGGTTTGACCGGCGGCCACAGCTCGACCAGCCCGGCCTGCCCGCGCCGGAACGCGCGGTGGCGGATCACCGGGCTTGCGGCGGACGCCACGCCGTCGCGGGCAGCCTCGCTGGCGAAGACGGCGTCCACCGCCTCCAGCACGGCGGCGGTCGAGCGGAAGGAGATGTCGAGATCGACCGCCGCCCACACCCGCTCCGCCGCCTCGGCGCGCTCCTGGAAATGGCGGCGCATGCGGGCGAACTCGGCCGGATCGGCGCGCTGGAAGCTGAAGATCGACTGCTTCTCGTCGCCCACCGCGAAGACGGTGCGGGTGGTGGCGTCCCCGGCGCTCGCCGCCAGTTCGCTGAAGAACTCCCCGGCGATGGCGGCGACGATCTCCCACTGGTCGGGGTTGGTGTCCTGCGCCTCGTCGATCAGGATGTGGTCGAGGCCGCCGTCCAGCTTGAACAGCACCCAGGGCACCGCCGGCACGCCGTTCCTGCCACGCAGCAGCGTCATCGCCGCCAGGATCAGGTCGTCGTAGTCGAGCAGCGCGCGGGCCGCCTTGCGGGCGCGGTAGCTCTCCAGCATGGCTTCTGCCAGCGTCAGCAGCGCCGAGGTGGAGGCGGCGACCCCGGCGGCCTTGACCTTGCCCGCCACCTCGACCAGCCGCTCGGCCTCCGCCTGGAGCCCGGCGAGCGCGACGGCGCTGCCGGCCGCCGCCTTCTTGGTGATCAGCGTCTTGCGCGGCGCGCCCTCGGCGGTCAGGTAGAGCCGCTGGTAGGCCTGGAACGCCCGGATGCGGCTGTCGGCGGCGTCGAGCCAGCCCTGGATGCCGATGCCGCGCTCCTGGTCGCTGGCGCTGCCGGCGGAGAGCGCCCGGCAGGCCTCGCGCAGGGTGGGCGCGTCGAAGACGTCGTCGCGGCAGGCGTCCGTGAGCAGCGACGCCTCGGTGGTGCCGGGCGCGACCTTGAGGGCGTCGTGGACCGCGCCGACGATGCCGTCCAGGCTGCCGAACCGCTCGAACAGGCGCTGGATGCGCCCGCGCTCCGAGGCCAGCTCGGCCAGCAGGTCGGCGAACTCCTCGGCGTTGAGGTCGGCGGTCAGCCGGTTCATGGCGCGGCCGAGCGGGCTGTCCGGCTCCATCCGGCCGGCGTGGAGGACCTGATCGCGGGCCTCGGTCAGCAGGCCGGCGGCGGTGCGCTCGTCCATCACCTCGAAATGCGGGGCGAGCCGGGCCTCCAGCGGGAAGCGGCGGAGCAGCGACTGGCAGAAGGCGTGGATCGTCTGGATCTTCATGCCGCCGGGGCAATCGACCACCTGGGCGAACAGGCGCCGGGCGTTGGTCCTGGTTTCCGGCGACGGGCGCTCGCCGCACAGGTCGGCCAGACGGTCCTCCAGATCGGCGTCGGGCAGCGTCGCCCACAGGCCCAGCGTGTTGTTGACGCGGATCGCCATCTCGGCCGCCGCCGCCTTGGTGAAGGTCAGGCAGAGGATGCGGGCGGGCGGCGTGCCGGCCAGCATCTGGCGCAGCACGCGGTCGGTCAGAACCTTGGTCTTGCCCGAGCCGGCCGAGGCCCCCACCCACACCGAGGAGGCCGGGTCGGAGGCGCGGCGCTGGGCGACGTTGGGGTCGAGGGGCAGCGTGCGGGCGGAGGTGTCGGTCGTCATGCTCATCGCTGGATCCTCACCCTTCCCCGCCGTCGCCGCCGGCCGACCATTCCTGGATGCGGGCCAGATGCGCGTAATCGGTGTAGCGCGGCGCCATCGCCGGGCGCGGGCAGGAGCGGTAGGGGGTGGACGGGTCGTCGAACTGGCGGATCAGCTCCTCCAGCCCGGCGCGCGCCTCGGCGGCCAGCGTGGCGGGGTCGCCCTTGACCGGCTTTTCCTCGCCGGCCGGATCACCGCCGGCCAGACGCCAGAAGCTCAGCTCGGCGACGGCGCCCGCGTCGATGCCGTTGAAACCGCCGGCCTCGGCGATGGCGGCCTCCAGCGGCAATTGCGGGGCGAAGCCCAGCTCGATCTCGCGGGTCGAGGGCGGGGTGCCGGTCTTGTAGTCGATCACCACCAGCCCGTCCGGCCCCCTGTCGATGCGGTCGGCCTTGGCGGTCAGGGTGAAGGGGCCGCCGGGACCCTGGAGGGTCAGCGTGCCCGTCACCTCGGTCGCCAGCGTGCGCAGGCGCGGGCGGCGCTCGCGCTCCAGCGCGACGAACCATTCGGCGACCCGCTCGAAGCGCGGCCACCAGAAGGCCCAGACGTCGGGGTGGCTGCGCAGCAGCGGCCCGAAGGCGTCGCGGCCCAGCGCGAGCAGGCGCGGCAGCGCGTCCGGCGGCAGCGGGCCGGGGAACTCGCGGACGAAGGCGTCGAGCGTGGCGTGGATGATCTGGCCGCGGTCGGCCGCGCCGGGATCGGCGGCGATGGGGTCGAGCTTGGACAGCCGCAGCACGTAGCGGGCGTAGACCGCGTAGGGATCGCGCATCCAGGTCTCGACCGCCGTCACCGACAGCTTGCGCGGGCGGGCGGCCAGCGGCGGGCGCGGCTCGGGCGGCAGCACCGGACGGACCTGCTCCGGCTCGTCCAGCCGCTGCGCCCAGGCCAGCCAGCGGGCGCCGCGCTCCTCAATGCGTCCGTGCAGGTTGAGCGCCTTCAGCACGGTGTCCAGCCGCAGCAGCCAGCGCGACGGCACGGTCGGCGTGCCCTCCACCCGCTCGGCGCGGGTCAGCACCACCTCGGGCGCGCCGCAGGCGTGGGCGAAATCGTGCGCCGACATGCCGACCAGCCGTTCCGGGCTGGGCAGGCCGAAATCGCGGCGCATCGGCCGCGACATCCAGGGATCGGCCGACGGGCTGGGCGGCCATGTCCCCTCGTTCAGCCCGCCGAGGATGGTGAGGTCGAGATGCTGGAGGCGGGCCTCCATCGGCCCCAGGATGGACAGGCGCGGGTGCAGGCCGAAGCGGGGGCGCACCGCCCGCGCGCTCATCAGCGCGTCGAGCAGCGCCGGGTAGTCGGTCGCCGGGATGGCCGGGAAATCCTCGACGGCGTTCAGCAGGTCGTGGACGAAGCGCGCCGCCTCCTCGCCGTCCTCCTGGCGCCACAGGCGCTTGGGCCCCTCGGTCTCGTGGTCGTCGGCCAGCGACTCGGCGAAGGCGACGTGGGCGCGCAGCAGGTCGGCCAGCGGCGCCTCGCCCTGCATGACCTGGAGGAAGGGGGCGGCCCGGCGCGACACATCGTCGAGCCAGCCGCGCAGGATGCCCTGCTGCTCCTCATGGTCGAAGCGGGTCGCCGCGTTCAGCGCCGCCGTCACCCCGGCGAAGCCCTCGGCCGGGCGCGGGCCGCGCAGGACGGTGCGTTCCAGCGCGCGGGCGGCGGCGCGGAAATCCGCCGAGTCGCGGCCGCCAGCCGCCATCGGGTGCTTGGCCAGCGCCAGCAGCGCCAGCGGGTGGACGCGGGTCGCCGCCAGCTCCGCCGTCATGCGCAGGTAGGTGCCGACGGCGGTGTGGGCGAGCGGCTGCCCCCCGGAGTCGTTCACCGCGATGCCCCAGCGGGCCAGCGCCATGGCGACGCGGCGTCCGAGGTTGCGGTCCGGCGTGATCAGCGCCGCCGTGCGGGTCGGGATCTCCAGCGCCTCGCGCATCAGCAGGGCGATGACCTGCGCCTCCTCCTCCGAGGTCGCGGCGTCGATGCGGGTCAGCCCGTCCAGCGCACTTGCGTCAAGTCCCTCCAACCCGCGCCAGCCCTCGGTGGTGGCGGCCGGGCGCAGGGCCTCGGCGATCAGGCGGGCGCGGGGGCCGCGCGGCTCCGGCGTGTCGGCCCAGGGGGCGACCTCGGCTCGGGTGACGCCCAGCGCGCGGATGAGCTGCGACAGGCCGTGCTGCGGGTGGGCCTCGTCGGTCTCGATGTGATCCCAGATGTCGTCGCCGGCCCGCTGGTCGAGGCCGGGCAGCACCACCATCCCCTGCGGCAGCCGGGCGATGACGCCGAGCAGGTCGGTCGCCGCCGCGATCGAGCCGGTGGAGCCGGCGGCGATCACCACCCCCTTGGGCGGCACCGCGCGCCACAGCGCGGCCTGCGCCTCCAGCGCGAGGTTGCGGCGGTGGGCCGGGTCGGTCTCGCTGGTGGAGGCGAGGAGGACGGGCCAGACCTCGGTAATGATGGTCAGGAACTTCAGCGTGGTCTGCCAATGCTCGGCGTAGTCGGCGGGGACCAGCGATTCCAAACGGTCGAAGGCGACGCGCTCGGTCCACACCGCGTCGATCAGCCGGCCGAGGTCGGCGCCCAGCCGCACCGCCTGCGCGGTGGTGGCGGCCATGCCGTCGGCGTGCAGGATCAGCCGGGCCAGCGTCATCTGCCGGTTGAGGCCGGAAATGGCGCCCGGCAGGTCGAGCGGCACCTCGGGCAGTTCGTCCTCGGTCAAGGCGAGGTCACCGGCGTCGAGTTCGCCGAGCGGGCTGAAGCGCGGCAGCAGCATCGGCCGGCCGCCCGAGCGCCGCAGGAACGCCTGTTGCAGCGAGCGGCAGGCGCGGCGGGTCGGCAGCAGGACGGTGACCTCGGCCAGCGCCAGCGGATCCTCCCCCACCCGCGCCACGATGCCCTCCGCCAGCGTGTCCACGAAGCGCGCGCCGGAGGGGATGCTGTAGACCTTGGGCGGGGGGAGGGTCATCGGGGGTCCGGAAAAGGGGTGGTCATGCGAAGTCTTGCCCCCACCCCGGCCCTCCCTCAGCACGGGCGGGGGAAGGAGGGGGGAGCCTTGTCGAAGTGCGGCGGCAGTCCCCTCCCCCGCGAGAGTGGGGGAGGGTCAGGGTGGGGGCAAGTGGAGCCCCCCTCCCCTCACATCAATGCGCGATGGCCCGCACGCCGCCGATGGCGAGCAGCTCCTCGGCCTCCTTCAGCCCGTCGGGCGTGCCGATGTGGAACCACAGCCCGTCATGGGCGAGGCCGAACAGCCGGCCCGCCTCCTGCGCGCGGTCCCAGATCAGGTTGGTGGAGAAGGCCCCGTCGGGGGTGGACCGGCCGAACAGCTCCGGCTTGACGATCTGCACGCCGGCGAAGACGAAGGGGGCGAGTTCCAGCTCGGCCCGGCGGGTCAGGCGGCCCAGCGGGTCCATGTGGTAGTCGCCGCGCCCCTCGTAGCCGACCGACCGGGTCGTCGCCATCAGCAGGAGCAGCGCGTCCATCGTCTCCGGGTCCCAGTGCCGGGCCAGCCGCCGCAGGGCGGGCGTCGGGCCGTCGAGCCACAGGATGTCGGCGTTCACCGTGTAGACGGGGGCGGAGCCCAGCAGCGGCAGCGCCTTCTTCACCCCGCCGCCGGTCTCCAGCAGTGTCGCCTCGGGCGACGGGACGATGGCCGGCGCGGTCCGGCCGACAAGGTGGTCCTCGATCATGCGGCCGAGATAGTGGTTGTTCACCACCGCCCTCTCCACCCCCGCCTCGGCCAGCCGGTCGAGCGCGTGGTCGAGCATCGGCTTGCCGAGGATCGGGATCAGCGGCTTCGGCCGGTCGAGCGTCAGCGGGCGCATGCGCAGCCCCTGGCCGGCGGCCAGAACCATAGCCGTCTTGGGAATCGGAACACTCGCGGTCATGTCAGGTCGTCTCCGGAACGACGAAATCGGCGCGGGTGCCCGGCGGCAGATGCCGGGCGAACCAGCCGGCGACCGGGGCAAGCTCCGGCTTGGCCAGTTGGGACTCCAGCAGACGCCAGACCCGCCCCAGATGGACGAGGTAGCCGCGCCGGCCCTTCAGGGCCAGCCGCACGAAGATGGCGAGGATCCGCGCGTGGCGCACCGCCCCCAGCACCGCCATGGAACGGCGGAAGGCCGCCGCGTCCAGTTCGGGGAAAGCCGCCAGATAGCGGGCGACCATCGCCTCGGCCAGCTCGGGCGCGACGTCGCGGCGGGCGTCCTCCAGCAGGGACACCAGATCATAGGCGACCGGTCCGTGGCCGGCGTTCTGGAAGTCGATCAGCCCGGCCGCCCGCACGCCGTCGCGCGGCAGCCGCAGGACGTTGTCGACGTGGTAGTCGCGCAGCAGCAGCGACGCCGGCCCGGCGCAGGCCGGCTCCACCACCGCCCGCCATAGCGTTTCGAATTCGGAACGATCCTTGTCCGACAGGGGAGAGCCGCAGGCCGCCGGGACATAGACGTCGGCGAACAGCATGGTCTGCTCGACGAACAGGGCGGCATCGTAGACCGGCAGCCCCAGCCGTTCCGACTCACCCACCGGCCAGGAGCGGTGCAGCGCGACCAGCGCGTCGGTCGCCAGCGCGTAGAGCGCTTCCGGATCGGCACCCTCCGCCAGCAGTCGGGTGAAGGTTTCGTCCCCGAAATCATCCTGCAAGGCGAGGCCGCGCCCGGTGTCCGCCGCGTGGATGGCCGGCACCGACAGGCCGATGCCGGCGAGCGCCTCGCCGATCGCCATGAAGGGCAGCAGATCTTCGTCCGGCACCGGCGTGTCCACCAGGATCAGGGTCGAGCCGTCCGGCGTTCCCAGCCGCTCGTAGCGGCGGGACGAGGCATCGCCGGCCAGCGGCGTCCGCGCCGCGCCGGCCAGACCGTTCCGGGCGAGGAAGCTCCGGATTTCGGCATCGCGTTCCGTCATGGTCACAGCGTCCAGTCGGCGGCGGCCAGCCGGGCCGCCAGGGCGCCATGGCCGGTCAGGACGGCGCGGCGGGCGTCGGGGCCGTCGTGGAACAGCTCGACCTCCACCCGGTCGGCGGGCAGCAGCGGCCCCAGCCGGTCGGGCCATTCGACCAGCGCCACCGCCTCGGCCCGCGCGTCGTCCCAGCCCAGCTCGATCACCTCGTCGGGACCGGACAGGCGGTAGAGGTCGAAGTGCCAGAGCGGCCCGATGCCGGTGTCGTAGGTCTGCACCAGCGTGAAGGTGGGGGACGGCACCTCGGCGTCGGGCTCCGTGACGCCGCGGATCAGGGCGCGCGACAGGGCGGTCTTGCCGGCGCCGAGGTCGCCGCGCAGGGCCACGAGGTCGCCCGGCCGCAGCAGGGCGCCGAGCCGCAGGGCCAACCGTCCGGTCGCGGCCTCATCCGGCAAGGAAAGGGTCTGGGAAAAAGGGGTGTCCGACATGGGCCGGATACTGAGCGAACGGACCCGCGACCCGCAACCGGAAAGCGGCGGGTGCCGCCGAGTGTCCCAGGCTGTGTCCCCGACCGTGTCTCAGGCGCCGACCTTGCGCCGCGCTCCGGCCGCCCCGGCCTTCGGCCCGTTGGCCCCAGCCTTCGGCCCGTTGGCGGCCAGCGGGGCGACCATGCGCGGGGCCTTCTGGAAATTCATGGTGATCATCAGCGTCAGCGCGCCGTTGATCAGGTGCAGCGCCTTGTCCGAGGCCACCGGCAGGGGGATGCGCCGGCCCATGCAATAGGCGACCATGGCCGCCGCGACCTCCGTCTCCGACAGCAGCAGCTCGCGGGACTCGCCGGCGTCGCTGACGATCGTCAGGATGGTCTCGACCCCGTTGCCATGGCGGTGGCTCACCCCCTTGACCGTCCCGGTGGGCAGCGGCTCGCGCAGTCGCTGGCGACGGTCGAGAACGGCCTTGATCACCTCCGGCTCGGTGAAGACCAGGCAACGCAGTTCCTTCATGGCGGCCTCCACCGCGGCTGGGGCCGGAAACGCGGCCCGGTCCATTGTCCGGCACGGGCGGCGCGCCGCACAACAAACAAATTTAGACAAATCCCGCCCAAACCCCGCGCCATACCCCGCGCCATACCCCGCGCCAGATCCTGCGACGCAACGCCGTCCCCGGCCCTTCCCGCCATCGCCACAGCCGGGTTGGGGTTGACCCGGCGGCGAAATGCGGACAATGGAAGGACTGTCGTTCCCCCGCACCCGGTTTCAAGGAATCGCCTTCCATGTCGCAGACCCCTCATCGCACCGACGTCGTCATCGTCGGGGCCGGCCCCGTCGGACTGTTCGCCGTGTTCGAATGCGGGATGCTGAAAATGCGCTGTCACGTCGTCGACGCGCTGGACATGGTGGGCGGGCAGTGCACGGCGCTCTATCCGGAGAAGCCGATCTACGACATCCCGGCGCACCCCTCGATCGAGGCCGCCGACCTGATCGACCGGCTGGCCGAGCAGGCCGCCCCCTTCGCGCCGACCTACCATCTGGGCCAGCAGGTCGTGAAGCTGACCCGCACCGACGAGGGGCGCTGGCTGGTCGAGACCAGCATCGGCACGCAAATCGACGCCCAGGCGGTGATCCTCGCCGCCGGCGCCGGCGCCTTCGGCCCCAACCGCCCGCCCCTGGAAGGGCTGGAGCAGTATGAGGGCCATGGCGTCCACTACATGGTCCGCCGCAAGCAGGATTTCGCCGGCAAGCGCGTGGTCATCGCCGGCGGCGGCGATTCGGCGGTCGACTGGACCCTGTCGCTGGCAGACGTCGCCGAGAAGGTCTACGTCGTCCACCGCCGGCCGAAGTTCCGCGCCGCGCCGGAAAGCGTCGCCCGCATGGACGCGCTGGCCCGCGAGGGACGCATCGAGATGGTGGTGCCCTACCAGCTCTCCGGCCTGGACGGGACGGACGGCACGCTTTCCGCCGTGCGGGTCGCCACGCTGGACGGCGAGGAAAAGGCTCTGCCGGCCGACGCGCTGCTGGCCTTCTTCGGCCTGTCGATGAATCTCGGCCCGATCGCCGACTGGGGCCTGAACCTGGAGCGCAGCCACATCGCCGTGTCGCAGCCCGGCTGCGCCACCAACACGCCCGGCATCTTCGCCATCGGCGACATCGCGACCTACCCCGGCAAGCTGAAGCTGATCCTCTGCGGCTTCGCCGAGGCGGCGCAGGCGGCCCACGCCATCCACCCGATGGTGCATCCGGGCGAGGCGCTGCATTTCGAGTACTCGACCTCGAAGGGCGTGCCGGGCGCCGCCTGACACCGCCCCCTGGAAGGCGCGGGCTGAAAACGGCACGGGCCGCCGGAGGGGGGATCCGGCGGCCCGCGTCTTGCGGCGACTCCTTGGGGGGCTTGGGAAATCAGCCGCCGCAAACCCGATCTGCGATCAGATCACCGCTGATACGTCAGCCGCCGCGCGACTCCTGCGGCTTGCCGTCGGGACCGGGGCGGCCGGGGCCGGGGCCATGGTCATGCCCCGGGCCGCCGTGATGCCCGCCATGCATCCCCTTGCCGCCCATGCGCGGACCGCCCTGGTTCAGCAGATGGTCGGCGGTCTTCTGCTGGTCCGGCGTCAGCTGGGCGTACAGCTCGGTCAGGGCCGGGCGCACGGTCTGGAGCTGCTGGAGATGGGCCTGCATCATCGTCTCGGCGCGCTCCAGGCGCTGCGGCAGGGCGGCCGGGCGCGGCTGGTCCTTGAACCTGACGCACAGGTCCTGGGTCGGCTTCAGGCTGGCCCGCGCGCTGTCGGCGAACTTGTTCCAGGCGGCGCGCTGCTGCTCGGTGATCTTCAGCTTCTTCTCGGCGAAGGCGAGCTTGCCGGCGAGCCGGGCGTCCTGGTCCTCGCACATGCGGCCGAAGTGACGGTCCGGCCCGCCCGGTCCGCCCATGGGGCCGCCCGGCTCGGGCTGGGCGAAGACCGGCAGGGCGAAGCCGAGGCCGGCGACCAGCATGGCGGAGGTCAGAAGGGCGCGTTTCATGTGGGAAACTCCTGGTTGGTTAGGAGGCGATCTCGTTGGGGTGCGGCGGCGCCGCGTTCCCGATGAGCCAGACAATGGGCCCCGAACTTTGCCGGACGATGTCCGCAAACCCGTCACTTGGTAACAGTGTGTAACCGCCGCCGCTCCCGTAACCGGCCGTTACACATTTCCCCTTCACCCCAAGGCCGTCGCGCCCGATCATGCGCGGCATGGACCGCATCCCCCACCTTCTGGTCGTCGACGACGACCGCGAGATCCGCTCGCTCGTGGCCCAGTTCCTGACCAGGCACGGCTTCCGTGTCACCGGGGTCAAGGACGGGGCGGAGATGATGCGCACGCTGGACGGCGCGCGCGTCGACCTGATCGTGCTCGACCTGATGCTGCCGGGGGAGGACGGGCTGTCGCTCTGCCGCCGGCTGCGGGCGTCGCCGCCGACCGCCCAGACGCCGGTCATCATGCTGACCGCCATGGGCGAGGAGACCGACCGCATCGTCGGGCTGGAGATGGGCGCCGACGATTATCTGGCGAAGCCCTTCAGCCCGCGCGAGCTGCTGGCCCGCATCAAGGCGGTGCTGCGCCGCGCCTCGGCCCCGCCGGTGGCCGGCACCAGCGCCGGGGGCGCGGTGCTGCGCTTCGAGGGCTGGTCGCTCGACGTCACCAAGCGCGAGCTGCGCTCGCCCGACGGGGCGCTGGTCCAGCTCTCGGCCGGGGAGTACGACCTGCTGGTCGCCTTCGCCGAGCATCCCCAGCGGGTGCTGAACCGCGACCAGCTCCTCGATCTGGCGCGCGGCCGCTCGGCGGTGCCCTTCGACCGCTCGGTCGATGTCCAGGTCAGCCGGCTGCGCCGCAAGATCGAGCCCGACCCGGCGGAGCCGACCCTGATCAAGACGGTGCGCGGCGGCGGCTATCTGTTCACGCCGTCGGTCGGTGTGGGATCGTGAGGCTCCGGCGCTTCGCCTTCCCCGACAGCATCGCCGCGCGCATGGTGCTGACCGTGGTGCTGGCGCTGTTCCTGACCCAGGGGATCAGCACGCTGGTCTATCTGACCGACCGCAGCGAGGGGCCGCCGATCCACGGGCCGGGCGTGCTGGTCCAGCGCGTCACCGCCATCGTGCAGCTCGTCGGCAGCACGCCCGCGGCCGACCGCGAGCGGCTGGTCAAGGCGATCGACGACCCGGTGCTGCGCGTCGAATGGCACCCCGACCAGCCGCCGGAGCTGAGCGACTACACCGGCGTGCGCTTCGACGGGTTGCGCCGCCGGCTGCGCGAGACGCTGAACATCCCGTCCCGCGCCATCGTCTTCGAGGTCGAGCGGCGCGACGGCGACAACCGCCACGAGGGGGGCCGCCACCGTCCGCCGCCGCCGCCCTTCGCCGGCGACGACGACCGGCGCTGGGGGCCGCACATCCGGCTGTCGATCCAGCTCGGCGACGGATCCTGGCTGACCTTCACCGGCGGCGACCCGCTGGAGGGACCGTTCCGCGTCATCCGCTTCGTGCTGTGGATGGGGGCGCTGGTCGCGGTGATCCTGGTCTCGTCGCTGTGGGCGGCCCGCCGCTTCACCGCGCCGCTGGCCGGCTTCGCCGCCGCCGCCGAGCGGCTGGGGGTGGACGCCGAGGCGCCGCCCCTGCCCGAGGCCGGCCCGCGCGAGCTGCGCGCCGCCACCCGCGCCTTCAACCGGATGCAGGCCCGCCTCGCCCGCTTCGTCGCCGACCGCACCCAGATGCTGGCGGCGATCAGCCACGACCTGCGCACGCCGCTGACCCGGCTGCGGCTGCGCGCCGAGCTGGTCGAGGATCCGGAGATGCAGCGCAAGATGCTGGCCGACCTCGACGAGATGGAGGCGATGATCGCCGCCACCATGGCCTTCGCCCGCGACGACGCCAAGCGCGAGCCGCGCGGCCGCCTCGACCTCGCCGACCTGTTGCAGAGCCTGTGCGACGACCGGGTGGATTCCGGCCACGACGCCGTCTACGACGGCCCGGCCCACGCGGTGGCGGAGGGGCGGCCGGTGGCGCTGCGCCGCGCCTTCGCCAACCTGATGGACAACGCCATCGCCTATGGCGGCGGCTTCGCCGTGCGGCTGGAGCCGGAGGAGGGGCAGTGCCGCGTCCATGTCGACGACCGCGGCCCCGGCATCCCGGAGGACGAGTTCGAGAAGGTCTTCGCCCCCTTCTACCGGCTGGAGCGCTCGCGCTCGCGCGACACCGGCGGGGTCGGGCTCGGGCTGTCGACGGCGCGGACGATCATCCGCGGCCATGGCGGCGACATCGCACTGGCCAACCGGCCGGAAGGCGGCCTGCGCGTGACGGTGACGCTGCCGCGCTAGAGCGGATCGCGCAAAACCGGAATCGGTTTGAAGCGTGAATCCGCTCGTCATCAAAAGGGTAGAGTTTCATGCGTTTCCTATTAAACGCATGAAACTCTGAAACGCCCGCTTCCCGAATCACCGCCCCCCGCCCCGCCGGGCGGGAAGGGTCAGGGTGGGGGCAGGTGGGCGTCCACATGCCCGCCGTTGACCGGCGCCCGCACCGGCATGACGCACCGCACATGGGCGCCCCGCCCGGTCATCTCGTCCAGCTCCAACCGGCCGCCATGCAGCTCCACCACGTTGCGGGCCAGCGACAGCCCGAGCGCCGCCGCCCCCTGGCCGTCGCCGCCGTCGGGGGTGGCGGCGCCGCTGACCGACAGGGTGACGGTGCCGTTCAGCCGCTCGCCGGACAGGCGGATGCGGCGGTCGGCCGGCGGGTTGCGGATGGCGCCGACCACCAGCGTGAACAGGGCCTGCTTCAGCCGCTTGCCGTCGCCCTCCATCTCGCCCAGGCCCGAGGGGGCGACGACGTCCAGCTTCAGCCCCTCGCGCCGCGCCCATTCGCGGGTCAGCCCGGCCACCGAGTCGAGCAGGTCCGGCACGTCCACCGGGCCGCGCTCCAGCGTCGTCACCCCGGCGCCCAGGCTGGTCAGGTCGACCACGTCGTCGATCAGCTCCAGCAGCCGCTCGCCGGCGTTCAGCGTGCCCTTGACGTATTCCATCTGGCGCGGGTTCAGCTCGCCGAAATACTGGTTCGCCAGCACCTCGGCGAAGCCGATGATGCCGTTCAGCGGCGTGCGCAGATGGTGCGAGACGTTGGCGATGAACTCGCTCTTCAACTGGTCCGCCGCCTCCAGCGCGGCGTTGGAGGCGCGCAGCGCCGCCTCCAGCCGGGCGCCGTCGGTGACGTCGAGGTAGCTGTTCAGCACCGCCCCGTCGGGCAGCGGCAGGGTGGAGAACTCGACCACCGAGCCGTCGCTGCGCTCGACCCGGCCCGACCGCACGGTGCGCTCCAGCGTGGCGCCGATCAGCTCCTCCTTCAGCGCGTCCCAGCCCTCGCCGGTCGTGTCGTCGGCGTGGGCCAGCAGCGGGCGCATGCGGTCGATGACCTCGGCGATGTGCGGCTCGCCCTGGAGATCCTCGTCGGCCATGTCCCAGACGCGGGCGAAGGCCGGGTTGGACAGCTTCAGCCGGCCGTCGCCGCCGAAGACGGCGATGCCCTCCGCCAGATTGTCCAGCGTCTCCTGCTGGACCGCGATCAGCGTGTTGTAGGAGGATTCCAGCGCCAGCGTGTTGGTCACGTCCTCCAGGATGGTGATCAGGCCGCCCAGCGGGTGGGGCGCCGCCAGATGGCGCAGCGTGGTGCCGTCGGGGAGGTGCAGCAGCTCCTCCATCGGCTCCACCAGGTGGGTGTAGCGGGTCAGCCGCTCGCGCTTGAAGGTCTGGTAGTCGGCGTATTCCGGCAGCCGCCGGCGGGCGCGCAGCTCCTCCAGAAGCTCGGCGTTGGTCGGCTCGTTGCGCAGCCAGGATTCGTCGAGATCCCACAGCCGGGCGTAGGCCTGGTTGAAGAATCTCAGCCGCGTGTCGGGGCCGAAGATGGCGATGGCGGTGCCCAGCCGCTCCAGCACCTCGGCGTGGGCCGAGAGATGGCGGTCCAGCTCGCCGCGCAGCTCCTCCAGCGGGGTGAGGTCGAGCGCGTAGCCGACCACCAGCGTGCCGCCGCTCCCGCCACCCTCCTTGTCGAAGGGGAGCGGCGCCTCGGTCACCTCCAGCATGCGGCGTTCGGTGCCGATGACCACGGGCACCCGTTCGGACTGGGCGAAGCCGCCGCTGCGCGCCCGTTCGGCCAGCGCCCGGCGGGACGGCCCCTGCGTCAGTTCCCTCTGGCCGTCCAGCACGGCGGCGGGCTCCGCGTCCACGGCGCGGGCGTAGGCCCGGTTGCACCAGGACAGGCCGAGGTCGCGGTCGCGCAGCCAGACCGGGACCGGCAGGGCGTCGACCGCGGCGCGCAGCGCGGCGAGGCCGGACTCGGCGGCGTCAAGGGCGGACTTGCGGTCGCTGGTTTCCGCCAGGGCGGCGGTGACGTCCTCCACCCAGACCACGTCGCAGCGTTCGGCCTGCTCCCCGGCACCCGCCCCGCCCCGCCGCCCGGTCAGGACGAGGCGGCGGCCGTCGCGGGTGGCGGCCGCGCAGCGAAAGGGCTCGCCGTCGCGGCGCAGGCGGTCGAGGGCCGCCGGCAGCTCGGGCGCCGTGACGGCGGAGACGAGGTCGTCGGCGCTGCGGATGCCGAGCAGGGACGCCGCGTCGGCCGACAGCCGCCCCTCCCCGCTGCGGTCCCAGGCGCACCAGGGATGCGGGGCCGCCGCCAGCAGGGCCTCCAGCCGGTCGCGGTCGGCCGTCGCGCGGTCGGCGCGGCGCCGGGTTTCCTTCGCGTTCCAGAACAATCCGCCGAAGCCGGCCACGCTCACCACCCCCGCCGGCCCGGGCACAACCGAGGCCCCGGCCACTCTGGTCTGGAGACTGAATTCACGCGAGGGAGAGTAGTTCAGGCATCCCAGGGCGACAAGCAACGCGCGCGCCGCATGCGGTTTTTCCTACGCCACCGTCCGAATGGCGAAGCCGATAGGCCCGCAAGGGTTAGGCGACACCCTCTTTTGCGCAGCGCAGCGCCCGGACGGCGGCTTCGACCGCGGGATAGGCGGCGTCCATCGCCGCCGCCTGCCGTTGCGCCTCTTCGAGGCGATTCGCCAGGATCGCGTTCTCCAGGGCGGAACAATGGGCGGCCAGCGCCTTCGCACCCGCCGTGCGGGCGGCCCCGGCGGCGGAATGGGCAGCGGCGCGCGCCGCCTCCGGATCGCCCGCCGCCAGCGCCGCCAGCGCCTGGTCGAGCGTGGGACGGGTCGTCTCCAGGAAGAAATCCATCATGTCGGCGGTCCCCGCGTCCAGCGACCCGAAGGTCTCGCGCACATGGTCGAGGTCGAGCACCGGCAGGTCGGGCGGCAGGTCGGGCGGCGGGTCCGAAGGCGGGGACTCGGGGGACGACGACCCGGAGGACGAGGACCCGGAGGACGAGGACTGGGGCGGTGCGGGCAGGGAAACCGGGCCGGAGGGCACGGCGGCGGATCGGGGCGGCGGATCGCCCAGCCAGCGGGACAGCGCGGCGGACAGGTGCGCCAGGGTGACGGGTTTGGCGAGGTAGTCGTCCATGCCGGCGGCGACGCAGCGCTCCCGCTCGCCCGACAGGGCGTTGGCGGTCATCGCGATGATGGGAATGCGGCTCTCCCCGCCGGCCTCCGCCTCGCGGATGCGGCGGGCCAGCTCGTAGCCGTCCATGCGCGGCATGTGGCAGTCGGTGATCAGCAGCCGGTGACCGCCGCCACGCCACGCCGCCAGCGCGACGGCGCCATCCTCCGCCAGCTCGGCCTCGAAACCGAGCTGGCGGAGTTGACGCAACACGACCTGCCGGTTGGTCGGGTGGTCCTCGGCGACCAGGATCGTTCCATGCTCCGGACGTCCCGGCCCGGCGAGCGGGTGCGGAGTCGGCGCGTCCCCGGACATACCGGGACTGGGGCCGGGATTGGGGCCGGAATTGGCGGGCGGGACGGCGGCGCCCCGGCCCAGCAGACGGGCGGCCGCCGCGATCAGGGCGGAGCGGTGGACCGGTTGCGTCAACCCGGTGACCACCGGCCATGGTGCCGGCGGCGGTGGCGGGGAATGGGGGCCCGCCGGCCCGCCGCCGACCAGCAGGAGCGGCGGCGTTGCCCGATCGTCCGGCGCGGTGACCCGGCCGGCCATCGCGGTCGTCGTCACCAGCAGATCCGCCCCGCCCGCGCGCAGCAGCGCCGACGCCTCGTCCCCGTCGCCGGTTTCGGCCACCGCCGCCCCGGCATGGGCCAGATAGCGGGCCAGAACGCCGCGCTGGGTGTCGTCCGCGTCGGCCACCAGCACGGACAGGCCCGCCAGCGCCGTGGCCACCCCGTCCGGCCCGGCCTCCCCGGCGCGCGCCAGCTCCACCGTGAACCAGAAGGTCGAGCCGTGGCCGGGCACCGAATCGACGCCGATCCGGCCGCCCATCCGCTCGACCAGCCGGGTGCAGATCGCCAGCCCCAGCCCGGTCCCGCCGAACCGCCGGGTGGTCGAACTGTCGGCCTGGCTGAAGGGCTGGAACAGCCGGGCCTGCCCCTCCGCCCCGATGCCGATGCCGGTGTCCTCGACGCTGACATGCAGGCGGACCCGGCCGAGGGAGGGGCCGGGAACCGCCGGACCGGCGGCGTGGACCCTCAGCACGACCCGGCCCCGGTCGGTGAACTTGATGGCGTTGCCGGTCAGGTTGAACAGGACTTGACGCAAGCGGCCGGCGTCGCCGCGCAGCAGCGGCGGCACCGACCCGTCGATGTCGCAGACCAGCGCCAGATTCTTGTGGTGGGCCTGCGGGGCCAGCAGGTCGGCCACCCCCTCCACCAGCTCGGCCGGGCGGAGATCCTGCTCCTCCAGCTCCAGCTTGCCGGCCTCGATCTTCGACAGGTCGAGAATGTCGTCGATGATCCGCAGCAGGGAGCCGGCGCTCTCGCGCATCGTGGTGACCAGCGTGCGCTGCTCGGCGTCCAGCGACGTCAGGGCGATCAGCTCCAGCAGGCCGAGCACGCCGTTCATCGGCGTGCGGATCTCGTGGCTCATCGTCGCCAGGAACTCGGACTTGGAGCGGGCGGCGACCTCCGCCTGCTCCTTGGCGGCGCGCAGCGCCTCCTCGGCGCGCTTGCGCTCGGTGATGTCGTAGCTCCAGGCCAGCACCGCCGGCTTGCCTTCGAACTCGGTGCGCTGGAGCGTCTGGAGCGCCCAGACCCGCCGCCCGTCCGGGCGGTCCACCGCGACCTCGACGTCGCGGGCGACGACATCGCCGTCGCTGCCGCCGGCGGGGCCCGGCGCGGACTCGGCGCCGGCCGCCGCCGGACGGCGACCGTGGATGGTGGCGCCCGGCAGGGCCAGCGCGTGGCGGCTGCCGACGAAGGCGCCGAGGTCGAGCCCGGCCAGTTCGGCGGCGCGGGCGTTGGCGAAGGCGACGCTGCCGTCGGTCCGCCCGATCGAGACGCCGACCGGGCTCTGCTCCAGGATGGCGCGCAGCCGGCGCTCGCTGTCGCTGAGCGCGCTCTCGCGGGCGCGGATGGTGCCGACGAAATAGGCCAGCGCGCGGGCCATCTCGCCGATCTCGTCGCGCCCCTGGGTGGGGATGGCGACCGGCGAGCCGGTCTGGTAGGCGACCATCGCCGCCTGGAGCGCGCGCAGCCGCCGCACCACGTTGCGGTGGATGTAGACGAAGATCGCGGCGGCCCCCAGGATCGACAGCAGCGCCATGGCGATCACCGCGCGCTCGCCGTCCTGGATGACGCGCTCGAACTCCGACGACCGGCGGGCGACGTCCCGCTCCACCGCCAGGAAATAGTCGGAGACGGAGGCGACCAGCCGGTCCGACACCGTCTGGTTCCGCGCCGCCGCGCCCTTGACCGCCCGTTGCAGCGACAGCTCGGCCGCCCGCGCCGCGAACAGCGGGTCGGGGCCGAAGGCGGCGGCGGAAAGCGCGTCCTGCAACGCCGCCAGCGGCGCCGCGCGGTCGGGCGGCAGCAGGGCCAGCGCCGCCGCGGCGCGATCGAGACGGACGCCGGTGTCGGCCCTCAGCCGGTCCAGCTGGGCCTCGTGGCCGGCGCGCAGCGCCGCCAGCAGGATGGTCAGCGCCTCCCCGGCGTCGCGCTGCCAGCGGTGGATGGCCGCGTGGTCGGCCGGCGGAACGGCCCCGTCCTCCGTCAGCGCCTCCGTGGCGCGCAGGCGGGCGGCCAGCCCGGCCAGGGCCAGGGCGCGGGCGTCGGTGTCGGCGGTCTGCGCCAGTTGCCGCTCGACCTGCACGTTCAGGGTCAGCAGGTTGGCGACCAGCTCGTTCTTGCGGCGTTCCAGCTCGGTCAGGTCGCCCAGCCCCTCGCCGCGGGCGGCAAGGCGGGCCATCAGCTCCTCCAGCATGACGATCTGGTCGCCGAGCCGGGCCATCACCGCCTCGCGCGCCGGCTGGTCCTGCACCGCGACCAGCGCCGGGGCGATGGCGGCGACGGTGCCGCTCTGCTGGGCGAGCTGCGACGCGGCGACCAGCCCCGGCACCTTGGCGGTGGCGACCTGCTGGAACCCCTGGTGGAAGCGCGAGAACAGGGACACGGCGACGACGCTGGTGGCGGCGGCGAGTCCGCCGATCACCGTCAAGCCCGCCAGGATGCGGAACGCCACGCTTCGCCGGGGAATCCGCATTGCAGCCCCTGCCCCTTCAGCCGGCCGCCTCTCGCGGCTTCGTGACATACCATGCCGCGCAAGGCCGGTGCAATTCACCCGGTTGACGCGTCGGCGGAGGGGGTGGATCCTGTTTCACGTGGAACGGCGCGGGCGCGCTCCACGAAGCGGAGGGCGGCGGCCATGGGCGGATGGATGAGGGCGGTCACCGTCGGCGTGGCGCTGGCCGCCGGCGCCCTGCTGGCCGCCGAAGCCGCCCGCGCCGGGACGCTGGAGCGGGTGCGCGAGGCCGGAGTCCTGCGCTGCGGCGTCATCCCCAGCGGGACCGGCGTGGCGACGATGGACGGGGCGGGCAACTGGACCGGCTTCTTTCCCGAGATGTGCCGGGCGCTGGCCGCCGCCACGCTGGGCCGGGCCGGCAGCGTCGCCTTCGTCGAGGTCGGGGTCGAGAACCGTTTCACCGCGCTGCGCAACGGCGCGATCGACGTGGTGATGGAAACCTCGACCTGGACGCAGGAGCGCGAGCTGACCATGGGGCTGGCCTTCCCCGCCGTCTATCTGTTCGACGGCCAGGGCTTCCTCGCCCACCGCTCGCTGGCCGCCGCGACGCTGGCGGAGGCCGGGACCGCCAGCGTCTGCGTCGTCGACGGCACCACCACCGTCCGCAACCTGGAGAACTGGATCGCCCGCCAGGGGGCAAGGCTGACCATCCGGCGGATGCGGTCGGCGGACGGCGCGATCACCGCCTTCTTCAACCACCATTGCGACCTCTACACCGGCGACCGGGTGGCGCTGCACGGCCAGCGGGCGCAGAACGCGCCCGCCCGCGACGACTACCGCATCCTGCCGGACATCATCGCCAAGGAGCCGTTGTCCCCGGTGGTGCGCAACGACGATCCCAACTGGCGGGACGTGGTGCGCTGGGTCGTGCTGGCCCTGCTGACGGCGGAGGAGAAGGGCGTCACCGCCGCCAACGCCGCCGCCCGCAAGACCACCGGCGACGCCGAGACCCGCCGCCTGCTCGGCGCCTTGCCCGGCCTGGGGCAGGGGCTGGGGCTCGACGACGACTGGGGGCTGCGGGTGGTCATGCAGCTTGGGAACTACGGCGAGATCTACGACCGCACGCTCGGCCGGCTGTCGCCGCTCGCCATCGAGCGCGGGATGAACGCGCTGTGGACCGACGGCGGGCTGCTCTACGCCCCGCCGCTGGGCGGGTGACCGCCCATTTGCATATGGTGGCGGTGAGGGCGCCTTACGCCACCCCGGTGGAGCCGAAGCCGCCGCTGCCGCGCGCCGTCTCGTCGAGATCCGCCGCCTCGACCAGCGCCGCCTGCGGCGCGCGGGCGATCACCGCCTGGGCGATGCGGTCGCCGCGCGCGATGGTGAAGGGCTCCTCGCCGAGGTTGATCAGGCAGACGGCGACCGGGCCGCGATAGTCGCAATCGACCGTGCCCGGCGTGTTCAGCACCGTCACCCCGTTCTTCACCGCCAGCCCGGAGCGCGGGCGGATCTGCATCTCCCAGCCGACGGGCAGGCCGACCGCGAAGCCGGTCGGCACCAGCAGGCGCCGGCCGGGCGCCAGCGTCACCGTTTCCCCGGCCGGGACGGCGGCGCGCAAATCGAAGCCGGCGGCTCCGGCGGTGGCGTAGGACGGCAGCGGCAGGTCGTCGTTGCCGGCGAGCCGCAGGAACTTCACGACGGGGGCGTCGGTCATGGGGAAGCTTTCTGTGAGGTTTGGACGCGTCGGGGGCGGGAGCGAATGCAGGCCCCTCACTCCCGGAAACGCTCCGCGATGGCGTCGGCCAGCCGGGCGGCGACGGCATCCTTGCCCATGGTCGGCCAGGATTCCACCCCGCCCTCGCGGATCAGGTGCACGGTGTTGTCGGCCCCGCCGAAGGTCGTGGTGCCGAGCGACACGTCGTTGGCGACGATCCAGTCGCAGCCCTTGCGGGCGCGCTTGGCGGTGGCGTAGGCGATCACGTCGCCGGTCTCGGCGGCGAAGCCGACGACCAGCGCCGGACGCCGTTCCCCCGCCTGCGACAGGGTCGCCAGGATGTCGGGATTCTCGGTCAGCGCCAGGGTCGGCGGGCCGCCGCCGTCCTTCTTCAGCTTGCGGTCGGACAGGCCGGCGACGCGCCAGTCGGCGACCGCCGCCGCGCACACCGCGATGTCGGCGGGGAGCGCCGCCTCGCAGGCCGCCAGCATCTCGCGCGCCGTCTCGATCGCGACCACCGTGCAGCCGGGCGGGTCGGCCAGCCGGGTCGGGCCGCTGACCAGCGTCACCGCCGCGCCCAGCTGGGCGAGCGCCTTGGCGATGGCGTGGCCCTGCTTGCCGGACGAGCGGTTGGCGATGTAGCGCACCGGGTCGATCGGCTCGTGGGTCGGGCCGCTGGTGACGATCGCGCGCTTGCCGGCCAGCGGCTTCGGCGCCGCGTCCGCTGTGGCGGGCGCGGCGCTTTTGTCGGCCGCGAAATGCGCGGTGCTTTTGTCGGCCGCGAAATGCGCGGCGATGGCGTCGATGATCTCCATCGGCTCGGCCATGCGGCCGGGGCCGAACTCGTTGCAGGCCATCACCCCGTCGTTGGGGCCGACCCGCAGCACGCCGCGCCGCTCCAGCAGCTCCATGTTCGCCTGCGTCGCCGGGTGCAGCCACATCCGCACGTTCATCGCGGGCGCCACCAGCACCGGCTTGTCGGTCGCCAGCAGCACCGTCGCCGCCAGATCGTCGGCCATGCCCGCCGCCATCCGCGCCAGCAGGTCCGCGGTGGCCGGCGCCACGACGACGAGGTCGGCGGCGCGCGAGAGCTGGATGTGGCCCATCTCCGACTCGTCGGTCAGCGACCACAGATCCTGGTAGACGGTGTTCTCGGTCAGCGCCTGCACCGACAGCGGCGTGACGAAGCGCGCCCCCGCCGCGGTCAGCACGGCGCGCACCGACACCCCGCGCTCACGCAGGCGGCGGATCAGATCCAGGCACTTGTAGGCGGCGATGCCCCCCGCGATCACCAGCAGCACGCGCTTGCCGGACAGAATGGCGTGATCGGCCAAGGCCGCCTCCGTTGCCGGGTTGGATCGGGGGGGCCCTCCCCCCACCGGCTGCTGATAGTCCATCGCGCCGGCCGCGACAAGCGCCGTCCCGGCGCGCAATTTTGCTACGCGGGAAGTTTTTGTTCGTTTCTCGCGGCATCGGTGTTTGCACGGGCTGAGATTTCGGGAAAGATCTGCTAGAGAGGAAGACACCGAGCTTCCCGCTCATCCATTCACAGCGTGCCGCTCCCGCATGCCCGTCGGTTCCATTCCCGTCCTTCTGATCGAAGACACCCCGTCGCTGGCCCGCGTCTACGCGGAGTTCCTGAAGAAGGAATCGCACACCGTCATCGCGGTGGAGACCGGGGCCGACGCGCTGGCGCAGCTGGAGGACGGCGCGCCGAAGGTGGTGCTGCTCGACCTCCAGCTTCCCGACATGAACGGGATGGAGGTGCTGAAGCGCATCAACGCCCAGGCACTGCCCTGCGCCGTCATCGTCATCACCGCCCACGGGTCGGTGAAGGCGGCGGTCGAGGCGATGCGCTACGGCGCCTACGATTTCCTGGTCAAGCCCTTCTCCGCCGACCGGCTGGTCGTCACCGTGCGCAACGCGGTGGAGCGGCTGCGGCTGGCCCAGATCGTCGACAGCTTCGAGAAGGATCTCGGGCGCGCCCGCTACCACGGCTTCATCGGCTCCTCGCTGGCGATGCAGGCGGTCTACCGCATCGTCGACAGCGCGGCCTCGTCGCGCGCCACCGTCTTCATCACCGGCGAATCCGGCACCGGCAAGGAGGTCTGCGCCGAGGCGATCCACCGGCAGAGCCAGCGCGCCTCGCGGCCCTTCATCGCCATCAACTGCGGCGCCATCCCGAAGGATCTCATGGAAAGCGAGATCTTCGGCCACGTGAAGGGCTCCTTCACCGGCGCCGTCGCCGACCGCGAGGGGGCGGCCGCCCGCGCCGACGGCGGCACCCTGTTCCTCGACGAGATCTGCGAGCTCGCCCCCGACCTCCAGACCAAGCTGCTGCGCTTCATCCAGACCGGCACCTTCACGCCGGTCGGCGGCTCGAAGCTGGAGAAGGTCGATCTGCGCATCGTCTGCGCCACCAACCGCGACCCCCTGCGCGAGGTCGAGGAGGGGCGCTTCCGCGAGGACCTCTATTACCGCCTGCACGTCATCCCCATCCACCTGCCGCCGCTGCGCGAGCGCGAGGACGACGTGCTGGAGATCGCCCGCCATTACCTGGCGGACTTCGCGGCCGAGGAGAAGAAGGGCTTCCTCCAGTTCTCCCCCGAGGCCGAGCAGGCGCTGCGCCATTACCACTGGCCGGGCAACGTCCGCCAGTTGCAGAACGTCGTGCGCATCGTCGCGGTCCTGCACGACGGCGACACGGTACGGCTGGACATGCTGCCGGCGCCGCTGGGAAGCCTGGCGCCGGCCCCGGGATCTCCAGGAACGCCGGCCGCCACCCCGGCTCCCGGCCCGGCGGCCCCGGCCGCGCGTCCCCCCGCCCCGCTGACCCCCGACGCGATCAAGCCGCTGTGGGAGGTCGAGAAGGACGCCATCGAGGACGCCATCGCCGCGTGCGACGGCAACATCCCGCGCGCCGCCGCCCTGTTGCAGATCAGCGCCTCGACCATCTACCGCAAGCGCCTGGCCTGGCAAGCGGAAGGCAAGCTCTGACCGCCCTTTTCTGGCGGTGCAGCACAATAGTGGAAAGACCACCAACAGCACCGATGGGTCGAGCCGGGTCGCAATCGGCTTATTTCCCGTGCGCCGTCCACCGTCGATAGGCCTATGTCGTGAGACGGAATTGCCCGCAACCGCAGCCTGCGGCTAGCTTCCCCGCACATTGTCTTGGTTTCGCTTGTCCGACGCGTGCTTTGCCGGCGGTCAGCGACCGATCATCCAGGGAGAAGCCCAATGACCACCGGCACCGTGAAATGGTTCAACACCACCAAGGGTTATGGATTCATCGCCCCGGAGGCCGGGGCCAAGGACGTGTTCGTCCACATCACCGCCGTCCAGCGGTCCGGCCTGCACGCGCTGTCGGAAGGCCAGCGGGTGCAGTTCGAGGTGTCGCGCGGCAACAACGGCAAGGATTCCGCCGTCAACATCAGCGTCGTCGAGTGAGCGGCGGCTGACGCCTCAATCGAGATAGCCGGCGGCGCGGTAGGCGGCGATGGCCTCGCCGGCAAGGTGGGGAATGTCGCCGCGCAGCGCCTCCGCCGGGGCCGCGGCGCCGTCGCGGCAGGCCATCTCCAGGGCGCGGGCGGCGGCGCAGAGGGAGCGGGCCCCGAAGGTCCCCGCCGTGCTTTTCAGGGTGTGCGCCTCGCGCGTCAGCAGGGCGAGGTCGGACAGGCCGGCGATGCGCTCCACCCGTTCCCGCGTCTCGGCGACGAACTGCCGCAGCACCTCCCCCAGCAGCTCCGCCCCCAGATCCTGGGCGAGTTGCGTCAACACCTCCGGATCGAGCACCCCGCCGTCCTCGTCCGCCGCCGCCGCCGCGCAGGGCGCCGGGATCTCCCGCTCGGCCGCCGGCCTCAGCCAGCGCGCCACGGTGTCGAGAAGCTGCGCGCGGTCGATCGGCTTGCCGACATGGTCGTTCATCCCGGCCTCGCGGCAGCGGGCGCGGTCGCCGTCGCCGACATCGGCGGTCATGGCGACCACCGGCACCCTCCCCGCCGCCCCCGGCAGGCCGCGCAGCAGGCGGGTGGCGGTCAGCCCGTCCATCTCCGGCATCGACACGTCCATCAGGATCAGGTCGAAGCCGCCGTCCTGCGCCGCCATCACCGCCTCCAGCCCGTTGCCGGCCGTCTCGATCCGGTAGCCGGCGGGGGCCAGGATGGCGGTGACCAGCGTCTGGTTCAGCGGGCTGTCCTCGACGACCAGGATGCGGCGCGGCGCGGCCGGCTCCGGTTCCGTGGGGAGAAGCGGCGAAGGCATGGAACGGGCTTTCCGGAAAGGCGGACGGACGGATTCACTGTAGGATCGCCGGAGCGGCGCGTCCACGCCGCTCCGGCCGGGATCCGCCCTCCCGCACCGGATTTCCGATCGTCATCGCCGCCGAACGGGGTAGCGGGTGGCGAATTCCCGCGCCGCATGGCCCCGATGCCATGGGCGGACGCTTCAAATCGGCGCGCCGCGCCGGTATGGTGGCGCCCTTGGCGGCGTGCGCCCCTCGCTCCAGCCCTTCGCTTCAGGCGGTTTCGCAGACGATGACCATACCCAACAGCTACCGTTCCGGTCCCGACGAACGCGGGCATTTCGGCGTCTATGGCGGCCGCTTCGTCGCCGAGACGCTGATGCCGCTGATCCTCGACGTGGAGAAGGCCTACCGCGAGGCCCGCGCCGACCCCGCCTTCGAAGGCGAGATGCGCCAGCAGCTCAAGCAGTATGTCGGCCGCCCCAACCCGCTCTATTACGCGGAGCGCCTGACGCAGCATCTCGGCGGCGCCAAGATCTACTTCAAGCGCGAGGAGCTGAACCACACCGGCGCGCACAAGATCAACAACTGCATCGGCCAGATCCTGCTGGCCCGGCGCATGGGCAAGACCCGCATCATCGCCGAGACGGGCGCCGGCCAGCACGGCGTGGCGACCGCGACGGTCTGCGCGCTCTACGACATGCCCTGCGTCATCTACATGGGCGAGACCGACATCGCCCGCCAGGCGCCCAACGTCTTCCGCATGAAGCTGCTGGGGGCCGAGGTGCGCGCCGTCACCTCCGGCGCCAAGACGCTGAAGGACGCGATGAACGAGGCGCTGCGCGACTGGGTCACCAACGTCGCCGACACCTTCTACATCATCGGCACCGCCGCCGGCCCGCACCCCTACCCGACCATCGTCCGCGACTTCCAGTCGATCATCGGCGACGAGGTGCGCAGCCAGATGCAGGAGCTGGAGGGCCGGCTGCCCGACTCGCTGATCGCCTGCGTCGGCGGCGGCTCGAACGCCATCGGCCTGTTCCACCCCTTCCTCGACGAGCCGACGGTCAAGATGGTCGGCGTCGAGGCCGCCGGGCGCGGCATCGACAAGGGGCCGCTCGACCACGCCGCCTCGATCAACGGCGGCCGGCCGGGCGTGCTGCACGGCAACCGCACCTACCTGCTCCAGGACGAGGACGGCCAGATCCTGGAGGGCCACTCCATCTCCGCCGGCCTCGACTATCCCGGCGTCGGGCCGGAGCACAGCTGGCTGCACGATTCCGGCCGGGTCGAGTATTCGGCCGCCACCGACGCCGAGGCGCTGGAGGCCTTCCAGCTCTGCGCGCGCACCGAGGGCATCATCCCGGCGCTGGAATCCGCCCACGGCCTCGCCGAGGTCATCAAGCGCGCGCCGACCCTGCCGAAGGACCATCTGATGGTGCTGTGCCTGTCCGGCCGCGGCGACAAGGACATCTTCTCCGTGGCCCAGCATCTGGGAGTCTCCCTGTGAGCGCCGATTTGAGTGCCGATCCGATCTCCGATGGCCGCATCGCCCGCCGCTTCGCCTCGCTGAAGGCGGAGGGGCGCGCCGGCCTGATCACCTTCATCACCGCCGGGGATCCCGACGCCGCCACCGGACAGGCCCTGCTCGACGGGCTGCCGGCGGCCGGCGCCGACCTGATCGAACTGGGCATGCCCTTCACCGACCCGATGGCGGACGGCCCGGCGATCCAGGCCTCCTCTCTGCGGGCGCTGGCCGGCGGCATGTCGGTGCGCCGGACGCTGGAGCTGGTGCGCGGCTTCCGAACCAAGGACGCCGACACCCCGATCATCCTGATGGGCTATTACAACCCCATCGACTCCTACGGGGTCGACCGTTTCCTGGCCGACGCCAAGGCGGCCGGGGTCGACGGTCTGATCGTCGTCGACCTGCCCCCCGAGGAGGACGACGAGCTGTGCATCCCGGCGCTGAAGGCCGGGGTCAGCTTCGTCCGGCTGACGACGCCGACCACCGACGACCAGCGGCTGCCGGCGGTGCTGACCAACAATTCCGGCTTCATCTACTATGTGTCGATCGCCGGCATCACCGGGACGGCCAGCGCCGCCAACACCGCCGTCGACGCGGCGGTGGCGCGGCTGAAGCGCCACACCGCCCTGCCGGTCGCCGTCGGCTTCGGCATCAAGACGCCGGCGCAGGCGGCGGAGGTCGCCCGCGTCGCCGACGCGGCGGTGGTCGGCTCGGCCATCGTCACCCGTCTGGCCGATGGGCTGGATGCCGGCGGCAAGGTCCGGCCGGGCACGGTCGAGGACGTGCTGGGCTTCGTCCGCGAACTGGCCGGCGGCGTGCGCGGGGCGCGCGGCTGAGGAAAGCCGCGCCGGGCCGTTCCGCCCCTTGACTCGGGCGGGACGGTGCGGCGGAACGGTTTACAAGCGCCGGAAAGAGCATTACGACACCGGCAACACGATCGCTCACGGCGACCGTCCGGCCGACTCGCCCGACGCGGCGACCATCGCCGGGGGGGATTGGGTGCATCGCCGTGCCGTTGAAAGGCGTTCCATGAACTGGCTCACCAACTACGTCCGTCCCAAGATCCGCGCCCTCTACGCCCGCAAGGAGGTTCCCGACAACCTCTGGCACAAGTGCCCGAGCTGCGAGGCGATGCTGTTCCACCGCGAGCTGGAAGAGAACCTGCACGTCTGCCAGCATTGCGGCTTCCACATGCGGCTCGACCCGATCAAGCGGCTGGAATCGATCTTCGACGACGGCGCCTATGAGGGCGTGGAGCTGCCCAAGTCGGTCGCCGACCCGCTGAAGTTCCGCGACCAGAAGCGCTACACCGACCGCCTGAAGGAAGCCCAGACCAAGACCGGCCGCACCGACGCCATCGTCGTCGGCGACGGGCGGATCGGCGGCCAGCCGGCCGTGGTCGCCGCCTTCGACTTCGGCTTCATGGGCGGCTCGATGGGCATCGCCGTCGGCGAGGGGCTGCTGACCGCCGCCAAGCTGGCGGTGGCGAAGAACGCGCCGCTGGTCGTCGTCCCGGCGTCGGGCGGGGCGCGCATGCAGGAAGGCATCCTGTCGCTGATGCAGATGCCGCGCACCACCATCGCGGTGGAGATGGTCAAGGAAGCCGGCCTGCCCTACATCGTCGTGCTGACCGACCCGACGACCGGCGGCGTCACCGCCTCCTTCGCCATGCTGGGCGACATCCACATCGCCGAGAAGGGCGCGCAGATCGGCTTCGCCGGCGCCCGCGTGATCGAGAGCACGATCCGCGAGACCCTGCCGGAAGGCTTCCAGCGCTCCGAATACCTGCTGGAGCACGGCATGGTCGACATGGTCGTCCACCGCCGCGACCTGCGCGGCACGCTGGCCCGCGTCATCGACCTGCTGACCCGCCGCAAGCGGTCCGAGCCGGACGACACCGACTTCGTCGCCGCCCAGGCGGTGGAGGCCGAGATCATCCCGCCCGCGCACCCCGCCGCGATCCAGGCCGGCGACGACTGATCCCGACACGCCTTCCAGCCCCGGCGACCGCCATGACCGATCCGACCAAGGCTCCGACCAAGGCTCCAACCACGGGCCCGACCCGTTCCGACCCCGTGCTGGAGCGCCTGAAGGGGTTGCACCCCAAGGTCATCGACCTGTCGCTGGACCGCGTGCACCGGCTGCTGGCGGCGCTCGGCCATCCCGAACGGCGGCTGCCGCCGGTGGTCCATGTCGCCGGCACCAACGGCAAGGGCTCGACCATCGCCTTTCTGCGCGCGATGCTGGAGGCGGCGGGCCACCGGGTCCATGTCTACACCTCGCCGCATCTGGTGCGCTTCCACGAGCGCATCCGGCTGGCCGGCGCCCTGATCGACGACGACCATCTGGCGGCCCTGCTGGAGGAGTGCGAGCGGGCCAACGCCGGCGGCCCGATCACCTTCTTCGAGGTGACGACGGTCGCCGCCTTCCTCGCCTTCTCCCGCGTGCCGGCCGACGTCGTGCTGCTGGAGACCGGGCTGGGCGGGCGGCTCGACGCCACCAACGTCGTCGACCGGCCGGCGGTGACGGCGATCACCCGCATCTCCTACGATCACCGCCAGTTCCTCGGCAACTCGCTGATGGAGATCGCCGGCGAGAAGGCCGGCATCTTCAAGCCCAGCGTCCCGGTGGTGCTGGCCGAGCAGCCGGCCGCCGACGCGCTGAGGACGCTGAGCCTGCGGGCCGGCGCCATCGGCGCGCCGATCCAGGGCTGGAGCGCCACGCCGCAACCCGGCGGCTTCCGTTTCGAGAGCGCGAAGCGCCGCGTCGACCTGCCGATGCCCGGCCTGCCCGGCGCGCACCAGATCGGCAACGCCGGGCTGGCGCTGGCCTGCCTCGACCATCTGCCGCTGGCGGTGGACGACGCGGCGGTCGTCACGGGGCTGGCCGCCGTGGAATGGCCGGCGCGGCTGCAACGTCTGCGGCGCGGTCCGCTGGCCGAGGCCCTGCCGCCGGGCTGGGAGCTGTGGCTGGACGGCGGCCACAACGATTCGGCCGGCGAGGTTCTGGCCCGGCAGGCGGTCGATTGGGCGGCCGGCGCGGACGCTTCCGGAGACTCTTCCGGGGCGGCCGGCGAAGCGCCCCGCCCGCTGCTGCTGATCTACGGCATGCTGGCGAGCAAGGATCCTTACGAGTTCCTCGCCCCGCTGGCCCCCTTCGCCCACGCCATGCGCACCGTCGCGATTCCCGGCGAGGAAGCCTCGCTGACCGCCGAGGAGTCGGCCGAGGCCGGACGGACCTGCGGCATCCAGGACACCGCCGCCGCCGCCGGCGTCGCCGAAGCGCTGGCCAGCCTGACGGAGGGGCGCGACGGCCCGGCCCGCGTGCTGATCTGCGGATCCCTCTATCTCGCCGGGGCGGTTCTGGCGGAGAACGGCTGAGGCCGCCGCTCAGCGCTTGCGGCGCCCGTCCAGCTCCAGCATGCCCCGCAGGGCCGCGATGGTCTTGCTGAGCGGGCTGGAGTCGCCGTCCGCCTCCGCGCGCTTCTTCCCGGCGGGCGGCGCGGGTTTCTCGGGCGAAAGCTCCATCGGAGCCTCCTCCGCGGAGTCTGCGGCCGGAAACTCCTCCGCGCGGCCGAAGGACGGCCGGACGACGACCGCCGGCTTGGCGGGAAGCGGCTTGACGGGAAGCGGTTTGGAGAGGGGCGGGTCGTCGTCCTCGACCAGATCGCGCAAGGCCCTCATCGCCTCCTCGATCTCCCGCTCCTGGGCCGAGCGCTTGGGGCTTCCCCCCGCCTTCGCCGCCCGGCCCGCCTTGCCCGGAGCCTTGACGGCGGGCGGCTCGTCCGGAACGGCGACGTCGGGACCGTCGGATTCGGCGCCGGCATGGCCGGGATCCTTCGGTTCGTCCGGCGGCGCGGGGGGTTCGGCGGACGGACGGGTCTTGCGGCGGATGGGCACCGGCGCCGGCTCGACCGCCGCGTCCTCGATCATCGAGCGCAGCGCCGCCAGGGTCCTGTCGAATCCGTCGCCGTCGTTGGCCGGCACCGGCTTCGCCGCGCGCTCGGCCTTGGGAGGCGCCGCCGGCCGTTCGGGATCGCGGATGGCGAAGGCGACGATGTCCTCGTCGGCGGGCTCCTCCTCGCCGGTTTCCGCGCCGGCCTCGTCCGCCCCCCATCCGGCCTCGTCACCGGACACATCGACCTCGTCCCACTCCTCGTCGGAATCGTCGAAGTCGGTGCGCGCGAACACCTTGTGCGAAAAGACCGGCGGCAAAGCGGAATCGTCGTCCCCGTCCTTGTCGTCATCCACCGGGGCGGGTTTCAGCGCGGCCGGCCGGCCGGTCTCCTCCTCCGGATCGGCATCGGCCAGATCGGCATCGGCGAAGAAACGGCGCATGGCGGCCAGGGTTTCGTCGAGCGGCCCCTCGTCCGCCCCGGCGGCCGCCGCATCCCGCCCGGCGGGGTCGACGTCGGCCTCGCCGGCCGGCTCCCCCCGATGGCTGTCCAGGCGGGCGGCCATGTCGGCCAGCGACACCGGTTCCCACAGCGGTCGCGCGTCCGCGTCGGCGGGGCCGTCGGCCGCAAGCTCCTCAAGGTCCCGCGTGGCCTTGCCGAAGGCGGGAGACCGGACAGGGGGCGGTTCGTCCCAATCGGTTTCGCCCCAATCGGTTTCGGCCACATCGTTCGCGGCCAGCTCGACCGCGGCCGGCCCCGTCGCGGCCACCAGCGGTTTCGGCGCCACGAACGGCTTGAAGGCCGGCAGGGAATCCTCGGGATCCTCCAGCCCGCTCCAGGGTGGCGGGGAAGCGGGCGGCGGGGAAGCGGCGGCCCTGGCGGCGGCCGGCTTCTCCGAACCGCGGACCGAGGCCAGCAAGCCCTGGAGGGCGGCCAAGGGAGCGTCGAAGGAGACATCGTCCGAGGGAGGCGCCGCGTCCCCGGCGAAACGGTCCGGCACCGCCGGCCGGCTTTCGGTGTCTCGGGCCTCGCAGCGCGAGCAGCGGTAGTGCGGCGCGATGGACAGCACGGGATAGTTCGGGCCGAAACGCCGTTCCAGGATGGAACGCGGCAGGATGCCGCCATGCCCGCAGGCACGGCAGCGCAACTGCACGTCGACGTCGATGTCGCGGAGGAACAGCATGCGGGCCATGGCCGCAGTATAGCCAAGCGGCCAAGCCTTTCCCAAGGGTTTCGGGCGCTTGGAGGGGCGGCGCTTGTGACCTCGGGCGGCGGCTGGCATGGTGGCCGGCGGAGCGGAGGCGACGCGCGAAGGAACCGGCATGGCCGTGGACGAGAATCATGTCCCGTCGCCCTGCGTGCGGCTGTGCACGCTGGACGGGGCCGACATCTGCCTGGGCTGCTTCCGCAGCATCGGGGAGATCAAGGCGTGGGGCGGGCTGGACGCCGACGGACGGCGTGCCGTCCTCGCCGGGGCGGAGCGGCGCCGCGCGCGGGCGGCGCCATCCCCTTGGAAGCTGGCGGCCGTCAGGCCGCGCGGGTGACCGTCAGGCCGAGGCCGGCGAGGCTGGCGCTGAAATCCTGGAACTTGCGCAGGTAGCGCGGCTTGTAGGCGTCGAAGTCGGCGGCGATGGCCGCGTCGGCGTCGGCGGCCTTGGCGAACTCCGCGACGCGGTGCGGGTTTTCCGCCCGGTACAGCGCGAAGGCGCCCTGGGTGACCAGATCGTCGGCAATCATGGATGCGTCCTCGAAGGAGACGGTGGAACGTGAGGCGACCAGCCTACGCCCGCCCATCCCCCTCGGCAATGCTGCGTCGCAGCATCACACCACGACGCCACGCAACGCCGCCATGCGGTCACGGTCGACCCGGATGCGGTCGAGATGCTGGGCGACCACCGCCGTGATCGGCAGCGGCAGATCCTTGGCCAGCGCCACGTCGTAGAGGCGGATGCACTCGTCCTCGCCGCGCTCCACCTCGCTGATGATGGCGGCGCGGTCGTGTCCCATCACGGCGGCCTTCAGCTCCAGGAAGAAGCGGTGGGCGCCGCCCAGCATGGTGCCGCCCATGTCCGGGGCCCCGCCCTGCTCGGCGACGAGGCGCTGAAGCTCGCGGACGATGGCGCCGCGCTGGGCCGCCAGATCGTTGAACAGGGCCTTGAGGTCGTCGGCGTCGGCGCTTTCGGCGGCCTGCCGGTAGCCCTCGTGGCTGTCCTCGACGATGCGGATGAGGTCGTTGAGCGTGTCGACGATCTCGTTCTTTTCCATGACGGCTGCCCTCCCATGCGCGCTGCCCCACCGCAGCACAACCTCCGGCCCCGCCAAAGGTTCCCGGACCGGCCGGGGTCGCCCATCGGACTCCCCCGCCGCGCTCCGGACCGTCAGGCCGCGGCCAGCGAGGCCGGCGGGGAGACGGCCGCCACGGGCCGCCGGGCACGGGCGGCGCGCCACAGGCTCCAGCCATGGCCGGCCAGCGCCATGGCGTCCGATCCCAGGCCGAAGACCGAGCCGGCCAGGGCGTTGTGCCCCGCCCCGACCAGCGTCGCCGACAAGAAGAACAGGCGCATCGCCGCCACCTCGGTCTGCCAGCGCCCCAGCGTCGCCAGGATGAAGCCGCCGGCCGACAGCGCCGACATCGGCCCCTGCCACGTCAGGGCGGCCACCGCCAGCGCCGCCGGCAGGGTCGCGGCGAACAGCGCGTTCAGCCGCCAGGACCGCCGACGCGGGTAGGAGGCGGCCATCTGGACCAGACCGAGCACGCACATCAGCGTGCCGGTGCGGGCGCCCAGACACAGGAAATGGATGACGAACAGGAAGGAGGCCGCCGCCTGCGCCGCCAGGATCGCCCGGCGGTCGGTCATCAGGGTCGACAGAGTGCCGAGCGCCAGCCCGGCGAAACCCGTCACCGTCACCAGGGACAGCGCCTGGATCAGATCGGACAGGGACGGCAGGTGATGAAGCAGGAACACCATGATCGGGTCGCTTTCGCCTTGTGGTCATGCCGCGTTGCAGCAAAGGCGTCGGACCCTAGGCGCCGGTGGTTAACCGGATCTGAAACGGGGCGTGATCAAGTCCGGGCGGAAATGCGCCGCCCTTGTGACACACCTCCGGCCCTACCCTCCGATGGGAGAGGCGTGAGCGCGGCCGCATCGCCGCCTGTTGCCGGACCGTCACGCCGCGCATGGCCACGGGCGCCCCGCCGCGTGGCGGTTTCCCTCCGCTCGCGGGCCATTCGGGGCGGGACGGAGCGGCGGCGGGACCGGCGCTGTGTTCCTCCCGCCACAGGGGAGGACGGACTTTCGGCGGGCCGTCCGGTTATCGGAGGCGACACTGGTGAAAAGCTTCGGTTTTCCCCGAGGAGGCACCTCTCACGGCATACCCCCAGGGGTCAGGAGACGGGTTTTCCTATCCCTTCGTGACGTTGGTTTTGCCGCACCGCACCGTCATTCTCCGCCCCGTCATCGCCGGGGGACGGCGGCACAAGGGGAATTCGACATGACGCTCACCACGCACCGGCCACCGCTCACGCGATCCGAAGACAGAAGCGCGGGCAGCGGCGGCGACACGCCGGTCTGCTGCTCCTGCGGGCAACCGATCCGCAGCGGGGAACCGCACTGGGCCGGCGACGCCCAGAACCGCGCCTGGCATTACGGCTGCGCCGAACGGGCGGGCGTCACGCTGACGTGGAGCCGGATTCGCCAGCGGATGGCCGCGGGAGCGTCGCGGTGAGGGGCAGGCCGTCCTCCCGCTGACCCTCCCGCGACGCGGCGGCGGTCTGGCCGAGGGCAGTCTGGCCGAGGGCAGTCTGGCCGAGGGCAGTCTGGCCGAGGACCGAATCGCGGCCACGCTGGAAGGCGGTCCGCTCGGCGGCGAGGATGGCGTCGGTCAGGTGGCGTTCGAAATCCCGCTCGACCAGCGTCGAGAACAGGTCGATGCGGAAGCGCGCCTGAAGGGCGCGGCTCAGCCGTCGGGCGCGTTCGGTGGGCGGCATGGCGGCGTCTCCCCTGGCGATGGACAACGGAAGCGTCAGGGTACGGCCCGGCGCGGTCCGGGCAACGGCGCAACGGAGAATTTCGCGGGTGCGAAAGATGTGGACCGTTCGGCGCGTCCGTCTGTTGGACAGGCAGTCCGAATGTCCAGCCCCGACGCCAGCCCCAACGGAGGACCCACGATGAAAGGCAGCCCGCGCAGCCTCTGGCTGTCCATGACCAACCGGATGGCCAATCAGGCGATCGGCTATTGGAGCGGCCTGTTCGCCAGCGCGGCGAAGCGCAACCAGTCCGCCTTCCTGAAAAGCCTGACGGTCCCGCCGAAACCGCCGTCCAAACCGAAGAGGGCCGGTAAGGCGAGGCACGGCTGAACGGGGGCGGCTGAACGGCGCGCGCATCGCTCCGCGCGAGGCGCCGTGATCCGGCAGGGCGGCCCCGCCGTAGAAGGGACATGTCCCTCCCCACCAACGGACCGCCCGCGATGAGTTCCCGCTCTTCCTTCCGCGCCGCCGCGCTCGCGGCGGTGCTCGTCCTGGCGGGGCCGGTCGCCGCCCTGGCCGCCAGCGCCCACGACTTCGCCTTCAAGGGCATCGACGGCCAGCCGCTGCCGCTGGCGCAATTCGCCGGCAAGGCCGTCCTGGTGGTGAACACCGCCTCGCAATGCGGCTTCACCCCGCAATACAAGGGTCTGGAGGCGCTGTGGCAGCGCTACCGCGACCGTGGGCTGGTGGTGGTCGGCGTGCCGTCCGACGATTTCGGCGGGCAGGAGCCGGGCAACGCCGCGACCATCAAGGATTTCTGCGAGGTCAACTACAGCATCGACTTCCCACTGGCCGACAAGACGGTGGTGTCGGGCGACGGCGCCCACCCCTTCTATCGCTGGGCCGGCGACGAGCTGGGCTTCCTCGCCAAGCCGCGCTGGAACTTCCACAAATATCTGGTCGGGCCGGACGGCCGGCTGGTGTCCTGGTTCTCCACCGTCACCGACCCCGAGTCCGACCGCGTGCGCGAGGCGATCGAGGCGCTGCTGCCGCCGAAATCCTGACCCGCCGGCTCCGGACCGCCCCTATTCCACCGCCTGCCGCAGCGCCGCCGCCCCCGCCCAGGGGGCGAGCGGCAGCGCCGCCGCCAGGATGCCGGCGAGCAGCAGCAGATGCGGGCGCGGCGTCAGGCTGTTGATGGCGGCGTCGATGGCGCCGGCCCCGAAGATCAGCACCGGGATGTAGAGCGGCAGGATCAGCAGCGACAGCAGCACCCCGCCGCGCCGGGCGCCCAGCGTCAGCGCGGCGCCGATCGCCCCGATCAGGCTGAGGATCGGCGTGCCGATCAGCAGAGTCAGCACCAGCGCCCCGAAACCGGCCGCGTCCATGTTCAGCAGCACCGCCAGCAGCGGGGCGGCGACGATCAGCGGCACGCCGGTCACCAGCCAGTGCGCCAGCGTCTTGGCGACCACCACCGCTTCCAGCGGCAGCGACGACAGCGACAGCAGCTCCAGCGAGCCGTCCTCGTAGTCGGTCAGGAACAGCCGTTCCAGCGACAAGAGCGAGGCGAGCAGCGCCGCCACCCAGATGACGCCGGCCGCGATGCGGGCGAGGATGTTCGGCTCCGGCCCGACGCCGAAGGGGAACAGCACCACGCACAGCACGAAGAACATCACGGCGATGGTGGCGTCCGACCCCTGGCGCAGCGCCAGCCTCAGGTCGCGCCCGACCAGTCGCAGAAAGCGGTTCACGCCGCGTCCTCCCTTTCCTCGTCCCCATCGACGCCATCGCCATCGTCGCCGTCATCATCGTCGTCCGCGTAGGGCGCGAAATCGTCCAGATGCAGCTCCTCGCCGCCGGGGGTCGCGATGTCGGTGTGGGTCGACAGCACGACCATGCCGCCGCCGGCGCGATGCTCGGCGATCAGCCCCTCGAACAGCGCGATGGCGGCGCGGTCGAGCGCCACGGTCGGCTCGTCGAGCAGCCACAGCGGCTTGGGCGCCGCCAGCAGGCGGGCCAGATTGAGCCGCCGCTTCTGCCCGGCCGACAGGTAGCGCCCCGGCACGGCGGCGATGTGCGGCACGCCCAGCCGTTCCAGCGCTTCCCTCGCGTTGGCGTCGGGATCGGCGGCGCCGCCCAGCGCGGCCCAGAAGGCGAGATTCTCGGCCGCCGTCAGCACCGGCTTCACCGCGTCGAGATGCCCGACATACTGGATCTTCGCGCGGTGCTGCTCGGGCTCGTCGGCGACGGCGACCCCGTCCCAGCTCAAGCGCCCGCGGATCGGCTTCAGCAGGCCGGCCATCACCCGCAGCAGGCTGGACTTGCCGCTGCCGTTGGGGCCGAGCAGCACCAGGGCGCCGCCGGGGGCGAGGCTGAACTCCAGCCCGGTGAAGACCAGCCGGTCGCCGCGCAGGCAGCTCAGCTCGGATCCGGCGAAAACAGGCATGGCGGCTATCGGGGGTCGCTGTGGCGGGGCGGAGGCGCTGCTATAGCACAGCCCGCCCGCGGGACCGGAGAAAGAAAGCCGCAAAAAAGAAACGGCCATCGCGAGGGGGTTCTCGCGATGGCCGCGCGTCCAGCCGGGGTCTGGCTGGGAACTGCTCGGCCGGCAACTCGCCGGTGCGGCGGCGTCAGGGGGAACGCCGGGTCGCGCTCCTGGCTTGCACCCTTGCGGGCTCATGCCTTGGCGGCTGCCGATTGGTTGCCCTTACGACTAATCCAAGAAAATGGCAAAATTTTGATCGATTGTGGCGGCTTGCCACGGCACGGTGACTTTTCTCGGGCTTCGCCCCAGGCTTTGTTCTGAATCAATGGCCTCGCCCCGTGGTTGCGCCATGGTTCCGCCAGCTTTCCAGCCAACCGTCTCAGCCGGCCCGGACCCGTCCCATGACCACGCTCGCCATATTGTTCAACGGCCTGCCCGACATCGCGCGGGTGATGCTGATTCTCAGCCTGATCGCCGCCGCCGGTCTGGCGCTGGGGCAGATCAAGGCGCGCGGCGTCGGGCTCGGCATCGGCGGCGTGCTGTTCGCCGGCATCGCCGGCGGCCATTTCGCCTCGGTCGCCGGGCTGAAAATCGACGCCCATGTCCTGCATTTCCTGCGCGAGTTCGGGCTGATCCTGTTCGTCTACACCATCGGCGTGCAGGTCGGGCCGGGCTTCTTCGCCGCGCTGAAGCGGTCGGGGCTGACGCTGAACCTGCTGGCGGCGACGCTGGTGCTGCTCGGCGTCGCGGTGACGGTGTGCATCCATCTGGTCGCCGGGGTGCCGCTGCCGGCGGTGCTCGGCCTGTTTTCCGGGGCGGTCACCAACACCCCGTCGCTGGGGGCCGCCCAGCAGATCCTGGCGGAGGTCGGGGCGCCGCTCGCCGACCAGGAGACGCCGAGCCTCGGCTACGCCGTCGCCTACCCGTTCGGCATCATCGGCATCCTGATCGCCATGCTGACGGTCCGCACCGTCTTCCGGCTCGACCCCGTCGCCGAGGCGAGGATCTTCGACGAGCGCCGGCGCGCCGAGGTCGAGAATCTGGAGACGCTGGACGTCGCGGTGCGCAACCCGTCGGTGTTCGGCACCGCCCTGCGCGACATCCACCTGTTCGGCGATTCCGGCCTCGTCGCCTCGCGGATGATGCGCGGCGGACGGCTGTGCGTGCCGCACCCCGGCACCATCGTGCAGCCGGGCGACGTCTTCCACCTCGTCGGCCCGCGCGCCAGGCTGGAGAGCGCCCGCGCCTTCCTCGGCGAGCTGTCGGAGGTGACGCTGACCACCAAGGGCACCGACGTGCGCTGGGACCGGCTGGTCGTCACCAGCAACCATGTGCTGGGCAAGACCATCGCCCAGCTCAACCTCGCCGACGCCTACGACGTGGTGGTCAGCCGGGTGAACCGGGCGGGGGTGGAGCTGGTGCCCTCCCCCGCCCTGCGCCTCCAGTTCGGCGACATCGTGACCGCCATCGGCAAGCCCGACGACCTCGCCCGCACCGCCGGGCTGGTCGGCAACGCGCCGCGCCGGCTCCAGCAGGTCGACTTCATCCCGGTCTTCATCGGCATCGCGCTCGGCGTGCTGCTGGGCTCGCTGCCGGTCTACATTCCGGGCATGCCGGCGCCGCTGAAGCTGGGGCTGGCCGGCGGGCCGCTGGTGGTGGCGATCCTGCTGGCGCGGCTCGGCCATCTCGGGCCGCTGGTGTGGTTCATGCCGCCGGCCGCCAACCTCGCGCTGCGCGAGATCGGCATCGTGCTGTTCCTGGCGGTGGTGGGGTTCCTGTCGGGCGACCGTTTCCTGGAGACGCTGCTGCACGGCGACGGGCTGGCCTGGATCGGCTACGGCGCCGCCATCACCCTGATCCCGCTGCTGATCGTCGGGCTGATCGCCCGCGCGGTGTTCAAGCTGAACTATCTGACCGTCTGCGGCCTGCTGTCCGGCAGCATGACCGACCCGCCGGCGCTGGCCTTCGCCAACGCCATGAGCCCGTCGGAGGCGCCGGCGCTGGCCTACGCCACCGTCTACCCGCTGGTGATGTTCCTGCGCATCCTGGCGCCCCAGCTCATCGTCCTGTTTCTGTGGATATGACCGTGAAGAGTGTGAAATCCGCGTTGCGGAACCCACACGCGGCGGTCTAGCCTGTGCCGCATTGGTAAGCCCACAACCACGACCGGTTTCCCGCATGCACCGACACCCGCCCGTCAGCGACACCGCCCCCGCCGCCGTCGTCGTGGAGGATCTTCACAAGCGGTTCGGCGAGCTGGAGGTGCTGAAGGGGGTGTCGCTGACCGCGCGGGAAGGCGACGTCATCACGCTGATCGGCTCGTCGGGATCGGGCAAGAGCACGCTTTTGCGCTGCATCAACATGCTGGAGATCCCCGACGACGGCCGCATCGTCATCGGCGGCGAAGCCATCGGCCTGAAGAAGATCCGCAACGGCCGCGTCACCGTCCCCGCCGACGCCCGGCAGGTGGAGCGGATGCGCACCCGGCTCGGCATGGTGTTCCAGAGCTTCAACCTGTGGACCCACATGACGATCCTCCAGAACGTCATCGAGGCGCCGGTCCATGTGCTGGGCGTGCCGAAGGCCGAGGCCGTCGACCGCGCCCGCAAGCTGCTCGACAAGGTCGGCATCCTGTCCAAGGCCGACTCCTACCCGATCCAGCTCTCCGGCGGGCAGCAGCAGCGCGCCGCCATCGCGCGGGCGCTGGCGATGCAGCCCAAGGTGATGCTGTTCGACGAGCCGACCTCGGCGCTCGACCCCGAGCTGGTCGGCGAGGTGCTGCGCGTCATCCGCCAGCTGGCGGACGAGGGCAGCACCATGATCCTGGTGACGCACGAGATGGGCTTCGCCCGCGAGGTGGCGTCCAAGGTCGTCTTCCTGCACCAGGGCCGCATCGAGGAGGAGGGGGCGCCGGACAAGGTGCTGACCAACCCCGATTCGGACCGCGTGCGGCAGTTCCTCTCCCGCCACCTGTCCGGGGCGGCGTGAGGCATCCTTTCGCTTGAAACTTTTCCAGGAAATCGTGACGCTCGAAGACGCGCACGAACCGAACGGCCCGTGTTGAAGCCCGTATCGAACAAGGGCAACCGAACAGAGGAGTATTTCCCGTGAAGAAGATCGTTGCGGCTTTGGCGCTCGGCGCCCTGATGGCGGTCACCGGCGGCGCCGCCGAGGCCAAGGACTGGAAGAAGGTCCGCATCGCCACCGAGGGCGCCTACGCCCCGTGGAACGCCACCGACCCGTCGGGCAAGCTGGTCGGCTTCGAGATCGACCTCGCCAAGGAACTCTGCAAGCGCATGGAGGCCGAGTGCGAGATCGTCGCCCAGGATTGGGACGGCATCATCCCGGCGCTCCAGCAGGGCAAGTACGACGGCATCATGGCCGCCATGTCGATCACCGACGAGCGCAAGAAGGTCATCGACTTCACCAACCCCTACGGCACCGAGCCGTCGATGTTCGGCATCCTGAAGACCTCGCCGCTGGCCGGGACCAAGTTCGACGTCGAGCGCTACGACCTGACCAAGGAGACGCCCGAGGGCAAGGCCGCCATCGCCAAGCTGGACGAGGTGCTGAAGGGCAAGACGGTCGGCGTCCAGACCTCCACCATCCAGGCCAACTTCATGGAGAAGCTGCTGCCGAAGGTGACGGTCCGCACCTACGACAAGCTGGACAACGCCGGCATCGACATGGCCGCCGGCCGCGTCGACGCGATCTTCGGCGACCGGTCGGCCGTCGCCGCCATCCTCGACGCCGACACGGCCAAGAACATGACCCTGTGGGCCCCGGCCTTCTCGCGCGGCGTGCTGGGCGAGGGTGTGGGCGTCGGCCTGCGCAAGGCCGACAAGGACCTCAAGGAGAAGCTCAACAAGGCGATCGCCGAGGCCAACAAGGACGGCACGATCACCAAGCTGAGCACCCAGCATTTCGGCTACGACATCGCGATCAAGTAAGGATACGAGCGAACACGGCCCCTCCATCCGCACCGTCCGTCATGACCGGGCCTGCCCCGGTCATCCACGCGGAACCTTGGGATTCGCCCGTGGATGCCCGTGCCGAGCACGGGCATGACGCGTCGGACGGAAGGCGGAGCGGCTGTCCACCCACCCCGATCCTTACCTGAGCGGCCCATGCTCGAACTTCTCTCCTTCGGACCGAACGGCTGGGGCGGACAGCTCCTGACCGGGCTGGCGATGACCATCGCCGTGTCGGTGTCGTCCTTCGCGCTGGGCATCCTGTTCGGATCGGCGGGCGCCGCCGCCAAGCTCAGCCACAGCCTGGTCCTCAACGGCATCGCCGAAATCTACACCACCGTCGTGCGCGGCGTGCCGGAGCTGCTGGTCATCTACCTGCTGTTCTTCGGCGGCAGCGGCATGATCATGGCGGTCGCCGGGGTGTTCGGCTACGAGGGCTACATCGAGATCAACGCCTTCAGCATCGGCGTCGCCGCCGTCGGGCTGATCTCCGGCGCCTATTCGACCGAGGTCATCCGCGGCGCGGTGCAGTCGGTGCCGGTCGGCCAGATCGAGGCGGCGCGCGCCTGCGGGATGAGCCGCTGGCTGATCCTGCGCCGCGTGCTGGTGCCGCAGACCCTGCGCTACGCCCTGCCCGGCCTCGGCAACGTCTGGCAGCTCACGCTGAAGGACACGGCGCTGATCTCGGTGACGGCGCTGGCCGAAATCATGCGCGTCGCCCATGTCGCCGCCGGCTCGACCCGGCAGCCGTTCCTGTTCTACACCACCGCGGCGGTGCTCTACCTGCTGCTCACCACCGTGTCGACCGCGCTGTTCGAGCGGGCGGAGCGGCACGCCAACCGCGGCGTCCGGAGGGCCTGAGCCATGGATTGGGAACTGATGTGGGACAGCCTGCCCAAGCTGCTCGCCGCCCTGCCGGTGACGCTGGAGCTGGTCGGCGGGTCGCTGCTGCTGGGCGCCGTGGTCGCCTTCGTCACGGCGCTGCTGCGCCTGTCGGGCAACCGCGTTGCGGAAATCCTCACCACGGCCTACGTCTTCGTGTTCCGAGGCACGCCGCTGCTGGTGCAGATCTTCCTGATCTACTACGGGCTCGGCCAGTTCGAGTTCGTGCGCGACAGCGTTCTGTGGCCCTTCCTGCGCGAGCCGATGTGGTGCGCGATCCTGGCGCTGACGCTGAACACCGGCGCCTACACCAGCGAGATCCTGCGCGGCGCCATCCTGTCGGTGCCGCTGGGGCAGGTCGAGGCGGCGCGCGCCTGCGGCATGTCGCGGGCGCTGGCCTTTCGTCGCATCGTGCTGCCGGTGGCGGTCCGCCAGATGCTGCCGGCCTACGGCAACGAGGTGATCCTGATGGTCAAGGCCAGTTCGCTGGCCAGCACCATCACCCTGCTGGAGGTCACCGGGCTGGCCCGCAAGATCATCTCGCAGAGCTTTGCGGTGTTCGAGATCTTCATCCTGGCCGGCGCCATCTACCTGCTGCTGAACTTCCTCGCCTCCCGCCTGATCAAATACGCGGAATGGCGGCTGACGCCCTACCTGCGGGCGCGGGCCTGACGGCGCCTTCCCGCAAGGGCGCCTCCTGCGACAAAACAGCACCGGCCGCGCAGCGCCGGCCCATCCCCGCCACCCGCGGAAAGGGCCGGAAGCGGGCCGCCGCGCCGTGTTGTGACAATCTCTCATACCATGGTCTGACGGCCCCAACTTCCTGACTAAGATCAAGGCGAAACCCCTCGCGCTCCGGCATACATGCGCCTATATCCTCGCCAAGCGCGACCGAAGGTCATGTCCTGGGGCCAGTCAATGCATCGTTTCGCCAACCCCGCCCGCTTCCTGCGCCTGTCGGCCGCATTGCTGCCGTGGAGCGCCGGTGCGGCCGTGATCCTGACGATCGTCGGGCTCTATCTCAGCCTGTTCGGCTCGCCGCCCGACTACCAGCAGGGCGAGACGGTGCGGATCATGTACATCCATGTGCCCGCCGCCTGGATGAGCCTGTTCGTCTACACCAACATGGCCGTCGCCGCCGGCGCCGGGCTGGTGTGGAAGCACCCGCTGGCCGACCTGTTCGCCAAGGCCGCGGCACCCATCGGCGCCGGCTTCACCTTCGTGTGCCTCGTCACCGGCTCGCTGTGGGGCGCGCCGATGTGGGGGACCTGGTGGGTGTGGGACGCCCGGCTGACCAGCGTGCTGATCCTCTTCTTCCTCTATCTCGGCTACATGGCCCTGGTGAACGCCTTCGACGATCCGCAGCGCGGGCTGCGGGCCGGCAACGTCCTGCTGCTGGTCGGCATCGTCAACGTGCCGATCATCAAGTTCTCGGTCGACTGGTGGAACACGCTGCACCAGCCGGCCAGCGTGGTGAAGATGGGCGGTCCCAGCATCGACCCCACCATGCTGCTGCCGCTGCTGGTGATGGCCGGGGCCTTCACCGCCTACTTCGTCGCGGTGGTCCTGCTGCGCCTGCGCGCCGAGATCACGCAACGCCGGATCCAGACGCTGCGCCTGAGCGCGGCCGGCGAGGGAGCGCAGGGATAACGCCATGACAGACTTTCTCTCGATGGGTGGTTACGCCGCCTTCGTCTGGCCCGCCTACGCCATCGCGGCGCTGGTGCTGCTGGGCCTGCTGCTGGCCACCTGGAAGGGGTTGCGCGACGCCGAGACGACGCTGAAGGCGCTGGAAAGCGCCCGTCCGGCGCGTCGCCGCACCCGCCCACGGGCCGATGGAAAGCCCGACACGGCCGCCGGAACGCCGGCGGGAGCGAGTGAAGGATGACCAGGAAAAAGCGCCGCCTCTACATGCTTGGCCTCGCCCTGCTCGGGCTGGGCAGCGCCACCGCCCTGACGCTGACCGCGTTCCAGGACAACATCGTCTTCTTCTACAGCCCGACCCAGTTGCAGACCCAGCAGGTCGGCGACCGCAGCTTCCGCCTCGGCGGGCTGGTCGAGGAGGGCAGCGTCCGCAAATCGACCGACGGGCTCGTCACCGAGTTCCGCGTGACCGACACCGCCCACACCATCGACGTGAGCTACCGCGGGCAGCTGCCCGACCTGTTCCGCGAGGGCCAGGGCGTCGTCGCGGAAGGCAAGCTGACCAAGGGCGTCTTCGTCGCCCGCGAGGTGCTGGCCAAGCACGACGAGAACTACATGCCGCCGGAGGTCTCGGAGGCGCTGAAGCAGGCCGGCGTCTACAAGGACGCCAACAGCGCCCATCCCGGCGCGGCCCCCTCCGGCGCGCCCGGCACGGCCCAGGCCGCCACGGCGAAATAGTCCGCGTCCGCCCGTCAGGGACGGTTTCGAGGTCGACATTCAAGGAGCAGCGGGACCGTGATCCCCGAACTTGGCCATTACGCGCTGGTGCTGGCGCTGTTCGTGGCGCTGGTGCAGGCCGGCCCGCCGCTGGTCGGCGCCGCCACCCGCAACAGCGCCTGGATGAACGTCGCCGGCCCCGCCGCCGTCGCCCAGATGCTGCTGGTGCTGGTCGCCTACGGCGCGCTGACCTGGGCCCATGTGGTGTCCGATTTCAGCGTGCAGAACGTGGTGCAGAACAGCCACTCGCTGAAGCCGATGCTCTACAAGGTGTCGGGCGTCTGGGGCAACCACGAGGGCTCGATGATCCTGTGGATCGTCATGCTCTCGGTCTTCGGCGCCGCCGTCGCGGTGTTCGGCCGCAACCTGCCGCCGACGCTCAAGGCGCGCGTGCTGGCGGTGCAGGGCCTGATCGGCATCGGCTTCCTGCTCTTCATCCTGGCGACCTCCAACCCCTTCATCCGGGTGATCCCGCCGCCGCTCGACGGCAACGACCTGAATCCGCTGTTGCAGGATCCCGGCCTCGCCTTCCACCCGCCCTTCCTCTACGCCGGCTATGTCGGCTTCTCGATGGCCTTCTCCTTCGCGGTCGCGGCCCTGATCGAGGGGCGGGTCGACCCCGCCTGGGCGCGCTGGGTGCGGCCCTGGACGCTGGCGGCCTGGTCCACCCTGACCATGGGCATCGCCATGGGCTCCTGGTGGGCCTATTACGAGCTGGGCTGGGGCGGCTGGTGGTACTGGGACCCGGTCGAGAACGCCTCCTTCATGCCGTGGCTGGCCGGCACCGCGCTGCTGCACTCCGCCATCGTCGTGGAGAAGCGCGACGCGCTGAAGAGCTGGACCATCCTGCTGGCCATCGTCACCTTCTCGCTGTCGCTGATGGGCACCTTCCTGGTGCGCTCGGGCATCCTGACCTCGGTCCACGCCTTCGCGGTGGACCCGGCGCGCGGCGTCTTCATCCTGGTGCTGCTGGCGATCGCCACCGGCGGTTCGCTGCTGCTCTACAGCCTGCGGGCGCCGACGCTGAAGGCCGGCGGCCTGTTCGCCCCGGTCAGCCGCGAGGGGGCGCTGGTGCTGAACAACCTGCTGCTGTCCACCGCGACGGCGACGGTGTTCATCGGCACCCTCTACCCACTGTTCCTCGACGTGCTGAATCTGGGCAAGGTCTCGGTCGGCCCGCCCTTCTTCAACGCGACCTTCCTGCCGGTGGCGATCCCGATGGTCGCCACCATGGTGGTCGGTCCCTTCCTGTCCTGGAAGCGGGCGGATCTGGGCGCGGCGCTGACCCGGCTGTGGGTGGCCGGCATCGCCGTGGTCGTCATGGTCGCCGTCGCCGCCTATCTGACGGCCGGCGGCGGGCCGCTGCTGGCGCTGGTCGGCATCGCGCTGGGGGCCTGGGCCTTCGTCGGCGCGCTGGTCGAGTTCGCCGAGCGCATCCGCCTGTTCCGCATCCCGGTGAGGGACAGCTGGAACCGCGCGGTGCATCTGCCGCGCAGCGCCTGGGGCATGACCATCGCGCACGCCTGCGTCGGGCTCGCCATCTTCGGAATGACCGGCACCTCGGCGTGGCAGACCGAGTCGATCTCGGCCATGAAGCCGGGCGACACCGCGCGTCTCGCCGGCTACGAGTTCCGCTTCGACAGCATCGGCACGGTGCCGGGGGCCAACTACCGCGCCGACCGCGCCGTCTTCACGGTCAGCAGGGACGGCGTTCCCTTCGCCACCCTGACGCCGGAGCGCCGCAGCTACCCGGTCACCCGGATGACGACCACCGAATCCGCCATCCACACGACGGTCTTCTCCGACCTCTACGTGGCGCTGGGCGACCCGACGCAGAACGGCACCGCCTGGATCGTCCGCATCTACCACCACCCGCTGGTGCCGTGGATCTGGATCGGCGGCGTGGGAATGATGCTGGGCGGCTTCGTCAGCCTGACCGACCGGCGGTTCCGCATCGGCGCGCCGGAGCGCCGCCGCGCGGCCAAGCCCGCCGTCCAGCCCGCCGAGTGACGCGGCCAAGTAAGGATACACCCCCATGCGCCGCCTGCTCTACCTGCTGCCCTTCCTGCTGTTCATCGGCGTGGGCGTGGCTTTTTACCTGGGATTTCAAAGGGATCCCCGCGACATCCCGTCGGCCCTGATCGACAAGCCGGTGCCGTCCTTCGAGCTGCCGCCCTTACCCGGCCGTCCCGAGGGGCTGTCGGCGGAGCGGCTGAAGGGCGACGTGACGCTGGTCAACGTCTTCGCCTCCTGGTGCATCCCCTGCAAGGCGGAGCACCCGATCATCACCCGGCTGGCCCGCGAGCAGGGCGTCACCGTCCGCGCCATCAACCACAAGGACAAGGCCGAGGACGCGCTGGCCTGGCTGGCCCGCAACGGCGATCCTTACGCCAGCATCGGCGCCGACCTCGACGGGCGGGTGTCGATCGACTGGGGAGTCTATGGCGTGCCGGAGACCTTCCTGGTCGACCGCCAGGGCCGCATCCGCTTCAAGCATGTCGGGCCGCTCACCCCGCAGGTGGTGGACGAGCAGATCCTCCCGATGGTCAAGCATCTGCGGGGGCAGGGATGAAACGGCTCCTTCTCGCCGCCGTCCTGGCGCTGTCGGCTCCCATCCCGGCCGCCGTCCCGGCGCTCGCGGTGCAGCCGGACGAGGTGCTGCCCGACCCGGCGCTGGAATCCCGCGCGCGGGAGATCAGCAAGGAGCTGCGCTGCCTCGTCTGCCAGAACCAGTCGATCGACGACAGCAACGCGCCGCTGGCCCGCGACCTGCGCGTGCTGGTGCGCGAGCGGCTGAAGGCGGGCGACAGCGACGCCGGCGTGCTGGGCTACGTCACCGACCGCTACGGCGATTACGTGCTGCTGCGCCCGCCCTTCAAGGCGACGACGCTGCTGCTGTGGGTGGGGCCTTTCGCGATCCTGCTGCTGGGCGGGGCGGCGACCGCGCTGTTCCTGCGCGGCCGGCGCGGGGTGGCCGCCGGGGCGGACACCGTGCCCCTGAGCGATGACGAACGGCGGCGGCTCGACGCGCTGCTGCGGAAAGACGACGCGTGATGCTGTTCTGGATTCTCGCCGCCGCGCTGACGGTGGCCGTTCTGCTGCTGATCCTCCCGCCGCTGCTGAAGCCGGCGGACGCGGCGCCCGCCCGCGACGACTACGACCGCGAGGTCTACCGCGACCAGCTCGACGAGCTGGAGCGCGACCTCGCCCGCGGCGTCATCAGCCCGGCCCAGGCCGAGGCGGCGAAGGCCGAGATCGGCCGCCGCATGCTGGCGACCGCCCAGCCCGCTCCGCAGCCGGCCGCCCGGCCCGCCCGCTCGGCGAAGGCGCTGGCGATGGTGCTGGCCCTGACGGTGCCGGTGGGGGCGCTGGCGGTCTACGGCGCGGTCGGACGTCCGGACCAGCCGGCCCGGCCGCTCGCCTCGCGCAACCTGGAGCAGGAACGCGGCGGCCCGCCGAAGAGCGTGCTCGCCGCCATCGACAAGCTGAAGCAGCAGTTGGCCGAAAGCCCGGACGACGCCCAGGGCTGGGCCATCCTGGGCCAGGCCTACGTCAAGATGAACCGTCCCGCCGAGGCGGCCGACGCCCTGCGCCGCGCGGTGGCGCTGAACAAGGACGACCTCGAGCTGCTCGGCCTGTTCGCCGAGACGCTGACCGAGGCCAACGACGGCACCGTCCCGGAAGAAGCGCGCGCCGCCTTCGACGGCGTGCTGGCCAGGGATCCGAAGGACGCCCGCGCCCGCTTCTTCGCGGCGCTGGCCCGCCATCAGGCCGGCGACCAGCGCGACGCGCTGGAACGCTGGCGCGCCCTGCTCGCGGAATCGCCGGCCAACGCGGCGTGGGTGCCCACCGTGCGGGCGCATATCCGCGAGGCGGCCATCGCCCTCAACCTCGACCCCGCCGCCGTGACGCCGAACCCGCTGCCCGCCCAGGAGGAGGCTCCGGCAACCGCGCAGGCGACGCAGGGACAGCCGCAGCAGCAGCCTTCCGCCGAGGAGCGCGAGCAGATGGTGCGCGGCATGGTCGACGGCCTCGCGGCGCGGCTGGCGGCCGACCCGTCGGACATCGACGGCTGGGTCCGGCTCGTCCGCTCCTACAACGTGCTGGGCGAGCCGGCCAAGGCCCTGGAAGCCGCCCGCAAGGCGCGGGAACAGGCGCCCGACCGGCCCGACGTGCTGGTCGTCTACGCCAGCTCCATCCTGCAGAACCAGCCGCGCAGCGACCCGCCCGCCCCGATGCCCGAGGAGGCGACCGCCGCCCTGCGCAAGGCGCTAGCCGGCGACGCCACCAACCGCGACGCGCTGTGGCTGCTCGGCCTCGACGCGATGACGGTGGGCCGCAAGGCGGAAGCCACCGACTACTGGACCCGGCTGATGGCCCAGTTCACGCCGAACGACCCGGAATACGCGCTGCTGAAGACGCGCCTGGAGTCGTTGAAGACGGGAAGCTGAGCGGCTTTCCCGCATCGGGTTCCTTCCGATCGGATTTCCAGCGGATCATGGCCGCGCTACACTGGCGGCCATGATCGTGCTCTTCACGGATTTCGGCCTGTCCGGCCCCTACACCGGGCAGGTCAAGGCGGTGCTGGCGCAGCAGGCGCCGGGCGTGCCGGTGATCGACCTGTTCGCCGACGCCCCCGTCTTCGACCCGCAGCTCTCCGCCTATCTGCTGGCCGCCTACGCCCCCGCCTTTCCGGCGGGCGGCGTCTTCGTGTGCGTCGTCGATCCCGGCGTCGGCACCGACCGCCGTCCGCTGGTCGTCGAAGCCGACGGTCGGTTCTTCGTCGGTCCCGACAACGGCCTGTTCGAGCTGGTCCGCCGCCGCGCCGCCAGCTTCCGCGCCTGGAGCATCGACTGGCAGCCGGAGCGGCTGTCCGCCAGCTTCCACGGCCGCGACCTGTTCGCCCCCGTCGCGGCGCGTCTGGCAACCGGCCGGGAGGTGGCGCGCACGGCCCTGCCGGACGCCGCCGTCGCCCGCCCGGACTGGCCGGACGAACTGCCGCGCATCGTCTATGTCGACGTCTACGGCAACGCCATGACCGGCCTGCGCGCCGCCACGCTGGCCGAGGATGCGGTCCTGACGGCCGGTGGGTGGGCGGTGCTCCGGGGCCGCACCTTCGCCGACGCCGCGCCGGGCGAGGCGCTGTGGTACGGGAACTCCAACGGGCTGGCCGAGATCGCCGTCAACCGTGGCCGCGCCGACGTCGGTCTTGGACTGCGGGTCGGTGCGGATGTGACGGTCACATCGCGCTCAATCCCCTCTCCCCGGGGGGGAGAGGGGGAAGGAAGCGTCACACCCTCAACTCATAGACCGCGACCGCATCCGCCAACCCCTTGACCGTGTGGTGCCCGATGGAATGGAGCTGGTGGCGCCCCTCCCCGTCCCCCTCGACCAGTGCCGCGAAGGCGGCCGAGGTCAGCACCGTGCGCTCCAGCCGGCCGCACAGCCCCTCGATCCGGCTGACCAGATTGACCGCCGGGCCGATCACCGTGAAGTCCAGCCGCTCGGTCGAGCCGATGTTGCCGTACATCACCTCGCCGACATGAAGCGCGATGCCGCAGCGCAGGGTCGGCTGGCCCCAGGCGGCGCGCTCGGCGTTCTGCGCCGCCATGGTGGCGAGCGCGTCGGCCGCCGCGTTCAGCGCCTTGACCGCGGCGGCGGTGTCGCCTCCGTCCTCATCGCCGGCCAGGGGAAAGATCGCCAGCATGGCGTCGCCGATGAATTTCAGGATCTCGCCGCCATGGCGCTCCACCGCGTCGCCCATCGATTCGAAATAGCCGTTCAGCAGCGCGATCAGCTCCTCGCGCGGCAGCCGGTCGGCCAGCGGGGTGAAGCCGCGCAGGTCGCAGTACCACAGCACGGCGCGGACATCGGCCCCGGTGCCGCGCCGGATGTCGCCGGACAGGATGCGGGCGCCGGTCTTGCGGCCGACATAGGTGTCCAGCACCGTCGCCGCCAGCCGCCGCAGCGCCAGCGTCTCCAGCACCGTGCCCAGCGCCGGCAGCAGGGCGTCGAGCAGCGCGAGGTCGGCCGTTGAGAAACCGCCCGGCCGGTCGGTGGCGAAGGTGACCGCGTTGCGCCGCCCGCCGGCGAACAGCACCGCCATCGCCGCGTAGTCGGTCAGGCCCGCCGCGCGCAGCTCCCCCAGCACCGGGTAGGGCCAGGGCGCCTCCATCCGCTCCAGCGGGTAGCGCATGCCGTCCGCCCCCTCGTCGATCAGGGCGGCGAAGGTGCTGGTCCGGTAGGGCTCCAGCAGCTCGGTGCCGTGCGCGGCGGTGACGACCTCGATCGCCGGATCGCCCCGGCGCCAGAAATAGACCATGGAGCGGATCTGCGGGTGCAGGAGCTGCAAGGCCAGCACGCAGCGCGCCAGCGGCACGCCGGCGGCGATCAGCCGGGCGCAGAAATCCTCCACCAGCGACTCGGCGTCGGGCGCGTGGCGGCCCTCCCGCAGCAGCCAGCCGACGACCGAGGCGGCGTCATGGGACGGCGCGGGCGGGGCGGCGTGGTCGGTCGGCGAAATCGTCACAACGAAATAGCCCCAAAGGAATAACCGGACCAATCCGGTGCTTGATCCGGCCGGCGATTCTGCCCAAATTTCAGGAGCGCCGCCAGCCCAGTTCGGCGCCGATGGAGGATAGCACCATGTTCATTCAGACCGAGCAGACGCCCAACCCGGCGACTCTCAAGTTCCTGCCGGGGCGTGACGTGCTCGGACGCGGCACCGCCGACTTCACCAGCCGCGAGGACGCCGCCCGCTCGCCGCTCGCCCAGCGCCTGTTCGAGATCGACGGCATCGCCGGGGTGTTCCTGGGCGCCGATTTCGTCACCATCACCAAGACCGACGCCAAGGACTGGTTCCTGCTGAAGCCGTCGATCCTCGGCGTCATCATGGAACATTTCACCGCCGACCGCCCGGTCCTGCTGAGCGACGCCGGCGACGGCCACGCGGCCGGCAGCGGCGACGACGACGAGATCGTCGAGCAGATCAAGGAGCTGCTGGACACCCGCGTCCGCCCGTCGGTGGCGCAGGACGGCGGCGACATCACCTTCCAGGGCTTCGACAAGGGCGTCGTCTATCTGGCGATGAAGGGAGCCTGCTCCGGCTGCCCCAGCTCGACCGCGACGCTGAAGCACGGCATCGAGAACATGCTGCGCCACTACATCCCGGAAGTGGTCGAGGTCCGCGCCGTCCAGTGACACTGGACAGCGTCATGACCAGGTAAGGATAGAACGGAAAAAGGGGCGCTCCCGCGTGGGAAGCGCCCCTTTTTCGTGGCCTTGAGCCCCGGCTTCCTTACCCGCCCCCGCCCCGCCAAGACGGGAAAGGAGCGGATGGGAAGCCGTCGCGGTCAGTCGGCCTTCTTGGTCAGGTCCTCGCCGGTGGCCTGGTCGACCTGCTTCATCGACAGCTTGACCTTGCCGCGATCGTCGAAGCCGATGACCTTCACCTTCACGGCGTCACCCTGCGACACCACGTCCGCCACCTTGCCGACGCGCTGCTGCGCCAGCTCGGAGATGTGGACGAGGCCGTCGCGCGAGCCCAGGAAGTTCACGAAGGCGCCGAAATCGACGACCTTCACGACCTTGCCGGTGTAGATCACGCCCATCTCCGGCTCGGCGACGATGCCCTTGATCCACTCGATGGCGGCGTCCGACTTCTTCTGGTCGACCGCCGAGACCTTGACGGTGCCGTCGTCGTCGATGTCGATCTTGGCGCCGGTCTGCTCGACGATCTCGCGGATCACCTTGCCGCCGGAGCCGATCACGTCGCGGATCTTCTCCTTCGGGATGTTGATCACGGTGATGCGCGGGGCGTTCTCGTTGACGCCGTCGCGGGCGCCGGTCAGCGCCTTCGACATCTCGCCGAGGATGTGCAGGCGGCCGTCCTTGGCCTGGGCCAGGGCGATCTTCATGATCTCCTCGGTGATCGAGGTGATCTTGATGTCCATCTGGAGGGCGGTGACGCCAACTTCCGTCCCGGCCACCTTGAAGTCCATGTCGCCGAGGTGATCCTCGTCGCCCAGGATGTCCGAGAGGACCGCGAAGCCGCTGTCCTCCTTGATCAGGCCCATGGCGATGCCGGCGACCGGACGCACCAGCGGCGCGCCGGCGTCCATCAGCGACAGCGAGGTGCCGCAGACGGTGGCCATCGAGGAGGAGCCGTTCGACTCGGTGACTTCCGACACCACGCGGAGCGTGTAGGGGAAGTCCTCCTTCTTCGGCAGCAGCGGGTGGATGGCGCGCCACGCCAGCTTGCCGTGGCCGATCTCGCGGCGGCCCGGCGAGCCCATGCGGCCGGCCTCACCCACCGAATACGGAGGGAAGTTGTAGTGCAGCATGAAGTGCTCGCGGTACTCGCCCTCGAGCGCGTCGATGATCTGCTCGTCCTGGCTGGTGCCGAGCGTGGTCACGACCAGCGCCTGGGTCTCGCCGCGGGTGAACAGCGCCGACCCGTGGGCGCGCGGCAGAACGCCGACCTCCGAGACGATCGGGCGGACGGTCTTGGTGTCGCGACCGTCGATGCGGCGGCCGGTCTTCAGCACCGCCCCGCGCAGGATGTCGGCCTCGAGCTCCTTGAACTCGGTGCCGATCTGCTGGGCCTCGTACTCGGCGGCCAGCGTCTCCAGGGCCTTGGCCTTGGCGGCGCCGACCTTCTCGTAGCGCGACTGCTTGACGGTCTCGGTGTAGGCGGCCTCGACGTCGGCGCCGACGGTCTCGCGCAGGCGGGCCTTCAGGGCCTTGCGATCGTAGGCCGGCTCCGGCAGATCCCACGGCTCCTTGGCGGCCAGCTCGGCGAGGTCGATGATCGCCTCGATGACCGGCTGGAAGCCGCTGTGGCCGAACATCACGGCGCCGAGCATGACCTCTTCGGTCAGCTCCTTGGCCTCCGACTCGACCATCAGCACGCCTTCGGTGGTGCCGGCGACGACGAGGTTGAGATCGGTGTCCTCGACCTGGTCGGCGGTCGGGTTCAGGATGTACTGACCGTTCTTGTAGCCGACGCGGGCGGCGCCGATCGGACCGAGGAACGGAATGCCCGAGATCGTCAGCGCGGCGGACGCGCCGACCATCGCGACGATGTCGGGATCATTCTCGAGGTCGTGGCTGAGGACGGTGCAGACGACCTGGGTTTCGTTGCGGAAACCCTCGGCGAACAGCGGGCGGATGGGACGGTCGATCAGGCGGCTGACCAGCGTCTCCTTCTCCGTCGGGCGGCCTTCACGCTTGAAGAAGCCACCGGGGATCTTGCCGGCCGCGAAGGCCTTTTCCTGGTAATTGACCGTCAGCGGGAAGAAATCGACGCCCGGCTTCGGCGCCTTGGCGGCGACGGCGGTGCAGAGGACGGTGGTGTCGCCGTAGGTGACGAGGACGGCGCCATTGGCCTGACGGGCGATCTTGCCGGTCTCCAGGACCAGCTTGCGCCCACCCCATTCGATTTCTTTACGATGCACAGTGAACATGATTTTTTCCTTCCATCCGACGCCCAGGACGGCCGGATTGCCGCCCGAGACCGGGGCCGCCAGTCGTAAGGCCCCGCAGAGATTAAAAGCGTTGGAAACGACAACAGAGATTGATGCGAAAAAGGCCGGTCCCCCGATCAAGGATCGGGGCCGGCCTGTCCATCACAAAGCTCTAAAGATCAATCGCGTCGCAACAGGAAGAGGTGCTGAAAAACGCGACGCCCCAACCGGCGCGCCGCACCCGCCGGAACCCGAGGGTGCGGCGAGGCGGCGGCTGGCTGGGGCGTCGTATCCGGTCACGGTCTGGACGGCGCGCCGATCAGCGACGCAGGCCCAGGCGCTCGATGAGCGTGGCGTAACGGGAATTGTCCTTCTTCTTGAGATAGTCAAGAAGACGACGGCGCTGACCGACCATCACCAGCAGACCACGGCGGGAGTGGAAGTCCTTCTTGTGGCTCTTCAGGTGTTCGGTCAGGTTGCTGATCCGCTCGGTCAGGATCGAAACCTGGACTTCGGGCGAGCCAGTGTCAGCCTGGCCGCGCGAATATTCCTTGATCAGCTCCTGCTTGCGCTCGGGCGTAATCGACATCGGGGTCTCCTAAATCGTCAAAGGTTGAGGACGCGCACCGGACGGACTTCCGCCCCCTCGACACGGGCCAGCGCCACCGGCTTTCCGCCGAAAAGCGCAATGACGGTGCCATCCCCAGCGGCAGCCCCGCGAAGCGCTTCAAGGCGTTCGCGATCCTGCCGGGTGAGGAGAGCCACCGTCTGGCCATGTCTCAGTCGGTGCGCTTCCGCTTCGGTCAGGGCCAGCGCCGGGATGTCGTCCAGCGCGGTCTCGATCGGCAGCAGAAGTCGTTCGACGGCGGCACCTTGCTCCAAGGTTGCCAGTTCGTCCAGGGAAATCGCGCCGTCCAGCGTGAAAGGACCGACGCGCAAACGGCGTAGCAGATGGACGTGACCGACCGTTCCCAACGCCACGGCGAGGTCGCGGGCCAGCGAGCGGACGTAGGTGCCCTTGCCGCAATCGACCTCGAAGACGGCGTGGTCGTCGTCCGGCCGCTCGACTAGGTCGAAGCGGTCGATGCGGACGCGGCGGGTGGCCAACTCGACGGTGCCGCCCTCGCGGGCGATGTCGTAGGCGCGCTCGCCGTCGATCTTGATGGCGGAGAATTGCGGCGGCATCTGGTCGATCTCGCCGAGGAAGGCCGGCAGCGCCGCCCGGATCGCCTCGTCCGAGGGGCGGATTTCGGAACGCTCGACCACCGGGCCCTCGCGGTCGTCGGTGGTGGTCCGCTCGCCCCAGCGGACGCCGAAGCGGTAGGTCTTGGCACCGTCCATGGCGTAGGAGACGGTCTTGGTCGCCTCGCCCAGCGCGATCGGCAGGATGCCGCTGGCCAGCGGGTCGAGCGTGCCGCCATGGCCACCCTTGTCGGCGTTCAGCAGGCGCCGCACCTTGGACAGCGCCTGCGTCGAGCCCATGCCTTCGGGCTTGTCGAGGACGATCCAGCCATGGATCGGCTCGCCCTTGCGCTTACGAGCCACGACGCCCGCCCTTGCCGGCCTCGTCCGCGTCGCTCTCGCTGGAGTCGTCCTCGTCGTCGAGGTCGTCACCCTCGTCGCCCTCCTCCTCGTCCCAGGAATCGTCCTCGTCATCCTCGTCGTGGTCGTCGTCGCCGTTGACGCGGCCGAGGTCGCGGGCGACCGCCGGGCTGTGCAGGATGGTGTCGATGTGCTGGGCGTAGTCGAAGGAGGTGTCGCCCTCGAAGGTCAGGGTCGGGGCGTGGCGCAGGTTGACCATGCGGGCGACCTGCCCGCGCAGGAAGGCGGCGGCGCGGCGCAGCGCCGTGTGCGCCTCGTCCATCCGGCCGCCGCCCAGCGTGGTGAAGAACACCGTCGCGTTGCTGAGGTCGGGGCTGATCCGCACCTCGGTCACGGTGATGTTCAGCCCGGAAAGCTCCGGATCGTGGAAATCGCCGCGGCGGAACAGATCGGCCAATGCGTGGCGCAGTTCCTCGCCGACGCGCAGTTGCCGCTGGGACGGGGGTTTGCCGGCGTTGATCGCGCCGCGATTCTTGCTCGCCATGGTCGCTGTCTTTCGTGAATGTCTTGCCCGCCGGATGGCCCGGAACCGGGATTTCTGGCCGGAAGGCCCTGGAATTCTAGAGGTCGGTCGGCGGCGACCGTGGTCAAGCCGCCCGGACGGTTTCCCAAGCCGGGACGGCTGTCCGGACCCGCGTCCGACGGAAGACGGAAACGCGTCCCCCGCGTCCGAGGGGGAGAAGCGGAAAGCCCGCCCATCCCCGGCAGGACACCGGGAATGGACGGGCGATCCGAACAACCACCGCTCGCTTGGAAGACGCCTTACAGCTCGCGGGCGATTTCCTCGATCTCGAAGGCTTCGATCTGATCGCCCGGCAGGATGTTGTCGTAATTCTCGAAGGCCATGCCGCACTCGTAACCCTCGCGGACCTCCTTGACCTCGTCCTTGAAGCGCTTGAGCGTCTTGAGCGTGCCTTCGTGGATGACGACGTTATCGCGCAGCAGGCGCACGCCGGCGCCGCGCTTGACGGTGCCCTGGGTGACCATGCAGCCGGCGACCTTGCCGACCTTCGTGATGTTGAACACCTCGCGGATGGTCGCGTAGCCGATGAAGCGCTCGCGCAGCGTCGGGGACAGCAGACCGGTCAGCGCCGCCTTCACGTCGTCGATCACGTTGTAGATGATCGAGTAGTAGCGGATCTCGACGCCGTCGCGCTTGGCCAGATCGCGGGCCTGCGGGTTGGCGCGGACGTTGAAGCCGATGATCATCGCGTTCGACGCGTTGGCGAGCGTGATGTCGGATTCGTTGATCGCACCGACCGAGTTGTGCAGGACGCGGACCTTGACCTCGGTGTTGGTGGCCGTGAGCTTCTCCAGCGAGCTGGCGATGGCCTCGATCGAGCCCTGCACGTCGCCCTTGATGACGACCGGCAGTTCCTTGGCCTCGCCGGCCTGGATGCGGCTGAACATGTCCTGGAGCGAACCGCGCGCCGTGGCCGCGTTGCTCGCCTCGCGCTTCTTGCGCTGACGGAACTCGGCGATCTCGCGGGCACGGGCTTCCGATTCCACCACGGTGAAGTCGTCGCCGGCCAGCGGGGTGCCGTTCAGGCCCAGCACCTCGACGGGGACGGCGGGGCCGGCCTCGTTGACGTTCTGGCCACGGTCGTTGATGAGCGCGCGGACACGGCCCCACTCGGCGCCGGTCACGAACACGTCGCCGACCTTCAGCGTGCCGCGCTGGACCAGCACGGTGGCGACCGAACCACGGCCGCGCTCCAGCTTCGCCTCGATGACGACGCCTTCGGCGGTGCGGTTGGCGTTGGCGCGCAGCTCCAGGATTTCGGCCTGGAGGAGGATCGCCTCCTCCAGCTTGTTCAGGTTGCGCTTGGCCTTGGCCGACACCTCGACGTCGAGCACGTCGCCGCCCATCTCCTCGACCACCAGCTCGTGCTGGAGCAGCTCCTGGCGGACGCGCTCCGGCTTGGCGTCCGGCAGGTCGCACTTGTTGATGGCGACGATGATCGGAACCTTGGCGGCCTTGGCGTGACGGATCGCCTCGATGGTCTGCGGCATGACGCCGTCGTTGGCGGCGACCACCAGCACGACCACGTCCGTGACGTTGGCGCCGCGGGCGCGCATCTCGGTGAAGGCCGCGTGGCCCGGCGTGTCGATGAAGGTGATCTTCGCGCCCGACTCCAGCTGCACCTGATAGGCGCCGATGTGCTGGGTGATGCCGCCGGCCTCGCCCGACACCACGTCGGTCTGGCGCAGCGCGTCGAGCAGCGAGGTCTTGCCGTGGTCGACGTGGCCCATGATGGTGACCACCGGCGGACGCGACACCAGGACGGCGCCCTCCTCCTCGGTCGCCCGCAGGCCGATCTCGACGTCCGACTCGGACACGCGGCGCACGCGGTGGCCGAACTCGGTGATCAGCAGCTCGGCGGTGTCGGCGTCGATCGTCTGGTTGATCGTCGCCATGACGCCCATGCGCATCAGCGCCTTGATGACGTCCGCGCCGCGCTCGGCCATGCGGTTGGCGAGTTCCTGGACCGTGATGACTTCCGGCAGCACGACGTCGCGGGTGACCTTGGCGGTCTCCTGGCGGCTCATCAGGCGCAGACGCTCGCGTTCGCGGGCACGGCGGACGGCGGCCAGCGACCGGGTGCGGTCGCCGCCATCGTCGCTGAGCGCCTGCGACACGGTCATCTTGGCGCCCTTGCGGCGGTCGGCGCCGACGGGAGCCTTGGCGGCGGGACGCGCCGGCGCGGCCTTGGCCGGGCCGGGGCCGCCACGGCCGCCCTTGCGGCGGTTGTCGTCCTCCTCCTCGGCGCGGGCCGGAGCCGCGGCGCCGGGCAGGCTGCGGCCGGGAGCGGCGTCCGAACCCGGACGGGCCGGAGCCGCCGACGAGCCGGGGCGCGACTCGCCCGAGCGGGACGGGCCGGCACCGGCGGTGCGGGGACCCGCGCCGTCGCGGGCGCCGTCACGGCGCGGAGCGGCGGCCTCGGCCTCGCGACGCTTGGCCTCCTCGGCCTCCTTGCGCCGGGCTTCCTCTTCCTTGCGGCGGGCCTCGGCCGCCTCGGCGACCTTGCGCTCCTCCTCCTGGATGGCGCGCATCTCGGCCATCTCGCGCTCGCGGAGGGTCTCGGCGTCCAGGATGACGGGCGGGGCTTCCTCGACCGGGGCCGGCGGCGGGGCGAGCGCGGCGGCGGCGGCCGCCTCGGCGGCGGCGGCCTCGGCGCGGGCGGCCTCCTCCTCGGCGTCGATGCGGCGCTGCTCGTCGGCCTGCGCGGCGCCCTGTAGGGCGCGCATGCGGGACGCCAGCTCCTCGCTGGTCAGCTTGCGGCCGGCGGTCGGTGCGCCCCCACGGGGGCGCTGTCCGGCTCCGCCGCGGATGGGGAGACCCTGGGCGGCCTGGCGCGCGGCGGCACCGCCGTCGGCGATGCCGGGCACGGCGCCCTTTTCAACATGACGCTTGCGCTTGACCTCGACGGTCACCGGTTTGGACCGGCCATGGGAGAAGCTCTGCCGGACCTGGGTCTCGACCGGCTTCTTCGACTCCAGCTTCCCTTTGCCGGCGCCGGAGTTGAGGTGCAAGACTTTCTTCTGGTCCTGGTCGTTGCTGTCGGTCATCGGTTCCCGAATGGTCAGACGTTACATCGCAGGCCGGCCGGCGCCATCGCCGACTCCCAAGCCCTTATCAGACATCCCCTGCTCACGGTGTTCGCAAGGGCCCTTCAGTCCTCTGAGGCGCGCCGCGTCACGAGCCAGCCCCTTGGCCAGCCTGCCCCGCGCCACCACCGCGTGCACCGCGTGATCGCGCCCCAGCGCGGCGGCCAGATCGGCCGACGCGAAGAGATCGATCACCGGCAGCGACGGCGCGAGCGCCGTCACCTTGCCGCGCTGGTCGAGCGAGCCGTCGGCGGCCTCGACCAGAAGGGCTGGCGGGGGACCCGCGCGACCGACCTGGTTGACCTTCAACGCCTCGCGCACCTTCTCGTACCCGGCGAGAACGTGGCCTGCACGGCGGGCAAGGCCCAGACCGTTCAGACACCGCCGTTCCAGCAGCCGTTCCAGCCTCTCGGCCAGATCCGGCGGCACCTTCACCGCCCGGCGGGCGGCCTTGGCGAAGACGGACTTCCCCATGGCCTTCGCCAGAACCGCCCGATCCGCCGTGACCCACAGGCCCCGGCCGGGCAGCGATTCCTCAAGATCGGGGACCACCTCGCCGTCCGGCGCGATCACGAAGCGGATCATGCCGTCCTTGGGCTGCACGGCGTGGCTGACGATGCAGCGGCGCAAAGGCCCCTTCTCGTCATCGGCCGGCAGGTGTTCCCCCGTTGCTTCCTCAACGAACCCGTCTCCGAGCCCGTCCATCGTCTCCGGCACCGCGCCCTCCCCCGTCTCCGGGGTGTCGGCGGCGTCCGGTGCCTGTGCGTCGTTCCGCGCGGTCATCCGTTCGTCATCCGCCTTTCGCGGTCCCAAACCGATCAATCCTTGCACGCCAGACCAATCAGGCCTGGGCGCCCTGCCCGTCCGTCGCGGACGCGCCGCCGGCCGGAGCCTCGCCGCCCTCGCCATCGAACCAGTGGGCGCGCGCGGCCATGATGATCTCGTTGGCCTCTTCCTCGGTCGGGCCGTCCTTGCCGAGAATCTCGACCAGCTCGTCGCCCGCCAGATCGGCCAGATCGTCCAGCGTCTTCACGCCGGCCTCGCCCAGCTTCACGAGCTGCGACGCGGAGCAGCCGGTCAGCTCGGCCACCACGTCCTCGACGCCCAGCTCCAGCCGGCGGTCGTTGGCCTCGCTCTCGCGCACGTCCAGGAAGGCGAGCGCGCGCTGCTTCAGCTCGTCGGCGACCGACTCGTCGAAGCCCTCGATCTCGGCCAGCTCCTCGGTCTCGACGTAGGCGATCTCCTCGACCGAGGTGAAGCCTTCGGCGACCAGCAGATGCGCGATCACGTCGTCGACGTCCAGCGCCTGCATGAACAGGCCGGAGCGGTTGTGGATCTCCTCGGAGCGGCGCTCCGATTCCTCGTTCTCCGTCAGGATGTCGATGTCCCAGCCGGTCAGCATCGAGGCGAGGCGGACATTCTGGCCGCGGCGGCCGATGGCCAGCGACAGCTGGTCGTCGGGCACCACCACCTCGATGCGGCGGTTCTCGTCGTCGAGCACGACCTTGGCGACCTCGGCCGGGGCCAGCGCGTTGACGACGAAGGTCGCGGCCTCGCTCGCCCACGGGATGATGTCGATCTTCTCGCCCTGCAACTCGCCGACGACCGCCTGGACGCGGCTGCCGCGCATGCCGACGCAGGCGCCGACCGGATCGATCGAGCTGTCGTGGCTCAGCACCGCGATCTTGGCGCGCGAGCCCGGGTCGCGGGCGACCGCCTTGATCTCGATGATGCCGTCGTAGATCTCCGGCACTTCCTGGGCGAACAGCTTCGCCATGAACATGGGATGCGTGCGCGACAGGAAGATCTGCGGGCCGCGGGCTTCCTCGCGGACGTCGTAGATGTAGGCGCGCACACGGTCGCCGTTCTTGAAATGCTCGCGCGGCAGCAGCTCGTCGCGGCGCAGGATCGCCTCGGCGCGGCCGAGGTCGACCGTGACGTTGCCGTACTCGACGCGCTTGACCAGACCGTTGACGATCTCGCCGTTGCGGTCCTTGTACTCGTTGAACTGGCGCTTGCGCTCGGCGTCGCGCACCTTCTGCACGATGACCTGCTTGGCGGTCTGCGCGGCGATGCGGCCGAAATCGATGGGCGGCAGCGGATCGACCAGGAAGTCGCCGACCTTGGCCCCGGCCTTGCGGCGCTGGGCGTAGGGCAGGGTGACCTGCGTCGCCTCGTTCTCCACCGTCTCGACCACCTCCAGGTGGCGGGTCAGGTGGATGTCGCCGGTCTTGCGGTCGATGCGGGCGCGGATGTCGTGCTCATGGCCGTACTTGGAGCGACCGGCCTTCTGAATCGCCTGTTCCATCGCCTCCAGGACTTCGTCCCGGTCGATGTTCTTTTCGCGGGCGACCGCGTCAGCGACTTGCAGCAGTTCCATCCGTTACACTTCCTGGCGGCGTGTGGTCTTGCGAAATGCCGGGCTGGGGATCAACCCTGCGCGTCCTGGCTGGCGCGGATCAGATCGTCCGTCAGAACCAGCTTGGCGCGCAGAATGTTGTCGAACTCCAGCCGGGCGGCTCCCTGTTCGGTTTCGATGCACACGAGGCCGTCCTCGACGCCCTTCAGCATGCCCCGGAAGCGCTTGCGCCCGTCCGACGACGCCAGCCGGGTGTCCAGCTTGGCCTCGAACCCCGCGAAGCGCTCGAAATCCTTCAGACGGGTCAGCGGCCGGTCGATGCCGGGCGAGCTGACCTCAAGCGTGTAGGCGTCGCGAATGGGATCTTCCACGTCCAGCAGGGCCGAAACGGAGCGGCTGATGTCGGCGCAATCCTCGACCGTCATGGCCGCGCCGTCGGCGCGCTCCGCCATGATCTGGAGGACCGCCCGCTGGCCGCCGGAGATCTGGACACGCACGACCTCGTAGCCCATGGCCTCGACCGACGGCGTGATGATCTGTTCGATGCGACCTGTTGCGTCCATTCCACCTGACCCAAGCCTGCGGCCGGGATTGAACCGGACGAGGTTTCCATAGGCTGATAAAAAAATAAGTGGGCCGAAGCCCACCCGCAATGCGTCCCGCCGGCCCAGTTTCCCGGGCCGTCGATCCGTATGAGGTTCCGTGAGGGGTGAATATAGTCATTCCACCCGATCCCGCAAGCCTTTTCCCTGGCGTTGCCCGGACGGGCAAGCGAGGCTGGCGTCGCGGGCAAGTTCTTCGGGGGGAAAAAGGATGATCCTGGAAGCGGCGCTGCTGACGATCCGGAAGGAACGGCAGGAGGAATTCGAACGGGCGATGGCCGATGCACGGCCCTTGATCGCCGCCACCCCCGGCTTTCGCGGCATGGAGCTGCGGCCTTGTCTGGAGGACGCCGGCCGTTACCTGCTGCTCGTCCGGTGGGACCGGCTGGAGGACCACACGGAGGGCTTCCGCGGCTCGGACCGCTACGCGGGATGGAAGCAGCGGCTCCACCACTTCTACGACCCGTTCCCGGTCGTCGAGCATTTCGCCGAGCCGGTGGTCGCGGCGCCGGACCCGGCCAGCTCGTAATCTCCACGGCAGGTCATGCCCGTGCCAGGCACGGGCATCCGAGGGCATCCACGGGCTCCCGCACGGACGACCGGGACGCAGCCCGGCCATGACGGAAGGCGGAGCCTCAGCCCCGCGGCTTGCGGACGAAGCGCAGGAACACCGGCTTGCGGCCGGCGGCGATGGCCTTCTCCTCGTAGCGGGTCGCCGGCCAGTCGGCCGGGCGGACGCGCCAGTCGGACGGGACCCGCGCGGTCCATTCGAAATCCGGGTGCTTGACCGTGTGCTCCAGCATCCAGCGGACCAGCCCCATGTCGTCGCTGGCCAGCCGCAGCTCGGCTCCGTCCTTCAGGACGCGGGCGAGACGGGGCAGATTCTCCGGCCCGATGAAGCGGCGGTCGGCGTGGCGCTTCTTCGGCCAGGGATCGGCGAACAGGACGAAGGCCCGGCCAATCGAGGCGTCGGGCAGGGCGTCGAGCAGCGGGCGGGCATCGTCGGGCAGCACCCGCACGTTCCCCAGCTTGTCGTCGTCCAGCAGACCGAGCAGGGCGGCGACTCCGTTGACGAAGGGCTCGGCGCCGATCAGCCCGATCTCCGGGTTGTGGCGCGCCTGCCAGGCGAGGTGATGGCCGCTGCCGAAGCCGACCTCCAGCCAGACGTCCTGCGCCGGTTCGGACTGTCCCGGCCGGGTGAACAGGGACTGCGGGTCGACGCGCTCGCCGGGCTTCGGCACCGGAATCTCCAGCGTCGGCAGCAGCGTGTCGAGCAGTTCGGTGCGGCGCTTGCGGAGCGGGCGCCCCTTGCGGCGGCCGAAAAGACGGTTGGACGAATCGGCGGAATCGAAGGGTTGGTCGGTCATGACGTCGCGGCGCGCTTTTCGATGAACGGAGGATGTCGGGGGCAGGGGAAGGCAGGGCCCTCAAAACAAAGCAGGGGCCGTCGCCGGCCCCTGCTGTCGTCTCGTCGGGTGAGGACCCGGCTCAGCGGAAGGCGCTGCGCAGGTCGGCCACCAGATCGGTCTTCTCCCACGAGAAGCCGCCGTCCACATCCGGCTCGCGGCCGAAATGGCCGTAGGCGGCGGTGCGGGCGTAGATCGGCTTGTTCAGGCCCAGATGCGTGCGGATGCCGCGCGGGCTGAGGTCGACCAGCTGCTGAAGGATCTCCGACAGGCGGTCCTCGTCGACGGTGCCGGTGCCGTGGGTGTCGACATAGACCGACAGCGGCTTCGACACGCCGATGGCGTAGGAGACCTGGATGGTGCACTTCTCGGCCAGTTCCGCCGCGACGACGTTCTTGGCGAGGTAGCGGGCGGCGTAGGCGGCCGAACGGTCGACCTTCGTCGGATCCTTGCCGGAGAAGGCGCCGCCGCCGTGCGGGGCGGCCCCGCCGTAGGTGTCGACGATGATCTTGCGGCCGGTCAGGCCGGCGTCGCCGTCCGGACCGCCGATGACGAAGCGGCCGGTCGGGTTGACGTACAGGTTCGCCTCGTCGCACATCCAGCCCTGCGGCAGGCAGTTGACGATGTGCGGACGGACGATCTCGCGCACGGCGTCCTGGTCCAGACCCTCGGCGTGCTGGGTCGACAGCACGATGGCGGTGGCGCCGACCGGCTTGCCGTCGACATAGCGCAGCGTGACCTGGCTCTTGGCGTCGGGCCCGAGCTGGGGGGCGGCGCCGGAGTGGCGGGCCTCGGCCAGCGACTTCAGGATGGCGTGGGAATAATAGATCGGGGCGGGCATCAGCGCCGGGGTCTCGCGGCAGGCGTAGCCGAACATGATGCCCTGGTCGCCGGCGCCTTCATCCTTGTTGCCGGCGGCGTCGACGCCGACCGCGATGTCGGCGGACTGGGAATGGACGAGGCACTTGACGTCCATCTTCTCCCAATGGAAGCCGTCCTGCTCGTAGCCGATGTCCTTCACCGCGGCGCGGGCGACCTCGACCAGCTGGTCGGCCTTGATGCTGTCGGGACCGCGGACTTCGCCCGCCAGCACGACCTGGTTGGTGGTGGCGAGCGTCTCCACCGCGACGCGGGCCTGCGGGTCGTGCGACAGATAGAGATCGACGATGGCGTCGGAGATGCGGTCGCAGACCTTGTCGGGATGGCCTTCCGACACGGATTCGCTGGTGAAGACGTAGTTAAGCTTGGCCACGGGGAACCTCGGCTTTTCGCGGTGCGCTATTTCACAAGTCGAAACGACAGATCGGTACAGCGCCCGCAGGACACCGACCCAACCCGGTATTTGACAAGGATTCCCGCCGCGGTCAAGCAAACTCCCGACTGCCCGTGTCCTTGACCTGGCACGATCACGGACGTCCACCAAGACAACGAATGGGGAATGCGGCCGAGCTTCGCATTCCCCCTTCGGTGGGGCTCATGGCGCGCCGTTATTCCGCCGCTTCGGCGACGGCCGCGTTGGCGACGGCCTTGGTCAACTCGAACAGGCGCTTGCGCACCGACGGGTCGTTGATCTTGTAGTAGGCGCGGACCAGCTCCAGCGTCTCGCGCTTGGCCATCGGGTCCGGCTCGTAGCCGCCGGTCGGCCGCTCTTCCGAACCCGCCGCGTCATCCTCGTCGTCCACGCGGGCGGCGGCAGCCTCGGCCGGCATGTCGTCGAAGAAGAAGGACACCGGAACGTCCAGGACACGGCTGAGGTCGAACAGACGCGACGCGCCGATGCGGTTGGCGCCGCGCTCGTACTTCTGCACCTGCTGGAAGGTCAGGCCGATGGCCTCGCCCAGCTTCTCCTGGCTCATACCCAGCAGCGTCCGACGCAGACGGACGCGCGATCCGACATGCACGTCGATCGGGTTCGGCTTTCCGGTCTTCGGACGGCCGGCGCCCGCACGGCGCCCGCGCGGCGCCCCAGTAGCTGCTTGCATCTCGTTTATCCCTGTAACAGTTGTGCAACTTTGATACGACATATCCACGTATGCAGTCAAGCCCGCGTCCCCGCTTCCCTGGCGCGTGGCCACGGCCACGCCCGGGTTGCGCCAGCGGCATCGGTCAACGGTGATATCGAGAGAGCATCGCTCCGAGAAAACAACCCAGAAGCATTAGGCCGAAAATCCTGTCCCCGACACGTCCATAGAGCGTGGTCCCAGGCGGTGCTTTCGGCAATGTGGTGTCGATGATCCCGCGTTCACCCAGACCAAGCGACTTTGTCACACGCCCGTAGGCGTCCACCAGCCCGGAAATACCCGTATTGGCAACTCGGACAAGCGGCAGACCTTCCTCCACCGCGCGAACCTGGTTGATCGCGAAATGCTGGTGCGGTCCCGCGGTGCGGCCGTACCACGCGTCGTTGGTCAGGTTGAGCAGCCACTGCGGCCGGTTGTGGGGATCGGTCACGGCGCCGGGGAAGATGCCCTCGTAGCAGATCAGCGGGCTGACCGGCGGAATGCCGTTCAGGCGCAGCGTCGTCGGGCCGGGACCGGGGGAGAACTCGGCCCCGTTGCCGGCGATGGCGCCGACCGGCAGCCAGCGGCGCAGCGGCATGTATTCGCCGAAGGGCACCAGATGGAACTTGTCGAAGGAGCCGGCCACGGCGCCGCTGCCGTCGAGCGCCACGAGGCTGTTGTAGTAGCGCCGCTCGCCCTCCGCGTCGACCGCGCTGCGCGGGGCGCCGGTGATCAGCAGGCCGCCGGAGGGGACGACCGACCCCAGCACCTGCCGCACCCGCGCGTCGCCGTCCAGGAAGAAGGGAACCGCGGTTTCCGGCCAGATGACGTGGGTGACCGGCTCGGCCGAGGGGGTGGCGGAGAGGTCGAGGTGGAGCTGGACGTTCTTCTCGCGCTCGCCGGGGGCCCATTTCAGGCGCTGGTCGATGGCCGCCTGGACCAGCCGCAGCCGCACGCCCGGAACCGTCTCGTCCGACGCGGTGGCGAGCCGCCACGCCCCCCAGCCGGCCAGCGCCGCGAACAGCGCCAGCCCGGCGGCCAGCGCCGTGCCGGCGCGGCGCGGCCGGATGCCCGGATCGGGCAGGGCGGCGGGTAGGGACGCGACCAGCACGGTCAGCAGGGTCAGGCCGTAGATGCCGACCAGCGACACGCTTTGCAGGACCGGCAGCACCCCGACCCAGCCATAGCCGAGCAGGTTCCAGGGAAAGCCGGTGAAGACGTGCCCGCGCAGCCACTCGAACAGCGCCCAGCAGGCGGCGAACAGCAGCGGTCCCGCCAACCCGGCGCCGAGACCCCGCGCGCGCAGGGCATGGAACAGCCAGGCCGCGCCGCCGGTGAACATCGCCATCAGGATCGGCAGGCCGGCGGCCGACAGCGGCAGCGCCCACCAGAAGCGCCCGATGTCGGTGAACAGGGCGGCGCTGACCCAGTAGAGCCCGAGCAGATGATGGCCGAAGCCGAAGAACCAGCCGATGGCGAAGGCCCGCCGCCCGGTCGCGGCGCCGCCCAGCAGCCAGATCAGCCCCGGAAAGGCGACCAGCAGCAGGGGCAGGGCGTAGGCGGGGGGCAGGGCGAGGGTGGCGAGCCCGCCCAGCGCCGCCGCCATGGCCAGCCGCCGCCAGCCGGTGAGCGACGCGAGACGCGCGGACACACGGCCCAGCCGGGCCGGAACGGGCAGCGTGTCGGTCACGGTCAAAAGGGAAAACTCCGGCAGCGGCAGAGGCAACGCTGCCCATAAGTGGTGCCGCGCGGAGAGGGTGCAAGCCCGATCAAGGACTTGCCCCCGCTCCGGCCCACCCCGGCGGCGCAGGGGAGGGTCGAAGCGGGGGCATGGCTCGCAGCGTTGCGTGGAACGTCCGGATGGACGGTCAGGCCGTCTCGGCGAGATCGGAGCTGTTCGCCGGCGCGTTGCGCACGCGCAGGCGTTTCAGACGGCGGGAATCCGCCTCGACGATCTCGAATTCGAGGCCCGACGGGTGGATCAGCATCTCGCCGCGCGCCGGCACCCGGCCGGCGAGCGAGACGACCAGACCGCCCAGCGTCTCGATGTCCTCGCGCTCCTCCTCGGTCAGCACCGGGCCGACGCGCTCCTCGAAATCCTCGATGGGCAGGCGGGCGTCGGCGATCAGGCTGCCGTCGGGGCGTTCGACCAGACGCGGCGCGGATTCCTCGTCGTGCTCATCCTCGATCTCGCCGACGATCTCCTCGACCAGATCCTCGATGGTGACGAGGCCGTCGATGCCGCCGAACTCGTCCACCACCAGCGCCAGATGGCGGCGGCTCTGCCGCATCTGCACCAGCAGGTCGAGCACCGGCATGGAGGGGGCGACGATCTTGACGTCGCGGACGATGCCCTTCAGGTCCGCCTCGGCGGCGTTGCCCTGGGCCTGCCGGGCCATCACCGACAGCACATCCTTGATGTGGATGACACCGACGACGTCGTCGAGCGTCTCGCGGTACACCGGCAGGCGGGAATGCCCCTCCTCGGCGACCTTCTGGACCAGCGCGGGGAGCGGCGTGTCGATGTCCACCGCGATGATGTCGGCGCGCGGCACCATGACGTCGGCCACGGTCGTCTCGCGCAGCTTCAGGATGTTGGTGAGCAGCGCGCGTTCGCCGGCCCCCACCGAACCCTCCTCCTCGTCCAGGTCCCCGATCAATTCCTCGATCGTGGCGCGGAGCGTGGAGTCGCCGCGCCCGCCCCAGACGGTGCGGAGCCACCCCTTGACGAGGTGCCCCAGGGAATTCTGCTCTTCTTCGGCCCCGTTCTCACGGGGCGTCCGACTGTCGGAAATTTCGCTCATCGGTCCGGCGGTTCATGGTTGGTCGGGTCCGCTCCGTCCGGGCTGTCCGGCAGAAGGCGGTTGGCGGCGTACGGATCGGCGATGCCGAGATCGGCGAGCAGCCGGGTTTCCAGCGCCTCCATCTCCTCGGCCTCGTCGTCCGTCTCGTGATCATACCCCAGCAGATGCAGAACACCATGCACCACAAGGTGGGTCATGTGGTCCGCCGGGGCCTTGTTCTGTTCGGCGGCCTCGCGCCGGACCGTCTCGAAGGCGAGGATGACGTCGCCCAACAGGACGGGCGCGCCCTCCTCCGGTTCCGGCTCGTCGGCCTCGGTCAGGGCGAAGGACAGCACGTTGGTCGGCTTGTCCTTGCCGCGGTAGTCGCGGTTCAGCTGGTGGACCAGCGCGTCGTCGGCCAGCACGACCGACATCTCGGCCGGGCCGTCCTCCTCGTCGTAGATGGCGGCGAGCGCGGCGAGCGCGGCCTTCTCGGCCAGCCATTCGGCGTTCTCGGCCCAGTCGCCGGCCTCGCGGGATACGGTGACGTCCACGGCCATCACGGCGGTCCCTCCCCGTTGGCGGTTGGTTTCGGCGCCGGCCGCGCGTTTTCCAGCTTCTGGGCGTCGGCGCGGTCGTAGGCGCGGATGATGCGGGCGACCATCGGGTGGCGCACCACGTCGGCGTCGGTGAAATGGACGAAGCGCACGCCCTCCACCCCGTTCAGGATGTCGAGCGCGTCGCGCAGGCCCGACCGGGTGCCCGACGGCAGGTCGATCTGCGAGATGTCGCCGGTCACCGCCATGCGTCCGCCCTCGCCCAGCCGGGTGAGGAACATCTTCATCTGCATCGGCGTGGTGTTCTGCGCCTCGTCGAGGATGACGAAGGCGTTGCCGAGCGTCCGGCCGCGCATGAAGGCGAGCGGCGCGATCTCGATCTCGCCCGACTCCAGCCGCTTCTTCACCTGCTCGGCCGGCAGCATGTCGTGCAGCGCGTCGTAGAGCGGGCGCAGGTAAGGATCGACCTTCTCCTTGAGGTCGCCGGGCAGGAAGCCCAGCCGCTCCCCCGCCTCGACCGCCGGGCGCGACAGCACGATGCGGTCGACCTGCCCCGTGGTCAGCAGCGCCACCGCCTGGGCCACCGCCAGATAGGTCTTGCCGGTGCCGGCCGGCCCCAGCCCGAACACCAGCTCGCTTTCCGCCAGCGCCTGGAGATAGGCCGCCTGCATCGGCGAGCGCGGAGTGATGGCGCCGCGCTTGCGGGTGCGCAGCGTGATCTCCGCCCGCGTGATCCCGGTGCCGGCCCCGCCAGCCGCCCGCGCCTCCTCGGCGCCGGGCGAGGTCGCCATGCGGACGGCGCCGTCGACCTCGCCGGGACCGACCGCCATGCCGCGCGTCAGACGCTCGTACAGCGAGTCCAGCGCGGCCCGCGCCGCCTCGGCGGCGTCGGGCGGGCCGGAGACGGTCAGCGTGTTGCCGCGCGAGATCAACGACACGCCCAGCAGGGTTTCGATGCGGGCAAGGTGGCGGTCATGCTCCCCGTACAGCATCGGCAGCAGCCGGTTGTCCTCGAACTGGACGTCGATCCGCCGGTCGGGCTGGCCGTTCAAGCGCTTGCCTCCAGGGAATGGGCGGGCTGGGAATGGGCCGTCGTGCGGTGCTCGCCGGTGACGACGACGCCGGTCAGGCTGCTGGGCCGCGCCTCGACGATGCGGACCTCGACGATGCGGCCGAGCAGCCGCTCGTTCGCCTCGGCGTGGACCGACTGCATCCATGGGCTGCGGCCGAGCAGCTGCCCGTCGCGCCGTCCGACGCGGTCGAACAGCACTTTCATCGTGCGTCCGACGAAGCCGTGGTTGAAGGCGACCTGCTGCGCGCCGATGAGCTGCTGGAGCGCGGCGAGGCGCTCCTCCTTCACGGGCTCCGGCACCTGCCGGTCCTCCAGCGCCGCCGGGGTGCCGGGGCGCGGGCTGTACTTGAAGCAGTAGGCCTGGGCGTAGCCGACGTCCGAGACCAGCTTCAGCGTCGCCGCGAAGTCGGCGTCGCTCTCGCCGGGGAAGCCGACGATGAAGTCGCCGGACAGCGCCAGATCCGGGTTGACCGACTTCAGGCGGTCGACGAGGCGGCGGTAGTCGTCGGCGCTGTGCTTGCGGTTCATCGCCGCGAGGATGCGGTCCGACCCGGACTGCACCGGCAGATGCAGGTAGGGCATCAGCTGCGGCACCTCGGCGTGGGCGCGGATCAGCTCCTCGTCCATGTCGCGCGGGTGCGAGGTGGTGTAGCGGATGCGCTCCACCCCATCGATCTCCGCCAGCTCGCGGATCAGCCGGCCCAGCCCCCAGGTCGAGCCGTCGGGGCCGTCGCCGTGCCAGGCGTTGACGTTCTGGCCGAGCAGGCTGATCTCGCGCGTGCCGCCGGCCGCCAGCCGTTTCGCTTCCAGAAGGATCTGCGCGGCCGGCCGCGAGAATTCGGCGCCGCGGGTGTAGGGGACGACGCAGAAGGTGCAGAACTTGTCGCAGCCCTCCTGCACGGCGAGGAAGGCGGCGGCACCCTGGCTGACCGCCTCCTCGGGCAGGAAGTCGAACTTGGATTCGGCCGGGAAATCGGTGTTCAGCACGCTGCCGGCGGCGCGGGTCGCCTTGGCGACCATCTCCGGCAGGGTGTGGTAGGTCTGCGGGCCGAAGACCATGTCGACGAAGGGGGCGCGGGCGACGATCTCCTCGCCCTCGGCCTGGGCGACGCAGCCGGCGACGGCGAGGATCATCCGGCCATCGTCGGACGGCTTCCTGGCGGCGGCGGCGGCGGCCTTCTCGTCCTTCAGGATGCGCAGGCGGCCAAGCTCCGAGAAGACCTTCTCGGCGGCCTTCTCTCGGATGTGGCAGGTGTTGAGGATCACCATGTCGGCGCCGTCGGGTTCATCGACCGGACGGTAACCCAGCGGTGCCAGGACGTCCGCCATGCGGGCGGAGTCGTAGACGTTCATCTGGCAGCCCCAGGTCTTGATGAACAGCTTCTTGCTCAACCCGCTCCCTTCCGCACAAAAACGAATAGCGCGCTCACACCGGACAGTGTGGCGCGCGCGGCGCCGGTCCGCCGGAGCCGCTCATCGCGTGATGGTAGCACAGGCGGGGCGAATCGAGTCAATGCTCGTCCGTCCCGCCGATCATTCCACCGGCCGTGCCGGATCGGCCGTCCGCCGTCACGCGGCGCCGACCGCCATGTCGGCCCACATCCGGTCGCGCCAGGTCCGGGAGAAGAGAAAAGACAAGGGGGCCGCCGCCTCCGTCGCCGCCGGCAGCGCCGGAACCGCCGTTTCCGCCCGCCCGATCATGCCGGACGCGCCGTCCAGCGCGCCCTCGACCAGCTCCAGCCCGAGCAGCCGGTCCATGTCCACCGGACCCGGCATCTGCATGCCGAGCGTCAGGTTCCGCGTGAAGCCGAACCGCTCGTAGTAGGGAGCGTCGCCGACCAGGATGACGGACGTGTAGCCGAGCGCGATGGCCTTGTTCAGGCTCATCCGGATCAGCTTGCTGCCCAGCCCGCCGCCCTGGAGATGCCCCGCCACCGCGATGGGGCCGAGCAGCAGGGTCGGGGTGACGCCGCCGACCAGGACCGGCCAGTAGCGGATGGTGCCCTCCAGGATCTCGTTGCCGTGCTCGTCGTGGTCGATGGCGACGAGGTTCAGCTCGGGGATCGAGTCGACGCCGTCCCGCAGCCGGTAGGCGGTCTTCTGGAGCCGGTCGGGGCCGAAGGACGCGTCGAGCAGGGCTTCGATGACGGGCGCGTGCCTGGGCTGTTCGGTGGTGATGATCATATGCGATGGCTCCCGGTCGGAAGAGGGTCTTCTCAGAGCGGGTCGCGCCGTCGCCGGAGGCCGGGGATCAGGTCCCTTCGATGCCTTTGGCGTTCGCACGCGACCCAAGGACGGCCGCACCCGCGTTTCGCGGTGCGAGGCTCCGTCGTCGGATGCGAAGGGCGTGCGAACGAGACATATGGAAGGCTCATCGGCCGTTGCTGGGACTTGCGCATATATCATCGGTACCCCCCCGTCGCAAGACCGTGTCGACCCTTACGGACCGCATGACTGCATCAATCTGCGTGCGTGCTTTTTCCGGCACGTTCCGCGGGGCGCCCTTCCGGCTCCCGGATGCCGGCCCCCTCATTCTGGACAGGGGCCGACTCCCGCCCTTATGCTGGTCGTCCTCCGCGATTCGCCATGCCAGCAAAGCTCCAGGCCGCGCCATGTACACCGCCGTCACCCGCGCCATCCGCGTCACCGTCCAGCCCGTGTTCCTGGAGGACCAGTCGGCCCCCGCCGAGGGGCGCTACGTCTGGGCCTACCATGTCCGCATCGAGAACGAGGGCAGGGAGACGGTGCGGCTCCGCACCCGCCACTGGCGCATCACCGACGCCATGGGCCGCGTGCAGGAGGTGCGCGGGCCGGGCGTGGTCGGCGAACAGCCGGTTTTGGAACCGGGCGGTCATTTCGAATACACCAGCGGCACGCCGCTCGGCACGCCGTCGGGCATCATGGCCGGCAGCTACGGCATGGAATCGTCGGATGGGCGGCCGTTCGACGTGACGATCCCGGCCTTCTCGCTCGACAGCCCGCACCAGCCGATGCGGCTGAATTGATGTTTTTCCCGCCGCCGTGATCGTCCCAGGGTTGAAAGCGGCGAAACCAATGCCATGTCGATTTCGCCGAAAGGCGGATGACGGGGCGGCTTTCCGTTGAACGGCCTATGATCCGCGCGAGGCCCGGTATCGTATCGATGCGCAATCCGGATCACTCCCAACCGAATCCGGACATCGAGAACCAGCCACCGAAAGGTTTTTCCCCGTGACGGCTCCCAAGATTCCGCTCGTTGAGAACGTGCTTCGCGGCCCCGGCGGACTCCCGCGCTCCGGCGCGTCCGAGACCACGCGCCCGTCCCGCGCCGAGGCGGAGGAGGCCGTCCGCACCCTGCTGCGCTGGGCCGGCGACGACCCGGCGCGCGAGGGGCTGCTCGGCACGCCCGACCGCGTCGTCCGTTCCTACGAGGAGTTCTTCGCCGGCTACGGCACCGACCCGGTCGAGCTGCTCCAGCGCACCTTCGAGGAAACCGACGGCTACGACGAGATGGTCGTGCTGCGCGACATCCGGGTGGAGTCCTACTGCGAGCACCACATGGTGCCGATCATCGGCAAGGCGCACGTCGCCTACCTGCCCAAGCACCGGGTGGTCGGCATCTCCAAACTTGCCCGGCTCGTCGAGGCCTACGCCAAGCGCCTGCAAATCCAGGAGAAGATGACGGCGCAGATCGCCAACACCCTCGACCAGGTGCTCCAGCCGGAGGGTGTCGCGGTGGTGATCGAGGCGCAGCACCAGTGCATGACGACGCGCGGCGTCCACAAGACCGGCGTCACCATGGTGACCAGCCGCATGCTCGGTGCCTTCCGCACCGACCCGTCGACCCGGCGGGAGTTCCTGACCATGATCGGCAACCCGTCCTCGCGCGGCGAATAAGGGCGGCGCTCGCGGTTGACGCAACCGGCGCCCTCTCTGCTAAGCTCGCGCCTTCGACAGTGCGGAAAGCGGCAGGGGGCGATGGCGGCGAAGGTGACACCGGCGGTCAACGCGGCGAAGGCGGCGGGGGTGGGCTACCGGCTGCTCGAATATGTCTACGATCCCGCCGCCGACGCCATCGGCCTGCACGCCGCGTCGGCCCTCGGGCTGGATCCAGCCATCGTCTACAAGACGCTGATCGTCCAGCTCGAACCCAAGGGGCTGGCCTGCGCGGTCATCCCGGTGGCGGCGAAGCTGGATTTGAAGGCCATCGCGGCGGCGGCCAAGGCGAAGAAGGCCGACCTGGCCGACCCGGCGCTCGCCGAGAAGACGACCGGCTACATGGTCGGCGGCATCAGCCCGCTCGGCCAGAAGAAGGCGCTGCCGACCTTCGTCGACGCCAGCGCCGAGGGGCTGCCCGAGATGGTGGTGAACGGCGGCCGGCGCGGCTTGCAGATCGTCATGGCGCCGGCCGATCTGGCCAAGGCGACCAGGGCGGTGGTCTGCCCGATCACGGCGCATTGAGCCGTGCGTCGAGCGCCAAAAGACTTGAGCGTTGAAAGGGAATGGCGACCCCGGCAGGACTCGAACCTGCTGCCCCAAGTTTAGGAAACTTGTGCTCTATCCAGATGAGCTACGGGGCCGCTGCGCACGACCATAGCGGCTTTGGCGCGGGATGCCAACCGTGCAGACGAGGCTGCGCGCGGCCGCCTCAGTCCGAATAGCGCTCCTCCGTCCAGGGGTCGGCGTGGTTGTGGTAGCCGCGCACCTCCCAATAGCCCGGACGGTCCTCCGCCAGCAGCTCGATCCGCTTCACCCACTTGGCGCTCTTCCAGAAATAGAGCTTCGGCAGGACGATGCGCACCGGGCCGCCATGGTCGCGGCCGATCGGCTCCCCCTCCCATTTGGTCGCCAGCAGGACACCGTCCGCGTCGAAATCCGCCAGCGCCACGTTGGTCGTGTAGCCGTCCGAGGAATGGAAGACGACGAAGCGCGCCTCCGGCCTGGGCCGGGCCAGCGCCAGCAGGCGGCGGGCGCTCACCCCCTCCCACCGGTTGTCGTAGCGCGACCAGGTGGTGACGCAGTGGATGTCCGACAGGAATTGCTCCTGCGGCTGCGCCTGGAGATCGTCCCAGCGCCAGGACAGCGGGCTCTCCACCAGACCGTCCACGGTCAGTCTCCAGCTCCCCTCGGTCACGCTGGGCGTGATGCCGAGGTCGAGCACCGGCCAGTCCTCGACCAGCCGCTGGCCGGGTGGCAGGCGGTCGCGGGCCGGGTCGGCGGGCTGCCCGGTCAGCGCGCGGCCGTCGCGCGCCCATTGCTCCTTGGCGGCGACCAGCCTGGGGCGGACGGCGCCCTCGCTGCCGGGATCGGCGGGTTCCGCCGGGGCCGGAGACGCGCCGGGAGTCTTCGGGGGAATCTCGGCCATGGCCGGTCCTCGCGCAGTGAAACGTGATAGGAAACGGAGCGCAGCCCGCACCCGTGACTTAAAAAAGGTCCCGCCGGTCGGGTTGGCAAGCGGGTAAGGGGAGATTAACTTCCCGAAGCTCCGATGACTGCCGAGTGACCCGTTGATGGATCGGTACCGAATGCCTGCCGCACGCTCCCGCTGGTCGGCCCGCCTTCTCGGCGGATTGGCGGCCCTGCTTCTGCTGGCCCTGTCCTGTGGATTGTCCGCGCCCGGCTTCGCCGCGGCCCCCGCCGCCGGCGGGGCGCCGCTCCCCGTGGCGGCCCCGTCGGCATCCGGCGGCACGCCGGTCGCGGCCGGCGAGCCGACGATCCAGCAGCTGGAGGCGATGGTCTCCACCCTGGAGAATCCGGAGGCGCGGACCCGGCTGGTCGAGCAGCTCCGCGCGCTGGTCGCCGCGCAGAAGGGGCTGACCCAGGCCAAGGAGGCGGAGGGCGAGTCGGCCCTGCCGCAGACCATCGGCGCCAAGGCGCTGTCCTTCCTGGCCGAGCGCATGGACGTGGTCAGCCGGCAGCTCGTGCAGGTCGCCAACGTCTTCGCCGACCTGCCGGGCGCCATCTCCTGGGTGCAGCGCCAGATCGAGGATCCGTCGGCGCGCGAGCGCTGGGTGCAGATCGGCATCCAGCTCGCCCTGATCCTCGCCATCGGGGCGGTGGTCGGGTTCGGCGTCCGCCGGCTGCTGAACCGGCCGCGCCACGCGCTGGCCTCCCGCCCGGTCTCCTCGACGCTGGTGCGCATCCCGCTGCTGCTCGGCCGCGCGCTGCTGGAGCTGGCGCCGATCGTCGCCTTCATCGTCGTCGCCTACACCATCCTGTCGGTGACGGAGCCGGGGCCGCGCGTGCGGCTGGTCGCGCTCGCCGTCGTCAACGCCACCGTGATCATCCAGGTGCTGCTGATCGGCGTGCGCCTGCTCTTCGCGCCCGATGCGGCCAACCTCCGCCTGATCCGCACCAGCGACGAGGGCGCGCGCCGGGCCTACATCTGGACGCGCCGCCTGATCGCCGCCGCCGTCTACGGCTATTTCCTGGCCGAGGGCGCCTATGTGCTGGGCCTGCCGCTCGGCGCCTACGGGGCGCTGCTGAAGCTGCTGGGCGTGGTGATCGCCGGCATGCTGATCGTGCTGATCCTGCAAAACCGCGTCGGCGTCGCCGAATGGATGCGCGGCAACCCGCTGTCCGGCAACGGCGACCCGCTGACCACCGCCCGGCGCGAGGCCGAGGGGCAGGGGGCGGTGCTGCGCACGGCGCGGCGGCGCTTCGCCGACATCTGGCATGTGCTGGCGATCCTGTATGTGGTCGTCACGCTGGGCGTCTGGGTGCTGAACGTCTATGGCGGCTTCGAGTATCTCGCCCGCGCCACCGCCATCACCGTGGTCGCGGTCGCCGTCGCCCGGCTGCTGGTCGGCGGGCTGAACCGCACCCTGCGGCGCGGCCTGCGCATGAACCGCGAGATGCAGGGCACCCTGCCGCAGCTGCACGAGCGCGCCTATTTCTACCTGCCCATCGTCCAGCGCTTCGGCAAGACGGTGATCTGGGTGGTGGCGCTGGGGGTGGTGCTGAACGGCTGGGGCATCGACACGCTGGCCTGGGCCGAGTCGGCCATCGGCCGGCGCATCGTCGGCAGCGTCATCTCGATCAGCCTCCTGCTGGCCGGCGCCGTGGTGGCCTGGGAGGTCGTCAGCGCGATGATCGAGCATTTCCTCGCCTCGACCGACCGCAACGGCACGAAGATCGAGCGCAGCGCCCGCATGCGCACCCTGCTGCCGCTGCTGCGCAACGCCTTCCTGATCCTGCTGGTCACGATGGTGTCGCTGATCACGCTGTCGGAACTGGGCGTGAACATCGCGCCACTGCTGGCCGGCGCCGGCGTCGTCGGTCTGGCCATCGGCTTCGGGTCGCAGACTCTGGTCAAGGACATCATCACCGGCCTGTTCATCCTGTTCGAGGACACGGTGTCGGTCGGCGACTCGGTGGACGTCGGCGGCGGCCATTCCGGCACGGTGGAGGCGATCTCGATCCGTTCCATCCGCCTGCGCGACGGGTCGGGCGCCGTGCATTCCGTGCCGTTCAGCGCCGTGACCACGGTGAAGAACATGAGCAAGGACTTCTCCGTCACCCTCTTCAACGTGACGGTGTCCAACCGCGAGGATCCCGACCGCATCATCGCCGTGCTGAAGGAGATCGGCGCCTCGGTGCAGGCCGAGCCGCAGTTCGCCGCCGACATCCTGAACCCGCTGGAGGTGCTGGGCGTCGACAAGCTGTCGGACACCGGCATCAACATCCTGGCCCAGTTCAAGACCCGCCCGACCCGCCAGTGGGGCGTCGCCCGCGAGTTCAACCGCCGCATGAAGAAGCGGTTCGACGAGCTGGACATCTCCATGCCGACCCAGTCGATGCAGCTCGTCGTCGGCCAGAACACCCACGACCGCGCGCTGGCGGAGGCGCTGAGCCAAGGGTCCTGACGCGAAAGACCGGCGAGCGCCCTACGCCGAACGAAACATGAAACGTTCGGCGGGCCCGCGCGTTTATTCCCCACGGCCGTTCCCTCGCGGGACGGCCGGTCCGGGACGACGCGGCGTGGAGTGGACGTTCGATGAGCGAGGTGTTTTCCCGTTTCGCCCGCTGGATGGAGCAACTGTCCGGACGGCCGGGCGCCTTCGTCACCGCCTTCGGCGTGGTGCTGCTGTGGGGCGCCACCGGGCCACTGTTCCACTTCTCCGACACATGGCAGCTGGTCATCAACACCGGCACGACGATCGTGACCTTCCTGATGGTGTTCGTCATCCAGAACGCCCAGAACCGCGACACCCAGGCGATCCACCTGAAGCTCGACGAGCTGATCCGCGCCAGCAAGGCCGCGCGCAACGGCATGATCGATCTGGAGAATCTGCCGGAAAGCGATCTCAGGAAGGTCAAGGACAGCTTCGAGAAGCTGGCCAGGACCGCCGACTGCCTCGACCACCGGATCGACGAGAAGGTCGAGAAGGCGGTCGAGCGCGAGGTGGAACGCGAAGTCGACGAGGAATTGACCGAACGCGGCCTCACGACCGACGGCCGGGGCTGACGCCCCGCCTCGCCGACCCTATCCGGCGGGGGCCGGCGGGCAGGGCGGGCGGCGCCACGCCCGCAGCGCCTCGTCCAGAGCGCGCGCGAAGGCCGTCCGCTCCGCCGGCGACAGGAAGGCGCCGACGCCGACCGACTGCCCGTGCGAGGACAGCGTGACCCGGGGCCCCTCCGCCGACCGCTCGTCGTGGCTGACCCTCAGCCAATGGGGATGGAAGCGCCAGCGCCGTTCCGGCGCCTTCCAATGGACCCGCTGCACCGTAAGCTCGGCCTCGGTCAGGCGGACGCGCTCGTACTGGCGGGCGGCGCGGTAGTTCACGCGGAAGGCCAGCCACAGCACCAGCACGTCGAGCCCGCAGAAAGGGATGACCGGCCACGCCCCGTTCGCGGCGAAGACGCCGGCCACCATGAGATTCAGCAGGATGACGACGCCCATCAGCGTCCGGAAGCCGCCGCGCCCCAGGCTGCGGTGGGGGTGGAGGATGGCGTCGAAGAACAGGCGGGACGGTCCGACGCTCGCGGATGCATCCCCGGGCGTGTCGGTTGGCCGGTCGCTGGGCATCGGCGGATGGTAACGGAGAAGCCCCGGCGGAGAAACGGCGCGATCGGGGGATCGCGCCTCGCGTTCAGCACGCCGACGTCATGCCGCGACCCTACGCCGCCCGCGACACCAGCGGAATCACCCCGCCATGGAGCACCCAGGCCATGGCGCTCCCGCAATCCGCCTCGAAGCCGTCGGGCTGGACGAAGATGCGCACCTGATCGTCGGTGCCGGCCTCGATCATCGCGTCGGCGAGGACCGACGCCCATTGCCAGTCGCTGAGCAGGATGGCGCAGCGCTGGTGCCCGCAGGTCCGCGCCAGCCGCATCAGCCCGACCAGCAGCTCCGGGCGGAAGCCGCCCTCGGCCTGGAAATGGTCGAACTCGATCAGGCTGGTCCAGGCGCGCTTCTGAAGGGCGTAGGCCGCGCATTCATGCTCAACCCGGCGGATCAGCGTGTCGCGCTGCCCGACGGAAAGGGCGCCCTGAAGCCGCAGACGCAAGCCCCAGTCCAGCACCTCCACCTGGAAGCTTCCCATGTCCGCCTTCTCCCCCAGCCCGGGACCGAGTCCCGCCGCCATCGCCGCCGATCAAGACCGCCGCCAATCGTTTCGGAAACGGTTCTTTTTCTTGGGCGTCCGCCGAACAAACCGGCGACGATCACAGGAATAGCAAAACGGAGAACCGGACGAAAGGCCGGATTCTTTACGAAATCTGTCGAAGCATGTTGACGCTCAAGGAAACCACTGCCGGTTTACACGAAGGAGACTCGAAATGTGATGAAATTCGCGAAAAATATACTCCGCTTCCCGGCAATCCGCCGCCCCGGCGCAGCCGCCGCTGGCCGGGGCGGCGGCTTGCGGCTATGCTCGCGCCCATGAAGCCCGTCGCCATCCAGGAATTCTTCCGCCGCCTCGCCGCCGTCAACCCGGAACCGCGGAGCGAGCTGGAGTACGTCAATCCCTACACGCTGCTGGTCGCCGTCGTGCTGTCGGCCCAGGCGACCGACGTCGGCGTCAACAAGGCGACCGGACCGCTCTTCCGCACCGTCACCACGCCGCAGGCGATGGTCGCGCTGGGGGAGGAGGGGCTGCGGGGCTTCATCAAGACCATCGGCCTGTTCAACACCAAGGCCAAGAACGTCATCCGCCTGTCGGAGCTGCTGATCGAGCGCCACGGCGGCGAGGTGCCGTGCGACCGCGAGGCGCTGGAGCAGCTTCCCGGCGTCGGCCGCAAGACCGCCAACGTCGTCCTCAACGTCGCCTTCGGCGTGGAGACCATCGCCGTCGACACCCACATCTTCCGGGTCGGCAACCGCACCGGGATGGCTCCCGGCAAGACGCCGGACGCGGTGGAGGCGAAGCTGCTGAAGGTGGTGCCCAAGCTCTACCGGCGGCACGCGCACCATTGGCTGATCCTGCACGGCCGCTACGTCTGCAAGGCGCGCAAGCCCGACTGCCCGGTCTGCACGGTCGCCGACCTCTGCGCCTTCAAGGACAAGATCATCGCCTGACGGGCGCGGCTCCCGGTTTTTCCGCCGCGCCGGGCTCTTCTCATGAAAACGCCCGGCGCGGCGGGTGCCGGCCGGGCGCGTTCGGGCGCGGGCGTGCGACGGTCAGATGGCGTCCGCCGGAACCGCGACCGGGATCTCGACCGGAGCCGGAGCCGGAGCCGACGTCGGTGCCGGGGCGGCGGCATTGGGGGCCGCGCTGTAGATCTGGATGTCGCCGCGCAGCTGGCCGCCGGCCTCGACCGCCAGCTCACCATACTTGATCGAGCCGGTGATCTTGCCGGTCGAGCGCACGGTCAGCCGGCCGCGCACGGCGATGTCGCCCTCGAAGCGGCCGCCGATGTCGGCCTCGTCGATCTCGACCGAGCCCTTGAACAGGCCGCCGTCGGCGATCTCGATGGAGCGGCCCTCGCGCAGCTTGGCCTCCACCGTGCCCTCGACCACCAGCACGTCGCAGGAGCCGATCTCGCCCGAGAGCGAGATGTCGCGGCCGACGATCAGGCGGCGCTGCTCCGGCAGGGGAGCCAGCGGGGCCGCCGCCGGGGCACCCAGCGGCGCGCCGAGCGGGGCGGAGGGGTTGCCGAGACCGGCCGGCTGGCGCGGGGACACGCCGGGGACGTCGACGGTGCGGCGCGGCACGTCGGTCTTGAAACCGGCGCCCGGAAGGGACGGAACGGTCGGGGGCTTCGGGCTGCTGCTGTTCATCTCGGGTCCCTTGACGGAAGGCGTCGGAGCGGAAGAGGGGGGCTGGGCGGCGGCCAGGGCGGCGCTCATGCCTCCAGCCGGCGCGGGTGCTGACGCTGGTTGGGGAGCGGACGGCGCGGGCGTCGCCAGCGAGGCCAGGGGCGACAGGGTGGTGGCCGGCTCGGCGGGCCGGGCGACGGGCGCGGGAGTCGCGGCGACGCTGTCGGGTTTGGGCGCGGCGGGCGGAGTCTTTCGTCCGAACAGCATGAACGGTGATCCCCAATCAGGAAACGCGGGTGGGCTGACGGCCGGCGCCGCGCGTGGACACGGCGTTCCGTCGGATCGTCCGGTGAGCCCGGACGCGACCGCGCCGCTAGCGGCGTAACACGGTCATCCGGCCCGCCGCAAGGGGCCTGTCATGGACTGGAGGACATGGACCATGAAGGCACTGGCGACGACCGGGACCAGCAGGTTGACGAAGGGAATCGACGAAAGAAAGGCGATGATGACGCCGGCCAAAAAAGGTTTCAGCGGGTACGACCGCCGCAACGCCCGCGCTTCGCGCCGGTCCATCCGGCGGTGGGCCACCATCTCGAAATACTCGCGGCCCAGCAGATAGCCGTTGACCGTGTAGAAGACGACGAGATTCAGGCCGGGGGCGGCGATGTAGAGCGGCAGGGCGACGAGGTTGACCACCAGCACCAGCGCCAGGAAGCGCAGCGCCGTCCACAGATCGGCCAGCCAGCCGCTGGGGCGCGGCGGCGGCAGGTGGGGGTAGTGGCGGGCCTCGACCCGGCCGACCACCTCGTCCAGGAAGAAGCTCGACACCGTGCCGACCGTGGCCGGAAACAGCAGCCACGCCAGGATCAGCACGACCAGCCCGCCCAGCAGGTCGACGACGCCGTCGACCCAGACGTTGCCGGTCAGCGGCGTGTGGAACAGCGCCCACCAGACGGAAACGGACAACAGGGCGTAGGCCAGCGCCGAGGACAGCACGGCGATCCACACCACCCGGCGGGCGCGCGGGTCGGAAAGCTGGCCGAAGGCGAGGAACAAAGCGCGGATCATGCGGGGTTCCGTGTAAGGAAAGGGCGGCGCCCGCTTATCTACGGTGCCGCCTCCCCGCGTTCCAGGCCGCACCGCCCGATTTCCCGGCCACGCCATGCCCGTGCCAAGCGCGGGCATGGCGGAACGGGGAAACCGACGCCCCGTCAGGGCGCCGGGCTGAACAGCAGGGCGGCGTTGGTCCCGCCGAAGCCGAAGGAGTTGGACAGGACGTGGCGGATCCGCCGCTCCTTGGGAACCAGCGGCACGAGGTCGAGATCGCAGCCCTCCGACGGGTTCTCCAGGTTCAGCGTCGGCGGCGCCACCTGGTCGCGCAGCGCCAGGATGCCGTAGATCGCCTCCACCGCGCCCGCCGCGCCCAGCAGATGGCCGGTCGCCGACTTGGTCGAGGACATCGACACCGAGCCGGCCGCCGGCCCGAACAGCCGCTTGACCGCAAGAATCTCCACCGGGTCGCCGGCCGGGGTCGAGGTGGCGTGGGCGTTGACGTAATCCACCGCGTCCGGCGCCACGCCGGCCCGCTTCAGCGCGGCGCGCATCGCCCGGAAGGCGCCGTCGCCGTCCTCGGCCGGCGAGGTGATGTGGTGGGCGTCGCCCGACATCCCGTAGCCCGTCACCTCGGCGTAAATCGTGGCGCCGCGGCGCCTGGCGTGCTCCAGCTCCTCCAGCACCAGCACGCCGGCGCCCTCGCCCATGACGAAGCCGTCGCGGTCGCGGTCCCACGGGCGCGACGCCCGCGCCGGGTCGTCGTTGAAGCCGGTCGACATGGCGCGCGACGCGCAGAAGCCGGCGATGCCGAGCCGGCAGATCGCCGCCTCGGTGCCGCCGGCCAGCATGACGTCGGCGTCGTCCGACGCGATCAACCGCGCCGCGTCGCCGATGGCGTGCGCGCCGGTGGCGCAGGCGGTCACCACCGCGTGGTTCGGCCCCTGGAATCCGAAGCGGATCGAGACGTGGCCGGACGCCAGATTGATCAGGTTCGACGGCACGAAGAAGGGCGAGACGCGGCGCGCGCCCTTCTCGTGCAGGGTCAGCGCCGTCTCGGCCAGACCGGGCAGGCCGCCGATGCCGGAGCCGATCATCACCCCGGTGCGCTCCAGCGCCTGCTGTTCGGTCGGGCGCCAGCCGGAATCGGCGACGGCCTCCTCGGCGGCGGCCAGCGCCAGCAGGATGAAGCGGTCCATCTTGCGCTGGTCCTTGGGCGGCACCACCGCGTCGGGGTCGAAGGCCCCCTCGCCGGCGGCCGGGATGTGCCCGGCGATGCGGCAGGGCAGGTCGCCGGTCTCGAAGCCGGACAGCGCGCCGATGCCGCTGTCGCCGTTCAGGATGCGGCGCCAGTTGTGGGCCACGCCGGTTCCCAGCGGAGTGACAGCGCCCAGGCCGGTGACGACCACTCGTCTCATCGAACGTCTTCCCTGTGTTGTGTGCCGGTGTGGTGTTGTGTGCCGGTGTGGTGCGTGCCCGCATGGCTCGCCATGTCGGCCGCGACCCGCCCGGCGGCAATGGGGCGGCCGCTGTCGCGGTCGACCAGCAGCGGACGGACGGTCGCCCCGCTGTCCTTGCAGACCAGCCGGAAGGCCCCCTCCGGCATCAGCCAGCGGTTGCCCCACTCCGCCATCGCCAGCAGCACCGGCAGGAAGTCGCGGCCCTTGTCGGTCAGCCGGTACTCGTGGCGCAGCGGACGCTGCTGGTAGGGGTGGCGCTCCAGCAGCCCGGCCTCGACCAGCGCCCGCAGGCGGCGGGCCAGCATGTTGGTGGCGAGCCCGACGCCGCGCTGGAACGCGTCGAAGCGGGTGCTGCCGAGCATGGCGTCGCGCAGGATCAGCAGCGTCCACCAGTCGCCGACCGCGTCGAGGCTGCGGGCGATGGGGCAGGGGGCGTCGGCGAGGCGGGTGCGCTTCATGGCGGCGACTGTCCCACAGTCACTTTCATGATGCAAGCGACCGCCCGGCCGGCGCGCTTGTGAACGCCGCCGCCGCCGCTATACTCGCGCCGCAACGCGAATCCCTCCCCGACACGCATATCACATCAAGGAGCGCCCATGGCCTCGGCCGCCTACGACGTCACCGGCATCGGCAACGCCATCGTGGACGTCATCGCCCACGCCGACGACGCCTTCCTCGCCGCCAACGCCATCGAGAAGGGCGCGATGACCCTGATCGATTCCGCCCGCGCCGAGGAGCTGTACGGCCGCATGGGGCCGGGCGTCGAGGTGTCGGGCGGCTCGGCCGGCAACACCATGGCCGGCATCGCCCTGCTGGGCGGCAAGGGCGCCTACATCGGCAAGGTCGCCAAGGACCAGCTCGGCGACGTGTTCGGCCACGACATCCGCGCCTCGGGCGTCGCCTTCGCCAGCGCGCCGCTGCTTGGCGGCGCGCCGACCGCGCGCTGCCTGATCCTGGTGACGCCGGACGCCCAGCGCTCGATGAACACCTACCTCGGCGCCTGCGTCGAGCTGGGCCCGGAGGACGTCGACGAGGCGCTGATCGCGTCGTCGCAGGTGACCTATCTGGAAGGCTACCTGTGGGACCCGCCCGGCGCCAAGGAGGCCTTCCGCAAGGCGGCCGCCATCGCCCACGCCGCCGGACGCAAGGTGTCGCTGTCGCTGTCCGACAGCTTCTGCGTCCACCGCCACCACGCCGAGTTCGTCGATCTGGTGGAGACGCACGTCGACATCCTGTTCGCCAACGAGCACGAGATCGCCGCCCTCTACGGCACCGACCGCTTCGAGGACGCGCTGGAGGCGGTGAAGCGGCTGGGCAAGACCGCCGCCCTGACGCGCAGCGAGAAGGGCTCGGTCATCGTCTCGGCCGGCTCGGTCGTCGAGGTTCCGGCGGAGCCGGTCGGGCGCGTGGTCGACACCACCGGAGCGGGCGACCTCTACGCCGCCGGCTTCCTGTTCGGCTTCACCCGCGATCTTCCCCCGGCGGTCTGCGGGCGCATCGGCGCCATCGCGGCGGGCGAGATCATCAGCCATGTCGGCGCCCGGCCGGAGGCCGACCTGCGCGCGCTGATCGCCGCCAAGGGCCTGCTGTAACGCGTCCTGCGTCCCAAAATGCAGTTGCGGCGCACCGCGATTGCATTTTGGGAGGCGACCGCGCTCCTACATCTGCCCCTCCACCTCCGGCCGCTCCGGGGTGGTGACCCTCTTCGCCAGCAGATCCGAGGCCGCTTGCGGATCGGGGGCGGCGACCGCCCAGCGCGCCGGCCGGTCGTCGCGCGGCACCGCGAGAAGCCACAGCTTGTCCTTCTCGCCGAAGCGTTCGCTCAGAAGCTCATACTCCCGCCGCCCCTCGCTGCGCAGCGCGTTCAGCCGCGCCTGCGCCGCCTCGACCTCCTCCTGCTTGTCGGCCAGCGCCTTTTCCAGGTGACGCAACGCCCCGTCCTGCTGGCGCACCGAGCGGTGAACGCTGTCGAGGTCGCGCTCCAGATCGGCGTGGCGCTTGTCGAGCGCGGCGCGGCGGCGCCGGACCGTCAGGACATGGCGCGCGGCGCGCGCGGCCGAGGCCAGGATCCAGGCCAGACAGGCCAGGAACAGCAGCGTTTCCAGCACCGGAACCATCAGATCCACGCGGCCGAAGGCGGCGTTCATGACGGGCACTCCAAAACCGTGGCGTCTCCGGCGACGGGCCGCTTCCGCGAAGGCTCCGGCAGCGCCGCGACCGGCATGATCCTTGCTGCTCCCGTGCCCGGATGAGGGAACGGCAGCAATCGGCATGCCAGGAGGCGGCGATGACGATCGAAGGATTTTTAGGAGCGGTCCTGCCGGTCGCGGCGATGTTCGGGGTGACGGCGCAGCTCGCCTTGCTCGGCGTCCGCCGCGGCTGGGAGGCTCTGGCCGGGCTGGACCGGGCGCGCCGGGCGCTCACCCCCCTGCACGAGCGGTGGACGGCGGAGAACGAAGCCCTCCAGGAGGTCCGCCGCAAGGTGGAGGACGCCGAAAAGCGCCTCTCCATCGCCGAGCAGACCCTGCGGCAGACACAGCGCGAGATCGCCAGGACGGAGGGCGCGCCTCCCAGCTTCCTCCACCGCCTGGGCCAGCCCGGACCCGGCGTCCGGCCCTTCCGGGCCGAGGTCAGCTTCGACAGCGCCAGCGCGCGCGCCGTCGGACGCGCGGTCAACCCGGTCTGGTTCCAGGCCAACCGGCTGATCATCCACGCCACCGACCTCGACGCCGCCCGGCGCGAGGCCGACCGCGCCTTTCCCGACAAGGGCGGCTTCATGAAGAGCTTCAACGCCTCCGCCGGCGCCATGGCCCGCGCCTCCTCCGGTCGCTGACCTCAGCGCCCCGGTCGCGCGGCGTCGACCCGGCTTCCGCCGGCCGGCCGGGTCGGGTAAGCTGCCCCACCTTTCCTGGCCGGCGATCCCCTCCCATGCAAGTCTATCTGCCGATCGCCGAGATGTCGGTCAACGCGCTGCTGGTGCTCGGCATGGGGTGGCTGGTCGGCTTCCTGTCGGGCATGTTCGGGGTGGGCGGCGGCTTCCTGATGACGCCGCTGCTGATCTTCATCGGCGTGCCGCCGGCCGTCGCGGTCGGCACCCAGGCCAACCAGCTGGTCGCCGCCAGCGTGTCGGGCGTGCTGGCCCACTGGCGGCGCGGCAACGTCGACGTCAAGCTGGGCGTGGTGATGCTGGCCGGCGGCGTGGTCGGCACGGCGCTCGGCGTCTGGATCTTCGCGATCCTCCAGCGGCTCGGCCAGATCGACATCGCCATCACCCTGTCCTACGTCTTCTTCCTCGGCACCATCGGCGGGATGATGCTGGTGGAGAGCAGCCGCGCCCTCATCCGGCGCCGCGCCCCCACCGCAAGGCGCGGCAAGCTGCACCGCCACATCTGGCTGCACGGCCTGCCCTTCAAGATGCGTTTCCAGCGCTCCAAGCTCTACATCTCGGCGCTGCTGCCGGCGGGGATCGGGCTGGTCGGCGGCATGCTGGTGGCGATCATGGGCATCGGCGGCGGCTTCCTGCTGGTGCCGGCGATGATCTATCTGCTGAACATGCCGGCGGGTCTGGTGGCCGGCACCTCGCTGTTCCAGATCATCTTCACCACCGCCGCCGCCACCCTGTTGCAGGCCGCCACCAACCAGACGGTCGACGCCATGCTGGCCCTGCTGCTGCTGATCGGCGGCGTCACCGGCGCCCAGTCCGGCACCAAGATGGGAAGCCGGCTGCGCGGCGAGCAGGCCCGGCTGCTGCTGTCCTGCATCGTCGTCGCGGTGGCGCTGAAGCTGGCCTGGGATCTCTTCGCCCGGCCGGAGGATCTCTTCACCCTGACCTCGGGAATGACGTGATGGTTTCGCTGTCGAAACGTCGTCTGGTCCAGGGAGCGGCGGCGCTGGGCGGGCTGCTGCTGGGCGGCACGCTGGCGGCGACGGTGTGGGCCCAGCAGCTCGTCGCCGACCTGTCGAGCCACCTGATCGCCATCACCACCGGCTTCACCGGGACCGAGGTCGTGCTGTTCGGCACCACCGACGGGGCGGGCGACGTCGCCATCGTCGTCACCGGCCCGCGCGTGCCCGCCACCGTCCGCCGCAAGGAGCGGATCGCCGGCATGTGGATCAACACCGACAGCGTGCGCTTCGAGCAGGTCCCCAGCTTCTACACGGTGGCGACCAGCCGGCCGCTCGACCAGATCGTCGGCCGCCCGGTGCTGGAGCGCCACCAGATCGGCCTGCCGCAGCTCCAGCTCGGCCCGCGCGAGACGCTGGAGCCCGACGAGCTGGCGGCCTTCCGCGCCGCCCTGATCCGCAACAAGCAGCGCGCCGGCCTCTACGCCCTGACCTTCGGGCAGGTCGCCTTCCTGGGCGACCGGCTGTTCCGCACCAACATCTATTTTCCAGCCAACGTCCCGACGGGGCTGTACAATGTCGAGGCGCTGCTGATCCGCAACGGCGAGGTGGTGAGCGCCCAGACCACGCCGCTGGTGGTGTCGAAGATCGGCTTCAGCGCCGAGCTTTACGACATCGCCCGCCACCGCCCGGTCGTCTACGGGGTGGCCGCGGTGGTCGGCGCGGTCGCGGCCGGCTGGGCGGCGGGCGCCGCCTTCCGCCGCGTGTGAACGACAAAGAAACAAAGGGGGGTTGAGATGACCGAGACGACCGAAACCTCGCCGCCGACCTCGCCGCCGCCGGTGCGCATCTTCCTGGTCGTCGTCGACGACAGCCCGGAGCTGAAGGTCGCGCTGCGCTACGCCTGCCTGCGCGCCCGCAAGTCGGGCGGCAAGGTGGCCCTGCTGACCGTGCTGGAGCAGGGCGAGATGCAGCATTGGCTGGCGGTGGAGAATTTGATCCGCGAGGAGCAGCGCAACGAGGCCGAGCTGATGCTCCAGAAGCTGGCCCGCGAGGTCAACCAGCTCACCGGCACCCTGCCGGCGCTCTACGTCCGCGAGGGCAACCCGCACGAGGAGGTGCTGGCCCTGATCGCCGAGGAGCCGAGCATCTCCATCCTGGTGCTGGCCGCCGGCACCGACCCGGAGGGGCCGGGGCCGCTGGTCTCCTACTACACCGGGCGGGGGCTGGGGAAACTGCGCATCCCGCTGACCATCGTGCCGGGCGGCCTGAGCAACGACGCGCTGGACGCAATCACGTAAGGATGGGGGCGGGGGGTTCCCGCCATCCCCTCACACCGTCTTGGTGTCGAGCGCGTAGCCGGCCGACCGCACGGTGCGGATCAGGTCCAGCTCGGTCTCCTCGTTCATCGCCTTGCGCAGGCGGCGGATGTGGACGTCGACGGTGCGCGGCTCGACATAGACGTCGTGGCCCCACACCAGATCGAGAAGCTGCTCGCGCGAGAAGACCCGCCCCGGATGCTGCATGAAATGGCGCAGCAGGCGGAATTCGGTCGGGCCGAGATGCACGTCGCGGCCGTTGCGCCGCACGCGGTGGGCCGCCAGATCCATCGTCACGTCGGCGAACTGGAGCGTCTCGTCGGTCATCCCCGGCGAGGCGCGGCGCAGCACCGCGCGCATGCGGGCGACCAGCTCGGTCGGCGAGAAGGGCTTGGTGATGTAGTCGTCGGCGCCGGAGTTCAGGCCGCGCACCCGGTCGCCCTCCTCGCCGCGCGCCGTCAGCATGATGATCGGGATGTCGCGGGTCTTGGCGTTGCGGCGGAGCTGGCGGCAGACCTCCAGCCCGCTCATCAGCGGCAGCATCCAGTCGAGCAGGACGATGTGCGGGGTCTGCTCGCCGGCCAGCAGCAGGGCCTCCTCGCCGTCGGTGGCGGTGGCGACGCGGAAGCCCTCTTTCTCCAGATTGTACTTCAGCAGGGTAACGATGTCGGCCTCGTCCTCGACGACGAGGACGAGCGGCTTCAACGCCGCGTTCATGGTGGCTCCGTTCACTGCGCGCGGCTCGACATTACCCAGCATCTTCGCTTCCTTCAACACGACAGGCTCTTCATGAGCCCCTCCCCACGAGGGGAGAGGGGCTGTCCATGGACAAGGATCAGCCGTAGCGGCCGGTGATGTAGCCCTGGGTGCGCTCGTCGCGCGGGTTGGTGAAGATTTCCTCGGTGTCGTCGCACTCCACCATGTCGCCCAGGTGGAAGAAGGCGGTCTTCTGCGAGACGCGGGCCGCCTGCTGCATGTTGTGGGTGACGATGACGATGGTGAAGTTCTCGCGCAGCTCGTCGATCAGCTCCTCGATGTGCGCGGTCGCGATGGGGTCGAGCGCCGAGCAGGGCTCGTCCATCAGGATCACCTCGGGGCTGACGGCGATGGCGCGGGCGATGCACAGGCGCTGCTGCTGGCCGCCGGACAGGCCGGTGCCGGGCTCGCGCAGGCGGTCCTTCACCTCGTTCCACAGGCCGGCGCGCTGGAGCGACTTCTCGACCACCTCGTCCAGCTCGTCGCGGCCCGACGCCATGCCGTGGATGCGCGGGCCGTAGGCGATGTTGTCGTAGATCGACTTCGGAAACGGGTTCGGCTTCTGGAACACCATGCCGACGCGGGCGCGGAGCTGCACGGCGTCGATCGACCTGCCGTAGATGTCCTCGCCGTCGAGCGCGATCAGGCCCTCGACCCGGCAGTTCTCGATGGTGTCGTTCATCCGGTTGAGGCAGCGCAGGAAGGTCGACTTGCCGCAGCCCGACGGGCCGATCAGCGCCAGCACCTTGTTTTCCTGGATCTCGACGTTGATGCCCTTCAGCGCCTGCTTGGCCCCGTAGAACACCTTGACGTCGCGGGCGATCATCTTGTTCGGCACGGCCGGGGCCGAGCGCGCGGCGGCCGGGGCGCCGGTGTGGGTCTGGGTATGGACGCTCATGGCTTACCACCGCCTCTCGAATTTCTTGCGCAGGAAAACGGCCAACCCGTTCATCAGGATCAGGAAGCCGAGCAGGATCATGATCGCCGCCGAGGTGCGCTCCGTGAAGGCGCGCTCGGGGCTGTCGGCCCACATGTAGATCTGCACCGGCAGCACGGTGGCGCTGTCGGTCCAGCCGTGCGGGATGTCGACGATGAAGGCGACCATGCCGATCATCAGCAGCGGCGCCGTCTCGCCGAGCGCGCGGGCCATGCCGATGATGGTGCCGGTCAGGATGCCGGGCATCGCCAGCGGCAGCACATGGTGCGTCACCGTCTGCAAGGGCGAGGCGCCGATGCCCAGCGCCGCCTCGCGGATCGAGGGCGGCACCGACTTCAGCGCGACGCGGGCCGAGATGATGATGACCGGCAGGGTCATCAGCGCCATCACCAGGCCGCCGACCAGCGGCGCCGAGCGCGGCAGGCCGAAGAAGCCGAGGAACACCGCCAGGCCGAGCAGGCCGAAGATGATCGACGGCACGGCGGCGAGGTTGTTGATGTTGACCTCGATCAGGTCGGTCCACTTGTTCTTCGGCGCGAACTCCTCCAGGTAGACCGCCGCGGCGATGCCGATGGGAACCGACAGCGACATGGTGACCAGCAGCGTCAGCAGCGAGCCGACGATGGCGCCCCAGATGCCCGCCTGCTCGGCCTCGCGGCTGTCGCCGGCGCTGAACAGGGTGGTGTTGAAGCTCTGCACCAGCGCGCCCTTGGCGACCAGCGCGTCGACCGCGGCGATCTTGGCGTCGTTCAGACGGCGCTCGGCCTCGGGGCCGCTGCGGGTGAAGTAGCCCTTCACGAACTGGTCGACCTCGTCGTCCGCGCGCACCCAGACGGTCCGGGTGGTGCCGACGATGGACGGGTCGCGCGTCACCATCGCCTCCAGCTCGTACGGGGCGCCCGACGACAGCAGCTCGTTCAAGGTGCGCCGCGCGCCGCGCTCGGTGATCTCCGGGAACTGCGCGTAGAGCCCCTGGCGCAGGATGGCGGTGTAGTTCCGCTCCTCGACCTGGGCCTTGTCGAAGGTCACCTCGACGCGGACCTGCGCCTGCCAGAAGGCGGTGTAGCCCTTGGTGACGATCGAGCTGAGCAGCACCACCAGCATCAGCGAGGCGATGGCGATGGCGGCGATGCCGGCGATCTTGAAGTTCCGCTCGGCGGCGTAGCGGGCGCGCAGCCGGCGGGCGAAGGCCTCGCTCTGGTAATGGGATTTGGCGGCGGTGACGGACATGGCCCGCGTATCCTGTTGCACGAGATCAGTCATATTTCTCTCGATACTTCTGGACCACCCGCAGGGCGACCATGTTGAGGGAGAGCGTGACGAGGAACAGCACGAGGCCGAGGCCGAAGGCCGACAGCGTCTTGGGGCTGTCGAACTCCTGGTCGCCGACCAGCAGCGTGGCGATCTGCGTCGTCACCGTGGTGACCGCCTCCAGCGGGTTGGCCGTCAGGTTGGCGGTGAGGCCGGCGGCCATCGTCACGATCATCGTCTCGCCGATGGCGCGGCTGACCGCCAGCATCACCGCGGCGACGATGCCGGGCAGCGCGGCCGGCAGCACGACCTGGCGGATCGTCTCCGACTTGGTGGCGCCGAGGCCGTAGGAGCCGTCGCGCAGCGACTGCGGCACCGCGTTGATGACGTCGTCCGACAGCGAGCTGACGAAGGGGATGATCATCACGCCCATGACGATGCCGGCCGACAGCGCCGATTCCGAACTGACGTCGAGGCCGAGATTCTGACCCATCGTGCGGACGAAGGGCGCCATGGTCAGGGCGGCGAAGAAGCCGTAGACCACGGTCGGGATGCCGGCCAGGATCTCCAGGATCGGCTTCAGCCAGGTGCGGACGGTCGGGTTGGCGTATTCCGACATGTAGATGGCGGACATCAGCCCGATCGGCACGGCGACGACCATGGCGATCACGGTGATCAGCAGCGTGCCGGCGAAGAGCGGGATGGCGCCGAAGGAGCCCGACGAGCCGACCTGGTCGGCGCGCATCGCCATCTGCGGGCTCCAGTGGGTGCCGAACAGGAACTCCAGCGGCGACACGGCGGAGAAGAAGCGCAGCGCCTCGAACAGCAGCGACAGCACGATGCCGACGGTGGTCAGGATGGCGACCATCGAGCAGACGATCAGCGCGATGCTGACGACCCGCTCCACCCGGTTGCGGGCGCGGAGATCCGGGCCGATGTGCTGGCGCCCGTAGGCCAGCCCGAGCGCCGCGAGGCTGGAGCCGATGACCAGCAGGCTCCAGCCGCTGATGGCGTGCAGCGCGTTGTAGTGCTTGGCGGCGGCGGCGACGTCGGGATCGGACTCGCGTCCGGTCGAGATGCCGTGGGCGATGTTGAGGATGTCGGCCTTGAGCAGGCTGAGGCTCTGGGTGTCGCCGGTCGTCAGGCGCGACGGCAGGGAGGCCAGGACCATCTGCATGACCAGCCAGCCTTCCGACGCGGTCCACAGCACGAACAGGAACAGGGCCGGCAGGCCGGCCCACAGCGCGACGTAGAAGCCATGGTAGGAGGGGACGGAATGAAGCTCGACGACGCGCCCGCCAACGGAGGCGGCCGCCCGCGTCCGGCCCATCTGGAAGCCGATCACGGTGAGCAGGGCCAATATCAGGACAAGAACGGTGATCTGCATGCGGAACCGCCGGGGCGAGGGCGAAGGTCGGGGGGCGAAGGTCGGGGGCGAAGAGACTGCCCGCCTCGATAAGGCGGGCGGCGGCCCCGATCAAGGCCGCCGCCCGCGCGTCACGGCAGGATCAGAGCTGCAACGGCGTCAGGTTCATGGCCGAGGTGCGGGCCGCGTCGCGGGCGTCCTTCGGCTCGGCGATCAGGCCCTTGTCGGACAGGTAGCCGTCGTCGCCGACCGCGCGCTCCGAGGTGTACTCGGCGATGAACTCGCGGATGCCGGGGATGACGCCGGCGTGCGCGTTCTTCACGTAGACGTACAGCGGACGCGACAGCTCGTACTTGCCGCCGGCGACGTTCTGGGCGGTCAGCTCGACGCCGTCCATCTTGGCGGCCTGGAGCTTGTCGCGGTTCTGGTCGATGTAGCTGTAGCCGAACACGCCGAAGGCCGACGGGTTGGCGTTCAGCTTCTGGACGATCAGGTTGTCGTTCTCGCCGGCCTCGACGTAGCCGCCGTCCTCGCGGATGGTCATGCAGGCCTTCTCGAAGGCCTTGTCGTCGGTGACGATCTTCTTGACCTCGGGAACCTTCTTGCAGCCCTCGAGCATGGCCAGCTCGTTGAAGGTGTCGCGCGTGCCCGAGGTCGGGGGCGGGCCGAGCACCTCGATCTCGGCGTTGGGCAGCTTCGGATCGATGTCCGACCACTTCTTGTAGGGGTTGGCGACCATCTTGCCGTCGACCGGCACGTCCTTGGCCAGCGCCTTCCAGATGACGGCGGTGGTCAGCTCGACCGCCGGGGCCTTCTTGGAGTAGGCCAGCGCGATGCCGTCGAAGCCGATCTTCAGCTCGGTGATCTGCGTGACGCCGTTGGCGGCGCACTGCTCGACTTCCGACTTCTTGATGCGGCGCGAGGCGTTGGCGATGTCCGGGTGGGCCGGGCCGACGCCGGCGCAGAACAGCTTCAGGCCGCCGCCGGTGCCGGTCGACTCGACGACCGGGGTCTTGAACTTGCCGCCCTTGCCGAAGGCCTCGGCGACGGCGGTGGTGAAGGGAAACACGGTCGAGGAGCCGACCGCGCGGATCTGGTCGCGCGACTGGGCCTGGACGGTGCCGGTGGCGGCGACGGACAGAGCCACGGCGGCGGCCGCGGTGAAGACGTGCTTCCTGGTGATCACGGGTAATCCCTCCGATGAACCGGTGGCCGATGGCCGGTGGAGTTGGGGCGCGGCCCGTTGGCCTTGCGCCGGGTTGCGGCCGGGTCCGTGCCCGGTCGCGTTGGGCCGGACCTTAGTCGGGGAGGGCGACGCAATGATTACGGTTCAATGACAGTTTCGTGACGGCGACCGCCGAATGTCCTAGCCGGCCGTCCGCCGTTCCGCCGGCACGGCGGCGCCGTCGGCGACGGAAGGCAGGGAGGGGGCGGCGGCGGGCAGATAGACGGTGAAGGCGCTGCCCACCCCGACCTCGCTCTCGATGGTCAGCCGGCCGCGATGACGGTTGAGGATGTGCTTGACGATGGCCAGCCCCAGCCCGGTGCCGCCCATCGCCCGCGAGCGCGCCGCGTCGACCCGGTAGAAGCGTTCGGTCAGGCGCGGCAGGTGGGTGCGGGCGATGCCCTCGCCCTGGTCGCGCACCGCCACCGACACCATGGCGGTGCCGCCGCGGCCGCCCCGCCGCCCGGCGGCGGGCAGGCCGGTGAAGCCAACCGCCGCCCCGTCGACCAACGCCGCCGACACCGTCACGTCGGTGTCCTCGCGGGTGTACTTGATCGCGTTGCTGACCAGATTGAGGAAGACTTGCGTCAACTGGTCCTCGTCGCCGATGACCGCCGGCAACCCCTCCGGCGTGTCCAGCCGCAGGCGGATCCGGCGCTGGGCGGCCTTCAGCTCCAGGCTGGCGATGACGTTCTCCAGCTCCTCCACCACGTCGACGCGGCCGTTCGGCGGCATGTGCTCGTCCAGCTCGATGCGCGACAGCGACAGCAGGTCGCTGACCAGGCGGGTCATCCGGCTGGCCTGATCCTGCATGATCGAGAGGAAGCGCTCCTGCGCCTCGGAATCGTCGCGGGCGGGACCGCGCAGCGTCTCGATGAATCCCAACAGCGAGGACAGCGGCGTGCGCAGCTCGTGGCTGGCGTTGGCGATGAAGTCGGCGCGCATCTGCTCGGACCGGCGGGCGGCGGTGACGTCGTGCAGCGTCAGGATCGCCATGCGCGCGACGGTCGCGGCCGGGGCCGGAGCCTCGGTTTCGGCGTCCGGATCCAGCCCCAGCCCCAGCCCCACCCCCGGATCCGGGGCGGGCAGGGTGCGCTGGAACGGCTTCACCTGCGCCTCGAAGCTGCGCTCCACCGGAACCGGCAGGGTGAACTCGATGACGCGGGAGGCACCGCCGCGCAGCACGGAATCCACCGCCTCCAGGACGTTCGGGTTGCGCAGGGTCGAGGCCAGCTCCCGCCCGACCACCTTGTCGCCGAACAGGCCGCGCGCCGCGAGGTTGGCGCGGGTCACCTGCCGCTCGGCGTCGATCAGCAGCAACGGGTCGTGCAGCGCGTCGAAGATGGAATCGTTGGCGTCGAGCTGCGCCTGGACCCGTTCGGTCCGCCGCGCCCCCAGCCGTTGCAGCCGGGCGACGGCGGCGGTCAGGCCGGCCAGCGCCGACGGAACGCCGGGCGGGGTCGCCGGGACGTCCCCGCTTTCCCCGCCGAGCCGGTTGGCATAGTCGGTGACGGCGGCGATGTCGCGGTGATAGCCCCGCGCCGCCAGGACCGCCCCGGCCAGCCCCAGCGCCCCGACCCCGAAAGCCGCGAGGCCGGACAAGCCGCCGGTGCGAACCGCCAGCGCCAGGACGGCCAGCAGAGGCGCCAGCATCAGGATGAGGGCGAGGATCAGGCGGGGGGACGGCATCGCCTTGAGGCGCATGGGCGGCACCGGGTCGGGGGAGGGGAGGAACGATCCGCCCTTCTACACCATCACGAAAGCCCGTGCGCGACGGTCAAAAAAGATTCACATCGCGCGGCATCCCGGATCCGGCGGCGTTGACTCCGGTAAAATGGACGTTCATTCTATTATAATGGAAAACACCGGATCGACCATCGACGCGCGCCTCGCCGCCCGACTGCGGGGACTGCGGGGCGAGCGCAACCTCACCCTCGACGGACTCGCCGCGCGGGCCGGCGTCAGCCGCTCGATGATCTCGCTGATCGAGCGCGGCCAGAGCAGCCCGACCGCCAGCGTGCTCGAACGGCTGGCCGCCGGCCTCGGCGTGACGCTCGCCTCGCTGTTCGCGGAGGAGGAGCGGCCCGACGCGTCCCCCGTCGCCCGGCGGGCCGACCAGACCGTCTGGCGCGATCCGGAGAGCGGCTATCTGCGCCGCAACCTGTCGCCCCCGGGTTTCCCGTCGCCGATCGAACTGGTCGAGGTGGTCCTGCCGCCCGGCACCCGCGTCGCCTACGACAGCGCGCAGCGCGCCGCCGCCGTCCACCAGCAGCTCTTCATCCTGGAGGGGGAGATCACGCTGACGGTGGGCGACGACCTCCACCGGCTGGCGGCCGGCGACTGTCTGGCGATGCGGCTCGACCGGCCCACCCGCTTCCACAACCCCGCCACAATCCCGGCACGCTACCTCGTGGCCCTCACCACCGAAACCGCGCCGGCCGGGCAGGGCGACGCCAAACGCCGAGGAGTCTCTCCATGAACGAAGACAGCCCCCGCATCCGCCGGCTCGGCGCCGAGGAGGCGGCTCGCCGGAACACCGAACTGGCCGGGCTTCTCATCGATTGCGTGGAGGGCGGGGCCTCCGTCGGATTCCTGCTTCCGGTCGACCGGGAAAGGACCGGCGCCTTCTGGCGCATGGTCGCCGAGGGGCTGGCCGCCGGCACCCGCATCCTGCTGGTCGCCGAGGACCGGGCGGACGGCAGCCTGCTGGGCACCGTGCAGATCGTGCTCGGCCAGCCGGAGAACCAGCCGCACCGTGGCGACCTGTCCAAGATGCTGGTCCATCGCCGCGCCCGGCGGCGGGGAGTCGGCGCCGCCCTGATGAACGCCGCCGAAGAGGCGGCGCGCTCGGCCGGCAAGACCCTGCTGGTGCTCGACACCTCGACGGAGGAGGCCGAACGCCTGTACGAGCGCGCCGGCTGGGTGCGGACCGGAACGGTCCCCGGCTACGCCCTCATGCCCGACGGCCGTCCCGGCCGGACGACCTTCTTCCACAAGCATCTCTGAGTTCGAAAGGCACACCCGTCATGACCGGGCTTGGCCGGGCATGACGGGTGGAGTGCCCAAGCCCCCCTCGGAGGGCGGAGCCGTCCTTACCAGGGCAGCGAGTCGTGCGCCGCCAGCGCGGCGGCCGTCACGATGTCGTTGACCGACGAGCCCATGCTGACGATCTGCGCCGGCTTGTCCAAACCGATCAGCAGCGGGCCGATCATCTGCCCGCCGGCCATCTTGTTCAGCAGCTTGGCCGAGATGTTGGCCGAATGCAGGCCCGGCATGATCAGCACGTTGGCCGGGCCGGACAGCCGCGAGAAGGGGTAGACCCGCTTCATCAGGGTGTAGTCCAGCGCGACGTCGGCCGACATCTCGCCGTCATACTCGAAATCGACGCGGCGGTTGTCGAGGATCGCCGCCGCCTCGCGCAGCGGGTCGGTGTTCGGGTGCGGCGTCTGCCCGAAGTTCGAGAAGGAGAGCAACGCCACGCGCGGCTCGTGCCCCATCTGGCGGGCCTTGGCGGCGGCGCCGATGGCGATGTCGGCCAGCGTCGCCCCGTTGGGACGCACATGCACCGTGGTGTCGGCGATGAAGACGGTGCGGTTGCGCGTCACGAAGACGTGCAGGCCGAACACCGGCTCGTTGGCCTTGGGATCGATGACCCGGCGGATCTCCTCGAAGGCGACGCCGAAGCTGCGGGTCAGGCCGGTCACCATGGCGTGGGCGTCGCCCTGTGCCACCATGCAGGCGGCGAAGACGTTGCGGTCCTGGTTGACCATCCGCTGGCAGTCGCGCAGCAGCCCGCCCTTGCGCTGCAAACGGCGGTACAGGTGATCGCTGTAGCGGCGGTTGGCGTCGGACAGGCGGGCGTTGTGGATCTCGAACTGGACGTTCGGCTGGCCCATCGCCACGAGCTGTTCCCGGATGACCTCCTCGCGGCCGATCAGCACCGGCGTGCCGTAGCCGCCGGAGCGGAAGGCCATGGCGGCGCGGATGGTGCGCTCCTCCTCGCCCTCGGCGAAGACGACGCGGCGCGGGTTGGCCCGCACCTTCTCCAGGATCAGTTCCAGGCTGTCGGCGGTCGGATCCAGGCGGGTGCGCAGGGAATGCCGGTAGCCCGAGATGTCGACGATCGGCTTGCGCGCCACCCCGGATTCCATGGCGGCCTGCGCCACGGCGGCCGGGACGGTGACGATCAGGCGCGGGTCGAAGGGCACCGGGATGATGTAGTCCGCGCCGTAGCGCAGGCGGCGGCCGGAATAGGCGGCGTCGACCTCGTCCGGCACGTCCTCGCGCGCGAGCGCCGCGAGCGCCTTGGCGGCGGCGACCTTCATCGCCTCGTTGATGGTGGTGGCGCGGACGTCGAGCGCGCCGCGGAACAGGTAGGGGAAGCCGAGGACGTTGTTGACCTGGTTCGGGTAGTCGGAACGTCCCGTCGCGACGATGGCGTCGGCGCGCACCGCCTTGACCTCCTCCGGGGTGATCTCCGGGTCGGGGTTGGCCAGCGCGAAGATGATCGGCTTGGCCGCCATCGACTTGACCATCTCCTGGGTCATCGCCCCCTTGGCCGACAGGCCGACGAACACGTCGGAGCCGGCGACGGCCTCCTCCAGCGTCCGCTTGTCGGTGTCCACCGCGAAGGAGGACTTCCACTGGTTCATGCCCTCGGTGCGGCCGCGATAGACCACGCCCTTGGTGTCGCACAGGATGATGTTCCCGCGCGGCACGCCCATGGTGCAGAACAGCTCGGCGCAGGCGATGCCCGCGGCGCCGGCGCCGTTCACCACCATCGTGACGTCCTTGATGTTGCGCCCGGTGATGTCGCAGGCGTTGATCAGGCCGGCGGCGGCGATGATGGCGGTGCCGTGCTGGTCGTCGTGGAAGACCGGGATGTCGAGCAGCTCGCGCAGCCGCTCCTCGATGATGAAGCAGTCGGGCGCCTTGATGTCTTCCAGATTGATGCCGCCGAAGCTGGGGCCGAGGAAGCGCACGCAGTTGACGAACTCGTCGACGTTCTTGGTGTCGACCTCCAGGTCGATCCCGTCGACGTCGGCGAAGCGCTTGAACAGCACCGCCTTGCCTTCCATCACCGGCTTGCCGGCGAGCGCCCCCAGGTCGCCCAGCCCCAGCACCGCCGTGCCGTTGGAGATGATGGCGACGATGTTGCCCTTGGCGGTGTAGTCGTAGGCGAGCGACGGATCCTCGGCGATGCGCAGGCAGGGAACCGCCACGCCGGGGGAGTAGGCGAGCGCCAGGTCGCGCTGGGTCGTCAGCGGCTTGGTCGGGGTGATCTCCAGCTTGCCGGGGCGCCCGCTGGAATGCAGCAGCAGGGCTTCCTCGTCGGTGACGCGCTTGGTCTCGGACATGGGGTGTCGTGTTCCTCAACGGATGTCTGATGCCCGCCGGTCGTCTTTGATCCTGAAGCGGTGGCGCTGCCGACGGTGGGGGCCGGATGTTAGTCTCCCGATGCACCACTCGCCAAGCCCGCTATCGCACGAATCATGCAAAAACCCCTGTATCTACGACATATCACGTCATGTCAGCGCTAACCTGTGCCGCTTTTTTCCCCATCCTCCCGCCTTACGCATGCCCCGGATGCGAGGCTGGACGCGATGGGGCGGAGCCGGTAGCTTGCCGGCCATTCACGAACACCCCGACAACCGATTTCTGGATGATGCCCATGCGCCCCTCCGGCCGCGCCTTCGACCAACTGCGCACCGTTTCGCTCGAACCCGGCTTCAGCAAATACGCCGAGGGCTCCTGCATGGTGCGGTTCGGCAACACGCATGTGCTGTGCACCGCCAGCGTCGACGAGACGGTGCCGCGCTTCCTGAAGAACACCGGGCTGGGCTGGGTCACGGCGGAGTACGGCATGCTGCCGCGTTCCACCCACAGCCGCACCGACCGCGAGGCCGCCAAGGGCAAGCAGTCGGGCCGCACCCAGGAGATCCAGCGGCTGATCGGCCGCGCGCTGCGCGCCGTCACCAACCGCGCGGCGATGGGCGAGAAGCAGATCAAGATCGACTGCGACGTCATCCAGGCCGACGGCGGCACCCGCACCGCCGCCATCACCGGCAGCTACGTCGCCCTGCATCTGGCCTTCCAGCACCTGATCCAGATCGGCGCGCTGAAGAGCATGCCGCTGACCGATCAGGTCGCCGCCGTCTCCTGCGGCATCTACAAGGGCAACGCGGTGCTCGACCTCGACTATCCCGAGGACTCGTCCGCCCAGGCCGACGCCAACTTCGTGCTGACCGGCAAGGCCGGCATCGTCGAGATCCAGGGCACCGCCGAGGAAACCCCCTTCAGCGAGCCGCAGTTCAACGAGCTTCTGGCGCTCGCCCGCAAGGGCGTGAACGAGCTGGTGGCGCTCCAGAAGTCCGTGCTCGGCATCGCCTAACTCCCGGACCATTCATCGAGAGGGCCAGTCCATGACCGCTCCCCGCCGTTTCACCGGCGACACGCTCGTGATCGCCAGCCACAACAAGGGCAAGGTCCGCGAGATCGCCGACCTGCTCGGCCCCTACGCGGCGACCTTCACCACGGCCGGGGAGCTTGGCCTACCCGAGCCGGAGGAGACCGGCACCAGCTTCGTCGCCAACGCCGAGCTGAAGGCGAGGGCGGCGGCGGCCGCCGGGCATGTCGCGCTCGCCGACGACAGCGGTCTGGTGGTGCCGGCGCTGAACGGCGATCCCGGCATCTACTCCGCCCGCTGGGCCGGGCCGGAGAAGGACTTCGCCATGGCGATGCGCAAGGTGGAGGAGGGGTTGGCCGGCAAGTCCGACCGCTCCGCCTATTTCGTCTGCGCCCTGTCGCTCGCCTGGCCGGACGGCCATGTCGAGACGGTGGAGGGCCGCTGTTACGGCACGCTGGTGTGGCCGCCGCAGGGTCCGCGGGGCTTCGGCTACGACCCGATGTTCCGCCCGGACGGCTTCGATCAGACCTTCGGCGAGATGGATCCGGCCCGCAAGCACGAGATGAGCCACCGCGCCGACGCCTTCCGCCAGCTCGTGGAGCGCTGCTTCCGGTGACCAGCGACCCCGGTTTCGCCATCTACGTCCATTGGCCGTTCTGCAAGTCGAAGTGCCCTTACTGCGACTTCAACAGCCATGTCCGCGAGCGGGTCGATCACGCCCGCTGGCGCGCCGCCCTGGTCCGCGAGCTGGAGCATTACGCCGGCCTGACCCGTGGGCGGACCGTCACCTCGGTCTTCTTCGGCGGCGGCACGCCGTCGCTGATGGAGCCGGAGACGGTCGGCGCCGTGCTCGACCGCATCGCGGCGTTGTGGCCGGTAACGCCGGGCCTTGAGGTGACGCTGGAAGCCAACCCGACCTCGGTCGAGGCCGACAAGTTCCGCGCCTTCCGCAACGCCGGAATCAACCGGGTGTCGCTCGGCATCCAGTCGCTGAACGACACGGACCTCCGCTTCCTCGGCCGCCAGCACAGCGCCGGTGAGGCGACCGGCGCCATCGCGCTCGCCGCCCGCCTCTTCGACCGCTTCTCCTTCGACCTGATCTACGCCCGGCCCGGCCAGAGCGTCGCCGCCTGGGAGGCCGAGTTGCGTCAAGCGCTCGACCACGCGGTCGGTCACCTGTCGGTCTACCAGCTCACCATCGAGGAGGGGACGGCCTTCTTCCCCCTCCACGCGCGCGGCGATCTGGTGCTGCCCGACGAGGATCTGGCCGGCGACCTCTACGAGGCGACGCAAAGCCTGCTGTCCGGCGCCGGTCTGCCGGCCTACGAGATCTCCAACCACGCCCGCCCCGGCGAGGAAAGCCGCCACAACCTGACCTACTGGCGCTACGGCGACTATGTCGGCGTCGGTCCGGGCGCCCATGGCCGGCTGACGCTGGAGGGCGGGAAATTCGCCACCCGCGCCCACCGCGCCCCGGAAATCTGGCTGGAGCGTGTCGAGCGCGACGGCCACGGCGCCGCCTCTCCCGATCCGATCGACCGGACCGCGCGCGGGACCGAACTGTTGATGATGGGCTTGCGCCTGACCGAGGGCATCCGGCTCGCCCGCCTCGCCGAGGAAACCGGCCGCGATCCTTTGGACGTCCTCGACCAAGCCGCCCTCAAGCGCCTGATCGACGGCGGCTTCCTGGCCCTTGACGCCGAACGGCTCCGCGCGACCCATGAGGGCCGTCAGCGGTTGAACGCCGTGCTGGGCAGCCTGCTCGCCTGATTCCTCTTCTCCGCGAGAGAAGGGGGAGGGCCGGGGCGGGGGCCCCGTGTCCCTTCACCAAGGAGGAGCTTCCCCGCCATGCTCATCAGCCTCATCGTCGCCGCTTCCACCAACGGCGTGATCGGCCGCGACGGCGGTCTGCCCTGGCATCTGCCGAGCGACCTGAAGCGTTTCAAGGAGCTGACGCTCGGCAAACCCATTCTGATGGGCCAAAAGACCTGGGAATCGCTGCCGCGCCGCCCTTTGCCCGGCCGCGACAACCTCGTGGTCAGCCGCCATCACCCGGCCGGAGAGCACGACGGCGCCCGCTGGTTCACCAGCTTGGACGGCGCCGTCACCTGGGCACGGGAAACCGGCGCGGCGGAACTCTGCGTGATCGGCGGCGCCGCGCTGTTCCGCGAGGCGCTGCCCATCGCCAACCGCCTGCATTTGACCCGCATCGAGCGGGACATCGACGGCGACACGATCATGCCGCCGTTGGGGCCGGGCTGGATCGAAACATGGAAAAGCGACCGCTTCGAGGAAAACGGTCTGCCCTTCCGCTACATCGATTGCGAGCGCATCCCGGCCTGACCGGCCGGAACGGTCTCAGTCCTCGCCACCCAGACGGTGCAGCACATCGTCCAGCTGGTCGAGCGTCTGGTAATGGATGGTTATGGTGCCGCGCTGCCCCTGCGGGTTGATCGCCACCTTCAAGCCGATCCTGGCCGAGATTTCCTCTTCCAGATTGATCAGGTCGACGTCCTTCATCGCCGGAGCGGGAAGCGGGGAAGGGGCGGATCCGGCGGCGCCCTTGCGGGGCTTGGGCTGGTCGCCGCCCCGCATCAGCTCCTCGGTCTGCCGCACGTTCAGGCCGCGCTGCACCACCTCGCGCGCCACCGAGACCGGATCCGTCGAGGTCAGCAGGGCGCGGGCGTGACCGGCGGTCAGCGCACCGTCCTGCACCATGCCCTTGACGGGATCCGGCAGGGCCAGCAGACGCATCATGTTGGCGACGTGGCTGCGGCTCTTGCCGACGGCGCGGGCCAGATCCTCCTGGGTGTGCTCGAACTCGTCCATCAGGCGGCGGTAGCCCTCCGCCTCTTCCAGCGGGGTCAGATCCTGGCGCTGGATGTTCTCGATCAGCGCGATTTCCAGCGCCTCGCGGTCGCTGAGATCGCGGATGACGACCGGCACCTCGTGCAGGCCGGCGATCTGCGCGGCGCGCCAGCGGCGCTCGCCGGCGATCAGTTCGTAGGAGTTGGCCGCCTCGCCGTCGCGGCGCACCAGCAGCGGCTGAAGGATGCCCTTGTCGCGGATCGACTCGACGAGGCCCTGGATCGCCTCCTCGTCGAACTTGCGGCGCGGCTGGTAGCGGCCGGGATGAACGAACTCGATGGGCACCTGTTTGGACTGGCGCACCTTGTCGAGCTGCGAGTAATCCTCCGTCGCCTCGCCGAAGAGGGCGGACAGGCCACGGCCGAGACTGGCGCGGCGCGCCCCCCCGCCATCCAAACGCTTGGCGTCGTCGATCATGCGCACAGCCTCTTTTCGCGGCGCAGCACCTCGCCCGCCAGATGGATGTAAGCCTGGGATCCCGGGCAGCGCATGTCGTAGATCAGCACCGGCTTGCCGTGCGACGGCGCCTCGGAGACCTTGACGTTGCGCGGGATCACGGTGTCGTAGACCTTCTCGCCGAAGAAGCCCCGCACGTCGGCTGCGACCATGTCGGACAAATTGTTGCGTTTGTCGAACATGGTCAGCACGACCCCGTGGATGTCGAGGTTCGGGTTGAAGGCGCGCTTGACCCGCTCGATGGTGCGGATCAGGTGGCTGAGCCCCTCCAGCGCGTAGAACTCGCACTGCAACGGCACCATGACGGCGTGCGAGGCGACCAGCGCGTTCAGCGTCAGCAGGCCGAGCGCCGGCGGGCAGTCGATCAGCACATAGTCGTATTCGAGCGCGCTGTTGGCGACCGCCTCGCGCAGCCGGAACTCGCGCCGCTCGGCCGAGACCAGCTCGATCTCGGCGCCCGACAGATCGACCGACGAGGTGATGATCGACAGGTTCGGCACCGCCGACGCGATTGCCGCGTCCTCCAGCGCCACATTGTCGAACAGCACGTCGTAGATGCCGACGCGGCGGTCCGAGCGCGGAATGCCGAGGCCCGTCGAGGCGTTGCCCTGCGGGTCGAGGTCGATGACGAGCACGCGCTTGCCGATGACGGCGAGCGCGGTGGCCAGATTGATGGTCGTCGTCGTCTTGCCGACGCCACCCTTCTGGTTCGCGATCGCGACCACGCGGGCGAGGGAGCTGGTGACGGCGGACATGGCAGCCTCTTGGGAAGCCTGGGGGCGGGAAGAGGGCGGATTCGCGGTATCAGCCATGGTCGGTCTCGCCACGCTCGATGCCGCTCACGCGCAGGATGGTGCCGGTCGGGTCGCTGCGGCTCTCGAAACGCTCGGTCCGCATCTTCCAATATTTGGTGGTAGCGGTCAATTCGTCGTCCAGGGTCTGGCCCTTCAGGAACAGGCCGGTGCCACGCGATCCCAGGAAGGGAAAGGACCAGCCCAGCAGATCCGCCAACGGCGCCAGGGCGCGGGCGGTCACAACGTCGGCCTCGATGCCGGTGACGGTTTCGATCCGCTTGTTGTGGACGGTGACCGAAGCCCCGGCCACCCGCGCGGCCTCGCGCAGGAAGGCGGCCTTGCGCGAATCGCTCTCGACCAGATGGACCTCGGGAACGCCGAGGATGGCGAGAACCAGACCGGGAAAGCCGGCGCCGCTGCCCAGATCCACCAGCACCCGTGTGCCGTCCGGCAACAGGGGCTGGAGCTGGGCGGAGTCGAGGAAATGGCGGCGCCACAGATCGGGCAGGGTGGAGGGGCCGACGAGGTTGATCCTCGGTTGCCACTTCCTAAGCACGGTTTCATAGGCGGCAAGACGGTCCAATGTTTCACGTGAAACACCGATGTCATCCTGGAAAGCCTGCGCGTCGAACACCGCCATCACTCCGCCGCCTGCAAATCGCGCCGCTTCACATGACGCAGCAGCGCCACCAGCGCCGCCGGGGTCATGCCGGGAATGCGCGCCGCCGCGCCGAGCGTCGCCGGCCGTGACTGACGCAGCTTCTGCCGTATCTCGGCCGACAGGCTGCCGATGCCGTCGACATCGAGATCGTCGGGCAGGGCCAAAGCCTCGTCCTTGCGGAAGGCGCGGATGTCGGCCTCCTGGCGTCCGAGATAGCCGGCGTACTTGCCGTCGATCTCCAGCTGTTCCGCAATGTCGGCCGGGATCTCGGCCAGTTCCGGCCACAGCCGGGCGAGCACCGTCAGATCCATGTCCGGATAGCGCAGCAGGTCGGCGGCGCTGCGGCGAACCCCATCCTGATTCACCGCGATGCCCTGGCGGGCCAGTTCCACCGGCGTCGCCTGCAAGGCGTTGACCAGAGCCCGGCCGGCCTGGAGCGCCTCGCTCTTGGCGGCGAACACATCGCGGCGATGCGACCCGACGCACCCGATGGCGACACCCTTGGCGGTCAGGCGCTGGTCGGCGTTGTCGGCGCGCAGCAGCAGCCGGTACTCGGCGCGCGAGGTGAACATCCGGTAAGGCTCGTTGGTGCCGCGCCCGATCAAATCGTCGATCAGGACGCCGATGTAGCCGTCGGCGCGGTCGAGCACGAAGCCGTCGGCGGATCCACCGGCCGCCCCACCAGCCACCCCGCCAGCCACCAGGGCGGCGTTGATCCCGGCCATCAGCCCTTGGGCCGCCGCTTCCTCATAGCCGGTGGTGCCGTTGATCTGGCCGGCGAGGAACAGGCGCGGCGCCCGGCGGGTTTCCAGCGTCGGCTTCAACTCGCGCGGATCAACGTAATCATACTCGATGGCGTAGCCGGGACGGATCATCTCGGTCCGCGCCAGACCCGGCATGCTCTTGAGGATGCCGAGCTGGACGTCGCGGGGCAGGGAGGTCGAGATGCCGTTCGGGTAGACGGTGTGGTCGTCCAGCCCCTCCGGCTCCAGGAAGATCTGATGCCGTTCCTTCTCGGCGAAGCGCACCACCTTGTCCTCGATGGACGGGCAGTAGCGCGGGCCGGTTCCGGTGATCTGGCCAGAGTACATCGGCGCGCGGTGCAGGTTGGCGCGGATCAGTGCGTGCGCTTCCGGCGTCGTCCAAGTGATCGCGCAATCGACCTGCGGCGTGTCGATCCGTTCGGTGAGGTAGGAGAAGGGCGGCGGCGGCAGATCGCCCGGCTGCTTCTCCAGCGCGTCCCAATCGATGGTGCGCCCGTCGAGGCGCGGCGGCGTCCCCGTCTTCAGCCGGCCAAGCGGAAAGCCCAGCCGGGCCAGCGTGTCGGACAGACCGAGGGAGGGCGCCTCGCCGACCCGGCCGGCGGGGGTGCGCTCCTCGCCGATGTGGATCAGGCCACGCAGGAAGGTGCCGGTCGTCAGCACCACCGCGCCGGCGGCGATGGACTCGCCGGAGCCGGTCACCACACCGGCGATCCGTCCCCCGGCGTCGACGATCAGGTCCTCGGCACCGCCGGCCTCGATGAACAGGTTGGGCTGCTCGGACAGCAGGGACTGCATCGCCTGACGGTACAGCTTGCGGTCGGCCTGGGCGCGCGGGCCGCGAACGGCGGGGCCCTTGCTGCGGTTGAGGATGCGGAACTGGATGCCGCCACGGTCGATGGCCTTCGCCATCACGCCGTCGAGCGCGTCGATCTCCCGCACCAGATGCCCCTTCGCCAAGCCGCCGATGGCCGGGTTGCAGGACATCTCGCCGATGGTTTCCACCTTGTGGGTCAGCAGCAGCGTGCGCGCGCCCAAGCGCGCTGCGGCAGCGGCCGCTTCACAGCCGGCGTGACCGCCACCGACAACGACGACATCGAAGGTACGGGAGGAAAAAGTATGCATGGCCGGGACCATAACCGAAGCGTCCCGCCACGCCAAGACCCTGCTCCCGCCGCCGGATCGCGGCACCCATGTTTCACGTGAAACACGGGCGCCGAATCGCCGCCCGCAGCGGCCGCCCGCACCGGTCCATTCGCCGCCGGTCTATTTGCCGATGCAGAAATCCCGGAAGATGATGTCCAGCAAATCCTCGACATCGACCCGCCCGGTGATACGGCCGAGCGCGCGGCTGGCCAGCCGGATGTCCTCCGCCGCCAGCTCCGGCAGGGGCGCCGACAGGGCGCGGAGCAGGGCGAGCCGGCACTCGTCGAGGGCGGCGCGGTGCCGCGCGCGGGTCAGGCTGGGTGTGCTGCCCACCGCCAGCCGGTCGGCGCTAAACGCCGTTAAACGCTTTTCCAGCTCGGCCAGCCCGTCGCCGTTGCGGGCGGAAAGCAGCACCGGCGTCACACCGGCGATCACCGGAACGGGAGCGCCGGACAGGTCGCTCTTGTTCACGACGACGACCGTGTCGGCGTCGATCAGGGCGACGGTGGCGGGGTCGAGGCCGGGCAGGGCGGTGGCGTCGAAGACGGCGACCTTCACGTCGGCGCGCGTCGCCCGGTCCCTCGCCCGCCGGATGCCTTCCTCCTCCACCTCGTCGTCGGCGGCCTCGCGCAGGCCGGCCGTGTCGGCGAGCACCACCGGATAGCCGCCGAGGTCGAGATGGACCTCGATGACGTCGCGCGTCGTGCCGGCGCGGGCCGAGACGATGGCCGCGTCGCGGCGGGCCAGCGCGTTCAGCAGGCTCGACTTGCCGGCGTTGGGCGCGCCGACGATGGCGATGTGCAGCCCCTCGCGCAGCCGCTCCCCACGGCCGCCGTCGTCGAGATGCCCGGCGATCTCCGCGACCAGCCTCTCGACCACGGGGCGCACCGCGTCGGCCACGCCGCCGGGCAAATCCTCGTCGGAGAAGTCGATGTCGGCCTCGATGTGGGCGAGCGACCGGGTGAGCCGGTCGCGCCAACCCTCGTAGAGCCGGCCGAGCGCGCCCTCCATCTGGCGCAGGGCCTGCCGGCGCTGCGCGGTGGTCTCGGCGTCGATCAGGTCGGCGACGGCTTCCGCCTCGGTCAGGTCGAGCTTGCCGTTCTCGAAGGCGCGGCGGGTGAACTCGCCGGGCTCGGCCAGCCGCAGGCCGGGCAGGGCCGACAGCGCCTCGATCACGCCGGACACCACCGCGCGCCCGCCATGGAGGTGAAGCTCGACCACATCCTCGCCGGTGAAGCTGGCGGGGGCGGCGAAGCGCAGCACCAGCGCGTCGTCCAGCGCGTCGCCGGTCGCCGGATCGCGCAGGCTCGCCAGCACGGCGCGGCGCGGTTCCGGTGGCGGACGGCGGGTGAGGGCGGCGAGGGCGGCGCCCGAGGCCGGCCCCGAAACGCGAACCACCGCCACACCGGACCGGCCGGGGGCGGTGGCGAGCGCGAAGATCGTCGCGGTCATGGCAATGCCATCGTCATGAACTGATCAGCCGCGCTGGTCGGGACGGAGTTCCCGCTGTTCGGCCGTCAGCATCAGACGGTCGACCCGGCGGCCGTCCCGCAGATGGGTCAGCAGGATTTCGTCGACGTCGGCGGTGCTGCGGTAGGTGTACCAGACGCCCTCCGGATAGATGACCAGGGTGGGGCCGAGCTCGCAGCGGTCGAGACAGCCGGCCGAATTGACGCGGACCTTGCCGTCGAACCCCAGTTCGCGGGCGCGGGCCTTCATGTAGTCGCGAAGCTTTTCGGCCCCATGGGCGGCGCAGGAACCGCGCTTGTGACCGTCGGGGCGGCGGTTGGTGCAACAAAAGACATGGGCTTCGAAATAGGGTGTCTGATCGCTCACTTTCGTCCTTCCTGCCCCAGGGCCGAGGCCATCTGGGTCCAAAACATCTTCTGAATCTGCTCCATGCCCTGGATGCCGGCGGGAAGCCAGGTCTTCAGCATGGTTTCGGGGTCCATGGCGTGGAGATTGGCCTGCATGCGGTCCTGGATCTCCCGCATCATGGCGTCCTGCATCGGCTTCACGTCGGGCAGGCCGAGGAAATGCCTGGCCTCCTCGGGTGTGCAGTCGATGTCGATGCTGATCTTCATGCCCAAACCCTTTCGACGCGGGCGGGCCGGGGGCCCGCCAAGGTGAGTGTTCGAGGGTGAATTTTTAGGGTTGAGCGCCGCATCGCCTCATGCCCCACTATACAGATAGGGTGCGTTGGCGCAACGCCACCTCCGCGCCATTTGGTTTCCGAACGTCTCGTTGTCCAACGCCTCACCGATGGGAACCCGCCATGACGGCCGAACCGCCGGGTGCCAGCCTGCCCAGTGCCAACCAGCCCAGCGCCAACCAGCCCAGCGCCAACCGGCTGGGCCGGGAGACCAGCCCCTACCTGCTCCAGCACAAGGACAACCCCGTCCACTGGATGCCCTGGGGACCGGAGGCCTTCGCCCGCGCCCGCGCCGAGAACAAGCCGGTGCTGCTGTCGGTCGGCTACGCCGCCTGCCACTGGTGCCACGTCATGGCCCATGAAAGCTTCGAGAATCCCGCCATCGCCGGGCTGATGAACGAGCTGTTCGTCAACATCAAGGTCGACCGCGAGGAACGTCCCGACGTCGACCAGATCTACCAGTCGGCCCTGGCGCTGCTCGGGCAGCAGGGCGGCTGGCCGCTCACCATGTTCCTAACCCCCGAGGCGGAGCCCTTCTGGGGCGGCACCTATTTTCCGCCGGCGCCGCGCTACGGCCGCGCCGGCTTCCCCGATGTGCTGCGCGGCGTCGCCGGGACCTACGCCGAGGAGCCGGACAAGGTCACCCGCAACGTCTCCGCCCTGAAGGACGCCCTGAACGGGATGGCCGAGAACCGCGCCGCCGGAACCGCCGAGACCATCGGAGCCGGCGTGCTCGACGAGATCGCGGCGCGCCTGCTGCGCGAGGTGGATCCGGTCCATGGCGGCATCGGCTCGGCCCCGAAATTCCCCCAGGTCCCCCTGTTCGAGCTGCTGTGGCGGGCGTGGCAGCGCAGCGGAAAGGCTCCGTTCCGCGAGGCGGTGGTGACCACGCTCGCCAACATGGCGCAGGGCGGCATCTACGACCATCTCGGCGGCGGCTTCGCCCGCTACTCGGTCGACGAACGCTGGCTGGCGCCGCATTTCGAGAAGATGCTGTACGACAACGCCATGCTGCTCGACCTGCTGACCCTGGTCTGGCAGGAGACGCGCGATCCCCTGTTCGAGACGCGCATCCGCGAGACGGCCGGCTGGGTGCTGCGCGAGATGGTCGCCGAGGGCGGCGGCTTCGCCGCGACGCTCGACGCCGACAGCGAGGGAGAGGAAGGCCGCTTCTACGTCTGGAGCGAGGCGGAGATCGACCGGCTGCTCGGCTCCGAGGCCGGCTTCTTCAAGCAGGTCTACGACGTCACCGCCCATGGCAACTGGGAGGGCACCAACATCCTGAACCGGCTGGGCCGGCTGGATCTGGCCGGCGCGGAGGCCGAGGCGAAGTTGGCGGCATCCCGCGACACGCTGCTGCGGGCGCGGGCGCGTCGGGTGCGGCCGGGCTGGGACGACAAGGTTCTCGCGGACTGGAACGGGTTGATGATCGCGGCGCTGACCCACGCCGGGATGGCGCTGAACGAGCCGGACTGGATCGCCGCCGCCGGGCGGGCCTACGCCTTCGTGCGCGACCGGATGCAGGACGGGAACCACCGGCTGCACCACAGCTGGCGCGGCGGCCAGACCCGCACCCCCGGCATGCTCGACGATTACGCCGGAATGGCCCGCGCCGCCCTGGCGCTGCACGAGGCGACGGGGGATCCGGCGGCGCTCGACCAGGCGCGGGCCTGGGCCGCGGTGCTCGACGCCCATTTCTGGGACCAGGGGAAGGGCGGCTATTTCTTCACCGCCGACGACGCCGAAGGGCTGATCGTCCGCACCAAGAGCGCCTTCGACAACGCCACGCCCAACGGCAACGGCACCATGCTGGCCGTGCTGGCGACGTTGTTTCACCGCACCGGCGAGGACCGTTACCGGGAGCGCGCCGAGGCGCTCGCCGCCGCCTTCTCCGGCGAGTTGAATCGCAACTTCTTCCCGCTGCCGACCTTCCTCAACGCGGTCGAGCGGCTGCACGCGCCCTTGCAGATCGTCATCGTCGGCCCGCCCGGCGCGGCGGAAACCGAGGCGCTGCGCCGGACCGTGCTGGAACGGTCGCTGCCCAACCGCATCCTGACGCTGCTGCCGCCGGGGGCGGATCTGCCCGCCGGCCATCCCGCCCAGGGCAAGGGCATGAGGGACGGCCGGGCCACCGCCTATGTCTGCGCCGGCATGACCTGCTCGGCGCCGGTCACGACGCCGGCGGATCTGGCCGTGGCCCTGCCGTCCGCCCATCCCACGCAGGACCGGCCATGACCGGAGCCGGCCCTTCACCCAGCCACAATCCATTATCCAGCCCCAATCCATTATAAGGAGTCTCGCGATGGGACGTTTGACCGTCGGCAGCCCGCTCGGGGACCTGCTGCTGTCCAGCGCGGACGGCGCCCTGACCGGGGTGAGCTGGGGCCGCGTCGACGGCGACCGGCCCGACGCCGTGCTCGACGCGGCGGCGCGGCAGCTGGAGGCGTATTTCGCCGGAACGCTCCGCCACTTCGATCTTCCGCTGAAGCCGGCGGGGACGCCGTTCCGCCAGAGCGTCTGGTCGGCGATGCTGGCGATCCCCTATGGCGGCACCGCGACCTATGGCGGCATGGCCCGCGCGCTGGGCAGCGGGCCGCGGGCCATCGGCGGGGCTTGCGGCGCAAACCCGATCCCGATCATCATTCCCTGTCACCGCGTGCTCGGCAGCGGTGGTGCCGCCGGCGGCTATTCGGGGCAGGGCGGGCTGGAGACGAAAGCCTGGCTGCTCGACCTGGAATGCCGCCACGCGCCGGAGCGGCCGGAACCGGCCAGGGCGCAGCTCGCCCTGCTGTGACGGGCGCATGAGAGACACCGACGAACCACAACGATAGGGAACGACGCCACCATGGTTCACGCGATCCGCATCCACGAGCAAGGCGGGCCCGAGGTTCTGCGCTGGGAGGAGATCGAGGTCGGGGACCCCGGCCCCGGCCAGGTCCGCATCCGCCAGACGGCGGTCGGGTTGAACTACATCGACACCTACCATCGGTCGGGCGCCTACAAGCTGCCGGCCTTTCCGGCCATCCTCGGCACCGCCGCGACCGGCGTCGTCGAGGCGGTCGGGCCGGACGTCACCACCCTGAAGGCGGGCGAGCGCGTCGGCTACGCGCCGCTGATCGGCGCCTATGCCGAGGCACGGCTGGTCCCCGCCGACCGGCTGGTGCCGCTGCCCTCCTGGATGGACGAGCAGGCGACCGCCGCCATGCTGCTCCAGGGGCTGACCGCGCAGTATCTGCTGCGCTCGACCTACGCAGTGCAGCCGGGCGACACCATCCTGGTGCAGGCGGCGGCCGGCGGGGTCGGGCTGCTGCTCTGCCAATGGGCCAAGCATCTCGGCGCCACCGTCATCGGCACCGTCGGCTCGGACGAGAAGGCCGAGCTTGCCAAGGCGCACGGCTGCGACCACGCCATCGTCTACACCCGCGAGGATTTCGTGACACGGGTGAAGGAGATCACCAACGGGCAGGGCGTGCCGGTGGTCTATGACGGGGTCGGCCGGACCACCTTCCTGAAGGGGCTCGACTGCCTGCAACCGCGCGGGCTGATGGCGCTGTTCGGCGCCGCGTCGGGCGCCCCGGAGCCGCTGGATCTCGGGGTGCTGGCGGCCAAGGGATCGCTCTACGTGACCCGGCCGACGCTGTTCACCTACGTCGCCAAGCGCGAGGATCTGATGGGGGCGGCGGCGGATCTGTTCGACGCCGTGAAGGCCGGCGGCGTGACCATCAAGGTCAACCAGAGCTTCCCGCTGCGCGACACCGCCGCCGCGCACCGGGCGTTGGAAGCGCGGGAGACCACCGGCTCGACGGTGCTGCTTCCGTAAAGGACGGGACTATTCCGCCAGCCAGAGCGGGTTCTTCAGCTTCTTGAGGAGATCGGCGTGCGCGGCGGTCTCCTCCTCGCTGACGGCGAAAACACGGGCTTCGCGGAAGGGACGGTCGATGCGGACGGACGAACCGCCGCCGCCCTTCGCCGCCGGGCCGGAGGCGAGCGCCAGACCGGCCTGCCGGCCGCCGAGCAACTCCAGATAGACGTCGGCCAGAAGCTGCGCGTCGATCAAGCCGCCATGCAGCGTGCGGTTCGAATTGTCGACCCCGAAACGTTTGCACAGCGCGTCCAGCGTGGCCGGCGAGCCGGGGAACTTCTTGCGCGCCATCGCCAGCGTGTCGATGGCCCGTTCCTTCGGCATCGTCGGATAGCCGGCGATCTTCAGCTCCCAGTTCAGGAAGGCCATGTCGAAGGCGGCGTTGTGGATCACCAACGGCGCGTCGCCGATGAATTCGACGAAGCTGGCGGCGACGTCGGCGAAGACCGGCTTGTCGGCCAGGAATTCGTTGCCAAGCCCGTGGACCGCGAAAGCCTCGGCCGGCATGTCGCGCTCGGGATTGATGTAGACGTGGAAGCGCTCGCCGGTCGAGACATGGTTGACCAGCTCGACGCAGGCGATCTCGACCAGCCGGTGCCCCTCCTCCGGCTTGAAGCCCGTGGTCTCGGTGTCGAGAACGATTTCACGCATGATGTGTCCGCCCTGATTTCCCAAACTTCGGTTGGTAGCCGCGCACCGGCCAGTGCCGGCCGCGGCGCCCGCGAAGGTCGCGCACAATGCACCGAAGCGCTTGCCGCGTCACCAGGCGACCGGCCCCGGTCGGCACGACATAATCGGCGCGCCGCCGCTTTTCCCCGTCCGGGGTCTGGCGGGCGAGGATGCCGGCGAACTTCTCCACCGTCATGCCGGGGCGGGCGAGGACCCGCGCCTTCTGCACGACGAAGGGGGCCGAGACCACAACGGTGACGTCGACGCGGTTTTCACCGCCGGTCTCGAACAACAGGGGAATGTCGAGCACCGCGACCCTGGCGCCGCGCCGCGCCGCGCGGGCGAGGAAGTCGCGCTGCGCCGCCTGGACCATCGGGTGGAGGATGGCTTCCAGCCGGCTCAAGGCCGCCGGGTTGCCAAACACGGCGGTCCCCAGCGCCCGGCGGTCCACCGCCCCGTCGATCACCGCGCCGGGAAAGGCGGCATCGATGGCCGGCACCGCGCGGCCGCCCCTGGCGAGCAGGCCGTGAACCACCGCGTCGGAATCGCAGACCGGCGCGCCCATCGCCGCCAGTATGCGGGCGGCCGTGCTCTTGCCCATGCCGATGGAGCCGGTCAGGCCCAGCACGATCATCGACCGCTCACCCTTCCAGCACGAAGCGGGCCAGATCCGCCGTCACCTCCGGCTCGACGCCGAACCAGGCCGCGAAGCCGGGGCGGGCCTGGTGCAGCAGCATGCCGATGCCGGTGACCACCGGGTTGCCGCGCCGCCGCGCCGCCGCCAGCAACGGGGTGTCCAACGGCACATAGACGATGTCGTTGACGACCGCCGCGACGGGCAGGGCGCGCAGGTCGAGGTCGAGCGGCGGCTGGCCGGTCATGCCCTGGGTGGTGGTGTTGACCAGCAGGGCGGCGCCCTCCAGCGCCGTTTCACGTGAAACCCACGGCGCCACCGTGATCGGCCCGCCGATGTCGGCGGCCAGTTCCTCGGCGCGCGCGTCGGTGCGGTTGATCAGCCGAACCTCCGGCGCGCCGGCGTCGAGCAGGGCGACGACCACCGCCCGCGCGGCACCGCCGGCACCGACCACCACGGCGGGCCCCCGTTCGGCGCACCAGTCCGGCCGGTCCGCCTTCAGGCTTTCCAGGAAACCGAAGCCGTCGGTGTTGCCGCCCTCCAGCGTGCCGTCCTCGTGGACGACGATGGTGTTGACGGCGCCCATGCGCCGCGCGGTGTCGTCCAGCCGGTCGACGGTGCGGAAGGCGATCTCCTTCAGCGGCACCGTGACGTTGCAGCCGCGAAAGCCCAAGGCGGGCAGGGCGCGGATCGCCTGTTCGGCGCGCTCCGGCGCCACCGCCAGCGGGACATAGGCCCCGTCGATGCCGTAGCGTTCCAGCCAATGCCCATGCAGCCGGGGCGAGCGCGAATGGCCGATCGGCCAACCCATCACCCCGGCCAGCTTCGCCTTGCCGCTGATCGTCATTCCGTCCCCGCTCCGTGCACGCGCAGAAACCCGAGCAGCGGCAGCAGCGGCAGCCCGAGGATGGTGAAGAAGTCGCCGTCGACTTTTTGGAACAGCTGGGCACCCAGCCCCTCCAGCTGGTAGGCGCCCACCGAATGCAGCGCGTCGTCGCCGACGCGATCGAGATACTCGTCGAGGAAGGCGTCGCTGAAGCGCCGCATGGTCAGCTTCGCGCGGTCGATCTTGTGCCAAAGCCGCTCGCCGTCGCGCACCACCACGGCGCAGCTCACCAACTGATGGGTCTTGCCGCGCAGGGCGAGAAGCTGGTCGCGGGCGGCGGCGCGGTCGGCCGGCTTGTCGAACCAGACGCCCTCGCACTCCAGCATCTGGTCGGCGCCGATCACCAGCGCGCGCGGATGGCGGCGGGTGACGCGCTGCGCCTTCAGCTCGGCCAGGGCCTCGGCCACCGCGTCGGCCGGCACGCCCTCGGCGCGGCCGGCGAGCTTCACCTCCTCCTCGTCGACCAGCGGCTTGTCGAGGATGGCGGTCAGGCCGGCGCGCTCCAGCATCGCGGCGCGGGTACGCGAACCGGAGGCGAGGACCAGCGTCGGCGCGCCTGCGGCGGAAGCGCTCACGAGATGCCGCCCTCGGGCTTGCGCCCGTCCGGCATCAGGCCGCCGGTCTGGCGGCGGGCGAGCAGCATCATGATCTCCGACGCCGTCTCCTCGATGGAGCGGCGCGAGACGTCGATGACCGGCCATTTGCGGCGGCTGAACAGGCGGCGCGCTTCCGTCACCTCGTTGCGGACGATTTCCGGATCGGCGTAGGTCGAGGTCTCGCCCTGGTTGAGAAGCTTCAGGCGGTTGCGGCGGATCTGGACCAGCCGGTCGGGATCCTTGGTCAGCCCGACGATCAGCGGACGGGTCAGCAGATCGACCTCCGCCGGCAGGCTGGTGCCGGGGACCAGCGGGATGTTGGCCGCCTTGATGCCACGGTTGGCCAGATAGATGCAGGTCGGCGTCTTCGAGGTGCGCGACACGCCGATCAGGATGACGTCGGCCTCGTGCAGGTCCCAGTTCGACTGGCCGTCGTCGTGCGACAGCGCGAAGTCCACCGCGTCGATGCGGCTGAAATATTCGGCGTCCAGCGCGTGCTGGCGGCCGGGCTGGCGCTGGGATTCGACGCCGAGATAGGCAGCGAGCGCGTTGATCAGCGGATCCAGCACCGGGATGCAGGGCACCTGCATCTCGCGGCAGAAATCCTGGAGCCTGCGGCGCAACGTCTCATCCACCAGGGTGAACATGACGAGGCCGGGCTTGTCCTTGATCCCCTCCAGCACGAGGTCGAGCTGACGGTCGGTGCGGACCAGGTTCCAGAAATGCTCGACCGGACGCACGTCGTCGAACTGGATCACGCAGGCGCGCGCCACGCTGTTGATCGTCTCGCCCGTCGCATCGGACACGAGATGTAGATGGAACTGTTTCATCCGTCCCCAACATGCTGTGGAGAATTCGGCGCCAACCTGTGGACAACCGGATCCCCCTCCGTTCCATACAGAATCCGGGACTCCCCGTCCCCCTCGCGGCCCCCCGCCGAACAAGTCGGCCGACCGGTCCGCAAGCTGGGAGAATCCGCCGTTCGCCACGGTGTTATCCACGGGACTCCCGCGCTTCCATCTATAGCATTTCCGCCGTTTCCGCGGGTAGCCCTCCGAATCGTCCACAGGCTGACGCACAGCCCCGGATCCGGCCCCGGATCTGTGGATGAATCCGGGGAGGACGGGGATCACCGTTATCCACAGGCATCCACCACCTCCTCTTCCTTTCTCCCTTTAAAAAGAATAGTGAAGAGGTAGGAACAAACCCGACCGGGAACGCATCGTCTTGTCCGCTTCCAGCACGCCCGACACCGCCGCCAAGCCCGCCCTGAAGCCGATGCTCGCCGCGCTCGCCGGCGAGACGCGGTCGCGTCCGCCTTTCTGGCTGATGCGTCAGGCCGGCCGTTACCTGCCGGAGTACCGCGAGCTGCGGGCGAAGGCCGGCAGCTTCCTCGACCTCTGCTACAACCCCGACTTCGCGGTCGAGGTCACCCTCCAGCCGTTGCGCCGCTATGGCATGGACGCGGCGATCCTGTTCTCCGACATCCTGGTGGTGCCGCACGCGCTCGGCCAGCCGCTCGCCTATCTGGAGGGGGAAGGGCCGAAGCTCGACCCGATCCGCAGCGCGGCGGAGCTGTCCCGCCTGTCGCGCGACCGCTTCCACCAGACGCTGGAGCCGGTCTACGAGACGGTGCGGCGGCTCACCACGGCCATCCCGGCCAACGCCTCGCCCGACACCACGCTGATCGGCTTCGCGGGGGCTCCCTGGACCATCGCCTGCTACATGGTCGAGGGGGGAGGGTCCAAGGAGTACGCCCACGTCAAGCGCTGGGCCTACGGCGATCCGGCGGGCTTCGCGCGGCTCATCGACCTGCTGGTCGAGGTCACCGCCGATTACCTGTGCGCCCAGATCGAGGCCGGGGCGGAGGTGGTCCAGCTCTTCGACAGCTGGGCCGGGGTCCTGCCGATCGGTCCGTTCCGCCGCTGGGTCATCGAGCCGACGCGGCGGATCGTCGCACTGGTCAAGGCGCGCCACCCCGACACGCCGATCATCGGCTTCCCGCGCGGGGCCGGCCACGCCTATCAGGACTATGTGGCGGACAGCGGGGTCGACGCCGTCGGGCTCGACACCACCGTGTCGCCGCTGTGGGCGGCGCGCAACCTCCAGACCCGTCTGCCGGTGCAGGGCAATCTGGATCCGATCCTGCTGGCGACCGGCGGCAAGGCGCTGTGCGAGGGGGCGGCGGAGATCCTCGAAGCCTTCTGCGACCGCCCCTACGTCTTCAACCTGGGCCACGGCGTCATCCAGACCACGCCGCCGGAGCATGTCGGCGCGCTCGCCGACCAGATCCGCCGCTGGCCGGAGCGCGGCTGAGGGCTGGAGGCGGTCCGCCCTCGGATCCGCCCCCGCCGAGGGCCGGCGGTCAAGCCGCCGAGAAAGTTGAGGGCAGGGGACTGGACACGGACGCGGCGACGCTCCAGTTTACCGCTCCATGCCCGCGCCCTCGTCCCCCCCGCGACGCCTTGCCGTCGTCCTCTTCAACCTCGGTGGCCCCGACGCCCCCGAGGCGATCCGGCCGTTCCTGTTCAACCTGTTCGCCGACCCGGCGATCATCCGGTTGCCGAACCCCCTGCGCTTCCTGGTCGCCAGCCTGATCTCCGGGCGGCGGGCCAAGCCGGCGACGGCCATCTACGCCCATCTCGGCGGCAAGTCGCCGCTGCTGGAAAACACCGAGGCGCAGGCCGCGGCGCTGGAAGCCCAGCTCGGATCCAACCCGGGATTGGCTGGAACGGAGTCGCGGGTCTTCATCGCCATGCGCTACTGGCACCCGATGAGCGCCGAGACGGCGGCCAAGGTGAAGGCGTACGACCCGGATCTGGTCGTGCTTCTGCCGCTCTACCCGCAATTCTCGACGACGACGACCGCGTCGAGCGCCAAGGCGTGGCGTCAGGCGGCCGATACGGTCGGGCTGACGGCGCCGACCCGGCTGGTCTGCTGCTACCCGACCCAGGCCGGCTTCATCGATGCCGCCGCCGACCGGATCCGGCCGCTCTACGAGGCGGCGCGGGCGTTCGGGACGCCGCGCGTCCTGTTCTCCGCCCACGGGCTGCCCAAGAAGGTCGTGACCGGCGGCGACCCCTACCAGTGGCAATGCGAGCGGACCGCCGAGTCCATCGCCGCCGCGCTCGGCGTCGACCATCTCGACTGGGTGAGCTGCTACCAGAGCCGGGTCGGGCCGATGGAGTGGATCGGGCCCAGCACCGACGAGGAGATCCGGCGGGCCGGACGCGACGGCGTGCCGATCCTGGTGGTGCCGATGGCCTTCGTGTCGGAGCATTCCGAGACGCTGGTCGAGATCGAGATCGAGTACCGCCACCTGGCCAAGGAGGCCGGCGTGCCGCATTTCACCCGCGTGCCGACGGTGGGCGTGCACCCCGCCTTCATCGAGGGGCTGGTGCGGTTGGTCGGCCAGACGCTGGTCAGCGACAGGCCGGCCTGCTCGCAGAACGGCGGCCGGCTCTGCCCCGCCACCTTCTCCGGCTGTCCGCAGCCGGGGCGCTGACCCAACGAAGACACCAAGACGGAACGAGGGGGTTGTCCGGTGCTGTATCTGTGGATCAAGGCGCTGCACGTCGTCAGCATCATCGCCTGGATGGCCGGGCTGCTCTATCTGCCGCGCCTGTTCGTCTACCACACCCAGGCGGCCCCCGGATCCGAGGCGTCGGAAACCTTCAAGGTCATGGAGCGGCGCCTGCTGCGCGCCATCATGGATCCGGCGATGACCGCCGCCTACGTCTTCGGCATCACCATGATCGTGCTGGAGCCGGCCTGGATGAAGCAGGGCTGGCTGCACGGCAAGATCCTGCTGGTCCTGCTGATGACCGCCGCCCACATCATGATGGGCCGCTGGCAGAAGGCCTTCGCCCAGGACCGCAACACCCGGTCGCAGCGCTTCTACCGGATCGCCAACGAGGCGCCGACCCTGCTGATGATCGGCATCGTCGTCCTGGTGATCGTCAAACCCTTCTGATTCGGGGAAAAAAGCGGGGGTTCCACGGCCCGGCGGTTCCGCTTTCGTTTGACTTGGCGCCGCCGATCCGATAAGTCTGTTTCAACCACGGGGTTTTTCGTCCCGTGGCACCCCACACCCACATCTGCCGATCCGACGCTCTGTTCTTGAGCCGGGCACGGTGGCTGGCGAGTCCCTTCACGCTCGCACGGCGCCACCCGCTGCCCAACCGACGCGACCGCTTCGCGCCAAGCGCTGTCGGCCGGGATTCCAGGCACTCCCCCGCAAAGACCCATCAGACGATGATCTCACAGGCATCCCCATGCATCTCCAAGAGCTGAAGTGCAAAAGCCCCGCTGAACTTCTGGCGTTCGCGGAGGAGTTGCAGATCGAAAACGCCAGCACCCTGCGCAAGCAGGACATGATGTTCGCGATCCTCAAGCAGCTGGCCGAAAACGACGTGCCGATCTTCGGCGACGGGGTGCTGGAGGTGCTTCAGGACGGTTTCGGGTTCCTGCGCTCGCCCGAGGCGAACTACCTGCCGGGTCCCGATGACATCTACGTCAGCCCGAGCCAGGTCCGCCGCTTCGGCCTGCGCACCGGCGACACGGTGGAGGGGCAGATCCGGTCGCCGAAGGACGGGGAGCGCTACTTCGCGCTGCTCAAGGTCAACACGATCAACTTCGACGCGCCCGACAAGGTGCGTCACCGCATCAACTTCGACAACCTGACGCCGCTCTACCCGGAAGAGCGCATCCGGATGGAGGTCGAGGACCCGACCAAGAAGAACCTGACCGGCCGCATCGTCGATCTGGTCTCCCCGCTGGGCAAGGGGCAGCGCGGCCTGATCGTGGCGCCGCCGCGCACCGGCAAGACGGTGATGCTCCAGAACATCGCCCATTCCGTCGCCACCAACCACCCGGAAGCCTACCTGATCGTCCTGCTGATCGACGAGCGTCCGGAAGAGGTGACCGACATGGCGCGCTCGGTGCGCGGCGAGGTCATCAGCTCCACCTTCGACGAGCCGGCGACCCGTCACGTCCAGGTCGCCGAGATGGTGATCGAGAAGGCCAAGCGGCTGGTCGAGCACAAGCGCGACGTCGTCATCCTGCTGGATTCGATCACCCGCCTGGCGCGCGCCTACAACACGGTGGTGCCGTCGTCCGGCAAGGTGCTGACCGGCGGCGTCGACGCCAACGCGCTGCAACGGCCCAAGCGCTTCTTCGGCGCCGCCCGCAACGTCGAGGAGGGCGGCTCGCTGACCATCATCGCCACCGCGCTGATCGACACCGGCAGCCGCATGGACGAGGTGATCTTCGAGGAGTTCAAGGGCACCGGCAACTCGGAGATCGTGCTGGACCGCAAGCTCTCCGACAAGCGCACCTTCCCGGCGATCGACATCTCGAAGTCGGGCACCCGCAAGGAAGAGCTGCTGGTCGACAAGGGAACCATGTCGAAGATGTGGATCCTGCGCCGGATCCTGATGCCGATGGGCGTCACCGACGCGGTCGATTTCCTGGTCGACAAGCTGAAGCACACCAAATCGAACAGCGAATTCTTCGAGAGCATGAACCAATAGTCCGGCGGGACTTGCGCATGAAAAAGGCGGGGGGCCGAAAGCCTCCCGCCTTTTTCATGCGTGGGTCATGCCCGACCGGATCCGGTGGCCGATCCCCGGACCGCTGTCCTCAGAACGGCGGCTGCTGGGGCTGCTGCTCGGCGGCGGCCTGGGCGCCGCCCTGGCGGTGGTACAGGTCGGCGAAGTCGATCGGGTTGACCAGCAGCGGCGGATAGCCGCCGTCGCGGGTCGCCGTCGACACGATGGCGCGGGCGAAGGGGAACAGCATGCGCGGGCCTTCGATCATCAGCACCGGGCGGTGATGCTCCTGCGGCAGGCCGGGGAGCTGGAACAGGCCGCCGTAGGACAGCTCGACGATGAAGGCGACGGTTTCGCCCTGGCGGGCCTCGCAGCGGAGCTGGAGGGTGACCTCGTAGACGTCCTCGCCGACCATCTGGGCCTGCACGTCGACGCCGATGTTGACCTGCGGCTGCGGCTGGTTGGGCAGCAGGCTCTGCGGGGCGTTGGGGTTCTCGAAGGACAGGTCCTTCACATACTGGGCCAGGACATGCATCGGCAGCGAGGACGCCTGCTGGGACGGCTGTTCGGCGCCGTTGATCTGCGGATCGGACATAACAAGCTCCTGAATCGCCGGCCCGGCCGTCCTGGGGGCGGCGGGCCGTGACGGGTTTGGGGTGGAAACGCTTTCGCCAGACGGCTGGCTATCACGGATCCGGCGGCCTGCCAACGGAAAGGTCAGGGCCGGCCGGACCCATCGGGAGGGGCCTTTCCCCATTGGGATTCGGACAGGCGCCGGGTTCCCTCGGCCTCCGCCGGGGCGTCCTCCGACACGTCGCGGTAATCGCCGTCGATCACCCCCGGTTGCGGCTGGAACGGGCCGCCGCGATGGCCGTCGGCGCCGAAGCCGGCCCCGGCTCCCGAGGCGGATCCGGCCCCGAAACCACCGGCCGGACAGCCGGATCGAGCTCCGGATCCCGCCCCGCCGAAGACCTGGAAGCGGCTCTGGCCGGCCATCATCCGCGCCAGCAGCCAGCGGCCGGCGCCACGGCGCAGGGGGCGGATCAGCAGGGCTAGCCCGAGCAGGTCGGTGAGGAAGCCGGGGATGAGCAGCAGGATGCCGGCGGCGACCTCGCAAAATCCGTCGAGCACGGTGCCGATCGGCGCCTCGCCCCTCGCGGCGGCGGCCTGGGCGCGGGTCAGCGCGGTCAGGCCGCGATGGCGGATCAGGAAGATGCCGAGCAGGGCGGACAGGACAAGCAGCCCGATGGTCGGCCCGGCGCCGATCCAGTCGCCGACCTGGATGAAACCGACGATCTCCAGGATCGGCAGAAGGAGGATCAACAGCAGGGGATTCATGGCTGTCCTTGCTCTTCGGGCGTTCAGGCCCTATCTACACTTGACTAGGACGTCCGGTCGATGGCCTGGAATTGGTGGCCGGGACGTCCATATGGTCGATGGTTCGAGCTACACGTAATGTGGCTCCACCGGCGGGTCCAGGGGTGCCGTCCCGAATGGGGCCCCAGGTCCGGCAAGGTCGAAATCGGAAGGATCGAACGATGGGAGATGGGTTCGTGTTCATCGAGATCGTAATCTTCGCGATGATCGCGGCGTTTCTCGTCTATCGGCTGCGCAGCGTCCTGGGCCGCCGCACCGGCGAGGAGCAGCAGCGGCCGAATCCCTTCACGCCGAACGCCAGCCGGCCGGACAACGTCGTGGCGATGCCCGACCGCAACCGCCCGCGTCCCGATGACGCACCCGTGTCGGACGAGCCGGTGTCGCTGGCCGTGGCGCTGGAGCAGATCAAGGCCGCCGATCCCAGCTTCGACGAGAAGCATTTCCTGGAAGGCGCCAAGGCCGCGTTCCGCATGATCGTCGAGGCCTTCGCCCGTGGCGACACCGCGACGCTGCGTCCGCTGCTGGCCGACGACGTGTACGAGAATTTCGCCCGCGTCATCCGCGACCGTCAGGCCGCCGGGGAGAAGCACGAGGTTCTGGTCGAGATGATCCGGGAGGCCGACGTCGCCGAGGCGCGGCTCGACGCCAGCCGCACCGCCATCGTGACGGTCAAGCTGGTCTCCGACCAGATCAACGTCGTGCGCGACCGCAACGGCGCGGTGGTCGACGGCGATCCGAACGCGGTGGTCGAGGCGACCGACATCTGGACCTTCAGCCGCAACACCCGCGCCCGCGATCCGAACTGGGCGTTGACCGAAATCCACGTCGCCACTTGATCCGGGGCCACTTGATCCCGGGCCACGTGATCCGGCGCCTTCCGGCCCGTGCCCTGGCCTTCGCCGGGGCCGTGGCCTTGTGGCTCGCCGCCTGCGACCGCAAGGAGGAGGCCAAGGCGCCCCCGCCGCCCGAGGCGCTGACCCTGACCCCGGTCGCCTTCGCCGACCTGCCGGGATGGAGCGCCGACCGGCTCTCGGAGGCGTTGCCGGCCCTGGCGAAATCCTGCGGGCGCTTCGCCGCCTTGCCGGTGGACCGTGCGGTTGGGCCGGGCGGGGTAGGGGGACGCGTCGGCGACTGGCGGGAACCCTGCGCCCGGCTCGCCGCCGTTGCGGCGGGCGATGACGCCGCCGCGCGGGCCTTCTTCGAATCGCACTTCACCCCCTACGCCGCCGCCAACAACGACGACCGCAAGGGGCTGTTCACCGGCTATTACGAGATCGAGCTGGAGGGCAGCCGCAGCCCGGATCCGGTCCACGCCACGCCGCTCTACAAGCGCCCCGACGATCTGGTGATGGTCGATCTCGGCGAGTTCGCCGAGCGCTGGAAGGGCGAGCGCACCGCCGGCCGCGTCGTCGACGGACGCCTGAAACCCTTCGAGGACCGCGCCGCCATCGAGGCCGGCGCCCTGCGCGGCAAGGGGCTGGAGCTGGTCTGGGTGAAGGACCCGGTCGCCGCCTTCTTCCTGCACATCCAAGGCTCCGGCCGCGTCCGCCTGCCCGACGGGACGGAGATGCGCGTCGGCTACGCCGGGCAGAACGGTCACAAATACGTCGCCATCGGCAAGGAGTTGATCGACCGCGGCGCGCTGACGCGGGAGGAGGTCTCGCTCCAGACCATCCGCGCCTGGCTGCTCGCCAATCCCGGCGAGGCGGCGGCGGTGATGAACAGGAACCCCTCCTACGTCTTCTTCCAGACGCTGAAGGGCGACGGTCCGAACGGCGCCCAGGGCGTGGCGCTGACGCCGGGGCGCAGCCTCGCGGTGGATTCCAAGTTCCTGCCCTACGGCGTGCCGGTCTGGCTCGACGCGCAGGACCCGCTCGACGCCGCGCAACCGCTGCGCCGGCTGCTGGTGGCCCAGGACACCGGCGGCGCCATCCGCGGCCCGGTGCGGGGCGACGTCTTCTGGGGCCATGGCGAGGAGGCCGAGCGCAAGGCCGGCGTCATGAAGAGCCCCGGCGGCTACTTCATCCTGCTGCCGAAGACGGTGGCGGTGACCGCCCAAAACGCAACCCAAGCCACCGCCCAAAAATGAAAAGGGGCGCCGGATCCGGTCCGGCGCCCCTTTTCATGTTTCACGTGGATCACTCGAACCGGATCAATCCGGCTTGACCATCCGTCCCAGGTCGTGGCCGGCGAGGATGTGGATGTGCAGATGCGGCACATCCTGGCGGGCGGCGGCGCCGCAGTTGGAGATGATGCGGTAGCCGGGCTCGGCGGCGCCGACCTGACGGGCGATGTCGCCGACCGTGCGGAACAGGGCGGTGATCTCGGCGTCCGACGCGTTGGCGGTGAAGTCGTCCATGTCCACATAGGCGCCCTTGGGAATCACCAGGATGTGGATCGGCGCCAGCGGCTGGATGTCGTGGAAGGCGAGCACATGCTCGGTCTCCAGCACCGTCTTGTTGGGAATCTCGCCGCGCAGGATGCGGGCGAAGACGTTGTTCGGGTCGTAGCTCTTGCTGGCCATGGACGTGCGTTCCCCCTTGGTCCGATGGATGTCCGATGAGAGTCCGACGAGGGGCCCGTCAGGGCTTGCGGGCTTTCTTCTCGTCGATGCCGCTGGTGCCCTCGCGCTGGGCCAGCTTGTCCCAGACCTCGGCCGGATCCAGCCCGGCGTCGGCCCACAGCACCAGCAGATGATAGAGCAGATCGGCCGATTCCGAGGCGAGGGCGGCCTTGTCGCCGCGCACCGCCTCCAGGATGGCCTCGACCGCCTCCTCGCCGACCTTCTGGGCGATCTTGGCGGTGCCCCGGCTGTAGAGCTTGGCGGTGTAGGAGCTTTCCGGGTCACCGCCCTTGCGTGCCAGAACGGTGGCGTAGAGCCGGTCCAGCACCTCGGCGGAATTGGAGGCGGATCCGGCGGCCGGCTTGGCGTTCTTTCCGTCAGCCATGGCGCGCGGCCCCCGCCATCAGCGCCGGGCGCACCGGGATGCCGGCCCCGGCGAGCGCCGCCTTGGCCTGCCCGATGGTGTAGGTGCCGAAATGGAAGATCGAGGCGGCGAGCACGGCGGTGGCGTGGCCCTCGCGGATGCCCTCGACCAGATGGTCGAGCGTGCCGACGCCGCCCGACGCGATCACCGGCACGCGCACGCTGTCGGCGACCTTGCGGGTCAGCGCCAGGTCGAAGCCGCTCTTGGTGCCGTCGCGGTCCATCGAGGTCAGCAGGATCTCGCCGGCGCCGTTGCCGACCATGCGCTGCGCCCATTCCACCGCGTCGAGCCCGGTGGCGTTGCGCCCGCCATGGGTGAAGACCTCCCACTTGCCGGGGGAGACCTGCTTGGCGTCGATGGCGACGACGATGCATTGCGCGCCGAACTTCTCGGCCGCCTCGCGCACGAACTCCGGCCGGTGGATGGCGGCGGTGTTGATCGACACCTTGTCGGCGCCGGCCAGCAGCAGCTTGCGGATGTCCTCGACCACCCGCACCCCGCCGCCGACGGTCAGCGGCATGAACACCTGCTCGGCGGTGCGGCGCACCACGTCGTAGATGGTGTCGCGGTTCTCGTGGCTGGCGGTGATGTCGAGGAAGGTCAGCTCGTCGGCCCCCTCGCGGTCGTATACGCGGGCCTGCTCGACGGGATCGCCGGCGTCCACCAGATCGACGAAGTTGACCCCCTTGACGACCCGGCCGTCCTTGACGTCCAGGCAGGGGATGACGCGCATCTTCAGCATCAGTCGGCGTCCTCGACGGCGGGGGCGGAGAGCAGGGCGAGCGCCTCCTGCGGGTCGATGCGCCCGTCGTAGAGCGCGCGGCCGCAGATGACGCCCTCGATGCCGGTGTCCTCCTCCAGCTTCAGCGCGCGGAGATCCTCCATCGACGACACGCCGCCCGACGCGATGACCGGCGTCGTCAGGTGGAAGGCGAGGTCGGAGGTGGACTCCACGTTCACGCCGCCCATGGCCCCGTCGCGGTTGATGTCGGTGTAGATGATGGCGGCGACGCCGCAATCCTCGAACTTCAGCGCGAGGTCGAGCGCCTTGATGTCCGAGGTCTCGGCCCAGCCGGCGACGGCGACGTAGCCCTCGCGCGCGTCGATGCCGACGGCGACCTTGCCGGGGAACTCGCGGCAGGCGGCCTTGACCAGATCCGGGTCGCGCAGCGCCACGGTGCCGAGGATGACGCGGCTGACGCCCTTCTCCAGCCACATGCCGATGGTCTTCAGGTCGCGGATGCCGCCGCCGAGCTGCACCGGGATGGTGACGGCCTGGAGGATGCTCTCCACGGCGGCGCCGTTCACCGGCTTGCCCTCGAAGGCGCCGTTGAGATCGACGAGGTGGAGCCATTCGAAGCCCTGGCTCTGGAACAGCCGTCCCTGGTCGCCGGGGTTGGTGTTGAAGACCGTGGCCTGGCTCATCTCGCCGCGCAGCAGGCGGACGCAGGCACCGTCCTTGAGGTCGATGGCGGGGTAGATGATCATCGCGGCGTCTCGTCCTGTGGCGTGGCTTGATCGAGGTCTTTGGAATAGAAATATCCGGCGGTGCGAACGCCCTTCACCAGCGCGTAGAAGGGGTGGGTGCCCCAGCGCTTGAAGCCGAGCGTCTCGTACAGCGCGATCGCCGCCTCCTGGGTCTCGCGGACGTCCAGATTGAGGGCGCGGAAGCCGCAGGCGACCGCCTCGGCCTCCACCGCCTGCGTCAGGCGGCGGGCCAGCCCGTGGCCGCGCGCCCAGGGGGCGACGAAGGCGGTGGTCAGCGACGCGGCGTGGCCCTGCGCCTCGTTGTTGCGCGGCGGCTTGACGAGCTGCGCCGATCCGGCGATCACCCCGTCGAGCCGGGCGACGAACAGGATGCGCTCGGGCACGACCAGCACGCCCTTCCAATAGCGCTCCATCACGTCGCGCGGCGGCGGCTCGACCCAGCCGAAGCCGCCGCCCGCCTTGATGGCGTCGTCGGCGGCGTCGCACAGGTCGTGCAGGTCGCCGGTCTTGAGCGCCTCCACCCGCTCGATGGCGATGTCCGCCATCGTTCAGGCCTTCCAGCGCAGGAAGTTGGCGATCAGGGCGAGGCCGGTCGCCTGGCTCTTTTCCGGGTGGAACTGGGTGCCGACCAGATTGTCGCGCCCGACCACCGCGGCGAACGGCCCGCCATACTCGGCGGACGCGATCAGCGTCTCCGGGTCGGCCAGCTTGAACTGGTAGGAATGGACGAAATAGGCGTGCGCGTTCTCCGGCAGCCCGGCCAGCACCGGGTGGGGGCGGCGGACGTTCAGCTCGTTCCAGCCCATGTGGGGAATCTTCAGGGCCGGATCCGCCGGCTCCAGCGTCGCCACCTCGCCCTTGATCCAGCCCAGCCCCTCGGTCACGCCGTATTCGCGACCGCGCTCGGCCATCAGCTGCATGCCGACGCAGATGCCGAGGAAGGGGCGGGCGCGGCGGTGGACGACCTCCTCCAGCGCTTCCAGCATGCCGGGGACCTCGGACAGGCCGCGCTTGCAGTCGGCGAAGGCGCCGACGCCGGGCAGCACCACCCGGTCGGCGCGCCGGACCGCGTCGGCGTCGGAGGTGACGAGAACCGTGGTGGAGGCTTCGGCTTCGCCGGCCGCCCGCTCGATCGCCTTGGCGGCGGAGCGCAGGTTGCCGGAGCCGTAGTCGATCAGCGCGACCGTTTGCATGGAGGTGGGGAACCTTACGTCAGATCGGATAGAGCCCAGTCGGAGGGGGCGGCGTTCCTGGGCAGGACCCTCAGAGGGAGCCGCCGAGCGTGCCCTTGGTGGAAGGCACGGCGTCGCGCTTGCGCGGGTCGATGTCGACACCGGCGCGCAGCGCGCGGGCAAGCGCCTTGTAGCAGCTTTCCACGATGTGGTGGTTGTTCTCGCCGTAGAGAGTCTCGACGTGCAGGGTCACGCCGGCGGCCATGGCGAAGGCCTGGAACCACTCGCGGAACAGCTCGGTGTCGAAATCGCCGATCTTGTCGCGGGTGAAGGCGACCTTCCAGATCAGGTAGGGCCGGTTGGAGAAGTCCAGCGCCACGCGGGTCAGCGTCTCGTCCATCGGGACGTAGGAATGACCATAGCGCTGGATGCCCTTGCGGTCGCCCAGCGCCTTCGCCACCGCCATGCCGATGGCGATGCCGCTGTCCTCGGTCGTGTGGTGGTAGTCGATGTGCAGGTCGCCGTCGGCCAGCACCGTCAAATCCATCAGGCTGTGGCGCGACAGCTGCTCCAGCATGTGGTCGAGGAAGCCGATGCCGGTCTTCACGTCGTAGACGCCGGTGCCGTCCAGGTTCACCGCGACCCGGATGCGGGTCTCGGTCGTGTTCCGCTCGATCGAGGCGCGGCGGGCGCCGTGGGAAGGGCTCTGGTCCATGGGGTTTTTGTAGCAGGAAGCGCCGGGGGGCGCCAGCGGCCGCAAGCCTTGTCAAGTGGGTCCATGGTCCGAGGACCAACCCGACGATTGTCGTACGATGGTGTGCGGGTTAGAGTGTTTTGCACCGATTGCGTGCATAACAGGATATGGAAGCCCCCTTGCGCCGTCTTGTTCCGGCCTTGCTGCCCGCTTTCGTCGTGCCGCTGCTCGGCGGCTGCCTGGCCTCCACGCCGCCGTCGCGGCCGCCGCTGGCGCCGCCCGTCGCCGCCGGAACCACCGAGCCGCTGCGCTTCGCCGAGCTGTCGATCGGCTCGATGCGGCGCGGGACCGAGATCGGCCGCTATGTCTGGGGCATCGACTGCGCGCCGCCCTACGACACCGTGTATTGGACCAGCGGCGCCAACATGCGGCGCGGCTCGACCTTCGACGAGCGCTTCGACGAGGTGATGGCCGCCGCCGGCTTCGACGTGGTCGGGCGGCAGGGGGGACCGGACGCGCCCGGCGTCACCCGCAACCGGGCGCGCTTCACCGTGCAGGGCGACCTGCGCGACGTCCGGCTGGAGCTGTGCCACCGCTCCAACTGGCTGACCGGGGCCGACAAGGGCAGCTCGGGCAGCGGCAGCGCGCGCGTGGATTGGACCGTCTACGACGCGCGCAGCGGCCGTCTGGTCCACCGTGTCTCCACCACCGGCACCAGCCGGCAGGATGGCGGCGTTCCCCAGGGCGACACGCTGCTGGTCGAGGAGGCCTTCGCGGCGGCGGCGGAACGTCTGGCGGCCGACAGCGGCTTCCGGGCGGTGCTGACGCGCGGCGGGCCGCCGGCCGGCGGCCGTTCACCCGTCCCCGGCGGCGCGTCGGCGGCGGGGTCGGCGGCGGGGTCGGCGGCGGGGCTTCCACCGCTGGACGCGCCGCGCATCGACACGGCCCTGATCATTCGGACACCGGCGGCCGATGGCGATGGGGCGGAGGATCCGACCGCCCGTGCCGGCGCCGCCCAGGTGCGGGCGGGGGAGGGCCATGGGCTGGTCATCGGCGAGGCGCCGGGCGAGACCGGCCGGGATTCCCTGCTGCTGGTGCCCGGCGTCGGCCCCGACGACGGCGTCACCGTGCGGCCGGCGCGCGGCGTCACCCTGGACGGCCGGGTCGAGGGGCGCGACGCCGCCAGCGGGCTGGCGCTGGTCCGGGTTCCGGCCCGGCTGACGGCGGTTCCCGTGCGGAGCGGGGCGGTCGAGGTCGGCGAGCGGATCAGCGTGGCGATGCGGCGGGGCGAGGTCTCCGCGGCCGGCATCGTCGGCGCCGTCCGTCCGGATCCGGCGCGCGGGATCGCGGTGATCCAGGCGGATCTGGGCTCGGTCGCCCTGTTCGGCGCGCCGGTCGCGGCCGGCGACCCGCTGATCGACGAGGCCGGGGCGGTGGTCGGGGTGGCGCTCGGCCCGCAGGCGATGTCGGCGGCGACGCCGCCGGGGCTGGTCGCCTTCCTGCCGGTCGGGCCGCTGCTGGCCCGGATGGGGGCGGATCTGCTTGACGCAAGTCCGGCGCCCCTGCGCCGGTCCCGAACGGCGGCGGAGTTGCGTCAACCGGACAGGGACGGGCGGGGAAGCCGGTTGCGTCGGGCCGGGCGTGACGGGGCGTTCGACGAAGAGCCTGACGGCGAAGGTGACGGGGAACTTGACGAGGCGGGCGACCCTCCCACATAGACCGGATGCCGGGCGCGCATCATCCTGAACGGGCGGAAACGGTTCCGGTTCTGGGACCGGATCCGGGCGCGGCCCATCCTTTTCACATCATGGTTGCGTATGACCTTCTCAGCTTCCAACCCCCATGACCCGATCCAGTGGCACGGCACGACCATCCTGTCGGTGCGCAAGAACGGGCAGGTGGTCATTGCCGGCGACGGGCAGGTGTCGGTCGGCCCGACGGTGATGAAGTCGAACGCCCGCAAGGTGCGCTGGCTGGCCGGCGGCACGGTGATGGCCGGTTTCGCCGGCGCCACCGCCGACGCGCTGACCCTGTTCGAGCGGCTGGAGGGCAAGCTGGAGCAGCATCCCGGCCAGCTCACCCGCGCCTGCGTGGAGATGGCGAAGGACTGGCGGACCGACCGCTATCTGCGCCGGCTGGAGGCGATGATGGCGGTGGCGGACAAGAGCGTGAGTCTCGTGCTGACCGGCAATGGCGACGTGCTGGAGCCGGAGGACGGGCTGATCGGCATCGGGTCGGGCGGATCCTACGCCCTGTCGGCGGCGCGCGCGCTGATCGACATCGACGGCATGGACGCCGAGGCGGTGGCCCGCAAGGCGATGAGGATCGCCGCCGGCATCTGCGTCTACACCAACGAAAACGTCACGCTCGAAAAGCTCTGACCGGGAACCCCGCCATGACCGCCTCCTTCACCCCCCGCGAGATCGTTTCGGAGCTCGACCGCTACATCGTCGGCCAGAACGACGCCAAGCGCGCCGTCGCCATCGCGCTGCGCAACCGCTGGCGCCGCCAGCAGCTGCCCGAGGCGCTGCGCGAGGAGGTCCTGCCCAAGAACATCCTGATGATCGGCCCGACCGGCGTCGGCAAGACCGAGATCGCCCGCCGCCTCGCCAAGCTGGCCCAGGCGCCCTTCCTGAAGGTCGAGGCGACCAAGTTCACCGAGGTCGGCTATGTCGGCCGCGACGTCGAGCAGATCGTCCGCGACCTGGTGGAGGCCGCCATCGGCCTGACCCGCGAGCGCCTGCGCAAGGAGGTCGAATCCAAGGCCGAGCTGCGCGCCGAGGAGCGCGTGCTCGACGCCCTGTGCGGCGAGAGCGCCAGTGCCGACACCCGCGCCAAGTTCCGCAAGATGCTGCGCGAGGGCACGCTGAACGACAAGGAGATCGAGATCCAGGTCGCCGACACCGGCACCGCCGGGATGCCGACCTTCGACATTCCCGGCATGCCGGGCGCCCAGATGGGCATGCTGAACCTGAACGACATGTTCGGCAAGATGATGGGCGGCCGCACCAAGACCCGCCGGCTGACCGTCGCCGAGAGCCACACCGTGCTGATGGCCGAGGAATCCGACAAGCTGCTCGACAACGAGAAGGTGGTGTCGGAGGCGATCCGCGCCGTCGAGCAGAACGGCATCGTCTTCCTCGACGAGATCGACAAGATCACCGCGCGGTCCGACGCGCGCGGCGGCGCCGACGTCAGCCGCGAGGGCGTGCAGCGCGACCTGCTGCCGCTGATCGAGGGGACGACCGTCTCGACCAAGCATGGCGCGGTGAAGACCGACCACATCCTGTTCATCGCGTCCGGCGCCTTCCACGTCGCCAAGCCGTCCGACCTGCTGCCCGAGCTTCAGGGCCGCCTGCCGATCCGCGTCGAGCTGAAGGCGCTGACCCGCGACGACTTCAAGCGCATCCTGACCGAGCCGGAAGCCAGCCTGATCCGCCAGTACCGCGAGCTGCTGGGGACGGAGGAGGTCGATCTGGTCTTCACCGACGACAGCATCGACGAGCTGGCCCTGCTGGCGACGGAGATCAACGCCTCGGTCGAGAACATCGGCGCGCGGCGCCTGCACACGGTGCTGGAGCGTCTGCTGGAGGAGATCAGCTTCGCCGCCAACGACCGGGCCGGCGAGACCGTCACCATCGACGCCGCCTACGTCCGCGAGCGGGTCGCCGGTCTGGCGAAGAACGCCGACCTGTCGAAGTTCATCCTGTAAGGCGGTTCCGTCCGCTCCCTTTCGTCATGCCCGTGCCGAGCACGGGCATGATGGCGGAAGGGGGGTTCTACAGCGGCAGCAGGCGGGTCCTGGGAAGACGCATCGTCACCACCGTTCCGGCCCCGGCCTGGGAACGGATCGCCAGCGAGCCGCCGTGCCGTTCGGCCAGGGAGCGGGCGATGCTGAGGCCGAGGCCGATCCCCTCGTAAGCGCGGTCCAGACCGCACTCGCCCTGGACGAAGGGCTGGAACACCCGTTCCATCAGCTCGTCGCCGATGCCGCAGCCGGTGTCGCGCACCTCGATCAGCAGGTCGCCCTCCGCGTCCAACCCGGCGCTGACCCCGACCATGCCGTTCTCCGGCGTGAACTTCACCGCGTTCGACAGCAGATGCAGCAGGGCCTGCTTCAGCGCGCGCGGGTCGGCGGTGAGGGGCGGCAGTTCGCCGGGCGGCGTCATGGTCACGGTCAGCCGGCCGCGTTCCGCCCGCTTGGCGATCAGCCGCAGGCAGGAGGCGACCAGCTCGGCCGGGTCGACCAGCGTCTCCTCCAGCGCGCCGCACCCGGCCTCGATGGTGGCGATCTCCAGAAGATCGTTGATGTTGGCGAGCAGCAGTTCGCCCGAGTGCCGGATCTCCTCGACGCCTGCCAGGAGCAGCGGGTCATGGGAGCGGCCCTCCATCCGCTGGCGCAGCAGGTCGGCGAAGCCGAGGATGCCGGTCAGCGGGGTGCGCAGCTCGTGGCTCATGTTCGCCAGGAAGGCGGTCTTGGCGCGGTCCGCCAGCTCGATCGCGGTCTTGGCCTCGCGCAGCGCGCGTTCGGTCTCCTTGGCGGCGGAGATGTCGCGCAGCATGGCGACGAAGATCCGGTAGCCCGGCAGGTCGATGTCCGACAGGGTCAGCCAGAGCGGAATCTCCACCCCGTCGCGGCGGCGGCCCGTGACCTCGCGCCCGATGCCGACGACGTGCGCCTTGAGGGTGGACAGGTAGCGCGAGAGGTAGGCGCCGTGCGAGGCGCCGGCCGGCATCAGGCGGTCGATCGGCTGGCCGACCAGCGCGCCCGGCTCGTACCCCAGCAGCCGCTCGGCCGAGCGGTTGGCCGACAGGATGGTGCCGGTGGCGTCGGCGGTCAGGATCGCGTCCACCGCCTGTTCGACGATGGCGCGGTTGCGCGCCTCGCTGCGGCGAAGCGCCTCCTCCGCCGATATCGTCCGTGCCGGCGGGGCGGGTGGAGGAATGGATGAAGGAATGCGGTCGGTCATGTCGCGGTCGTCCCGGCGCTGTGCCTGCCTTACGAAAGACATAGCTCCGTAGAACGGGAATTTCGACTCTCAACAATGCCGCAGGCGGGCAGAATACCGGCGGTCGGCCACCCGGATCCGGTCAGCGCCGCCGCGCCGCGCCGCGGCGGCGGCCGCCCTTCTGTGGCGGCACCGTGTCGAGAATGGCGAGAAGCCGCTCGATCGCCGCGTCGTCGAGGTCGCCGATGCGTTCCGACAGTCGGTTGGCCAGCTCCGTCGCCCTGGCGCTGAGGCCGGAGGTGTCGACCGTCACGCGGGGATGCGACAGATCCGCCAGCCGTTCCAGATCCTCCGCCTCGTCCCAGATGATGCCGAAATAGGCGCAGATCTGGCGGACGAGCTGGGGCGAGGGCTGGCCGCGCTTGCCGTGCTCCAGCGCCGACAGGTAGGCGGAGGAGATGGACAGATCCGTCGCCATCTGCTTCAGCGTCACGCCCTTGGCGTCGCGCAGCGAACGGACCCGTTCGCCGAACGGGGTCATCGAAGACAATCCTTGTTGAACCGCTCAGTCCTTACGGTCGCGGCGGCGCTTGATCAAGACATAGAGCGCGCCGTCGCCGCCGTCCCTGGGCTGCGCCGGCTGGATGGCCAGCACCATCGGGCGCAGCGCCGGGTCGCCGAGCCAGCGGGGCGCCGCCTGCCGCAGCACGCCGGCCCCGCCGGTGAAGCTGCCCTTGCCGGTGATGACCAGCACGCAGCGCCGGCCCTCGTTCCAGGCGCGGTGGACGAAGGAGGCGAGCGCGGTGTGCGCCTGGGCCTGGGTCATGCCGTGCAGGTCGATCCGCCCCTCGATCTCCAGCTCGCCACGGCGGAAGCGGTCGCCGGTGCGGCGGTCGATGTTGGCGGTCGATCCGGGGGTCAGCGGCGGCAGCGGCGCGCGCGACGGCCGGTCGGAGGCCTTGTGCTGTCTGGCCGTCGGCGGCGGGGCGAGGCTGGTCGCCACCGGCTCGTCATGGCCGGGGAAGGGGGGCGGATCCGGTTCGGGCCCGACCGTCCGGCCCGGCATCGGCTCCGCGTCGCGCATGGCGATCCGCCACAGGCGCCGCTCGTCGGGCGTGGGCAGGCGGCGGCGGGTCATCGGCGCGGAACCTTCTTCGGGCTGGAGCGGCGGGAACGGAAAAACGGGACCGGGCCGGATAAATCCCGGCGCGGCCCCTGTGTCAATGTGTGTTGCCGCAGCGCGAGGAAAAAGAGCGCCGGCCTTACGGTTCCCTGCCCAGCGGGTACGCGCGCAGCGCCTCGTAGACCGAGCCGCCGTTGCCGAGATGGCTGCGGTAGAGCGTCAGGTGGTCGACCGCCATTGGTCCGGCGCGGAACAGGCCGCGCTCGCCCAGGAAGCGGGCGACGCGGTCCTGCGGCGGGTCCTTCAGCCGGGCCAGGGTGACGTGGGGGCTGAACTTGCGCTCCTCCGCCGGCAGGCCGCAGCGGACCAGGGCGGATTCCACCTTGGCCTGGAGATGGTTGAGCGCCTCGTTGCGCTCCACCCCGGCCCATAGGACGCGGGCGCGCCGGCCGCTGCCGAACACGCCGACCCCGTCCAGCGTCAGGGCGAAGGGCGGGGCGCGCACCCCGGCCAGGGCCTCGTCGATGTCGAAAGCCTGGTCCTCCGGCACCTCGCCGATGAAGCGCAGGGTGAGGTGCAGGCTGGCCGGATCCATCCAGCGCGCCCCCGGCACCCCGCCGGACAGGCCGGCGAGGCGCTGGCGGATCTCCTCCGTGACGTCGAGGGCGACGAACAGACGGATCATGGGCGCATCCTTGGGAGTGAGGCTGTGGAAGAGGCGATCAGGGGCAGGGATCGGGCAGGCGTTCGTGGACCGCGTCGATCTCCGCCAGAACCTCGTCGGACAGGGTGACGTCGATGGAGCCGATGTTGGAGAGCAGCGTCTCCATCGTCGTGGCGCCGATCAGCGCGGAGGCGACGAAGGGCTGGCGCAGGGTGAAGGCGATGGCCATCTGGGTCGGCGACAGGCCGTGGCGCCGGGCGATGTCGAGATAGGCCCCGGTCGCGGCGTCGGCGTTGACGGTGGCGTAGCGCGACGGACGGTGGTCGATGGCGCGGCGCGAGCCGGGCGGCACGGCGCCGTTCAGGTACTTGCCGCTCAGCGTGCCGGCGGCGAGCGGCGCGTAGGCGAGCAGCCCGACATCCTCGCGCAGCGACACCTCCGACAGCCCCTGCTCGAAGGTCCGGTTCAGCAGGTTGTAGGCGTTCTGGACGCTGGCGACGCGCGGCAGGCCGGCGACCTCGGCGGCGCGCAGGAAGCGCATGACGCCCCAGGGGGAATCGTTCGACAGGCCGACGTGGCGGATCTTGCCGGCGCTCACCAGTTCGCCGAGCGCCGCCAGCGTCTCCTCGATCGGAACGTCGTCCTTCTCGGGCTTGTGGCTGTAGAGGCGGGCGCCGAAGCGGTTGGTCACGCGGTCGGGCCAGTGGATCTGGTAGAGGTCGATGTAATCGGTCTTCAGCCGCGCCAGGCTGGCCTCGACCGCCGCGAACAGGTTGGCGCGGTCGAGCCGCGACTTCCCATCGCGGATCCAGCCGAAGCCGCCGGCCGGGGCGCCGATGATCTTGCTAGCGAGCACGATCTTGTCGCGGCCGCCGCGCGCCTGGAACCAGGAGCCGATGATCTCCTCGGTCTTGCCGTAGCTGTCGGCGGTGGGCGGCACGGCGTACATCTCCGCCGTGTCGAAGAAATTGATGCCGCGGTCGACGGCGGCGTCCATCTGGGCGTGGCCCTCGGCCTCGCTGTTCTGGCGGCCCCAGGTCATGGTGCCCAGGCCGATGGCGCTGACCGACAGGCCGGTGCGGCCAAGCGAACGATACTGCATCCGAAACGATCCTTACAGGAAAAGGGTCAGTACGCCTGTGTAACCATACAGGCGGTTGTGGGAAATTTCACCGGAGGCGAAGAAGCCGGTCAGCGGCACGTCGCCGAACGCCTCGCGGATCAGCGACAGCTCGGTGTTCGCCTCGCCGAACAGGCTGGGGCCGCGGGCGATGCAGCTGACATAGACCGCCCCCCTGGGCGTCGTCCTCACCCGCTTCCTCAGGCCGTCCAGCATCCGGCGCATGTCGGCGGCGGCGCTGGCGCGGTCGCGGCGGGTGAACAGGATGGGCTGGCCGGTCGTCACCCGCTCGGCGATCGACAGCCAGCCGGCGCGCGGGTCGATGGCGATCAGGTCGCGCACCAGATAATCCTGGGTGTCGGAGCCGGCGATCGGCAGTCCGGCGCAGATGGTGCCGGCCACTTGACGCAAGTCGGCGGCCAGCTCCGGCCCGATGTCCTCCTTGAACACGTCGAGCGCCGGGCGGCCGTCGATCTCCAGGATGACGTTGTCGTCGCTGGCGGTGACGCTGCGCTTCGGCCCGATCGGCAGGCAGCCCTGGGTGCGCGCGGTGGCCACATTGACCGAGGGGGCGAACAGCACGCCGGACACACCGTTCTCGGCCACGGGGCCGCCGTCGAGCGGGTCGGTGAATTGCGGGAAGACGGTGCGCGACGCGCTGGTGCCGCCGACCAGGAAGGCGCTGGTCGTCTCCGACAGGCTGGCGACGAGGTCGGCGAGCTGCGGCGTGCGCGGGTCGGCGTGGACCAGCGCCAGCGAGGCGCCGTGCTTGTCGAGCCAGCCGCCGGCCGAACGGCGCAGCGGCTCCAGGTTGCCGTTCACCGCCGGGAACGGGCGGAAGCCGTCGGCGGGCAGGCGGGCGGCCATGACGGCGATGCCCGGCTCGTCGAAGATCACCTCGCCGTTGGCGCAGACGCCGATGCCGACCGTGCCGGTCCAGTCGCGGATGCCGGTGATGGCGCGCAACAGCGTGACGATGCTGCCGGCGTGCTCGGCGAAGCCGTCGGTGACGTAGAGGAAGCCGAGGTTGCAGCCGGTCACCGGCCCCAGCCGGTCGAGGCAGGCCTTGGTCGTCGGTCCCCAGTCGGTGCCGGCGGCGCTGGCCGCGCGGAAGAAGACCTCTCCGGACGTCTCTTCGGACGTTGCGTGGGTGGCTGTGGTCATGGCGGCCTCAGCCTCCGGTCTTGGGCAGGGAATCGAGCAGGCGGGTGACGTCGGGCAGGATGCGCTCGACGATGACCGCCACCCCCTGGGCGTTGGGGTGCAGCCCGTCGGCCTGGATCAGCGCCCGTTCGGTCGCCACCCCGTCGAGGAAGAAGGGGTAGAGCGGCACGCCGTGCGTCTTCGCCAGCTCCGGGTAGAGCGCGTTGAAGCGCTCGGTGTAGGGGCGGCCGAGGCTGGGCGACGCCAGCATGCCGGCCAGCAGGGTCGGGATCCTGCGCTCGTTCAGCCTGGTCAGGATGGCGTCGAGATTCGCCTTGGCGGCGGCGGGGTCGAGGCCGCGCAGCATGTCGTTGGCGCCCAGCTCGACCAGAGCCGCGTCGGGCTTGTCGGCGAGCGCCCAGTCGAGCCGCGCCAGCCCGCCGGCCGTGGTGTCGCCCGACACGCCGGCGTTGACGACGGTGACCGAATAGCCCTTGGCGGTCAGCGCCTTCTGGAGCTGGCTGGCGAAGCCCTGTGGCTCCGGCAGGCCGTAGCCGGCGGTCAGGCTGTCGCCGAGCGCCAGCAGCTTGACGGGAGCGGCGGCGGCCGAGGCGGGAGAGGTGGCCGGAAGGATCGTCATCGACACCCCTGCGGCGAGCAGCATGGCGAAAGCCGCGTTGAGAAGGCCCGTGTTGAAAGCGCGGCGGGCCGTGCCATATGGCGAACGTCCGTTCCGCATGATCGAGAGACGCATGTCCAAGGTCCAATCCGCTGCAACGTCGTCCGAAACCATCGCCGATCGAACCATCGTGGATCTCGACGACGTCCACTTGAGATTGGACAGCGGGGCCGGACCCGTCAACATCCTGAGGGGCGTGAATCTTCACGTCGGCCGCGGCGAGCGGGTCGGGGTGGTCGGTCCCAGCGGCTCCGGCAAATCGACGATGATGATGGTGATGGCCGGTCTGGAACGCCCGAGCGGCGGCCGGATCCGGGTCGCCGGGCAGGATCTGGGCGCGCTCGACGAGGACGGGCTGGCGCGCTTCCGCCGCGACCATGTCGGCATCGTCTTCCAGGCCTTCCATCTGGTGCCGACGATGACGGCGCTGGAGAATGTGGCGATCCCGCTGGAGTTCGCCGGCGTGCGCGACGCCTTCGACCGCGCCCGCGCCGGGCTGGAGTCGGTCGGGCTCGGCCACCGCATCCATCATTATCCGGGGCAGCTGTCCGGCGGCGAGCAGCAGCGCACGGCGCTGGCCCGCGCCTTCGTCGCCGAGCCGTCGCTGCTGCTCGCCGACGAGCCGACCGGCAACCTCGACATCGACACCGGCGCCACCATCGTCAAGCTGCTGTTCGACCTCGCCGAGCGGCGCGGCACCACGCTGGTGCTGATCACCCACGACCCGGCGCTGGCGGCGCGCTGCGACCGCACGGTGCGGCTGGCCGACGGCAGGATCGCCGACGACGGGCTCGGCGGCGGTGATTTGGACGGCGCCGCCCTGGCGGCCCGCCGCGAGCGCGCCCGGCTGGCGGGGGAATGACGGGGATGGCGACGGAAAACGCTGCCATGGGGAGCGGGGTGATGGGCGGGGCCGGCACCTTGCGGCTCGCCCTGCGGCTGGCCCGGCGCGAACTGCGCGGCGGGCTGAAGGGGTTCTGGATCTTCCTGGCCTGCCTGACGCTGGGCGTCGCCGCCATCGCCTCGGTCCAATCGGTGTCGAGCGGCCTGCTCGACGGGCTGGCCAGCGACGGGCGGTCGATCCTCGGCGGCGACGTGGCGCTGCGCCAGCTCTACACCCCGCCGACCGACGAGCAGAAGGCGGCGCTGGCCGGGGCCGGCCCCAACGTCGCCCGCGTGTCGAATTCGGCCGAGATGCGGGCGATGGCGCGCGCCGACGACGAGGTCCGCGCCTCGCTGGTCGAATTGAAGGCGGTGGACGATGTCTACCCGCTCTACGGCACCCTGACCCTGCGCGGCGGCGGCGACCTGAAGGAGGCGCTGTCCCGGCGCGACGGGCGCTGGGGGGCGGTGGTCGAGGCCAGCCTGACCGACCGGCTCGGCGTCGGGATCGGCGACCCGATCCATCTCGGCGACAGCGTCTACCGCGTCGCCGGGGTGATCGACCGCGAGCCGGACCGGGCATCCTCCAACGCCTTCTCGCTGGGTCCGCGCCTGATGGTGGCGCTGGACTCGCTGCCCGACACCGGCCTGCTGCAACCGGGCAGCCTGACCTGGTGGAGCGCCAAGGTCGCCCTGCCGGTCGGTACCGACCTCCGGGCGTGGCAGGACTCCCTGAAGGCGCGTTTCCCCGACGCGCCCTGGCGGGTGCGTGACTTCACCAACGCCTCTCCGCAGATCGAGCGCTTCATCGACCGCATGACGCTGTTCCTGACGCTGGTCGGGCTGACCGCCCTGCTGGTCGGCGGGGTCGGGGTCGGCAACGCGGTGCGCAGCCATCTCGATTCCCGCGCCCGCACCATCGCCATGATGAAGTGCATCGGCGCGCCCGGCGCGCTCGTCTTCCAGCTCTATCTGGCGCAGATCCTGGCGCTGGCTCTGGTCGGCATCCTGCTCGGGCTGGCGCTGGGGGCGGTGGCGCCGCTGGCGCTCGGCCGGCTGCTGGAGGATGTGCTGCCGGTCTCGGCCCACATCGGGGTCTATCCCGGCGCGCTGGCGCTGGCGGCGCTCTACGGCGTGCTGACGGCGCTGACCTTCTCGCTGTGGCCGCTCGGCCGCGCGCGCGAGGTGCCGGCCGGCGCCCTGTTCCGCGACGTCATCACCCCGGCGGGCGGGCGGCCCAGGGCGCCCACCCTCGCCGCCATGGCGCTGTCGGTGCTGGCGCTGGCCGGGCTGGCGGTGGCGACCGCCGACAACAAGCTGTTCGCCGCCTGGTTCGTCGCCGGCTCCATCGCCACCTTCGTCACCTTCCGGCTGGCGGCCGGGCTGGTGACGGCGGGTGCGGCGAAGGTCGGCGCCAGGGCCGGAGGGTTGCGGCGGCCGGGGCTGCGGCTGGCGCTCGCCAACCTGCACCGGCCGGGCAACCCGACGGCGGCGGTGGTGCTGTCGCTGGGTCTCGGCCTGACCGTGCTGGTCGCCATCGCGCTGGTCCAGGGCAACTTCGCCCGCCGGGTGTCGGAGACGATCCCCAAGGACGCCCCGAGCTTCTTCTTCGTCGACATCCAGCGCGACCAGTTCGACCCGCTGCGCGATCTGGTGACCGGCGTCCCCGGCACCAGCGCCTTCGAGGCGGTGCCCAGCCTGCGCGGCCGCATCGAGAGCGTCGACGGGGTGGAGGCCGAGAAGGCGCTGGCCAACCCGGAGCAGGCCTGGATCCTGGCCGGCGACCGCGGCATCACCTACGCCGCGAACCTGCCGGCGCGCTCGCAGGTGGTCGCCGGCTCCTGGTGGGCGGCCGACTACAAGGGGCCACCGCTGATCTCGATCCACCAGAGCGTCGCCGAGGCCTTCACCATCGGTCCCGGCGCCAAGCTGGCGGTCAACATCCTGGGCCGGACCATCGAGGCGACGGTCGCCAACGTCCGCGCCGCCGATTTCAGCAGCATGGCGATCAACTTCACCATGGTCTTCGCCCCCGGCACGCTGGAGGGCGCCCCGCAGACCTGGATCGCCACCGTCCGCGCCACGCCGGACGCCGAGGAGGCGGTCCAGCGCGCCGTGTTGCAGCGGTTCCCCAACATCACGCTGGTGCGGGTGAAGGACGCGCTCGACACGGTGGGCGACATGCTGAGCCACATCGGCACGGCGGTGCGCATCGTCGCCGGCATCACGCTGGTCGCCGGCACGCTGGTGCTGGCCGGGGCCGTCGCCGCCGGCCACCGCCGCCGGGTCTACGACGCCGTGGTGCTGAAGGTGCTGGGGGCGACGCGGGCCGACGTGCTGCGCGCCTTTTTGCTGGAATACGGCCTGCTCGGCCTGATGACCGCCGCCATCGCCGGGGCGATCGGCACGCTGACCGCCTGGGCGGTGATGCGGTTCCTGATGCGCTGGGAGTGGAGCTTCCTGCCGTCGGCCGTGGTGACGACGGCGCTGCTCAGCACCGCGATCACGCTGGCCTTCGGGTTCTATGGTACCTGGCGGGCGCTGGGGCAGCCGGCGGCGCCGTTGCTTCGCAACGAATGAGGAGGGTCGGGACGTTCCAAAGTCACGGGTTCATGAAAGCTTTTTCATCCCGTGGACGAGTTTCCGATTCCTGTTGAACGGCATGGCGGACTCGCCAATATGTCAGGTCGACGGGACAACCTTCTTTCACCGAGGATACGACCATGGCTGACCCGACCTTTAACCGCTTCGCGACCGTGGGCCGCGCGACAGATCGGGGATACTTCGACGAAGGCCTGCGGCAGCACATGCTGCGCGTGTACAACTACATGGGCGCCGGCCTGATCCTGACGGGTCTGGTCGCGATGCTCGTGTCGTCCAGCCCGGCCATGATGGCGGCGATCTTCGGAACGCCGCTGAAATGGGTGGTGATGCTGGCGCCGCTGGCCTTCGTGATGGTGCTGTCCTTCGGCATTCAACGCCTGTCCTTCGCGTCGGCGCAGCTGGTCTTCTGGGCCTACTGCGGCGCGATGGGCCTGTCGATGTCGGCGATCTTCCTGGTCTTCACCGGGGCGTCGATCGCGCTGACCTTCTTCGTCACCGCCGCGACCTTCCTGTCGATGAGCCTGTACGGCTACACGACGAAGGCCGACCTGTCGAAGATGGGCTCCTTCCTGATGATGGGCGTGATCGGCCTCGTCATCGCCGGTCTGGCCAACATCTTCTTCCAGTCGCCGGCCCTGCATTTCGCGATCTCGGCCATCGGCGTGCTGATCTTCACCGGCCTGACCGCCTACGACACCCAGGCGATCAAGGAAAGCTACGCCGAGGGTTACGACCACGAGAGCACCGGCAAGCTGGCTCTGATGGGCGCCCTGACGCTGTACCTGGACTTCGTGAACCTGTTCCAGTTCCTGCTTCAGTTCCTGGGCGTGCGCAACAACGACTGAGCGTGACCAACCGTCGGATCGGTTGATCGAAACGACGAACCTTGAAACGACGAACCGCCCGGAAGCAGCCGCTTCCGGGCGGTTTTTCTTTGGGGGAGAGGGTTGGGGGCGCGTGTTCCCCGCCTGGGCATCCTCACGCCGGCTCGGTGCTGACCACGCGGTCCTTGCCGGCCTGCTTGGCCTGGTACATGCGCTGGTCGGCCAGTTCCACCAGGGCTTCCCAGTCGATGGAGCGGTCGGCGTGCTGCTCGGCGATGCCGATGCTGGCGGTCTGGAGGGCGCCGTCCGGCCGCTTGCCGAAGCCGGCGGCGCGCATCCGTTCGACCGCGATCATCGCGCCGTCGATCGGCGTGTCCGGCATGATCACCAGGAACTCCTCGCCGCCCCAGCGGACCAGCGCGTCGGATTCCCGCAGCAGGCTGCGGATGGTGGTCGCGGCGTGGCGCAGCACGCGGTCGCCCTCGTCGTGCCCGAAACGGTCGTTGACCGTCTTGAAGTCGTCGAGATCGACGAAGATCGCCGACAGGGGCTGGTTCGACCGCTGGGCGTGCGCCATCTGAAGCCGCAGCAGCTCTTCGCCGATCCGGCGCGACAGCGCGCCGGTCAGCACGTCGTGCGCCGCCTGCTCCAGCAGGGCGATCATGAAGTGGAGCTGGCTGATGGCGGCCAGCGTCGCCACCACGGCGATCAGCACCAGCAGCCAGAGCGCGCTGATGTAGGACGGGAAGGGCAGGACCAGCGAGCCGTAGAAGCCGGCGCCGAGATGCGCCGCCAGCATCGGGGCGGCGAAGAGGGCGCCCTCCTTGGCGGTCAGAGGGAAGACGCTGAGGCCGGCGACCATGACGAAGGGCAGATAGCCGTAGCCGGCCGTCACCGCGATGCGCAGGTCGTCCATCCCCTGCTCGTAGAGCAGCGGGTGCGAGATGGTGAAGAACAGGGTCGGGATCGCCAGCAGCGCGGCCAGCCGCCACCACGCGTCCTTGATGTCGTCGCAGGGGCGCGGGTCGAGGGCGAGCGCCAGGAAGGCGCCGCTGGCGGTCAGCCGCAGCGCGGCGAGGGCGGCGGACAATGGCCAGTTGAACACCGTCACGTCGATGATGATCCACAGCGGCGTCAGCAGTCCGAAGACCATCGCCACCATGCGGACGCGCGAATGGATCATCGCCGCCCGCCGCCGGTTCAGGATGGGCGAATGCCCGGACGGCACAATCAGATCCCTGATCTGGTCGCCCCGGATGAAATCCGCGAAGGACGGTTTACCGAGCATGACGCGGCTTGTTCCCAGCACAGTCAAAGGGGAAACGCGTTGGCAAGTTGCACAGGCACGTTTCGCCCGGCAATGGCTTTCGCCAAAAAAGGTACCCTATCAGGGTGGGGCGGCTGGGACAAACATCATACAAAAAAAGAGGCGGCATTGCGCCGCCTCCGTTTCGTTTCATGGGCTTTGAAGCTTTTTGAAACTTTCAATCCTTCAGGTCTTCCCACAATTCCTTCACCTTGGCGAAGAAACCTTCCGATTGTGGGTTCGAACCTTCTTTCCCGCCACTCTCGAACTCGCGCAGCAATTCCTGCTGGCGCTTGGTGAGGTTGACCGGCGTCTCCACCACCGCCTGGATGTACATGTCGCCGCGCTGGGGGCTGCGCAGCACCGACATGCCCTTGCTCTTGATGCGGAACTGGTGGCCGGACTGGGTGCCCGGCGGCACCGTCACCTTGGTGCGGGTGCCGTCGATGGTCGGCACCTCCACCGTGCCGCCCAGCGCCGCCGTGGTCATCGGGATCGGCACGCGGCAGTGGATGTTGGCGCCGTCGCGCTGGAAGATCGGGTGGGGGGCGATGGCCAGGAAGATGTAGAGGTCGCCCGCCGGCGCCCCGCGCAGCCCCGCCTCGCCCTCGCCGGCCAGACGGATGCGGGTGCCGTCCTCGACGCCCGCCGGGATGTTGACCTGGAGGGTCTTCTCCTTGCGCAGGCGGCCGGCGCCGCCGCAGGTCTTGCAGGCGTCCTTGATGACCTTGCCGGCGCCGTGGCAGCCGGGGCAGGTGCGCTCGATGGTGAAGAAGCCCTGCTGCGCGCGCACCTTGCCGTGGCCCTGGCAGGTCGGGCAGGTGATCGGCTGGGTCCCCGCCGCCGCGCCCGAGCCGTTGCAGCCGTCGCACTGGACCGACGTCGGCACGCGCACGTTGGTCTGGGTGCCCTTGAAGGCCTCCTCCAGCCCGATCTCCAGATTGTAGCGCAGGTCCTGGCCGCGCCCCGAGGCACCGCCGCCGCCACGCCGGCCGCCCATGAACTCGCCGAACATCTCGTCGAAGATGTCGGCGAAGCCGCCGGCCCCGCCGCCGAAGTCGAAGTTGAAGCCGCCGGCCCCGCCGCCCGGCCCGCCGCGTCCGCCGCCATTCTCGAAGGCGGCGTGGCCGAACCGGTCGTAGGCCGCGCGCTTCTGGTCGTCCTTGAGGATCTCGTAGGCCTCGCTGACTTCCTTGAACTTGTGCTCGGCCTCCTTGTCACCCTGGTTGCGGTCCGGGTGGTACTGCATCGCCATCTTGCGGTAAGCCTTCTTCAGCTCATCCGCGCTGGCGCCTTTTTCCACACCGAGCAGCTCGTAATAATCCTGTTTCGCCATGGGGGCCGACCGCCTTACGTCTGGTCCAAACTGTCCGGGTCACGCTGCAACCTGACCCCAGCATACCGAAGGCCCGCCGCCGGGGAAAGGCGGCGGGCCAACGATGCTCGCGTCAGGTCCGTATCAAAAAGAAGCCGCCCAAGGAATGGGCTTAGGCCGACTTCTTCTTGTCGTCCTGGACCTCCTCGAAGTCGGCGTCGACGACGCCCGGCTCGTTCGGCTTGGCGCCCGAGGCACCGGTGTCGTCGCCGCCCGCACCCGGAGCCTCGCCCTGGCCGGCCTTGTACATCGCCTCGCCCAGCTTCATCGAGACCTGGGCCAGGGCCTCGGTCTTGGCCTTCAGCGTCTCCAGGTCGTCGCCGTCGAGCACGCCCTTCAGCTCGGCGACGGCGGCCTCGGCGGCGGTCTTGTCGGAGGCCGGGATCTTGTCCGCGTTCTCCTTGATGGTCCGCTCCGTGGTGTGGATCAGCGCGTCGGCGTGGTTGCGGGCGTCGACCAGCTCACGGCGCTTCTTGTCCTCGGCCGAATGGGCTTCGGCGTCCTTCACCATCTTCTGGATGTCGGCGTCCGATAGGCCGCCCGAGGCCTGGATGCGGATCTGCTGCTCCTTGCCGGTCGCCTTGTCCTTGGCGGTGACGCTGACGATGCCGTTGGCGTCGATGTCGAAGATCACCTCGATCTGCGGCACGCCGCGCGGGGCCGGCGGGATGCCGACCAGATCGAACTGGCCCAGCGCCTTGTTGTCCTGCGCCATCTCGCGCTCGCCCTGGAAGACGCGGATGGTGACGGCGTTCTGGTTGTCCTCGGCGGTCGAGAAGACCTGGCTCTTCTTGGTCGGCACCGTGGTGTTGCGGTCGATCAGGCGGGTGAAGACGCCGCCCAGCGTCTCGATGCCCAGCGACAGCGGGGTGACGTCGAGCAGCAGGACGTCCTTGACCTCGCCCTTCAGCACGCCGCCCTGGATGGCGGCGCCGATGGCGACCACCTCGTCCGGGTTGACGCCGCGGTGCGGCTCACGGCCGAAGAACTGCTTCACCGCGTCGATGACCCTGGGCATGCGGGTCATGCCGCCGACCAGGATCACCTCGTCGATCTCGCTCGCCTTCAGGCCGGCGTCCTTGAGGGCGGCCTTGCAGGGCTCGATCGTGCGCTGCACCAGATCGTCGACCAGGGCTTCCAGCTTGGCGCGGGTGACCTTGATGTTCAGGTGCTTCGGGCCGGTCTGGTCGGCGGTGATGAAGGGCAGGTTGACCTCGGTCTGCGTCGTCGAGGACAGCTCGATCTTCGCCTTCTCGGCGGCCTCCTTGAGGCGCTGGAGGGCGAGCTTGTCCTTGCGCAGGTCGATGCCCTGCTCCTTCTGGAACTCCTCGGCCAGATACTCGATGACGCGGCTGTCGAAGTCCTCGCCGCCGAGGAAGGTGTCGCCGTTGGTCGACTTCACCTCGAACACGCCGTCGCCGATCTCCAGCACCGAGATGTCGAAGGTGCCGCCGCCGAGGTCGTAGACCGCGACGATGCCGGTGCCCTTCTTCTCCATGCCGTAGGCGAGCGCGGCGGCCGTCGGCTCGTTGATGATGCGCAGGACTTCCAGCCCGGCGATCTTGCCGGCGTCCTTGGTGGCCTGGCGCTGGCTGTCGTTGAAGTAGGCCGGGACGGTGATGACCGCCTGCGTGACCTTCTCACCCAGATAGTTTTCCGCCGTCTCCTTCATCTTGCCGAGGATGAAGGCGCTGATCTGGCTCGGGCTGTACTTCTTGCCGTGCGCCTCGGTCCAGGCGTCGCCGTTGTCGCCGGAAATGATCTTGTAGGGAACGAGGCCCTGGTCCTTCTTGGTCAGCGGATCGTCGTAGCGGCGGCCGATCAGACGCTTGATCGCGAAGAGGGTGTTTTCCGGGTTGGTGACGGCCTGGCGCTTGGCGGGCTGGCCGACGAGGCGCTCGCCGCTCTGCGTGAAGGCGACCATCGACGGCGTCGTGCGGGCGCCCTCGGCGTTCTCGATGACCTTGGCGGTGCCGCCTTCCATGACGGCGACGCAGGAGTTCGTGGTGCCGAGGTCGATACCAATCACTTTGCTCATGTTCAGCCTCTTGTGTTCGGCAGATGCGTGGCGGCCCGTCGGTTCCGGCACCGCCGCGATCCCCTGGGATCGGTGGAACGGTTTGGGTGGATCACTGCTGGCGGAGATATAGGCGGGCGCGTTTCGGGCTGCAACGGTGTGCTGGTCGGTTCAACCCGCAAAAGCGGGGAAAAGCACGCCGGGCGGGATGGCCGGGTGAGTCACGGCGACGGTCTCGCTTCAGAATAGAATACCCGCGTATTCAAGGACGCATCGTATATATCCGGGTATTCACCACATTTGAATCATATCGTTTCCCCTGTTACAAGTCTTTAACCGAGAGACCGATAAGTAGACAAGGTCATTAACCTTTCATTAACAAGAAACCGTGTGATTATTATCCAGGAATCAATTGCCAGTTGCCGCGTCTATTCAATGTCCCAAGATTCTAATAGTGAAATCGAGAAAGGATGATGCTACCTTCTTTGGGGGTAAGGGAGACGCCGTTCGCCCTGTTTCCGGTTCGGCTCGGCTCGTTTCAGCCATGCCGGCTGGCGGCGGCTTGCCCTTTCATTTTCCAGGCAGCGCCGGGCAAGGCGACCAGCGGCACAAGAGCGTGAAAGGGAAGCGCGATGACGGATGAACGACGTGACGTGGCTCTGGCCATCAAGTCCTGCCTGGACAGCCTGATGAGCGACGCGGCGCGCTGCGACCTCGACGACCTCGCGCGCTTCCTCAGCCTCGCGTCCCTGGCCGCCGAGGAGGCGGCCGTCGCCCACGATCCCAAGGCCACGCGCCTGAAGGTGCTGATGGCGAGCGGCGCCGGCCACTGCTGAAGGGCTGTCGCCGTCCCGGCCGCGGCGACGGGCATGGGGGTGCCCGCCGACCGACGCCGCGGCGTTACAGGATGTCGGCGGCGCGGATCGCCTCGTCGATCCGACCCAGCATCGCGGCGCAGGATTCGTCGCCGTCCAGGATGGCGGGCAGGGCGAAGCTGAACATCGCCACCGCCGCGCGGCCGTCTCGGGCGGCGCCGACCAGCCAGAGATAATGGGTCTCCGCGCGGCTGTCCTCGTCGGTCATCATCATCGCCTGCGCGACCGTCGCGCCGTCCTCGCGGGTTTCGACGCTGCGGTCGCTCGCCCTTGAATCCTGGGGGCGGACGAAGCGCAGCGCCATTTCCTGCAAGGTGGCGGCGACGTTGCCGGCGTCCGGCTTCGGCGTGACCCGGTCGGTCACCAGCCGCAGGGTTCCGCCGGCCGGCGGCGGCGGACGGAAGGTGGCGACGGGCTGGCCCTCATGCTCCTCGACGTCGGCGGCCCAGCCGGGGAGCAGGCGGAAACGGACGGTGTCGTTCCAGCCGATGATCCGGCCTTCGGTGGTTTCGCCGCCCTGCGCTCGTTCGCCGCTCATGCCTTGTCCCCTGGTCCGGTCGCGGCGCACTGTAGGCGCTCGAATGAACCGCGCCAATCGCCATGTGCCGGCCATCGGGAATGGCTTCTTTGACCCGGCCTTGATGCGCGGGCGGCGGATGCCCATCCTGGGTCGATGATCGTTTCGTGCAGCTACAAGACCGACATCCCGGCCTTCTACGGCCGCTGGTTCCTCAACCGCCTCGCCGCCGGCTCCTGCCGGGTGGTCAATCCCTATGGCGGGCAGACCTACCGCGTCGATCTGACGAGACCGGCGGTGGACGGCTTCGTGTTCTGGACGAAGAATCTCGGGCCGTTCCTCGACGGGCTCGGCGCGGTGTCGGAGGCCGGTTTCCCCTTCATCGTGCAATACAGCGTCACCGGGCTGCCGACCGCGCTGGAGCGCTCGGTTCCCGATTGGCGGGTCGCCGTCGATCACATGAGGGCGGTGCGCGACCGCTGGGGGCCGCGCGCGGTGGTCTGGCGCTACGATCCGGTCGCCGTCACCGACGCCACGCCGCCGGCCTGGCACCGCGAGACCTTCGCGCGGCTGGCCGGCGCGTTGCGCGGCGTCAGCGACGAGGCGGTCCTGTCCTTCCTGCAACCCTACCGCAAGACGGCGCGCAACCTCGCCGCCGCCGGCATCGGCTGGCGCGACCCGGAGGCGGAGGAGAAGCGCGCCCTGCTGGCCGATCTCGCCGGCATCGCGGCGGGGGAGGGGATGGCCCTGACGCTCTGCACCCAGCCGGATCTGGCCGGGGTGGCGGGGGTCGGGGCGGCGCGCTGCGTCGACGCGGCGCGGCTGTCGGAGGTGGCCGGGCGGGTTCTGGCGGCGCGGGAGAAGGGCAACCGGCCCGGTTGCCTCTGCGCCGAAAGCCGCGACATCGGCGATTACGACACCTGTCCGCACGGCTGCGTCTATTGCTACGCCGTGGCGGACCGGGCGACGGCGCGGCGGCGCTTCGCGGCGCACGACCCGGAGGGCGAGTTCCTGTTTCCCCGCCCTGTCCGATGACGCTGCCTTACGGGCAGACCTTCTTGACCGTCTCGACCAGCTTTTCCGGGTTGAAGGGCTTCACCAGCCAGCCGGTGGCCCCGGCCTCGCGGCCGGCGGCCTTCTTGGCGGGGTCGGCCTCGGTGGTCAGCAGCAGGATCGGCGTGGCGCGGTTGCCGGCGTTGGCGCGGATGGCCTTGGTCAGCGCCAGACCGTCCATGCCCGGCATGTTCAGGTCGGTGATGACGCAGTCGAACTTCCGCTGGTTGACCAGCGCCAGGGCGGCGAGGCCGTCCGCCGCCTCGGTCACGGCGTAGCCCGCCTTTTGCAGCGTGAAGCCGACCATGTCGCGGATGGTCTTGGAATCGTCGACGGTCAGGACGCTCTTGGGCATGAGGCTTTTCCTCTTGGGGGCCGCATTGGTTCGGGCCGTAAGGATTGCGCGTCCGGAAGGCGTAGGAAGTTTCGCGGCCCGCGTCAACAGGCGCCCGCAAGGCGCCCGCGAGGCCGGTCCTTGTCCGGCCGGCCTCGCGGATCGTTTCAGAACCGAACCGTTACGCCTTCGTATCGATGTGCTGGCCGCCCGGCTCGTTGGCGCCGCCCTTGGCGACGCCGACCATGGCCTCGCGCAGCAGGCGGCCATGGATGGTGTAGCCGGGCTGGAGCACCTGCACGACGGTGCCGGCCGGCTTGCCGGTGTTCTCGATCTCGAACATCACCTGATGGAAGTTCGGGTCGAACATCTCGCCGGCCGGGTCGATGCGCTTGACGCCGGCGCGGTCGAAGGCGGCGAAGAGCTGGCGCTCGGTCGCCTCGACGCCGACGGCGAGTCCCTTCAGCATCTCGTCCTGCTCGCGGCCCTCGGCGGGAACGGCGTCGAGCGCGCGGCGCAGATTGTCGGCCACCGCCGCCAGCTCCTTGGCGAAGCTCGTCACGGCGTATTTGCTGGCGTCCTCGCGGTCGCGCTGGGCGCGGCGGCGGGTGTTCTCCGTCTCGGCCATGGCGCGCAGAAGCTGGTCCTTCAGCGTCGCGACCTCGGCCTCCAGCGCGGCGACGCGGTCGTCGCCGGTGCCGGCTGCGGCGGCTTCGGGAGCGGGGGCGGCGGTCGGCTCGACCTCGGCGTCGGCGGGCTTGTTCTGCTCTTCGCTCATGGGATTCTCGGCTTCTTCGTTCGGTCGATTGAGGCGGGTGAAAGGGGGCGGTGGGGCCGGCGCGGGATCAGCCGACAAGACGGCTGACCACCTTGGCGGTGTAGTCCACCAGCGGGATGATGCGGGCGTAGTTCATGCGGGTCGGGCCGATGACGCCGATGGCGCCGATCACCTGTTCCCGGCTGTTCTGGAAGGGCGAGATGATCATCGTGCAGCCGGAATGGTTGAACAGCACGTTCTCGGCCCCGATGAAGATCTGCACGCCGTCGCCCTTGCCGGTGGCGTCCAGCATGCGCAGCATGGCCTCCTTGGTCTCCAGCGCCTCGAACAGGGAGCGGACGCGCTCCAGGTCGGTCAGCGCGGTGACGTCCTCCAGCAGCTTGGACTGGCCGCGGACGATGAGCTGCCCGGCGTTGGCCCCGCTGGTGCCGGCCCAGGTCGCCAGCCCGGCGGAGACGACGCGGCGCGACAATTCGTCCAGCTCGGTCTTCTGCTCGCGGATCTCGTGCAGGACCTCCTGGCGGGCCTCGTCGAGGGTGCGGCCGACCAGCCGGGCGCTGAGATAGTTCGACACCATCTGCAAGGTCGAGGCGGGCAGGCCGAGCGGCACCTCGATGACGCGGTTCTCGACCAGCCCGTCCTCGTTGACCAGCACGACCAGCGCGCGGCCGGGCCCCAGCGAGACGAATTCGATGTGCTTGAGCGGCCGGTCGGTCTTGGGCGCCATCACCAGCCCGGCGCAGTGCGACAGGCCGGACAGCATGGTCGAGGCCTCCGACATCACGTCGGGCAGGGCGCGGCCGGAGGCGGAGCATTTCGCCTCGATCGACACCCGCTCGTCCTCGGTCAGCGAGCCGATCTCCAGCAGCCCGTTGACGAACATCCGCAGGCCGGCGTCGGTCGGGATGCGCCCGGCCGAGGTGTGCGGGGCGTAGAGCAGCCCCTGCTCCTCCAGGTCGGCCATCACGTTGCGGATGGTCGCCGGCGACAGCGCCATGCCGAGCCGCCGCGAGATCGTGCGCGAGCCGACCGGCTCGCCCGACGCCACGTAGGCATCGACGATCAACCGGAAAATCTCGCGCGACCGCTGGTTCAACTCGCTGATCATGGCCCGTACGCAAAAGAACGGCGCCGACGCGGTTGCGTCAACGCCGTCCGAATTTAGGAGGGTCGGGCGCTCGAATCAACGTGCGGGGTGCGGTCTCCGGGCAATCGGCCGCCGTCCTTCGCCCGTGGCGCGAGGGCAAGGACGGCGGCGGACCGCTCAGGCCTCGGCGAGGAAGGCCCGGTACTGCGCGGCGATGGCGCCGACCGCCGCCTCGTGGAACTGCCGGCCGTGCTCCGGGCGGGCGAGGCCGGGGGCCGAGCCGATGCGGCCGTCGGGGTAGCGGCGGCGGAAGTCGCGGGCGTCGTGGAAGCCGCCGGCCGGGGCCTGCTCGGGCTCCATCGCCACGCTCTTGATGGAGTCCGGGTAGGCGTACTGGGTCAGCGACACCTCGCTGGGGGTGGCGTGCGAGCCCTCCTTGCCGGGGTAGAACTCGCGCGACAGGCGGCCGACCTCGGCGTTCTCCCACCAGTTGACCAGGGTGCAGCGCAGATCCGGGGCGTCGCGGCCCTTCAGCGCGCGCTGCTCGGCGTAAATCTCGTAGAAGGCGGCGCGCACGGTGGCGATGTTGCCGCCATGGCCGTTGACGAAGAAGAAGCGCTCGAAGCCGTGCTCGGCGAGCGAGCCGACATAGTCGCGCAGCAGCGCGATCAGGGTCGAGGGCTTCAGCGTCATGGAGCCGGGGAACTCCATGTGGTGCACCGCCATGCCCACCGGGATGGTCGGGCCGACCAGGGCGCCGGTCGCCTCGCCGACGCCGCGCGCGATGACCTCGGCGCAGATGGCGTCGGTGCCGACGAGGCCGTTGGGGCCATGCTGCTCGGTCGAGCCGATCGGCATGACGATGCCCTTGGAGGTCTTCAGATAGGCCTCGACCTCGGCCCAGGTGCTCAGGTGAAGCTGCACGGTGATGATTCCTCGATGCGGGGGGCCGGCGCGGACCGGCGAACCCGGAATGGCAAGCCCAGACAGGCAATCCTAGAGCGTCGACGTCCACGGGCAACCGTTCAAAGCGGGGAGCGGCCTCGCGGCGTCCTCGGAGCGGAGCGGGACTCCGCATCCCACGCTGGCGCTTTTCCGGCTCCGCCCATACAGTGGCGTGCATTTCCGACGATCGAGGTGTGGCGGTGGTTGCGCGCGTCAACACGGTGGCGTTCCAGGGCATCGAGGTGCTGGGCATCGACGTGCAGGTCCAGATGTCCGGCGGGATCGTCGCCTTCACCGTGGTCGGCCTTCCCGACAAGGCGGTGGGCGAGAGCCGGGAGCGGGTGCGCGCCTCGCTGCACGCGCTGGGGCTGGCGCTGCCGGCCAAGCGGATCACCGTCAACCTCGCCCCCGCCGACGTGCTGAAGGAGGGCAGTCATTTCGACCTGCCCATCGCGCTCGCCCTGCTGACCGTGATGGGCGTGCTGCCCGACGTCGAGATGGCCCGCTACGTGGCGCTCGGCGAGCTGGCGCTGGACGGGGCGCTGAGCCCGGTGGCGGGGGTGCTGCCGGCGGCGATCGACGCGCTGGCCCGCGACCGCGGGCTGATCTGCCCGGAGCCCTGCGGCGGCGAGGCGGCCTGGGCCGGGCCGGGGCTGGACGTGCTGGCGCCGCCGACGCTGCTGGCCCTGATCAACCATTTCAAGGGCAGCCAGGTGCTGACCCCGCCCAGGCCGCGCGTGCAGGAGGCGGAGGCGCTGGCGCCCGACCTGCGCGACGTCAAGGGCAACGAGACCGCCAAGCGCGCGCTGGAGGTCGCCGCCGCCGGCTCGCACAATCTGCTGATGATCGGGCCGCCCGGATCCGGCAAGTCGATGCTGGCGGCGCGGCTGCCCGGCCTGCTGCCGCCGCTCGACCCGGCGGAGGCGCTGGAGGTGTCGATGATCCACAGCGTCGGCGGCCTGCTGGAGGGCGGCAAGCTGCTGCGCCAGCGGCCCTACCGCGCGCCGCACCAGTCGGCCAGCCTGCCGGCGCTGGTCGGCGGCGGCTCGCGGGCGAAGCCGGGGGAGATCTCGCTGGCGCACCAGGGCGTGCTGTTCCTCGACGAGCTGCCGGAGTTCCCGCGCCCGCTGCTGGAGGCGTTGCGTCAACCGCTGGAGACCGGCAAGGCGGTGGTCAGCCGCGCCAACCACCACGTCACCTACCCGGCGCGGGTCCAGCTCGTCGCCGCGATGAATCCCTGCCGCTGCGGGCATCTCGACGACGCGTCGCTGGCCTGCGCCCGCGCGCCGAAATGCGCGGCGGACTACCAGTCGAAGATCAGCGGCCCGCTGTTCGACCGCATCGACCTGCACATCGACGTGCCCGCCGTCAGCCCGGCCGATCTCAGCCTGCCGCCCCCGGCGGAAGGCAGCGCCGAGGTCGCCGCCCGCGTCGCCGTCGCCCGCGCCATCCAGGCGGAGCGCTACGCGGCGCTCGCTCCGGCCGGGCGGGCGCCGCCGCGCACCAACGCCGAGGCGGACGGCGAACTGCTGGAAAGGGTTGCCGGTCCCGACGCCGCCGGCCGCACCCTGCTGACCGAGGCGGCCGAGCGGCTGAAGCTGTCGGCGCGCGGCTACCACCGGGTGATGCGCGTGGCGCGGACGCTGGCCGACCTGGACGGCGTCGACGGCGTGCGGCGACGCCACGTCGCCGAGGGGTTGAGTTATCGCCGCATCGCGCCGGGGCGCTGAGCGGGCCGCTGTCTTCAGGCCGCTGTCTTCAGGCCAGTGTCTTCAGGCTGGAGTCCGGGCCAGGGCGATGGCCGCCTCGATGGCCTTGCGCGCTTGCGGGCTGTTCTTCCAACAGCTGCTGCCGAGCATGGACGCGGCGGCGGCGCACAGGGCGGCGGCGTCCTGCGCGGCCAGCGTGGACAGCCGCTCGATGCCAAGCTGTTCGAGCCGCGCGATCACCGTCGGGCCGACGCCCTTCACGGACAGCAGGCGGTCGCGTTCATCGCTGGGGAAGGGCATCGCGGGTTTCCTGGAAAAGAGGAGGGACGGGGGTCACGGCCCGTCGAACTGGGGCGGCCTGGCGGCGCCGGGGCAGATGTTGGCGGGCAGGGTCTCGGTCTCGACGAAGGTGACGGCGGCGGCCATCGCGCAATCCTCGCCGGAGGTGACGAGATGGCCGGCGCTGCGGAACACCAGATGGCGGCTGCGCGGCAGGGTGGCCGCCGCCCGCTCGCCCCACTCCGGCGGCGTCACCGGGTCGTAGGCGCCCGACAGCAGCAGCACCGGCAGCGGGCTCGCCACTGGCAGGCGCTCCGTCGGCTCCTGCGTTCCCGCCGGCCACAGGCGGCACACGCGCCGGCCGGGGTCGTCGGCGGCGATCGTGCCGTAGGGCGGGAAGCGGCGGGCGCTTTCGGCGCGCCTGGCGGGATCGGCCGGGTTCACCGTCTCGCGGCATTCGACGGAGAAGGCGAGGCCGTCGGCGATCTCGGTGTCGCCCAGCCAGCTCGACGGCACCCATTCCGCGACCATGTCGTAGCGGCCCCGCGCGGTGCGGTCGATCATCGCCGGCACCGAGGGCACCGCCTCGCCGGTGGACATCGCCTCCATCCCGGCGGCGATCAGCGCGGCGCCGGTCAGGCGCAGGGCGCGGCGCGCCTCGAAGTCGCCGACGATGAGGTCCACCGGGTTGCGGTCGAGCCGCTCCACCAGATCGAGGAAGCGCTTTTCCAGATTGGGGTAGGCGGCCCGGCAGGCGCGGTTGGCGGCGCAGTCGTCGAACAGCCGGCGGAACACGCGCTGGGCCAGCCAGGGCGCCTCCTCCTGCGCGTTGACGTCGGGCGGGTAGACCGAATCGAGAACGGCGCTGCGCACGCGGGGACCCTGCCGGCGCAGGATCTCCAGCGCGACGCGGGTGCCGTAGGACACCGCGAACAGGTTGACGCGCTGGGCGCCCAGCGCGGTCGCCACGTCCAGCGCGTCGTCGGCGGCGATCGGGGTGGAGAACTGGGCGCTGTCCAGCCCGGTTGCCTTGAAACGGTTCAGGCAGGTGGTGACCGCCGCCCGTTCGGCCGCCGCCCGCTGCTCGCGCGGCATCGGGCGGATGTGCGGAGTGGCGCCGGCGGCGTCCAGCTCCGGGCAATCGGTGTCCGGCTCGGCCCGGCCGACCCCGCGCGGGTCGAACAGGATCACGTTGCGGGTGCGGCGGAAGGCGGCGGACAGCTCCCACCACACCTCCATCCGTTCCTCCACCGCCTCGCCGCTGCCGAAGGGGGAGGCGCCGGGTCCACCTTCCAGGAACAGGACCGGGTCGGGAGCGGGCTGGCGCGCGGTGCTCAGCAGGACCGCGACCGGCAGGCGGAAGCCGCCCGCCGCCACGCGGTCGCGCCGTTCCGGAACGGCGACGGTGCCGCACAGCGCGGCCTCGCCATCCGGAACGCTGAACCAGCAGGGGCCGGGGGTGAAGCGCGCCTGGGTCGCCGTCTGGGCCGCCGCCGGGGCCGGACCGGCCAGGGTCGCGGCTGCCGACGCCGCAGCCACCAGGATCGCGAGGGCCGGCCCCGACAGGGCGATCCGCGACCACCAGGGCCGCGCGGGACGGGCGCAGACGGGCACGGGCGAGGACTCGCGTGAAGGGAAACAGGCGGGGTGGACGCGGGGGGCCCCCGGAACCGGATTGTTTGACCGAGCCACCACCAATTGTCCAGTCGCGCCGGTCCCCCGGCTTTCGCGCCACAAAACACCGATGGCACGGTGCAAAATTGTCACAGCGGCGTTTGGGCGCTGTCGAGCGGACCCGGATCACCGCTTGACGCAACACATCCGAGAGCGGAATTATTGCGACACCCGACGCCGGATGGTCCGATGGCGGGAATTCATGCGGAAGGAACAAGACCATGCCGACCTTGTGGACGGCGTTGCGGAGCCGCTGGCTCGATTCCGGCGGCGGGACGGACCGGCTGGAAGACGGGCTGGGCGAGCATCTGCGGCGCGACATCGGCCTGACCGCCGGGAGCCCGGCCGCCGGGGAGCGGCGGTTCGATCCGACCTATCCCATCCGCGATCGGAACCTTTCTGACGCGCGGACATTTTTGACGTTGCAACCGTATCGCTGACCGGCGATACCGGATCCGCCGGTGCGTTCGCCCCGGCGCCACTCAACCCCTGGAGCATCGCGATGAAAACCCTCGTAACCGCCTGGATCGCCCGATCCGGCGACCCGGCCGCCCCGGCCGCCACCCATGCCCAAAACCGCAACATGCGCGTCCCGACCTTCAAGCCCTTGGGCGAACGTGACTTCCGGACATCGAGAGGATCCCATGAGTGTCTTTCTGGGCTTTTGCGGTCACCGTCTCTTCGTTGAACACGCCCTCTGGGCAGCGCCGAACGGGTCGTTCGACCTGCGGCGGGAAAACGGGGAAGTCATCCTATGGCTTGGACGCCTGAACATCATCTACACACCGGCCCGCTGGGGACCACCGTCGCGCGCGCGGTAGCGCCGGACGTCGCGGAGGCAGTCTGATGCCGGCCCGCGTCCGTCACGACGAGGTTGCCACCGTCGTCCAGGTGCTTGAGGCGTTCCGCAAGCTCGACCCCGACCTGCCGATCCAATACGCGCTGAGTTTCATGACCATCGCGCAGAGCGAAGGCATTTCGATCGGAGAGCTGGCGGAACGCCTGGGCATCGCCCAATCCTCGGCGTCGCGCAACGTCGCCGCGCTCAGCCGCTGGCACAGCTTCGGCAAGGCCGGGCTGGATCTGGTGCAGGCGCAGGAGGATCCGCGCGAGCGCCGCCGCAAGATCGTCACCCTGACCGACGCCGGCCGCGCCTTCCTGGCCGGGCTGCGGGTCATCGTCAACCCGCCGGACAGCCGCCGCGCCGCCAAGCTGGCCTGAGCGCGCCGCCCCGCGTGCTGGTCGTGGGTAGGATCAGCCGATTCCGGCCAGGGCGCGGCGCAGCATGTCCACCAGCACCCGCCCGGCAAGCTCCTGGCGCTCCAGCGCCAAGCCGCGGCGCTCCCTGACCGCCTGCGCCTCGTCCGGCAGCGGCGGCATGTGGAAGAAGCCCATCGGCGCGTCCATCCCCGCCGTCTCGATGATGTGGCGGGTCCGGTAGAACAGGTGGTTGCCGAGAAAGCCGCCGGAAAAGTCACCGAACGTCACCGGCAGACCGGCCATCGCCAGCTCCCGCATCACGCGCGGCACCGGCAGGGTGGAGCCGTAGGCGGTCGGCCCGTCGGCAACGATGGCATGCTCCTCGCGCAGCGTTCCGGCGGCGTCGGCCTGCGCGCTCTCGTCGCGGTTCCAGGCGAGGCGCTCGATCCGGATGGAGTCGGTGCGCTCGGACAGGGCGAAGGCCAGCACCGCCATCGGCCGGTGGCGGTCGAGCAGCGCCGCCATCTCCTCGCCGCAGACGTCGTACAGCGGGGAGAGGGTGGCGGTGACGACCCCCGGCTCGCCGGCCAGCCGTTCCATCAGCAGGGCGGTCGGGTCGACCGTCCGGTCGCCGAAGGGCTGGAAGCCGGTGAGCAGGATGGGGGCCGTCATCGCGGGCACGCCGTCTTATGGCCGCAGCAGGCCGATGATGTCCTTGACGTCGTTCAGGTTCTTCTCGGCGATGGCGGCGGCGCGCTCGCCGCCCTTGCGCAGCAGGCGGTCGATCTCCGCCTTGTCGGCCAGCAGCTCCTGCATGCGGGTGGTGATCGGCGCCAGCTTGGCGACCGACAGGTCGACCAGCGCCGTCTTGAAGCCGGAGAACTGGGCGCCGGCGAACTGGGCCAGAGTCTGCTCGCGGCTCTGGCCGGCGAGCGCGGAGTAGATGGTGACGAGATTGTCGGCCTCGGGCCGCGCCTCCAGCTCGGTGACGGTCTCGGGCAGGGGCTCCGGGTCGGTCTTGGCCTTGCGGATCTTCTGCGCGATGGTGTCGGCGTCGTCGGTCATGTTGATGCGCGAATATTCGGATTCATCCGACTTCGACATCTTCTTCTTGCCGTCGCGCAGGCTCATGACGCGGGTCGCCTCGCCGAGGATCTGCGGCTCGGGCTGCGGGAAGAAGTCGGTCTCGTAGCGGCGGTTGAAGGCGCCGGCGATGTCGCGGGCCAGCTCCAGATGCTGCTTCTGGTCCTCGCCGACCGGCACGTGGGTCGCCTTGTAGAGCAGGATGTCGGCGGCCATCAGCGTCGGGTAGGCGTAGAGGCCGAGGTTGGCCATGTCCTTCTGCTTGCCGGCCTTTTCCTTGAACTGGGTCATCCGGTTCAGCCAGCCGAGCGGCGTGTGGCAGGACAGGATCCAGCTCAGCTCCGAATGGCCCGGAACGAAGGACTGGTTGAACAGGATGTTCTTGTCCGGGTCGATGCCGGCGGCGATGTAGGCCGCGGCGACCTCGCGGATGTTGTTGCGCAGGACCTCGGAATCCTGGTCGATGGTCAGGGCGTGCAGATCGACGACGCAGAAGATGCACTCGTAGCTGTTTTGCAGATCCACCCAGTTGCGCAGCGCCCCCAGATAGTTGCCGAGGTGAAGCTGCCGGGTCGGCTGCATGCCGGAGAAGATGCGGTTCACGGGTGGTCTCGCTCGAAAACTCTGGGAGGCCGGAGTTATCGCCCCCCCCGGCGCGGTGGTCAAGGCGCGGCGCGCAAAACCGGCGCGGCGAAAGGGGGTATTGCGCGCGCCGCAGCTGGTCGCATAGGCGAGACAGAGGCCTTGACCAACCCCATCGGTTGAGAGGAATGCGCTTCCATGCCACCGAAATACGGTGTGGTCGGGAGGGGGCGGACTGGCCGCCCCCGCCACACAGGAGGAGATGCAGGATGCGCGACATCCTCACTCTTCTGGTCCTGCTGCTGGAGATCATCAAGCGTCTGCTTGATCTCTTCCGCTAAGGACCGGACCTGGGGGCGGCGGGAACCAGCCGTCGCCCTACTGGTCACAAAGATGTGGCGGCCCCCTCGGCAACGCAAGGGGACGGCCATCACCGGAAACATGAAAAGTTGCAAATGATCGCTGGTTCTTCCCGCGTTCAGGCGGTCGCGCGGCGGCGCTCGATGGCGTCCCACAGCAGGGATTCCAGCTGCACGCCGTCCAGGCGGTTGATCTCCTGGATGCCGGTCGGCGAGGTGACGTTGATCTCGGTCATGTAGTCGCCGATCACGTCGATGCCGACGAAGAGCAGCCCCTTCTCGCGCAGCACCGGGCCGATGGCGGCGCACATCGCGCGCTCGCGGTCGGTCAGCTCGGTCTTCTTCGCGCTGCCGCCGGCGTGGAAGTTGGCGCGGGCCTCGCCCTCCTGCGGCATGCGGCTGACGGCGCCGGCCGGCTCGCCGTCGATCAGGATGATGCGCTTGTCGCCCTGGCGGATCTCCGGCAGGTAGCGCTGGACGATCACCGGCTCGCGGTAGAGCTGGGTGAAGAGTTCCAACAGGGAACCCAGATTCTCGTCGTCCGGCTTCAGGTGGAAGACGCCGGCCCCGCCGTTGCCGAACAGCGGCTTGACGATGATGTCCTTGTGCTCGGCGCGGAAATCCAGGATCGACTGCTTGTCGCTGGTGATCAGCGTCGGCGGCATCAGGTCGGGGAAGCGGGTGATGAAGATCTTCTCGGGCGCGTTGCGCACCTCGGCCGGGTCGTTCAGCACCAGAACCTTGGGCTGCACATGCTCCAGCAGGTGGGTCGAGGTGATGTAGGCCATGTCGAAGGGCGGATCCTGCCGCAGCAGGATGACGTCCATCGTCGACAGGTCGGTCAGCACCGGCTCGCCCAGCGTGTAGTGCGCGCCGCGCTGGCGGACGACGGTCATTTCGCGGACGCGGGCGGTCAGCCGGTTGCCGGTCAGGATCAGGTCGCGCGGGTGGTAGTGGTACAGGCGATGGCCGCGCTTCTGCGCCTCCAGCGCCATCATGAAGCTGGAATCGGTGTCGATGTTGATCGACTCGATGGGGTCCATCTGGAACGCGACGGCGAGGCTCATGGCGGGTCTCCGGCCACTCAGGTCGTTTCGGTGTTCAGTTCAGGCGTTTCTTCAGCTGCTGGATCAGCGAGGCGGTCTGCATCCGGTGATGCTCGTCGCCGGTCAGCGCCATGAAGGTCTCAAGCGCGACGATGGCGTCCCTGATGTTGCCGGTGTGGGCTTCCAACAGGCCGGTCTCGCGCCACAGCGCCGGCTCGTGCGGGGCGAACAGGCGCATGCCCTCCAGCACCTCCAGCGCCTTGGGCACCGCGTGGGCCGACAGGTGGCGCAGCTTGATGTTGTTCTGGAGCCGCAGCAGCACGTCGCGGTTCGACACCGGCTGGTAATGCTCGGGCTCCAGCTCGGCGGCGCTGCCGGCGGTGGCCTTCAGCAGGTCGCGCAGGTCGACGACGGTGCGGATCTGCCCGTCGTTGAAGGGATCGACGATGGCGCGGGCCGGTCCCTGGTCGATGCGGACGAGGAAATGGCCGGGGAAGTTCAGCCCGACCATCGACCAGCCCTGCGAGCGGGCGGCGTGCATGTAGAGGATGCCGAGCGCCACCGGAAGCCCGCGCCGCCGGTCGATCACCCGCAGCAAATTGGCGTTCTGGAGGTCGTCGTAGGTGTCATGGTCGCCGGAATAGCCGTGCCGTTCGCCGATCACCCGGCGCAGCCGTTCGATGCGGGAGTCCAGGCTGTCGCCGTCGGGGGCGTCCTGCGCGGCCATATCCTCGACGATCGCCCGGATGTGGCGGCGGTAGCCGTCGAGGTCGCTGTTGGGCAGCTCCAGGGCGCCGAGCGCCAGGGCGGCTTCGGCCAGATCGATCTCGTCGTCCGGCTGGTCGCCGGTGCGACGCAGGATCTCGCGGGCTTCGGCTGTGCTGGTCAAAGAGCTGTCCTTCGTCTCGCTCGTCAGATCCGCCACGCGTCGATCAGGTGACGGGGCCACGCCCAAGGCGTAACGAGCATCACGTCGAAGCGCAAGACATAGCCGGCGTATCGGGGGTTCGCCGCCAGATAGACATGGGCCGCGCGGGCCAGACGGCCACGCTGGCGGGCGTTCACCGCCTCGTTGGCGGTGTCCCAGTCGCCGCGCGCCTTGACCTCGATCACGGCGATGGTCTGGCCGCGCCGGGCGACGATGTCGATTTCCCCCATGGGGGTGCGCAGCCGGTTGGCGAGGATGCGGTAGCCCTTCAGGCGCAGCGACAGCCGGCACAGGCTTTCGGCGAAACGGCCGAACGCCTCGGCCCGGCGGCGCAGCGCGTCGAGCTCAGACATGGCCGCTTCCCTTGGCCCCGCTTCCCCTTGGCCCGTCCCCGTCCTCGCGCGCCAGTTCGAGCGCGCGGGCGTAGACCCCGCGCTTGGGCTGGCCGGTGCGGGCGGCGACGTCGGCGGCGGCGTCGCGCACCGACAGGCGGGTCAGCGCCTCGCGCAGCAGGGCGTCGATGTCGGCCTCGCCGGGGGTCTCCTCGGCGCCCGGCGGGCCGATCACCAGCACGACCTCGCCGCGCGGCGGGCCGGCTTCGGCGTAATGGGCGGCCAGCTCGGGCAGGGTGCCGCGCCGGACCTCCTCGTAGAGCTTGGTCAGCTCGCGGGCGACGGCGGCCTCGCGCGGGCCCAGGATGTCGGCGAGGTCGGCCAGGGATTCCGGCAGGCGCTGCGGGGATTCGAAGAAGACCAGCGTGGCCGGCACGCCCTTCAGCTCGCCGGCGGTGGCGCGCCGGGCGCTGCTCTTGTTGGGCAGGAAGCCCGCGAACAGGAAGCGGTCGGTCGGCAGGCCGGAGAGCACCAGCGCCACCAGCGGCGCCGAGGCGCCGGGCAGGGTGGTCACGGCGACCCCCTCCGCCACGCACTCCCGCACCAGCTTGTAGCCGGGGTCGGAGACCAGCGGCGTGCCGGCGTCGGTGACCAGCGCGATGGCCTCGCCGCTTTTCATGCGTTCGATGAGGATCGGACGCATCTTCGCCGCGTTGTGCTCATGGTAGGAGACGAAGGGGGTGTGGATGCCGTGGATGCCCATCAGCTTGGCCGTGACCCGCGTGTCCTCGCAGGCGATCGCCGAGGCGCGCGTCAGGACGTCGAGCGCGCGCAGCGTGATGTCGGCGGCGTTGCCGATCGGCGTCGCGACGACATAAAGGCCGGGCGCGAGTTTACTTGACGGGCCGGTGCCGCTACCTTGAGCGCCACTTTGGGCCGCAGCGGATGTGGAGACGATCGGTGGCACGCTTGGCAACAGCTTTCTCACGGGGTCTGAAACGTCACGGCGTGGCAGCCTTGGTGGTCGCCGGGTGGCTTTCGGCCTGCTCGACTGTAACGGCCCCACCGCCGGTGGCACAAGCGCCGCAACCGGTGGCGCCGGTTCCGTCGGCGGTCGTGCCGCAGACGGTCAAGGTGGCGCTGCTGCTGCCGCTGACCGGGCCGAGCGCCCAGATCGGCCAGCCGATGCTCGACGCCGCCCAGCTCGCCCTGTTCGACACGGCCGGCGACCAGTTCGAGCTGCTGCCGCGCGACACCAAGGGCACGCCCGCCGGGGCCGCCGAGGCGGCGCGGCAGGCCATCGCCGAGGGCGCCCGGCTGATCCTCGGCCCGCTCTTCGGGGCGGAGGTCGCGGCGGTGCGGCCGGTGGCGCAGAACGCCGGCATCGACGTGCTGGCCTTCACCAACGACTGGACCCAGGGCGGCGCCGGCACCTATGTCATGGGCTTCGTGCCGGGCGATCAGGTCAACCGCGTCGCCGGCTTCGCCCGCTCGCGCGGCGTCACCCGCTTCGTCGCGCTGGCCCCGCGCACGCCCTACGGCGACGCCGTGGTCAGCGCGCTCCAGGCCACCAGCCAGCGGCTGGGTGGCACCGTGACGCAGGTGGAGCGCTACGACCCGGCGGTGCCGGACCTGTCGATCCCGGCCAAGCAGGTGGCGCAGGGGCCGGGGGCTGGCGCCGGCCAGCCGCAGGCGGTGCTGCTGGCCGAGGGCGGACCGCGCGCCCAGGGCATCGCCTCGGCGCTGGCCGCCAACGGGGTGGCGCCGCAGCAGGTCAAGCTGCTCGGCACCGGCCTGTGGGACGACACGCAGGGCGTCGCCGCGCTCGGGCAGGAGCCGGCGCTGGTCGGCGCCTGGTACGCCGCCCCGGCGCCGCAGGCGCGCGCCGAGTTCGAGAGCAAGTTCGAGCGGACCTACGGCCGCAAGCCGCCGCGCATCGCCACGCTGTCCTACGACGCGACGGCGATCGCCGCGGTGCTGGCGCGCACGAACGGGCCGGCGGCGCCGTTCGACCGGATGGCGATGACCAACCCCAGCGGCTTCGAGGGCATCGACGGGCTGTTCCGCCTGACCCCGACCGGTCTGGTCGAGCGCGGTCTGGCCGTGCTGGAAGTGACCCCGAACGGCGCCCGCGTCGTCGATCCGGCGCCGCCGAACTTCGACGTGCTGGGGCAGTAAGGGGCTGTCGTCTCCCTCCTCCGCGCGAGCGGGGGAGGGGTAGGAGACCGCTACCGCCGCGCCGCCAGCGAGGCGAGCTGGAACAGCACCCGCGCGCAGATCGTCTGGTCGGGCATGTTGGTCCGCTTGCAGTCGGCCTCGGCGTCGACCAGCCGTTCCAGCGCCTGACGGACGGCGTTGGGCGACCAGCGGCGGGTCTGGCCGATGAGGCGGCTCTTCAGCTTGAAGAAGACCGGCGGACGGATCGACTCGACGGCGGCCTCGGCCGACTTGCCGGCGGCGATCTGGGCGCACAGCAGTTGCAGGCGCTGGAAATGCCGCTGCGCCCCGCGCAGGATCGGCACCGGCGAGGTCCCTTCGGCGAACAGCCGGGCCAGCGAGCGGTCGAGCGTGACGAAGTCGCCCTCCGCCGCCGCCCAGACCGGTTCATCCATCGACAAGGCGGCGCTGTCGCCGATGCAGGCCTGGGCGTCCTCCAGCGTCACGCGCCTGGTCCCGCCCATGTAGAGCGCCAGCTTCTCCGCCTCGTTGCGCGCGACCATGCGGTCGCCGACGAGGTTGGCGGCCAGGAAGGTCAGCGCGTCGGGATCGGCGGTCAGGCCGTGGCCGTGCAGGATGTCGGCGATGACCCGGCCGAGCGACGCCTCCTCCTCGACGTAGCAGGGGATGGCGGCGGCGGCGTCCTCCCCCTCGAACAGCAGGCGCAGCTTGGAGCGGGCCGACAGGTCGCCCGATTCGACGAGGATCAGGCTGTCGCCCGGCGGCGGGGCGTCGAGGAAGGCGGCGAAGGCGGCGGTGGCGTTGTCCTCGGCGTCGCGCACGCGGATCAGGCGGCGCCCGCCGGTGAAGGACAGGGCGGCGGCCTCGTCGGCCAGCCGGGCCGGGTCGTCGGCGACGGCGCGGCCAAGGAACTCGGCGACGCGGAAGGGATCGGCCAGATCGTCGACCACGGTCTTGCCCAGCGTCTGGGCGCGGTCGCGCACGAGGCCCGAGTCCGGGCCGTAGAGCAGGACCGCCCGGATCTTCGGATCGGGCTTGCGCAGGAAGCCGTCGATCGCCCTGGCTTGCAGCTTCACCGGCGGCCTCCGGTCGATGGGACGCGGGTCGCCGGGTTACGACCCACGGCCGAGATGCATCGCGACGCGGGTCGTGATGTCGTTGGAGATTTCCAGCAACGCCCGGTCATAGGCGTTCTCCACCGTCAGCAGCCCGGCGTAATGCTGCTCCAGGATGTTGTAGCTGATCATCGACCGGGAGCTGGACGCGAAGACCACCTGTCCGTTGGTGGTGTCGGTCAGCCGGTAGGGCGCGTTGACCAGAAGCTGGGAACGGACCGCCGAGGCGTCCTTCTGCAAGGCCAGCTTCTGCTCGACCGCCGTCACGGAGACGTCCAGGCGGTAGCGGGTCTTTTCCGGCCGGCTCGACTCGTAGAAACGGTCGATCAGCAGGTTGCGCAGCTTCTGCCCTTCCCGATCGGGGATCGAGGCGATGTCGACGCTGTGCAGCTTCTCCGACGCTCCGGCCCCGATGCCATGGTCGCCGTAGAGCGGCTGGAAGCCGCAGGCCGCCGTGGCGGTGACGGCGAGGGCGAGAAGCCCCCGCGTCATCACGCGGCCCAGGGCATGGCGCAGGGCCGGGAAGCGGCGGAAACCGCCAAGGTCAGACGACGACATTGATCACCCGGTTCGGGACGACGATGACCTTGCGCACCGGCTTGCCCTCCAGCGCGCGCTGCACGTTCGGGTCGGCGAGCGCGGCCTGTTCGGCGGCGTCCTTGGCCATGTCACGCGGCAGCTCCAGCGTGGCGCGCAGCTTGCCGTTGACCTGGACGGCCATCTTGACGCTGTCCTCGACCACCAGGGCGGCGTCGGCTTCCGGCCAGGGCTCGTCGGTCAGCAGGGTCGTGCGGCCCAGCTGGACCCACAGCTCCTCGGCGAGGTGCGGCATCATCGGGCCGACCAGACGGACCAGCGACTCGAAGCCCTCGCGCAGGACCCAGGCCTCGCCCTCACCCTTGCCGTCCAGCTCGCCGAGCGCGTTCGACAGCTCGCGGACGCGGGCGACCGCCTTGTTGAAGCGGAACTTGTCGAGGTCGTCCGACACGCCGGCGATGGTCTTGTGGACCAGCCGGCGGGCGGCGTCGGCCTTGGGGCTCAGCGTTTCGGGCTTCGGCGCGCCGGCCGGGGGCAGGGCGACGGGCGCCTCGGTGATCATCCGCCACAGGCGGTTGATGTAGCGCCAGGCGCCGTCGATGCCGGCCTCGGTCCATTCCAGGTCGCGTTCCGGCGGGCTGTCGGACAGCATGAACAGGCGGGCGGCGTCGGCCCCGTAGGTGCCGATGATGTGCGCCGGGTCCACCACGTTCTTCTTGGACTTCGACATCTTCTCGACGCGGCCGACATTGACCGGTGCGCCGGTGTCGGCGCGGACCCACTGGCCGGCGTCGTTCCTCGTCAGGTCGGTCGGGGCCAGCCACGCGTTGGTGTCGGCGTCCTTGTAGGTCTCGTGGTTGACCATGCCCTGGGTGAACAGGCCGGTGAAGGGCTCGTCCAGGTTCAGGTAGCCGCAGGTCTTCAGCGCGCGGGTCCAGAAGCGCGAGTAGAGCAGATGCAGGACCGCGTGCTCGATTCCGCCGATGTACTGGTCGACGCCGAGCCAGTAGTCCACCGCGTCGCGGGTGAAGGCGGTGCCCTCTTCCTTGGGCGAGCAGAAGCGGGCGAAATACCAGGACGACTCGATGAAGGTGTCGAAGGTGTCCGTTTCGCGCACCGCCGGTTTGCCGCAGTCCGGGCAGTTCACATGCTTCCAGGTCGGGTGGTGCGACAGCGGGTTGCCGGGCTTGTCGAAGGTCACGTCCTCGGGCAGCACGACGGGGAGCTGCTCGGCCGGGACCGGGACGATGCCGCAGGCGTCGCAATGGATGACCGGGATCGGGCAGCCCCAGTAGCGCTGGCGCGACACGCCCCAGTCGCGCAGGCGGTACTGGGTGGTGCGCTCGCCCTGGCCGGTCGACTCGAGCCGTTCGCCGACCGCCTGCTTGGCGGCCTCGCTGTCGAGCCCGTCGAGGAAGCGCGAGTTGCGCAGCAGGCCGGGGCCGGTGTAGGCGTCGTCGCCGACCGTGAAGGTCGCCGGGTCGGTCCCCTCGGGCACCACCACCGGCAGGACCGGCAGGCCGTACTTGCGGGCGAAGTCGAGGTCGCGCTGGTCGTGCGCCGGGCAGGCGAAGATCGCGCCGGTGCCGTATTCCATCAGCACGAAGTTGGCGACGTAGACCGGCAGCTCCCAGCTCGGGTCGAGCGGGTGGACGACCTTCAGCCCGGTGTCGAAGCCGCGCTTCTCCGCCGTCTCGATGGCCTCCTCGCTGGTGCCCAGCCGGTTGCACTCGGCGATGAACTCGGCGAGATCCGGGTTGGCGGCGGCGAGTTCGGCGGCCAGCGGATGGTTGGGCGAGATCGCCGCGAAGGAGGCGCCGAACAGGGTGTCGGGCCGGGTCGTGAAGACCTCCAGCGTGTCGGCGCGGTCCTTGATGGCGAAGCGGAAGCGCAGGCCGGTCGACTTGCCGATCCAGTTCTCCTGCATGACGCGGACGCGCTCGGGCCAGCGGTCCAGCGTCTCCAGCCCCTTCAGCAGATCCTCGGCGAAGGCGGTGATCTTCAGGAACCACTGCGACAGCTTGCGCTTCTCGACGAGCGCGCCGGTGCGCCAGCCGCGGCCGTCGATCACCTGCTCGTTGGCCAGAACGGTGTTGTCCACCGGGTCCCAGTTGACCCAGGATTCCTTGCGGTAGGCGAGGCCCGCCTTCAGGAAATCGAGGAACATCCGCTGCTCGTGGCGGTAATACTCCACGTCGCAGGTCGCGATCTCGCGGTCCCAGTCGATCGACAGGCCCATCGTCTTCAGCTGGCCGCGCATGGTCGCGATGTTCTCGCGGGTCCAGCTCGCCGGATGGGTCTTCTTCTCCAGCGCGGCGTTCTCGGCGGGCAGGCCGAAGGCGTCCCAGCCCATCGGGTGCAGGACGTTGAAGCCCTTGGCCCGCTTGAACCGGGCGATCACGTCGCCGATGGTGTAGTTGCGGACGTGGCCCATGTGGATGCGCCCCGACGGGTAGGGGAACATCTCGAGGACATAGTATTTGGGCCGCGAGGCGTCCTCGCGCGCGGTGAAGCAGCCTTGGCTGTCCCACGCGCTCTGCCACTTCGCCTCAGTTTCCTTGACATTGTAACGCGACATGGACGCGACGCCGTTTTCCGTGTGTGCCGATCAGCTTGAAATGCGGGTGCCGCCGCGCGTCAGCGCGTGGCGGCCGCCTGCGAGACGCGGAGCTGGCGGGCGCGGGTCAGCACCGCGTCCTCCAGCGTGCCGGCGGTCTCCGGCCCGACGTTGGCGTCGCGCCATTCGCTGCCGTTGCGCTGCTGCTTGAAGACCGAGACGCGCACGCCGTCGGCGCGCAGCTGGCGGTCGAGGATGTAGAGGTTGACCTTGAAGCGCTCGTTCGGCGAGTCCGGCGGGGTGTACCAGTCGGTCAGGATCACGCCGCCGAACGGGTCGGCCGAGGCGATCGGCATGAAGGACAGGGTGTCGAGCGAGGCGCGCCACAGGAAGCTGTTGACGCTGAGGCCGTTGGCGCTGTCCTGCTCGCCGCCGCGCTTGTTCTTGCCGAACAGGTTGAGCCCGCCGTCGGTGCCGAGCAGGCTGCCGAACTTGTAGTCCTTGTTCTTCATCTGCTCCTCCACCGTCTCGGTCTTGCCGCCCCAGCTGGAGCAGCCGGCGACGGTGACGGAGGCCGCGAGCAGGACGGGGACAAGGCGAAGTGCGGTCAAGCGGCGCATGGTCGGAAACCCGGATCAGACAAGAGGGCACCGTGCGCCTGGTCGCGCGCGGAATGCCGGTGAAAAGACCATAAATGGACGGGCCGGCGCAACAGCGGAAGCGGGCGCCGGGCCGTTGCGCGCTGACTCGGTGTGCGTTGCGGAACGGCCATTCCCAGTGTGCTCCGTGCGACACACTGTCCCCCCAATGCAGCATTCCGCCCGATTTGACGCTTGCTGGCTCGGGCCGGGGTGCGTACGAAAGTCTCAGCCAGGACGTCAACCAGGCTGAAACATCTGCTGCCAGGATGGAGGCAACTATCATGAACCGTTATCTGCTGGCCGGCTCCGCCGCCGTTGCTCTCGCTCTCGGTGCTGGCGCTGCCAACGCCCAGGCCAAGTTCGATGTGAAAGTCGGCGGCGACTTCTACTTCGAAGGCGGCTACGTCGACCAGGACCTGGACACGGGCCTCCGCTCGACCGAGTTCACCAACCGGATGCGCATCAACATCATCCCGTCCGCCAAGGCCGACAACGGTCTGGAGTACGGTGCCCGCCTGCGCTTCCGCGCCGCCAGCGGCCAGAACAACGGCCGCACCACCGACGCCGACCGCGCCTACCTCTTCGCGCAGGGCACGTTCGGTCAGGTCCGCCTGGGCGTCCAGAATTCCTTCAACGACGAGACCTACGTCACGGCTCCGCAGGACTACCTGCCGCTCGGCATCTATGACGGCGTCACGTCCTACCTGAACCTCAACACCGACATCGCTGCGAACACGTCGGGCAACACCCTTCCGGGTCCGGCGCAGATCAACGGCAGCCTGATCGGCCAGTCGCTGGTCGTCGAGAAGAACGCGACGAAGATCGTCTACTTCTCGCCGCGCTTCGCCGGCCTGCAGCTGGGCGCCAGCTACCTGCCGCGCAACGACAGCTCGCACACCGACGTGAACCGCGCGAAGGTGACCGGCACGGTCGCCGGCCAGTTCAACACCACCTTCCAGGATCTGGTCGAGGTTGGCGCGAACTACAACAACACCTTCGGTGGCGTCTCGGTGAAGGCCAGCGCCGGCTACTTCTGGGGCCAGGCCGCCGACAACGTCACCGTCGCCGGTGTGTCGTCGAACTACAAGGACCTGAACGCCTGGCAGGTCGGCGCCCAGCTGGGCTACGCCGGCTTCAGCGTCGGCGGCAGCTACGTCGATTACGGCAAGTCGGGCCAGAACGAGCGCGCCGGTTACTTCACCGAGAACACCCGCAGCTGGGTTGTCGGCGTTCAGTACACCACCGGCCCGATCGTCGTCGGCGCCAACTACAAGAACGGCAAGGACGCCGGTTCGCTGGCCGTTGCCGGCGAGCGTGAGCTCCAGGTCTACGAAATCGGCGTCGGCTACACCGTCGCTCCCGGCCTGACCCTCCAGGCCCAGTACGACTACTTCAAGGCTGACAGCGACCTGTCGACCGCGGCCGTTGACCGCGACGACAAGGGCAACGTCGTCATCCTGCGTTCGGTCCTGGCGTTCTAATAAAACGTCCGGCAACGGAACAGGAAAGGGCGGTGGCTTCGGCCACCGCCCTTTTTTTGTGCCCAATCTTTGCACCCATCGCCTGTTCGGTGGGCAGTGAATGTGCTGTTTTTGCGGCAGTGCCATAATAGTGTTGTATATCAACGGGTTATCTGTGTGTCGTCAATGCCACTGTGTGGCGTGAGGGAGTGTTTCATGACACTTTGCCTCTTGCCTGCGGAAACGGGGCGCGGTTAAGTCAAAGTCACAAAGACAACCGCTCGACCCCGCAACAGGGGTGCCTGCCTAAAAGGATGGACAATCCATGAAGCGTTCTCTCGTTATCGGCTGCGCCGCCGTCGCCCTCGCGGCTGGTTGCGGCTCCGCCTCGGCCCAGTCCAAGTTCGACGTCCTGCTGGGCGGCGACGCCTTCTTCCAGGGCGCCTATGTCGACCAGGACCGCGACCAGGGTCAGCGCACCACCGAATTCTCCAACCGTCTCCGCCTGACCATCACCCCGACGGCCAAGGCTGACAACGGTCTGGAATACGGCGCCCGCCTGCGTCTGCGCGCGGTCGGCAACGGCAACAACCGCACGACCGACAACGACCGTGCGTTCATGTTCGTCAACGGGTCCTTCGGCTCGATCCAGGCCGGCGTGACCAACGGCCTGTCGGACGACTCGGGCATCATCGGCCCGAACCCGGACGGCATCGAGGGCTCGCCCGACGGCTTCGTCACCACCTTCTACACCTTCCCGGGCCTGGCCGGCGCCGGCGCGCTGCCCTACGTCATGGGCAGCCTGCGCACCCTGGAGTCGGGCGACGCCAGCACCAAGCTGGTCTACCAGACCCCGACCTTCGCCGGCTTCAAGCTGGGCGCCGCCTACACCCCGGTGATGGGCAGCAGCAACACCAACGTCAACCGCCAGAAGAACACCACCAACTACCGGGACGTCGGCGAAGTCCAGGCCACCTACACCGGCGCGTTCGGCGCCGTCGCCATCGAGGCGAGCGCCGCCTACCAGTTCGGCAAGGCCGACTTCAGCAACACCGAAGACCTGTCGTCGGTCCACGCCGGCCTGAACGTCGGCTTCGGCGGCTTCAAGATCGGCGGCAGCTACGCCTTCAGCGGCGACAGCGGCTACGCCAAGGGCGCGACCGGCATCGACGACGCGCAGGTCTGGATCGTCGGCGTCAACTACACCACCGGCCCGCTCATCCTGGCCCTCAACTACACCGACGCCAAGGGCATCGACAGCAACTACTTCGGCGTCAACGCCCGCACCCACCTGTGGCAGGCCGGCGTGACCTACACCGTCGCTCCGGGCCTGACCACGGGTCTGGAATACAGCTATTTCGACAACAAGGTTGGCACGCTCAACAACGATGCCAATGTGTTCCTGTGGGACACCCGCTTCGCTTTCTAAGCGATCGGTTCCTGGCAGCACAAACGTGGGCGGCGGAGCAATCCGCCGCCTCTTTTTGTTTCGGGCCGCCCTTGCCCCAGGGCGCCCGTCGGGCGGTTCGGCCGGGCCGGATCACGGCTTCTTCGGCGCGGCCGCGTCGGTGTCGCACATCATCAGCAGGACCGACGTCTCCATCGGCACCCAGACCATCAGCAGGCGCCGTTTCTCGCGGTCGGCGAGGAAGACGATGGTTTCCGGATCGACCACGGCCTTGGGCTTGACCTCGCCCACCAGATAGCCGGTCCGCCCGAAGCCGATCATCGTCCCCTGGAAGATGCGGTCGAGCCGCGTCTGGTCGTCCTTGGCGACTTCCCAGCCGAATTGCTCCTGGCGCACGCAGCGGCGGCCGTATTCGCCGATGATCCTGCCCAGATAGTCGCGGTAGGTGCCGTCGTCCGTCAGCAGGTAGGCCGGTTCGCCGAAACGGACCTGGGCCATCGGCGAGCCCTGCATCGTCTTGGACTGGGCCGGCTTCGCCGGCTTGGCCGGAGCCGTCGCCTTTGGGGCCGCCTTGCCGGACTCCTGGGCCAGGGCGGGGGCCAACGCGGGGGCCAGGGGGGAACCGGCGGCGACCAGGACCGCGAACAGGGCGGGCAGGAGGGGGCGGAACGGGCTCCGCATGCGGAGGTCTCCTCGGACGTGCGTCGTGTTGGGATGCTTGCGTTTCCCAGGCCTGTCGGCTACCACGCCGGACGGTCCCCTGTACACCGGGACCGTCCAGATTGAGGGCCGCCATGACGCCGACGCAGGGCATCGAACCGCCGCATTCCTCACCCGATCCCGCCGCGACGGGCGTCACCGGGCGCCTGGCCGAGGTGCGGCGCTCCATCGCCGCCACCGCGTCCGCCTGCGGACGCGCCGCGGACGCCGTGACGCTGGTCGCGGTGTCGAAAACCCACCCGGCCGAGGCGGTGGAGGAGGCGCTGGCGGCCGGCCAGCGTGTCTTCGGCGAGAACCGCGTGCAGGAGGCCAAGGGAAAGTTTTCCGCCCTGAAGGCCCGTTTCCCCGACCTGGAGCTGCATCTGATCGGCCCGCTCCAGACCAACAAGGTCAAGGACGCGGTCGCCCTGTTCGACGTGATCCAGACGCTGGACCGCCCCAGGCTGGCCGAGGCGTTGGCCGAGGAGATGGCGAAGACCGGCCGTCGGCCGCGCTGCCTGATCGAGGTCAACAGCGGCGAGGAGCCGCAGAAGGCCGGCATCCCGCCGGCCGGGGTCGAGGCGTTCTTGGCGGATTGCCGCGACCGCCTCGGGTTGCCGGTCACCGGTCTGATGTGCATCCCGCCGGTCGACGAGGAGCCGGCGATGCATTTCGCCCTGCTGTCGGAGATGGCGCGGCGCCTCGGTCTCGCCGAGGTCAGCATGGGGATGAGCGGGGATTTCGAGACCGCGGTCCGCTTCGGCGCCACCCATGTGCGGGTCGGCACCGCGATCTTCGGGGCGCGGCCCTACCCGGCGGCCTGAGCGGCCCCGTCCGGCAATTGCGGGGCCGGGACGCTCAGCGCGCTTCCCGGTCCGCAGTCCCTCAGCAGGCGCAGCAGGTCGTCGAGGGCGAGCGCGACGCAGCCCTCGGTCGGCGTCCAGCCCGGCCGCGCGACATGCAGGAAGACGGCGCTCCCCCGGCCCGGAACGACCGGGTCGTCGTTGTGCCCCATCACCACGATGACGTCGTAGACGCCGTCCTCGCGCCACAGCGCCTCGTGGCTGGCGGGGTAGGGGCGCGTGACCGGACGGTTGTAGGCTGGGTCGCCGGGGGCGTCGCACCAGCCGTCGTCGGCGGCGATGGGCCGGGCGGGCAGCCCGGTGTCCGGCCGTTCCAGCCGGTCGCTCCGCCACAGGACGCGGCGCAGCGGAAAGCGGCCGACCGGCGTGCCGCCGTCGCCCTCGCGCTTGTCGGCGCGGATGCCGCCACGGCCCAGCGCGCAGCGGACACGGCCGCCCGGCCAGACCAGATGACCGTCCGGCTCGACCGCGATCTCGACCGGACCGCTCACCCCGACACCCGCAGGGTGGGGGCGGCGGACTGCGCGGCCTTGCGGGATTGTTCGTACTTGGCAAGGTTGCGCATCATGGTTTCCGACAGCGTGTCGGGAGACACGGCCGGGATGGCGCCGGGAGCGGCGGCGTTGCCGTTGGCCGGCGGCGCCGGGTTCCCATTCGCGGCGGGCGCCTGCCCGGCGGCTTGGGCTTGGGCCTGGGCCTGAATCTGGGCGTTCGTTCCGGCATTCCCGTGGGCAAGTCCCTGGGCGCTCACCGGGACGGAGCCGGGCAGCGGGGCGGTGAATTTCGGAACGCTGTGCTTGACCATCGTCGAGCTGGCGAGCGGGGTGTCGCGCGGCGGCATCTTGCCGGGAGGGGAGAACGCCCCGTGCGCCGATCCGGCGGCGAGCTGGGCGGCCAGCGACGGCGCCCCGGCTTCAGCCCCGGCGGTTCCGGTGGCGCCGGGCTTCACGGGTTGCCCGGCCGCCGCCGCGGGGAATGCCGGCGTTGCGGCCGTCTGGACGGCCTGCGGCCCTCCACGCAGCTCCACGGGGGAGCCGGCGGTGGCCGGCCCCCCCGCGGCGGCCGCGACGGCAACGGAGTCGGTGGGATGGGCATCGCCCCCGAAGCCGAGCGACGCCATGATCTGGTCGCCGATGTCCTGCCCCTGGGCCTCCTCCACCACGGCGTTGGCGATCGCCGTCATGCCGCCCAGCGGGCCGCCGTAGAGGATGCCGCCGATCACGCGCGATGAGGGCTGGATCGTGTCGCCGGTCAGGTTCCGGTAGATGGTGTTGACGATCGGGATGTGCTGGAGCGGGTTGATGACGTCGAGGAAGTCCCAGAAGGACATCTCGCCCCGGATCTCCACCCCGCCGCCCATGTGACCATCGTTGATGATCGGCGACGGCCGCTCGCGCGGCGCCGTGCGTTGCGCGGCGCTGCTGTCGATGGTGGTGGCGTCGATGGCCATGGGCGGTCTCCCGGCGCTGAGGTCACCCGTCGGACAAGCAAGCCTTGTGCCAGCCTTGACGCCGCGACGGGCGGTCCTTTCGGTCCCTCCACCCGGAATCCGATTCCGGTCCGCCGGCCCGGGGGCCGCTTCCGGGCGGAGGGGCGGCAAGAACTGCCGGGGCGGGGTGCGATTCCTGCCCGCCTCCTTCCGGCGGCCGGGCCGGCCGGAACCAGGCTTCAGAACATATGGCCGCTGCGTTCCGCCTTGGTGCGGAGATAGCCTTCGTTGTGGCCGTTGGCCGGGAAGATGTGGGCGACGCGCTCGACCACCGCGATGCCGCAGCGGGCGAGCTGGCGCAGCTTCTCCGGGTTGTTGGTCATCAGCCGCACCGAGCCGAAGCCGAGCTGGCGCAGCATCTCCGCCGCCGGCAGATAGACGCGCTCGTCGGCCTCGAAGCCGAGGATCTCATTGGCGTCCACCGTGTCGAACCCCCGGTCCTGGATGCGGTAGGCGCGCAGCTTGTTGACCAGCCCGATGCCGCGGCCCTCCTGGGCGAGGTAGAGCAGCACGCCGCTGCCCTGCCGGGCGATCTCGGCTATCGCGCCGCGAAGCTGGTCGCCGCAGTCGCAGCGGAGGCTGCCCAGCAGGTCGCCGGTGAAGCATTCCGAATGCAGGCGGGCCAGCACCGGCTGTTCGGGGTCGGGATCGCCGATGACGATGGCGAGATGCTCCGGCCCGCCGTCGGCCGGGCGGAAGGCGTAGATGCGGGTGTCCTCGGCTCCGCTCAGCGGCACCCGCGCGTCGGCGACGCGGCGCAGCGTGCGCACGACATGGACGCGGTAATCGGCGACGTCGCGGGCGCGGACCAGCAGCAGGTCATGCTCGGCCGCCCACTCGTCGGCGCTGGTGCCGGGGTCGGGGACGTCGGCGGTGATGGCGGCGGGCAGCAGCCGGGCCAGCCGGGCGAGGTCGACCGCCGCCGCCTCGCGCGTGCCGGACGGCATGGCGGTGGCGGTCAGGCCGGCGGGCAGGGTGGTGGCGTCCGGACGGTGCTCGGGGTCGGCCAGCGCGTGCGCCTGATCGGCGGTCAGCCCGCCGGCGCAGCCCAGCCCGACCACGCCGGGGGCTGCCCCGCCAGGGGCGGCCACGCCCGGCGCCTCGTCGCCGTCCTCGACCAGCCCCAGCACGATGGCGCGGCGGCGGGTGACCGCGAGGCTGGGGGTGCCGCCGGTCAGCGCCTTGAGCCGTTCCACCGCGTCGATCGGCACGGATTCGACGGACACCGCGGCGCCGACCGTGCCGTCGGCGGTCTCGATGGCGACCACCTCGCCCCGTCGGAGAGCGGCCAGCGCACGGTCCACCGCGCGCACGGCGGCTTCGTCGATCGTGGGAACGGTGTCGGTGCGGCGTTGGGCGTGCATCTTGCGGGGTACTTCGTGGCGAAAGGCGGAAGATGGTGCGGGCGGCGGGCGAAGCAAAGCGCAGGAGGCGCGCCCCTGTCCAGCGTTTCCCGCGCGCCACTCCGTTGCCGGAACCGCAACGATCCCCGTGACGCGGTCGTGGTTCCGACGAACGGGCAGTGCCCGCGGACCGCCGCGTCGCGCTAGGATGGAGAAAAACAGCGAGGGAGCGTGTTTCCGTGACGACGAGCGACCCACCGGATCCGCAACGGCCGGTTCCGCAGGCCCAGGTCCTGCATGTGGTGTTGCCGGCCGGCCTGCCGCCCGGCTCCTACAGCCTGCGCATGGTGGAGGCGCTGCGCTCGGCCGGGCAGGGGATGACCGTCCACGCGCTGCCCGGCCCGCACCCGCAGGTCGATCCGTCGGCCATCCTCGCGGCCGACGTCGCGCTGTCGCGCCTGCCCGACGGGGCGCCGGTGCTGATCGACGGTTCGGCGCTGGCCAATCTGGCGGCGACCCTGCCGACCGACGACCGCCGGCTGCGCTTCACCGCGCTGGTCGACCGGCTGCACTGGACCGACGACGGGTTGAGCCCGGAGGAGGCGACGGCGCGCCGCCATCTGGAACAGGGGGCGCTGGCCCTGATGCGCCGGGTCGTGGTGCCGGACGCCGCCGTCGCCGCCGCCGTCGCCGAGCTGGGGATTCCGCCCGACCGGGTGACCCGCGCGGAGGCCCGGGAGGAGGAGGTGCCGGCGCTGTTGACGCAACTGCCCGGCTTCGCGGCCGGCGCGGTGCCGCGTGAGGGCGGCGCGTGACGACGACGCGTGGCGACAGGGACTCGGGCGCCATGCTAAGGTCCCGGCCTTTCCGACGGTCCGGTTCCGTGCCCCCATGACGCCTCCCAAACGCATTCTTCTGGTCGATGACGACACGGCGCTCCGCCAATCGCTGGCCGAGCAGCTCCGTCTGCTGGAGGAGTTCGAGACGGCCGAGGCCGGCGACGGCGCCGCGGCGCTGGAGGCGGTGCGGCAGGGAGGGGGCGGCTTCTCCGCGATCCTGCTCGACGTCGGCCTTCCCGACATGGACGGCCGCGACGTCTGCAAGCTGCTGCGGCGCGCCGGGGTGCGCTGCCCGATCGTCATGCTGACGGCGTCGAGCACCGACGCCGACACCATCCTGGGGCTGGAATCCGGGGCCAGCGACTACATCGCCAAGCCGTTCCGGCTGGGCGTGCTGATCGCGCGGCTGCGCGCGCAGCTCCGCCAGTTCGAACAGAGCGAGGACGCCGTCTTCGCCATCGGCCCCTACAGCTTCCGCCCGGCCGCCAAGCTGCTGCTCGACGAGGCGGCGAACCGGAAGGTCCGGCTGACGGAGAAGGAGACGGCGATCCTCAAGTACCTCTACCGGTCCGGCGATCTGGTCGTCGGGCGCGACACGCTGCTCGGCGAGGTGTGGGGCTACAACGCCGGGGTCACCACCCACACGCTGGAGACGCACGTCTACCGCCTGCGCCAGAAGATCGAGCGCGACCCGTCCAACGCCGAAATCCTGGTGACCGAGCCCGGCGGCTACCGTCTGGTGCCGTAGGAGCCGCCCTTGCAGCCGCCGGTGCCGCGCCCGGCGATGGTGATCTCGCCGGCGTAGCCCGGCCAGCGGCGGCGTTCGCGTTCCAGCGCCGGGGGGCGCTTTCCCGGGCTTCCCCACAGGCCGCGGCCGCGCGGCACCACCGGCAGCAGGCGCAGCTTGCGGCCGACGATGGCGAGCCGGCGGCGCCAGTGGCCGACGATGTGCGCCGACACGCCGACGCGCCGGGCGATCTCCTGGTCGGACAGCAGGGCGCTGCCGGGATCCTGCAACAGCTCCAGCACGGCGCGCCGCTTGTCGCCGCTGGTGTGGCGGGAATGCTTGCGCTCCAGCGCCTTGCCCATGTCCCACAGCTTTTCCGCCGTGTCGCGCGCCAGGCTGCGCCAGCGGTCGGCCTCGTCCCTGTGCCGGTCGCTGTCGCCCGCCGCCTTGTCGAGCTGGCGGCGCAGGGTGGCCAGCTCCAGCTCCAGGTCGCGGACCTGGCGGCGCAGCCCCTGGACGATCTGGTCGGGCGGCGGCGGCTGGGCCGGGGCGGCGGGGGTGACGACGATGGCGGGGTCGGGAGCCGGACCCGCCGGGTCGGAGGGGCGCGCCCGCTCCGCCAGATCGCGGAAGGAAAGGCCGGCGCGCGACAGCATGATCCGGGCCGCGCGCAGGGCGGACAACGCCTCGCCCTGATGCTCCGACTCGGCCATGGCGAGGACTTTGGCGAGCTTGTCTGGGTCCATCCGTCGTCGGGTCCGTCGTCGGGTCCGGCGGCGCATCCCGGGGCGAGGGGGCGGCCGCAAGAAGGGAGCCGCGCAGTGCGCGACCACCGGCACGCTACCACATCTTATAGGTTCGGACACACGCCCATCGTGGGGGCGCCGGAGGAGAAGGGAGGCGATCGATCGGGGAGGAGGGGTAGGAAAGCCTCCCATCGGCGCTTAGGCCGTTCGGGTGGTTTTTGCTCGACTTAGGTCACTGGCCTCGCCAACATGGCGCCGAAATGACCGCCGGAACCACGACCACGCCCGCCTCGGCGACCACGCCCTTCACCGTCCGTTTCTGGGGCGTCCGCGGCAGCATCGCGTCCCCGGGGCCCGGCACCGTGCGCTACGGCGGCAACACCGCCTGCATCGAGGTGCGCTGCGGCGACGCCCACATCGTCTTCGACTGCGGCACCGGCATCCGCCCGCTCGGCGAGTTGCTGGCGCGCGGCGGCCCGGTGGACATCGACCTGCTGCTGACCCACAGCCATCTCGACCACATCTGCGGGCTGCCCTTCTTCGCGCCGGCCTTCAACCCGGCCAGCCGTCTGCGTCTGTGGGCCGGGCACCTGCCGCCCGAACGGCCGTTCCGCACCGTGCTGTCGGACATGATGACGGCGCCGCTGTTCCCGGTTCCGGTCGACGTCTTCCAGGCCGACTGCGACTTCCGCGACTTCTCGGCCGGCGAGACGCTGGACCTCAAGCCCGGCGTGGTGGTGCGCACGGCGCCGCTGAACCACCCGGACGGCGCCACCGGCTACCGCATCGAGTTCGGCGGGCGCAGCGTCTGCGTGCTGACCGACACCGAGCATCCGGCGCAGGGCCGCGACCCGGTCCTCGTCGAGCTTCTGCGCGGCGCCGACCTGATGGTCTACGACAGCACCTACACCGACGCCGAATACCCGGCGCGGGTCGGCTGGGGCCATTCGACCTGGCAGGAGTGCCTGCGGCTGGCCGAGGCCGCCGGGGTCGGCCGCGCGGTGATCTTCCACCACGACCCCGCCCGCACCGACGACGAGCTGGACGTCATCGCGGCGGAGGCCGAGGCGGTGCGCTCCGGCTCCCTCATCGCCCGCGAGGGGATGGAATTGGCGGTCTGACCCCGGCCAAAGCCACGCTTACCCTTTGATTCCGGTTGATTCGCCGCCGTCGATTCGCAGGGCGGAAACCCCTTGGCCGTGTCGTTCGCGTCACACAGCCCGGATGTCACGGGGACCTCGTGTGACAATTCTGCTAGAACTGCGCCGCGCAACCGTGTGGGGAAGCTCCGGGGGGAAGCGATGCGGTCGATCCTGCGTGCCGTCATTCACCATGCCGCCATCCGTCGTCTTGCCGTGCCGTGCCTGTTCGCCGTCGGGCTTGCCGGCTGCGCCACCGCGCCGGACGGCGCCGCCGGGCTGGGGGAGGGACCCCGCTCCATCGTGCTGACGCACCCCAGCGGGGAGACCGTCGCCGTCACCTACTGGCGGCCGGGCGGCTACGACGCCGACGCGCTGCGCGAGATCGCCATCCTGTTCCGCGACCGCCGCAGCGGCGAGACGATCCCGGTGGATCCGGCGCTCGTGGACATGCTGGTCGAGTTGCGCCGCCGCACCGGCGCGCCGCCGGAGGCGCCGATCCGCATCACCTCGGGCTACCGTTCGACGGCGACCAACGCGGCGCTGGCGCGGACGAACGCCAACGTGGCGGAGAACTCCTACCACATGCGCGGGCAGGCGGCGGATTTCTCCATCCCCGGCGTGTCCCCGGCCCGGCTGGCCGAGGAGGCGGCGGCGATGCAGCGCGGCGGCTACGCGCTCTACCCGCACACCGGCCACGTCCATGTCGACACCGGGCCGTTCCGCACCTGGACGCCGAAGAGCGGCGGCGAGCCGCGCGGCGTTCCGGCGACGCAGGAGGCCAGGGCTCAGGCGCGCAACCGCAACCCGGCGCGGACCCCGGCACGGGTCGAGGTGGCCGAGGCGCCGGTGGCGGCCCTGCGTCCGGCCGGCAAGCCGGCGCCCGAACGCCCCGCCGCCAAGCCGTCGCTCGCCAAGGCCCCGGCGCCGCCCGACCTGTCGAAGGTCCGCATGGTGCTGGCGCAGCTGAAGGACCAGCCGGCGCCTGCGGGCAAGGACCGGAAGAAGAACTGAGGGGATGGGCACGCCGTCCGCGTGCCCGCCCCGTCACACGTCGAGATCGACGATCACCGGCACATGGTCGGACGGCTTGGGCTCCCAGCCGCGGGCGTCGCGCAGCACGCGCTGGCCGCGCAGGGCGTCCTTCAGCGGCGGCGTGACCCACACATGGTCGAGGCGCCGGCCGCGGTTGGACGCCGCCCAGTCCTTCGCCCGGTAGCTCCACCAGGTGTAGAGCTTCTCGTCGGGCGGCACGAAGTGGCGCATGGCGTCCACCCAGCCGACCGAGTTCTGCATCGCCGTCAGCTTTTCCACCTCGATGGGCGTGTGGGAGACGACGGACAGCAGCTCCTTGTGGCTCCAGACGTCCTGCTCCAGCGGCGCGATGTTGAGATCGCCGACCAGCACCATCCGGCGGTCGGGCGACCGTTGGGTGCGCAGCCAGTCGGTCATCTCGTCGAGGAACTGGAGCTTGTGGGCGAACTTCTCGTTCACCGCCGGGTCGGGAATGTCGCCGCCGGCCGGGATGTAGACGCTGTGCAGCTCGATGCCGCCCGGCAGATGGGCGAGCGCGTGGCGGCAATCCTGCTTGCCGCACCAGTGCTGCACGTCGTGCGACTCGAAGGGCAGGCGCGACAGGATGGCGACGCCGTTGTAGCTCTTCATGCCGTGGACGTGGGTGTGGGCGTAGCCGCGCTCGACGATGGGCGCCAGCGGGAAGTCGGCGTTCACCACCTTGGTTTCCTGGAGGCAGATCACGTCCGGCCTCTCCTCCTCCATCAGGCGGAAGAGGAGATCCAGACGCATGCGGACGGAATTGATGTTCCAGGTCGCGATGCGCATCGGGCGGCTCAGCCGATGGTGAGCGTCAGGGTGCCGACGCCCTCGACCGCGCCGGTCAGCACGTCGCCGGCCACCACCGGGCCGACGCCCTCCGGCGTGCCGGTGTAGATCAGGTCGCCGGGCTGAAGCTCGACGAGGCCGGACAGGTAGGAGATCGTCTCCGCCACCGACCAGATCAGGTCGGACAGGTCGCCCTTCTGGCGCAGCGCGCCGTTGACCGAGACGGTGATGGCGCCCTTGTCCGGGTGGCCGATGTCGGCGACGGTGCGGATGGCGCTGCACGGGGCCGACTGGTCGAAGCCCTTGCCCATGTCCCAGGGCTTGCCCTCCTTCTTCGCCGCGTTCTGGAGGTCGCGCCGGGTCATGTCGAGCCCGACCGCGTAGCCGAACACATGCTCCAGCGCCGTGGCGACCGGGATGTCGCGGCCACCCTTGGCGATGGCGACGACCAGTTCGATCTCGTGGTGCAGATTGGCGGTCTTGGGCGGGTAGGGGGTGGTGGCGCCGTCGGCGACGATGGCGTCGGCCGGCTTCAGGAAGAAGAAGGGCGGCTCGCGGTCGGGGTCGGCGCCCATCTCGCGCGCGTGGGCGGCGTAGTTGCGGCCGACGCAATAGATGCGGCGCACCGGGAACGGATCGCCGCCCGTCACCGGAACGGAGGGCTGGGTCCACAGGGGAATGGCGTAGGCCATGGCAGCGGCTCTTTCGCGTTGGGAACGTCGGAGGAACGTTTCCAACAGGTAACCTGAAAGCGCGCGGCGGACCAAGCCTCTCCGGCGCGCGGAACGCGCGGGGCTGGGACGCGGGGACGGCGTGCAATCCGGAAGCGGGCCGATTCGGAAGGCCGGACACGAAGACGCCCGGTCTGGGGGGGACCGGGCGTCGGAAGCTCCGTTTACGGAACCCGCTTGCGGCAGGGGAAACCGTGCGGCGGGCGATCGTTTCCGTATTCGGGCACGATCACTTCTTGACTCTTCAAGATGGAGTTTGTTTGGTGGGCAACCAATGCGTATAATGCATGTCAGATATGCATCGACCGTGGACTGTGCGGTTCTTGCTGACAAAGATACCCCTTGGCCCCATTTTATCCGTTGATCCGACAGTTTCTTGAAAGATGGCACAAGCGGTGACTGACAACGAGCGTTCCACCCCCGCCGACCGGCGTTCGCGCCTGCGCCCCGGCAAAAACGGCAAGCTCGCCCTTGGACCCCTTCCCGAGCTCGTGGGCTACAACCTGCGCAAGGCTCAGGTGGCGGTGTTCCAAAGCTTCCAGACCGCCGTTTCCCCCCATGACATCACGCCCGGCCAGTTCGGCGTGCTGATCATGATCCGGGAGAACGAGGGCCTGTCCCAGTCCGACCTCGGCACGGCGGTCGGCATCGACCGCTCGACCATGGTGGCGGTGATCGACCGGCTCGAGTCGCGCGGTCTCGTGGTGCGCGCGCCCTCGCCCAACGATCGCCGCTCCTACGCGCTGCGCCTGTCGCCGGAAGGCCAGTCCCTGATGGACGAGCTGATCCCGCGCATCCAGGCGCACGACCAGGGCATGGTCAAGGATCTCTCGCCGGAAGAGCAGGTCCAGTTCATCGACTTCCTCCGCCGGGTCTCCCGCGCGAAGTGACGCCGAAGGGCTGAGGCCGGTCTGGGTGCGATGAAGGGGAACCGGCCCGGCGGGCGCGGTTCCCTTTGTCGTGTCCTGATGGATGCGTCCCGCTTCAGCGGCGGACTTAGCGGCGGACTCAGCGGCGGACGCGGCGCTGGGCGTGCTCGACGGCGGCCGACCCGAAGGCGCGCAGCAGGGCGGCGGACAGCGGATCCTCCCAGAAGCGCCACTCCGGGTGCCACTGCACCGCCAGCGCGAAGGAAGGGGCGGCGGTGACGCGCACCGCCTCGACCAGCCCGTCCTCGGCCACCGCCTCGACGCTCAGCCCCTCGGCCACCCGGTGCAGCCCCTGGCCGTGCAGCGAGTTGACGGACACCGACTCCGCGCCGTTGGCGAGGCCGGACAGCAGGCCGCCCGGCGTCAGCCGCACCCGGTGGGCCGGGCCGTACTGTTCGGGGAGCGGCGCCGTCTTGTCCTCGCGGTGGTCGTTCAGGCCGGGCACCTCGTGCAGCTTCTGATGCAGCGACCCGCCGAGCGCGACGTTCAGCTCCTGGAAACCCCGGCAGATGCCGAGCAGCGGCACGCCCATCTCCAGCGCCGCCAGGATCAGAGGCAGGCTGGTGGCGTCGCGGTCGGGGTCGTGCAGGGTCCCCGGCTCGCTCGGCTCGCCGCCGTAGCGGTGCGGCTCGACGTTGGACGGGCTGCCGGTGACGAGCAGGCCGTCGAGCCGCCCGACCAGATCGTCCATGTCGAGCGCGTTGCCGAGGGCGGGGATCAGAAGCGGCACGCCGCCCGCCCCGTCCGACACGGCGCGGACATACTTGTCGCCGCAGACATGGAAGGGGTGCTCGCCGAGCTGGCGGGTGCAGGCGGGGATGCCGATCAGGGGCTTGAGCATCATGAACGGGAACCTCCGGTGGCCGCGTCCACTATGCCGTGTCGCGGCGCTCCGGAAAAGAGACGCTCACACCATCGGCATCGCGGTGGGGCCGGAGCGGTTGGACCCGGCGTGGCAGCGGCGCAGGCGCAACGCGGTGGCGAGCGCCAGCACCCCGAAGGCGATCAGGTAGGCCGCAACCCCCCAGGCGAGCGCCAGCAGCCCCAGCGCCGGCAGCACCCACATGCCCAGCCCGAAGGCGATCGACAGGGCGCCGGCGATGCCCCAGGCCCATTTGCCGTGGGTGCGGTTCATGCGCCACGCCCCCATCACCTCGGCGAAGCCGGTCATGACCGACCAGGCGGCGATCAGGAACACCAGGGCGAACAGGCTGGCCGCCGGCCACAGGGCGGCGACGACGCCGGCGATCAGGCTGACGATTCCCTCCAGGATGAAGGGCAGGGCGCGGCCGTGATGGCGCGAGGCGCGGATGCCGGCGAGGATGGCGAAGATCCCGTCGAGCAGCAGATAGGCGGCGAAGGTCAGAGCCAGCGTCGCCACCGTCACCCCCGGCAGCGCCAGGGCCAGCACGCCCAGCAGGATGGCGGCGGCCCCGCGCAGCGCCAGCGCCCACCAGTTGCGGGCCAGCAGGTCGTTCATGCCCTGGATGCGGGATGCCGCCGTTCCGGGAGTCGGGCCTGCGGGAGTTTGAAGATGGGACATGGGAACCCTCCCGTTGCGTCTCGTCCGGAAAGGCAACGGGAAGGGAAGGGCTTTGTTTCCGCCCTTGTCTTCGGTGGAATGCCCGGAAAGGCCGGTCAGTTGCCCCGGCCGTAGTCCGAGCCCTTGGGCGGCTCCTTGAAATAGAACATGTCGCGGTCGAAGCTCACGTCGGTGCGCGGGTTCAGCAGCGCCACCTCCGTCGTCAGGCCCTGGCCGTCCAGCACCCGCCACTTGCGGAGCTGGAAGGGGTGGTCCTCGAACACCAGCGTCAGGGTGCCCTTGCCGGAATCCTTGCTCTCGACGAGGCTGACCTCGACCACGCCGGGGGCCTGGAAGACGTTGGTGACGACCACGTCGCCCGACAGCCGGATGGTCTTGCGCAGGATGAAGTCGGCCATGGTCGAGCCGATCGGCGCGCTCGACTGCTGGCGCATCTCGCCGTCCCAGTAGAAGATGAAGGAGCCGTCGGCGACGACGAAATCCTTGATCGGCTTGTCATACTCCAGCCGCATCCGGCCCGGCCGCGCCATCGAGAAGGTCCCCGTGGTCTGCTGGCCGTTGGGCGCCACCTGCACGAACTTCGATTGCAGGGTGTGGATGTTGTTCAGATACTCCTCGACCCGCGCGACGGTGGCCTGGTCCTGCGCCGACAGCCGGGCGGCGGTGGGCGCCGCCGACGCGGGCGGCGGGGCGACGGCCGCCACCCCGGTCAGCGAGGCGGAGACGAGAAGCGTGGCGAGAAGGCGGCGAAGCACGGCGGTCATCCCTGGAAATTCCAAGCCCGGCGGTTGTAGCCGGGCCTTGTGGCGGACATAAGGCGCCGCCGGGCCGGATCCAAGTCGTCCTTATGGGCCGTCCTTACGGACAGCCCTTCGTGGAAGGCTTACAGGGGAACGCCACGGATCATCCGCGGCAGGTCGCCGACGACGCCCATGGCGTGCCGCATGAAGAAGCGCTTGACCGGCGGCAGCCGGTTGACCACCGCCATGCCGAGGTCGCGCGCCAGCCGCACCGGCGGGATGTCGTTGGAGAACAGATGCACCAGCCCGTCGCACACCGCGGCGAGCAGCACCGTGTCGAAGCGGCGCCAGCGCTGGAAGCGGGCCAGCACCTCCGGCCCGCCGACGTCCAGCCCCAGCCGGTGGGCGTCGACGATCACCTCCGCCAGCGCCGCGACGTCGCGCATGCCGAGATTCAATCCCTGGCCGGCGATCGGGTGGATGGCGTGGGCGGCCTCGCCGATCAGGGCGAGGCGGCCGGCGATGAAGCGCTCGGCCAGCAGGACCGACAGCGGCCACGCCTCGCGCCGGGTCAGCAGCTCGATCTCGCCGAGATAGCCGCCGGACCGCCGGGTCAGCTCCTCGATGAACTCCGCGTCGGGCAGGCCGAGATAGGTCTTCACCAGCGACGTCTTCTCGCTCCACACGATGGAGCAGCGGTTGTCCGTCATCGGCAGCACGGCGAAGGGGCCGGTGGGGAAGAAATGCTCCAGCGCGATGCCCTTGTTCGGTTCCGAATGGCGGATCGTGCAGATGATGGCGCTCTGGTCGTAAGACCAGCGCCGCACCTTGATCCCGGCGCTCTCGCGCGCCAGCGAGCGGCGGCCGTCGGCGCCGATCACCAGCCTGGCCCGCACGGTGCGCCCGTCGGCCAGCGTCACGGCGGCGCCGGAACGGGTGCGCTCGACGCCGGTGGCCTTGGCCGGGGCGAGATGGACGAGGCCCGGCAGCTCGGCGGCGCGGGCGAACAGGGCGCGGCGGATGTCCTTGTTGTCGAGGATCCAGCCGAAGGGCTGGTTCTTGCCGTCCATCGCCAGTTCGGTGTGGTCGTAATGCACGAACAGGGACGAGAACTGGTCGGCGATGCGGATGTCCAGCATCGGGCCGGCCTGGGCCTCCATGTGGCGCCAGACGCCCGCCCCCTCCAGCACCTTCATCGAGGCGTAGGAGATGGCGGTGGTGCGGATGTCGAAGCCGTCGCCGGCCTGCCGGTCCGGGCTGTCCTGGTCGATGCACGCCACGGGCACCCCGGCGCTTGCCAGCGCCGCCGCCATGGTCAGCCCCGCCAGCCCGCCGCCCAGGACCACCACCTCGGTCGTGATGTCGGCGCCGCCGGGGGTGTGGTTCGGCGGCGTGTTGCCCGATTCGGCCATGATCCTGCTGTCCTTCGTTGCGGTCCGGTCCGCCGCGTCCTTGGCCGCGACCCCGTGCGCAGCAACAATTGTCCCCGCGTCCGCCCGATGTCCAGAGCCGCCGCGATCCGGTGCGCCCGGACGGATTGTCGCTGAATGAAAAATAGGCATATGCTTCCGGATTGAGCGCCCAAACATCCGGCATATCCCTATTGTTGCGGCGCAATTCAACCGGCACGATTCTTGTAATCGTTGATTTTTGCGGCAGAGGCGAACAGGCTCGGTCCACGAACGGGAAACCTGTCCGACAGGGCGAGGGGAAATCCCGCGACGGGCCGGGCAGCGGGCTGAGGCCGGAACAACGCTTTAAGGGGAAGCCACATGAAACTGGTTATGGCCATCATCAAGCCGTTCAAGCTCGACGAGGTCCGCGAGGCGCTGACGTCGCTCGGGATCCAGGGCTTGACCGTCAGCGAGGTCAAGGGCTTCGGCCGCCAGAAGGGTCAGACGGAGATCTACCGCGGCGCCGAATATTCGGTGAGCTTCCTGCCCAAGGTGAAGGTCGAGGTCGCCGTGTCCGATGACCAGTTCGAACAGGTGGTCGAGGCGATCCAGAAGGCCGCCAACACCGGCCGCATCGGCGACGGCAAGATCTTCGTGCTGGAGATCGCCCAGGCTGTCCGCATCCGCACCGGCGAGACCAACGCCGAAGCGCTGTAAGGGTTTTCGCCATCCCGCCTTCGCGCCGTGGCGCGAGGGCATGATGACGGGAAGCCCCTCTCCCCCCTGTGGGAGAAGGGTTGGGATGATGGGGATTCCGCCGCAGGTGGAAGAGAAACCGCCCCCTCACCCCAACCCCTCTCCCACGGGGGCGAGGGGCTTTTCTCTGGCCGGTCCACCCATACTCCGGTTCCGGGTGTCCGGTTTTGTGCGCTTGTGCCCTCCGTCCCTCGCCGATAGGATCGTTTCCGATTCGTACGGGTGATGCCCGTATGGATGAGCGCGTGGTCTTGGGAAGGTTTGCGGCGTCATGGTCTCTGCGGATTTCAGCGTTCATCCCGGTGCCGTCTTTTCCGAGGCGATCGGCAACGACCGGCTGGATCGGCTGACCGACTACCCCTTCACCCGGCTGGCCAACCTGCTGTCCGGCATCACGCCGCGCGCCAACACCGCCCCGATCGTGCTGTCGGTCGGCGAGCCGCAGCACCCGCCGCCCGCCATCCTCGACGAGACGCTGCGCGCCAACAGCGCCGGCTGGAGCAAGTACCCGCCGGTCGGCGGCAGCCCCGACTTCCGCGCCGCCGCCGGCGACTGGCTGACCCGCCGCTACGGCCTGCCCATCGGCCTGTTGCAGCACGACCGTTCCATCCTCCCGGTGTCCGGCACGCGCGAGGCGCTGTTCATGCTGGCGCTGCTGGCGGTGCCGTCGAGCAAGGCCGGCAGGCAGCCGGCGGTGCTGATGCCCAACCCCTTCTACGCGCCCTACGAGGGCGGCGCGGTGCTGGCCGGGGCCGAGCCGGTGTTCCTGCCGGCGACGCGCGAAACCGGCTTCCTGCCCGACCTCGACGCGCTGACGCCGGAGCTGCTGGAGCGCACCGCGCTGTTCTACCTCTGCACCCCGGCAAACCCGCAGGGCGCGGCCGCCTCGGCCGCCTATCTGGCGCGCGCCATCGGGCTGGCGCGGGAGTACGGCTTCGTGCTGGCGGTCGACGAGTGCTACGCCGAGATCTACCTCGACAGGCCGCCGGTCGGCGCGCTCCAGGTCGCCGCCGGCCTGCCGCAGGCGGCCGGGGACACGCCCTGGGCCAACCTGCTGGTCTTCCATTCCCTGTCCAAGCGGTCGAGCGCCGCCGGCCTGCGCTCCGGCTTCGTGGCCGGCGACCCGGTGCTGCTCGGGCGCTTCTCGCGGCTGCGCAGCTACGCCAACGCCGGCATGCCGCTGCCGATCGACGCGGCCAGCACCGCCCTGTGGCGCGACGAGGCGCATGTCGAGGAGAACCGCCGCCTCTACCGCGCCAAGTTCGCGGCGGCCGAGGCCGAGCTGAAGGGCCGCTACGGCTATTACCGGCCGGACGGCGGCTTCTTCCTCTGGCTGGACGTCGGCGACGGCGAGGAGGCGGCGCGGCGCCTGTGGACCGAGGGCGCCATCCGCGCGCTGCCCGGCGCCTACCTGACCCGCAGCAACCCGGGCGAGCCGAACCCCGGCGCCCCCTTCCTCCGCATCGCCCTGGTGCAGGACGCCGAACTGGTCGGACAGGCCTGCGCGGCCATCGTCCGCATCCTCGGCTGAGGTCCTGGACTGAGTTTTTTGGCTGACTGCGTCCGCCCCCGTCCGGGACGGACCGAGAACGAGGTTTCCGCCCCATGGCCCGACCCGCCGGCCCTCCCTCCGCGCGCCCCCGGCCCACCCTGGGACGGAGCGCCAATGCGCGTTCCAGCGCGAAGGACGACAAGCCCACGCTGAAGGACAAGCTGCGGCCGGCCGGCGCCCGGGGGGAGAGGCCGCCCTTCTTCTCGCCGGCCACCCGTGCCTTCGTCGTCGCCAGGGCGCGCGAGGCGATGGGCTTCGTGCTGGGGCTGTTCGGCCTGCTGCTGATGGTCCTGCTGGGCAGCTACAACCCGGCGGACCCGTCCTGGAACTCGATCCCGTCCGGCTCGGCGCGGACCTTCAACCTGTTCGGGACGCCCGGCGCCTATCTGGCCGACCTGCTGATCCAGTCGTTGGGCTGGGCCTCCTTCGTCATCGCGCTGGTGCCGATGTTCTGGGGCTGGCGGCTCGGCGCCCAGCGCAGCCTGGGCAACCCGGTCTTCCGCACCGTGCTGGCGCTGTGGGGCGTCCTGCTGGTCGCCATGGCGCTGGCCGGGCTGACCACCGAATCCTCCGACCCGCTGGCGGCGCTGCCCGGCGGCAGCGTCGGCGCCGTGCTGCTGCGCGGCGTCGGCAACCTGTTCGGCGGCGAGTCGATGGTCGCCACCGTCGCGGCCTTCGGCGGCGGCTTCGTGCTGTTCCTCGCCGCCGGCCTGTCGATCGCCGAATGGATCAGCAGCTTCAAGGCGCTCGGCACCGGCACCGTGGCCGTGGCGCGCTTCCTCACCCGCACCGCCAAGGCGGGGGCGGGAAGCCTCGGTCAACGGGCGCGCACCGCCGCGCAGGCCGCCGCCCAGACCGCCAGCGGCGCCGTCGACGACGAGCTGAAGCGCGAGCAGCCGCCCGCCGTCCGCGGTCGGGGGCGCAGCGCGCCGAGCTTCGGCGACACGCCACGCGCCGAGTCGGGGGCCGCGCAGGTGCTTCCCGGCGAGGCTTACAAGGCGCCCCTTTCCCAGCCGGAGGACGCCCGGCCGCCGCGCCCGATCCCGGTCGTCCCGCCGCACAAGCCGGCGGAGCCGCAGAGCGTCTCCGAGCGCGGCGACCCGCGCCAGACCCGGCTGCCCTTCGAGCCGGAGGAGCCGGAGGGCTACGAGCTGCCGCCGCTCGACCTGCTCCAGCCACCGCCCGCCGGCGCGCGCGGCCAGCAGGTCGACGAAAGCCTGCTGCAACGCAACGCCGGTCAGCTCGAGGGCGTGCTCGGCGATTTCGGCGTGCGCGGCGAGGTGCAGAAGGTGCATCCCGGCCCGGTCGTCACCCTCTACGAGCTGGAGCCGGCCCCCGGCACCAAATCGTCCCGCGTCATCGGTCTGGCCGACGACATCGCCCGCTCGATGAGCGCGGTGTCGGTGCGCGTCGCCGTGGTGCCCGGCCGCAACGTCATCGGCATCGAGCTGCCCAACGCCAAGCGCGAGACCGTGCTGCTGCGCGAGCTGATGGCGTCGGACAGCTTCGACAAGAACGGCGGCAAGCTGGCGCTGGCGCTCGGCAAGGACATCGGCGGCCAGCCGGTGGTCGCCGACCTCGCGCGCTTCCCGCACCTGCTGGTCGCCGGCACGACGGGCTCGGGCAAGTCGGTGGCGATCAACACGATGATCCTGTCGCTGCTCTACCGGCTGCCGCCGGAGCGCTGCCGCTTCATCATGATCGACCCGAAGATGCTGGAGCTGTCGGTCTACGAGGGCATCCCGCATCTGCTGACGCCGGTCGTCACCGACCCGAAGAAGGCGGTGGTGGCGCTGAAATGGACGGTGCGGGAGATGGAGGACCGTTACCGCAACATGTCCAAGCTCGGCGTCCGCAACATCGAGGGCTACAACGCCCGCCTGCGCGAGGCGCGCGAGGAGGGCGAGTCGCTGACCCGCCGCGTGCAGACCGGCTTCGACCCCGACACCGGCAAGCCGCTGTTCGAGGAGCAGCCGCTCGACCTGACCGAGCTTCCCTACATCGTGGTCATCGTCGACGAGATGGCCGACCTGATGCTGGTCGCCGGCAAGGACATCGAGGCGGCGATCCAGCGCTTGGCCCAGATGGCGCGCGCCGCCGGCATCCATTTGATCATGGCGACCCAGCGCCCGTCGGTCGACGTCATCACCGGCACCATCAAGGCCAACTTCCCGACCCGCATCAGCTTCCAGGTGACGTCGAAGATCGACAGCCGCACCATCCTCGGCGAGCAGGGGGCGGAGCAGCTGCTCGGCCAGGGCGACATGCTCTACATGGCCGGTGGCGGGCGCATCACCCGCGTCCACGGCCCCTTCGTCTCCGACCAGGAGGTCGAGCACATCGTCAAGTACCTGAAGGCGCAGGGCGAGCCCAACTACGTCGACGCCATCACCGAGGACGAGGACGGCGACAACCCCTTCGACGAGGGCGGCGTGTCGGGGGCGGGCGGCAACGGCGGGTCGGGCGACGACCTCTACGACAAGGCGGTCGCCGTGGTCTGCCGCGAGCGCAAGGCGTCGACCAGCTTCATCCAGCGCCAGCTCCGCATCGGCTACAATTCGGCCGCTCGCCTGATCGAGCGGATGGAGACGGAAGGCGTGGTCAGCAAGCCCAACCACTCCGGCAAGCGCGAAGTGCTGGCGCGCAACATCGACGAGTGAGGAGAGCGGCCGCCGGCCAGTGTGGCAGGGTTTTTGCGGCGGGGCCGGTTGACAGCGGCTGGCCCCAGCACCACTATCGGGGGTAGGCGGGCCGGAGGTCCTACACTCCGACCCGCCCGCCCGATCTTAGTGCAGAAGGTCAAGCAGCCGCTTGACGATCTCCAGCACCAGGATCAGGAGAGTGAGGATCTTCTCCATCCTCTTGCCCTCCGTTCGTGCGGCGGCGGTGGCGGCCAATCCGCCACCGCGTCCGCCGCCGGATTATGGCGCAGGCGCGCTACGCGGTGAACGGGAAAGGTTGCGCTGGTATTCTTTTTCCGGTTGCTTCGACCGCACTGAAACGCTGTCTACTCCCGCATCGGTACGACCGACCCGATCAGGAACAGCGCCGCCGCCGCGACCACCACGCTGGGGCCGCCCGGCAGGTCCCAGTTCAGGGACGCCATAAGCCCGCCCACCACCGCCACCACGCCCAGCACCGAGGCCAACAGGGCCATGCTCTCCGGGTTGCGGGCGAAGCGGCGGGCCGCCGCCGCCGGGATGATCAGCAGCGAGGTGATCAGCAGGATGCCGACCACCTTCATCGCCACCGCGATCACCAGCGCGATCAGCAGCATGAAGGCCAGCCGCAGCGCGTCCACCGGCATGCCCTCGACCCGCGCCAGATCCTCGTCGACGGTGACGGCGAGCAGCCGGCGCCACAGCAGCGCCAGCCCGGCCAGCGCCACCACCCCGCCGCCGTAGATCCAGCCGAGGTCGGTCATCGTCACCGACAGGATGTCGCCGAACAGATAGGCCATCAGGTCGATGCGCAGGGTTTCCAGGAAGGCGAGCGCCACCAGGCCCAGCGACAGCGAGCCATGCGACAGGATGCCGAGCAGCGTGTCCGCCGCCAGCGTGCGGCGCCGTTGCAGCGCCACCAGCGCCAGCGCCAGCGCCACGCACACCGCCATCACCCCGATCATCGGGTTGACCCCGAGCAGGAAGCCGAGCGTCACCCCGAGCAGGGCCGAGTGGGACAGCGTGTCGCCGAAATAGGCCATGCGCCGCCACACCACGAAGGAACCCAGCGGCCCGGCCAGCGCCGCGATGCCGCAGCCGGCGGCAAGCGCGCGGAGCACGAAGTCATCCATGGCAGCAGTCCCCGTCGTGCCCGTCGACGACCCGGCGGGCCTCGTCGTGGCTGTGGTCGTGGTGGTGGAGGTAGACCGCCAGCTCCGCCGCGTGGCGGCCGAACAGGGCGTGGTATTCGGGGTGGCGGCTGACGTCCTCGGGCCGGCCGTGGCAGCAGACATGGCCGTTGAGGCAGACCACCCGGTCGGTGCGCGCCATCACCGTGTGCAGGTCGTGGCTGACCAGCAGGATGCCGCAGCCGCGGTGGCGCCGCACATGCTCGATGCGGGCGAACAGCTCGGCCTGGCCGTGGACGTCGACCGCCTGGTCGGGCTCGTCGAGCACCAGCAGCTCCGGGTCGGACAGCAGGGCGCGGGCCAGCAGCACCCGCTGCATCTCGCCGCCGGAGATCGTCTGCACGGCTGCGTCGGCGAGCCGCGCGACGCCGGCCTCCTCCAACGCAGCCTCGATCCGCGCGGCCGGCACCGGGCGCCACAGCGCCAGGAAACGCCGCACCGTCAGCGGCAGGGTGGCGTCCACCGTGAGGCGCTGCGGCATGTAGCCGACGCGCAAGGCCTCGCGCCGCCGGACCCGCCCCCCGGTGGGCCGGACCAGCCCCAGCACGGCGCGCACCAGCGTGGTCTTCCCGGCGCCGTTGGGGCCGATCAGCGTCACCACCTCGCCCGGATGCACGGCGACGTCGACATGGTTCAGCACGGTGCGGCCGCCGAAGCGGACCGACAGGTCCTCCGTCCAAACGAGCGGGGCGGGAGAGGAGGGCGAGGTGATTGACATGTTACGTTATAACGTGACAAATGGACGCGAGGTTTCCCCTATGCGCCCAAACCGCCGGCCTGTCCAGTCCGACAGAGGCGGGAGAAAAGGATTGCACCCATGCGCCGTTTCGCGCTGCCCATCGCCATGACCGCTTTTCCTGTTCTGGCCCTCCTGGCCGCCGCGTCGCCCGTCCTGGCGGAGACGCCGAAGGTCGTCGTCTCGATCAAGCCGATCCATTCGCTGGTGGCGTCGGTGATGCAGGGGGTGGGCGAGCCGGCCCTGCTGGTGCGCGGCGGCGCGTCTCCCCACACCTACACGCTGAAGCCGTCCGACGCGAAGGCCCTGTCCGCCGCCGATCTGGTCGTCTGGGTCGGGCCGGAGATGGAGGGGTTCCTGGAAAAGCCGCTGACGTCGAACGCCCCCAAGGCCAAGGTCCTGACCCTGATGACGACACCGGGCATGACGCTGCTCGACGCGCGCGAGGGCGGGGCGTGGGAGGCCCACGACCATGGCCACGATCACACCCATGGGGGCCACGGACATGGCGACAAGGCCAAGGACGCCGCCCGCAAGGACGCCCATGGGCACGATCACGACGACGACCATGACCATGACGAGGTGAACACCCACATCTGGCTCGACCCGGCCAACGCCCGGCGGATCGTCGCGGCGACGGCGGAGGCGTTGGCGGCGAAGGACCCGGCCAACGCCGAGGCCTACCGCACCAACGCCGAACGCACCGCCCAGTCGATCGACGCGCTCGACGCCGAGCTGAAGGCGGCGCTGGCGCCGGTGGCGGCCAAGCCCTTCGTCGTCTTCCACGACGCCTACCAGTATTTCGAGGCGCGCTACGACCTGTCGGCGGTCGGCTCGATCACCGTCAACCCGGACCGCCGTCCCTCGGCCAAGCGCCTGTCGGCGATCCGCGCCAAGATCGCCGGGCTCGACGCCGCCTGCGTCTTCGCCGAGCCGCAGTTCGAGCCCGCCCTGGTCCGCACCGTGGTGGAGGGCACCAGGGCGAAGACCGGCGTGCTCGATCCCGAGGGCGCCGACCTGCCGGAAGGACCGGCGCTCTATGCGTCGCTGATGCGCAACCTTGCGGCTGGGCTGCGCGGCTGCCTTGGGGCTTAAGCGTCGCCCGCCGCTGTGCTAAATCCTTGAGGGAATAGTCCTCGACGGACTTTTGAGTTCAGGGAGAGCGTCATGAAGATCGGTGTCGTCGGGTGCGCGGGGCGCATGGGGCAGATGCTGGTGCGCGAGATCGCGGCGACCGCCGGCTGCACGCTGGCCGGCGGCACCGAGCGGGTCGGCGGACCGGCGCTGGGCAAGGATCTCGGCCTGCTCGCCGGGATCGAGGCGCTGGGCGTCACCGCCATCGACGACCCGGCCGAGCTGTTCGCCCTGTCCGACGCGGTGATCGACTTCACCAGCCCGGACTCGACCGTGCGGCACGCGGCGCTGGCGGCGCAGTCGGAAACCGTGCTGGTCGTCGGCACCACCGGGCTCAACCCGTCGCAGCAGGCCGCCATCGAGACCGCGGCCACCCACACCCCGGTCATCCAGTCGCCCAACATGTCGCTGGGCGTCAATCTGCTGCTGGCGCTGGTCGAGCAGGTCGCCCGCACCCTGGGTGACGATTACGACATCGACATCCTGGAAATGCACCACAACAAGAAGGTGGACGCGCCGTCGGGCACCGCGCTCGGGCTCGGCCGGGCCGCCGCCGCCGGGCGCGGGGTGGCGCTGGAGGATGTCTGGCAGAAGGTCCGCGACGGCCACACCGGCGCCCGGCCGCGCGGCGAGATCGGTTTCGCCACCCTGCGCGGCGGCGACGTGGTCGGCGACCATGTGGTGATGTTCGCCGGCGACGGCGAGCGGATCGAGCTGACCCACAAGGCGTCGGGCCGCCAGATCTACGCCAAGGGCGCCGTGCGCGCGGCGCTGTGGGCGCGCGACAAGACTCCGGGCCTCTACAGCATGAAGGACGTGCTGGGGATGTGATCCCCGCTCACCCCGGCAGCGGCACCCCGTCGCGGGCCAGCACGGCCAGGAAGGCGTCGACCACGCGCGGGTCGAAATGCCGCCCCGCCTCGGCGCGCAGCAGATCGAGCACCGCCTCGATCTCCCACGCCGCCTTGTAGGGGCGGCGGTGCAGCAGCGCGTCGAAGACGTCGGCCACCGCGACGATGCGGCCGGCCAGCGGGATGGCGTCGCCGCTCAGGCCTTGCGGATAGCCGCTGCCGTCGAACTTCTCGTGATGGCTCTCGGCGATCTCGGCGCCCATGGTCAGGATGTTGGGGCCGCCGTCCCGGCCCCCGGCGGAACCGCCGGCCTCGCGCAGGATGGCGCCGCCGATGGCGGCGTGCTCGCGCATGTGGCGCATCTCTTCGGCGTCGAGCCGGCCGGGCTTGCGCAGGATGGCGTCGGGGATGCCGACCTTGCCGACGTCGTGCAGCACGCTGGCCAGCCCGATCATGCCGCAGAAGGACTCGTCCAGCGTGCCGGCGAACTGGCCGCGGTCGCGCAGCTCCCGCGCGATGGCGGTCGCCCAGCGGCCCAGCCGCTTCACATGGTCGCCGGTGACCTCGTCCTTGTATTCGGCGAGCTTGCCCAGCGCGTGGACCGTGGCGACCTGCGCCTGGTTCAGCCGCTCGTAGAGGTGCAGGTTGTCGAGTCCGATCCCCGCCTTGGCGCAGAACAGCTCGGTCAGCTGGTGTTCCAGGTCGGAGAGCGGCGGGTGGCCGAGCAGGCAGAGCGCCAGCGGCTCGGCGCTGCCGTGGCTGCGCAACGGCACGACGCTGTGGCCGGCGCCCCAGCGCGGCTGCCGGTCCGCCAAGGCGGCGGCGACGTCGTCGCCGACGGGCCGGGGCAGATTCTGGACGCTCCTGGTGGCGGCCAGGACGGCCGGCGGCGTCCCGCCTCCGCACAGCAGGATCGTGTCGGCGCAGGGCAGCAGCGCCGCCGCCCGTTCGACGGCGATCCGCAGGAAGCGGGCGAGCGAGCGCTGTTCATAGAGGCGGTCGGCCGCCTCCATCACCGCCTCCAGCCCCTGGCGGCTGCGCTCGATGGTGGCGATGTGCCGGTAGGAGCGCAGCGCCGACACCGTCGCGGTGAACAGCTTCTGGGCGGTCAGTTCGCTCTTGGCCTTGTAGTCGTTGATGTCGTACTGGGCGATGATCTGGCGTTCCGGCGCCTGCCCCGGCTGGCCGGTGCGCAGGATGATGCGGATCTGGCCGTTGCCGAGCTCCTCGCGGATGTGGCGGACCAGCGTCAGTCCGGCGTCGTCGGTCTCCATCACGACGTCGAGCAGGATCGCCGCGATGTCCGGATGCTCGGCCAGCAGCGCCCGCGCCTGGACGGCGGAATAGGCGGAGAGGAATTTCAGCGGCCGGTTCTCGAACCGCACGTCGCCCAGCACCACGCGGGTGATGGCGTGGACCTCGTGGTCGTCGTCGGCAATCAGGATCAGCCAGGGCGGGGGGCGTCGGGCGCCGCCGGTCTCCTCCGGCGTCTCGCTGGCGAACAGCAGAGCGTCGCCGTCACCTTCCGCCCCTGCCGCACCAGCCATCGCCCGCTCCCGCCGCTCACGATCGGCCGCGCCGGCCGGTCCCTTCCGGCCCAGGCGCGCGCAACCGACCGAACGGATACAATTTTCCGCTTAACAACAGCAGTCTGTCAACGCCACCGCGCTGCGGCATGGCCGCGCCCGGAAGCCGCGCCGGGCGTGTCAGGCGGCGGCCTTCTTCCAGGCGGCCGTCAGCAGCCCGGCGCCGACCAGCAGCGAGCCGCCGGTGCGGTTCACCGCGCGCTGCACCGACGGCGTGCGCACCGCGCGCCGCGCCGCCGAGGCGAGCAGGGCGTAGAGCGTGGCGTTCAGCGTCGCCAGCACCAGGAAGGTCGCCTCCATCGCCACCATCTGGCCGGCCAGCGGCCGGGCGGTGTCGAGGAACTGCGGCAGGAAGGCGACGAAGAAGACGATGCTCTTGGGATTCAGCGCGGTGACGGCGTAGGTGTGCAGCATCATCCGCAGCGGGCTGACGTCGGGCTGCTCGTCGGCGTCGGCGCCGACGGTGACCGGAGCGCGCCACAGCTTGACGCCGAGATAGACGAGGTAGGCGGCCCCCACCCATTTCAGCGCGGTGAACAGCGCGGCGGAGGTCGAGAGCAGCACCCCCAGCCCCAGCATCGAGGCGGTCATCGCGGTGAAGTCGCCGAGCGCCACCCCGGCGACGGTCGCCATCGCGGAGCGCCGGCCGTGGCCCAGCGCGTAGGACACGACGATCAGCACCGTCGGTCCGGGAATCAGCAGCATGACGGTCGAGGCGGCGGCGAAGGCCAGCCAGAGTTCGAAGGACATGGGACGGGTTTCCCGACGGAAGAGGGTGGCAAAGGGGAAGACCCGTCCATCATCCACAGGGACGCGGGCCGCGCAACGTCCGCGTTGCCCGACCCCATCCTTACCCGCGCATCCTTACCCGCGCATCCTTCTGTGCATCCTTACCGGCGCGCGCTCAGAACCCCGGCGATGAAGGGGACCGCCAGCAGCGCCTGAAGGGCAGCCCAGCCCAGAGCCTCCCAGTTCGGCAGGGTCCAGTCGATCTCGTGCAGCGCCTCGCGGAAGGGGAGCTGGCCGTGGATCAGCGATTCCAGCGGCACGAAGCCCTCGGCGACGACCGTCAGGACGGCGCCCAGCAACAGGCCGGCGGCAAGCGCCGACTCGACCGGCAGGCGGCGGACGGCGCCGCACAGGCAGCGTGCGGGCGCGTCGGCGACGGGAACCGCCGGGCGGAACAGCGCGGCGATGCCGTGGGCGTCGCGCGGCCGGGCACCGGCCGGGCGGCGCGCGGCGCGCAGCGCGCCCAGCGCCGGTAGGGCGATGGCCGGGATCAGCAGGTAAGGGTTGGGGAAATCGCGGTAGCGCCCGTCGAAGACGATCAGCAGCGACCACACCAACGCCACGGCGGCCAGCGCCACCGCCGACCAGCGGCCGACCGACTCGACCGCCGACAGGGCCGGGCGCGGGTGCCAGAGCCCGCTCAGCGGCTCGCGCGCCAGCCCGCCGCTGGCGAGCGTGCGGTGGGCGGCCAGCAGCACCGCCAGCGACAGGGCCGCGGTCAGCATCAGCATGCCGGTGGCCAGCGCGTTGTCCTGCCAGTAATGTTTCCCGTGAAACGCCGCGTGGACGGCGTGGACGTAGAGGGTGGAGAGGGTCTGCGCCAGCAGGATCAGCGCCGCCCAGCCCGAGCCGGGCAGGTGCCGCCGCGTCAGCGCCAGACCGGCCAGCAGCGCCAGCGCGACGCCGCTGGAGATCGCGAACAGGCGGGGCCAGTCGCGCGTCTCCACCACCGGCCCGGCCAGCGAGAACTTCGCCACGCGGTCGGAGCCATAGAGGCCCCAGTGACCGCCGACGGTGCCTTCCAGCTTGGCCTTCCAACCCTGGTCGAAGGCCTCGATCACGTTGTAGTCGAAGCCCTCCTGCTCGGCCATGCGGACGAAGCCGTTGACGAAGGTCGCCTTGTTGACGAGGCCGGGCACGGCGGCGCCGCGCGAGCGGCCGGCGGTCGGCCAGCCGGTCTCGCCGACCAGGATCGGCTTGCCGGGAAAGCGCTGGGCGATGGTGCGGTAGGAGGAACGGATGCGCTCGGTCGCCCCGGCGACGCCGGCCGGCACGTCCTCCCAGTAGGGCAGCAGATGGATGGTCAGGTAATCGACGTGGTCCGCGATCTGCGGGTATTTCAGCCACCATTCCCAGACGTCGGCGTAGGACACCGGCTGCTTCACCGCCGCCTTGACGCGGTCGATGTAGCCGGCGACCTGCTCGGGCGTCAGCTCGCGGCGCAGCAGCACCTCGTTGCCGACGATGACGCGGGTGATGACGTCCGGGTAGCGGTTGGCGAGGTCGATCAGCGAGGCGATCTCCGCCTCGTTCTTCGAGGTCTTCGACGACAGCCAGGCGCCCATCGTCACCTGGAGCCCGTGCCGGCGCGCCAGCTCCGGCACCACCTCCAGCCCTTCCAGCGCGGTGTAGGTGCGGATCCCCGTCACCTGCGGGGCGAGTGCCGCCAGATCTTCCTCGATCTGGGCGGCGCTGGGGAAGACCTGGGTCAGCGGACTCTGGCCGTCGCGGAAGGGCGCGAAGGACACGCTCCGCAGCTTGCCGCCAGGGGGAGGGTCGAGCGGAACCGGCCGGTTGGGCAAGGACCAGACGGCGAGGTTCGCGAGACCGGCCACGCACAGCGCGGCGAGGATGAGGATCAGGCGCATGGGCGGGATGTCTACACCAAAGGCTTGGCTGTTTGAACGGCGTTGGCGGGGAGCGGGCGTCCGGGGAGGGCGCGGTGGAACACGGATGAACGCGGATTTCCACGGATGAACACGGATGGCCGCCGTTTATTCAGCCTCGTCCGTGCGCGGGCGAAGCCTGCATCCGTGTTCATCCGTGTCTCAAAAACCCTTTCCAACGAAGAAAGGCGCGTTCCCGGTGAGGGGAACGCGCCTGCGAGTCACATCAAGGATTGGGTGACGTGCCGACGTCACGGATCAGCAAACAGGGCGGGGCGCCGGTTTATTCCGGCCGTGCCCGCGATGTCCGCTTTTCGTCACCGCTCCACGAAGGCCTTTTCGATCACGTAGTTGCCCGGCTCGGCGTTGGTGCCCATGACGAAGCCCTGGCGGTCCAGCATCGCGCTGGTCTCGGCCAGCATCGCCGGGCTGCCGCAGATCATCACGCGGTCGTGCTGCGGGTCGAGCGGCGGCAGGCCGAGGTCGCTGTACAGCTTGCCGGTCTCCATCAGCGTGGTCAGGCGGCCGCTGTTGCGGAAGGGCTCGCGCGTCACGGTCGGGTAGTAGAGCAGCTTCTCCTTGACCTGCTCGCCGAAGAACTCGTTCTCCGGCAGGGCGTGCTGGATCAGCTCGTCGTAGGCCAGCTCGGCGACCGTGCGGGTGCCGTGGGTCAGGATCACCCGGTCGTACTTCTCGTACAGCTCCGGGTCCTTGATGATGCTGAGGAAGGGCGCCAGGCCGGTGCCGGTGCTGAGCAGATACAGGTTCCGCCCCGGCAGCAGGTTGTCGGAGATCAGCGTGCCGGTCGCCTTGCGGTTGACCAGCAGCGTGTCGCCCTCCTTCAGGTGCTGGAGGCGCGAGGTCAGCGGGCCGTCCGGCACCTTGATGCTGAAGAACTCCAGCGTCTCCTCGTAATGGGCGCTGACGAGGCTGTAGGCGCGCAGCAGCGGACGCCCCTCGACCTCCAGCCCGATCATCGTGAACTGCCCCGGCAGGAAGCGGAAGGACGGATCGCGCGTGGTGGTGAAGGTGAACAGCGTGTCCGTCCAGTGGTGGACGCTCAGCACGCGCTCCTTGATGAGATTGCTCATTGGAGATCCAAAACCGTATCGATGCCAGGGCCGGGGTCGGGCGCTGCGCACGGATGGCTGTGATCGACCGCTTCGGACCGGAGGACCGGCTTTGGACCGGAGGACCGGGAGCGCGGGATCGGGCTGCCGAGGCGCAACGCGCGGACCCTAACAACAAATCAACCGGAAGGCCATGGCTTTATACCAGCATGGCCGGCGTGGTCTTCGGCAAACAACACGAAATAAACCGTGAAAATTTGATCCAGATCAATCCCAGGTCAATCCCAGGTCAGGCCGGCGTCATTCGGCGCTGGGCGGGGCGAACAGGTAGGGCGACAGGCCGCGCAGGTTCTCGTCGACGATAAGCCGGTGATTCAGCGGCGGAAACGCCCGCTGCGAGCAGTCCAGCCGGGGGCAGAGCCGGCAATTCACGCCGATCGGCGTCGCCGCCTCGGTGTTGGTCAGGTCGAAGCCGTCCGCATAGGTGACGTGCGCCGCGTGCTGGGCGTCGCAGCCGAGCGCCACGGCGAATTGCTGGGGCGGGCTGCGGTGGCCGCCGCCGGCCTTCACCACCGTGCGGGCGATGGAGAAGTAGGTGGTGCCGTCCGGCATCTGCGCCACCTGGCTGTGGACCTTGCCGGGGGTTCGGAACGCTTCGTAAACGATCCAGCGCGGGCAACCCCCGCCAAAGCGGGCGAGGTGGAATCCGGCGCCCGAGAAGCGCTTCGACACGTTGCCGGCGCTGTCGACCCGCATGAAGAAGAAGGGCACGCCCTTGGCCCCGCCGCGGTGGAGCGTGGTCAGGCGCTGGCAGACCTGCTCGAAGGAGGCGTCGAACCGCCGGCGCAATATTTCGATATCGTAACGAACCTGCGTGGCCGCTTCCTGGAAGCGCTGGTAGGGCATCAGGACAGCGGCGGCGAAATAGTTGGCGAGACCGATGCGGGCCAGCCGGCGCGCCTCGTCGCCCGACAGGTTGGCGCCCTCGACGATGCCGTTCAGCAGTTCGCGGTGGCGCAGCAGGGCGATCTGGCAGGCGAGCTGGAAGGTGCGCCCGGACGGTGCCAGCATCTCCGACAGCAGGATGCGCCGGCTGTGGCGGTCGAAGCGGCGCACCGCGTAGCCCATCACCTCCGACGGCAGCAGCCGGACGCGGACGCTGTGCTGCTGGTTCAGCCAGTCGACCAGCCCGCGGTAGAGATCGCCCTTCTCCAGCCGGCCGTCCCGCCACAGGGCGTCGGCGGCGTCCTCCAACTCGGGGAAATGGTTGGAATGCGCCTGGAACAGATCGCGCACCTCGTCCTGGGGGAAGCCGGTGCTCTGCACCAGATGCAGCTTCTCGCGGTCGGCGACCCGCTCGGCGAGCGCCTGGAGGTCGTCGCGGGCGCCGCGGAAGCCGCGGTAGAGCGCCACCACCGCCTGCCCCAGCGTCGGCGCCACGGCGGCCAGCTCGCGGAAATCCTGGTTCTTGATGTCGGAGCCGGCGAAGAGCGGGTCGGCGAACACCTCGCGCAGGCCGGCGACCAGACGGCTCTCCTCGTCCTCGGCGAAGGCCTGGAGGTCGACGCCGAAATTGTGGCCGAGCTTGAGAAGCAGCGGCACCGTCACCGGGCGCTGGTTGTGCTCGATCAGGTTCAGGTAGCTGGGCGAGATGCCGAGCTGGTCGGCCATCTGCGCCTGGGTCAGCCCGTGGTCGCGGCGCAGGCGCCGGACCTTCGGACCCAGCATCGCCTTCTTGTCCATGAACCCGCCGGCCTCCGCGCGAACTTTACAAACTTTACCGATTTACAAAAACTCTATGACCTTACTTTACAACCGGACCGTTTTACGAACAAGGGATTATTGCAACGCAACGAGCGCCGGTTTACCTCTTGTCTCAAGGACGCACTGTAAAGCCAAACGACACCGGCCAAGCCTCAAGACAAACGAGCGACGGTGTCGAATAAAATACGCCCCGAGATTTTCCCACCGCCCCCCAAAAGGGGTTATTCGGACAGAAGGACACCGACCATGTCGCTCGATGAGAAGACCAAGGCCGCCCTGCGCGCCGCCCGTTACGAAGGCATCCGCCGCGACTACACGATGGACGACGTCAAGCGTCTGAGCGGTTCGGTCAAGATCGAGTACACGCTGGCCGAGCTGGGCGCGCAGCGCCTGTGGGAGCTGCTGAACACCGAGCCCTACATCAACACGCTGGGCGCGCTGACCGGCAACCAGGCGATGCAGGCGGTGAAGGCCGGCCTGAAGGCCATCTACCTGTCGGGCTGGCAGGTCGCCGGCGACGCCAACTCGGCCGGCCAGATGTACCCCGACCAGAGCCTGTACCCGGTGAACTCGGTGCCGGCGGTGGTCGAGCGCATCAACAACGCCTTCAAGCGCGCCGACGAGATCCAGACCTCCGAGGGCAAGGGCGACACCTACTGGTTCGCGCCGATCATCGCCGACGCGGAAGCCGGCTTCGGCGGCCCGCTGAACGCCTTCGAGCTGATGAAGGCCATGATCAAGGCCGGCGCGGCCGGCGTGCACTGGGAAGACCAGCTCGCCTCGGAAAAGAAGTGCGGCCATCTCGGCGGCAAGGTGCTGATCCCGACCCAGCAGCACATCCGCACCCTGAACGCCGCCCGCCTGGGCGCCGACGTCTGCGGCACCTCGACCCTGGTCATCGCCCGCACCGACGCCGAGAGCGCGCAGCTCATCACGTCGGACATCGACGAGCGTGACCACCCGTTCATCGACTTCGACAGCGGCCGCACCTCGGAAGGCTTCTACCGCCTGAAGAAGGGCCTGGGCGTCGAGCATTGCATCGCCCGCGGCCTGGCCTACGCGCCCTACTCGGACCTGATGTGGTGGGAGACCTCCAAGCCGAACCTGGACGACGCCCGCCGCTTCGCCGAGGCCGTCCACAAGGAATTCCCCGGCAAGATGCTCGCCTACAACTGCTCGCCCTCCTTCAACTGGAAGGCCAACCTGGACGACGCGACCATCGCGAAGTACCAGCGCGAGCTGGGCGCCATGGGCTACAAGTTCCAGTTCGTCACGCTGGCGGGCTTCCACTCGCTGAACTACTCGGCCTTCACGCTGGCCAAGGGCTACGCCGAGCGCGGCATGGCCGCCTACTCCGAGCTCCAGCAGGCCGAGTTCGCGGCCGAGAAGGACGGCTACACCGCGACCAAGCACCAGCGCGAGGTCGGCACCGGCTACTTCGACGCGGTCGCCACGGCGATCTCGGGCGGCCAGTCCTCGACCACCGCGTACAAGGACTCCACCGAGGCTGACCAGTTCCATTGATCGGGATCTGGTCCGTGATCCGGTGTGCGAGCCGGATCTTTCTGAACGGCTGATGCTTTGACTCACATGACGGCCGGGGGCTCGCGTCCCCCGGCCGCTTTTTTTGCGTGAGGCCGTCTGGCCGGCTCCGTTCTTTGGCGGTAGAACTTCCGGGAAGCCCCGCCCTCATGGTATGGCTGCGTTGCACGGCATCAACCGATGGTGTCCGTCAAGTCGGCCGAAAGTCTTGAACGGGGCCGGGAAATGGCCGTTGCCGGCCCTTGGATCGTTGATTTCCGGGCATCGCCGCGTCCGCTGCGCTGCGGAATCCCTTATTGACTTGGGAACGCTTCAAGACCACTTGTGTCGCATGCTGAAAACACCCCGATCCGGGACGTAGGTCCCACCCGCCGGCCGCCCATCGCGGGTTCCGGCGGAGGGTCCGGCCGCCGCGCCATTCCGTACCCCCCGGGGGTCCGGTCCGGTGCGGTGAAGGCCGGGTCCTCCCTGCCGCATTTCCGCGCATGGAGCCACACCCCCGGCGTCTCCGGTCGAAACGATGAAGAGGACAGTCAAGTATGGATAACACGCTCACGGGAAAGACCATTGCCATCCTCGTCTCCAACGGCTTCGAAGAAGCGGAGATGACCGAACCGCAGCGCGCCCTGCTCAAGACCGGCGCCACGCTGCGCACGATCTCGACCGAGACGGGCCTGGTGAACGGCTGGCACGGCAAGTCCTGGGGCCATTACTTCCCGGTCGATAAGCAGTTGGGCGAGGCGCTCGGCGCCGATTTCGACATGCTGCTGCTGCCGGGTGGCGAGCGCAGCGTCGCCAAGCTCCAGAACTCCGCCCACACCCGCCGCATCGTCGGCCACTTCCTGGACGCCGGCAAGCCGATCGCCGCGATCGACCATGGAATCCAGCTGCTGGCCATTCCCGGCAAGCTGCGCGGCCGTCTGCTGGCCGCTCCGGAAGCCTACCGCGCCGACCTCCAGGCCGCCGGCGGCAAGATCAGCGACGAGGCCCTGGTGGTCGACGACATCACGGTCAGCGCGCTCGGCCAGGAGCAGCTCGTCGAGTTCGTCGAGGCGGTGGTGAAGCTGTTCACCGACGTCGCCTCGGTGCGCAAGGCCGCCTGACGGTCCGACGATCCGCAAGCCGGCTTGTGACAAGGCCGCGGCCCCTCGGGTGCCGCGGCCTTTTTGCGTTGCAGCATTGTGTGGGCGTTGATAATTTTAAACGTCTTTCGCGCAAGCGCCGGACACCGGAGCATCGTCGTCACCGCACTGCCGCCGCCCGCACGAGGCGGGGCGAGGAGGCTTGCGAATGGCCAAACCCACGGAATTCGCCAAATTCGGGGCGTTCACCAGCGTCACCATCCGCGCGAAGATCATCGGCGCCGCGCTCGGCGCCGTTGTCATGGCGGCCGGGTTCGGTCTTTTCACGGTCAGTCGGCTCGATATTCTAAACGGTGCCGCCGAGACGATGCGCGGCACCTCGCTGCCCAGCACGCAGATCGCCGGCCAGCTGATGGCCGCCGCCCAGGGCTACCGCATCGCCGAGGCGGCCTACGCGCTCTCGACCAACGCCATGCAGATGGAGCAGGTGGAAACCAACCTGCGCACCGCCGCCGGCGCTCTGGCGACGCTGCGCGGCGAGGCCGGTCCGCTGTTCGCGGCGGGCGAGGGGGCCGAGCGGCTGGCCGCCTTCGACGCCGCCTGGACGGACTACGCCACGGCCGCCGACCGGGTGCGGACCCTGGTGCGCGACAACCAGGGCCAATCGGCCGCCAGCGTCTTCAAGCGGCCGAGCGCCGTCGCCTTCACCCGCGTGCAGGAAACCCTGGCCGCCCTGGTTGACACGACCATCCGCGAGGCCGACGCGGTGGCCGACCGCAGCGGCGACGTCTACCGCGAGGCCCACGCCCTGGTGCTGGGGGTGGTGGCGTTCGGCACCCTGCTGTCGCTGGCCTTCGGCGCGGCGCTGGTGCGCAGCGTCTCGCGCCCCATCCTCGACATGGCGGCGGCGATGGAGCGGCTGGCGGCGCGCGACGTCTCGGTCGATTTCCCGGCCGGCCGGCGCGACGAGGTCGGCCGCATGGCCAAGGCTGCGCGGGTGTTCAAGGACAACATGCTGGAGACCGACCGTCTCCAGGGCGAGCGGGACCGGCTGAAGGCCGCCGCCGCCGAGGAGCGCCGCCGCGAATTGCAGGGGCTGGCCGACGGCTTCGAGACGACGGTGAAGCGGCTGGTGGAGGCGCTGGCCGCCTCGACCGCCGGCATGGCGACGGCGGCCAGCGGCATGGCGGGCAGCGCCGCCGAGACGGCCTCACACGCCGACGCGGTGTCGTCGGCGGCCGGCCAGGCTTCGGCCAACGTCGACAGCGTCGCGGCGGCGACCGCCGAACTGTCGGCCTCCTTCGCGGAGATCGAGCGGCTGGTCGCCGATTCCGCCGGCATCGCCGCCGGCGCCACCCGCGACGCCGAGCGCGGCACCGCCGTCATGGGCGAACTGGCGGCGGCGGCGGCGGAGATCGGCAAGGTGGTCGATCTGATCGCCGGCATCGCCGGCCAGACCAACCTGCTGGCGCTCAACGCCACCATCGAGGCGGCCCGCGCCGGGGAGGCCGGCAAGGGCTTCGCCGTTGTGGCGTCGGAGGTCAAGAGCCTTGCCGGCCAGACGGCCAAGGCGACCGGCGAGATCCAGGCCCGCATCGCCGAGATCCAGGCGGCGTCCGGCACGGCGGTCGACACCATCGGCGCCGTCGCCCGCACCATCGCCCGCATCAACGAGATCGCCGGGGCGGTCGCCGCGGCGGTGGAGCAGCAGACCGCCGCCGTCGGCGAGATCGCCGCCAGCATCCACGACGCCGCCACCGGCACCCGCACCGTGTCCGGCAGCATCGCCGCCGTCACCGCCGCCGCCGCCTCGGCCGAGCAGGCCTCGTCGGCGATGGTCGGCACGGTGGAGACGGTGTCGGAGGACACGGCCCGCATGCGCCGCGAGGTGGACGGCTTCCTGTCGGCCCTGCGCGCGGCGTAAGGGGGGCTTACGCCGGCTCCTCGACACCGACGCGCGCGGCGGGGAAGACCAGCCGGACCGTGGTGCCGCGGTCGAGGGCGCTGTCGATCTCCAGCCGGCCGCCATGCAGCTCCATCAGCGCGCGGGTCAGCGGCAGGCCGAGGCCCGACCCGTGCTGGGGCACCGTCATCCGGTCATGCACCTGGGAGAAGGCGCTCAGCGCCAGGGGGATGTGCTCCGCCGCCATGCCCCGTCCGGTGTCGGCGACCCACAGGCCGAGGCTGCCGTCCGCGCCCAGGCCGGCGCCGACGGCGATCCGCCCGCCCGGCGGGGTGAACTTCACCGCGTTGCCGATCAGGTTGGTCAGCATCTGGCGGATCAGCGACGGGTCGCCGAACAGGCCGGGCAGGTCGGGCGGCAGATCCCAGTCCAGCGCGATGCCCCCCCGCGCGGCGCGCTCGGCCATCATGGCGATGGTGGCGTCGACCAGCAGGGGCAGGGAACAGGATTCCTCGTACAGCTCCATCCGCCCGGCCTCGATCCGCGCGAGGTCGAGCAGGTTGTTGATCAGCTCCAGCATGTAGTCGCCGGCGGTGACGATCTGCCCGGCCGCCTCGCGGTAGCGCGGGTTGTCGAGCGGTCCCATCAGCGCGTCGCGGATGATCTCGGCGAAGCCGATGACGGCGGTCAGCGGGGTGCGCAGCTCGTGGCTCAGGTGATGGACATAGTCGGACTTGCGCCGGTTGGCCTCGTCCGACTGGTCGCGGGCGGCGGCCAGCTCCAGCTCGCGCAGCTTCAGGTCGGTGATGTCGGTCCGCACGCCGACGGTGCCGCCGTCGCGGGTGCGCCGTTCCTCGATGCGCAGCCAGCGGCCGTCGCGCAGCTGCACCTCGGTCGGCGGGCCGCCCTGGCGGTGCAGGGCGAGGCGCCCTTCGACCCACGCCTCCGCCGCCTCCGGCGCCACCCGGTAGAGACCGCGGCGCACCCCCTCGCGCAGCACCGCCTCGAAGCGGGTGCCCGGCTGGGCCAGGTAGGGATCGCTGATGAACAGGTCGCGGTAGCGCTGGTTGCACAGCACCAGCCGGTCCTGCGCGTCGTAGAGGACGAAGCCCTCGGTCACGCTGTCGATGGCGTCGAGCAGCAGCGGGTGGGCGACGCGGTCGGCGACCCCCTCGATCAACAGGAGCGGCGGGTCATGGTCGGCGGGGCCGCCGGGCATGCGGGCGATCCGGGCGTCGAACTCCAGCGGCGGCAGGGGCGGGGCGCGCCCGAAGGTGACCACGGCCTCGGCCCGCCGGCCGTCCGCCGGAGCGTCCGCCAGGACGGCGAGGGTGTCGGCGTCGGGGATCAGGCGGACATCGCCGGGATCGGCGTCCGGCACCACGCCGAGAAGCCCGCGCGCGGATTCGTTGAGCCACAGCACCGTGCCGTCGGGGCGCGCCAGCCAGATCGGGGTCGCCAGCCTCGCCAGCAGGTCAAGCCCCGGCGGGCCGCCTTCAAGCCGGCCTTCAAGCCCGATGCCATCGCTGCGCGACCACGCCATCGCCGTTCCATGATGTGAGGGGCAACATCGTACCATCGTGCGCAATAAACAGCCACGAGTCGTGTAGGTCCGGCCGTTCCCCGGCCGAGGTCGGAAGCGGGCCCGGACGCTCCTACGGCGTGTCCCAGTAATGGCAGGCGACGTGGTGTCCGGGAGCGATTTCCTCCAGCGCCGGCACCGCCTGGCTGCAAAAGGAGCGGGCGTTCGGGCAGCGCGGCCGCAGCGGGCAGCCGTCCGGCGCCGCGAGGGCGGAGGGGGCCTCGCCGTCGAGCTGCGGCGCTTCGCCGCGGGCGGCGGCCAGCATCGCCCGCGTCAGCGGATGGCGGGCGCCGTGCAGCAGCGCGCCGGCCCCGGCGCTCTCGACCACGCGGCCCATCAGCAGGACCAGGCCGCGGTCGGCGTGGCGCAGCCCTTCCCCGGCCTGTTCGGTCGCCAGCAGCAGCGCCAGCCGGCGGCGGTCGCGCAGGCCCAGCAGATCGTCGCGGAACATCGCGCGCTCCCCGGCCGAAAGGGTCGCCGCCGGCTCGTCGCAGACCAGCGCGCGCGGTTCCGGCAGCAGCGCGCGGGCGAGCCCGACGCGGGCGGCCTCCACCGCGGAGAGGGTGGCGGGCCAGCGCGGCGCGATCTCGGCGCGCAGCCCCGCCTCCTCCAGCGCGTCGGCGATCCGGCGGGCGCGGCGGTCGGCGGGGATGTCGGGGCGCAGGCTTTCGAGGATGCCGGCCAGTTGCGCGCCGACCGTCTGGACGGGGTCGAGCGACGCCGCCGGATCGGGAAACAGGATTTGCAGGTCGCGGCGGACACGGCGCATCCCGGTGGCGTCGGCCGCCGCCAGATCGCGGCCCATCCACGAGACCCGGCCGCCGGACGGGGCCGGCAGATGGGCGAGCGCGCGGGCCAGCATCGCCTTGCCGCTGCCGGTCTCGCCCAGCAGGGCCACGGTCTCGCCCTCGGCGAGGTCGATGTCGGTCTCGTGGACGGCGGTCAGGCGCCGCTCCGCGCCCTTGGCGGTGCGGCCGAGCGCGAAGGACACCGACACGCCCCGGCCGCTCAGCAGCGGCGCGCCGGTTCCGCCGGTGCGGGGGACCAGGACGGGGGAGGGAAGGGGCGGCGGGGCGGGCAGCAGGCGGCCGCGCCGCAGGGCGAGGACGCGGCTGGCCGGGCCGGCGACGCCGTCCTCCGGCCGTCCGGCGAGGATCAGGGCCACCGCGTTGCCGCGCGCCCAGTCGGCGAGCCGGTGCAGCAGCCGCAGCCGCACGGTGGGGTCGAGCCCGGCGCCCGGCGCGTCGGCCAGCAGCACCGCCGGCCCCACCGCCAGGGCCAGGGCGAACAGCGCGGTCCAGCGCAGGCCGTCGGGCAGCCGGTCGGGCGGCAGGTCGAAGCGGCGGGCGGCGGCGGGGACCCCCAGCCGGTCGAGCGCGTCGGCCATCCGGCGCAGCGAGGCGCTGGTGTCGAGCCCCAGATGGTGGCCGACGATCTCCGCCGCCTGCATGGTCAGCGGACGGCGCGGCGCCAGCATCCCGCCCTGGGCGATCAGCAGGCGGCGGCCGTCGACGCGGGCGCTTCCGGTCTGGTCGATGCCGGGCAGCGGCAGGCCGGCCAGGGCGCGCAGCAGCAGGCTCTTGCCCGCCCCGGCGCCGCCGGTGACGGCCAGCACCTCGCCGGCCCCGACGGCCAGGGTGGCGCGGTCGATCAGCACGCGGTCGCCGGACAGCAGGGTCAGGGCGTTGGTCTCGACGGGCGGGGGAACGGGGCGGGAGATCACCGGCGCAGCCCCTCGGCGAAGGCGCACAGCCCCCACAACGCCACCGCCAGCAGCAGGGCGGGGGGCGCCAGCGCCAGCCCGTCGCCCAGCCGCGCCGCCAGCCCGACCGAGCCGCCCCAGCTTCCGACCGGCGCCGGCAGGCCGAGGCCGAGCAGGCTGGCGAAGCTCTCCGCCGCCAGGGCGCGGGGCAGGGCGAGCGCGCCGGCCGCCAGCAGCGGGCGCCGCGCGTTGGGGATCAGGTGGCGGCGCAGGATCGTCCCCTCCGACAGCCCGGCGGCGCGGGCGGCGGTCAGGAACTCGCGGCGCATCAGGGCGCGCAGCTCGGCGTGGGCGAGGGCGGCGACCGCCGGGGCGGTGGCGGCGGCGACGGTCGCCGCCAGCAGCCCGACGCCGCCGCCGGCCAGACCGGCGGCGAGCGGCACCAGCAGGATCAGCGGCAGCGCCAGCAGCCGGTTGGCGGCGTCCATCATCCGGCGCTCGGCGCGCTGGCCGAGCGCGCTGGCGGCGATGGCCCAGCCCAGCCCCAGCGCGGCGCCGAGCAGCCCGGCCAGCAGGGCGAAGGACAGGCTGCCGCGCCCATCGAGCAGGGCGGCGACCACCGGGTCGGCGTCGTGGCGGCGGATGACGGACCCGTCCGCCATCAGCGGCGCCACGGTGCAGGCCAGCGCCAGCCCGGCCAGCACGGCCATAGCGGCGGCGGCGCGTCCGCCGTTCCGGGAATCGGGATCGCCGAGGGTCATCGCGCCGTCCGGTCGCTCAATGGGTCGCTCGATGGCTGGCGGTTCAACGGCGGATCCCGCGGTTGTCGGCCCAGCGGTTGTCGGCCCAGTCGCGGGCGATCGCGCCCAGCGCCGTCAGGAAGGCGGTCAGCCCGCACAGCCCGCACAGCGCGGGAAGCACGCCGGCCACCGAGCCGTTGCGGGCGGCGTCGATCATCAGCGCGCCGGCCCCCGGCAGGGCGAGCAGGCTCTCCAGCGCGACCGTGCCGACGAGCCCCGCCAGCACGGCGTTCTGGAAACCGCCCAGCGCCGGGGCGATGGCCGCCGGGAGCGCATGGCCGCGCAGCACCGTGCGCTCGTCCAGCCCGAAGCCCTGGGCGGTCAGCAGGGCGCCACCGCCCAACGCGCCGCCCAGCGCCTGCTCCATCGCCGGGCGGGCCAGCCGGGCGGCCTGGCAGGCGGCGGGCAGGGCGAGCGCCGTCCAGCCGAGCGGGGCGGCGGAGGCGCCGGCGCGCACCGCCAGGGCGGCGACGGCGGCGAGCAGGAATCCGGGGAGCGTCGGCCCGGCGGCGGCGAGCAGCCGCCCGAGCCGTCCGGCGGCCGACGCCGGAGCCAGCCCGGCCCAGGCCCCGGCCAGCGCGCCGACGGCGGTGCCGACCGCGAGCGCCGGCAGGACCAGCAGCAGGGTGAGGGCGAGCGCCACGAGCAGGCCGAGGGCGCCGCCGGCCTCCGGCCCCGGCATGGCGGCGAGCGCCAGCCCGGCGGCGACCGGCAGGAGGGTGGCGGGCAGGGCTTCGGTCAGACGGCGGAGGGCGTAACGCGGCATCGGGCGAGGCGTAGTCTTCCCACGGAGGCGACAGGCCGACCGTAAGCGCCCCGGCCCCGACGGGGCAACGAAATTGGGCGGCCGCTGTCCATTTCGGCGCGAATTTTCACGAAAGGTCAGGGGTAAGGAAGGAATCGCGTTCCCAGATGTTAAGGCGACAGACGCAGCCATGACCGGTCCCTTGATGTTCGCCCAACCGTCCGACCCGCTCCGCGATCCCCTCCGAGCCCCCGGCCCGTCGCTGGCCTGGGCGGCCGGAACACAGGCGGCCGGAGCCGGTGAGGGCGGGGCGCGCCCGATCCTGGAGCCGGGGCGCACCTGCTGGCGGATCGAGGACACGCGGCGGCTCGGCGTGATCGTCGACGCCGAGGATTACTTCACCCTGGCCAAGACGGCGATGCGCCGGGCCAAGCGCAGCATCTACCTGACCGCCTGGGATTTCGACGCGCGGATCCGGCTGACCCCGCAGATCCGCCGGCCGCGCCGTCCCGACCGGCTGGGCAACCTGCTGAACTGGCTGGCGACCAGCCGGCCCGACCTGCACATCCATGTGCTGAAGTGGGACTACGCCGAGCTGTTCGATCTGGCGCGCTGGTCGCACCCCTTCATGCTGCGCAACTGGCTGACCCACCGGCGGCTGCAATACCGGCTGGACGGCGACCACCCGACCGGCGCCTGCCACCATCAGAAGATCCTGGTGATCGACGACAGCGTCGCCTTCTGCGGCGGGCTGGACATCACCGCCAACCGCTGGGACACCCGTGCCCACCGCGCCCGCGAGCCGCTGCGCCGGCAGCCCGACGGCAAGCCCTACGAGCCCTTCCACGACGTCATGATGGCGGTGGACGGCGACGCCGCCCGCGCGCTGGGCGACCTGTTCCGCGAGCGCTGGCGGCGCGCCACCGGCGAGACGCTGGCGCCGCCCGTGCCGCCGCCGTCCGACCCCTGGCCGCCGGCCCTGCGCCCGCTGGTGCGCGACGTCCGCGTCGGCGTCAGCCGCACCGATCCCGCCTGCAACGGCCGGGCGGAGGTGCGCGAGGTCGAGGCGCTGCATCTGGAGGCGATCGCCCAGGCGCGCGAATCCATCTATCTGGAGAGCCAGTATTTCGCCTCCGACGCCGTCGCCGAGGCGCTGAAGGCGCGGCTCGCCGAGCCGGACGGGCCGGAGGTCGTCGTCGTCAACCCGGTGCGGACGACGAGCTGGCTGGAGAACACGGTGATGCTCGGCGCCCGCGCCCGCATCGCCCAGGAGCTGCGCGACGCCGACCGGCACGGGCGCTTCGGCCTCTACGCGGCGAAGACCGACGGCGGCAACTGCATCACCGTCCACGCCAAGGTGCTGGTGGTGGACGACCGGTTGCTGCGCATCGGCTCGGCCAACATGAACAACCGCTCCATGGGGCTGGACACCGAGTGCGACCTGTCGCTCGAGGCCGATCCCGTGGCGCCGGAGGAGGCGCATGTCCGCCGCGCCATCGCCGCCACCCGCGACGACCTGATCGCCGAGCATCTCGGCCTGCCTCCCGAAACCGTCACCGCCGAGATCCGCCGGCGCGGCTCGCTGGTCGGCGCCATCGAGGCGCTGCGCCGGCCCGAGGGGGAGGGCCGCACGCTCGACCCGCTGCACGAGCCGGCGCCCGACGGGCTGGCCGCCGCCGTGGCCGACGCGCGGGTCTTCGACCCCGAGCGCCCGGTCGACGCGGTGGAGATCGTGCGCCGGGTGCTGCCGTCGCGGATTCCGCGCACCCGCCACTGGCTGATGATGCTGGGCGCGCTGCTGCTGGTCGGCGGGCTGTGGTGGATGTGGCGCTACACGGCGCTCAGCGAATGGGCGACGCTCGACGCCGTGCTCGGCGCCTTCCACCGGCTGCGCGACACCGGGATGGCCCCGCTGTGGCTGGTGCTGGTCTATGTCGCCGGCGGCTTCACCATGTTCCCGCTGACCCTGCTGATCGCGGCGACCGCCATCGTGATGGGGCCGTGGTGGGGCTTCCCGACCGCGATGGCGGGGGCGCTGGCCTCGGCCGCCGCGCTGTTCTGGGTCGGTCGGCTGGCCGGACGCGACCTGATCGAGCGCTACGGCGGCACGCTGGTGGCGCAGGCGAACCGGCGGCTGTCGGACAGCGGCATCCTCGCCATCGCCGGGGTGCGCGCGGTGCCGGTGGCGCCCTTCACCGTGGTCAACCTCGTCGCCGGGGCCTCGCGCGTCCGATTCGGCGATTTCATGATCGGCACCATGGTCGGGCTGGCGCCGGGAGCCCTTGCCTTCAATCTTTTGGGGCACCAGCTTGAGCGCACCATCACCGATCCCGGCGCCGGCGACATCGCCCTGCTCGCCGGGCTTGCGGGGCTGGCGCTGGGACTCGGCTGGCTGACCAGCCGGCTGCTCGGCGCGCGAAAGGGGAAGGACCAACCGTGATTCGATTCAGCCGAGACCGCGTGGAGCGCATCGCCGCCGCGTTGCGCGCCGCCCGCGCCCGCCGTCCGCGCCGCCGCCAGGAGGGCCGCAGCGGCCCGGTGCCCGACGGCATGACCGGCTTCACCGTGGCGACCTGGAACATCCACAGTTGCGTCGGGCTCGACGCCCGCTTCGCGCCCGACCGGGTGGCCCAGGTGATCCGCGACCTCGACGTCGACCTGATCGGCCTCCAGGAGGTCGGCTGGCACCACCGCGGCGAGGCCGGGCTCGACCAGTTCGCCTTCCTGGAGCGCGCCACCGGCCTGAAGGCCCACGCCGGCCCGACCAAGCACAGCGAGCGCGCCCATTACGGCAACGCCCTGCTGACCCGCCTGCCGGTGCGCTCGCTGAGCGCCATCGACCTGTCGGTCGGCCGGCGCGAGCCGCGCGGCGCCATCGACGCGGTGGTCGAGGTGCAGGGGCGGCCGGTGCGGGTGATCGTCGCCCATCTCGGCCTCGACCCATGGGAACGCGCCAAGCAGGTCGGCGACATCGTGGCGCGCGTCGCGGCGCGGCCCGACCTGCCGACCCTGTTCATGGGCGACCTCAACGAATGGACGCCCAACTCGCCGCGCCTGAAGACGCTGGCCAAATCCTTCGCCGATGTCGCCAACCCGCGCAGCTTCCACGCCCGCATGCCGACGCTGCGGCTGGACCGCATCTATGTGTCGGGCGGCTTGCAGATCCCGGCCTTCGAGGTGATCCGCACCGTGCTGACCCGCCGGGCGTCGGACCATCTGCCGGTGCGCGCGACCATGGCCCTCCCCTGATCCTCGGAATCCCCGGCTCTGGTTTCTGATCCGGCCGCCGGTCGGACCCTTGGGATCCGACCTTTTTCCTGACCGCACCGTATGGAGGAAAGGTGCTTGTCGAACGTCATACTGATAATTGCGTCTGGAACATTTTTGTGCGGTGCATTGTTGTTTCAACAACAGAGCCTTGCATGAATCGGGGGTGCTCTTAACCTATACGAACACCATATCAAAGGTTATGGTTGGTCATACGATCAATCGGACCTGACGGGTTCGAGACGGGTTCAACGGCCCCTCCCCATACGGGGACGCAACGTGACGTGAGGACGGGACTTGCTGTATCACCTGTACGACATGCAACACGCGGCCCTGGGGCCGATGCGTTTCTGGGCCGAAGCCGCTCAGCACACCTTCCAGAATCCCCTGGTTCCCCTCTCCCACACCAAGCTCGGCCGCGCGGTCGCGGCCGGCGCCGAACTGATCGAGCGGACGACCCGCCGCTTCGGCAAGCCGGCCTTCGGCCTGGAAGAGACGGTGGTCGAGGGGCGGACGGTGGCGATCACCGAGCGGATCGTGACCCGCACCCCCTTCTGCAACCTGCTGCATTTCTCCAAGCCCGAGGGCACGCCGGCCCAGCCGCGCGTCCTGCTGGTCGCCCCGATGTCGGGCCACCACGCGACGCTGCTGCGCGGCACGGTGGAGGGGCTGCTCGCCGACCATGACGTGTTCATCACCGACTGGATCGACGCCCGCCATGTGCCGCTGTCGGCCGGCCGCTTCGATCTCGACGACTACATCGAGACGGTGCAGGGGATGATCCGCTTCCTCGGCGAGCGCACCCACGTCGTCGCGGTGTGCCAGCCGGCGGTCCCGGTGATGGCGGCGGTGTCGCTGATGGCGGCGGCCGACGAGCCGGTGCAGGCGCGCTCCATGACCCTGATGGGCGGCCCGATCGACCCGATGGCCAACCCGACGACTCCGGTCAAGCTGGCCGTCGAGCGTCCGCTGTCCTGGTTCGAGAACAGCGTCATCACCACCGTGCCGATGTATTATCCGGGCGCCTTCCGCAAGGTCTATCCGGGCTTCATCCAGCTCTCGGGCTTCATGTCGATGAATCTCGACCGGCACATCGACGCCCACGTCAACCTGTTCCGCCATCTGGTGAAGGGCGACGGCGACTCGGCCGAGCAGCACCGCCGCTTCTACGACGAGTACCTGTCGGTGATGGACCTGTCGGCGGAATTCTACCTCCAGACCATCGAGACGGTGTTCCAGAAGCACGCCCTGCCCAACGGCACCTGGGTGTCGCGCGGCCGCAAGGTGGAGCCCTCGGCGATCCGCAAGACCGCGCTGATGACGGTCGAGGGCGAGCTGGACGACATCTCCGCTCCCGGCCAGACCATCGCGGCGCACCGCCTGTGCTCGTCGCTGCCCGACGGCATGCGCAAGACGCATTTCCAGGAGGGCGTCGGCCATTACGGCATCTTCAACGGCCGCCGCTGGCGCCAGAACATCCTGCCGGAAATCCGCGACTTCATCCGCGGCCACGACGCGTAAGGATGACGGAATGAGCCCTTCTTCCCTTGCGGGAGAGGGGCTCGTGTAAGAGCGCCGAACAGAATTCCGCTTTCGCCATCGGTGCCCAATGGAACCGTCATCCCCGCGAAGGCGGGGATGACGAGTCGAGAGACGACTCAAGCTTCTGTTCGGCGCTCAAAGCCTCTGTATGATTTTCCGACGGAAGGGCGGCTGAGCGCCCCTCACAGCTCCTGCGGCACGGTGACGACGACCGTCGTCCCGGCGCCGGGGACGCTGTCGATCGACAGGCGCCCGCCGAGCGGGCCGGTCACCGTGTTGAACACCACCGCCAGCCCCAGCCCCTTGTGGCCGCGCCCGCGCGCGGTGGTGAAGAAGGCGTTGGTCAGCGCCGGCAGATGGTCGGCGGCGATGCCGGCGCCCTGGTCGCGCACCGTCACCGCCCAGGCGGCCTTGCCGTCGAGCAGGGCGGCCTCCACCGACACCTCGGCCACGCCCGGCCCGCCGCGATAGCCATGGGCGGCGGCGTTGGCGAACAGATGGTGCAGCACCCGCTCCAGATGCAGACCATGGCCGAGCCACGGGCAGGGCGCCCCCGGCGCCACCCGCACCGTCAGCGGAATCTCCGGATGCAGGGTGGCGTGCAGCGTGGCGGCCTGCTCGGCCACGTGACGCAAGTCCAGCGCCTCCACCGGCTCGGCGTGCTGGCAGGCGGCGATGGCGGTGAAGGCCTCCACCAGATCGACGGCGCGGGCGAGGTTGGATTGCAGCAGCGCCGCCGGCTCGTGCAGTTCCTCCGCGCCCTGGCTGGCGAGATCCTGGAGATGGCTGGCCGCCGTCACGCAGATGCCGAGCGGCGTGTTCAACTCGTGCGCCAGCCCGGTCACCGCCTGGGTGATGGCGCGGTGGCGGGCCAGCTCGGATTCGGCGATGCGGGTGCGGCGCTCCAGATCCTCGCGCACCACCCGTTCCGACACCTCGCGGATCATCCGGCTCAACTGGCGCAGCAGCTTGGCCAGCAGGTCGGGGGAGGGGGAGATCAGGGCGAGGAACAGGTCGCGTTCCAGCTCGAACACCGTCACCGGGGTGGCGGCGATCACCGAGGCGGAGCGGGTGCCGCCATCGACCAGGGCCATCTCGCCGAAGCACTCGCCGGTCCGCCGGAAGCCGACCTCGACCTGTCCGCCGACCGAATCGCTGCGCACGACGCGAACGGTGCCGTCGATCAGAACATAGAGCGAATCGGCCTCCGCTCCCTCGCGCATCAGGACGCTGCCGGCGGGGGCCTTGAACACCCGGCCCCGGGCCTCGACCGCCGCCCGCTCCTCCGGGGTGAAGGAATCGAACAGGGCGATCCCGTCGAGGACGCCGGATGAGATTGGCATGGCTGTCAAGGGCTCCGGGGGATTACGTCCATTTAGCATAAACCAACCCCGCCCCCACGGCGAGACGCTATCGGCGTCGCGCGCTCAAGGAATTCCCCTTGTCACCGCTCATCACCGCTCATCACCGCCGGTCATGGCGCAACCGGCCGGGCGGTTTCTTTGCGCGCGCGCCCGTTCGGGCGCATAATCTCCGGAGCGGTCCGCCGTCGTTGCGGGTGGGCCATGGAACGCGGCCGTTCATCGCGCCTTCAGGGACGGAGATGTAGTGTGAAGCGTGGGACACTGATCGAAGCTCGGCAGCCGAGCCGGGGGCGTGAGCGGTAAGCATGGAACATCATCGTCGTCTGTACCGCACCCTGCGCCTGATCCGTGTGGTCGAGGAGGAGGTGGCGCGGGTCTACCCGACCGACGTCATCAAGAGCCCGGTCCACCTGTCCATCGGCCAGGAGTTCATCGCGGCCGGCGTCTGCGACGCGCTGGAGCCGCGCGACCACGTCTCCATCACCTACCGCGGGCACGCCGCCTACATCGCCAAGGGCGGCGACCTCAACGCCATGATCGCCGAGATGTACGGCAAGAAGACCGGCTGCTGCCAGGGGCGCGGCGGGTCGATGCATTTGATCGACATGAAGGCTGGCGTCATCGGCGCCTCGGCGGTGGTCGGCACCTCCATCCCGGTGGCCACCGGCTTCGCCCTCGCCGCCAGGCGCCGGCGGACCGGCGGGGTGGTCGTCTGCTTCATCGGCGACGGCGCCACCGAGGAGGGCTGCTTCGCCGAGAGCCTGAACTTCGCCGCCCTGCACAGGCTGCCGATCCTGTTCGTCTGCGAGAACAACGGCTACGCCATCCACGAACCGCTGGCCAAGCGCTGGGCCACCGACCGGCTGTGCGAGCGGGTGGCGACCTACGGCATTCCCGCCCGGCGGATCGGGGACGGCAGCGTCTTCACCGTGCGCGACGCGGCGCTGGAGGCGGTCGCCGCGATGCGCGACGGCGGCGGTCCGGCCTTCCTGGAGATCCTCTGCTGCCGCTGGCGCGAGCATGTCGGCCCGAACGAGGATTTCGACCAGGGCTACCGTTCCGCCGACGAGAAGACGCCGTGGGCGGAACGCGACGAGGTCGCCCGGCTGGCCGCCCGGCTGCCGCCGGCCGAGGTCGCCGCCATCGAAACCGACATCCTGGCAACGGTGAGCGCCGCCTTCGCCTTCGCCGAGGCCAGTCCTTTTCCGGTGACCGGGGACCTTCATGACCATGTCCACGCTTGAACCCGGTTCCGCGTCGGCAGGCCGGCTGCTGCGCTACGTCGATGCCCTGCGCGAGGCCTTCGCGCAGGAGATGGAGCGCGACGAGAGCGTCTTCGTCTTCGGGCTGGACGTGGACGACCACAAATCCATCCAGGGCTCGACCGCCGGGCTGCTGCAACGGTTCGGGCCGGAACGGGTGTTCACGACGCCGCTGTCGGAGGACGCCATGACCGGGGTCGCCATCGGCGCCGCCATGGCCGGCATGCGGCCGGTCCATGTCCACATCCGCATGGACTTCCTGCTGCTGTGCATGAACCAGCTGGTCAACATTGCGGCCAAGGCGCGCTACATGTACGGCGGCACGGTCAAGGTGCCGCTGGTCGTGCGCTCGATGGTCGGCAAGTCCTGGGGGCAGGGCGCCCAGCATTCCCAGGGGCTGCACTCGATGTTCATGCATGTGCCGGGGCTGAAGGTGGTGGCGCCCAGCAACGCGCACGACGCCAAGGGCTGCATGATCGCCGCCATCCGCGACGACAACCCGGTGATCGTCATGGAGCACCGGCTGCTCTACCCGACCGAGGCCTATGTCCCGGAAACCGCCTATGAGGTGCTGCCGGGCAAGGCGCGCGTGGTGGCGCCGGGGGGCGACGCGACGCTGGTCGGCATCTCCCACATGGTGGTGGAGTGCCTGCGCGCCCGCGAGCTGTTGGCGGAGGTCGGGATTTCGGCCGAGGTGATCGACCCGATCTGGCTGTCGCCGCTGGACATCGCCACCATCGTGGAGTCGGCGCGGCGGACGCGGCGGCTGGTGGTCGCCGACACCGGCTGGACCGCCTGCGGCGCCGGGGCGGAGATCGTCGCGGCGGTGCTGGAGCAGCTCGGGCCGGAGGGAGGGATCGCCGTCAAGCGGATCGGCTTCGCCCCGACCACCTGCCCGCCCTCGCCGCCGCTGGAGGCCGCCTTCTACCCCAACCCCGGCACGGTGGCCGCCGCCGTCCACGCGCTGGTCCGGCCGAAGGACGCGGCCTGGACCCCCGACCCGGAACGCGCCAAACTCGCCCACCAAGTGCAGTTCCGCGGCCCATTCTAAGGCCAGGCTGGATCTGGATTCAGGAGAGCACGAACGATGTTCTACGAGTTGGCGGCGTCCACCTGGGGCCCCGAGGAGATCGCGGCGATCGAGCGGGTGGTCGCTTCCGGCCGCTTCACGATGGGCGAGCAGGTGGCGGCGTTCGAGCGGGAGTTCGCCGACTATTTCGGCGTCCGCCACGGGATCATGGTCAATTCCGGCTCGTCCGCCAACCTCGTGGCGGTCGCAGCACTCGCCTACAAGGCGGAGCGCCCGCTCCAGCGCGGCGACGAGGTGATCGTCCCGGCGATCTCCTGGGCCACGACCTACCACCCGCTCCAGCAATACGGCCTGAAGCTCCGCTTCGTCGACGTCGAGCTGGACACGCTGAACATCGACACGTCCAAGCTGGAGCAGGCGCTGACGCCGCGCACGCGCGCCATCGTTCCGGTGTCGATCCTCGGCAACCCGGCGGCGCTCGACGTCATCCGCGCCTTCGCCGACGCCCACGGCCTCTACGTGCTGGAGGACAACTGCGAGTCGATGGACGCCGCGCTGAACGGCCGGAAGACCGGAACCTTCGGCGACCTCAACAGCTTCAGCTTCTTCTTCTCGCACCACATCTCGACCATGGAAGGCGGGATGGTGCTGACCGACGACCTGGAACTGGCTCATCTCTGCCGCGCCATGCGCGCCCATGGCTGGACCCGCGACCTGCCCGCCGACACGCCGCTGTACCGGCGCGGGGATTCGGACCATTTCGAGGCCTACCGCTTCATCCTGCCCGGCTACAACGTCCGCCCGCTGGAGCTGGAGGGCGCCATCGGCCGCGAGCAGTTGAAGAAGCTGCCGGCCCTGACCGCCGCCCGGCGCAGGAACATGGCGCTGTTCCAGGAGCTGTTCGCCGGGGACGGGCGCTTCATCATCCAGCGCGAGAACGGCGTCTCGTCCTGCTTCAGCTTCACGATCATCCTCAACCCCGACCGCGATCCCGACCGGGAGATGGTCTTCGCCGCGCTGAAGGAGGCCGACATCGGCTTCCGCATCATCACCGGCGGCTGCTTCCTGCGGCACGACGTGCTGAAATATTACGACTACGACACGGTCGGCGAGATCCGGAACGCCCACACGGCGCACGACCTGGGCTTCTTCGTCGGCAACCACCCCTATGACCTGACCCCGCAGATCGAGCGGCTGCGCGCCGTGCTCGACCGCGTGTGTTCCTGACGCGGCGGGAAGCGGAGAGACATCATGGCGGACAGCACGAGCATCCTCGTCACCGGCGGCGCCGGCTATCTCGGATCCATCCTGGTTCCGGCCCTGCTCGACGCCGGGCACAGGGTCACGGTTCTGGACAGCTTCCTGTTCCGGCAGGCGCCGCTGGCCCATGTCTGCGCGCACCCGAACTTCGACATCGTGCGTGGCGACGCCCGCAGCGAGGACGTGCTGCGGCCGCTGATCAAGAGCGCCGACGTGGTGATCCCGCTGGCGGCGCTGGTCGGGGCGCCGCTGTGCGACGCCGACACGCTGGCGGCGGCGAGCACCAACCGCGACGCCGTGCTGACGCTGGTCCGGATGCTGTCGAAGGACCAGCGCATCATGATGCCGGTGACGAATTCCGGCTACGGCATCGGCGAGGCGGGCAAGTTCTGCACGGAGGAGACGCCGTTGCGCCCGCTTTCGCTCTACGGCCGCACCAAGGTCGAGGCCGAGGCGGCGGTGCTGGAGCGCGGCAACGCCCTCTCCTTCCGGCTGGCCACCGTGTTCGGCATGGCGCCGCGCATGCGGATCGACCTGCTGGTCAACGACTTCGTGCATCGGGCGCTGAACGACCGCGCCGTTGTGCTGTTCGAGCCGCATTTCAAGCGCAACTACATCCACATCCGCGACGTCGCCCGCGCCTTCCTGCATGGGTTGGACCATTTCGAGGCGATGAAGGACCGGCCCTACAACGTCGGCCTGTCGGACGCCAATTTGTCGAAATGGGAGCTGTGCGAGGTCATCGCCCGGCATCTTCCCAAATTCGTCTTCCTGGAGGCGCCGATCGGCGAGGACCCGGACAAGCGCGACTACATCGTGTCGAACGAGCGGATCGAGGCCACCGGCTACCGGCCGGCCTTCTCGCTCGACGACGGCATCCGGGAACTGATCAAGGGCTACCGCATGCTGCGCAACAGCCGCTACGGCAACGTCTGAAGCGGGGGAGGGCGCGGATCACGGCGTCCGCCGGCCGCGTCGGTCCCACGCTCATCCAGCCGGGCGGGCGCACGGCCCCGTTTCGCCGTCGTTCCGCCGTTCGGGTTTCCTTTCGGGGTTTTCCACCACCATGACCTCCGCCCTCGCCAGCCTCCGCCTGCATCCGGCCGATTCCATCGTCATCCTGACCGGGGCCGGGATTTCCAAGGAATCCGGTCTGGACACCTTCCGCTGCGCCGTCGGGATCTGGTCGCAGGTCGATCTGGAGGACGTCGCCACCCCGCAGGGTTTCGCCCGCGATCCCGATCTGGTCCACCGCTTCTACAACGACCGGCGGCGCGGTCTGCACGACCCGGCGATCCGGCCCAACGCGGCCCATGTGGCGCTGGCCGGGCTGGAGCGCCGCTGGAAGGGCTCGGTCCTGATCGTCACCCAGAACATCGACGACCTGCACGAGCGCGCCGGCTCGACCAGGCTGCTCCACATGCACGGCGAGCTTCTGAAGGCCTTCTGCCAGCATTGCCGGACGGTGGTGGACTGCCACGGCGACCTGTCGGTGCACGACCATTGCCTGACCTGCGGGCGCAAGGGCGGCATGCGGCCGGACGTCGTGTGGTTCGGCGAGATGCCCTACCACATGGAGCGCATCCAGCAGGCGCTGGCCGACTGCGACCTGTTCGTGTCGATCGGCACCTCGGGCAACGTCTACCCGGCCGCCGGCTTCGTCGCCGAGGCGCGGGCCGGCGGCGCCCACACGGTCGAGCTGAACCTGGAACCGTCGGAGGGGGCGAGCCATTTCCATGGTGCCGTCCACGGCCCGGCCACCGAGGTGGTGCCGGCCTTCGTCCGGGATTTGCTGGCGCTTGTCTGAGATCGAGAGGCTGTTCGAGAAGGTCCGCGCCTGCACGCTTTGCGCGGGCGTGCTGCCGCACGGCTGCCGGCCGGTGCTGCGCGGAACGCCGACGTCGCGCCTGCTGATCGTCGGGCAGGCGCCGGGCGCGCGGGTGCACGCCTCGGGCATCCCGTGGAACGACCCGTCGGGCGACCGGCTGCGGCGCTGGCTCGCCATGGACCGCGACGCCTTCTACGACGAATCGCGGATCGCCGTGGTGCCGATGGGGCTGTGCTACCCCGGCACCGCGCCGAAGGGCGGGGATTACCCGCCGCGTCCGGAATGCGCGCCGCTGTGGCATCCGCCGCTGCTCGACGCGCTGGGCGGCGTCCGGCTGACGCTGCTGATCGGGCAGTACGCCCAGGCGCGCTATCTGGGGACACGCCGCAAGGCGACGATGACGGAGACGGTGGCGGCGTGGCGGGAGTACGGGCCGGCCTTCATCCCGCTGCCGCACCCGAGTTGGCGCAACACGGCCTGGCTGAACCGCAACCCGTGGTTCGACGAGGAACTCGTCCCGGCCCTGCGCCGCCGGGTCGCGGAGGCTCTGGACGGGTAGGGCGCCCTTGCCCCGCCGCCCTCACTCCATCGCCCTTACTCCATCGCTTCGAGCCGCTCCATGTCGTCGTCGGAGAAGCCGAAATGGTGGCCGATCTCGTGGATCAGCACATGGCGGACGATGGCCGGCAGCTCCTCCCCGGTCTCGCACCAGTAATCGAGGATCGGGCGGCGGTAGAGGAAGACCATGTCCGGCCCGCCGCGCAGGTCGGCGACGCTTTGCCGCGTCATATCGACCCCCCGGTAGAGGCCCAGCAGGTCGAAGGGGCTTTCCAGCTCCATCTCGCGCTCGGTATCCTCGTCGGGGAAGTCCTCGACATGGATGACGAGGTTCCCGACCGGGGCGAGCAGCTCCGCCGGGATGGTGTCGAGGGCGTCTTCGGCCATCCGTTCCAGGTCTTCGACCGTGGGCGGAACCGTATGGGGACCAGCGGGTTTCCGTATCATGGCCCAGAAGGTAGCGAGGGACGGCCCGTCCGCCAAGGACCGCCGCCGCAACAAAATGCAAGGAGGAGCAGTCGTCATGTCGGATCGATTGGTCGGAGCGCATCGCCAGACGGCGTTGAAGGAACTGCACGGCTGGGCCGAGGTTCTGGAGCGTGACGCCATCCGAAAGACCTACCATTTCGCCGACTTCCCGGCGGCGTGGGGCTTCATGAACCAGGTGGCGCTGCTGGCCGAGAGGACCGGCCATCACCCGGAATGGTTCAACGACCTGGGCCGCGTCGAGGTGATCCTCTACACCCGCTCCGCCGACGGGGTGACGCAGGCCGACGTCGAGTTCGCCCACCGGCTGGACCAGATCGCCCCCGCCCACGACCGGTAGGGACCGCTGGCGGGCAACCGCCGGACTCTTGCGCTCTCCCCCGCTGCGCCGCATCATCGCGGCAACAAACAAACGGGGGAGAGGACACCATCATGCCGAACCGCAAGCCCTGCGCTGCGCTGGCGATCCTGGCCGTCGGGGCGGCGCTCGGCGCGCTGCCGGGGGCCGCGCCGTCCTGGGCGCAAGTCCGCACCGACCTCGTGGTCGGCATGGCGCTGGAGCCGCCCCACCTCGACCCGACGGCCGGAGCGGCGGCGGCGATCAAGGAGGTCACCTACGCCAACCTCTACGAGCCGCTGACCCGCATCGACGCCGAAGGCAACGTCGTCCCCGGCTTGGCGCGGAGCTGGACGGTGTCGGACGACGGGCTGACCTACCGCTTCACCCTGCGGCCCGGCGTCCGGTTCCACGACGGCACCGCCTGCGATTCGGCCGACGTGAAGTTCTCGCTCGACCGCGCGCGGGCGGCGGATTCGGTCAACGCGCAGAAGGCCTACTTCGCGCCGATCGCTTCGGTCGAGACACCCGATCCGGCCACCGTCGTCGTCACGCTGTCGCGGCCCGACGGTCTGTTCCTCTTCCACATGGCCAGCGGCGACGCCGCCATCGTGGCGCCGGAGAGCGCGGCGGCCAACAAGCAGAAGCCGGTCGGCACCGGACCCTTCAAGTTCGAGCGCTGGGTGGCCGGCGACCGCGTCGTGCTGGTGCGCAACCCCGATTATGACGGGCCGAAGCCGGCGCTGGAGCGGGTGTCCTTCCGCTTCATCAGCGACCCCGCCGCCCAGGTCGCGGCGCTGAAGGCCGGCGACGTCGACGCCTTCACCCTGTTCAGCACCTACGAGGCGCTGCCGGAGTTCCGCAACGACCCGAAATTCACCGTCACCGTCGGCACGACGGAGGGCGAGACCATCCTGTCGACCAACAACGCCCGCAAGCCCTTCGACGACGTCCGCGTCCGCCGCGCCATGGCCCACGCCATCGACCGCCCGACGCTGATCGAGGGCGTGCTGTACGGCAACGGCGTCGCCATCGGCAGCCACTTCCCGCCGCACCGCGCCGGCTACGTCGACCTGACCGGGATGTATCCTTACGACCCGAAGAAGGCGCGGGCGCTGCTGGCCGAGGCCGGCTACCCCGACGGCTTCGAGACGACGCTGCGCCTGCCGCCGCCGCCCTACGCCCGGCGCGGCGGCGAGTTGATCGCCGCCATGCTCGCCGAGGTCGGCATCCGCGCCAGGACCGAGCCGATGGAATGGGCGGCGTGGCTGGAAAAGGTGTTCAAGGGCAAGGATTACGACCTGACCATGATCGCCCACACCGAGCCGCTGGACATCGACGTCTACGGCCGTGCCGACTACTACTTCAATTACGGGAACGACCGCTTCAAGGCGGTGGAGGAGGAGCTGAACCGCAGCCAGGATCCGGCCAGGCGCAACGCGCTCTACGGCGAGCAGCAGCGGATCCTGGCCGAGGACGCGGTGAACGGCTTCCTGTTCATGCTGCCCTCCATCACCGTGCAGAACGCCAAGCTGGCGGGGATGTGGGTGAACCGGCCGATCCAGGCGAACGACGTCACCGGCGTGTCGTGGAAGTAAGGATAGACGTTTGCTCGCCTTCCTGCTGCGCCGGCTGCTGACGCTGCTGCTGACCGCCTGGCTCGCCACCGTCGCGGTCTTCGCCGTGCTGGAGGCGGTGCCGGGCGACCCGGCGCTGGTGATGCTGGGGGTGAACGCCCAGCCCGACACGCTGGCCGCCCTGCGCGCCCAGATGGGGCTCGACCGGCCGCTGGCCGAGCGCTACCTGCGCTGGACCGGCGGGCTGCTGCGCGGCGACCTCGGCGTCAGCCTGACCTACGCGCGCCCGGTCGCCGATCTGGTGGCGGAGCGGCTGGTGGTGACGCTGCCGCTGGCGCTGCTGTCGCTGGCGCTGAGCACGGCGGCGGCGATCCCGCTGGGGCTGCTGGCGGCGGCGCGGCGCGGGCGCGGCGGCGACTGGGCGGTGCTGGGCTTCACCCAGCTCGGCGTCGCCATGCCCAGCTTCTGGATCGCCATCCTGTTGATCCTGCTGTTTTCCGTAACGCTCGGCTGGTTTCCGGCCGGCGGCTTTCCGGGCTGGGAGGCCGGCGCCGGGCCGGCCTTGAAGGCGTTGCTGCTGCCCGCCGTGGCGCTGGCGGTGCCGGAGGCGGCGATCCTCGCCCGCGTCACCCGCACCGCCATCCTCGACACGCTGGGCGAGGATCATGTCCGCACCGCGCGGGCCAAGGGGGTGGGGCGGACGGCGGTGCTGCTGCGCCACGCCCTGCCCAACGCGCTGCTGCCGGTGGCGACGGTGCTGGGGCTGCAACTGTCCTTTCTTGTCGCCGGGGCGGTGGTGGTGGAGAACGTGTTCACCCTGCCGGGGCTGGGGCGGCTGCTCTACCAGGCCATCGGCCAGCGGGATCTGATCGTGGTGCAGGGGGTGGTCGTGCTGCTGGCGGTGTTCGTCGTGGTGGTCAACGCGCTGGTCGACATCGCCTGCGCCGCGGTCGATCCAAGGCCGAGGGCGGAGGGGTGACGGCGGTGGCTATCCTTACCTGCGCCTCTCTGATTTTTGCCTCCCCGCGACCTATTCCCTCTCCCTCCCGGGGAGAGGGGGAAAAGAGCGGCGGGAGGGCGCGGTCATGACGGTCCGGCGCCTTCCCCTCTCCCTCCGGCTCGGCCTCGTCCTGGTCGCGCTTCTTCTCGGCGTCGCCCTGCTGTCTCTGGTCTGGACGCCCTTTCCGGCCGACAAGGTCCGCGTCGTCGCCCGGCTGCGCCCGCCGGGCGCCGGGCATTGGCTGGGCACCGACCATTTCGGGCGCGACGTGCTGTCGATGATCATGGTCGGCGCCCGCAACTCGCTGTCGATCGCGGCGGCGGCGGTCGGGCTCGGGCTGCTGTTCGGGGTGCCGCTCGGGCTGGCCGCCGCGGCGCTCGGGCGCTGGGGCGACGAGATCCTCGCCCGGCTCGGCGATCTGGTCTTCGCCTTTCCCGCCGTGCTGTCGGCGATCCTGCTGACCGCCGTTCTGGGGGCCGGCGCCGTCAACGTCGTTCTGGCGCTCGGGCTGTTCAACGCCGCCGTCCTGGCGCGGGTCACGCGCGGCGCGGCGCTGGCCGTGTGGCGGCGCGAGTTCGTGCGGGCGGCGCTGGCGCTCGGGCGCGGGCCGCTGTCGGTGACGCGCGTGCATGTGCTGCCGAACGTGGCCGGGGTGGTGGTGGTGCAGGCGACCGTGCTGTTCGCCGTCGCCATCGTCAACGAGGCGGCGCTGAGCTACCTCGGGCTCGGCATCCAGCCGCCGAGCCCGAGCTGGGGCAAGATGCTGGGCGACGCCCAGACCCACCTGTTCAACGCGCCCTTGCAGGCGGTCTTTCCCGGCGCCGCCATCGCGCTGAGCGTGCTGGGGCTGACGCTGCTGGGCGATGGCTTGCGCGACTGGCTCGATCCCCGTCAGCGCGGCGAGTCGGGGCTGCTGTGACCGTTCTTCGGCCGGCCAAGATCAGGGGGTCGAGCGGGCGCGGTCGGACAGCTCGATGAGGTCCATCAGCTCGTTGCTCTTCCAGTAGCGCGACTTGCCGACTTCGGTCCGCGCGGTGGCGACGAGGTCGTCGATGATCGACTGCTCGTCGTCGCCCAGCGGGCCGCCGCGCTCCAGCCGGTGCGACAGCAGGCGGGTCATGTTGTGGCTGAAGGTGGGGATCCAGGCGCTGATGCGCTGGCCGAACACGTTGCTCAGCGTGTTGATGCGCAGCAGATGCTCCATCCGTTCGTCGAGCGGGTCGTCCTCCTCGAACTTCATCGCCCGTTCGACGTTGGCGCGCAGTTCCTCCAGCAGGGTCTCGCGCCACTTCACCAGATCGTAGGTCTCGAAACCGAAGTCGCGGGCCATGCGCTGCCACTGCCACAGCAGGCGGTTCAGCCAGACGATGTCGCCATGGTCGATGACCGGCTGGCGCCGCGCCGCCGCCGCCTGCCCGGAACGCTCCATGGCCACCGCCGCCACGCGCGAACCGATGATCTTGCTGGCGCCGCCCCAGGCGTTGCGGAAGGCCGGCTCGCTGCGCCGGTCCTCCATCAGCCCGGCGGCGGTGGCCGCGCCGATCAGCTCGGCCAGCCGCTGCATCAGCGATTCCAGCCGGGCCTTCTCCTTGGCGCTCGGCCGGATGGCGGAGCCGGGAACCCGCTCGTTCAGCTTCAGGATGACCGTCAGCGCGGCGGTCAGGGCGCGGGTCACGCCGATGAAATGGCCGGTCAGCGCCGCCGTCACCGTGCCGCCGCGCCCCGGATCGACGCTGCTCTGCCGGATGTAGAGCGCCACCACGCCGTAATTGCGCTTCACCGACAGCACCGACAGCGGCAGCAGGTTGGCGTCGTCGTCGCCGTGGCGGTCGCGCAGCGCCTCGGTCGCCTCGACCAGGGCGTCGGCCTTGCGCTCGCGGTCCGCCTCGCCGGCGCAGGCGGCCGGGAAGCCGTCGAGTCGGGCGGCGACGGCCTTCATCGACCCCTCGGCGTTCGCCAGGATGTGGTGCATCAGCCGCAGCGTGCCGATCTCGACCGGCGGGGTCTTTTCCAGGAAGCCCGACATCAGGCGGGTGCGGCGCGGCCGGTTGCGCGACATCGAGGCAAGGATCTCGTCCGTCGCCTTCTTGGTGGCGAGAAGCCCGTCGAGATGCCTGACCGCGGCGACGCGCATCCGTTCCTTCAGGACGGTCGCCGGGGGGGATTTCAGGACGCGGTCGATCACCTCGTCGCGGGCCATCTCGTCCAGCAGCTCCTGCGCCTCGACCGCCAGCAGGGGGAAGGCGTCGCGGCTCAGCACCTCCCACAGGGCACCGGCGTCGATCCGTTGCAGCATGCCGGGCACGGAGACGCCCGCGTGATAGAGCGCGTCGTCGTCGATCAGGAAGGCTTCGAACAGGTTGGTGAACAGGCGCCGCGCGCGGTTGGTGCGCTGGCGGTTCAGATACTCGATGACGTATTGGCGGATGAGCAGGACCCGGTCGGTCGGTTCGCTGTCCATGCCCTCGATCTCGCTCAGCAGGCTGTAGACGAGGGTGGCGGGCAGGCGGGCCACCAGATCGTCGATTTTTGCTCGCAGATCGTCCTGGGAATCGTCGGTCATGCGCCGGGAATCATGCGGGAAAGGTTGCGCCGGTTGAGCGGTCCGCCGCCGTTGTAGCGGCGGATCGGTTAATTTTGGCGTAACGAATTTCCGCCGGAACGATGGGGGGAACCCTGCCTTTCGGCCGGGCGCCGGGGCTGGGCCGCCCCCACCGTCGTCACCGTCCTTGCGGAGGGTTTCAGCCGTTGCGCTGCTTGGCGATGGGCTGGGAGAATTGCAGTTCGATGTCCCAGGGGAAGTGGATCCAGGTGTCCTGGCTGACCTCGGTGATGAAGGTGTCGACCAGCGGCCGGCCGGCCGGCTTGGCGTAGACGGTGGCGAAATGCGCCTTGGGCAGCATCTTGCGCACGATCACCGCGGTCTTTCCGGTGTCGACCAGATCGTCGATGATCAGCCAGCCCTCGCCGTCGCCGGCATGGGAGCCCTCGACGCCCTTCAGCACCGCCGCCTCGCGCTGGTTCTGGTGGTCGTAGCTGGAGACGCAGACCGTGTCGATCAGGCGGATTTCCAGTTCGCGCGCGATGATGGCGGCGGGAACCATGCCGCCGCGCGTGATCGCGATGATGCCCTTCCACGGACCCTTGTCGATCAGGCGCCAGGCCAGCGCCTTGGCGTTGCGGTGCAGCTCTTCCCAGGACACCGGGAAATGCTTGTTGGATGAGGCTTCGGCCACGGGAGGACACTCCAGAAAACAGATGCGGCTTGTATATCGCAGGCCGGCTTTTCCGGCAATCGGGGGCCACGGCGCGACGCGTCTCCCCGGGCAGGGAAAAAGAGTGAAAAAAGCGCTTGCGGGGCCGGAGGCTTTTGAGTAAGTTGCGCGCCTCGACGCCAGCGGGCAACCGACGGCGCCGGGAAAGAGTGATGTTTCGGATGCGCCCGTAGCTCAGCTGGATAGAGCATCAGACTACGAATCTGAGGGTCAGGAGTTCGAATCTCTTCGGGCGCGCCATCCTCCTCGAACAACGAGCAAGGCCACCTTCGGGTGGCCTTCGTCGTTTTCGAAGGTTTTTCTTGGGACGGGTGACGAAATTCTTTCAAAGAAGGGCTTGCGCGGGCCTGAGGATTTGAGTAGGTTGCGCGCCTCGACGCCGGTGGCGGCGAGACAGGAAGTGGACAAGGCGCCCGTAGCTCAGCTGGATAGAGCATCAGACTACGAATCTGAGGGTCAGGAGTTCGAATCTCTTCGGGCGCGCCATCCTTCCTAAAAAAGATCAGCGACTTACGAGTGGGCGGCCCTTTGGCCGCCCTTCGTCGTTTTGGGCTTTCGCCGGCAACCGTTGGCGTGGTTCGAAAGTTCCGGAAGGCCCGGAGCCCTGTCCGATTCATATCTGAACGAATTGTTTGTGTGGAATATGGCCGCATCTGAACAGGCGTGGTCGCAATTTCATACAAGTCGTAACCTCTCTGAAAATCATACCTGAGTATGCTCCATGGTGGATTGCTCCTATCAATGGACGGGCTAAGTCATGGGCGGATTTCTGGCGCGGATAAGCATCAGCCGTAAAATTTCTGTTGTGGTTGGTCTGATGACCGTTATCGCCGCGGTGATCGGAGGCATCGGTTTCGTTGGAATGCAGACGTATGACGGCCGGATCGACGACATTCAGGCGCGGTCGCAGAGGGCGTTGTTCGGCGAGCAGATCAGCGGGCTGGTCTACAAGATCGTCATGGACAGCCGGGGCCTCTACGCGGCCAAGACCAGGGACGAGGTTCTCCTGTTCAGCAAGGCCATCCAGGAATCGACGGCGACGATGGGCAAGCGTCTCGCTGCGTGGGAGAGCCTGCTGCCGCCGGGCAGCCGGGCCGATTTCCAGAAGATGGCCAGGAACGGCCACGACTTCATCGCGATCCGCAACGAGGTGGCCCGCCTCGGTCTGGAAGACGGTCCGGACGCGGCGGAGAAGCACGGCAACACGCCGGAGGGCCGGGCCAACCGCATCGCCTTCGGCAAGGAACTCGAAGCGACATCGCAGCGGAACATGGAGGCCATCCAGCAGGCCAACGACGAGCTGGATGCGTTCAACTCCCGCATGATCACGCTGATGCTGGTGGTCGGCATCGGCGGCATCGGCGCGACGGTCGTCGCCAGCGTCATCATCTCCCAATCCGGCATCGCCCGGCCCGTCGCCGGGATCACCGGCATGATGGAGCGGCTCGCCAACGGTGATCTGTCGGTCGAGGTGACGGGAGCCGAACGCGGCGACGAGATCGGCGGGATGGCCCGCGCGGTGGCGATCTTCCGGCAGAACGCCCTCGACCGCGAGCGCATGGCCGCAGCGGAAGAGGCCGAGCGCCAGGCCAAGGAGCGGCGCAACGTCGCGGTCGAGCGGCTGATCCGGGACTTCGACTCCGGCATGTCGGGCATCCTGCGCACGGTCAGCGCCGCCGCGACCGAGCTGGACGCCACCGCGCAAGGGCTGGCGCACACCGCCGAGCAGACCAACCGGCAGGCCGCCGGCACGGCGGCGGCGGCCGAGCAGGCGTCGGTCAACGTGCAGACCGTGGCGTCGGCGACCGACGAGCTGTCGGCGTCGATCCGCGAGATCAGCGGGCAGGTGTCCCGCTCCACCGCCATCGCCGGACAGGCGGTGGGCGAGGCGCAGGCCACCAACGGCCGGGTCCAGGGGCTGGTCGATCAGGCGCAGCGCATCGGCGACGTGGTGAAGCTGATCACCGACATCGCCAGCCAGACCAACCTGCTGGCGTTGAACGCGACGATCGAGGCGGCCCGCGCCGGCGAGGCCGGAAAGGGCTTCGCCGTGGTGGCGTCGGAGGTCAAGAACCTCGCCAACCAGACCGCCAAGGCCACCGAGGAGATCGCCAGCCAGATCGCCTCGATGCAGCAGGCGACCAGCGAGGCGGCGTCGGCGATCACCGGGATCGGCAGCACCATCGGCGCGATCAACGAGATCGCGACCTCCATCGCCTCGGCCATCGAGGAGCAGGGGGCCGCCACCGGCGAGATCGCCCGCAACGTCCAGGAGGCGGCGCGCGGCACCGGGGTCGTGACCGAGAACATCACCGAGGTCAGCCGCGGCGCCACCCAGACCGGCTCCGCCGCGACCCAGATGCTGGGCGCCGCGGGCGAGCTGTCCCGCCAGTCGGAGATGATGAAGGGCGAGGTCGAGCGCTTCCTGGCCGGCATCCGCGCCGCCTGAGCAGTGCCGGGGACAGGGGGGCTGCCATCGCAGCCCCCCTGTCCCCGTTCACGGCATCGCGTTGAAGTCGTCCAGCAGGGTGGCGATGCGGCCGCTGTCGCTCTGGTCCATGATGACGCGGGCGCGGCGGCTCGCCTCCATCATGTCGAGGCCGCGGATGCGCTTCTTCACCGCCGGGACCGAGGGCGGCGCCATCGACAGCTCGCGCACGCCCAGGCCCAGCAGCAGCGGCGCGTAGCGCGCGTCGCCGGCGATCTCGCCGCACACCGCCACCGGGATGCGCGAGCGCAGCGCCGCCTCGATGGTGAACTGGATCAGCCGCAGCACCGCCGGGTGCAGCGGGTCGTAGAGGGTCGCCACCTGCTCGTCGGCGCGGTCGATCGCCAGCGTGTACTGGGTCAGGTCGTTGGTGCCGATCGAGAAGAAGTCGGCGGCGTAGGCCAGCGCGTCGGCGGCGAGCGCCGCGCCTGGAACCTCCACCATCACGCCGACCGGCGGCAGCGGGTCGGCGATGGCGACGCCGCGGCGGCGCAGGCGGCGCGCCACCTGGCCCAGCATCTCGCGCACCTTCTGCACCTCCGGAACCGAGGTGATCATCGGCAGCAGGATGCGCAGCGGCCCGTGCGCCCCGGCCCGCAGCATGGCGGCCAGCTGGGTCTCCAGCAGCTTGGGCTCGCGCAGGCCGAGGCGGATGGCGCGCAGGCCCAAGGCCGGGTTGGCCGGCTCGCCGTAGCGCCCGGCCATCCAGCCGGCCAGCTTCTCGCCGCCGACGTCCATGGTGCGGGCGGTGACGGTGCGGCCGCCCATGCCCTCGACGACGGCGCGCAGCACGCCGTACTGCTCCTCCTCGTCGGGCAGGTGGTCACGGTTCATGAACAGGAACTCGGTGCGCAGCAGCCCGACGCCCTGGGCGCCGTTCTCCAGCGCGTGCTCCAGGTCGCGCGGCAGCTCCATGTTCGCCAGCAGGGTGATGGCGGTGCCGTCGCGGGTGACGGCCGGCAGCTTGCGCAGGCTCTTCAACTGCTCGCGCTCGCGGTCGCGGGCGGCGCGGCGGTCGCGGTACTCGGCCAGCAGCTCGGGCGGCGGGTCGATGACGACGCGGCCCTGCACGCCGTCGACCACCACAAGCACGCCGTTGCGCACCCCGGCCAGCAGGCCGGCGGCGCCGAGCACGGCGGGGAGGCCGAGCGAGCGGGCGAGGATCGCGGTGTGCCCCTCCGCCCCGCCCAGCACGGTGGCGAAGCCGGCGACCGCCTTGGGGTCGAGCAGCGCCGTGTCGGCCGGGGTCAGCTCCTCCGCCAGGATGATGCTGCCGGGGGGCAGGGTGGAGAAGGCCCGGTACTCGTGCTTCATCAGGTTGCGGGTCAGGCGGCGCCCGACCTCGCGGATGTCGGCGATGCGGGCGGCCAGATAGGCGTCGTCCATCCCGGCGAAGGTCTGGGCGATGGTGGCGATCTCCGCCTGGATGGCGGCCTCGGCGTTGACGCGCTCCTCGCGGATGCGGCGCTCGACGCCACGGGTCAGGCGGGAGTTGGTGACCATCGACAGATGGGCGTCGAGCAGGAAGCCGATCTCCTCCGACGCCGAGTCGGGCAGCACCAGCGCCTTGCTCTTCAGCTTCTTGATCTGGCGCCGCGCCTTGGCGGCGGCCTCGTTGAAGCGCAGAAGCTCGGCCTCGACGCCTTCGGGCGCGATCGCGTATTCCGGGATGGCGACGGAGCCGCTCTCCACCACATGGGCGGGGCCGATGGCGATGCCGGGGGATACTCCCAGGCCGCGCAGGGAACGGATCGGGGCGGCGGCCGGGGGGCCCGGCGGCGTGTCACTCTTCATCGAACTTGCGGTTGATCAGGTCGAGCAGGGCGGCCATGGCGTCCTCGGCCTGGGTGCCGTGGGCGCGCAGCTCCACGGTGGTGCCCGGTCCGGCGGCGAGCATCATCAGGCCCATGATCGATTCGCCCGACACGACGGATTCGCCGCGGCGGACCTTGATGTCGGCGTCGAAGGTGGCGACCAGCTTGACGAACTTGGCCGAGGCGCGGGCGTGCAGGCCGCGCTGGTTGGTGATGGTGGCGGTGCGGCGCAGCTCGCCGTCCAACGGGGCCGGATCGTCTTGGCTCATGCGGGATCAGTCCGACAGCAGGGAGGAGGCGACGTTGATGTATTTCTGCCCGGCGTCGCGGGCGGCGATGACCGACTTGTCGAGCGGCTCGGTCTTGCGGACGCTGGCCAGCTTGATCAGCATCGGCAGGTTGACGCCGGCGATCACCTCGACCTTCGCCTTGTCCATGATGGAGATGGCGAGGTTCGACGGCGTGCCGCCGAACATGTCGGTGAGGACCACCACGCCCGTCCCGTCATCGACCTCGGCGACCGAATTCAGGATGTCCTGGCGCCGCTGCTCCATGTCGTCGTCGGGGCCGATGCACACCGCGCGCACCTGGCTCTGCTCGCCCACCACGTGGAACAGAGCGGCGATGAACTCTTCGGCGAGTCGCCCGTGGGTCACAAGAACCATGCCGATCATGGGACATCCTTCAAGGTTGGAGCCTCCCCAGGAAACGTCGTTGCGGTGATTTTGATCATCGCCTGCCGGCTTTTGGATGATTTGTCGGGCGCATGGTCGTCAAGGCGCAAATTGCGTCACCCCTGTCCGGCGGCCGGCGGGCCGCCCGGCCCGCCCGCCACTCCGCCTGTTTGCCCGCCCGCTTGCCCACCCGCCGGGGCACCGGGACGGGCACCCAGGCGGCTCAACTCGCGGTGGCTGAGGTTGACCTTGATGCCGAGGTCGGCCAGCCACGCGGCCAGCCGCTCGGCGACGAACACCGAGCGGTGCTTGCCGCCGGTGCAGCCGATGGCGATGGTCAGGTAGCTCTTGCCTTCCTGGTTGTAGCGCGGCAGCAGCGGCCGCAGCAGCCCGGTCAGGTTGGCGAAGAAGGCGGGGAAGTCGGCGTCCCCCTCCACCCGCGCGGCGACGGCGGGGTCGAGCCCGGTCAGCGGGCGCAGGGCCGGGTCGTAATGGGGGTTGGTCAGGAACCGCACGTCGAAGACCAGATCGGCTTCGCGCGGCAGCCCCAGCCGGAAGGAGAAGGAGGTCACGAACACCTGGAGCGCCGCCTGCGCATCGCGTTGGAAATGCCCCGACAGGATGCGCCGCAAATCGTGAATGGACAGTTGCGTCGTGTCGATGGTCAGGTCGGCCCGCTCCTTCAGCGGGAACAGCAGGGTGCGCTCGCGCGCGATGCCGTCGGGCACCGTGCGGTCGATGGCCAGCGGGTGGCGCCGCCGCGTCTCGGTGAAGCGGCGTTGCAGCACCTCGTCGCCGCAGTCGAGGAAGACCAGCCGGACGTCGAGGTCGTCGCGCGCCTCCAGGTCGTCCAGCTCGTCCAGGAAGGTCTGGGCGGAAAAGTCGCGGGTCCGGCTGTCGATCACCAGGGCCAGCGGCCGGCGGCGCGGGTCGGCCTGCTGGAGCAGCGCCGGGACCAGCGACAGGCGCAGATTGTCGACGGCCTCGTAGCCCAGATCCTCCAGGGCCTTCAGCGCCACCGACATGCCGGCGCCGGACAGGCCGGTGACCAGCACGATGCGGCCGCGCTGCGCCGCGGGAACGGTGTCGAGGGTCTCGGTCGAGGCGGTGTGGGGGGGCATGGCCGGCACGGGATCGTTTTAGGGATGGGCGTCGAGGACGGCCGGCACCCGGCCCAGCGTGCCGGCCCGCGCGGCGGCGGCGGCCAGACGCAGCTTCGCCGGGGTTGAGGCGTCGAAGGGCGACAGGGCGAGACGGGGCAGCGGCACGCCATGGATCGTTTCGAAGGCGGGCTCGGGCAGCCGTTCCACCCGCTCCGCCGGGACGAGATCGACGACCAGCCCGACGGCGGCGGCGGGCGCGGTCGGCACCGGCAGGATGCCGACGCCGCGCACCTCCAGCAGGCCGGCGAGCGGCGCCGGGGCGCTGGCGACCAGACGGCCGTCCTCGACGCGCAGCAGGATCCGGTCGTCGGCGACCAGCCGCGCGCCACCGTCGATCAATCGCAGAGCCACATCGGATTTGCCGCTTCCCGAATCCCCTCTCAGCAACACGCCGATGTCGGAGAGCAGGACGCAGGTGCCGTGCATCGTCACCATGATCCCGCGAAGGTGAGCGGTGCCGCGGTTTCTGTCAATGGAGTCGGGGTAGGGGGGCCGGGGGGAAGGCGGGGGACCCTGAACAGGGCTCCCGCCATCCGCTCGCGCGGGCCATTGGGGAGCGCCGTTCAGGGCCCGGCGGATCCACGGCCGCCGCGGCGGATGCTTTCCAGCTCGCGGACCAGCGCGTCGCGGCGGCGGATCATCTCGTCGAGATCCTCCAGCTCCGCCGCCTCCTGGCAGGCGTCGCGGAAATCCTTCTCGCGCTTCAGGCGGAGCAGCAGGACCTTGTAGCTCTCGGCGATGCGGGTCAGGTGGCGCTGGGCGCCTTGCAGCGCCTCGGCCAGCTGGGTTCGTTCCTGCGCGGAATCGCGCATCATGCGGGCCAGCTCGCCCTGCTGGCGGCCGGCGTCGCGGATCAGCCGGGCCAGACGATAGCGCCGGATATCAATGACTTGAGCAGGGACTTGAGCGGGCACGGACATGATGACCCCCCATGGTTGCCCAGAGTCAGGCGCGCTCGCGAACGAAAGCCGGCGAACAATGCGAACGGTGACGACCATGGGCATGATCGACCCGCATTCGGACCTTGTCCACATCTTATCGAGGAAAAGCGCAACTTTTCGGCAAATCACCGCCGCAGCGGCAGCGTCACGCGGAAGTCGGCGCCAAGGATACGACCATCGGGGGAAAGTCGATTTTGTGCGTCAACCAAACCATCGTGAGCCTGAACTATTTGCTGCGAGATGGACAGACCGAGGCCGGAGTGGGTGCCGAACTTCTCGCCGGCCGGCCGTTCGGTGTAGAAGCGCTCGAAGATCGCCTCCTCCTTTCCTTCCGGAATGCCGGGGCCGTCGTCCGAAACGGTGACGCGCAGCAGGGAACCGGCGCGCCTTGCGGTGACGCGCACCGTTCCGCCGGGCGGCGAGAAGGACAGGGCGTTGGCGATCAGATTCTGGAACACTTGCGTCAAGCGTCCTTCCAGGCCCGGAACGATCAATCGTTCCTCATCCGGAACGTCGATGACGATGCGGGGGCCGTCGCCGGTGCTTCCGCCGTCCTCCGAGGCCTCGGCGGCGCGCTGGATGTCGGCCAGCATCGCCAGCATGGCGCCGATGTCGACCGGCTCCAGCTCGGCCCGCGACAGCTCGGCGTCGAGGCGCGAGGCGTTGGAGATGTCGCTGATCAGCCGGTCGAGCCGCTGGACGTCGTCGGCGATGATCGCCATCAGCCGGGCGCGGCGTCCGGGATCCTCGATGCGGCCCACGGTCTCCACCGCGCTGCGCAGCGAGGTCAGCGGGTTCTTGATCTCGTGCGCGACGTCGGCGGCGAAGCGCTCGATCGCGTCCATCCGCGCCCACAGCGCGGCGGTCATGTCGCGCAGCACGCCGGACAGCTCGCCGATCTCGTCGCCGCGCCGGGTCAGGTCGGGGATCTCGGTGTGGCGGCCGTGGCCGGTGCGCAGCCGGTCGGCGGCCTGGGCCAGCCGGCGGATCGGCCGGGCGATGGTGCCGGCGAGGTAGAAGGACAGCGCCACCGTCACCAGCAGCGCCACCGCGAACACCCGCAGGATGTCGAAGCGGACGGAGCGGATGGCGCGGTCGATCTCGCCGCCGCCGCGCGCCAGCAGCACGGCGCCCAGCACCTCGCGGTAGCGCTGGACCGGCACGGCGACGGTCAGCAGCAGCTCCGGCTCGCCGGCCGCCGACTCCACGCGCCAGACGGTGGCGCCGGTCTCGCCGGCCAGCGCGCGCTCGACGTCGGGGTTGGGCCGGCCGGTCTCCTCGCCGTGCAGCGGCAGCCCCTCGCGGCTCGGCGCCACGTCGATCAGACGGCTGTACAGAGTGTTGATCGCGCGCGATATGGCGTCGCCGGCGGGCGGAGCGGGCAGCTCGCGGATCTCGATGCGGCCGGTCGAGCCGGTCAGCACCCGGCTGTCGGACAGCATCCGGCCGTCGATGTCGAACAGGCGGGTGCGGGTCGCCGTCGCCTCGGCCAGCCGGCGGATCATCTGGCGCGCCAGCTCGGGCGCCAGCTCGAACCGTTCGCGCCCGCCATCCTCGCCGCTGGGCGACGGCGGGACGAGGATTCGGTTCACGGCGCCCTCGCCGAGCGCCGAGGCGAAGATGCGCGCCTCCGTCGCCAGCGCCTCCATCTCCGCCTGGATCAGCCGGTCCTGGTAGCGGCCGAGATAGAGCAGCCCGGCGACCAGCAGCGCCAGCGCCAGCACGTTGACCGCCAGGATGCGCAGGGTGAGCTTCGAGATGCCCCGGCGGCCCCGCCGCGCGGCGCTATTCCCGGTAACGGTAGCCGACGCCGTAGAGGGTCTCGATCTGGGCGAAATCGGCATCGATCGCCTTGAACTTCTTGCGGAGCCGCTTGATGTGGCTGTCGATGGTGCGGTCGTCGACATAGACATGCTCGCCATAGGCCGCGTCCATCAGCTGGTCGCGGTTCTTCACATGGCCGGGCCGCTGGGCCAGGGCCTTCACCAGCAGGAACTCGGTCACCGTCAGGTCGATGGGCTGGCCCTTCCAGGCGCAGGCGTGCCGCGCGCCGTCGAGCAGCAGCGGCCCGCGCGTCACCACCTGTCCGGGATCGACGGCCTCGCCGGCCTCGCCGCGCAGCGCCTCGCGGCGCAGCAGGGCGCGGATGCGCTCGATCAGCAGCCGCTGCGAGAAGGGCTTCTTGATGTAGTCGTCGGCCCCCATGCGCAGGCCCATCAGCTCGTCCAGCTCGTCGTCCTTGCTGGTCAGGAAGATCACCGGAAGCCGGGAGGTCTGGCGCAGGCGCTGGAGCAGCTCCATGCCGTCCATGCGCGGCATCTTGATGTCGAGCACGGCGAGGTCGGGCGGGCGCTGGGTCAGGCCGCGCAGGGCCTCCGACCCGTCGGTGTAGGTGCGCACCTCGAAGCCCTCGGCCTCCAGCGCGATGGAGACGGAAGCCAGGATGTTGCGGTCGTCATCCACCAGGGCGACGGTGTGGACCATGGTCGTCGGCGCGTCCTTTGTCGAAGGCGGGGGCAGGGGGGCGATGGGGGCGGCCATTCGGACCGATTATGACAGAGTCAAGGGAACCGCGGCAGTTTTCACTTTTCCCGCGCCATTTTTCTGGGCCAATATGGCGTCAATGCGGCGCCGAGCAACGGTGCCGCGCGGGAAGAGCGCACGCGCGGTTCGGTATGAGGTCCACACAAGCCCTTGGCGCGTCCTCCCCATCCGGGAAGGACGGCGCGGCGCCGTTCCCGGCGTCCCCTTCACCGCCCGCCCGGCCCGCGGCCCCGGCCGACGCCGCGCGCCGCCTGATGCGCGCCTGCGACCGGGCGACGCTGGCGACCGCCCAGCGCGGCGATGCCGCGGGGGCCGACGCCGCCGGCTGGCCCTACCCGTCGCTGGTGCTGGTTGCCCTCGACCATGACGGAAGCCCCCTTCTCCTGCTGTCGGCGCTGGCCGATCACAGCCGCAACATCGCCGCCGACGGGCGCGTCGGGCTGCTGTTCGACGGCACCGCCGGCCTGGCGCAGCCGCTGACCGGCGCCCGCCTGTCGGTGCTCGGCCGCATTGCGCCGACCGACGAGCCGCGCCACCGCGCGCGCTACCTGCGCCGCCATCCGGACGCCGCCTTCTACGCCGGCTTCGGCGACTTCGCGGTCCACCGGGTGGAGGTGGAGCGGGCGCATCTCGTCGCCGGCTTCGGCCGCATCCATTGGCTGTCCGCCGCCGAGCTGGGCTTCCCCAAGGTCGAACTTGCGCTGGCCGAGGCCGAACCCGATATCCTCGCGGGCATGGACGAGACGCACGCCGCCGCCCTGTCGACGCTGGCTCCGCCGCTCCCCGCCGGGGCCGGGGCCGGGGACGGGAGCGGCTGGACCCTGACCGGCATCGACCCCGAGGGGTGCGACCTTCGATGCGGGGGGTACGTCGCCCGCGTCGATTTTGACGAGAGAACAAGCGACCCCGAATCGGCTAGAATGGCCGTGGCCACCCTGGTCCAGCGCGCCGCCCGACCCGGCGGCGTGGACGGCCCCACGTGACTCCCATCGGCATGCCTGTCGGCGGGGGAGCCGGATCCACCGGCGGAACGAGCGCCCGAAGAGGCGTCGCCGCCCAAAAGCAACAACAAGCAGACCGAGCAAGCGGACAGCATCACCCGAGGACCAGACCGTCACCAACGGGCGCCGCACCAAGAACAAGAACGCGGCGCGCGACCAGCGCAACCAGGAGAACATGTCAGTGGACCATAACGGATCGACCCGTTTCCCGTCCGGGCCTCTCGCCCTTGGACCGCCTTTGGGACCGTTTCGGCGCGGCCTCCGTCCGGCGCGGCTGTCCGGCGGCTTCGGCCGCCGGTGCGCCGCCCGCGTGGGGCGCGGCTGATCCTGCGGCATCGCCCGCACCCTTGAGCACGACAACGGACAAAAGCAGGACCGGAGCGGCCGACGCCCCACGCACCGTCTGACGGTGCCATCCGCCAGCGACTCCCGATCGGCATCCGACGCCGGGGACGAGGCTGCGCGATGGTTCGGGGGAGGGGAGGAATGGCCGGTACCGGTACCGCATTCGAGAGGAAGACGATGACTGCAAGCACGCGGACGCGGAACACGAAGCTCCTGGCCTGGGTCGAGGAGATCGCGCTGAAATGCAAGCCGGAGCGCATCCACTGGTGCGACGGTTCGCAGGAGGAATACGACCGCCTCTGCAACGAGATGGTCGAGGCCGGCACCTTCATCCGCCTGAACGAGGCCAAGCGCCGGAACTCGTTCCTGTGCCGGTCCGATCCGGGCGACGTCGCGCGCGTCGAGGACAGCACCTACATCTGCTCCAAGACCCGTGAGGAAGCCGGTCCGACCAACAACTGGATGGACCCGGCCCAGATGAAGGCCAAGCTGGACGGCCTGTTCGAGGGCTGCATGCGCGGCCGCACCCTCTATGTGGTGCCCTTCAGCATGGGGCCGCTCGGCTCCGACATCGCCCACATCGGCGTGCAGCTCTCCGACAGCCCCTACGTCGCCGTCAACATGCGGCTGATGACCCGCATGGGCCAGAAGGTGCTGGACGTGCTGGGCGACGGCGACTTCGTCCCCTGCCTGCATTCGGTCGGCGCCCCGCTGGAGGCCGGACAGGCCGACGTGGCGTGGCCGTGCAACGCCGAGAGCAAGTACATCGTCCATTTCCCGGAGGAGCATTCGATCGTCTCCTACGGCTCGGGCTACGGCGGCAACGCGCTCCTGGGCAAGAAGTGCTTCGCGCTGCGCATCGCCTCCTCGATGGGCCGCGAGCAGGGCTGGCTGGCCGAGCACATGCTGATCCTCGGCGTCGAGAGCCCCACCGGCGAGAAGACCTACGTCGGCGCCGCCTTCCCGTCGGCCTGCGGCAAGACCAACTTCGCCATGCTGGTCCCGCCCGCCGAGTTCGAGGGCTGGACGGTCCGCACCATCGGCGACGACATCGCCTGGATCAAGCCGCAGCCCGACGGCACGCTGCGCGCCATCAACCCGGAGGCCGGCTTCTTCGGCGTGGCGCCGGGCACCAGCGTCAAGTCGAACCCGAACGCGCTGAAGACGCTCGACCACAACGTCATCTTCACCAACGTCGCGCTGACCGACGACGGCGATGTGTGGTGGGAGGGGCTGACCGACACCCCGCCGGAGCATCTGATCGACTGGCAGGGCAAGGACTGGACGCCGGGCTCCGGCCGTCTGGCGGCGCACCCGAACTCGCGCTTCACCGCGCCGGCGGCGCAGTGCCCGTCGATCGACCCGGCCTGGGAGGATCCGGCCGGCGTTCCGATCAGCGCCTTCATCTTCGGCGGCCGCCTGTCGAAGACCTTCCCGCTGGTGTTCGAGGCCTACAACTGGCGCGAGGGCGTCTACTGGGCGGCGACCATGGGCTCGGAGGCGACCGCCGCCGCCGTCGGCCAGGCCGCCATCCGCCGCGACCCCTTCGCCATGCTGCCCTTCTGCGGCTACAACATGGCCGACTACTGGAACCATTGGCTGTCGATGGAGAGCAAGGTCGAGAACCTGCCGCGCATCTACCGCGTCAACTGGTTCCGCAAGGACGAGAACGGCAAGTTCGTCTGGCCGGGCTTCGGCGACAACATGCGCGTCCTGAAGTGGATCGTCGACCGCGTGCGCGGCCGCGCCACCGAGGTCGCCGAATCGCCCTTCGGCTACTCGCCGCGCTACCAGGACCTGAACTGGAGCGGGCTGAGCTTCGGGCAGGAGAAGTTCAGCAAGATCATGGACATCGACCGCAAGGAAGCCGAGGCGGAAGCCAGGGACCAGGAGGAGCTGTTCAACCGCTTCGGCAGCCGCCTGCCGGCGGAGATCGAGCAGCAGCGCCTCGCCCTGCTGAAGCGTCTGGAGCAGAGCCCGGACGTCTGGCGCATCGGCTGATCCATCCGGATCGGAGCCGCTTCGGATCGATGCGGGTGTGGGGAAGGGGCTGCCGCGAGGCGGCCCCTTTTCCGTTCCGGCTCCCCGGGGGCGGAACCATGCCAGGGACGTGCCGGATCGGGGTGCGGCCGACGCAGGGCAGTCGCGCGGTGCGGGCCGGGCGATCATCCACTCAATTATATTGCGCACAATTAAATTTGGCGCTATGAATAAGCCCATCGAACACGAACCCAACCAAGACGAAGGAAACCGACCGATGACCACGCTCTACACCGCCAACGCCCGCACCTCCGGTGGCCGCGAGGGCCATGTCCAGACCGACGACGGCCTGCTGAGCCTCGACCTCGCCATGCCGAAGAGCCTGGGTGGCAAGGGCAACGCCACCAACCCCGAGCAGCTCTTCGCCGCCGGCTACGCCGCCTGCTTCGAGAGCGCGGTGCGCCACGTCGCCCGCCTGAAGAAGCTGCCGCTGGCCGACGCCTCGGTCGCCTCCACCGTCAACCTGTTGCAGACGCCCGAGGGCGGCTTCGCCCTGTCGGTGGCGCTGGCGGTCACGGTGAAAGGGCTGGAGCAGGCTGCGGCCGAGGAACTGGTTGCCACCGCCCACACCGTCTGCCCCTATTCCAACGCCGTTCGCGGCAACATCGACGTGGCTCTCAGCGTTCAGGCGGCATGACCGACGATCAAGACACAACCGGGCAGGACACAACCGGGCAGGACACAAGCGGGGGGGCGGCAGCGCCGCCCTCCTCCTCGACCCCCCAGGATGGCGGCGAGCTTCTGCGGCTCGACCGCCAGCTCTGCTTTGCGCTTTATTCGGCGAGCAACCGGATCACCCGGCTCTACCGGCCCCTGCTCGACAAGCTGGGGCTGACCTACCCGCAGTATCTGGCGATGCTGGTGCTGTGGGAGCGGTCCCCCCGCACGGTCGGCGAACTGGGCGACGCGCTGGATCTCGATTCCGGCACCCTGACCCCGCTGCTGAAGCGGATGGAGGCCAACGGCCTGGTCGCCCGCCGCCGCGACCCGGCCGACGAACGCCGGGTGATCGTCGAGCTGACCGACGCGGGGGCGGCGCTGCGCGAACCGGCGCTCTCGGTGCCCGTGACCTTGGCGTGTCATTTCGCCTTGCCGCTCGACGAGGTCGGCCCCTTGCGCGACCGCATCAAGGCCCTGCTTCCCCCGGAGAAACCCTGACGCGCCAGTCCTTTCGTGACAGGGGAGGGTGGTCCCGGTAGGATCGCCGCGCCCTGTCGCGATCGCGGTAGGCCGTTCGGGTGATTCACGGAAACTCAATGGATTCCGTCGCCATTCTGTCGCTGCGGCCCGGTGCCGGACACCACGGTGCAAGACATCGGGGTGTCGCGCATCGGCCGCCGGCATCGGTCGGCGCCGTGGCCGGATTCAAGAGGGAAGAAACCACATGTTCGTGATGATCGGCTTGGCGGTCGTGATCTTCAGCGTGTTCGGGGGCTATGTCCTCGGCGGCGGCCATATGGGCGTGCTGTGGATGCCGTTCGAGTTCATGATCATCCTCGGCGCCGGCGTCGGTGGCTTCTTCATCGCCAACCCAAAGAGCGTGATCACCCACACCGGCAAGGAGATGGGCCATCTTTTCAAGGGGCCCAAATACAAGAAGGAGGATTATCTCGAAGCCCTGACCATGATGTATCAGGTCTTCAAGATCGCCAAGACCAAGGGCCTGCTGGCGCTCGAACAGCACATCGAGAAGCCGGAGGACTCGCCTCTGTTCCAGCAATTCCCGAAATTCTACGCCGACCACCACGCCATCGAATTCCTGTGCACCTATCTGCGCCTGATGTCGCTCGGCGCCGACAACCCGCACGAGCTGGTCGACCTGATGGACGAGGATCTCGAGGCGATGCACCATGAGCACCAGGCGGTCGCCGACGCCGTCCAGGCGATCGCCGACGCGGTGCCGGCGCTGGGCATCGTCGCGGCGGTGCTGGGCGTGATTCACACCATGGGCTCGATCTCCGAGCCGCCCGAGGTGCTGGGCAAGCTGATCGGCGGCGCGCTGGTCGGTACCTTCTTCGGCATTCTCGTCGCCTACGGTTTCATGGCGCCGATCGCCAGCGGCCTGAAGGCCATCTACCACGCCGAGGGCAAGTATTATCAGGCGATGAAGACCGGGCTGATCGCCCATCTGTCCGGCTACGCGCCGGCGATCTCCGTGGAATACGCGCGCAACGTGCTGTCGCCCGAATACCGGCCGACCTTCGCCCAGGTGGAAGAGGCCACCGCCGCCCTGCCGCCGGCCTGACGGGGACGCGACATCATGGCCGAGGTCACCATCGCCTGGAACGCGGGCACGGTCGGCGAGTGGGACGCCCTGTTCGCCCGCGTCCGCTGCTCGACCCTCACGCAGAGCTTCGCCTATGGCCGGGCCATGGGGCGGACCTACGGCTACCTGCCCAAGCTGGGCGTGATCCGCCGCGACGGCGAGCCGGTCGGTCTGGTGCAGATCCTCGAACGCCGGATGCTGAAGCTGTTCCACGACCGCCAGCTCCACCGGGGCCCCCTGTGGCTGGACGGCATCGATCCGGACCCGGAGATTCTGGAGGCCACCTTCCGCCTGTTGCGCAAGGCGTGTCCGCGCTCGCCCTTCAGCCGCGCCAGCCTGCTGCCCGAACTGCCGGCCTCGCCGGAGACCGAGGCGCTGCTGCAACGCTGCGGTTTCCGCCGCGCCGGCCCCGGCTACCGGACGGTCTGGCTCGACCTGACCCCCAGCGCGGACGCGTTGATGGCCGGACTCGCGCGCGATTGGCGCCAGCGGCTGCGCGGGGCGGAAAAATCAGGTCTGCTCATCGACGCCGACTGGCAGGCCGGCAATCTTCCCTGGCTGATGAAGCAGGAGCATGACCAGGCAGCCGCCAAGGGTTTCCGCCCGATGACCGGCACCCTGGCGGTGCGGCTGCGCAACGCCATGGTCAAGGGTGGCGGGGCCGGCGACGGCGTGCTGATGGTGACGGCGCTGGAGAAGAAGACGCCGGTGGCCTGCGCCCTGGTCTTCCGCCACGGCGCGGCGGCGACCAGCCAGATCAGCTGGGCCAACGAGGCCGGCCGCAAGAGCAGCGCCATGCGTCTGGTCCTGTGGCGGGCGATGCTGGCTTTGAAGGAACGTGGCGTTCGCGCGCTCGACCTCGGCGGCGTCACCGACAGCGCGCCCGGCGTGACCGAATTCAAGCTGGGAACCGGCGGCCGCGCCGACGAGACGGTCGGTCAATACCGCTGAGCGCACCGGTTGCCGACCGTCGCCGCTTGGCCCATGCTGTGTCCATCCAACGTCCGGAGAGACGGATCGCCCACCATGTCCGACAACGAAGTGATGAAGCCGGGCGAGGCCGAACTCGCCATCGAACGCGCCATGAACCAGAAGCCGCAGGCGATGCTGATGCGCGAGAAGCTGCAAAAGCTGCTGGGTAGCGATGAGAGCGCCAAGCAGCTGGTCGGCGCCATCCGCAACATGATGAAGCAGGGCTGACGGCGAAGCCGCCGCCCCGATTCACCGGCCATCCTGATCCAGCGGGGTTCCGATCAGCAGGTCGTCGCCTTGGTGCAGCCCTTCTCCTCGCTCGGGCCGGGGCTGCGGGCCAGTTGCAGGCCGCTGCGGGCATCCTCGAAGGATTTGTCCAGCGACCGGACGGTCTGCTGGAAGGCTTGCAGTTCACGCCCTTGGAGCTTTTCGCCGGTCGGCAGATCGATCGAGCGCGGGTTGACCTGACGGCCGCCCTTCAGAACCTCGTAATGCAGATGCGCGCCGGTGACCCGGCCGGTGGCGCCGACATAACCGATGACGTCGCCCTGGTCGATCCGCGCGCCGCGCCGCATGTCCTTGGCGAAGCGGCTCATGTGGGCGTAGGCGGTGGTGATCTCGGTGTTGTGGCGGATGCGGATGTAGTTTCCATAGGCGCCGAACGGCCCGACCTGCTCGACCACGCCGCGGCCGGCGGCGTAGATCGGCGTTCCCTTCGGCGCACCGAAATCGACGCCCTGGTGCATCTTGCTGAAGCCCAGGATCGGGTGGTGCCGCATCCCGAAGCCCGAGGTGATGCGGGCGCCGTCGATCGGGGTGCGCAGCAGGGCGCGGCGGATGCTCTCGCCGTCGCGGTTGTAATAGTCGATGCGGCCGTCGCGTGTCTTGTGCCGGTAGATCGGCATCTCCTCGCCGCTCAAGGTCAGCGAGGCGTAGAGCACGTCGCCTTCGCCCACCGCCTTGCCGTCGGACGTCACCATCTTCTCGTAGAGGATCTCGAAGCCGTCGCCCGGTTGCAGGTCGCGCTGGAAATCGACGTCGTAGGAGAAGTCACGGATGAAGGCCATCATCACCGACAGCGGAACCCCGGCGGCGCTTCCGGCCTCGAACAGGCTGGAACGGACGGTGCCCTGGGCGGCCACCAGCTGCCGCGACACCGGCTTTTCCGTCTGGGTCGAGACGAAACCGGTCTCGCCCTTGCGCGCGATGGAGACGGAGCGCACCGGGTCCGGCACGAACTCCAGGCCGACGAACTTGCGGGCCCCTCCCCGGCGCGGCTCGAACAGGACGGTCACCTGCTGGCCGACCTTCAGCTTGCGGGGATCATAGACGTCGCGCAGCGCGGCGATGGCGCCGCTGGCCTCGTTGCGCGGGACCGCGGCGCTGGTCAGCAGATCCATCAGTGTGTCGCCGCGGCCGATGGACAGCGTGCGCCGGTCGATCGCCGCCCGCTCCGGCGCGCCCTTGCGGTCGGCGGCGGCGCGGTGGACCCGGTCCAACTCGCGCTCCATCTCGGTGGAGCGCGTCTCTGCGGCGAAGGCGCGCGGAGCGGTGGGAGTGGTGATCCCCGCCAGGGCGGCGGCGATCAAGGCGAGCGTGGGAAGGCGGCAAAGCCTCGAACGCACCGTCATTCTCCTATCGTTGCTCGATCCGACACGCGGGTGGGAGGAAGATGTCCCAATCGGTCGTGGTACGACCACAGGCAGGGACGATGCGCGTCGGTGCTGTTGCTGTCAATCGGCAGAAGGCCATCGGACGGGCCATCCGGCGGCGTCGCTTCGGGCGATTCCGGTCCGGTGTCCCAGGGGATGCTCCCTTACACCGAATCCGGGGTGGGCTCCGGTGAAAAGACGAACCGTCAGAAATTTTTCATGAGAGCGCAAAAAAGCGCTTGCCGGGTTCGGGTTGGGCGCCTATAACCCGCTCCACCGACGGGGCGGCGCTTCACGAAGCGGCGCGGCGGCGGAGAAAAAGGAAGCGGAAACAAGCGGTTGAGCTGGTTTGCGGTTCCGGTTTCGACCAAGACATCTCGGCCTTCTCCGGCCCGCCTCCCTGAAGAAGGGGGATGGGGGAGCGGTCGATGCGGCGCTTTCGGAAGCGCTGCGGGATCATTGACAAGTTAATACCGTGTTGTGAGAAGGGATGCGCAGGCGGCGGTGCTTTGAGTGCCGTTGAGAGCGGGGGTTCCGGTTCGGTTTGGGATCGGCACACACGCGGACGTCTGTTCGCATCCGAAGTTGAAGCAGTGATTTGAACGCAGAGCAATCTGCGTCGGGTTTGAGCTTGGGTTTT
>NZ_JAGINM010000010.1 GCF_017876095.1 Azospirillum agricola
TCCAGCAGCCCGAGCCCCAGCCCGGTCACGATGGCGCCGAGGATCGAGCCCATGCCGCCGATCACCACCACCGCGAAGACGATGATGATCAGGTTGGAGCCCATCAGCGGCGAGACCTGATAGATCGGCGCCGCCAGCACCCCGGCCAGACCGGCGAGCGCGACGCCGAAGCCGTAGGTCAGCGAGACCATCACCGGCACGTTGATGCCGAAGGCCTGGACCAGCGTCGGGTTCTCGGTGGCGGCGCGCAGGTAGGCGCCCAGCTTGGTGCGCTCGATGGCGAACCAGGTGCCGAAGCAGACGATCAGCGAGAACACCACGACCCAGCCGCGGTATGTCGGCAGGAACATGAAGCCGAGGTTGTTGCCGCCCTTGAGCAGGTCGGGGATGGGATAGGGCTGGCCCGAGACGCCGTACTGGTGGCGGAAGGCGCCCTCGAAGATCAGCGCCAGACCGAAGGTCAGCAGCAGCCCGTACAGGTGGTCGACCTTGTAGAGCCGGCGCAGCATCGTGCGCTCCAGCACCAGCCCGATGGCGCCGACGACGATCGGCGCGACGATCAGCGCGCCCCAGTAGCCGACGCCGACGTAGGTCAGCAGCAGCCACGCCACGAAGGCGCCGACCATGTACAAGGCGCCGTGCGCCATGTTGACGACGTTCAGCATGCCGAAGATCACCGCCAGCCCGAGGCTGAGCAGCGCGTAAAAGGAGCCGTTGATCAGGCCGAGCAGAAGCTGGCCGAACAGCGCCTGGGGTGGCACCCCCAGAAGTTCGAACATGAGAAGACTCTCCCGCTCACACGCCGAGATAGGTGTGGAGCTTGTCCATGTTGGCGTGGAGCTGGTCGTTGGGGATCATGTCGACGACATGCCCCTCCTCCATCACGTAATGGCGATCGGCGATGGTGGCGGCGAAGCGGAAGTTCTGCTCGACCAGCACGATGGTGAAGCCGCGCTGCTTCAAGGCCCGCACCGCCACGCCGATCTGCTCGATGATCACCGGGGCCAGACCCTCGGTCGGCTCGTCGAGCAGGATCAGGTTCGCACCCGTGCGCAGGATGCGGGCGATCGCCAGCATCTGCTGCTCGCCGCCCGACAGCCGCGTGCCCTGCGTCGAGCCGCGCCCCTTCAGGTTGGGGAACAGCTCGTAGATCTGCTCGACCGTCATGCCGCCGTCCTTGATGACCGGCGGCAGCGTCAGGTTCTCGTCGACGCTGAGCGAGGAGAAGATGCCGCGCTCCTCCGGCACATAGCCGATGCCCAGGCGCGGGATCCGGTGCGGGGCCATGCCGATCAGCTCGGTGCCCTGGAAGCGGATCGAGCCGGTGCGCTTGGCCATGATGCCCATGATCGCGCGCATGGTCGAGGTCTTGCCGGCGCCGTTGCGCCCCAGCAGCGTCACCACCTCGCCCTGGCGGACCTCGAGGCTGACGCCGTGCAGGACGTGGCTCTCGCCGTAGAAGCCGTGCAGGTCGCGGACCTCCAGCATGGCGGTCCCGACCTGGCTGGTCTTGCTCTGCATCCCGTCAGGCATGTCCGGTCCCCATGTACGCTTCCATGACCTGGGCGTTCTTCGACACCACCTCGTAGGGCCCCTCGGCGAGGATCTCGCCGCGCCGCAGCACGGTGATGGTGTCCGACAGATGCGCCACGACCGAGAGGTTGTGCTCGACCATCAGCACGGTGCGGTCGGCGGCGACGCGCTTGATCAGCGCGGCGGTGCCCTCGATGTCCTCGTGGCCCATGCCGGCCAGCGGCTCGTCGAGCAGCATGACCTCCGGGTCGAGGGCCAGCGTGGTGGCGATCTCCAGGGCGCGCTTGCGGCCGTAGGGCAGCTCGGCGGCCAGATGGTGCGCCCAGGGCGTCAGGTTGACGTCCTCGATCAGTTGCAGGGCGCGGCCGTGCAGGTCGTGCAGGCTGGCCTCCGACTTCCAGAAATGGAAGCTGGTGCCGAGCGGGCGCTGCAAGGCGACGCGGACATTCTCCAGCACGCTGAGGTGCGGGAAGACGGCCGAGATCTGGAAGGAGCGGACCAGCCCCATCAGCGCGATGTCGGCCGGCTTGGTCCGGGTGATGTCCTTCCCCTTGTAGAGGATCTGGCCGCGCGTCGGCGTCAGGAACTTGGTGAGCAGGTTGAACACCGTGCTCTTGCCGGCGCCGTTCGGGCCGATCAGCGCGTGGATGGTCCCCCGCCTCACTTGCAGGTTCACCTCCTTCACGGCCACGAAGCCCTTGAACTCCTTCGTCAGGCCACGCGCTTCCAGGATGATGTCGTCGGTCATCGGCCGCTTCCCGTGTGCGCCCGTCAGGACTTCTTGACCAGCGGGCAGGTGCTGCGCTCCAGCGGCTGGTAGGCGTCGTCGCCGGGGATCGGGCGCAGAACCTTGGCGAGATCCCAGGGCGACTTGACCTCCGCCGGGGCCTTGGCCTCCGCCAGATACATCTCGTGCACCATGCGGCCGTCGTCGCGGATCTTGCCGTCCTTGGCGAAGAAGTCGTTGATCGTCACCGTGCGCAGATGCGCGCGCACCTTGTCGGCGTCGTCGGTGCCGACCGCCTTGACGGCGTTCAGGTAGGTCGTCACCGCCGAATAGGCGCCGGCCTGGATGTCGGTCGGCATGGTGCCGAAGCGCTTGAAGAAACGCTCGGAGAAGGCGCGCGTCTCGTCGTTGTAGTCCCAGTAGAAGCCGGTGGTGAACTTGACGCCCTTGGCGACGTCCGGCCCCAGCGCCTTCAGGTCGCTGAGGAACACCAGCATCGCGGCGATCGACTGGCCGCTGTTGGTCAGGCCGAACTCCTGCGCCTGTTTCAGCGCGTTGCTGAAGTCGGTGCCGGCGTTGGCCAGCGCGACGATCTCCGCGCCCGAGGACTGCGCCTGCAACAGGTAGGAGGCGAAATCGGCGCTGTTCAGCGGGTGGCGGACGCCGCCGACCACGGTGCCGCCCATCGCCTTCACCACGTCGGTGGTGTTCTTCTCCAGAGAATGGCCGAAGGCGTAGTCGGCGGTCAGGAAGAACCAGCGCTTGCCGCCTTCCTCCACCACGGCGCGCCCGGTGCCGGTCGCCAGCGCGTAGGTGTCGTAGACATAGTGGATGCCGTAGGGCGAGCATTCCGCGTTGGTCAGCGCGGTGGAGGCGGAACCGGCGGCGATGGTGATGCGCTTGCGCTCGGCCCCCAGCTTCTGGATGGCGATGGCCGAGGCGGAATCGGTGGATTCCAGCACCATGTCGACCTTGTCCTGGTCGAACCAGCGGCGCACGGTGGAGGAGGTGATGTCGACCTTGTTCTGGTAGTCGGCGGAGACGATCTCGATCGGCTTGCCGAGCACGGTGCCGCCGAAATCCTCGGCCGCCATCTGCGAGGCGACGACGACCGCCTTGCCGCCGTTGCCGGAATAGACGCCGGTCATGTCGACGATGACGCCGATCTTCACGGCGTCGTCCGAGACGGCCGTGGCCGGCGTTTGGGACTGGGCAATGGCAACTCCCGTGAACGCCATCGTCACGGCCAGCGCGGCGGTGGCGGCGGAGAGCATGAGGGGCTTCTTGGACATAGGGGGCCTCCCGAACGGCGATTTTGATTGGGATGAGCCTGTCTCCGCGTCGGGTGTCGCGCAGGGGCGCGGACGGCGGACGGACAGGCTGTCGAGAGGGCTGTCGCAAAGCCCGTGCCAACCCGTGAAAGCGTGGAATGCCGCCGCGAAACACACAGTCAGCGTCGCGAACAGTGTTGCCGGGAAACACAATGTCCTTGGCGAGGACACCGGCGGGAGCGCCGCCGTGTCCTCGGAAGACGGTCCGGAAGACAGAGCCTTTGTGGGGCCCCGCTTGACGGTCCTTTCTTCCCAAGCATCGTCAAGCCCGGCCATCGAGGCGGAGGCCATTCTCCACGGGTGTCGTCTCCATCGACAGGCGCCTATGCCTGCTCCTCGATCAGCCGCAGCCGCTTGTAGAGGTAGGAGCGCGAGATCCCCAGCTCCTCCGCCGCGCGCTTCTTGTTGCCGTCGTGACGCTTCAGCGCATCGCGGATCAGCGATTCCTCGACGTTCTCGACGGCGGAGCGCATGTCGGCGCTTCCACCGGACGGCACGGCGGCGGCCGGTTCGGGCGCCACGGCCGGGGGCGGCACCACCACCGACGGCATGCCCGGCAGGGCCGAGGGGCGGAAATCCTCGACCCGGATCGTCGTCCCGTCGGAGAAGATCGCCGCGCGCTCCACCTCGTGCAGAAGCTGCCGCACGTTGCCCGGCCATTTCAGCGATTGCAGGTAGCCGTAGACCTTGTCGTCGACGAAACGGACGTTGCTGCGGTTGCGGCTGGACAGCCCGGCGAGGAAGCCCTGGACGATCGCCGGAATGTCCTCCAGCCGTTCGCGCAGGGGCGGCAGCCGCAGGGTGACCGGGCTGATGCGGTAATAGAGATCGAGCCGGAACTTCTCGCTCTGGATCATCTGGCCGAGATCGCGGTTGGTCGCCGACACCAGCCGGAAATCGGAAAAGCGCTGCTGCTCGCCGCCGACCCGTTCGAACACGCCGTCCTGGAGGATGCGCAGCAGCTTGACCTGGAGGTCGAGCGGCATGTCGCCGACCTCGTCGAGGAACAGCGTGCTCTTGTGCGCGGACTCGAACTTGCCCTTGCGGCCCTTCCGCTCGGCCCCGGTGAAGGCGCCGGGCTCGTAGCCGAACAGCTCGCTCTCGGCGAGGCTGGCGGGCAGCGCCGCCGAGTTCACCATCACCATCGGCCGGCCGTGGCGGGCGCTCAGGCTGTGGAGCGCGTTGGCCACCAATTCCTTGCCGGTGCCGCTCTCGCCGATCAGCAGCACCGGGACGTCGAGCGGCGCCACCTTGGCGATGTCGGCCTTCAGCTGGCGGATGGCGTCGCTGGTGCCGATGATCTGCTCGATCCCGGTGGAGCGGGTGCGCAGGCCGGTCAGCTCGCGCTTGTACTGGGCGATCTCGTCGCGCAGCCGGTTGACCTCCAGGCTGAGCTGCTGGAGCTGCTCCGGCGCCTTGAACATCACCTGCCCGATGGCGCCGACCACCGCGCCGTCCTCGACGATCGGGATGCGGCTGACGACGCGGGTGACGCCGCGCATCTGCTGGACCCGGCCGATCTCGGCCTTGCCGGTGCGGACGATCTCGTGCAGGCGGGTGTTCTCGATCACCTCGGTCACCGGCTTGCCGGCCGCCTCGCCGGTGCCGAGCCGGAAGAAGCCCTCATGGACCGGGCTGATGAAGCGGACCTTCGCCTCGTGATCGACGACCGTCATGCCCTCGTAGGGGCTGCTGACCAGATGGTTGAGGATGCTGTAGGCAAAATCGACGCTGCCGATGAAGTCGAGCAGCGTGTCCTCCCGCTGGCCCCGGTGAATGAGGAACAGCGTCGCGTCGGCGCCGCGCCAGCCGAGCACGGTGCAGCGCGCGCCGTCCAGCTCGATCCCGAACAGCCGCCGCGTCCCCAGCTGGCCGCGCAGCCCCGTCAGCCGCTCCTGCACATCGGCCCGGGCGCCCAGTCCGGTCTGAAACTTTACGTTGCTTTGGCCGTCGAGGACCAGCAGGCCGGCCTCGGCCGGGTCGTGCGTTTCGCTCATCGGAATGCCTTTGTTCGTCCGCCGCCGGGCGGTGTCGTTGGCCCATCCTAAGCACAGCCACTGTCCCCTGTGAACACATATTGTTGGCGTACCGGTGTGTTTGCCGACTACACTGTCCAGGGAACGGCCGGATGGCCGGCTCGTCGCGTTACAGAAGAGTTCAGGAAAATTCAAAGGCTTGCTGAAAAATCCGGAACTGGCACGGCGGTTGCTATCATCCGTTCGACCAACAAGCCGGAACAGCGAGACACCATGCTTCCGATGGACACTCTTCCCGACGCGCCCGACGCCGCCCCGTTCGGGATGCTGGCCGGCGTCCGGGTGCTGGACCTGACCACCTCCGTCGCCGGCCCCTACGCATCACAACTCCTGGGCGATTTTGGCGCCGACGTCATCAAGGTCGAGCGGCCGGGGCACGGCGACGATGCCCGCGCCTGGGGCCCCCCCTTTCTCAACGGGGAATCCCTGTGGTTCCTCAGCGTCAACCGCAACAAGCGCAGCCTCACGCTCGACTACACGCGGCCGGAGGGGCGGGCGATCCTGTTCGACCTCGCCCGCCACGCCGACGTGGTGGTCGTCAACATGGTCCAGCGCACGCAGGACAAGCTGGGCATCAGCTACGAAACGCTGTCGGCGGTGAAGCCGGAGCTGATCGTCGCCTCGATCACCGGCTTCGGCCTGAAGGGCAAGCGCGCCGACCTGCCCTGCTACGACCTGATCGCCGAGGGCTACAGCGGCGTCATGGACCTGACCGGCGAGCCGGACACGCCGCCGCAGAAGGTCGGCACCCCGGCGGCCGACATGCTGGCCGGGCAGGACGCCGCGCTGGCGGTCTGCGCCGCGCTGCTGGAGCGCGCGCGCACCGGGCGCGGCCGCAAGATCGACGTTTCGCTGGTCGAGAGCATGACCCGCTTCATGACCCCGCGCGTCGCCACCTACCTGGGATCGGGCGAGCTGCCGCGGCGCTCGGGCGGGCGCGACAGCGTGATCGCCGTCTATCAGGTCTTCGACACCGCCGACCGGCCGATGACCGTCGGGCTCGGCAACGACGGCATCTGGCGCCGCTTCTGCACGGCGCTCGGTCAGCCGGACTGGGCGGCCGAGCCGCGCTATGGCAGCAACGCCCACCGCCGCGAGGCGCGGCCGGAGATCGTCGCCGGCATCCAGGAGCGCCTGCGCGCCCGCCCGCGCGCCGAATGGCTGGCGCTGCTGGCCGAGGCGAAGGTGCCGGCCGGGCCGATCAACCGGCTGGACGAGGTGGCGGCCGACCCCGACCTGCTGGAGCGCGGCCTGTTCTACGCCCTGCCCCACGGCGCCGACGGCGGCTCCTGCCCGCAGGTCAACCTCGGCATCCACGTCGACGGCGCCCCGGCGGCCCCCCGCCTGCCGCCGCCCCGCCTGGGCGAGCACACGCGGGCCATCCTGGGAGAGCTGGTCGGCTGTGCCGAGACGGATCTCGCCAGCCTGTCCGCCGCCGGCATCATCTGACCACCGACACCACGAACGAACGGAAACGCGAGCCATGGCCTACGACACCATCCTCTACGCCGAAGACGGCCCCGTCGGCACCCTGACGCTGAACCGTCCCGAGGACGGCAACATGTTCAACGTCACCATGTGCCACGAGATCCGCGACTGCATCAACGAGGTGCGGCGCGAGACGCGGACCCGCGTGCTGGTCATCACCGGCGCCGGCGACCGGTTCTTCTGCACCGGCGGCCGCAAGGACGGCATGGAGGAGTCGCAGCTCTACGCCGGCGTGCTGCCGACGCTGGAGATGTACGAGAGCATCGAGAAGCTGCAAAAGCCGGTCATCGCCTCGGTCAACGGCTTCGCGGTCGGCGGCGGCAACGTCTTGCAGATGGTCTGCGACCTGACCATCGCCGCCGACACCGCCGTGTTCCGGCAGGTCGGCCCGATGGTCGGCAGCTTCGACGCCGGCTACGGCACCTGGTATCTGGAGGATCTGGTCGGCAAGAAGCGGGCGAAGGACATCTGGTTCCGCAACCCGAAGATGACGGCCGCCAAGGCCGCCGAGATCGGCCTGATCAACGAGGTCGTCCCCGCCGCCGAGCTGAAGGCCGCCACCCGCGCCATGGCGCTGGAGATCGCCGACCGCGGCGCCTTCGCGCTCGCCTCGCTGAAGGCCGCCTTCAACGCCCGCCACAACGGCGTCAGCGGCCTGTCGCGCATGGCGCACGACCTGCTGCTGCGCGGCTATCTGGAGACCGACGAGGCGCACGAGCTGGCCGCCTCCTTCGCCGAGCGCCGCAAGCCGGACGCCGACAAGTTCGGCCACTGAGACCGCAAGGCTAGGGAGATCACCGTCGTGAACACCGTCCTCACGCTCCACGACCCCGCGCTGGCGGCGGGCTACAAGGCGGCCGGCATCTGGCGCGGCGAGACGCTGTACGGCCTGCTCGCCCGCCGCGCCGCCGAACGGCCGGACCGCTTCGCGCTGCGCGACGGCGTCCGCCGGCTGACCTGGGCGCAGCTGCTGTCCTGGGTCGACAGCGTCGCCGACGACCTCGACGAGGGCGGCATCCGGCGCGGCCAGCGCGTGTCGGTCTGGCTGCCCAACCGGGTCGAAGCGGTGGTGGTCTTCCTCGCCTGCTCGCGCAACGGCTATGTCTGCAACCCGTCGCTGCACCAGAACTACACGGTCGCCGAGATCGCCGGGCTGCTGGAGCGCATCGACGCCGCCGCCTTCTTCGGCCAGACCGGCTACGGGGCGGACGCGCAGACCGCCGACGTCTTCGCCGCCGCGCGCAACCTGCCCTCGATGAAGCGCATCCACCGGCTGGAGCCCTACGGCGACCGCTGGAGCGGCGCCGACCTGCCCTTCCCGCCGCTGGAGCCGCGCCGCCCGGTCCACGCCGAGCCGGTGGCCAACGCCGACAAGATCGTCTATCTCGCCTTCACCTCCGGCACGACGGGCGCGCCGAAGGCGGTCATGCACTCCGACAACACGCTGCTGGCCAACGGCCGGGCGATGGTCGAGGACTGGGGCCACGGGCCGGACACCATCCTGCTCAGCCTCAGCCCGATGAGCCACCACATCGGCACCGTCGCGCTGGAGCAGGCGCTGGCCGCCGGCTGCGAGCTGGTGGTCAACGACCCGCCGGCCGGGCTGAAGCCGCTGGATTGGATCCTGGAGACCGGCGCCACCTACATCATGGGCGTGCCGACCCACGCCATCGACATCCTGGCCGATGTCCGCCGCCGGGGCATGGAGAGGCTGGGCGCCGTGACGATCTTCTACATGGCCGGGTCGCCGATCCCGCAGGAGACCGCGCGCGGCTTCCTGGCGCTCGGCATCCAGCCGCAGAACATCTACGGCATGACGGAGAACGGGTCGCACCAGTACACCCGGCCCGACGACGACGTCGACACCATCGTCGGCACCTGCGGGCGCGCCTGCAACGCCTATGAGGTGAGGATCTGGAAGCAGGATGCGCCGGACGTCGAGGCCGCCCCCGGCGAGATCGGCGAGATCGGCGGGCGCGGCGGCTGCCTGATGCTGGGCTATTTCGACAACCAGCGCGCCACCGAGACCTCCTTCAACCGGCAGGGCTGGTTCATGAGCGGCGATCTCGGCCGCTTCGACGCCAAGGGCAATCTGGAGATCGTCGGCCGCAAGAAGGATCTCATCATCCGCGGCGGCCACAACATCCACCCGTCGCGCATCGAGGATCTGGCGAAGACCCACCCGGCCGTGCTGATCGCCGCCGCCATCCCGGTGGCCGACGAGCGGCTCGGCGAGAAGGTCTGCCTGATCCTGTCGGTCGAGGGCACGCCGCCGACGCCCAAGGCGATCCTGACCCATCTGTTCGAGGCCGGCCTGTCGAAATACGACATGCCCGAATATCTGGCGATCACCGGCGATTTCCCGATGACGCCGAGCGGCAAGATCCTCAAGCGCGGCCTGATCGACTGGGTCAAGAGCGGCAAGCTGCAACCAACCCCGGTGCGCTGGACGGCCCCAACACTCTCGAAGGAACCCACCTGATGCCCGTCACCCTGACCCGGCTGGATGAGCTGGCGGTCCTGACGCTGGACCGTCCCGAGGCCCTCAACGCGCTGAGCTTCGCGATCCTCGGCGAGATCGGCGCGGCACTCGACGAGGTGGCGCGGGGCGACGCCCGCGCGCTCTTGGTGACAGGCGCCGGCCCGAAATCCTTCTGCGCCGGGGCCGACATCAAGGAGCTGACCGGCCGCAGCCTCGACGCCCAGAAGAAGGGGGCCGAGTTCGGGCAGGCGGTCTTCGCCAGGCTGGCCGCCTTGCCGATGCCCTCGGTCGCGGTGATCAACGGCTTCGCCTTCGGCGGCGGGCTGGAGATGGCGCTGGCGTGCAGCTTCCGCGTCGCCGGGAAGAACGCCAAGCTCGGCCTGCCGGAGATCAAGCTGGGTCTGATCCCCGGCTATGGCGGGACGCAGCGCCTGCCGCGCCTGATCGGCGAGGCGCGCGCGCTGGAGATGATCCTGACCGGCCGCACCGTCGGCGCCGAGGAGGCCGAGCGCATCGGTCTGGTCAACCGGCTGATCGACGAGCCGCTGCTCGACAGCGCCGCCGCCTTCGCGCGCGAGTTCACCATCTACGGCAAGCTGGCCCTGTCCTTCGCGCGCTCCGCCGTGCAGCGGGCGATCGACCTGCCGATCCACGAGGGGCTGAAGGTCGAGGCCGACCTGTCGACCCTCGCCTACCAGACCGCCGACGCCGCCGAGGGCATGGCCGCCTTCGCCGAAAAGCGCAAAGCCAGCTTCCAGGACCGCTGACATGACCCAGACTTCGATCAAAGACGGAATCGTCACCGTCACCGGCGCCGGGCGGGGCATCGGCGCCGACATCGCCATCGAACTGGCCCGGCGCGGCTTCACCGTCGCCTGCCTGACCCGCAAGGGCACGATCCCGGAGCTGCCGGCCGAGGACGCCGGCCTCGCCGAACGCCTGCTGCCGTACCGCTGCGACGTGACCGACGAGACGGCGCTGCGCGCGGTGTTCGCCGAACTGGCCGGCCTCAGGGGCGGGCTGACCGCGCTGGTGAACAACGCCGGCATCCATCTCGACGGGCGCAGCGACAGCTTCTCCACCGACGACTTCAACGCGGTGATGACGACCAACGCCACCGCCGTGTTCGTGGCGGCCCGCGAGGCCTACCCGCACCTCGCCAAGACCAGGGGCATGATCCTCAACATGGGGTCCTTCTTCGACCGCATGGGCGTGAAGCGGAACCTCGCCTACTGCGCGTCGAAGGCGGCGGTCGGGGCGATCTCGCGCTGTCTGGCGGTGGAATGGGCGCCGGCCGGCATCCGCGTCGTCAATCTGGCGCCGGGCTACATCCTGACCGACCTGAACCGCGAGGCGCTGTCCGAAGGCCCGCTCAGCGCCTTCCTGCAAAAGCGCATCCCCACCGGCGGCCCCAGCGGCGCCGACGCGGTCGCCAGGCTCTCCGCCATGCTGCTGGAGGAGAACATCCCCTTCCTGACCGGCGAGACCATCTACCTCGACGGCGGCCAAGGCATCGCCCACTAAGCCGGAAAGGACCAGGGAATGAACGTCTTCGAGAAGCTCGACGCCCAGATCCCGCTCTCCGACGAGGAGGCGATGCTGCTGGAGAGCGTCCAGGCGCTGGCCCGCGACCGGATCGCGCCGAAGGCCGAACATCATGACGCCACCGCCGAATTCCCGTGGGACAACGTCCACGGCATCAACGAGCTGGGCCTCAACGCCATGTTCGTGCCGGAGGCCTACGGCGGCGCCCGGCTCTCCTACGTCGCCTATCTCGCCTGCGTGCGCGAGATCAGCAAGGCCTGCGCCTCGACCGGCATCGTCTGGGCGACCAACTTCCACGGCATGAAGCCGCTGATCGACTTCGGCACCGAGGAGCAGAAGCGGCGCCTGCTGCCGCGCCTCGCCGAAGGGGCGCTCGGCGCGCTCTGCATCACCGAGGAATCCGCCGGTTCCGACGCCACCGGCATGAAGACACGCTTTACGCCCGATGGAGACGACATCGTCGTCAACGGCGGCAAGATCTTCATCACCAACGGCGACGTCGCCGACCTCTACCTCGTCTTCGGCAAGTGGAGCGGGATCGACGACCCGAAGAAGGCCATCTCCGTCCTCATCCTGGAGAAGGGCACGCCCGGCCTGAGCGTTCTCCGCAAGGAGGACAAGATGGGCCACCGCGCGTCGAGCACGGCGGCGCTGTCCTTCGAGAATGTCCGGGTGCCGCGCGCCAACCTGCTGGGCCAGCCCGGCGACGGGTTGCGCATCCTGCTGGCCTCGCTGAACAAGTCGCGCCCCAGCGTCGCCGCGCACGCGCTGGGCATCGCGCGGGCCGCCTTCGAGGATGCCGTCGCCTACATCAACGAGCGCCGCCAGTCCGGCAAGCGCATCATCGAGTTCCAGGGCATCCAGTTCCTGCTGGCCGACATGGCGACCGACCTCGCCATGTGCGAGGCGTGGCTGTGGCAGCTCGGCCGCCGCATCGACGCCGGCGAGCAGGATTTCGGCGTCGAGGCCTCGATGCTGAAGATGCGCGCCAGCGACCTCGCCATGCGGATCAGCACGGAGGCTGTGCAGCTCCTCGGCGGCTACGGCTACTGCAAGGACTACCGCGTGGAGCGGCTGATGCGCGACGCCAAGATCACGCAGATCTGGGAGGGGACCAACCAGGTCCACCGCCAGCTGATCGGCCGCAGCTTCATCGAAAGGCAGAAGTGACATGAGCACGATCAAGACCGTCGGCGTCGCGGGCGCCGGCACGATGGGCGCCGGCATCGCCATCGTCGCCGCCCGGGCCGGTTTCCGCACCATCCTCTACGACACCCGCCAGGACACGCTGGACCGTGCGCGGCGCCAGACCGAGGGCTTCTTCGCCAAGTCGGTGCAGCGTGGCAAGCTGACCGCCGAGGCGGTCGAGACGATCATGGGCAACCTGATCGGCACCACCGACATCGCCGCGATGGCCGAGTGCGACGTGGTGATCGAGGCGATCTTCGAGGATCTGAAGGTCAAGCACGGCCTTTTCTCGGATCTCAACGCCGTCTGCCCGCCGCACACCATCTTCGCGTCGAACACCTCCACCCTCTCGATCACCGAGATCGCCGGCGGGTCTGGACGTCCGGAGCGCGTCGTCGGCATGCATTTCTGCCTGCCCGCCCAGCTGATGAAGCTGATCGAGATGTCGCCCGGCCTGACCACCTCCCCCGAGGTGTTCGACGCCGCCTGGAAGTTCGCCGAGGCGATGGGCCAGCGCCCGGTGAAGACCAAGGACAACCCCGGCTTCATCCTCAACTACTTCCTGGTGCCCTTCAACAACGACGCCATCCGCATGGTCGAGGCCGGCGTCGCCGAGCCGGCGGACATCGACCGCGCTATCAAGGCCGGGCTCGGCTACCCGATGGGGCCGCTGGAGCTGCTCGATCTGATCGGTCTCGACACCCAGCTCCTGCTCTGCGAGGCGCTGCACGGCGTCACCAACGACCCGCGCGCGGCTTGCCCGCCGCTGGTCAAGCGGATGATCGCCGCGAACCATCTGGGCCGCAAGACCGGCCGGGGGTTCTACACCTACGAAAAAGACGCGATGTTCGGAGGCTGAGCGATGTCCTACCAACTGATCGACACGGGAAACAGCCGCTCCTTCCCCGCCGCCCACGCGCTGCTCGACGGGGCATCCGCCTCCGGCGAGGTGGTGGTGCTGATCGGCGCCGACGCCGGCTCCGCGTTGAACGACGTGACCGCCCGCGCCGAGCGCGCCGCGATCCTGGTCGAACTCGGCACCGAGAGCCTCGGCACCCACACCGGCGAGAGCCGGGGAACCGAGGGCTCCAACGTGCTGGGTTTCGCCCGCTTCCGCCTGGGCGACGGCAATCCCTCCGACCTCGTGGAATTGGTCCGCCAGCCCGCCACGCCGGACAGCGCCATCGCCGCCGCCAGGGCGGTGCTGGAAGGCGCCGGGCTGAAGGTCGCGGTCTGCGGCGACTTCGCCGGCCGCATCATCGACCGCCTGATCCGTCCCTACTACAACGCCTCCCTGCGCCGCCTCGACGAGCAGCTGGCGACGGCCGACGACCTCGACCTGACGCTGAGGCTCGGGCTCGGCTATCCCGAGGGGCCGATCAGCCTGCTGGAGCGCACCGGGCTGGCGCATCATTACGACGTCACGTCGGCCCTGTTCGAGACGCTCGGCACCCCCGACTACGCCCCGGCCCGCCGCGCCGTGGTCGCCAAGCGCCGCGCCGGGAAGGGGTTCAAGTGATGCGTCCCCAAGCGATGCGCCCGCTCGACAGCATCCGTGTGCTGGATTTCAGCACGCTGCTGCCCGGCCCGCTCGCCACGCTGATGCTGGTCGAGGCGGGCGCCGAGGTCATCAAGATCGAGCGCCCCGGACGCGGCGACGAGATGCGCAGCTACGAGCCGAAATTCGGCGCCGACGCGGTGAATTTCGGCCTGCTGAACCGCGGCAAGCGCTCCATCGCGCTCGACCTCAAGGCGCCGGGCGCGGTGGAGCAGTTGATGCCGCTGATCCGCTCCGCCGACGTGATCGTCGAGCAGTACCGGCCCGGCGTCATGGACCGGCTGGGGCTGGGTTATGACGCGCTGTCGGCGGTCAACCCCGGCCTGATCTACTGCTCGATCACCGGCTACGGGCAGAGCGGGCCGAAGGCGGCCGAGGCCGGGCACGACCTGAACTACGTCGCCGAGACCGGCATGCTGTCGCTGGCGGCCGGCGGCGACGGCGCCCCCGTGCTGCCGGCGGCGCTGGTCGCCGACGTCGGCGGCGGCACCTACCCGGCGGTGGTCAACATCCTGATGGCCCTGCTGGAGCGCAACCGCACCGGCAAGGGCTGCCACCTCGACATCGCCATGGCCGACGGGCTGTTCACCTTCCTCTATTGGGCGATGGGCAACGGGCTGGCCGCCGGGCAATGGCCGGTGCCGGGCGGCGACCTCGTCACCGGCGGCACGCCGCGCTACCAGATGTACCGCACCGCCGACGGCCGCTTCCTCGCCGCCGCCCCGCTGGAGGACAAGTTCTGGGCCGCCTTCTGCGCCATCATCGGGCTGCCCGACGGGTTCCGCGACGATTCCAGGGATCCGGCCGCAACCCGGCAGGCGGTCGCCGGGCTGATCGCGGGCCAGGACTCCGGCCACTGGCGCGCCGCCTTCGCCGGCAAGGACGTCTGCTGCACGGTGATGAGCAGCATGGAGGAGGCGCTCGCCAACCCGCATTTCCAGGAGCGCGGCCTGTTCGCCCGCCGTCTGGCGGGACCCGACGGCCGCAGCATCACCGCCCTGCCCACCCCGCTCGCCGCGAGCCTGCGCGCCGACACCGCCGAGGCCGGCTATCCGGCGCTGGGCGAGGCGAACGGGCTGCTCGACGCCAAGGATTGAGACCATGAGAGCAATCACCATCCGCCAGTTTGGCGAGCCGGACAGCATGGCCATCGAGGAGCGCCCGACGCCGCAGGCCGGACCGGACGAGGTTCTGGTCTCGGTCAAATCCATCGGCGTGAACTACCCGGACCTGCTGGTCATCGGCGGCAAGTACCAGATTCTCGCCAAGCCGCCCTTCAGCCCCGGCAAGGACGCGGCCGGCGTGGTGCTGGCGGTCGGCGCCAACGTGACGGTCTGCAAGCCCGGCGACCGCGTGGTCTGCCAGCTCGAATACGGCGCCTACGCCGAGGAGATCACCGTCCCGGCCGACCAATGCTTCGTGCTGCCGGACGCCATGTCCTTCGACGAGGCGGCGGCGATGGGCCTCGCCTACCAGACCGCCCACTTCGCGCTGGTCGAGCGCGGGATGTACAGGACGGGCGAGACCGTGCTGGTCAACGGGGCGGCCGGCGGCGTCGGTCTGGCCGCCGTGCAGATCGCCAAGGGGCTCGGCGCCACGGTGATCGCCGGGGTGATCGGCGCGGATCAGGGTGCAATCGCGCGGGAGAGCGGCGCCGACCACATTGTCGACCTGTCGATGCCCGACCTGCGCAACGCTCTGCGCGACCGCATCAAGGAACTCACCGGCGGGCACGGCGTCGACGTGGTGCTCGACCCGGTCGGCGGCGAGGCGTTCACGGCGGCCTTGCGGTCGATGGCGTGGCGGGGCCGCATGGTGGTGATCGGCTTCGTCAGCGGCACGATCCCCGAGGTGAAGGTCAACTATCTGCTGGTCAAGAACATCCACGTCAGCGGCCTGCAATGGAGCGACTACCGCGACCGCACCCCCGACTGGGTGCGCCGCGTGCAGACCGAGCTGTTCGACCTCTACACTGCGGGATCCATCCGCCCGAAGGTGATGAAGGCCTTCGCCTTCGAGGATTACGCCCAGGCGCTCGGTCTGGTGCGCGAGGGCAAGGTGACCGGCAAGGTCGTGCTGCGGGTGTGACCGGACGCCGGCCCCGCCCATCCCGGTGAGGGAGGGGCGGGGCCGGGGGCCGCGGTGACGGCGGGCGATCCGTTGCGTGGTTGCCGGATCACCCACCGCCGCCGCGTGCCTTCCCAACACCGTGCTTAAAGCCCCCTCCCCCCCGGGGGAGGGGGCTTTTCAAAGGAAAAATAAGTGGAGAGGCACCAGTGAGCGGCAAAGCGGGAAACGGGGCCGAGGCCCTGCCGAAGGATACGGTCGTGGCCGTCGTCGGGGCCGGCACGATGGGGAGCGGCATCGCCCAGGTGGCGGCGGTCGCCGGTCACCCGGTGCTGCTGTTCGACAGCTTCGCCGGCGCCGCCGAGCGCGGCCGGCAGGCCATCGCCGCCAACCTCGCGCGGATGGTCGCCAAGGGCAGCCTCGACGAGGCGGGCCGCGGCGCCATCCTCGACCGCATCCGCACCGGCGACAAGCTCGAAGCGCTGGCCGGAGCCGGCCTCGTCGTCGAGGCGATCATCGAGGATCTCACGGCCAAGCGCGCGCTGTTCACCGCGCTGGAAAACGTGGTGTCGGCCGACTGCATCCTCGCCACCAACACCTCCTCCATCTCCATCGAATCCATCGGCGCGCCGCTGTCCCGTCCGGAGCGGCTGGCCGGCCTGCATTTCTTCAACCCCGCCCCGCTGATGGCGCTGGTCGAGATCGTCCGCGGCCGCGCCACCGATCCGGCCGTCGCCGACCGGCTGCTCGCCACCGCCGCCGGCTGGGGCAAGGTGCCGGTGCTGGCCCGCTCGACCCCCGGCTTCATCGTCAACCGCGTCGCCCGCCCCTTCTACGCCGAGGCGCTGCGCGTGCTGGCCGAGGGTGCCGCCACACCGGCGGCGCTCGACGCGGTGATGCGCGGCTGCGGCGGCTTCCGCATGGGCCCGTGCGAGTTGATGGACCTGATCGGCCACGACGTGAACTACGCCGTCACCCGTTCGGTGTGGGATGCCTTCCACAAGGACCCGCGCTTCCAGCCCTCGCTGGTCCAGCGCGAGCTGGTCGAGGCCGGCTGGCTCGGCCGCAAGTCCGGGCGCGGCTTCTACGACCACCGGCCGGGCGCCGCCGCCGCCGATCCCGGCTTCGCGCCCGCCGCGTCGGTTCCGCTGCCCGCGTCGGTGACGGTGGCGGGATCGCTGGGCTTCGCCGCCTCGCTGCTCGACCGCATCCGCGCCGCCGGCATCGCGGTGGAGGAGACCGCCGGCCCCGGCCTGCTGCGCCTCGGCACCGTCACGCTGGCGCCGACCGACGGGCGGCTCGCCACCGAGCGCGCGGCGGAGAGCGGCGGGGATCTCGTGCTGTTCGACTGGGCGCTCGACTGGGCGAAGGCGGGAACCATCGCCATCGCCCCGGCCCGCCAGACCTCCGCCGCCGCGACCGCCGTCGCCGTCCGGCTGTTCCAGGCGCTGGGGATGAGCGTCGCCCTGATCGACGACGTGCCCGGCCTGATCGCCGCCCGCACCGTCGCCATGCTGGTCAACGAGGCCGCCGACGCGCTCAACCAGGGGGTGGCCGACGGGCCGGCCATCGACCTCGCCATGACCAGGGGCGTCAACTACCCGGTCGGGCCGCTCGCCTGGGGCGACCGGGTTGGCCCGGCCCTGGTGCTGCGCACGCTGGACAACCTCGCCCGCACCTACGGCGAGGACCGCTACCGCGCCTCCCCCCTGCTCCGCCGCTGCGCGCTGGCGGGCGTCGCCCTGCTGAACGAAAAGGATTCGTGATGACCGCCGCCTACCTCTGCGATGGCCTGCGCACCCCCTTCGGCCGCTACGGCGGGGCGCTGGCGTCGGTGCGCGCCGACGATCTCGCCGCCGTGCCGATCCGCGCCCTGATGGAGCGCAACCCGGCGATCGATTGGGCGGCGCTGGACGAGGTGATCCTCGGCTGCGCCAACCAGGCCGGCGAGGACAACCGCAACGTCGCCCGCATGGCGGCGCTGCTGGCCGGCCTGCCGGTCGAGGTGCCCGGCACCACCGTCAACCGGCTGTGCGGCTCCGGCATGGACGCCGTCGGCATCGCCGCCCGCGCCATCCAGTCCGGCCAGGCCGACCTGATCCTGGCCGGCGGCGTCGAGAGCATGAGCCGCGCCCCCTTCGTGATGGGCAAGGCCGACAGCGCCTTCTCGCGCAACGCCGCGATCTTCGACACGACCATCGGCTGGCGCTTCGTCAACCCGGCGATGAAGGCGGCCTACGGCGTCGATTCGATGCCGGAGACGGCGGAGAACGTGGCGGAGGAGTACGGGATCGACCGGGCCGACCAGGATTCCTTCGCCCTGCGCAGCCAGCAGCGCGCCGGCCGGGCGCTCGCCGCCGGGCGTTTCCGGCGCGAGATCGCTCCGGTGACGATCAAGGGCCGCAAGGGCGACACCATCATCGACACCGATGAGCACCCCCGCCCCGACACGACGCTGGAGGCGCTGGCCGCGCTGAAGCCGGTGGTCAAGCCGGGCGGCACGGTGACCGCCGGCAACGCGTCCGGCGTCAACGACGGGGCGGTGGCGCTGCTGCTGGCGTCGGAGGCGGCGGTGAAGCGCCATGGCCTGACGCCCCGGGCGCGGGTGGCCGGGATGGCGACGGCGGGGGTGGCGCCGCGGGTGATGGGCATCGGCCCGGTGCCGGCGGTGCGCAGGCTGCTCGACCGCCAGGGGCTGACCATCGCCGACCTCGACGTGGTGGAGCTGAACGAGGCCTTCGCCGCCCAGGGCTTGGCCGTGCTGCGGCAGCTCGGCCTGCCCGACGACGGGGCGCGGGTGAACCCCAACGGCGGCGCCATCGCGCTCGGCCACCCGCTCGGCGCGTCGGGGGCGCGGCTGATCCTCACCGCGATGCACGAGCTGGAGGAGGCGCGGCTCAACCGGGCGCTCTGCACCATGTGCGTCGGCGTCGGCCAGGGCATCGCCACCATCATCGAACGGGTGTGACGAGCACCGGCCATGCCCCGGTGATCCGGTCTTCTCAGGAAACGGACTCTCCCAAGCGGTGCGTCAGGAAGAAGCGCAGCATCTCCCGGCTGGCGTCCGGCCCGCCGGGGTCGGTGTGGGAACCGGACGGGCTGCCGCCCATCCAGGCGTGCCCGCCGCCCAGCACGGTCCACCGTTCGCACAGGATCCGGTCGGCCGCGTCGCTGTGGAGGGTCCGGCGGTAGGCGTGGCCGTCGCCGGTCCGGCCGTCCTGCACCGTGACGCGCAGGCCGCTCACGGAGGCCGTCACCTGGGCCGCCACCGCGTCGCCGTTGCTCGGATGGACGGTGCGGTCCTGGTCCCCGTGGAAGACGATGGTCGGGGTGGGCCTCACCGGCGGCAGGGCGGCCGGCGCCCCCTGGCGCATCGCGGCGAAGGCCGAGGGCACGTCGGCGGCGATGCCGACCGGCAGGCCGGAATGCACGCCCACGGCGGCGTAGAGGTCGGGATAGGCGGCGCCCATGACGGCCGCCGCCGCTCCGCCGGCCGAAAGCCCGGCGATGTAGACGCGGGTCGGGTCGGCCGGGTGATCGCGCAGGATCCGGCGGGTGATTCCGGCGAGCAGCGAGGGCTCGCCCTGGTCGCGGCGCTGGTCCTCCGGCCGGAACCAGTTCCAGCATTTCTGGGGGTTGGCGGAGGAGGGCTGCGCCGGGTAGGCGACGAGACAGCCGAACTCCTCGGCGAGCGCGTTCATGCCGGTGCCGGCGGCGAAATCGTCGGGCGACTGGGTGCAGCCGTGCAGCATGACGATCAGCGGAAGCGGCTGCACGCTGCGGTTGGCCGGGATGTAGAGCTTGTAGCCGCGCGTTCCGGCCGGGCCGCCGTAGGAACCGGTCGTGAAGGAGGCGCCGTCCGGCACGGAGACCACGGGTTCCGTTCCGGCCGGCCCGAAGCCGCCCGACCGGGCGCGCGCGGCGAGATCCCGCAGGGTGTCGCCCAGGCCGGTCCGCCGCTGGCGGCTGCCGGGAGCCGCCCGACCGGCGGGCGGCCCGTCGTCCCGGAGGCCGTCCCCCTGAAGGCCCCCCTGGAGATGGCGCTGGATGAGGGCGGTGGCCTCGCCGAGCTTGCCGGCGCCGGTCAGGCGGGCGATTTCGGCCAGGGCGGGGGCCAGGGCGGAGGGGAGTTTGCGGAGCATGGCGGTCTTTCCGGGCCTGAAGGGAGCGGGCGGGGACGGGCGGGTCAGCGGATGCGGTCGGCCAGGGCCGCCTTGACGGCGGGGCTGGCGTGCAGCGCGCCCAGCACGGCAAGGGAGGCGATGGTGGCGCGGGCAAGTTCCGGGGTGACGTCCGGGGCGATGGTGGCAAGGCCGAGGACACGGATGTCGAGCATCTGCCCGGCCGCCCGCGCCGTCTCCAGATCCGCGCGGCTGAAATGGCGCAGGCCGAGATCGACGCTCTTGCGCGTCACCGCCTGCCGGACGACGTCGGCGTGCCGGTCGATCTGGTTGCGGATGGCGGTGCGGATGAAGTCGGTGCGGTTCGAATAGAACCCTTCCTCGACCAGGAGATCGACGTGGCCGAGATCGACGTAACCGAGATTGATCGTGATCTTTTCGCTGTCGGCGCTTTTCGGCCGTGTCTCGTGCAGGGCGTTCATGACCACATCCATCCATAAACCATCTGGCTGGATGGTATATGGATGGATGGAAGCACCCGTTCAAGGGGGCCGCCGTCGACTCGGCCGACGCCGGGCTGGCTGCCGGCCGGCTTTGGTTTCCGAAGCCTGGGGAGAGGCGGGCACCGGTGCTGGGACGGGCGCCCGGCCTCTCCGCGCCTACACCAGGCCCGCCCGGCTGAAGGGCAGGCTTTGCAGGGGCTGGCCGGTCACCGAGAACACCGCGTTGGCGACCGCCGGCGCGGAGGTCGGCACGCCGGGCTCGCCGGCGCCGGTCGGGCGCTCCTGCGACGGCACGATGTGGACCTCGACCGCCGGCATGTCCGACATCCGCATCGGCAGGAAGCTGTCGAAGTTGCTCTGGTCGACGATCCCGTCCGTCATGGTGATCTCGCCGCGCAGCGCGTGGCCGATGCCCCAGCCGGTGCCGCCCTCCATCTGCGCCTTGACGATGTCGGGGTTGATGACCCGGCCGCAATCGATGGCGACGACGACGCGGTCCACCTTCACATGGCCCTTGTCGTCCACCGTCACCTCGGCGACGTGGGCGACGAAGCTGTTGAAGCTCTCATGCACGGCGACGCCGCGCCCCCTGCCCTTGGCCAGCGGCTGGCCCCAGCCGGCCTTCTCCGCCGCCAGTTTCAGCACGCCGGCCAGACGCGGATGGTCCTTCAGCATCTCCAGCCGGAAGGCCAGCGGGTCCTTGCCCGCCGCCTTGGCGAGCCGGTCGATCATCACCTCCTTGGCGTAGGCGGTGTGGGTGTGGCCGACCGAGCGCCACCACAGGGTCGTCACCGGCGAGGCCGGGCTGTGGGCGTCCACCGCGAGGTTCGGCACGGCGTAGGCCATGTCCGACGCGCCCTCGACCATCGTGGCGTCGACGCCGTCCTTGACCATGACCTTCTCGAACGGCGTGCCGGCCATGAAGCTCTGGCCGACGATGCGCTGGCGCCACGCCACCAGCGTGCCCGCCTTGTCCACCGCCGCCTTGATCCGGTGCAGGAACAGCGGGCGGTAGCGGCCGCCCTGGATGTCGTCCTCGCGGGTCCACACCAGATGCACCGGCGCCTTGCCGTAGGCCTTGGCGACGATCGCCGCCTCGGCGATGTAGTCGGCGGTGGTGGTGGCGCGGCGGCCGAAGCTGCCGCCGGCCCATTGCGTCTCGATCTTCACCTGCTCGGGCTTGCAGCCCAGGATGTGGGCGACGACCATCTGCTCGACGCCCTGGAACTGCGAGCCGGCCCAGATGGTGCAGCCCCCCTCCGGGTTCAGCGCCACCACGGCGTTCAGCGGCTCCATCGGCGCGTGGGCGAGGTAGGGGAAGGTGAACTCCGCCTCGACCACCGTCGCGGCTTCGGCGAACGCCTTGTCGGCGTCGCCCTTGCTGGCGGCGACCGCACCCGCCGTGTCGGCCAGCTTGCGGTAGTCGGCGAGCATCCGCTCGGTGCCGCGCGTCTCGGCCTTGGAATCGTCCCAGGTGATCTTCAGGGCCTCGCGGCCCTTGATCGCGGTCCAGGTGTTCTTCGCCAGCACCGCCACGCCGACCGGCAGGGTCAGCACCTCGAGCACGCCGGGGATGGCGCGGGCGGCGGCGTCATCCACGCTCTTCACCGTCCCGCCGAAGCGCGGCGAGCGGGCGAGCACCGCCGTCACCTGTCCCGGCCGGCGGATGTCCATGGCGAAGATCGCGGTGCCGTCGGTCTTGCTGACGTGGTCGAGCCGGTGCAGGTCCGGCCGGCCGATCAGCACGTAATCCTTCGGATCCTTCAGCGCGACGCTCTGCGGCACCGGCAGCTTGGCGGCGTCGGTGGCGAGCTCGCCGAAGGTGAAGCCGCGGCCGGATCTGGCGTGGCTGACGACGCCCTTGGCGACCGTGACCTCGCCCGCCGGCACGGTCCAGCGCGCGGCGGCGGTGGCGACCAGCATGGCGCGGGCGGCCGCACCCGCCATGCGCAGCTCGTCCCAGCTGTTGGCGACGGCGGTCGAGCCGCCGGTGCCCTGGATGCCGAAGAAGTGGTTGCCGTAGAGCTTGCTGTCGGCCGGGGCGAAGGCGCCGCGCACCTGCGCCCAGTCGGCGTCCAGCTCCTCCGCCACGATGGTGGCCAGCCCGGTGACGATGCCCTGGCCCTTGTCGAGATGCTTGGCCAGCACCGTCACCGTGTTGTCGGGGGCGACGATGACGAAGAGCTGCGGGCGTGGGTCGGCCGGGCCGACGATGCCGGCGGGGGCGGGCCCGGCGGCGAGCGCCGGCAGCGGCACATGGGCGCCCAGCACCAGCGCGCCGCCGCCGATGCCGGCGGCCTTCAGGAAGGAGCGGCGGGACGGCGCGGCGCGGAAGGCCAGTTCCGGCAGGGCGGTGGTGTTCTGGAAGCCGTTTTCGGCGGCCTGACGGATCAGATGATGCAGCATGGATCAGGCCCTCATGGTCTGGGCGGCGTCCTTGATGGCCGCCCGGATGCGGATGTAGGTGGCGCAGCGGCAGACGTTGCCGTCCATCGCGGCGTCGATGTCCGCGTCGCTGGGATTCTGGTTGTCGGTGAGCAGCGCCACGGCGCTCATGATCTGGCCCGACTGGCAGTAGCCGCACTGGACGACGTCCAGCTTCCGCCACGCCGCCTGCACGGCCTGCGCCGCCTTGCCGGCTGGCCCCTCGGCGGTGGCGACCCCCTCGATGGTGGTGATCCTGGCGTCGGGGCCGAGCGTGCCGACCGGCGTCTGGCAGGCCCGCGTCGGCGCGCCGTCGACATGGACGGTGCAGGCGCCGCACTGGGCGATGCCGCAGCCGAACTTGGTGCCGGTCATGTTGAGTTCGTCCCGCAGGACCCACAGAAGCGGCATGTCGTCGGGAACGTCGACCTGCCGGGGCTGTCCGTTGACGGTGATGGTGATCATGCTTACGGTCTCTCTCTCCCAGTGCGGGGCCCGGTTCGGTCCCGCCCGCCCGTTTCGGGCATTGCCAACGCTGTCGAAAACGCGAAATCAAGAAATGCCGTGATCAGGCGCCGCGCGGATGCGGCGCGCGGATCGCCCATTCGGCCGAGGCCGCCGCCGCCAGCGTGACCGCCAGCGACAGGGCCGGCAGCCAGCCGGCGCCGAGCGCCGCGTGGGCGGCCCCGCCCAGCGACGACCCGGCCGCCATCCCGATGTAGATCGCCGAGGAGTTCAGCCCGAGCGCCACCGCCGTGCGGTCCCCGGCGAAGCCGACCAGCCGCTTCTGCTGCGGGGTCATCAGCATCAGCGAGAAGACCGCCCAGACGACCATCGCCGCCAGCGCCAGCGGGTAGTTCGGCGCCAGCGTCAGCGCCACGAAGGCGAGCGCCAGCCCGGCGAAGGAGATCCGGATGACGCGGTCCGGCCCGACCCCGTCGGCCATGCGCCCGGCCACCGCGTTGCCGACGACGCCCGAGGCGCCGAACACCAGCAGCGCCAGCGACACCTGATCGGGGCCGCTGCCGAAGCGCTCGGCCAGGAAGGCGGCGAGCAGCGCGTAGGTGACGAACTGCGCCAGCATCTGCAACTGGCTCGCCAGGATGCCGAAGCCGACGCCGCGCCGGGCGAGCAGCGCCACCACGTCGCCCAGCCCGAGGCGGGCGCGGCCGGCGCCGACGCCAGCCGGCACCAGGAAACGCGCGGCGATTGCGGTCGCCAGCCCCAGTCCGGCGACCAGCAGGAACACCGTCCGCCAGGACAGATGCGCGCCGAGCCACGCCGCCAGCGGCACCCCCAGCACGGTCGCCATCGTCATGCCGCCGAAGACGGTGCCGAGCGCCCGCCCGCGCCGCTCCGCCGGCACCAGCGCCGCCCCGATCGCCGAGGCGGACGGGCCGACCAGCGCGGCGGCGGCCCCGCTGGCGATGCGGGCGGCGAGCGCCTCGCCGTAGCTGCCGGCCATCCCGGTGGCCGCCGCCCCGCCGGCGAGCAGCACCAGCCCGGCGCCGAGCAGCGTCGGCAGCGGCCAGCGCGTCGCCCAGGCCTGGGCCAGCGGTGCCGCGACGGCGAAGGACAGCGCGAAGGCGGTGACGAGCCCGGCCGTCGCCCCGGGCGACACGCCGAGGTCGCCGCCCAGCGATTTCAGCACCCCGACCACGGCGAGCGAGGTGACGCCGACCACGAAATAGGCGAGCGCCAGGACCAGCAGCGCCGTGGTCTCGCGCCCGCGCGCGGCGGTCCTGGTGGTGATGGCGTCGCAGGTCATGGAGGGCTGGCGGTTCCTGGCTGTCGACCGGAGGCGTCTGGCTGGGACTGGACAGACTACGCCGCGTCGCACATCATGAACAAGCTGGGGTGGGTTCATATCGTCATGAGAAGCATTCATAGTCCCGCGCTCGACCTCAACCTGATCAAGGTCTTCGACGCCCTGCTGGAGGCGCGCAGCGTCTCGCGCGCGGCCGACAGCCTGGGAGTCAGCCAGTCGGCGGTCAGCCACGCGCTGGGCCGGCTGCGGGTTATGGTCGGCGACCCGCTGTTCGTGCGCACCGGCAACCGGATGGAGCCGACGCCGCGCGCGCAAAGGCTGGCCGAGCCGCTGCGCGAGCTGCTGCTGGGGGCCGCGCGGGCGCTGTCGGTGGAGGAGACCTTCGACCCCTACCGGGAGGAGCGCAGCTTCACCATCTCGACCTCGGACTCGCTCCAGGCGGTGCTGCTGACCGGGATCCTGCGCGACGCCTGCACGCTGCGCGTGTCGGTCGCGCTCAAGACCCTGGATCCGGACGCCATGTTCGACGCGCTGGACGACGGCACCATCGATCTCGCCATCGGCTACATGCCGGAGGTGCGGCGCTGGCACGACCGGCAGTTCCTCTACGCGGAAAACCATGTCTGCCTGTTCGATCCGGCGCTGGTGCCGCTGACCCCGCCGGTCAGCCTGGAGGACTACACCCGCTACCCGCACCTGATGCCGTCGCTGCGGGGCGGCTTGAGCAGCTTCATCGACGACGACCTCCACGCGCTGGGGGCGAAGCGGCGGGTGGCGGCCTCGACCACCCAGTTCCTGGCGATTCCGATGATGCTGACGCAGGCGCCGATGATCTCGACCCTGCCGGCCCGGCTGGCGCATTTCTGCGCGAAGGCCACCGGGCTGGCCACCAGCCCCCTGCCCTTTCCGTCGGAGGATTTCGACGTGTCGATGGCGTGGCACCGGCGGAACGGCGGTTCCCCCTCGCACGGCTGGCTGCGCCAGCGCATCGCCGAGGAGGCGGCGCGGCTGTGAGCGCGAGGGGCGACAGGGACGATGACGGGGCCGGCGACTGGCTGTCGATGCGGCGCGACGCCGAAAGCGGGATCGAGACGATCCGGGCCCATTTCAAGGGCCATGCCTACGAGCTGCATGACCACGACGACGTGCTGGTCGGCGTCACCGAACAGGGGGTGCAGGAGTTCCGCTGCCGCCGCCGGCTCCACACCAGCACGCCCGGCCGCGCCATCCTGATCGAGCCCGGCGAGCTGCATGACGGCCACAGCCCGCGCGACGCCGGCTTCACCTACGCCATGCTCTATCTGCCGCAGCGCCTCGTCGCGGCGCGGCTGGAGGCGCTGCGCGGCGCCGGGACACCATCCGCGACCGATCTGGGCTTCCGCGACACGCTGGCCGACGACCCGGTGCTGGCGCGGACGATCCACGCCGCCTTCCTGGCCGTGCATGGGGCGGAGGGGCGGCTGGCCCGCGACCTCGCCGTCGACCGTCTGGTGGCGCGGCTTGCCGGCCACGCCGCCGCGCCGCGCCCGGCACCGGCGCGGCGGCCGCAGCCGGCCGCGAGCCGCGCCCGCGAGGCGCTGCACGCCCGGATGGCCGAGGATGTCGGGCTGGACGATCTGGCGACGGTGGCCGGCACCGACCGCTTCCGCCTGAACCGGACCTTCCGCGAGGCCTTCGGCCTGTCGCCCCACGCCTATCTGGTGCGGCTGCGCCTGAAGGCGGCGCGGCGGATGCTGGCGGCGGGCGAGGCGCCGGCGTCGGTGGCGGCCGGCGTGGGCTTCGCCGACCAGAGCCATCTGGGCCGCTGGTTCCGCCGCGCCTACGGCATGACGCCCGCCGCCTACCGGCGGATCTGCACAAACGTTCCAGACTGAGGGACGGGCGTCGGGCAGGCTGCCGGGCGAAGGAGATCGCACCCATGCCCGATGCACAGCACGACACCATTCATGACGCCGCTTCCGCCCCCACTTCCGCCGTCCGGTTCGACAGCAAGGTCGCCCTCGTCATCCGCTCCGATCTTGCGGTCTGGCAGAAGCTCAACGTCGCGGCCTTCCTCGCCACCGGGATCGCCGCCGCGGTGCCCGAGGCGGTCGGGGAGCCCTACGTCGACGCCGCCGGACGCGCCTATGGCCGGATGCTCGGCCAGCCGGTCATGATCTTCGCCGCCGACCGGGCCGGTCTCCAGTCCGTGCAGCGGGAGGCGGCGGCGCGCGGCCTGACGATGGTCCCCTATGTGGCGGCGATGTTCGCCACCGGCCACGACGCGGCCAACCGCGCGGTCTTCGCGGCGGAGAATCCGGAGGACGCCGATTGGGTCGGGCTCGCCCTGCACGGGCCGAGGAAGGCGGTGGACAAGGCGGTGAAGGGCCTTGCCCTGCACGGGTGACGGGCCGCCCCTACTCTTCCCGGCGCGGCGTCTTGGTGAGCTGGGCGATGTAGATGCGGGCCAGCGATTTCAGGATCGGCGGCATCGAGGACAGCACGTCGTCGAAGCTCCGCTTGTCGATGACCTCGCAGATCGATCCGGCGGTCGCGCTCACCGTCACGTTCGGCACCCGGCCGGTCAGCAGGAAGATCTCGCCGAAAAGCTGGCCGGGGCCGAAGGAGGCGATCTCCTCCCCTTGAGTCCCGTAACCGCGCCGCATGCCGACCCGGCCGGACTGGATCAGGTAGGCGGCGGTCGCCGGCTCGTTCGGGCTGTAGAAGACGAAGCCCTCGCGGAACATGCGGCGGTCGACCACCTTCTGGAAGGAGGTGGTGGAGCGGAAATCCACCGGCTTGCCCACCCGTGGGGTCGGCGGCAGGCCGTAGTCGCGGCGGATCGCCGCGATCAGCCCCTGCAACACGTAGGAGGCCAGCGGCGGGCTGCGCTTCAGCAGCCCCTGGAAGGCGTCGCGCGTCACCTCGACGCAGACGACCTCGGTCAGGGAGCGCACGGTCGCGCTGCGCTCGCCGTCGTCGATCAGCGCCATCTCGCCGACCACCGCGCCCTTGCCGACGGTTCCCAGGCGGCGGGTGCCGGTCGGCGTCTCCAGCAGGATCTCCAGCTCCCCGGCCTCGATCAGCCAGGCGCGGTCGCCGCGCTCGCCCTGCCGCATGAAGACCATGTTGGCGGGGACGGAATGGCGCTTCGGGCCTGGGGTGTCGGACGTCGACATGGAATTCTCGCGAAGGGGCGCTGGCGGTCGCGGAGCCGGGGCTTGCCGCATCGCGACAGCGAGCCATGAAAGCACCGGGCGCGCAACGGCGTTTTTCCCGGATCGCAACCGGCGATGTCGCGCCATGGCGGGCGGCAACCCGCGTGTGAAGGGCTTGGTGCCCGCGCGCCGTCCTGGTTACACTGCGCTTCCCCGCCGCCGGAGCCGCGCCATGGCCGACACCCCCGCCTTTCCGAAAGACTTCCTGTGGGGGGCCTCGACCTCCGCCTACCAGATCGAGGGGGCGGCGGCCGAGGACGGGCGGGCGCCGAGCATCTGGGACAGCTTCTGCCGCCTGAAGGGCCGGGTCGACAACGGCGAGAGCGGCGACGTCGCCTGCGACCACTACCACCGCATGCCCGGGGACGTCGCCCTGATGCGGGATCTCGGGCTCCAGGCCTACCGCTTTTCGGTGTCCTGGCCGCGGGTGCTGCCGCGCGGGCGGGGCGCGGTGAACGACAAGGGACTCGACTTCTACGACCGGCTGATCGACCGGCTGCTGGAGCACGGCATCGAGCCGTGGCTCTGCCTCTACCATTGGGACCTGCCGCAGGCCCTGCACGACCTCGGCGGCTGGGCCAACCGCGACAGCGCCGGCTGGTTCGCCGACTACGCGGCACTCTGCGCCCGCCGCTACGGCGACCGGGTGAAGCGCTGGGCGACCTTCAACGAGTTCTCGGTCTTCACGCTGTTCGGCTACGCCTTCGGCTGGGGGGCGCCCAGCATCGCCGACCGGGCGACGCATCTGGCGGTGATCCACCACGTCAACCTCGCCCACGGCGCCGGGGTCGACGTGCTGCGCGCGTTGGTGCCGGGTGCCTCCATCGGCGCCGTCCACAGCGTGCAGCCGATGCGCCCCGAAGCCGGCCCCTCCGGATTTGCCCGCCCGGAGGACGTCGAGGCCGCCGCCCTGTTCGACGAGCATTGGAATTGGGCCTTCCCCGACCCGCAGCTCCGCGCCCATTACCCGCCGCGCATCGCCGCCGCCATCGAGCCCTTCGTGAAGCCCGGCGACATGGCGCGCATCGCCCGCCCGCTCGACTGGTTCGGGCTGAACCATTACGCCCCGGTCTATGGCCGCCGCGACGACAGCCTGATCTGGGGCTTCGGCTTCGGCTCGCCGCCGCCGGAGATGCCGCGCACCGACATCGGCTGGCCCTACGATCCCGGCGCCTTCCGCGACACGCTGCTCGACCTGACCCGGCGCTACCGCCTGCCGGTCTACGTCACCGAGAACGGCTTCGGCACCAAGGCCGACGAGACGCCGGACGCCGATGGCCGCGTCCTCGACGATGCCCGCGTGGCCTATCTGCGCGACTACACCGGCGCCATGGCCGAGGCGCTGGCCGCCGGGGCCGACGTGCGCGGCTATTTCGCGTGGTCGCTGTTCGACAACTTCGAATGGGGCGGCGGTTACGGCACGCGGTTCGGCCTCGTCCGCGTCGATTACGAAACCCAGGCCCGCATCCCCAAGGAATCGGCGCGCTGGTACGCCGATCTGATCCGCGCCGTCTCGATCAGCGGGGCCGGCGAACAGGCTTAATCCTTTCGCATGGCCGGCCAATCGGCGCATGGCTTTTGCGGATTCGGCATGATTGCGGAATGTTCGTTCCGCGAATCATCCTTTTGCTCCCACAACGCGCAAAACCATTCGCGGCCCGGCGGCGCACACTCGGTCCAAGAGCAGGAAGATCCTGGGGAACCGAGGAAACGCACCATGGACGGCATGCCCAACGGCGGCCTGTTCGGCGAGGCCGCCGACATCGACCACAGCTACCGCCTGGACGACCGCTACACCCGCGCCGGGGGGCAGGTCTACCTGTCCGGCACCCAGGCGCTGGTGCGGCTGCTGCTGCTCCAGGCCGAGCGCGACCGCCGGGCGGGGCTGAACACCGCCGGCTTCGTCAGCGGCTACCGGGGCTCGCCGCTCGGCGGGCTGGACCAGGCGCTGTGGCAGGCGCGCCCGCATCTCGACCGCCACGCCATCACCTTCCTGCCCGGCATCAACGAGGATCTCGGCGCCACCGCTGTGATGGGCAGCCAGCAGGTCGAGGCGTCGGGCGAGGCGACGGTCGATGGCGTCTTCGGCCTGTGGTACGGCAAGGGGCCGGGGGTGGACCGCGCCGGCGACGCGCTGAAGCACGCCAACGCCTACGGCACCTCGCCGCGCGGCGGGGTGCTGGCGGTCGCCGGGGACGATCATGGCTGCGTGTCGTCCAGCATGCCGCACCAGAGCGACCTCGCCATGATCGCGTGGTCGATGCCGGTGCTGAACCCGGCGGGCGTGCGCGAGTATCTCGATTTCGGGCTCTACGGCTACGCGCTGTCGCGATTCTCCGGCTGCTGGGTCGGCTTCAAGGCGATCTCGGAGAGCGTGGAAAGCTCGGCCACCGTCCGCGTCCCGTCGCTCGACGCGCCCTTCCACCCGGTGGAGTTCACCCCGCCGCCCGGCGGCCTGCACCAGCGCTGGCCCGACCTGCCCAGCCTGCGCATCGAGGAGCGTCTGGCCGCCAAGATCCGGGCGGTGAAGGCCTTCGCCCGCGTCAACCGCATCGACCGGACGGTGCTGGGGCAGGGGCGGAGCCATGGCGGCTGGCTGCGCGTCGTCACCACCGGCAAGGCGCATCTCGACCTGATGGAGGCCCTGCGCCTGCTTGGCATCGGCGAACGGGAGGCGGAGGAGATCGGGCTGTCGGTCCACAAGATCGGCCTGTCCTGGCCGCTGGAGCCGGAAGGCGCGCTGGCCATGGCGCGCGGCGCCGAGGAGATCCTCGTCGTCGAGGAGAAGGCCCCGGTCGTCGAGGGCCAGCTCAAGGAGCTGCTGTACCATTTGCCGGACGGCGAGCGGCCGCGCGCCCTGATCGGCAAGACCGACGAGCTGGGCGCGCCGCTGCTGCCCGCGACCGGCGAGCTGCGCCCCTGGATCGTCGCCAGGGCGCTGGTGGAGCGCATCCGCCACCGCTTCCCGGAGCGCGACCTCTCAAGCCGCCTGGCCGATCTGCTGCCGGCCGAGGCCCTGCCCGCTCCGGCGCCCACTTCGGCAATGGCGCGCACGCCCTATTTCTGCTCCGGCTGCCCGCACAACCGTTCCACCAGGGTGCCGGAGGGCAGCAAGGCGTTGGCGGGGATCGGCTGCCACTTCATGGCCTCCTGGATGGACCGGGAGACGGTCGGCTTGGCCCAGATGGGCGGCGAGGGGGTGGGCTGGGTCGGGCAGGCGCCCTTCTCCAAACGCCCACATGTGTTCCAGAATCTCGGCGAGGGCACCTATTACCATTCCGGCCTGCTGGCGATCCGGCAGGCGGTCGCCGCCAAGGTCAACATCACCTACAAGATCCTTTACAACGACGCCGTGGCCATGACCGGCGGCCAGCCGGTGGACGGTCCGCTTCCGGTCGACGCCCTGACCCGCCAGTTGAGCGCCGAGGGCATCGCCCGCATCGCCCTGGTCAGCGACGCGCCGGAGAAATACGACCGCCGCTCCGGCCTCGCCCCCTTCACCACCGTGCACCACCGCGACGAGCTGGACGCCGTGCAGCGCGAACTGCGGGAGATTCCCGGCGTCACCGCCCTGGTCTACGAGCAGACCTGCGCCGCCGAGAAGCGCCGCCGCCGCAAGCGCGGCAGCCTGCCCGACCCGGCCCGCCGGGTGGTGATCAACGATCTGGTCTGCGAGGGCTGCGGCGACTGTGGCCGCAAGTCGAACTGCCTGTCGGTGCAGCCCAAACCCACCGAGTTCGGGGTGAAGCGGCAAATCGACCAGTCGAACTGCAACAAGGATTATTCCTGCGTCGAGGGCTTCTGCCCCAGCTTCGTGTCGGTGATGGGCGGGACCCTGCGCAAGCCGGACCCCGACGCGGTGGCGGCGCGCTTCAGGGACGCGCTGGCCGAACTGCCGCACCCGCTGCGCGCCCTGGGCGACGACCCGGCGGAAATCCTGATCGTCGGGGTCGGCGGCACCGGGGTCGTCACCATCGGCGCGCTGCTCGCCATGGCCGCGCATCTGGAGGGCAAGGCGTCGTCGGTGCTCGACTTCATGGGCTTCGCGCAGAAGGGGGGCGCGGTCTACAGCTACCTGCGGGTGGCGCGCGACGCGGCGCGGCTGAACCAGGCGCGCATCGACCCGAAACGGGCGCAGCTCGTGCTGGCCTGCGACACGGTGGTCGCCGCCTCGCCGGACGCCCTGCGCACGGTGGCTCCGGGGCGGACGCGGGTGGTCGCCAACGCCCATGTGACGCCGACCGGCGCCTTCACCCGCGACGGCTCCGCGCTGCCCGACGGCGCCGCCCTGCTGCGTTCCCTGCGCCGCGTCGCCGGGGACGACCGGGTGGAGGTGGTGGACGCCAACCGGCTGGCGACCGCGCTGTTCGGCGACAGCATCCTCGCCAACGTCTTCCTGATGGGCTTCGCCTTCCAGAAGGGGCTGCTGCCGGTCGGGCTGGCGGCGCTGGACCGCGCCATCGAGCTGAACGGCACCGGCGTCACCGCCAACCGGCAGGCCTTCGCCTTCGGCCGGCTGGCGGCCCACCGGCCGGAGGCGCTGGCGGGGCTCGGCGCCGGGGAGGACGCGCCGGCCACCGATCTGCTGGCCACCGATCTGCCGGCCACCGATCTGCCGACCGTCGTCGAGCGCCGCGCCGCCTTCCTGACCGGCTATCAGGACGCGGCCTATGCCGGCCGCTACCGCGCGCTGGTCGAGCGGGCGCGGCGGGCGGAGGAGCGGGTCGCCCCCGGCTCGACCGCGCTGGCCGTGGCGGTGGCGCGCGGCGCCTTCGCGCTGATGGCCTACAAGGACGAGTACGAGGTGGCCCGGCTGCACAGCGATCCGGCTTTCCGCAAAAGCCTGGAGGACCGGTTCGAAGGCGATTGGAAACCCGTCTTCCACCTCGCCCCCCCGCTGCTGTCGTTCGGGGTGAATGCGGCGGGCGAGCCGCGCAAGATGGCGTTCGGCGCCTGGATCCTGCCGGTGTTCCGGGGGCTGGCGGCGCTGAAGCGGCTGCGCGGAACAGCGTTCGATCCTTTCGGCCACACGGCGGAACGCCGCATGGAGCGCGCGCTGATCGCCCGCTACGAGGCGACGGTGGCGGAGATTGTCGAGAGGCTGTCGGCGGAGACACTGGCGACCGCCGTCGAGCTGGCGGCGCTGCCGCTGGAGATCCGCGGCTTCGGGCCGGTCAAGCAGCGCGCGTTGGAGGTGGTGGAGCCGCGCTGGCGCGCCCTGGAGGAACGGCTGCGCGGCGGCGGGCTGGCGAAGGCGGCCTGATCCGCCGGTTCGACAAACCGCTTGGCAGGGCGGCGGCTCCGCGCTATGGTCGCTGCCATGCAACACGCGCTCCGCACCGCTCCTTCGGGCTCGTCCCGATATTTTGGCCGCTGGTTTCCGCCGGCGGCCTAGGATCGCGCACATGTTGCTCCATCCCGAAGCCGCCCGGACCCCGAGGCGGCTTTCGTGTTTGTGACCTTCACGCGGCACATCGATCGAAGCGATCACGGGATCTCCGGGCGGCCTCACCAGCCAGACGAGGTTCCCCCATGTTCGATTTCGACGTCGTGACCGGCCCCACCCAGCCGCCCCAGCCCCAGGCCGCCGAACCGGCCCCGCCCGCCGCTCCGGCGTCGGACGCCGCGCCCCGGAACGCCCGCAGCCCGGAGCCGGCCCAGGCATCGTGACGGTTCCGTTCCAGGCCGTTCCAAAGGATTTTCATCTTTTTCGCGCAGGAGCAGCCCGCCTCGCCCGTATTCCCCTGTGCAGGCGGGTCCTGCGGGACGGGAGCGGCGGGTTTCCTGTCGGAACGGGAAGGGTGATGGGCCATGGCGAGCGATGCGGTTTCCAGCGTCAACTCGATGGTGTCGAGCCTCAACGCCTCTATCACCAACGCGCTGTCGGCGATCCAGGCCCAGCAGAACCAGAACGCGGCCTCGACCGACGAGGTGCAGACCTATGAGAAGACGGTCAAGAAATCGACGCTCACCAACGCCGGGGCGGCGACCGACATCGGCGTCCTGGCCAGGAACACCACCCGCCTGAACGTCGCCAGCACACTGGCGGCGAACGATTCCGTCGATTTCTACAAATTCAAGGTCACCAGCAAGGGCGAGGCGACGCTGGGCGAGGTCGGCGACGAGGGCGTGCGCGTGCAGCTCCTGTCGCGGCTGGGCAGCGTGCTGGCCGACAGCAATCCGGACTCCGGCAAGGATTACGAGAATTACCAAGCCCTGCAAAAAGGCGAGATGACCCTCGACAAGGGCGACTACACCCTGCGCGTCACCCGCGACAAGGGCGTGTCGGCGCGCGAGGACAAGAACTACGCCCTCCAGCTCGTGATGGGCAGCTACAGCCAGGATTACGACACGGTCGCCAAGCAGCCGGCCAAGGGCGACAGCCCGTTCCAGCTGTCCACCGGCCAGCAGTCGATGCTGGACGGGCTGAACTCGGCGATCAGCTCGGCGAACTCCATCACCTACGGGCAGACCGGCACGGAAAAGCTGATGGGCAGCTTCAGCCTGTTCGTCTGACCCCCGGCCTTTCTTCTCCGGGCTTTCTTCCGCTGGTCCTGCCGGCGGACCGGATGCTATGACGCGTCTCCCCCCACACGCCGGAGAGACGTCCGATGCCGTCCGTCACCCTGCTGACCCCCGCCGACGGGCGCCGCGTTCCCTGGCGCAACGGGCTGGGCCTGACCACCGAGATCGCGGTCGAGCCGCTGGAGGGGGGCGACCGTTTCCTTTGGCGGGTCAGCGTCGCCGACGTGGCCGCCTCCGGCCCCTTCTCGGCCTTTCCCGGCTACGACCGGCTGATCGCCGTGGTCGAGGGGGAGGGAATGAGGCTGACGGTGGACGGCGGCGCCCCGGTGGAGCGCCGCCGGATGGAACCGGCCTTCGCCTTCCCCGGCGAGGTGGCGGTGGATTGCGCCCTGCTGGGCGGGCCGATCCGCGATGTCAACCTGATGCTCGACCGCGAGGCCGCCGTCGGGTCGGTGACGATGCTGGCCGGCGGAACGGCGCACCGGGCCTCGGGCGACGCCGTGCTGGTCCATGGGCTGGCCGGAACCCTGACGGTGACTCCCGAGGGCGGCGACGCGGTCGCGGTTCCCGCCGGCCACAGCGCACTGCTGCGCGGGGCGGCGGCCGTCGCCGTTCCGGCCGGTGCCGAGGGCGTCTGCGCCGAGGTGCGGCGGCGCGGCTGACGCGCTTTCCCTCAGCCCGGATTTTCGTTCAGCCCGGAACGGGCTGCACGGGGGGAAGCGCTGCGGCTTCGTAGCGCATCGCCTGCCCGCGCCCCCCGCGCTTCGCGGCGTAGAGGGCCTGGTCGGCGTAGCGCAGGACCGTGCCGAGATCCGGATCGTCCGTCGGCCACAGTGCGATGCCGACGCTGCACCCGACCTGGACGGCCAGCCCCTCCGCCGTCATCGGCAGCGACAGGGTCTGGATGATCCGGTTGGCGACCTCCAGCGGCAACCGGGTCCGTCCGGCGTCCGGCATGGCCAGCAGCACCAGGAACTCGTCGCCGCCGAGACGGACCGCGATGTCGCCGTCGCGCACGCATTGGGCGAGCCGGGCGGCGACCTGTTCGAGGACGGCGTCGCCGACATGGTGGCCGTGCTGGTCGTTGACCGGCTTGAAGCCGTCGAGGTCGATGCACAGGGCGGCCAGGGCCGCCGGCCCGCCGCCGGGAGGCGCCTCGGCCAGCCGCTCCATATGGGCATCGAGGAAGCGGCGGTTGGCGAGGCCGGTCAGCGAATCCTTGAAGGCGATGGCGTGCAGCGTCCGGCCCATGCTGCGCACCGCCCGCACCGCGTCGCCGATCTCGCTGGTCTGGATGGGGGCCGGCGCGCAGGGATGGCGGGCGTCGAACTCCATCGTGGACAGGCGCTTGGCCGACCGCTTGAGGTCGCGCAGCCCGCGCAGGACCAGGATGTCCAGCAGGAACCAGACGCCGACGACGATGACCAGCACCACGACGGCCATGACCCCGGCGCTCCACAGCAGCTTGCGGTCGAGGTCGGCCAGGATGGTGGCGCGTGGAACGCCGACCGCGATGAGCCCGCCGGTTTCCCCCAGCGCCGCGAAGCCGATGATGCGGGGAACGCCATCCAGGCCGGGGGCTTCGATGACGCCCTGCGACCGGCCCGCCATGCTCAGGGTCAGGGGGTGGTCGGCCATCGACCGGCCGGGGGGAAGGGCGTGGGTGTCGGGCACGCGGACCAGCACCGTTCTGCGTGAATCGAACAGCGTCACCGCCCCGCCGGAGGTGTGGGCCGCCTCCCTGGCGATGCCTTCCAGCCAGTTCAGGTCGATGCCGGTCAGCAACAGGCGCTCGACCTTTCCATCGGCGTCCAGGAGCGGCAGGGCGGCGGTCACCACCGGCCGCCCGCTGACCAGACCGATGCGGAAATCGCTGGTCGCGAAGGCTCTGGTGGCCAGCGCCTTGCGGAAATACTCCTGTTCGGCCACCCGCGCGACCGGGGTGTCGCCGTGGGTGCTGCACCGGAGATTCCCGTCGGGGGCGGCGACGGCGAAGCCGACGCTCCAGGGGTACAGCGCCGCCGCCTGGCGGAGGAGCGGCGCGCAGAGCACGGGATCCGCTCGCCTCACCTCGGGCACCAGGGCCAGCAGCCGCAGCGTGCCGCGCACCTGCTCGACGATGTCGGTCTGTTGCTGCGCCCCCCGCTGGGCCAGCTGAAGAACCTCCCGGCGGGCGTCCTCAAGCTTGTCCTGTCTCTGCTGGAGGAAGAGCACGGCGCCCAATGCAATCAAGGGAAGAAGCGCAATTACAATAAAGATTTCCAGCCTCGCGCGAAGCCCTGCGCGCGACCATGCCCGTTGAAAAGGCCCCGCTGTGCGGCGAAGACTCATGCCGACCTTCACATTTCCCGAACCGGCTCCGTATTTTTCTGTATAAGTAAAACACTCGGACATTTTCATCGTTTTTGTCGCGGAGCAGCCTTGCGCCCAGGTGAGCCCTTGCCTGTCCGCCGGACGGCCCGTCCGGTTCTTTCCTGTTCGACCGGCCAAGAAACCGCAAGGCCTGTCGATGTCGCCTTTTGTCACATAGGCAACCCGCCGAACGCGGCGTGTTCACGCCCATACAGCACGATGCCGGTGTGATTTGTCGAACTTCGCCGGATGACCGGCGTCGTCCGCTGGTAAGCCCTTGAATCATCGGAAGGGCAGGAGCCCGGCCGTTTCTTCGCGGCTGCGGCGGGCCTTGGCACGCTTCCTGCTGTGTCCGCCCTCTGTGATCGCCGAGGATCATCGGACAGCGGAAGGGACACGCCCATGCCTCACGCAGGCGTCCACCTGACCGGCCGGGAGCGCAGCTTCCCGCCGGACGAGATCATCGTCAGCAAGACCGATCCCCAGGGCCGGCTGACCTATGTGAACGACATTTTCCTGGAGGTCGCCGGCTACGGCGAGGCGGAGTTGATCGGCAAGCCGCACAGCATCATCCGCCACCCGGCCATGCCGCGCACGATCTTCCGCCGGCTGTGGGAGACGGTGCGGGCCGGGCAGGAGATCTTCGCCTACGTCAACAACCGGGCCAAGAACGGCGACCATTACTGGGTGCTGGCCCACGTCACCCCCAACATGGCGCCCGACGGGACGATCGCCGGCTACCATTCCAACCGCCGGGTGCCGCGCCGCGCCGTGCTCGGCGTCATCGAGCCGCTCTACGGCCGTCTGGCGGCGGCGGAGCGCGCGGCCGGCGGTGGGGAAGCCGGGATGACGGCCGCCGCGCTCCTGCTGGACGGGATCCTGGACAAGGAGGGGGTGGGCTATGACGAATTCGTTCTCGGTCTCTGACTGGTCCTCGGTGGCGCGGGCGCGGGCCGCCGCCTGGGCCGGCACGCTGCTCCTCGCCGCCCTCGCCCTGCTGCTGCTGGTTCGGCAGGACTGGCCGGCGGCCGGGCTGGCGCTGGCGGCCCTCGTCCCGTCCCTGTTCGGGCTGCGCGCGCTGAAGCGGGCCGGCGCCAGCATCGACAAGGCGGCGGCGGTCTGCGAGGCGGCGGCGCGCGGCGACCTGTCGGTGCGGGTGATGGGCATCCGGGGGCACGGCAACATCGGGCGGATGCTGCGCAACATCAACCGGCTGCTCGACCTGACCGAAGCCTTCTGCAAGGAGGCCGACGCCGCCATGCACAGCGCGAACGAGCGCCACTATTACCGCAAGATCCTGACCACCGGCCTGCGCGGCGATTTCGCCCGCCATGCCACCACCATCAGCCAGTCGCTCGACCGCATGAAGGAGCGCGACGCCGAGGCGATCCGCTTCGCCGAGGAGAAGGTCCGCCATGTCCTGCTCGGCGTGTCGGGCGCCGTGACCCAGTTGCAGTCCAACGCCGCGCAGCTCGCCACCAACGCCGACGCCGCGGTGCGCGACGCCGTGGCGGCGGCGGCGGGGGCGGAGCGCGCCTCGGTCAACGTCCAGGCGGTGGCGGCGGCGACCGGCCAGCTCGCCGCCTCCTTCGACGAGATCAACCACCAGACGGCGGCGGCGACCAGCGTCGCCAGCGACGCGGTGACGATGGCCGAGCGCACCGATCGCACCATGCGCGAGCTGACCGAGGCCGCCGGGCAGATCGGCGGGGTGATCGCGTTGATCCAGGACATCGCCGCCAAGACCAACATGTTGGCCCTCAACGCGACCATCGAGGCGGCCCGCGCCGGCCCGGCCGGCAAGGGTTTCGCCGTCGTCGCGTCCGAGGTGAAGACTCTCGCCAACCAGACCGCCAGGGCCACCGAGGACATCGGTGCCCATGTCCGCCGCATGCGCAGCGTCGCCGAGGGGGCGGGCGAGGCGATCCGCGCCATCGGCCACACCATCGCCAGCATCGAGCAGACCTCCACCGCGGTGGCCGGGGCGGTGCAGCAGCAGAACGCTGTGACCGGCGACATCGCCGGCAACGTCTCCGACGCCGCCGCCGGGGCCGGGATGGTGATCGCCGCCATCTCCACCGTGCGCTGCGCCGCCGAACGGACCAACGGCGTGGTGTCGGAGATCAACGCGGCGACCGGCGAGCTGTCGCAGCAGGCCCGTGAGCTTCAGGAGCAGATCGACGCCTTCATCGCGCGGGTGCGGGCGGCGTGAGGGCTCCCCCGGCTCCGCGCGCCCCCCGGATCAGATCGGCGTACCAGCGGGCGGAGTCCTTCGGCGTCCGCGTCCCCGTTGGGAAATCGACGTGGACGATTCCGAAACGCTGGCCGTAGCCGCTGCCCCATTCGAAATTGTCGAGCAGCGACCAGACGAAATAGCCGCGCACGTCGGCGCCCTGGCTCATCGCCGCGCGCATCGCCTCGTTGTAGATGGTCAGGTAGGCGATGCGGTGGGGGTCGTGGACGCCGCCGTCCGCCGCCACCGTGTCGCTGCCGCCGCAGCCGTTCTCCGTCACCACGATGGGCAGGCGGTAGCGGCGCTGGATGGTCAGCAGCTCCTCGCGGAAGGCGTCGGGGAAGATCGCCCAGCCGACGCCGTGGGTCGGCGAATCCGGCGGCGCGTCGCCCCAGCCGTAGCCCCAGATGCGCGACGCATCGGCCTTGGCGAAGATCGGGCCGTAATGGTTCAACCCGAACCAGTCCACCGGCCGGGCGATGCGGGCCATGTCGCCGGCCCGGACATGCGGCTCGATCAGGGATGCGGTCTGTGGCGGGTAGTGGCCGAGGATCTGCGGGTCGCAGAAGACCAGGTTCCAGTGCTCGTCGAGCAGGGAGGCCGCCGCGCGGTTCTCCGCCGTGTCGGTCTCGGGGATGACGGCCTGCCGGTTGTGGATCGCCCCGATCGAGGCGCCGGGCACGAGATCGCGCAGCACGTCGACCCCGGCGCCGTGGGCGAGGTTGACGTGGTGGATGGCGCGCAGATGCTGGGTGCGGTCGACGATGCCGGGCGCCGCCCAGGGGATGGCGTAGCCGAACAGCGTGAAGACCGAGAATTCGTTGAAGGTGATCCAGCGCTTCACCCGGTCGCCGTAGCGCTTGGCGCAGAGCGCCGCGTAGTCGGCGTACCAGCCGATGCTGTCGCGCGACGACCAGCCGCCGAGGTCGTGCAGGGCCTGCGGCAGATCCCAGTGGTAAAGGCAGAGCCACGGCTCGATCCCGGATTCCAGCAGCCGGTCGATCAGCCGGTCGTAGAAGTCGAGTCCCTTGTCGTTCACCGCGCCCCGCCCGCGCGGCAGCACGCGCGGCCAGGAGACGGAGAAGCGGTAGGCGTCCACCCCCAGCCCCCGCATCAGGGCGACGTCCTCCTCCCAGCGGTGGTAATGGTCGCAGGCGACGTCGCCGCTGTCGCCGTTCACCACCCCGCCCTGGGTGCGGCAGCGGGTGTCCCAGACGCTGGGGCCGCGCCCATCCTCGGCCGCCGCCCCCTCGATCTGGTAGGCGGAGGTCGAGACGCCCCAGACGAATCCGGGCGGGTAGGACGTGTCGGCGATCATGGCGGTCGCTTTCCTGAAAAGCCGGGCCTGGGAAAATAGAGCCGTCAGGCGATGCTGTTGATCGCCCGGCAGCGGCCCTCGAAATCGTCGGAAATGAATTCGGGCCGCTTGTAATAGCCCTTCATCCAGCTCGCCAGCAGGCACAGCTCCTCCAGCTTGACCAGCTCGTCCAGCGTGCCGCCGGGAAAGCGCAGGGTGAAGCTGTCGCTGATGTACTCCAGCACCTGCTCGATCTGCTCGATGCTCAGGCCGATGTCGGTTTCCAGGGTGGCGTTGCGGGTCAGCAGCGCCTCGTCGATCCCATACTCGTCCCGGATGAGTTTCACGATCCAACGGAACATGTGCATCCAGTTGGAAACGCCCTCGATCGATTTGCTCATCTCGACACTCGCTCAAGGTCCCCGCGGGTGGGTGGCGCCGAAGACACGAAGGGGGTAAGCCGAACGGCGGGACTATACACCAGCGTACCGCAAGAAGAACTCAGGATCAGCCGCATAAGGCAGGCGGAAATGTTAAAAAACCGCGACACTTTCGCCACCCTTGCGGGTGGGAAAGGTCGCGGCGTGGAGGGCAATCACACAAGCCTCCTCTCCCCTTGCGGGGGAAGGGCGCCTCCCTGTCTCAGGCGATCGCCCCGGAGGGCGGACGGTCAGCCGAGCCGGTGCGACGACACAGGTTCCAGGTCGCCGCGCCAGTCGCGGATCTCCTGCTCCACCCGTTCGGCGGCGCGCTGGTCGCGGAAGCGTTTGCGCACGCGGCCATTGGCTCCGCGCGCCTGCATCGCCAGCAGCCGCTCCTCGACCTCCGGCTCGCTGGCGATGGCCTGGCGCCAGCGCTCCAGCCGGATCTCCACCACCGCGTCGACGATGTTCTGGGTGCCGGGGCGGCGGCCCAGCTTGGCGACGCTGGGGGCGAGGCGCGCGGCGGCCGACGCCGCCACCTCGGCCGGCATCGCCGGGAAGACGTTGCGCACCGCCGTGGCGATGGACTGCTTGAGGTCGTCGCCGCGCCCGCGCTCCTCGGCGCGGCGGTCGTTGCGCGCCTCGACGCGGGCGTGGCGCCTGGCGTGCCACGCCAGCACGTCGGAGGCGACCGCGCGGCCGTCCTCGTCCAGCCAGACCACCGCCTCGGCCCCGCCGCGCAGCAGGGAGCGGACGGCGTCGGGGAGTTCCGGATTCGCCGCCTCGCCGGCCGGAACCTCCAGCGCCAGCCGCAGGGCCAGCAGCGAGCGCAGCGACCGTTCCCGCCCGGCGGGGTCGGCGGCGAGCAGCGCCGCGCGCGGCGTGGCGTCGGTGCCCAGCAGCGCCTGGATCACCTCCAGATCGCTGCGGGTCCAGCGGCGGGAGGCGACCAGCCGCTCGGCCCGCTCCTTGTGGTGCTCGCGCACCTCGCGCGGCTCGACCGCGTCGGCGGACAGCAGCACCCACACGCCGCCTTCCCGGCGGGCCAGCGCCCAACCGGCGCGCGCCGGCAGCGGCCGGTCGGTGGCGAAGCGCAGCCCGCCGCCCTCCCCGTCTCCGGGGGCGGCTTCCAGGTTCCAGCGGTCGGCGGCGCGCAGGCAGCCCTCCTCCGGCGCCAGCCAGGGCTGGCCGGGTTGCGAATAGAACCCGCCCCCGCCGGGGCCGCGGACGATCACCGGCCAGCCGGCGACCTCGGCGGCGAGGCTGTCGGGCATCTCGGCCGGGCGCTCCCAGGCGCCCAGCTTCATCAAACGATCAGACGACATGCATGCTCCTTTGCCCGAAAGCATAGCATGCGGCCGGGCCGCCGTCCCAGCCGGGCGTCGTCCCGGCGGGGCCGGGTGTAACACAACCGTCATATTGTCCCGGATGCGTCCGGCGCCCATGATTGAAAGGGTGACCGATCCCGAACGGTGCCCACCCAACGCGGAGGATCCGACCACGGCACCATGACCGCCGGCCAGGGCGTGCCGGCCAAGGAGTGCGCGCATGCAGGCGACCCAGCTTCTCCTCACCCTTGCCGGCAACGTCGTGCTTCTGCTGTGGGGGCTGCACATGGTGCAGTCCGGGCTAATCCGCGCCTTCGGCGGCGACCTGCGCAACCTCCTGGCGGTCGGTCTGCGCAACCGCTGGTCGGCGATGGCGGCCGGGCTGGGCGTCACCACGCTGTTGCAGAGCAGCACGGCCACCGGCCTGATGGTGGCGGGCTTCGCCGCGACCGGGGCGATGCCGCTGGTTCCGGCGCTGGCGGCGATGCTGGGGGCGAATGTCGGCACGACGCTGATCGTCCAGCTCTTCGCCTTCGACGCCGCGCGTCTCGCCCCGGTTCTGCTGCTGGCGGGATTCCTCGCTTTCCGGCGCGGTGCGCGGACGCGCACCCGCGACCTCGGGCGGGTCGGGATCGGGCTGGGGCTGATGCTGCTGTCGCTGCACCTGCTGCTCGTGACGATCGAGCCGGTCGGCGGCGACGCGGCCTTCCGCGAGATCCTCGCCGTGCTGACCGGCGATCCGGTGATCGCCCTGCTGCTGGCGGCGGTCCTGACCTGGGCCGCCCATTCCAGCGTCGCCATCGTGCTGCTGATCGCCTCGCTGGCCGGCACCCAGGTGATCGCGCCGCACGCCGTCCTCGCCATGGTGGCGGGGGCCAACCTCGGCAGCGCCATCAACCCGATCCTCGAGGGGCCGGGCGGCGGCGGTCCCGACGGCAACCCGGCGGCGCGCCGCCTGCCGGTCGGCAACCTCCTGAACCGGGCGGTCGGCTGCCTGCTTGTGCTGGTGGCCGGCGACCCGATCGTCGCGGCGATGACCCGGCTGTCGGGCAGCGGCGGCCGGCTCGCCGCCGACTTCCACCTGCTGTTCAATCTGGCGCTCGCCGCGCTGTTCGTGCTGCCGCTGCCGGCGCTGGCCCGGCTGCTGGTCCGCCTGTTCCCGGAGCGGGTGAGCGTCGCCGATCCCTCCGCCCCGCTGCATCTCGACCGCGCCGCCCTCGCCGCCCCGCACCTCGCCATCGCCAACGCCGCGCGCGAGGCCCTGCGCATGTCCGACACGGTGGAGGTGATGCTGCGCGGCGCGCTCGACGTCTTCCGCACCGGCGACCGCAAGCTGATCCAGGAGATCCGGCGGATGGACGACGTGCTCGACCGGTTGCAGAGCGCGATCAAGGAGTATCTGACCCACATCGAGCCCGACGAGATGGACGAGCGCGACGCCCGCCGCGCCGCCGGCATCCTGACGCTCGTCATCAATCTGGAGCATGTCGGCGACATCATCGACCGCAGCCTGATGGATGCGGCGTCGAAGAGGATCAAGCGCAAGCTGCGCTTCTCCGATGAGGGGGCCGCGGAGATCACCGGCATGCTGGAACGGCTGCTGTCCACCCAGCGGCTGGCGGCGGCGGTCTTCGTGTCGGGCGATCTGCGGGCGGCGCGCAGCCTGATGCGGGAGAAGGAGGTCATGCGCGAGTTGGAGACCCGGGCGACCGAGGCGCATTTCGCCCGCCTGCGCGCCGGCCGGGGCGAAAGCCTGGAGACCAGCGCGCTGCACATCGACATCCTGCGCGACCTGCGGCGCATCAACGCCCATCTGGCCGCCACCGCCTACCCGGTGCTCGACCGTTCGGGCGAACTGCGCGCCAGCCGGCTGAAGGAGACCGACGGCGGGCATGGCGGGCACGGGCAGCCGTCGCTGCGCTGACCCGCCGGTGCGCTGCGGGTGCCGGCGTCAGGCCGCCGCCCTGGCCGCCAGCGGGTAGAGCTCGGCGTCCTCGCGGCCGATCCGCGCCTTGAGCTGGGCGAGAATGGCGCGCGTCTCGGCGATGAAGCGGGCGGGATCCCTGGCGATGGCCAGCGGCCCCGGCCACGCCTTGCGGTAGGTGTCGAAGCGCTGGGTCAGCCCGCCCATCTCCTCCTGGAAGCGCACCGCCATGCTGCGGAGCGCCGGGTCGGCGCCGCGCGCCAGCCGGGGGTAGAGCGCCTTGTCCTCGATCGCCAGATGGACCGAGAATTTGCCGAACAGCCGCACCAGCTCGCCCGACACGGCGGCCGGATCCGCCGCGACCGCCGCCGGGTCGAGCCGGCGTTCGACGGAGGCGGCGAGCGCCAGCACCTCGGCGTGGTGGTCGTTGAAGCTTGTCATGTCCATGATCGTGGCCTTTCGTTTTGAAGGAGTTCCGCTCAGGCGATGGCTTCCTTCGGCCCGAAGAACTCGTGGAAGATCGCCGAGGCGGGCAGGCCCAGCGCGGTCAGCGCCCCGATCACCGCCGTCATGAAGGGCTTCGGCCCGACGACGTAGGCGGCGACGCCGGGTTCCCGCGGCAGCAGCGCCGCCAGACGCTCGCGGTCGAGCAGGCCGGTCAGGTGCGGCTGGTCGGTGGTCTCCGGCTCGGCGTAGCAGTAGACGGTCGTCAGCCCCGCGTGGCGGCCCGCCAGATCGTCGAGATGGTTGCGGAAGGCGTGGACCGAGCCGTTGATGGCGGCGTGGACGTAGACCACCTTGCGCCCGGCGGCGAGTGCCTGCTCGGCCAGCGGCAGCGCCGGGGTCTGCCCCACCCCGCCGGTGATCAGCAGCAGCGGGCCGTCGCCCTCGCGCAGCACGAACTCGCCGGCCGGCGGGTAGACCTCCAATTCGTCGCCCACCCGCGCGCGGTCGTGCAGGAAGCCGGACACCAGCCCCTGCGCCTCGCGCTTCACCGAGATTCGGTAGTCGCGGCCGTTCGGCGAGGCCGACAGGCTGTAGTTGCGGTGGACCGTCTCGCCGCCGATCGCCAGCTTGAGGCCGAGATACTGGCCGGGCAGGAAATCCATCACCCGCCCGCCGTCCACCGGCTCCAGCCGGAAGGAGGTGATGACCGCGCTCTCCGCCGTCTTCCCGGCGATGCGGAAGCGCCGCGCGCCGCGCCAGCCGCCGGTCAGCGCGGCCTTGCGGGCGTATTCCGCCTCCTCCGCCGCGATCAGCAGGCGGGCGAGCTGCCAGTAGGCCGCGCCCCAGGCGTCGGCGACCTCGGCCGTCACCGCGTCGCCCAGGACGCGGCCGATCGCCTCCATCAGGCAGGCGCCGACGATCCCGTACTGGTCGGGCGTGATGTTCAGCGAGACGTGCTTCTGCACGATGCCCTCGACCGCCGGGCCGAGCACCTCCAGCCGGTCGATGTTGGAGGCGTAGGCGATGATGGCGTTGGCCAGCGCCTCCGGCTGGGCGCCGCCGCGCTGGTGGCTCTGGTTGAAGACGGCGCGCACCTCGGGGAAGCGCTCGAACATCAGCGGGTAGAAGGTCCCGGTGATGCGGTTGGCGTTGGCGGCGACGACCGGGGCGGTGGCCTTGACGACGGCGATCTGGGCGGGGGTCAGCATGGAGGAGGCAATCCTTTTGCGCGGCACGATGTCGCATTCGAATGGCAATCCCCGTGCCAGGACGCCGGCCCCGGCTTTCCGCCGGACTGGTTGGGGCTGTTGTCAGAGTGACACGCTGGGTTATGATGTCGAATGGACAACAACGCTGTCATTCCGACGACGCTCACGGAGGCCGCCGCCCTGACCACACGGGAGGCGGCGGATCTGCTGGACCGGCTGGACGAGCCGGCGCGGCTGTGGCCGGTCCTGCTGGAGCTGCTCGCCCACCGCCTGCCCTGCGACGCCTGCGCGCTGCTGCGCCAGGACGGCGACCGGCTGGTGCCGCTGGCCACCCGTGGCCTCAGCCCCGACACGCTGGGACGCCGCTTCCTGCTGGACGAGCATCCCCGGTTCAAGGCGATCGTCGAGGCCGGCAACCGCCCGCTGCGTTTTCCGGCCGATTCGGCGCTGCCCGATCCCTATGACGGGCTGATCCCCGACCACAGCGACCGGCTGCACGTCCACGACTGCGTCGGGGTGCCGCTGCTGGTGGCCGGGCGCCCGTGGGGGGTGCTGACGCTGGACGCCCTGCGCGCCGGCAATTTCGACGGGCTGGACGGCGTCATCGCCGGCTTCGCCCGGCTGGCGGCGTCGCTCGCCGAGGCGCAGGAGCGCCGCGCCGCCCCGGCCGGCCGCGAGCTTTCGCGTTTCGCCGGGGAACGCCCGTTCGACGAGCGTCCGGATCCCGGCTCCGATCTGGTCGGCGAGGGGCCGGCGATGGCCGCCTTGCTGCGCGAGGTCGACACCGTCGCCGACAGCGATCTGGTGGTGCTGGTGCTGGGCGAGACCGGCGTCGGCAAGGAGCTGGTGGCGCGCCGCCTGCACGACCGCTCGCGCCGGGCGAACGGGCCGCTGGTGCATGTCAACTGCGCGGCGCTGCCGGAATCGCTGGTGGAGAGCGAGCTGTTCGGCCATGTGCGCGGCGCCTTCTCCGGCGCCGTCGCCGACCGGCGCGGGAAGTTCGAGCTGGCCGACGGCGGCACCCTGTTCCTCGACGAGGTCGGCGAGCTTCCCTTGGCGGTCCAGGCCAAGATGCTGCGCGCCTTGCAGAACGGCGAGATCCAGCGGGTGGGATCCGACCGCCACCTGACGGTGGACGTCCGCGTCGTCGCCGCGACCAACCGCGATCTGGCGCGCGAGGTGCGCGACGGCCGTTTCCGCGCCGACGTCTACCACCGGCTCAGCGTCTACCCCCTGCACGTCCCGCCGCTGCGCGAGCGGGGGACCGAGACGCTGCGGCTCGCCGGCCTGTTCCTGGAGCGCAACCGGGCGCGGCTCGGCCTGCGCAACCTGCGGCTCTCGGCGGATGCTGAGCGGCGGATGCTGACCTACCCCTGGCCGGGCAACGTGCGCGAGCTGGAACACGCCATCGGCCGGGGCGCCATCCGCGCCCGCGCCGCGCGGGCCGCCGAGGGGGGCGTGCTGACGCTGACCGCCGCCGACCTCGGGCTGGCCGAGGAGGAGGCCCCGCCGACGGTCCAGGCGCTTCCCCCGCCGCCGCCGTCCGACCTCCCGCTGCGCGAGGCGGTGGACGCGCTTCAGCGCCGGATGATCCGCGAGCAGCTCGACCGCCACGAGGGCAACTGGGCCAAGGCGGCGCGCGCCCTGGGGCTGGACCGCGGCAACCTGTTCCGCCTTGCCGGCCGGCTGGGATTGCGGGGAGAGACTACCCCTTAATCGCAACGCAGGGCTGTGCCGCCCCCGCCCGTAGAAGATGGGTCAAGGATCCAGGAGACGGGGGCACGACATGGAGGCTCACACCCAACGCTACGAGGCCCGTCGTCACGCCGGCGACGACGCCTGGTCGGTCATCGACCAGAGGACGGGCGGCTGCGCCGTCGTCGGCGCGCTGTGCTTCGACGGGCTCTCGCGCGATCAGGCGCAACGCTTCGCCGAGACGCTGAACCAGAGCGGGCGCTTCTTCGACGATCGCGAGGGATAGCGCGGCGGACGCCGCGCCACCCGCGACGCGTCCTCACACGGCCCGCAGATGCCGCACCGGACGGCCCGGCGACAGCGCCTCGGCCGCCCGCGCGATGCCTTGCGCGTCGATGCCGAAATGGCGGTGCAGGTCGGCGATCGTCCCGGTCTGGCCGAAATGCTCCACCCCCAGCGCCCGCGTGCGGTGCCCGGCGACCGAGCCGAGCCAGCCCAGCGTCGCCGGATGGCCGTCCACCACCGTGACCAGCGCGCAGTGCGGCGGCAGCCCGTCCAGCAGCCGCTCGATGTGGGAGCGCGCGTGGCCGAGGCCGCGTTCACGCGCCCGCTGCGCGGCGCTCCACCCCGCCTGCAACCGGTCGGCGGAGGTGACGGCGAGCAGCCCGACGTCGCGCCGGTCCTCGCCCAGCATGCCGACCGCCTCGATCGCGCCGGGCGCCACCGCGCCGGTGTAGGCGACCACCACCTGGGCGTTCGGCCCCGGCCGCCGCAGCCAGTAGGCGCCGTCGACGATGTCGCGCTCCAGCCCCTCGTCGATGGTCCGGGACGGCTGTTCCAGCGCGCGCGAGGACAGGCGCAGATAGACCGAGCCGCCGGTCTCGTCGCGCAGCCAGTTGCGCTCGTTCGGCTCTCCGGAACCGTCGCCCTTGGCGCCGTCGCGCTGCATGTAGTCGAAGGCCCAGCGCATCACCACCGCCAGCTCGTCGGCGAAGGCCGGCTCGAAATAGGCCAGCCCATCCTGCGCCATGCCGACCAGCGGGGTGGCGATCGACTGGTGGGCGCCGCCCTCCGGCGCCAGCGTCACCCCCGACGGCGTCGCCACCAGCAGGAAGCGGGCGTCCTGGTAGCAGGCGTAGTTCAACTGGTCGGCGCCGCGCATGATGAAGGGGTCGTAGACGGTGCCGATCGGCAGCAGCCGCTCGCCGAACAGCGAATGCGACAGGCCCAGCGCCGACAGCAGGATGAACAGGTTGGATTCGGCGATGCCCAGCTCCATGTGCTGGCCCGTCGGCGAGAACTGCCAATTGTAGGTGGAGGGGATGCGCTCCTTGCGGAACAGGTCGGCCATTTCGCTCTTGGCGAACAGGCCGCGCCGGTTGACCCAGGCGCCGAGGTTGGTGGAGACCGTCACGTCGGGTGCGGTGGTGACGATGCGCTCGGCCAGATCGGAGCGCTCGCGCCCCAGCTCGTTGAGGATCAGGCCGAAGGCGGCCTGGGTCGACAGGCTCTTCTGCGCCGGCACCGGCAGCGCCGCGGGCACCGGCACGGGCGGTGCCGCGTAGCGCCGCCGGCCCTTCCGCGCGAAGGGGACCCGCGCCAGGAAGGAGTCCAGCGTCGCCGCCGGCAGGGCGGCGCCCTCGAAGCGGTCCCACTCGTGGCCGGGGCGGATGCCCTGGGCGTCGCGGAAGCCGTCCATCTGGGCGGGGGTCAGCAGGCCGGAATGGTTGTCCTTGTGACCGGCCAGCGGCAGCCCGGCGCCCTTGATGGTGTAGGCGATGAAGCAGACCGGCCGGTCGTGCGTCCGCGCCTGCTCGAAAGCGTCGAGCAGCGACGGCAGGTCGTGGCCGCCGAGATTGCCCATCAGCGCCGCCAGTTCCGCGTCGCTGCGGCTCTCGATCAGCCGGGTGACGGGCCCCTGGTCGCCGAGATCGTCCAGCAGCCGGCGGCGCCAGACCGCCCCGCCCTGGGCCGCGCCCTGGTAGGTCAGCGCCGAATAGAGCTGGTTCGGGCAGCGGTCGATCCACGCGCGCAGCCGCTCGCCGCCCGGTTCCCGGAAGGCCGCCTGCATCAGCGTGCCGTATTTCAGGATCACCACGTCCCAGCCGAAGGCGCGGAAGATGTTCTCCAGCCGCTCCCACAGCCCCTCGCGGATCACCGCGTCGAGGCTCTGGCGGTTGTAGTCGACGATCCACCATGTGTTGCGCAGCCCGTGCTTCCAGCCCTCCAGCAGGGCCTCGAAGATGTTGCCCTCGTCCATCTCGGCGTCGCCGACCAGCGAGACCATGCGGCCCTCGGGCAGATCCTTCGCCCAGCCCTTGGCCTTCAGGTAGTCCTGGGTCAGCGAGGCGAACAAGGTCTGCGCCACCCCCAGCCCGACCGAGCCGGTGGAGAAATCGACGTCGTCGATGTCCTTGGTGCGCGACGGGTAGGATTGCGCGCCCTGGTAGCCGCGGAAACTCTCCAGCTTCTCGCGGGTCTGGTTGCCCAGCAGATACTGGATGGCGTGGAAGTTCGGGCTGGCGTGCGGCTTCACCGCGACGCGGTCCTCCGGGCGCAGCACGGCGAAATAGAGCGCCGTCATGATCGCCGCCAGCGAGGCCGAGGACGCCTGGTGCCCGCCGATCTTCAGCCCGTCCAGGTTCGGGCGTAGGTGGTTGGCGTTGTGGATGGTCCAGGACGCGAGCCAGAGAACCTTGCGCTCCAGCTCGCGCAGGCAGGCGAGGTCGTCGGCACGGTTCGGAACGGTCGCGGTCATGGCGTCACCCTCTCGTGGGGCAGGCGGTTGATGATGGAAAAAGCCTATCATCGGCGGCCGGGCAGGTGCTTGCGAACTGGCGGTAGGACCGCGATCGCTTTAGCATCGGATTGCGCCGCAACCGGGGAAACGGCATCCGATGCCAAAGATCAGACTCGACCGGATCGACCGCAGGATTCTCGCCCTGCTCCAGGAGGACGGACGCCAGCACAACAACGATCTGGCCGGGCGGGTCGGCCTGTCGCCCTCGCCCTGCCTGCGCCGGGTCAAGGCGCTGGAGGAGGCCGGGGTGATCGGCCGCTACGTGGCGCTGGTCGATCCGGCCTCGGTCGATCTTCCGGTCAACGTCTTTGTGAACGTCAGCCTGGATCGTCAGGTCGAGGACCGGCTCGATTCCTTCGAGGCCGCCGTGATGGAGCGGCCCGAGGTGCTGGAATGCTACCTGATGACCGGGGACGCCGATTACCTGCTGCGCGTCGTCGTGCCCGATCTGGCGAGCTACGAGCGTTTCCTGAAGGATCACCTGACCCGCATCCCCGGCGTCGCCAGCATCCGCTCGGGCTTCGCCCTGAAGCAGGTGCGCTACCGCACCGCCCTGCCGCTCGGCCATCTGACGGATTGAGCGACGCGGGCTGGACTTGGCCGGCCGAACTTGGCCGACCGAACTTGGCCGGCCGGGCGCGCGGCGCAGATCTGGCCTGCGGGGCCGGGAGGGGGTGGGGCGGTGGACCCAGGCGCCCTCCGCTCCCAACTCTCCCCCAACGCCCCCTTTTCGCGGACCCCGCCATGATTCCCTATTCCGTCCTCGACCTCAGCCCGATCGTCCAGGGGGCGACGGCCGCCGATTCCTTCCGCAACACGCTGGACCTCGCGCGGCACGCCGAGCGCTGGGGCTACAAGCGTTACTGGCTGGCCGAGCACCACAACATGCCGGGCATCGCCAGCGCCGCCACCGCCGTGGTGATCGGACACGTCGCCGCCGGCACCTCGACCATCCGCGTCGGCTCGGGCGGGGTGATGCTGCCCAACCACGCGCCGCTGGTGATCGCCGAGCAGTTCGGCACGCTGGCCTCGCTGTTTCCGGGGCGCATCGACCTCGGGCTCGGCCGGGCGCCGGGAACCGACATGATGACCGCCCGCGCGCTGCGCCGCGACATGGGCGACAGCGCCGACCGCTTCCCCCAGGACGTCGTCGAACTCCAGATGTATTTCGAGGAGGCGGAGCCCAACCAGCGCATCCGCGCCGTGCCGGGGGCCGGCCTGTCGGTGCCGATCTGGCTTCTGGGCTCCAGCCTGTTCAGCGCGCAGCTCGCCGCGATGATGGGGCTGCCCTTCGCCTTCGCCTCGCATTTCGCGCCGGACCTGCTGATGGAGGCGCTGGCCATCTACCGCGCCCGCTTCGAACCGTCGGCCGCGCTCGCCAAGCCGCACGCGATGGTCGCCGTCAACCTGTTCGCCGCCGACAGCGACGCCGAGGGCCGGCGCATCTTCACCTCGGCCCAGCAGCAGTTCGCCAAGCTGCGGCGCGGCACGCCGGGGCCGCTGCCCGCCCCCATCGACGACATCGACGCCTTCTGGGGGCCGGGCGAGCAGGCGATGGTCGAGCGGGCGCTCGCCGTCTCCGCCGTCGGCTCGCCGGACACGGTGGCGGAGCGTCTGGCCGAGATCATCCGCGTCACCCAGCCCGACGAGCTGATCCTCGCCGGCCAGATCTTCGACCACGCCGCCCGGCTGCGCTCCTTCGAGATCGGCGCCGGGGTGATGGGACGGCTGGCCGGCTGAGGCTCTTGTCAGGCGCGCGCATGCCCCCACCTAGGCTTGGAGGAAGAACCCTGGGAGGACCCGCATGCGCCGCATCGCCCGAACCGCCGCCCTCACGACCGCCCTGACCGTTCTCGGCCTGTCCCTCGCCGCCAGCCCGGCCGCGGCGGTCGACCAGGCCTTCCGGACGGAAAAGGCGACCGTTCAGGTCACGACGGTCGCCGAGGGGCTGCGGCACCCCTGGGGGCTGGCCTTCCTGCCCGACGGGCGGATGCTGGTGACGGAGAAGGAGGGCAACCTGCGCCTCGTCGGCGCCGACGGCAAGCGCTCCGAGCCCCTGCGCGGGGTGCCGAAGGAGGACGACCGCGGCCAGGGCGGGCTGCTCGACGTGGCGCTCGACCCGGATTTCGCCGGCAACCGCCTCGTCTATCTCAGCTTCTCCGAACCCGGTCCGGGCGGCAACTCCACCGCCGTCGCGCGCGGCGCGCTCAGCGCGGACGGCCGGTCGCTGGAGAGTGTCCGGGTGATCTTCTCGCAGAAGCCCAAGGTGGACAGCACCAAGCATTACGGGTCGCGGCTGGTCTTCGACCGCGCCGGGCATCTCTACATCACGCTGGGCGAGCGCTCCGACGAACAGTTCCGCACCCAGGCGCAGGATCTGAACTCGCATCTCGGCAAGCTCATCCGCGTCAACCGCGACGGCAGCGTCCCGGCCGACAACCCCTTCGTGAACCGTCCGGGCGCCTTGCCGGAGATCTGGTCCTACGGGCACCGCAACGCCCAGGGGGCGGCGCTCCACCCGCAGACCGGCGCGCTGTGGCTGAACGAGCACGGCCCGCGCGGCGGCGACGAGATCAACGTGCCGGAGGCCGGGAAGAACTACGGCTGGCCGGAGGTGTCGAACGGCGTGAACTACAACGGCACCCCGGTCGGCACCGGCAAGAAGAGCGCCCCCGGCATGGAGGATCCCCGCTACCAGTGGACGCCGGTGATCGGCGCCTCGGGCATGGCCTTCTACACGGCCGACGCCGTTCCGGGCTGGAAGGGCAGCCTGTTCAACGGCGGGCTGGCCTCCCAGGAGCTGGTGCGGCTGGAGCTGGACGGCACGCGGGTGACGCACGAGGAGCGGCTGTTCCGGTCGCTCGGCAAGCGCATCCGCGACGTCCGGCAGGGACCGGACGGCGCGCTCTACCTGCTGACCGACGAGAGGCGCGGCGAGATCCTGCGCGTCGCCGCCGCGAAACCCTGACCGGCGGCCGGCTGCGGCGCTCGGCTGCGGCGTTCCGTCAGCCGGCGGTGACGCGGCGGCAGCGCCGCTTCAGCAGGGCCACGGCCTCCGCCGTCTGGCCTTCCTCCAGCGAGAACAGCCGGTCGTCGAGCAGCCGCCCCTCGGAATCGAAGGCGCGGACATGCAGGCCGGCGACCGTGTCGGACACGCTGGCGTCGACGACGCCGTCGACGGTCTCGTTGCTGGCGACGTCGAGGAAATCGGCCACCTCGTCCAGCGCGCCGTCGCCCTGCCACGCCTCGTCGGCGGTGAAGTCGAGCAGGTCGGTCAGGCCGCCGATCGGCTCGCAGCGGCGCACGCGCGGATCGGCGGCCTTCACCGCGTCCGAGAAGGCGGCCATCGCCTCCTTGATGCGCAGCTCCTCGGCCGGGTCGATCTCCGGCTCGTCGTCGTCGCCGAGGCCGAGCTTCAGCGGGTCCGGCTGCGCGTCGTTGGCGGCGGCGATGGCGTCGTCGCTCTCCTCGACCAGACCGACCACGGCGACGAAACGCGGGCCGGGCTGCTCGGCGTCGGGCTGGGCGGGCGCCAGCAGATCCTGCTTGCGGACGAAGGCGGCGGCCTCGTCGGTGGAAGCCAGCAGCCGGTGCAGCAGGGTGCGGCGGTCGGCGGCCTCCAGATAGGCCAGCGGTTCCGGATCCAGCCACAGCGGCAGCAGCCTCGTGTCGGCGGCGGTCTCCAGCAGGCCGGAGGAATCGAGCCCGCGCTCGATGACCTCGACCGGCGGCGGCTCGGTCAGGTCGCCCTCGACCTCCACCGCCAGCCAGAACAGCGTCACCGTCGACGGGTCGCCGTAGCTGTCGGTGCGCTGGAGCGTCTCGGAGAAGGCGTCGACCTCGTCGATGAAGGCGTAGGATTCGTCCTCGCGCAGCTTGCCGATGGCGGCCTCGATCACCGGCTGGCGGCCCGAATCGAGAATCTCGTCGAGCAGCACGCCGAAGCGCTGGTCGTTGGCGCGCCACAGCCGGATCAGCCGGTCGGCCGGCGTTCCGGCGAAGGAGCCGCCCCGTCCGCCTTCCTTGCCGTTCGCCCCGTCTTTCCGTTTCGTCGCCATGATGAACCCCCGCGCGCTCGTTTCCGGCGACCATAGGAGCGGCGGGGCGCCCTGTCGACCGCCATCTGCGCGCCGGCGGGGCAGATCTCCCCGGATGATTTGACACACCCGCGCGGCCCCGCGACCGGCTTTATATAACAGCCGGGGGACCATCGGACGCGAAGGCGCGGGATGAACGGGGAACAGGACGGCAAGGGACTCGACGCGCTGCTGCGGGCGGCGGAAACGCTGCCGCACGCGCCCGCCGACGCGTGGGAGCTCGACCTGTTCCGCATCGCCCTGCGCATCGCCCGCTCCACCGAGGCGCCGGTCGACCTCCAGCGCGCCGACCTCGCCTTCAAGGCGCTGCCCGACCGGCTGCGGCTGCCGCTGGCCGAACGCGCCGCCGTCATCGCCCGGCGCGCGGCCGAGCGCGCCGCCCGCCGGGAATCGGCGGAGCGTCCGGCCAGGCTGCTCGGCGTCCTGCGGCGTCGCCCGGCCCCGGTCTCCAGCGGATCGACGGCGAAGGAGCGGCTGTTGCGCGAGCTGGACCTCGACCCTCCGGCCGACCGCTAGCCCTCTCCCCCATCCTTGAGCGAAGGTCACAGTCCCGGTGGTTTACCGGCCATCCCGAATGTGCAATCGTCCCCCCTCCAAATTGAGAGGGTGGTTGCAAAGACATGAGGGGCCCCATGCGTCGCGTGAAGCCACTGCTGGCCTGTGCCGTTCTGTCGGTCCTCTCCGCCTGCGCCAGCGGTGGCGGCAGCGGCGGTTCGCGGACCGCCACCCCGGCCGAGATCGACGCCTATGTGTCGGAAGCCTCCAAGCGCTTCGACATGCCCGAGCTGTGGATCCGCGAGGTCATCCGCCAGGAGAGCGGCGGGCGCACCATGATGAACGGCCGCCCCATCGTCAGCAAGGCCGGCGCCATGGGCCTGATGCAGGTGATGCCCGCGACCTACGAGGAGTTGCGGCGCAAGCACGACCTCGGCTCCGACCCCTACGACCCGCACGACAACATCATCGCCGGCACCGCCTACCTGCGCGAGATGTACAACCTGTTCGGCGCGCCGGGCTTCCTCGGCGCCTACAATTGCGGGCCGGGCTGCTACGGCGACTATCTGGCCGGCAAGCGCAGCCTGCCCGGCGAGACGAAGCGCTACATCGCCTCGGTCGGCCCGCGCCTGAACCGCACCCCGTCGCCGACCGGCGCCGACATCGTGCTGGTCAGCGCCCCCCAGGGCGGCGTTCCCCAGAGCAGCGACAGCGGCACCGCCCCGCCGCCCTACGCGGTGTCCTCCTACAGCCCGCCGGCCTACACGCCACCTGCGGCCCCCTCCTACACGCCGCCTTCTGCTCCGGCCTACACGCCGCCTCCGGCGCCCTCCTACGCGCCGCCTCCGGCGGCGTCGCGACAGCCCATCGCGGTGGCCGCCCTGCCCGCCCCGATCGCCGCGCAGTCCGGCCCGGTGCGGGTGGTGGCGCCCGACACGGCGTTGCCCAACGCCCGTCCGACGCCGCCGTCGATGGGCGGCGGTTCCGGCGGCGGGGGCTGGACGGTCCAGCTCGGCGCCTTCAAGTCGCCGGAGGACAGCACGCGGGTGATCGACCGGGCCCGTCGCTCGATGCCCGGCGCCCTGGCGCGCACCCAGAAGATCGTCCAGCCGGTGGACACCCAGGGCGGGCCGCTCTACCGCGCCCGCCTGACCGGCCTGACCCAGCAGGACGCGGCCAGCGCCTGCAACGGTCTGGTCGGGCTCGGCATGGCCTGCTTCGTGGTGGCGCCGGGGGCGTGATGGGAAGGGGCGGCGCTCAGCCGTTGTCGCGGAAGGCGGGGTAGAGCGTCATCCCGCCATCCACCGTCAGCGTCGCGCCGACCAGATAGTCCGCCATGTCCGACGCCAGGAACAGGGCCGCCCGCGCCACGTCCAGCGGATCGCCGACCCGGCCGTAGGGGATGAGGTCGAGCAGAGTCTTCTCCGCCGCCCCGGTCGTCGCCTTCTCGTTGATCGGCGTGCGGATGGCGCCGGGGGCGAGGCCGTTGACCCGGATGCGCTCGCCCGCGACCTCCTGCGCGAGGCTGCGCATCAGCAGGGCGACGCCGCCCTTGGACGCCGCGTAGTTGGCGTGCCCGGCCCAGGGGATGGTCTCGTGGACCGAGCTCATGCACAGGATCTTGCCGATGGCGCGCGACACGCCGCGGTCGCCCTGGGCGCGGAAGCGGCGGATCGCCGCGCGGGCGCAGAGGAACTGGCCGGTCAGGTTGACGTCGATCACCGTCCGCCAGTCGGACAGCGCCATCGACCCGATGGGGGCGTCCTTCTGCAACCCGGAATTGGCGACCAGGATGTCCACCGCGCCGAAGGCCGCGACGGCCTGATCGAACAGCCGCTCCACCGCCGCCTCGTCCGCCACGTCGCCGCCGATGGCGACGGCCCGGCCGCCGTCCCCCTCGATCCGGCGGACCAGATCGGCGGCCCGCCCGGCCCCGGAGTGGTAGTTCACGACCACGGCGGCGCCCGCCTTGGCGAACAGCCGGGCGATGGCCTCGCCCAAACCGGAACTGGCGCCGGTGACCAGCGCCACCTGCCCGTCGAGCCTGCATTCCATCGCCCATCCTCCACCGCCGGCCACGCTTGGCAGAAGCCCAACAGCGCGTGGCCCGGCGGTGTTCCGGGCGCCGGATCGGAGGCCGGGGTCAGGCGGTCGCCTGGATGGCGTCGGCGACCACGCTCATCAGCCGGTCGAGGTCGGCCGGCTCGCTGTAAAAATGCGGGCCGAACTGGAGGGTGTCGCCGCCGTAGCGGACGTAGAAGCCGGCCTCCCAGCATTTCATCGCGATCTCGTAGGGCCGCCGCGCCGGCTCGCCCGGCAGCGCCGCGATGGTGACGGCGCCGGCCAGCCCGTAGTTGCGGATGTCGGCGACGTGCTTCAGCCCCTTCAGGCCGTGCAGGACCGTCTCGAAATGCGGGGCGAGCGCCGCCGCCTTGTCGGCCAGCTTTTCCCGTTCGAACAGGTCGAGGGCGGCGAGGCCGGCGGCGCAGGCGACCGGGTGGGCGGAGTAGGTGTAGCCGTGCGGGAACTCCACCAGATAGTCCGGCCCGCCATTGTCCATGAAGGTCTGGTAGATCTCATGGCTGGCGACCACGGCGCCCATCGGCACGGCGCCGTTGGTCAGGCCCTTGGCGACGTTCATGATGTCCGGCACCACGCCGAAGGCGTCGGCGCCGAAGGCCGCGCCCATGCGGCCGAAGCCGGTGATGACCTCGTCGAAGATCAGCAGGATGCCGTGCCTGGTGCACAGCTCGCGCAGCCGCTGGAGATAGCCCTTGGGCGGCGGCAGCACGCCGGCCGACCCGGCCAGCGGTTCGACGATCACGGCGGCGATGTTGGAGGCGTCGTGCAGGGCGACGAGTTCCTCCAGCGCGTCGGCCAGATATGCCCCCTCGTCGGGCATGCCCTTGGCGAAGAGGTTCTGCGGCAGCAGCGTGTGCGGCAGATGGTCGGCGTCGACGCCGGTGCCGAACAGCTTGCGGTTGCCGCCGATGCCGCCCAGGCTGATGCCGCCGAAATTGACCCCGTGATAGCCCTTGGAGCGGCCGATCAGCTTGGTCTTGGCCGGCTGGCCCTTCAGCCGCCAGTAGGCGCGCGCCATCTTCAGCGCGGTGTCGGTCGCCTCCGACCCGGAATTGACGAAGAACACATGGTCGAGCCCGGCCGGCGTCATCGAGGCCAGCTTGTGCGCCAGCTTGAAGGCGGCGGGGTGGCCGTGCTGGAAGGCCGGGCTGTAGTCCAGCTCGGCGATCTGGCGGGCGACGGCTTCCGAAATCTCGCGGCGGCCGTGGCCGGCGCCGCAGCACCACAGGCCCGACAGGCTGTCGTAGATTTTGCGGCCGCGCGCGTCCTCGTACCAGCAGCCCTCGGCCTTCACGATGACGCGCGGGTTGGACTTGAACTCGCGGTTGCCGGTGAAGGGCATCCAATGCGCGTCCATCTCCGCGCGGGTCAGGCCGCCGGCCCGGTCGGATCCGAAGCTGTGGTCGTCGTCCAAAGGGGCCATCCGCCGCTCTCCTGCGCCTGTGGGTTGATGAAGGGGGGTCGATGAGATGCGCGAGGCGGACAGTGTGCCGCGCCGATGGATGTGGTTAAATCCCAACCGTTCAAACTTCACTCAAGCCTTTCCCAAACATTCGAGCGCCGCCATGAGCAAGCCCCCCCACCCCATGCCGGCCGTCACCGATGTGGACATCCGGCTGCTGCGGGTGTTCCGGACGGTGGTGGAGTGCGGCGGCTTCTCGGCGGCGGAGGTCGAGCTGAACATCGGGCGCGCCGCCATCAGCCTGCACATGGCCGACCTGGAGCGCCGGCTGGGCTTGAGCCTGTGCCGCCGGGGCCGCGCCGGCTTCCGGCTGACCGAGGAGGGGCGGCTGGCCTACGAGGCGGCGCTGCGCCTGCTGGCCGGGCTGGAGAGCTTCCGCAGCGAGATCAACGCGGCGCACGGCCGGCTGCGCGGCGAACTGAACATCGGCATCATCGACAACCTCGTCACCCTGCCGCAGATGCGGGTGACCGACGCGCTGCGCGGGCTGAAGGTCCAGGCGCCCGAGGTGCGGGTCAACATCCGCATGGTTCCTCCCAACGAGATCGAGCGCGGCGTGCTGGACGGCCGGCTGCATGTCGGCGTGGTGCCGGCGCGCCGCGCCCTGCCCGGCCTTGCCCGCCTGCCGCTCTACGAGGAGGAATCGCGGCTCTATTGCGGCCGGGGCCACCCATTGTTCGACGCGCCGCCCGACATGGTGACGCGCGCGGCGGTGGAGGCCGCCGACGCCGTGGCGCCGACCCAGGGGCCGCTGCCCCACCCCCTGAACACCACGGCGACGGCGACCGACCGCGAGGGCGTCGCGTTCCTGCTGCTGACCGGCTGCTACGTCGGCTTCCTGCCGGTGCATTACGCCCGCCAGTGGGTGGAGCGCGGGGCGATGCGCGCCCTGCTGCCCGACAGCCACCGCCACAGGCTGGAGTTCCACGCGGTGACGAAGAAGGGCGTGCCGCCGAACCTGGTGCTGGAACGCTTCATGGGCCTGCTGGAGGCGGGCGCGGGAGCGCTGCCTTCGGAGGGCGGTGCCCGACCGGTCAGGGATGCAGCGGCAGATACCTGATCGCGGCCAGCAGGACGCCGGCGAAGGCCAGCAACATGCCGCCGAGCTTGACCGTCATCCGTTGCTCGAGCAGCCTCAGATCGGATCGTACGTCGGCGATGTTGGCCCTTAACTCCGACCGGACGGCCGCGATGTCGGCCTTCAGTTCGGCCTTCGCTTCGCCGAGATCCGCCTTGCTGGCGGCCTGGGTGTCCATGAAATCGGCGAGCGCTTCCACCTGTTCGGCGGTGAAGCCAACCTTCTGGAGCTTCAGGATCGCGGATGCGCTCATGGATCCTCCACACCTCCGCGCGGGAGGCGACGTTCACGGCATCACGGCACGGCCCTCCTCAAGGAGTCGGACCACAGCTGGGCTGTAAAGTACTTTAGGCGGCGATTTGTTTCAATCCACACCCCGCCGCCGTCCGTCGGCGTGTGGCAAGCATGGTTTTTTCACGCGGCCGAAAGTTCAACTCGACCGTGGCCATGATCGGGGCCATCGTTGGTGCCCGGCCGCCCCGCTCCAGACGCATTCCAGAGAAGGACACGCACGCGATGAAGAGTCTCGCCACCGCCGCCCTGCTCGCCGCCACCGCGCTGACCGCTTTCTCGACCGCCGCCCCGGCCGCCGAGACGCTGACCCTGCAACTGAAATGGGTCACCCAGGCCCAGTTCGCCGGCTATTACGTCGCGGCGGAAAAGGGATTCTACAAGGACGCCGGGCTTGAGGTGACGATCAAGGCCGGCGGCCCCGACATCAACCCGACGCAGATCATCGCGGCCGGCGGCGCCGACGTGATCGTCGACTGGATGCCGTCGGCGCTGGCGACCCGCGAGAAGGGCGTGCCGCTGGTCAACATCGCCCAGTTCTTCCAGGCGTCCGGCATGATGCTGACCTGTCGCAAGGACGCGAGGATCGCCGACCCGAAGGACTTCAAGGGCAACACGCTGGGCGTCTGGTTCTCGGGCAACGAGTACCCGTTCCTGTCCTGGATGAGCAAGCTCGGCTATTCGACCTCCGGTTCGTCGCCGGACGTCAAGGTGCTGAAGCAGGGGTTCAACGTCGATCCGCTGCTGCAAAAGCAGGCGGCCTGCATCTCGACCATGACCTACAACGAGTACTGGCAGCTCATCGAGGCCGGGATGAAGCCCGAGGATCTGGTCGTCTTCAAGTACCAGGACCAGGGCGTCGCCACGCTGGAGGACGGGCTCTACACCACCGACAGGCAGCTTTCCGACCCGAAGACGGTGGAGAAGCTGGCGAGATTCGTGAAGGCGTCGGCCAAGGGCTGGGACTACGCGGCGAAGAACCAGGCCGAGGCGGTCGACATCGTCCTGGCCGCCGACACCACCGGCGCCCAGACCAAGGAGCACCAGACCACCATGATGCAGGAGGTCGCCAAGCTGATCGAGGGCGGCGCCAAGGGCACCGGCTATCTCGACCCGGCCGATTTCGACCGCACGGTGGGCATCCTGCTGTCCGGCGCCTCCGCGCCGGTGATCTCGAGGAAGCCGGAGGGCGCCTACACCCACGCGGTGTTCGACGCGGCGTCGAAGATGTAGGGGACGCCTCCGTTAGGACGGCCCTGGTCAGCGCGGCGGGGACAGGTGCAGAACGTGGTCGGCCAGCGCCAGCGTGCTCGGGCGGTGGCTCGCCACCAGCACCGCGATGCCGAGCCGCCGCAGGTCGGCGAACAGGGCGGCCTGGATGTCCTCGTCCAGCGCCGCCGTCGCCTCGTCCAGCACCAGCAGGTCGGGGTCGCGGGCGAGCGCGCGGGCGATCAGCAGGCGCTGGACCAGACCGGCGGGAAAGCTGCCCTCGGCGACCAGGGTCTGGATGCCCATCGGCATCGCCGCGATGTCCGCGTCCAGGCGGGCCAGCCGCGCCGCTTCCCAGGCCCGCTCCGCCGGCAGCGGCGCCATGCCGAGGATGACCGAGCGGATGGTCGCGACCCCGATCTCCTCATCCTGCATCACGGCGCCGATGCGCGCCCGGTAGGCGGCGGCGTCCAGCCCCGCCAGATCGCGGCCGTTGACCAGCACCTCCCCGGAGTCCGGCCGGACGAGCCCGAGCGCCAGCGCCAGCAGCGTGCTCTTGCCGCTGCCGGACGGCCCGGCGACCGCCAGGATCTCGCCGCGCGCCAGCGCCAGCCCGACCCCACGCAGGCAGGGCGACGGGGCGCCCGGATGGGTGAAGCCGACGTTGCGCAGGGCCAGGGTTTCGATCCGTCCCGGCGCGGGCGCGCCGGACGGCACTTCGGGCGCGGCCTCGAGCAGCGGGCGCAGCGGTTCCAGGCGGACCGCCAGGGGCAGGCGGCCGAAGGCGTCGGCGAGCCGGCGGGCGGCGCGGCACGCGGGCATCGCCGCCAGCGCCAGCGCCCCGGCGGTGGCGACGCCGCCGCCCTGCCCCAGGGCCAACCCGGCCCCCAGCAACGGCGCGCCGAGACTCAGCGCGTGGCCGACGGCGTCGGCGTTGGCAAGGCGATCGGCCGCCCGACGCCTGACCGTGGCGGCCGCGGCCAGCCCGTCCCGCGCGTCCTCCGCCGCCCAGGGGGCGGCGCCGAGCAGACGCAATTGCGGCAGCGCCTGCACCGCCCGGTCGATCCGCCGCCGCAGCTCCGGCGTCGCCGTCTCGCCGCCGCGCCGCGCGGCGTCGGCACGGCGCAGCAGCGCCGCCTGCGTCGCGGCGCCGGCAAGCAGCAGCAGGCTTACGGCCAGGGCCGGCAGCGGCGCCGCCCATCCCATGACCGCAAGGGCCGGGACCAACTGCGGCACGGCGCGGCGGACCGACGCCCGCGCGGCCTCGGCCTGTTGCATCGCGGCGATGCCGTCGTGCAGCCGTTCGGCCAGCGTCAGCGGCGGGGTGTCGCGCAGAAGGCGGAGCGGCAGGTCGAACAGCCGGTCCCAGAGCCCGCCATGCAGCCCCAGGTCGGTCATCGCCGCCGCGCGCGCCGCCGCGATCCGCCGGGCGTGGTCGAACAGCGCTCCTCCCAGCGCGGCGGCCAGCAGCGCGGCCAGAACCCCCAGGATGCCGGAGCGGTCGCCCGCCGCGACCATCGGCCCGAGCGTCAGCAGCGCGGCGCCGGGCAGCGCGGCGGTCAGGCCGAGACCGAATCCGGCCGCCCACTCCACCGCGCGCTCCCGCCCGGCGCCCGCGCGCGCGAAGCGGCCCCACGCGGCGGGAGAGAGCGGGCCGGCGCCGAACCGGCGGAACGGCGCGTGGGCATCCTCCGCCAGACGGGCGGCCAGCGCCCCGTCGAGCGGCACGCCGCGCCCGCCCGCCGGATCCCAGGCATCGGCGCCGCCGTCGCCATCCGGCCAGAGCACCAGCGCGCGGCCGTTGCCATCCCGAAGGGTGACCAGAAGCGGACCGTTGTCGCGCCGCCACCACGCGCGCTGGCGCAGCCGGACCCGGCGCAGGCGCAGCCCCTCGCCCCGCGCGCGGTCGCGCAGGGCGTCGTCGCCGGACGGGGCTGCTTCGGCGACCCGCAGAAGCCGGGCGAGCAGGGAAATGTCCGGGGGGCCGCTCATCGCTCCGTCGCTCCCGCCGTCGGGGCGGAGGCGCCCAGTTCGATCACCCGGTCGCAGCCGAGCAGACTCTCCGGGCGGCGGCTGACGATCAGCGTCGTGCAGCCTCGAGCGCACAGCCGGTCGCGGATCGCGCGGTCGAGGTCCGGTTCCAGCGCGTCCAGCGCCTCGTCCAGCACCAGCAGGACCGGCCGGCGCAGCAACGCGCGGGCCAGCGCCAGACGGCGGCGCTGGCCGCCGCTCAGTTCCGCCCCGCCCCGCGCGAGCATCAGCGACAGGCCGCCGCGCGGCTCCAGATCCGCCGTCAGGGCGACGAGGTCGAGCGCGCCTTGCAGGGCCGCGTCGCCCAGGGTCCGGTCGCCGAAGCGCAGGTTGTCGGCGATCGTTCCCGGTTCCACCGGGCTGGAGCGGTCGACCAGGGCCACCGCGCCGGGGAAGCGCCGGGCCATCGCGTCGACCGGATGGCCGTCGAGCAGGACGCGGCCCGGTTCGGGGACCAGCAGTCCGCAGGCCAGCTTCGCCAGCACCGACTTTCCCGAACCGGACGGACCGGCGATGCCGATCCGCCGGCCCGGCTCGGCGATCAGGTCGATCCCGGCCAGGATCGGCGGCAGCAGCGGCGACGGCCGGAAGCCGGCGTTCTCCAGCACCAGACGCCCGGCCGGCCGGGCAATCCCGCTCCTCCATGCGCCGTCTCTCTCTCCCCCTCGGGGAGAGAGGGGGGGTGAGGGGGATGCATCGCGGACCGTTTCGGGATGGGACGAAACGCTCCCGGCCCCGTCCGGATGCGCGCCGCCGTGCCTTTCCCTCACCCCGTTCTTCTCCCCGGGGGGGAAGGGGGGAGCAAGAGCCGAGCCGGCGTCCTCCGGTGCCGTGGCCTCGACGTCGGCCAAGCGGTGCAGCGCCGCCTTCAGCGCTTCCCGGCCGGGAAGCCGACGGTCCAGCCGGGTGAGCGGCCCGTGCAGCGCCATCGCCAGCGCGGCCAGCGCCACCGCATGGCCCGGCGTCAACCGCCCCTCCGCCACCCCCAGCGCGCCCATCCCGACGGCGAGCGCCAGCCCCGCCGCCGCCAGCCCGACGCGGAGCGCCGCCAGCGTCGCGTGGGCGGCGGCCGCCTCCTGCGCCGTGGCGAGTTGCAGGGCGTGGCGGCCGGCGAACTGGCCGAACAGCTCGGCGTCGCGCCCGCCGGTCTTGTGGGCGTCGAGGGCGTGGATCGTGTCGGCGTCGGGCAGGACCGGCGTCAGGTTCCCCCTTCCCGCCCGCGCCACCAGCCCGCCGCGCCGCGCGTGGACCACCCCGAGCGCCGCGAGGCCGAGCGCGGCGCTCGCCACCGGGCCGGCGCCCGCGACGGGATCGACCGCCAGGGCGGCGGCGGCCGGCACCAGCAGCAGCGGAGCCTCGACCAGCGCCAGCGCGGCGCCCGCGTGGGTCTGGATGGCCGCCCCGCCGACGACGGTGGCGGCGATCTGCCCGGCGGAGCGGCGGGCGAACCAGGGGGCCGGCAGGCGCAGCAGACGGGCGAGCACGGCCGCCGCCGTCCCATCGGCCAACCGGTTGCCGAAACGCGCCATCCAGCGGTCGCGCGCCCATCCGGCGGCGACCGTCACGGCGGCGGTCCCGGACAGGATCGCCGCCGCCGCCGGATGGCCGTTGGCCAGCCCCCCCGCCGCGAGGCAGGCGGCGGTCGTCGCCACGCCCGACAGCAGGGACGCCGCCAGGATGGCGAGGACGCCGCCCCGTTGCGGAAAGAGACGACGGGACAGGGCCGTCGGCCAGTCTCCCGGCCGGAACGGACGGCGCGCGGGCGCCGCCGATGGCGCCGCCGGACGGACGGTGATGGCGATGCCGGTGAAGTCGTCGGCGAATTCCTCCCAGGGGATGCGGCGGGGGCCGCAGCCGGGGTCGTTGACCCGCACCTCGCGGGCGGTCATGCCCTCGACCACCAGGAAATGGATGAAGCGGCTGTGGACGATCAGCGGAAAGCCGAGGGTGGCCAGCGCCTCCGGCTCCTTGCGGAAGGCGCGCGCCTCCATGCCGTGATGGCGCGCGAGCTGGAGCAGCGTGCGGGCGGTCGAGCCGAGCCGGGTCGAACCGGCCTCCACCCTCAGGGTTTCAAGCGGGACCGGCCGCCCGTGATGCGCCAGCAGGATGGCGAGCGCCGCCAGACCGCATTCGGCGGTCTCCCCCTGGCGCAGATCCGGGGTGGCGGCGGGACGGGGGCGGCGCGGCGCGTTCCATGGACGGATCATCGGAGGCCACGCCGCGCCGGTCCGCTCAGCCGCCGAGAACGATGCGCGTGCCCTTCGACGACTTGTCGATGCCCGGCAGCGTGGGAATGCCGCCGGCCACCAGATCCAGCTCCTCGTCGGACAGCTCGCTCGGCTCGGCGTCGGCCAGGGCGACGCCGAAGCCGCCGTCCGCTTCCTCGACCAGGCGCAGGGGGACCGGCAGGTCGATGCCGTAATGGGTCTTGGCGGTGGCGTTCAGGTCGGCCTCCGCCTCGGCGCGGAAGGCCGGGTCGGTCTTGAGGCGCTCGGTGAAGGCGGCGATGGCGTCGAGGCCGAACATGGCCTTCAGGTCGATGTCGCTCATGGGATGCTCTCCAGGGTTGTGGGGGGCGGATTCTCCGGCGGGGCCGCGGGGTCGCGGGTCATCTCGAAGGTCTCGTCGACCCGCAGCGAGATCGGGGCGAAGCGCCGGCGCACCAGCGCCATCATGCGCGGGAAGACCGTGGCGAACATGGCGACGGAGCGCGGCCCGAAGGCCGCCGTCTGCCGGGCGTAGGCGTGCCAGTAGGCGCCGACCAGCACGCCGGTGTGCCACAGCGGGCGCGCCAGATAGGCGCTGCGGTAGAGGATCGCCGGGCGATCGCGGTGGCTGTCCAGCGGCACGCTGGCCGCCCGTTCGCCGATCACCCAGCCGACCAGCGCGCCATGGCGGCGCACGGCGACCGAGCAGGCCGGCTCGATGTGCTCGGCCCGCAAGTCCGGGTGCATGTGGGGCAGGACGTCCGGTTCGGCGGTCAGGGCGGCCAGAGCGCCGGCGTCGGCGGCACCGACGCCGCTCCAGGGTTCGAAGGCGAAGCCATCGGGGTCGCGCAGCCGCGCCGCCACCGCCGGCCAAGCGCCGACCGCTTCGACCATCGGGGCGGTCTCGCCGATGGCCCAGACCTGGGACAGGCGGGGAGCGCTCCATCCCGCGTGACCGAGCGTCGCGGCCAGGGCGGCGCGTTCCTTCAGGCGTTCGGAATAGCCGGCGCGCAGGCGGCCGGCGCCGGCCGCCTGCGCCGCCTCTTCCCAGGCCGCCGCCAGCCGGCGGCCGATGCCGCGCCGACGCAACGGCGCCGCGACGGTGAGCGACAACAGATGCCCGGTGCCCTCCTGCACCATTCCAAGCGCCAAGCCGGCCGGCAACCCGCCGACCCGCGCGCCGACGGCGACCCAGGGGGCGGGAAGCGCGTCCAGCACCCAGCCGAGCCGGGGAAAGGTCAGGGGCGCGAAGGCGCCGGCCTTGCCGGACAGGGGGGAGAGGGACAGGGTGAGGCGGTCGGCGTCGGCGACGGTCACGCTGTGAATCGCGGGCCTCCGCCCTTCGCCACCGGACCGGAAGCGGTCGCCGACCCGGCGCCGCCCGCCACGAGATCGAGTTCGCTGTCGGACAGCTCGTCCTCCGCCACGGCCTCGGCGATTTCGGCGCGGAAACCGATCTCGTCCTCGACCAGCCGCATCCTCAGGGGCAGGGTCACGCCGAAATGGCGCAGGACGGCGGCGTTCAGGTCGGCCTCCGCCTCCTCCCGGAACGTCCGGTCGGTTTCCAGCTTGAAGAGCGCCGCCTGCACCGTGTTCGCGCCGTACAGGGATTCGAAATTGATTTCGCGCATGCTCGCTCCGGCGTCGACCCCGGTCCGTCCACTCCCGACGGACCGTCCTGCTTCGAGCCGTATTATGCGGACATCGAAAACGCCCGCAAGCGTCAAGGTTGCGGTGCTCGCATATTTAATGTTGCAATCGAGAAATCAGCTTTCAAAAAAGCCGCATTTTGTTAAGAATATGAAATCAAACCGCGCTGCAACATCGTTTTTTTCTGGTGCGCCGCGTCGGTTATTGTCTCTCCTGCTATTTTAAGGAGCAACCGATGACGCCCGCCCAACGTCCCTCCTTCCCCGCTCCGCCCGCGGCCGGGCGGCTGTTCCGCAAGGCGGCGCTCGACCGGCTGTCGGCGACGGAGGATCTCGACCGGCCGCCGACCCTCGCCAGCCCGCGCGGGCGCCGGTGGCTGCTGGGGCTGGCCGTGCTGTGCCTGGGCGTCTCGGTGGGGCTGCTCGCCTGACGGCTCCGAGGGAGGGGGCCGCCAGGACGAGGCCGGCATCACCCGGACACGCCCCTGTCGGACACCCCCCTGTCGAGGCGGGCGGTCAATGGCCGCCGAGATAGGCGGCGACCACCTTCGGGTCGTCGGCGATCCGGGCACCCGGCCCGTGCAGCGTGATGCGGCCGCTTTCCAGCACATAGGCGTAGTCGGCGATCTCCAGGGCCGCCTGGGCGTTCTGCTCCACCAGCAGGATCGTCGTCCCTTCCCGCTTCAGGTCGGCGATGATCCGGAAGATCTCCTCGACGAACAGCGGCGCCAGCCCCATGCTCGGCTCGTCGAGCAGCAGGAGGCGCGGGGCCCCCATCAGCGCGCGGCCGAGCGCCAGCATCTGCTGCTCGCCGCCCGACAGCAGGCCCGCCTGCTGGGTGAGGCGCTCCTGAAGGCGGGGAAAGCGTTCCAGCACCCGGCCGCGCCGTTTCTGGAACTCCCCGGCGTCGGGCGCCTGGAGGCCGCCGAGCCGCAGATTCTCGTCCACGGTCATCTCGGCGAAGACCTGCCGCCCCTCGGGGACCTGCCGGATGCCGAGCCGCGCGATGCGGTGGGCCGGCGCGTTGGTGATGTCCGTCCCCTCGAAGCGGACGGTCCCCCCGGCCGCCTTGAGAAGCCCCGACAGGCCGCGCATGGTGGTGGTCTTGCCGGCGCCGTTGGCGCCGATCAGGCAGACCACCGATCCCTGGGGAACCGCGAGATCGATCCCCTTGACCGCCATCGTGCGGCCGTAGTCCAGGCGCAGGCCGGAGACATCCAGGAGATTGGTCATGCGCCGTGGGCCTTTGCCAGTCGTTCCGCGACCTTCGAGCCGAGATAGGCCTCGATCACGGAGGAGTCGTTTCGGATGTCCCGCGGGCCGCCCTCGGCGATCTTGCGGCCGAAGTTCAACACCGTGATGCGGTCGCACAGGTCCATGACGAACCCCATGTCGTGCTCGACCAGCAGCAGCGTGACGTCGCGCTGGCCGAGCTGCTTGAGGAGGACCGCCAGTTCGCGCGTCTCCGCCGGGTTCATGCCGGCGGCCGGCTCGTCGAGCAGCAGCAGGCGCGGCCGGCTGGCCAGCGCGCGGGCGATCTCCAGCCGGCGCTGCTCGCCGTAGGCGAGGCTGCCGGAGCGGCCGTCCGCCTTGTCGGCCAGCCCGACGAACTCCAGCAGCTCCATGGCCTGCGCCCTGGCCTCGCGCTCCTCGGCGCGGAAGCCGGGCAGCCGCAGCAGCGCCGACCAGCCGGGGGCCTTCAGCCGGGTGTGCATCCCGGTCATGACATTCTCCAGAACCGACATGTCGGAGAACATGCGGATGTTCTGGAAGGTCCGCGCCAGACCCATGCGGGTGCGGGCGTAGGGCGGCAGCGCCGTGACGTCCTGCCCGTCCAGCGTCAGGCTGCCCGAGGTCGGCCGCAGCAAGCCGGAGATCAGGTTGAAGAAGGTCGTCTTGCCGGCCCCGTTGGGGCCGATGATGCCGTGGACCGACCCGGCCGCGACGTCCACGTCGACGGCGTTGACGGCCAGCAGCCCGCGGAACTGCATGGTCAGGCCGCGGGCGGAGAGCAGCGCGCTCATGGCGCCCGCCGCAGGCGGAAGGGGACGATGCCGCGCGGCAGGAACAGCACCGCCAGCACGATGATCAGCCCGTTGAAGACCAGACGGAAATCCGCCAGGGGGCGCAGCAGCTCGGGCAGCGCCGTCAGGACGAAGGCGCCGATCACCGGGGCGATGGGCGTGCCGATGCCGCCGAGCAGCGCGAAGCTGAGAATGGTCACCGCCGCCTCAAATCCATATTCGTTGGGACCGATGAAGCTGTTGGAATGCGCCGCCAGCGAGCCCGCCAGCCCGGCCAGCATGGCCGAGGCGATCAGCGCCCCCAGCTTGTAGAGCGGCAGGTTGACGCCCATGACGCCGGCGGCCATCTCGTCCTCGCGCATCGCCTCCATGGCGCGGCCGATCCTGGAGCGGCCGATCGCCCAGAAGCCGGCGATGCAGACCGCCAGAAGCCCGTAGACCAGCCAGAGGCTGGCCTTCTGCGGGATGCCCGACAGGCCGAGCGCGCCCCCCGTGAGGCTCTCCGCGTTGATGTAGAGGACGCGCAGCACCTCGCCCAGCGCGATGGTCGAGATCGCCAGATAGACGCCGTTCAGGCGCAGCGTCGGCCCGCCGATGACCAGCGCCACCAGCGCCGGCACCAGCGCGGAGATCGGCAGGACCAGCCAGAAGGGCAGCCCCAGCTTCAGCGTCAGCAGCGCGCCGGTGTAGGCGCCCAGCCCCATGAAGGCCGCCTGGCCCAGCGACAGCTGCCCCAGCGCCATCACGCAGTACATCGACAGGGCCAGCAGCCCGTGGATGCCCAGCGCGTGGATCAGGTTTTCGTAGGTGAAGAGAAAATCATCCAGCCATTCGGCCATGGTCGTTATGCCCTTTTCACCTGGGCGCGTCCGAACAGACCGACCGGACGGAACCACAGGGTCAGCACCAGGATGGCGAAACCAACCGCTTCCTTGGCGTTCGAGGAAAGATAGCCGGCGGTCAGAACCTCCAGCACGCCGAGCAGGATGCCGGCGACGAGCGCGCCGCGGATGTCGCCCAGGCCGCCGATGATGATGACCGCGAAGCCGCGCAGCATCATCGCCTCGCCCATGAAGGGCTGGATGGCGTTGAAGTTCAGGCCGATCAGCACGCCGGCCGCCCCGCCCAGCAGGCCGGACAGGAAGGACACGGCGACCACGGTGGCGTCGACGTTGATGCCCATCAGCCGGGCGGCGTCCTCGTTCTCCGCCAGCGCGCGGATCATCAGGCCGAGCCGCGTGTACTGGAGCAGCAGGAACAGCACGGCGACCATCACGAAGGCGGTGCCGACGATCAGCATCTGCACCAGCGAGACGCGGACACCGGCGAACTCCAGGGCCGTCGAGCCGACGAAGCCGAAGGGGAAGCGCTGGATCTCGGTGCCGATCAGCGCCGCCATCAGCGCGTAGAGCGCCAGCACGGCGCCCAGCGTCACCATCAGCGACGGCAGCTCGCCGGCCTTGGTCCGCCGCAGGCGGGTCAGCAGGATTCCGTCGATGACGACCGCCACCAGACCGGCCGCGAGCGACCCCAGCGGAAGCGCGATCCAGATCGAGGCGCCGAGCGACCGGGCCAGCCACAGCGCCACGAAGGCGCCGACCGAGAAGTAGAAGCCATAGGTCAGGTTGATGACCCGGAGCACGCCGAAGATCAGGGTGAAGCCCAGCGCGAACAGCGCGTAGGTTGATCCTAGGACGAGACCATTGACCAGCTGTTGGGAAAGCATTGACCGGCTGCACCGCCTGATTTGATGAAGGACCGCGCCGGCCGCCCGGGGGATGTCCCCGGGAACGGCCGGCGCGGGGATAGGCTCGTGTGATTACTGGATGATCTGGAACTTGCCGCCCTTCATGCCGAGCACTACGACGCCCTCGGTGGAGGCCGGGTCGCGGCCCTCGGTGAAGGTGAAGGGGCCCATCGCGCCGGTGTGGTTGGTCTTCAGCAGCGTCTCGCGGATCTTGTCGCTTTCCGCGGCACCCGCCTTGTCGATGGCCTTGGCGACGATGTGCATCGTGTCATAGGCCTGGGCGGCGAACTGGTCGGGATCCTTCGAGTACTTCTTGCGGAAGTCGGCGACGAACTTGTCGTTCAGCGCATCCTTCTTGTCGACGAACCACGGGCTGCCGACCATCAGGCCCTCGGCTGCCTCGCCGGCGATCTCGCCCAGCTTGGGGGAGTTCGCGCCGTTGCCGCCGATGAAGCGCACGCTGGCCGGGATGCCGAGCTGGCGGGCCTGGAGGACGACGCCGGAGATCGGCTCGACCAGCGCCGAGACGGTGATGGCGTCGACGTTCAGGGCCTTGATCTTGGTGAGCTGGGCCGAGAAGTCGGAATCCTTGCTGCCGAACGCCTCGATGGTGGCGATGGTCAGGCCGAGCTTCTCGGCCGCCGCCTTCATCGAATCGAAGCCGGATTTGCTGAAGGCGTCGTCGTTCGCGTACATCATCGCGATGGTCTTGACGCCGAACTTCTCCTTGGCGGTCTTCAGCGTGACCGGCACCACGTCGGATTCCGGCAGCGAGGTCCGGAAGATGTAGGGGCCCATCGCGGTGATGCCGACCGCCGTGGTCGAGGTGCCGACGGTGACGACCTTGCGCTCGTTGGTGACCGGACCGACGGCGAACATCTCGTTCGACAGCGTCGGGCCGATGATCACCGGCACCTTGTCGCGGCCGATCAGCTTGCGGGCGGCGTTGACCGCCTGGTCCTTGTTGCCGGCCGAATCCTCGACGATCAGGGCGACCTTCTTGCCGCCGAGGACGCCGCCGGCCGCGTTGATCTCGTCCAGCGCCAGTTCCAGCCCGGCCTTGATGGCGGTGCCGTACGCGGCGCTCGGTCCCGACAGGATCTCGATGGCGCCGACGGTGACCGTCTGCTGCGCGTAAGCCGGGGTGACCGCGACCGCCGCGACGGCGAGCGCGCCGGAAACCAGGAACGACCGAAACATACAATATCCTCCCACAGAATGCGCCTTTACGGGCTTGGGCTGACGTAGTTGTGATCGATAAGACAAAAATTGCAAGCGTTTGCCGTGCCCGTCGGCCATGCCATGCGAGCGGCGCGGGGGCCGGGTCGCCGGTCGTGGCCGCGCTGCGGCCGGCGGCCGAAGGGCATGAACCGTCTGTGTACGAAGAACGGTGCGGGGTTTCGCCGGCGGTCGGCGCTTTCCGCGCGACAGGGTGAACCGGTCATCCCGAAAGCCGGAAGAGCGGGGCGCCGGAAACGGCTCCCCGGTTCCGTCACGACGCGATCCGACATGACCGGCCGAAACCGATCCGCAGCGGGTCCTCCACACCCGCACCCTCCGGCCGCCGGTCGCCCCCACCCCTCTCTGGAAGGGAGCCGAACCCGTGCCCAGCACCATCGTCGTCGATCCTCCGGCGGCCGGCCCGCCTCCGCCGGACAACGCCCTGCCCCCCGGCCATCGGCTTTTGCAGCGCTACCCCCTGATCCGCGTGCTCGGCCGGGGCAGCTTCGGCATCACCTACGAGGCGGAGGACGAACGTCTCGGCCGCCGGATCGCCATCAAGGAGTATTTCCCGGTGGCCAGCGCGGTCCGCGCCGGTGCCGTGACCGTCTGTCCGCAGGACCGGGAGGATTCCCGCGCCTCCTTCGGCGACGGTCTGAAACGGTTCTGGCGCGAGGGCCAGACGCTGGCCCGCCTCGACCACCCGGGCATCCTGCGGGTGCATGACGTGCTGAGCGAGAACGGCACGGCCTATCTGGTGATGGAGATGGTGCCGGGCGAACCGCTGGCGGCCGTCCTGGCCCGTGGCCGGCCCGCTCCGGCCACCGTCGAGCGGCTGACGCGGGAGCTTCTGGACGCGCTCGCCGCCCTGCACGAGGCCGGCATCTGCCACTGCGACATCAAGCCGGAAAACATCATGGTCCGTCCCGACGGCCGGCCGGTGCTGATCGACTTCGGTTCCGCCCGCACCGACCGGCGGCTCCACCCGGGCGGGCAGACCACCATCGCCCTGACGGTGACGCTGGGTTACGCCGCTCCGGAGCTGCTCGACAGCCCGCCCAAGATCCAGGCGGCGGCCGACCTGTTCGCGCTCGGCACGACCGTCTACGGCATGATCGCCGGGACATCGCCGCCGGACGCCATCCGCCGCCTCACCTCGCTCAACCACCGCCGCGCCGATCCGCTGACCCCGCTGGCGCGCCTGCGTCCGCAAGGCCACGGCACCCGCTTCCTGACCGCCGTCGACCGCGCCATGGCCCTGAAGATCGACGATCGCCCGGCGACGGCGGAGGAATGGCTGGCCCAGCTGGGGACACCCCGTCCGGAGCGGCGGCGCCGGCCATGGGGCGCCGCGGCCCTGGTGGCGGTGGCCGGCGGCGGCCTTCCCGTCCTGGCGACGGCGCCCCTGCCCGGCACGGTCGCGGCGGCGGCGGCGCTGGGTCTTTTCGGCGGTCTGCTGATGGGGATGGCCGGGCGCCTGTCCGCCGCCGACGCCCTGACGGCCTTGGCGGGGCTTCCCGTCCTGGGCTGGATCCTGGCGCGGCTGGGTGGCGGGCCGCACCCGCTGGTGGAGGCCGTCGCCAGGGGCTGGGCTGCGGCGACGGGCCTGCCCGCGTCCCGGCTCGACCTGCTGGCCATCCTGCTGGCCGGCCTCCTGCTGTGGCGCCTGTGGGTGTTCCTGGGCAGGCGGATGGACCGGCTCCGGGCGGCCCTGGCGATGGTTCCAGGCGGCATCGCCCTGGCGGCGGCGGCCGAGTGGACGCTGGGATGGGCGCCGGCCGTGCTGCCGGCGGCTTGGGGGGCGGCGGCTTGGGGAGGCGCGGCGTGGGGAGCGATCGGCGCGCCGCCCTTCCCCGGCGGCCTCCCCTTGCCGGCGCTGGTTTCGTTGGCCTGGGGCCTTCAGGCGGCGGTGCTGGCCCTGGCTCTCCTGCTGCCGGCCCCGGCCGGCCGCGGAGGCCGCTCATGATCCTGTTTCCCGGCCGGCGGCCGGCGGCGTGGGGCCGGCGGCCGGCCTGGCCCCGGAGCCCGCGCTGGTTCCCCTTCGGCAAGGCCCGGCCACGGCCGGCCGGACCGGTTCCCACCATCGGCATCGCGCAGCATCAGGGCGGCCGCGCCGAACAGCAGGACCGGGTGTTCGAGGCCGGGCGGCAGGCGGACCGTCCGGCCTTCGCGCTGGTCGCCGACGGCATGGGCGGGCTGCGGGCCGGGGGGGCCGCCGCCGACCTCGTGGTCGAAACGGCCGGGCGGCTGCTCGACCGGCCGCCGGCCGATCCGGAGCAGGCCCGCCGTCACCTCGCGGCGCTCTGCCGCATGGCCCATCATCGGATCCTGGAACGGCACGGGCAGGGGCGCGGCGACCGCGAGGCGGCCTCCGGCAGCACGGTCGCCGCGGCCTGGGTCGGCCCCGGCTGGGCCGTCTGGGCCCATGTGGGCGACACCCGCGTCTACCTGGTCCGCGACGGCCGGCTGCTCCGCCGCACCCGCGACCACTCCATGACCGAATGGCTCTACGCCTGCGGGGCCATCGACGAGGCCGCGATCGCGTCTCATCCGGACCAGAACAAGCTGACCCAATGCCTGGGCGGACCGGCCCCGCCGACGCCGGACATCGATCACGCCGTCCTCCGGGAGGGCGACGCCCTGCTGCTGGCCACCGACGGGGTGTGGGCACAGGTGCCGGAGGCGGCCATCCTCGCCGCCGCGATGGAGCGCGATCCGGCGGCGGCGGCCGACGGGCTGGTGCGCGCCGCCGTCCTTGCCGGCGGTCCCGGCAGCGACAACGCGACCGTCCTCATCCTGCGGCACGAGGCGTCATCCCGAAGGACGTAATCACGATCCCCCTTGCATGGAAGCATCCGCGCCATGGACAACCCGACCATCGACACCTCCCGCCTCGACCCGATTTTCGACCAGCCGCTCGCCGTTCCGTCCTGCCTGTCCGCCGCGCCGGCGGCGGCGGCCAAGCCGCCCCTGGTGGCGTCGCGCGTCCAGGACGCCCCGTTCCGCTCCGTCAACCGCGTCCATCTGCGCGGCATCGCCCGCTGGCTCGAAGGCGACCTTCCGGACAGCCTCTTCCAGAGCCCCGGCAGTTGGGTCGGCCGCAGCGACAGCATCGTCAACGTCGATTCCGGCAAGCCGCAGGACCGGCTGGCGGCCGGCCTCGGCCAGAATCCCCTGCTCGGCGTGGTGGAGAACCGCCGGACGCGACGCCACGACTATCAGGAATTCACCGCCCAGGACGTGAAGATCCTGTTGCCGGCGGCGATCCACGAAACCTTTCTCGACATGGGCGGGGTGCCGATCGCGCATCTCACCGACCGGCTGGAGCGGCTGATCGCGCACGAGTTCGGCCGGCGCTTCCTGGCTCCCGAGCGCGGCGCCAACGTGATCGCCGAACCGGCGGCGTCCCTGCCGAACGACGAGGTCATCCTGCTGTTCGGCGCCTCGGTGTTCGTCCCCAACGAAAAGGACGAACGGCTCTGCGACATGGAGCTGTTCGTCGACACCGGCAGCGGTCCGGCGCCCGTGCCCGAGGTCTTCGCGTTCTCCTTCACCCGTCCCTTCGCGGATCTGCCGTCCTGCCAGTCGATCCGGCGGCCGGCGGCGCTCTACCGCAAGCAGACCAGCCTTCTCATCAGCCCCGACGCGACCCGCGCCCCGCTGGTGCTGCCCGCCGCCCTCGGCCTCCCGCCCGAGGCGACCTTGCAGATCGGACTGTCGCCCGACCGCGCGCGCGGCGACGGGGTCTTCTTCCAGCGGGAAGGGACGATGGTGCGGGAAAGCGGCGGCGTCCGGACGTTCCGTTTCCATCAGGCCCAGCCCTCCGCGATTCCGGGGCAGAACATCGCGGTCGAGATCCGCATCGTCCCGGCAGCCCCGGCGAAGGCCGCGACGGCGGTTCCGGCGCCGGCCGGACCGCGGGATCGGGCCGGACCGGCTCCTCAGAGGATCGGGAAGCCCCGCCGCTCGCTCTGGGCCGCCCTGGTCGGGGCGATGACGCCCAAGCCCCGAGCGGGGCGGCGCGCGCCGGACATGCCGCCGCACGCGCCGCGGACGATGGCCAACGCGGGCCAGACGATCGTCCTGGCTGGGGAGGCCCTGGCCGGTTTCGACGCCGATCCGCTTCATGTGGCCTTCTCGCCCGCCTCGCCCTACCGGCTGAGCGTCGTGGCGCTGGCCCTGCCCCGGCTGCCCAGCGGGCGGGGGCCGAGTTCCTGGACACTGGCCCTGACCGAGGCCGGCGAGATCACCATGCGGCCGATGGGGAGGCCGGCGGGGCGGGCCGGCGCTATGAAGCTGGCGATCCTCGGCGGCCGGGCCGGCGACGCCAACCTGTTCGCCATACCGGCGGGCGGCGGCGCGTGGGTGGCGGTGCCGGAGGACGGGCGCATGGCCCTGCTGCCGGACGGGCGTGAAGCTTCCCTGCTGCCCGCCCCCGGCTCGGCCGTCGAGCGCTACCACATGCTCCTGAAGCTGCCGCAGCCGCGCCACTTCCCCCTGCTGGCCTCCGGCGAGCAGTTGATCGGCCGCCAGAACCAGGACGCCGCGGCCGGCGACGGCGCGCTTCCCAAGCTGCAATTCGGGCTGCTCGACCTGCCGGGATCGGTGGACGGCCTGCCCGACGGCACCATGGAGATGGTCAACCTGTCGCGCGACCATGTGCGGGCCTGGATCGCCGACGACCGTCTGATGGTGGCGATGCACGCCGGCCGGGCGCCGGTGTTGCGGCTCGACGGCGGCTTCGGAGCGGTCGAGGAGCGCCAGCCCGGCAGCGGCGAGCCGCTGACGCTGTCGCTGGGGGACCATCTGCTGCTCGGCTGCTACGTCCTCCAGTTCGGCAGAACGGCCGATCCGGTCTGACGGGGGAGAGCGTTCCATGCCGCGTTCCCGCACCCCCTCCCCCGCTGGACCGGGGCGCCGTCCCCGGTCCGGGCGGATCGCTCCCCTGCTCTGGTTCGCCGCCTGGGCGGTGCCGGCCTTCGGGCTGTCCCTCGGCCTCGAGCACCGTCTGGACCAGCTGCGCAAGCCGGACGCCGAGGCGGGCGTGCTCGATCCCGCCGCGATCGAGGACCACGCGCTGTTCGCCGGCCTGCGGGACCAGGGCCTCATCGTCCGAGGGAAGGACGGGCGCTTGGCGATTCCCGAGGCCGATTGGGGGCTGCGCCACCTTCAGGCCGCGCTGGAGATGGGAGCGCCGCCGCCGTTCGGCGGGCGCGAGTGGCGGGAGCGCCGGAAGCTGGTGGCGGCGCTCCACGGCACCGACAACGGCCGGCATGTGCGCACGCAGATCGGGCTGTGGAACAGCAGCCGGGCCGTGGTGGCGATCCGCGACAACCGCCGCCGCGGCCATGCGGGGCAGGTTCCGGTCTTTCCGCCCGTCAACACGCCGTGGACGGCCGCCGCCGTGTCGGGGCCGGAGTCGGGCCGCCGGCTGGACCGGCTGGCGCTGACCCCGCCCGCCTCCTTCGACGCCTTCGCCCGGACGATGCCGGTCGGCATGGCGAACTGGCAGGTCTTTCCCGGAGAGGACGGTCGGACGGTCAGGGTCGCCACCCGCCTGCTGGCGCCGCTTCCGGCCGAGGGGGTGGAGATCCAGATTCTCGGCCGCGTCCGGCCGGGAACGCTGCCTCCCGGCGCGCGGCTCACGCCCCTGTGCGGAGGGGCCGACTGCGCCATGGCGACGGTCCATGTCGCCGGCGGTTCGCCCGGCGACGTCGAGGTGTCGCTGGAGGTCGAGCCGGTCCCCCTGGATCGATCGTGGTTCACCCGCGGCATGATCCAGCTTTCACAGGACAAGGACGGCGGGCTTCACTGGATGCCGCGCACGCGACCGCCCTCGGGAACGATCCCGGCCCAGGTGACGACGGCCGACGGCGTGGCGCTGACCGCCGGCGAGGACGGCCGGCCAACCGCCGACGCCGCCGCGCTGGGGCTGTTGCCGGTGATCGGGCACGGGCGGTCCGACCGGCGCGGGGTGTCCGGCCTGCTCGACGGGCGGGTCGACCGCTTCTCTCCGGCGACGGTGGCGCTGACCATCGACAGCCGGGTCCAGCGCGCCGCCAACCAGGCACTGGCGGAGGCGATGGCCGAACCCTTCGGAACCGCCAAGTCGCCGGATCCCTACGCCGGGCAGCGGCGCGCGTCCATCGTCGCGCTCGACCCGCAGACCGGGGCCATCCTGGCCGGTGCCCGCTGGCCGCGCCCTCCCAGCGGGCTGCACCCGTGGGATGCGTCGGCCCTGTCCCACCTCGGCGGGACGCTCGACCCGCTGGCGCCGATCGCCTGGCAGGGAATGGACAGCGACAACGCGCCGGGCTCCACCTTCAAGCTGGTCACCGCCCTCGCCTTGCAGTCGGCGATGGACAGCGGCGACGAGGCGGCCATCGGCGGCTTCCTGGCGGGCTGCCCGCCGAACGCCGACGGCGGGTTCTCCTGTCTGGGGCTGCGCACCGGAACGATCGCCTACTCGATCCCGCCGCAAAGCCATGCGACCCATAATTTCCGTTCCCCGCAGCGCGGCTTCACCCCGGTCGGGGACAGCCTGCGGGCCGGGGAAATGGAGCGCGCCCCGGTGTGCGTGGAGGGCCGGCGGGAGCAGACGCGGAGCTTCGGCCTGCCGCAGGCCATCCGCGATTCCGTCAACGTCTACTTCGTGCGCGGAGCCGAGCTGCTCGACGCCGACGCCGCGCGCCGCTACGACGCGGCGATGCGGCGGCTGGGGCCGAGGACGCCGCTGCCGGCGCCGCCGGCCTCCCGGCTGGCCGACACGATCCGCGCCGCCGGATTCGAACATTCCGTCGATCTGGCGGGGGCCGCCCGCCCGTTCCTGGGAAGCCTCCACCCGGCCGGCGGCGTGCGTCCAGTGCTGGAGGCGGAGGCGGCGCAGATCGACCTCCTCTATCTCCTGGACCGTAGGGCGGACACCCCGTGGCGGAACTTCGGGGCCGTGGACGTGCTGTCGCAGACCGCCATGGGCCAGCGCGTCCTGGCCAACCCGCTGCACATGGCGCGCCTTGCCGCCGGGATCGCGGCCGGCGCGCTGCCGGTGCCCCACCTGTTCGCCGAATGGAACGGGCAGGCCCTGGCGCCTCCCGCCCCGAGCGCGCTGCCGGCCGCCGACGTCTCGCTGCTGCGCCGTGGCCTCAAGATGGTGCCGGAGGTCGGCACCGCCGCCGGCCGCCACGCCTTCGGCCGCTGGGCGGGAACCCCGGCCGACGCCGCCCGCTGCCATGTCTATGGCAAGACCGGAACCGGCGAGGTCGACGCGGCACGCTCGCGCACAACCATGTGGTTCGTCGGCTGGGCCGCCGCCGAATTCTTCTCCGGGGATTTCTTTCCCGCGCCCGGCGGGGAGAAACCGGCCTGGAACCGGCCGGTCGCCTTCGCCTGCCAGGTGACGCACGGCGTGAACGACCGCCGGACCGGCGGGGCGACCTGCGCGCCGATCATCGCCCGCTTCCTGGAGCTTCTGGCCAAGCCGGACGCCGCCCTCCCCCTTTCCCAACCCGTCAAGGTGAGCGATGTGGACTGATCGACCCGGCGCCCGGCGCCCCGGCACGCGGCTGCCCTTCCCGTGGCTGTCCCTCCTGTGGCTGATGGCGACGGTGGCGCTCCTCGGCGCGATGGTGCCGGCGGTGTCCGCGATCGTCGGCGACGCCGCGTCCGGATTCCTTGTCCAGCGCATCCGCGTGACGATGGCCGCCGACGACACCGACCCCGTGCATCTCGGCTGGAACGAGCTGGGGCACGCCGGCGACGACCGGCCCGCGCTGGCGGTGCGGCGGGGCCCCGGCGGAAGCTGGGCGGTCTCGGCCCTGCCGGACGCTCCGGCCCTGTCGATGCAGGCTCCGCAGCGCCGTCGTCTCGACGCGCGGCCGCTCGCCGCCGGCCAGCGGTTCGACGGGCCGGGAACCGCCTTCGAGGTGGTCGAGGCATCGGCGGAGCGGGTCGTTCTCGGCCAGCCGGGGCGGCGTCTGACCGTCACCGCCGATGGCCGGGTGGAGGTCGATCCGCCGATGCTGCTGTCGAGCTGCCGCCTGAAGCGGTTGGAGGAGCGTTGGCCGGACTGGCTTCTGGATCTGGAGGCCACGAAGCAGCGCTGGCAGCGCGGGCGGGACGAACCGATCGTCGGCCTCGGCGGCGGGGTCGACTGCCCCGGCCGCTGGGCCGTGGCCGGCCTGGTCCCCGATTCCCTGGGCCTTGTCCGGACCAACGACGTCCAAGCCGATGGCGGCTGGGCGCTGGTTCCGCGCCAGGGGGCCGGCGGGCTGCGTGTCGCCATCGCCGGTCGGCCCCCGGAGGCCGCCTTCGCGGCCCTGCCGGCCGCGTTGCCCGAGGCGGACGCTGCCAATCCCGTCCGGCTGCGCTTCGGCCGGCTGACCCTGTCGGTGTGGGCGGAGGGGAACACGCTGATCCTGCTTCCGACCGACGGGCGCGTCCTCGGCGACTGGCCGCCGGTGTCCGCCGACATGCGGGTCGATGTGGAGCCGGACGCCGCCGCGTGGCTCGGCAAGGCGGGGATCGTCTCCGGCGAGGCGGCGCTGTCGGCCGAGCGGGTGATCGTCGGGGCGGGTGCCGCCGCCGGCGCGGGGCTGGCCGTGGCGGCGGCGCTGGCCGCCGCCGCCGGCCCCGGCCGGCGCTGGCGGCTGGTGGGGCCGGGGCTGCTGGCGGCCGGCCTCGCGGCGGGCGGAACGGCCCTGCTGATGGTTGCGCTGGCCGGCCGCTCGGCCGCCGGGATGCAGCTGGCCCTGGCCGTGGCCGGAGCCCTGTGGGGCTGGGCCGGGCTGTGTCTGGCCGCGCGCGGCTGGCTGGCCGGCATCGGCGGGGCGGTGTGGCTGCTGTTCGGCGCGCTGGCCGGCGCCGGTCTGCTCGCCCTCCTTCAACTGGTGGCGGGCGGAACCGGCGAGACGCGCGTGGCGCTGGTCTGGAAGCAGACGCTGGGGCTGGGGAGCTTCGCCCTGGCGCTGGGGCTGGCGGCGATGCCGGGGCCGGCGGCGTGGCGGCGCGGTCTCCTGTGGGCGCTGGCGCTCGACCGGCCGGGACGGATCGCCCTGTGGCTCGGCGTGCTCGCCGGGGTGGCGGGGCTGGCGGTCGCGCACGGCCTGTTCGGGCGCGAGGGCGGGCTTGGTGGCATCCAGCCGGCCGAGGCCTTCAAGACGGCCTGGCCGCTGCTGTTCGCCGTGGCCGCGGGATGGTTCCTGCATCTGGTGCGGCTGGGCGCGCCCGGCACCGTGTGGCCGGCGGCAATGGCCGGCGGCGTCGCGGCGCTGGGGCTGGTCGGCGTGACGGTGGCGATGGGGCTGCTGGCCGTGGACGACCGCTCGCCCTTGCTGCTGCTGGCGATCGTCAGCGCCGTCTGGCTCTATCATCTGGCCGTGCGCAGCGCCGCCGCCCTGCGCTGCGGGATCGGGCGGGCCTCCGCCTGGGGCCGGGCGCCGCTGGCGCTGGTCGTCGCGGGCGTGGTGGCGAGCGCGGCCGCCGCGGGGCTGGCGGCGTCCTGGCCGGACGACGCCTGGGACGGCCTGCTGGCCGAACACGACCGGCTCGCCGCCTGGGCCGATCCGGATCTGTACCCGGTGTCGGGCGGGCAGGTGCGCAAGGCGCAGGAGGCGCTCGCCCGCGCTCCCGGACTGGCCGCCCCGCTTGTCTTCACCGGGCGCAACGGCGAGGAGCAGGCGATTCCCGCCATCGAGAACGACTTCGCCATCACCTTCTGGATCATGCACGCCGGCCGGGCCGGAGCGATGGGGCTGCTGGCGGCGCAGCTGGCTTTGCTGGCGCTGCTGGGGCTGGTGGCGTCCCGCCTGTCCTGGCCCCCCGGCGATCCCGAGCGGCCGCCCGCGCTGGGCGACACGCTCCAGTTCCTGCTGGTCGGGCTGACCGTGCTGCTGGCCTGCCACTGGCTGATCGCTTGGGCCAACCCGCTCGGCCTGCTGCCGGTGATGGGCCAGTCCGCCACCCTGCTGTCGGCCGGCACCAGCCATCTGCTCTTCTTCACCTGGCCGCTGGCCTTCACCGCGCTGCTGGCCGCCGCCGTGGCGAAGGAGGCGTGAGGGGCGGAGGGCATGAGATCATCCGGGGGGCCTGCCTTTTTCCGGCGCCTTGCGGGGCGGGGCGTCCGGCTCCGGACTTCGCGGCGCGGTCAGGGCGGTCCGCCCGTCTCCTGCCGGACCGGCAGCGATGACGGCGTCTCGGGAAGAAAGGAATGAGGGTGGGGAGGTGGAGGCGGCGCGCCCGCTGGTTCGGGCGTCGGATCGGCGCGGCCTTCGGGCCGCGCTCCCTCGCCGATCAGTTCCGGGCGGTATTCGAAATGCAGCGTGTCGAAATGGGACCAGCGGCCGCCCCAGATGAAGCCGTGCCGCTCGAACGCCTCCACGATGGCCGCCGGGATCCGGTTGCGCCAGACGGGCTTTCCGTCGCGCCCCGGCTTGGACCATTGCCAGTAATCGCCGGAGCGGGTGGCGATGTCGACCGCGGCGCCATAGGCGTGGACGGAGAGCCGCCTGGTGCCCGCGATGGTCCGGCAGTTGTAGGCTCCGGCATGCGGTGTCAGATGGGCGTGCAGGGCCGGCGGCAGCGGTTGAAGATCCCGCATCACCGCTTCCAGGGCGCGGTCGACGCCGTTGACGGTGGTCACCTGCATGGGCTTGCCGAAGAACAGGATCGTCCGCAGCCGGCGCTTGACCTCGCCCCGGCGGCAGTCGCCGTACATCTTGAGGAAGAACGGCTCGTTGCGGATGCGGCCGGGATCGACGTCCGGGCCTGGGTCCGCCGCTGCCGCCCCCGCCGGGTAGGCGAAGGCGAACTGGTCGTCGATGTCCGGCGCGTCCAGCAGATCGGCAAAGCTCTTGTCCGTCCGTCCGTCCGAGACCGCCATGCGGGTGCCGTCCTTCCACAACAGATGGGTTCCGTCGTGGCTCTCAAGATGGTCGGGATAGGCACGGACCAGGGCATCGAGCCCGGTTTTCATGGCGGGCGGGGGAGCGCCGTAACCGCCGGCCGCCGCCGGGAGGGCGGCAAGGGCCGCGACGACGGCGGCGATGGCGAAGGGCGCCGTCACGGCCTCGTCTCTTCGACCCGCTGTATCCGGCGCACGTTGGCTTCCTCGATCGGGGAAAGCGGAGGATCCCATCTGGTCGGCTTGTACCAGGAAAACTGTGAGAAATGGCGTTGCAGCTCCGGATCCCTGAAGTAACGGCCGTTGCGCGCGAAGATCTCGTTGCGGGCGACGCGAAGATCCCATTTGCTCAACGGTTTCAGCTCGTCGTCATCAAGATGGCGGACGCTGGAATCCGGAAAGAGGAAAGCGCTCCTGGCCACCGTCGCTGCTGTCCGGCCGGCGCTCGGGCCGGAGGAAGCCTTGGCAGCGCGGTCGGTCACGGGCGGTGGCGGTGGAGGGGGCGATTGGCCGGCGCCGGCCAGATAGACCTCCCGGCCGCCGAGGTTGACCACGATCTCCGGAGCCTGCTCGTCCCTCGTCAAGGCCGCGACGCGATCGCGGACCCGGCGCATCATCAGACCGATCTCCAGGCCCGGTGTCGGCAACTGCTCCTTCAGCGCCAGGGCGAAGGGACCGTTCGACCCGATGCCGTCCTTGGCGACGCTGCCGGGCTGCGCGGCGAACATCACCAGCGACTGCCGCGGCGCCGTCTCCAGCCGCGCCAGCCCGCGGTCGGCGGAGCGCCCGGCCTCCTTGGACGGCAGGGGGGTGTTGCGGCAGGCGTCCAGCAGGACGACGGCGGTCGCGGCGCCCTTGAGCTCGGCCAGAACCTGGTCGACCGACACCGCCCAATCGCGCAGCTGCTCGCGGTACCGGATGCGCTGGTCGTCGGACGGGATCAGGTAGTTGGCGTTTCCGTGCTGCGCTCCGTGGCCGGCGAAATACGCCACCGCCAGCGCGTCCCGGCTGGCCCGGCCGAGATCGTCCAGCAGGTCGAGCAGCCGGGCGCGGTCGGGATCGATCTGCGCCTCGCCGCCGATCAGCCGAAACCCCAGCCCGCGCAGGGTTTCCGCCACGGCGCGGGCGTCGTTGGCCGGGTTGGACAGGGGGGCGAGACTGGCGTAGCGGCCGATGCCCACCACCAGCGCCACGCGGTCCTCCGCCATCGCCGGAGCCGCCGCAACCGAAGCCGCCATCAGCATCGCCATCATGGCGATCGCCAGTCTCCCCATGCCGTCCTCCCCCGTCCGCTCATGGTTCGACGACCAGCTCGACCCCGCAAGGCACCGGCGGCCGGCGCAGGCTGCCGCCGCCCCAACGCCGGACGTCGTCGTCGAAGTCCTTTCCCATGCCGGCCTCGGCGGTCCAGGTCCGCCGGTGCTCGCCCAGGCGCTGCCACGGCCCCGGCCGGCCGGCCTTTCCGTCGCCGGGGACCAGGCGCCACACGCTGTCCTGGTCGACCCGGACCTGCCCGCCGGCCAGCAGCAGGCTGACCGGGACCGTCGCCTTGTCGCCGCCGGGAGGCAGCGACGGGTCGAGCACCTCCGTCAGCGTGTCGCACGCGGCCTGGGGGCGGACCGGCAGCAGGCGCAGCTCCAGCGGCTCGCCATCGCCGGGGATCGCCTTCCCGGCGGCCTTCTGGACCGGCCAGGGGGCGGCGGGGAAAGGTTGGCCCCGGCTGCGCGCGCGCTCCGCCAGCAGGGCCTGCACCGCAAGGGCGCGGCGCTGGCTCAGCCCCTCCAGTCCTTCGGTTCCGACCCACACCCATTGCACCGGCAGCCGGGACACGCGGTCGACCAGACGCAGGACATGGTCCAGCGCCAGGAAGTTGCCCTGCTCGACCGCCGACGGGGAATAGGCGCCATACCCGAGCGGCAGGCGCTCGGACCCCGGCTGGAAGCGGAACAGGATCCGCGTCGGCGCCGGGATGTCCACCGCCGGCTCCACGGTCTTCGCCAGCGCCGGGGACCACCCGTTCCCCGTGTCCGGCAGAACCAGAAGCGCTGCGGCTCCCCACAGGACCAGGGCCCCCGTCATCGCGATGGTGCGGCCGGCCGTCGTGCCGGAAACGCGTTCGTCCTTCATCGTCATCCCCCAGGCTCAGCCGTCGGCGCAGGCCGGGTCGCCGGCCTTCAGCACCTGTATCGGGATGCCGAGATAACCCGGTGCCTGGGACCGCAGATGATTGGCGGCGGCGTTCAGGCGCTCGGTCGGGGCCAGCCCTTCCATCGCGGCGCGCAGATCCCGGCTGACCGCCGTGCCGTCGAACGGCCGGGTGCGGCGGGCCAGCACGACGACCAGCCCCGGCTCGGCCGGCTCGGCCACCGGAATGGCGTAGTTGAGGCCGCCGTCGGCGACGGCCTCGACCATCTCCGACGTGAACAGCTTGACGCCGCTGCCGGCCGAAACCAGGACCAGCGCGTGGTGCAGCCCGTCCAGCGTCCCGTCCGCCGATCCGACCCTGAGGATCAGGCGCTCGCCGGCCCGCACCGCGTCCCGCCCGACGGCGCCGATCCGGCAGCCGGGCAGCGGGACGTAGCCGCTGCGGTCGTCCGTCGCCTTGGCGCGCAACGGCGTTGCCAGCCCGGTGGCCGGGTCCGCCATCGCGGCCAGCGGCAGGGGGCGGTCGGCGTAGGCGTCCGCCACCAGCTTGCCGGCCATTCCAAGGGCGGCCGTCAGGGCAACCGCCGCCGCCGCCCTGGTCCAGCGCGGAAGCGGGTCGGCCGGAATCGTCTCCGCCCCCAGTTCCGCGACCGCCGCCCGCAGTCCGGCCACCGGCAGGATGCGCAGGCCGTGCCCGGCGATGGCGTCCAGCACCTCCCTGTGCGCCTCGCGCACCGGGCGGCCGTCCGATGTGGTCACGGGGGTGAACAGACGCCCCGGTCCGGCGATCGATTTGTCCTCCAGCCGCTTCAGAATGAGAGCGAACTTGGTCTCCAGGCAGCCGACGGGAAGAATCGGCGCGTCACGGGCCGTCATGTCCGGTTCGCCCAGGGCTCCGGTGGCGATCAGCGTGCCGGTTCCGCCGCTGCGTGTCAGCCCGAGGACAAGGGCGAGCGCGATGCCGAGGTCGGCGCTGTGGCAGGTCCGGTCCGTCAGGGGCGATCCCTTGCCGGGCTTGAAGTTCGCCACCGACACGCTCGGCCAGACCAGGGGAGGCTGCCGCCAGCCGGAGGCCCGGCGCATCCCCAGGGCGCGCACGGCGGCGGTCGCGACGATTCCGGCGGTGTAGGCGCGGAAGTCCTGCAACGGCTCGATGTGCGTCTGCAATTCACGATTGCCCCGGGTCGGCGCCACCGGATGATGGCCGGCGACCAGCCGGAGCAGCGCCAGGTCGGGCGGGGGCGTCGAACCGTCCGGCGGGACGATCGGAACATGCACGGTGGCGACGACCTCCGCCGACGTGACGGCCGCCGCGTCTCCCGGCCCGCTGTTTCCCAACCCACTGTTTCCCGGCCCGCTGTTTCCCGGCCCGCTGTTTCCCGGGCTGGCGTCACCGGGGCCGGTCATCGCGGCCGCTCCCGGACCCGAAATCGAAATGCAGCCCCGGAACCGTCACGTCGAGCGGCGCCGCCAGAGCCGACCGGAATTCGGGCAGGTCCGGCAGATCGCAGTGCGCGTGCCCGTCGGGATCGAACTTCAGGCTGAGGTTGATCAGGAGGTCCTTGCTGGACACCGTCGCCCACCGCTCCGCCAGGCTGTCGATGGTGGTGAACCCCTTCGCCTGGAAATGCAGCCGCAGCGCCTCCGGCTCCAGCGATTCGACCCAGAAGCCGAGCGACTGGGACTCGTCGAGCAGTTCGTCGTCCTGGGACGGCAGCGGCGGCCCGCCCGTCGCCGCCGCCAGGGGCAGGAAGGCAAAGCTCTCCTGCGGTCCGGCCGGCTGGCGCGCCCTGGCCGCCTCCGTCTCCGACACCTCGTGACGGGCGATCGCCAGATCGACCAGACGCTCGACGGTGCGGGCGAAGCCCAGCAAGGCCTGCTCCCCGGCGGAGCGGCGTCCGGTGGAACCGGGCGGGTTCCCTTCGTCTTTTCCGTCCGTCATGCGTCATCTCCATTGTCCGTGCAGCGGGCCGCGGCCTTGTACACGTGCACCACCAGATCCTTCGTGTACTCCATGATCGTCAGATCCCGTTCCTTCAGACGCGTCTTCACGTCCTTGTCCTTCGCCAGATCGCCCAGGGAAGCCCCGGACATCAGGCCGCGCAGGAGTCTGGCGTCGAGGGGATCGAGGATCCCGTCCTTCTCCAGCCGCGCGAGCCGCTCGTCGAACAGTTCGGGGGTCATGCCCTCCTCCGTGTCCGCTTCCCTAATCGGGATGGCGTCTGTATCGACGGCGGAGGTGGTGCCGACCCTCCACCCCTGACGGACGGCGTGCTTCCACAGCGGGCTGCGGACGACCTCCTGCGGCGAGGCGAAGCGGGGCACCTTGACCTTCTCCCACGCGGCCTCGAGGATCTTCGGGTCGTTCGTATGGCCCCCGGTCTTTTCGGCGATCTCCTCGGCGGTGCGGCGGAACTTGTTCAACGCCTTGATCTGGTTCGCGGATGTGGTGTCGAACCAATGATGGGGCGGGACCAGGCCGGCGTCCTTCAATTCCTTCCAGTGCCGTCCCTTGGACTCCAGCGCGTCCGTCAGGACGTCGATGAGCCGGATCGCGTCGGCCGGGGTCGCGGGGGCGGCGAGCGGTCCCGGAGGCAGGCTCAAGGCATCCCAGGGGCTGATGAGCTTCGGAAGGGGCAACGCGAAATCGCCGACCGTCAGCCCCGGTCCCGGACCATGCTCGGCCAGGAGCGGCCTCAGTTGCAGGATCAGCATCCGCAGGGCGGGATTCAGCGATACGACCGTGGCGTTCGCCGGCGGCTGGTCGGTGAGGGCCGGGGCCACGGGAGACGCAAGCCCCGGAGCCAGCCGGACGATCTCCGCCAGGAGCCTGTGCGCGGCGGAGACTTGATCGCCGCCCGTGAGCGTCACCGGCGCGTGGATCACGCTTTCCAGGAACGCCCGCGCCGCCTGCTCGGGCGGCATGGTCCCGGCGAACAGGGGATGGCCGACGAGTTCGTCGAGCAACGGAGGCTGTCCCAGGAGAAGGAGAAGCCGCTCCTCCATCGACCACGGCGTCACCGGGTATCCCCAGCGCCCGCCGGCCGCCTCCGTGAGCCAGGCGACGAAGCGCACGGCGAGAGCATAGGCCGGCGATTTGGCGGGAGCCTTCGACGCGAAGGCCGGCCGCTTCAAGGATGGTTTGAGCATGGACAACCGTCAGTGCGTTCCCCGGCCCCGGCATGACCGCCTCGGGGCTTCCATCGGAATAATGACCAATCCGCCCGAAAAGAGAAACCGGGAAGGATTCCCACACCGGGCAAACCCACGCACCGACAGAGCCATTTGCGAGGGGTAGCCGGTGGGGATCCTCCTTCCGCGGATCGATCCGGCGGCCGCGATCAATCGCCGCAGGCAGCGGCAAGCCGCCGACGGCGAGGCCAAGCCTGTTTCCCCCCCGATTCGGTCGCATCCCCCGCAAGGGAGCCGGTCCGCCGGCAGCAGGGGGACTCTGCCGACCTGTGCGGCCATGCGCCGCAAGGCCGTGAACGGAGGCTGGCACCGGCGGCCGGCCTTTCCGATGCCCTCCCGCCTTCGGCGCGCGGCACGGCCGTGGGAAGCGGCAAAGGCCGGCGATCATCCCGATAGGAAAAACGCATGTCCGATCAGACACCAAGCCGCACACGGTCGGCGGGAACCGGTGGCGGGGCTTCTGTTTTGGATTTGATGCATGATTGAAGACAATTTACTTTCCTTGAAGCGGCGACGGAGTCTTGAAAATGGCGAATCGATCAGCATATTTGCGCGCTGCCAGAGTGGCGGGCGCGGCCCTGTCATGCGCGCTGGCCTTGTCCGCCTGCGCAACCACGCCGCCCGATCCGCCGACGACCACGGCAAGCGCCGGCGATCTGCGGGTGACGGTGAATCCGGCACAGCCCTTCGCCGTCCGTATCGCCCCCATGGCCAAACAGCCGATGGTCGAGGGCGAGAGCATGTCCTTCCGTCTCGAAAGCCAACGGTCCGGCTACGCCCAGCTCTACCTTCTCCAGGCTTCGGGGTCGGTGCTGGTCCTGGCCGAGAATCTGGCGGTCCGGTCCCGCGACGAACGCGTCTTTCCGGGCCCGGTCGACGGCTTCGACCTGCGCGTCCGCCCGCCGGCCGGGGTCGACAACGCCCTGCTCGTCGTCACCGCGCAACCGTTCCCGGCCATTCTCGGCCCGGCCGCCGCTGCCGCCAAGCCCGGTCCGGTCCTGGCGCCCCTGCCGCGCGACGCGTTCGTCGATCGTCTCGGAACGGCCCTGGCCCGGCTCCATCCCGATGCATGGAACAGCGCGATGACCTCGACCGAGGTCCTGGTGCGCAAGTGATCTGGAATCGAAGGAATCGGAACATGCCCCGTTCGCTCCGCAAGCTTCCGTTCGGGCTGCCAGCCGCGGCCATAGCTGCCATGGCGCTGGCAACGCCCGCTTTGGCCGACATCCTGGCTCCGGTCGAGCCGCCGGCCCCGGCGCAGATCCAGCAGCCCGCCGCCGGCCAGCCGGTGGCCGGCCCCGCCGAGCCGACGGCCGTTACCGTCCAGCCCGGACCGGAGGGCGAGGCGGCCCAGGCCGAGGCGCCCGCCGATCTGGGCGAATTCATCGCCGGCCTGCTGCGGGAGACGGTCGGCTCCAACGCCGCCGTCGCCCTGGTCGATCTGCCGCCGCCGACCGCTCCCCTGCCCGCCGGGGCGGCGAAGAACGTCGCGCTCGACCCGGTCAAGCCGATGACCACGGTGACGGCGGCCATCGGCAAGCGTCTGGTCAAGCCGATGCTCGGCGATGCCTATGCCCCGGTCGAGATCGCGGTCGCCCGCGACGGCAAGACGGTGGCCAAGGAAAGCTTCGAAGTGGTGCCGGCCAGCCGGGACAGCGCCCGTCCGAAGATCGCCGCCTTCCTGGCCAAGCACGCGGCGCCGCCCGCCCAGCCGTCCATAGGAACTGCGGCCCAGGACGGGCCGCAGCTCAAGCTGTGGCTCCAGACCGAGGACGGCGGCCCGATCCGCATCGGCTCCAAGGTCGCCATCCACTGGCAGGCCACCAGGGACGGCTACGTCAGCGTCTATCATTTCGGTTCGAGCGGGGCGGTGGAGCGGGTGTTCCCCGTCGCGGCGGCGCCGGACAACTTCGTCCAGACCGGCCGCACCTACCGCTTTCCAGCGACGGGCCACCTGACCTTCAAGGGCCCGGCCGGGCAGGAGAGCTTCCGCGCGATCATCACCTCCTACCCGTCCAACACCCCGCGCGCGCAGCCCGGCGGCCTCCAGTTCAAGGGCGATCCGCTGCGGATCATCCCGACCCATTCGCCGATGCTGTTCGCCAACGACGACCTGACCCGCTTCTACGCGCTGCCGCCCAGCCAGTATGGCGAGGTCCACGTCACCTACACGTTGCAGGGCCTCTGAGCCGCCCCACCCCCTTGTCCATGAGCGGAAGACCACCATGACCAGACTGCGACTCCCTCTCTCCGCCCTGCTGCTGGCCGGTACCGCCATCATGGGCGCGCTTCCCGCCGCGGCGCAGGCGCCGATTCACAAGGACCTGCTGCCGGTTCCCAGCAACCAGAACGCCGACGTGCGCCTGGAACTCCAGGTTCCCAGCCCGACCCTGCGCGAGGGATCGACCATCGAGCTGTGCTTCTCCACCGACACCGACGGCTATGTGAGCATGTGGAACATCGGCACGTCGGGGCGTGTGTCGCGTATCTATCCGTACAACCAGGGCGACCGTCCGGCACAGGTGAAGGCGGGATCCCGCGCCTGCGCCGGCGACGGGAACGCCAGCCACCAGATCAAGGTGTCCGGCCCCTACGGCATGGAGGACACCTACCTCGTGTGGACGCGGACCGCCGAGGCCCAGCCCCGGAAATTCAGCTTTTCCGACGCGGGAGAACTGTCGCGGGACCTGGACGCCGTGCAGCGCCTGCCCAGCCGCGACTGGGCGACCGTCAAGGCCACCTACCAGATCGTTCCGGCGACCGGACCGGCCAACCCCGGCCTCACGCCGGCCCGCCCCGCCCCGGCCCAGGGGCGCACCTGGGTGCTGGCGATGGGCGCGAACGTCGGCAGCCTGACCAAGACCAACCTCGACGCCCAGCGCTTCGCCACCCAGGCGCAAAGCCTGTTCCGTGTGCCCGCCGCGCAGATCCGCCTGATCGAGAACGCCACGCGCCGCGATTTCGAGGGTGGCATGGCGTGGCTGAGGGACAACGCCGCTCCCGGCGATCTGGTGATGGTCCATTTCTCTGGCCATGGCACCACGATCGCCGACGACGACGGCGACGAGGCCGACGGTCTCGACGAGGCGTTCGTGACCTACGATGCCGAGGGGGTCGCCTCCCCCGACGCGCGGCATGTCGTGCGCGACGACGATTACGCGCGCATGGTGAACGCGCTGCGCACGGATCGTGTCGTCACCGTGATCGATGCCTGCCACAGCGGTGGCATGCAGAAATCCTACAGCATGACCGGGGCGCGCGAGAAGTTCTTTGTTAAGGGCGCGCTCGGCACCACCCCGCCGACGCGGACGACCTCGGTCATGACGCAGAGGGATCTGCCGGGCGGCATCGACGGCGGCACGCTCGGCCTCAGGAGCGAGGTCAAGGGGGTGGTCCTCGCGGCCTCCCGTGAAGACCAGTTCTCCTTCGAGGGCGCCGACGGCGGCATCTTCACGACGGCCCTGCTGGAGGCGGTGACCCGCGCCGGCACCCTCCAGGCCGCCTTCGACGCCGCCAATTCCGAAACCATGCGCGTAACCGGCAGCCGGCAGACGCCGACCGTGGTGGGCAACGCGTCCCTACTGGCCGGCGTGGCGCTGCGCTAGGCCGCGCCCGTCATCCCGATAGGCCGGATATGGGCAACTCCGAACACAAGGCAGACCACAGCATGCACCCGATCAACCATGCCTCCTCCGCCCGGACCCGCCGTCGCCTGGCCGCCGGCATCCTCTCCCTGGCGCTCGCCGGAACCGCCATCCCGGCGCTTGCCGACCTGGGCGGCACGAACCTGGGCGGCGCGAACGCACAGCCGCCCGCCGCTGCCGCCGACAGCCTCACCCGCGACCTGTCGGCCGAACAGCGGCCGATCGCCGACCTGAAGCCCGAAAGGACCGATCTCGCCATCACGGCCTCGGTCGACCGCAAGGACGGTGTCTACCGTCCCGGCGACAAGGTGGAACTGACGGTGCAGACCAGCAAGGACGCCTACGTCACGGTCGTCGATGTCGGAACCTCCGGGAAGGTCCATGTGGTCTTTCCGAACCAGTACCAGACCGACAACCGCGTGCGCGGCGGTCAGGCGGTGAAGATTCCCGGCGGATCGGACTCGTTCGACCTCAAGGTCGGCGGCCCGGCCGGCACCGAGGTGCTGAAGGTCATCGCCACCACCGGCCCCCAGCCGCTGTTCAAGCCGGAGCAGCTCTCCAAGGCCGGCGCCTTCATGGCCTACAAGGGGGACGCCGCCGCCGCCGTCAAGGATCTGACCGCCACCCTGCGGGAGAATGGCGCCGGGACCTGGGCCGAGTTCACCAAGGTGATCCGCATCACCGACGGGGCCGGCCCCGCCGCTGCGGCCCCGGCGCCCGCCCCGTCGGCGGCGGCCCCGTCGACGGCAGCCGTGTCGACGGCGGTTCCGTCGGTCGCGGTCCAGGGCACCTTCGCGCCGTCGTCGGTGGCGGTCGTGCCGGCCGACGCGGCGCCGCCGGCCGGGTTCCGGCTGACGGTCGGCACCGACCGGCCGGTCTACCGCGTCGGCGAGGCCGCCGTCGTGACGGTGACGGCCGAGAAGGATTGCCGGCTGACGCTGCTCGACATCGGCACCTCCGGGAAGGTCCACATCCTGTTCCCGAACCGTTTCCAGCCCGACAACCAGTTGAAGGCCGGCCAGACCGTGCGGGTGTCGGGCGAGGGCACGCCGGTGGACTTCCGCGTCGGCGGTCCCGAGGGCGCCGAGGCGCTGATCGGCGTCTGCCGCGCCGACGGGCAGCCGGTGGTCGGCACCCCGATGAACTACGAGCAGCACGCCTTCGTGCCCTACGGTGACGCCAAGGCGCTGGCCAAGGACCTGTCGGCGTCGCTGCGCCAGCCCTCGGCCCTGCTGGGGCATGCGGCCACCAGCTTCCTGATCGCTCCGTAACCCGAACGCCGCCGTGGAGCCGTGGGGGACGCCGGTGATGCCGGCGCCCCCTGCGGCCGTCGATCGAGGAGTGTCCGATGCCCGCCCTTCTGCCGCGCCTGCTGGCACTGCTCGCCGCCCTGCTCCTGTCCGGTCAGGCCATGGCCGCCGATCCGCCGAGCGACCCCATCCTGCGCGTCGAGACCGGCGAGCACACGGCAATTATCTGGCGCATCGGTGTGGATGCCGCAGCAACCCGGCTATTGACCGTTTCGGAGGACAAGACGGCTCGGCTTTGGTCGCTTCCCGAAGGGCGTTTAATCCGCATTTTCCGCCCGCCCATCACTTCCGATGCTGAAAACAACCTTTATTCCGGAGCGCTGTCGCCCGACGGCCGTACGGTGGCGGTGGGGGGATACGACGGGAATAATGAAAGCAGCGTCTATTTGTTCAATGCCAACAATGGCACGTTGATCCGGCGGCTAGGCGGGCTTTCGAACGTAATAAAGCACATCACCTTTTCCTTGGATGGACGGCGACTGGCGGTGAGTATAGGAGGATCAAACGGTATCTTGGTGTGGGATATCGCCAGTGGACGCGAGGTAATTATCGACCGCGACTATGGAGGGGACGCCTACGGCCTCACCTTCGCCACTGACGGTCGCTTGGCCACGACTTCCCTTGATGGGTATGTCCGGCTCTACAGTCAAGATGGGAGGCTGCTGCGTAAGGTGAGGGCTCCAGCTGCTGAGCAGCCCTTCAGCATTGTCTTTTCCCCCGATAGTGGGCGCTTGGCTGTGGGATATAACGATCTTAAGCGGGTGAGCGTGCTGTCCGCCATTGACCTCTCTTTGCTCTACAGCCCAGACACGACGGGAGGGAGCGACGGCAACCTTTCCTCTGTCCAATGGTCGGCGGACGGGCGTTTCCTGTTTGCTGGCGGAATGTGGGACAAGAACGGTAAGGTGTTCATCCGCCGTTGGAGCGACGGTGGGCGTGGAGCCGCTACCGACCTTGCTGCTCCCACCGACAGCACAATCATGGATCTCCAGCCTTGGGGCCTCGACGGAGTCCTGTTCGGAGCGGGTGATCCGGCCTTCGGAGCACTGGATGCACGAGGCAGGACGGTACTGTCACGCCTTTCTGCCGTGGCTAACATGCGAGACAAGCTCTCCAGTTTGTTGGTCAGCCGTGATGGGCGCCGCGTCCGCTTCGGGTTGAGATACGGTGACGGCGATCCGGTCCTGTTCGACCTCGCAGCCCGGACCCTAGAACCGTCGATTGCCGTGCCCTCCGGCCTCGTCCCGCCGCGCGTCACCGGCCTGCCCGTGACCGACTGGAAGGATGACGCCGCACCCAAGCTTGGCGGGACGGTGCTGCCGCTTAAACAGTACGAATGGTCGCGCAGCCTTGCCATTTCCTCCGCCGCCGACCGCTTCCTGCTTGGGGCCGAATGGTCCCTCCGTCTGTTCGATAGAACAGGTGCTCAGCTGTGGGGGCGACCAAGCCCTGGCTCTGCTTTGGGTGTCAACATCTCGGGCGACGGGCGAATGGGGGTGGTGGCGTATGGCGGTGGCACCATCCGCTGGCATCGCATGACGGACGGCAAAGAACTGCTGGCCCTGTTCGTCCACGCGTCCGACCGGCGCTGGGTGGCGTGGACACCATCCGGCTACTACATGGCGTCGGCCGGCGGCGAGGACCTCATCGGCTGGCACGTCAACAACGGCAAGGACGCCGCCGCCGACTTCTTCGGGGCCGGACGCTTCCGTGACCGTTTCAACCGTCCCGACGTCGTCCAGCGCATCCTGACGACGCTCGACGAGGCTGCCGCCCTGCGCGAGGCCGACGCCGAGGCCGGGCGCCGCACCCGGACCGAATCCGACGTCCGCCGCGCCCTGCCGCCGGTCACCGCGATCCTCTCGCCGGCCGACGGCGCCGAGGTGACGGGAGCGACGGTGACGGTGCGCTACACGGTGCGCTCGCCCTCGGGCGCGCCGATCACCGCCGTGCGCGCGCGGGTGGACAACCGGCCGGCGGAAGTTCCGCGTGGGCAGGCGCGCATCGATCCGGCCGCCGGCGAAGGGACGCTGGAGGTCGTTCTCCCCGCCGCCTGCCCCGATTCCGGCGGAACGCCGCGAGCGGACCGGGCGGGCTGCACGCACGCCATCTCGGTCAGCGCCGAGACGCGCGACGGCGTCGGGGAGGCCGCCACCGTTCTGGTCCGTCGCCGGAACGCGGGGCCATTGGCCGGGGCCGACCTGCTGAAACCCAAGCTCTATGTCCTCGCGGTCGGGGTCGGGCAGTACGCGGATCCGGCGCTCAAGCTGGAGTTCGCCGGGAAGGACGCCCGCGACTTCGCCGCCGCGCTGAAAACGCAGTCCGGGCGGCTCTATGGCGAGGTGATCGTCAAGCCGCTGATCGACCGCGACGCCACGCGCGACGCGGTGATCGACGGCCTCGACTGGCTGCAAAGGCAGACCACCGCCCGCGACATGGCCGTGCTGTTCCTGTCGGGGCACGGGATGGACGACAACAACGGCGACTATTATTTCCTGCCGAGCGACGCCGACGCCGCCAACCCGCGCCGCCGCGGCGTGCCCAACAGCGAGATCCAGAAGACGCTGCGCGACATCGGCGGCAAGGCGCTGGCCTTCCTCGACACCTGCCATTCCGGCAACGCCCTGGGCGGCCGCAAGGGCGCCCCGGTGGACGTCGACCGGCTCGCCAACGAACTGGCCTCGCACGAGAACGGCAGCGTCGTCTTCATGTCGTCGCTCGGCCGCCAGTATTCGCTGGAGGATCCGCGCTGGAACAACGGCGCCTTCACCAAGGCCCTGGTCGAGGGGCTGTCGGGCAAGGCGAGCCTGGTGCGCCGCGACGGCACCGTGTCGGTGGACGAGCTGTCGGCCTACGTCGCCGATCGGGTCAAGGAGCTGACTGGCGGCCGGCAGACTCCCAACACCCTGAAATCCCCCAACACCCCCAACTACACCATCGCCGTGACTCCCTGAACCGGGAGGCGATCATCCCGATAACGATCATGCCCGCCCAAGCCCGGAACGACAGGAGCCGCCTTTGATGCAACCAGTTTCCCTTCTCAAGGCGCTGCCGCTGGTGGCGATGCTGGCCGGCACCGCCCATGCCGACTGCGCGTCGGCCACGGCGTCGCTGGACGCGGCCATCCAGACGCGTGACGCCGCACGAATCATCGAGACGGCGAACGCGCTGCTGAACGAAGCGGCCTGCCCAGGCGCCGAGCGCCTGGAGCAGGGGCGGCGCAGCGCCATCGCCCTCTCCAAGGTCGCCGAGCCGCTTCCGGTGCCCGAGCGCCGGCGTCTGCTCAATTCGGCCCTGCAATTGTCGCCCACGCTGTGGCTGGCGCATGCCCGTCTCGGCCTGCTCGACTACGAGGCGCGCGAGTACGCGGAGGCGCAGGGACGCTTCGAACGGGCGCTGGCCTATCTCAACGACCCGCAGATCTCCCCCGAGAAACCGCCCCCCGGCACGCTGGAGAATCTGCGCGGCTACGCCCAGCAGGCCCGGCTTCTGGCCGTCAGGAGCAGCCGCGGGGATTCGGGCATCCTCGACGTGAAGGAACTGCGCGGCGGCATCAAGGTGAGGCGCGCGCCGGTGCCGGTGCGCTTCGACTACGAGAAGGCCGAGTTCACCGATGTCGGGCGGCGCGACGCCGCCTTTCTGCGCGACATCCTGCGGGACAAGCAGGACCCCGCCATCCTTCTCGTCGGGCACACCGATCCGAAGGGGGCGGATGACTACAATTGCGATCTTTCCTGGCGCCGGATGCAGGCCCTGGCGGATTTCCTCAGGAGGCAGGGCTACAGGGGATCGATCGAGATGATCGCCATGGGGAAGCGGCAGCCCCTGCCGATCATCGGCAGGGAGAACCACAGCGAGGATGAAATCCACCAGATGCTGCGCCGCGTCGAATTCTACCTTCCTGGGGACGAAAAGCCGGAGACCGCCAATGCCTGCCGCCGTTCGTAAGCTGTCCGCCGCCATCCTGGCCGGTTCCTGCCTCGTCGGTTCCTGTCTGGTCGCCGGCCATGCCCTGGCGGCCCCGGCGACGCGGGCCCCTGAGACGCGGGCCCTGGTGGTCGGAATCAACGCCTACACCGAGTTGAAGCCTCTGAAGGGGGCGAAGGCCGACGCCAACGACATCGCCGACGCCCTGGGCAGGCTGGGTGTGCCGACCACCAAGCTTCTCGACGGCCAAGCCACGCGCAAAGCCATTCTCGGCACGCTCGACCGCATGGTGGCGGAGGCGAAGTCCGGCGACACGATCGTCTTCACCTATGCCGGCCATGGCGGGGTGGAGAAAGGGCGGGATCCGTCCATCGAGGCGCTGGACCAGACCATCCTCCTCGGCGGCTTCACCGCGCTGAAGCCGGGGAACGGGGAACGGATCATCGACGATGAAATCTACGAACGCGAACTGGTGGCGAGCAAAAAGGGTGTCCGCCTGGTGTTCGTCTTCGATTCCTGCCACTCGGGCACGATGTACCGCTCGATCGACCCCCGTGCCGGAGAGGAAAGCCTGCGCTCGCAGATCTTCGACATCGTGGGCGGCGACGCGCTCGGACCGATCCGCACCCATGCGCCCGGACCGCCGCCGGACGGGGTGTTCCATTACGCCGCCGGGCAGGACAGCGAGCGTGTGCCGGAAATCGTGACGCCTGCCCTGGGCTATCGGGGCGCGTTCAGCATCGCCTTCGCCGAGGCGTTGCGGGGAGGCGCCGACCGCGACCGCGACGGCTGGATCACCCACGGCGAGTTGCAGGAGTATCTGCTGCCGCGAACCCGGGCGCTGGCGGACGGCCGCCAGAATCCGAACTTCGCGCCCGACGGGTTTCGCGGCACGCGTCTGTTCCAGACGAGCCGGGGGGCCGAACAGCCGGACCAGCCCGCCACGGTCCGGCTGCGCGTCATCGGCATGGCGGCCGACGCGGCGGCCGAACTGGCCGGGCGGCTGCGGGGCGTGACGCTGGTCGGGCAGCCGGACCAGCCGGCCGATCTGGTCTGGGACGCCGGCAAGCGCGAGGCGGTGAGCGCGGGCGGCGACGTGGTGGCGACTGGGATCGGCCCGGACCGTCTCGACGGGCTGGCCGAGAAATGGCAGGCGCTCGTCCGCCTGAAGGCGCACAAGACCTCCCTGGTCATGCGGGCTCTGCCGGACGACCGCGCCCGCAAGGCCGGCGAGACCGTCGGTCTGGCGGTGGAGGGCGTGAACGGGGGGTCCCTCACGATCCTGAACCTTGCGGGCGACGGCACCGTGAATTTCCTCTACCCGCGCTATCCCGGCGAGGAGAAGGCGGTGGCCGGCGAGTATCGCAACCTGGATTTCTCCAAGGCGATCCCGCCGTTCGGCGCCGACCACATCATCGCCCTGTCCTCGACCGCCCTGCCCAAGGCCCTGCACGAGCGGCTGAAGGCCCTCGACGACCGGCGGCTTGCGGGCGCCGCGGTCGACGCGGTGCTCGGCGTTCTCGCCAACGACCCGAAAGCCCGGATCGGCGTCCAGATCGTCGTGGCGAAGCCCCAGTGAAAGGAAAACCGGCTATGCGCTTTCTTCCGTCCGCCGCGCTGGCCGCGGGCATCGCCTGCCTGCTGGCGGCGGCGCCCGCACAGTCCCGCGAGGGCAAGGCCCTGGTCATCGGCATCGACCGCTACCCGCATGTCAGCCGCCTCGACGGCTCCGCCAACGACGCCCGCTCCATGCGCGACTTCGCCATCGAGCGCTGGGGGTTCAAGCCGAACGACGTCAAGCTTCTGATCGACGGCGAGGCCACCCGGTCGGCGATCCTGAGCGCGCTCGACACCTGGCTGGTCAGCGGCACCAAGCCGGGGGACACCGTCCTGTTCTTCTTCAGCGGTCACGGCTATCGGGTGCCGGATCTGAACGGCGACGAGGCGCTGCGCAATCCGGCCGACAACCAGGACGAGGTGATCGTCGCCTTCGACGGCCGGCTCCGCCAGGGTGGCGGGTACGAGGGCTTCGTGCTGGACGACGAGATCGACGAGCGCCTGAAGCGCCTGAAGGATCGTCAGGTGGTGATGCTCTTCGATTCCTGCTTTTCGGGAACGATGACGCGGGGCGGGGGCGGATTGGACGACGGGCAGGCGAAGGTTCCGATCTTCGAGATCGACGACGCCGTGAAGTCCGTCTCCCTTTCGGACGACCGTGGCCAGCAGCGCATCGTGCCCGACCTGACCGAAAGCGAAGGCAACGTCATCGCCTTCTATGCCGCCGGTCCGGATCAGGTGGCCCAGGTCAACACGCGTCTGGCCCCGCGGCGCGGCGTCTTCACCGAGGCCTTCCTGCGCGGCGCGGCCGGGGCGGCCGACGCCAACCGCAACGGCATCGTCAGCGTCGCCGAGATCGATGAGTTCGTCCGCAGGGAGGCCGAGGCCTACTGCAAGGAGAACGCCTGCAAGACCGGCATGACCCCCTTCGTCGAGGCGCCGCCGGACGCGCTCTCCAAGGATCTGATCACCCTGGCCCAGGCGCCGACGCTGGCGCAGGCCGCCGCCGACGCGATCGGGCCGGGGCCGGAGAAGGCGGTGGAGGTGACGGTCTCGCCGGGCCGCATCCCGGTCGGCCGCGACGTCTCGGTGACCGTCAAGGCGCCGATCGACGGCACGCTGGTCGTGCTCGACATCGCTCCGGACGAGGAGGTCAATCTTCTGTTTCCCAACGCCCACAGCGAAGCCCGCGGCGTCAAGGCCCGGGTCCGCGCCGGCCAGACCATCCGGATTCCCGACCCGTATGACGGGTTCTCCCTGCCCGCCGACGAGCCGCCGGGCAAGGGAACCGTCCTGGCTCTGGTGATCCAGGACGACATCCGTTTCGAACAGCTCAACCAACTGCTCCGGGCCGCGGCGGCGGGCGCCCGGAACGACGGCGGTTTCGCGTCCGTGGCCGACCCGCTCCGCTTCCTCAACGCGCTCGGCCAGCGGCTGGTCCGGCCCTGGACCGCGGATCTGACCACCCGTGGGGTCCGCTGGGCCATGGGGCGTTACGAGTACGAGATCCTGCGGAAATAGCCGGGACAGGCTCCCGCCCTCTTCCGACCCGCATGGCCGCGGCATTCCCCGGACAGCTCCCATCAAGGAGACAGCATTCCATGACCCGCCTCTCCAACCGTCTGTTGTCGATCCTCACCGCCGCCGGACTGGCCGCCGCGATCGTCCCCGTCGCGGCCTGCGCGCAAGGACAGCGGCACGAGCATCCACCGGGCGGCACCGACAAGCAGACCCCGGCAAAGACCGAGGCAAAGACCGAGGCGAAGGCCGCGGCCAAGGCCGTGGCGAAGCCGGTGCCGAAGTCCGTCGCGCTGACGGACGCCATCAAGAATCTGGGCGTTGCCATGCTGGCGCAGCAGGTGGCTGCCGATCCGAGGAGGACCCACATCGTGTCGCCGCTCAGCCTCGGCGGAGCGTTGGGGCTTCTGGCGCAGGGGGCTTCCGGCAAGACGGCGCAGACCATTCTCCCGGCGCTGGGCAACCCGCCGGACGGCGCCGAGGGAGTCGCGAAATCCTGGAAGGAGATGGCGGACGTTCTGCGGAAGCCGGCCTCCGACACGGTGACTCTGCAACTCGCCAACGGCCTGTGGCACGCGGCCGCGCTGACGGTGGACGAGGCCGTTGCCGGGCGGATTCGCGACGCGCTGTCCGGCGAGATCGCGGCGATCGATCCGGCCAAGGGGGATCCCGCCGCCGCCGTCAACGCCTGGGTGGCGGACAAGACCGCCGGGGCGATACCGTCGGTGGTCGAGCGCCTGGGCCCCGACACCGAGCTGGTGCTGGCGAGCGCGCTGGCGTTCAAGGGGCGCTGGGAGACGTCCTTCGACCCGTCGGCGACCATGCCGCGGCCGTTCAAGGCGGCCGACGGCACCAAGCCCGAGGTCCCGATGATGGCCAGGGTCGATGACGCGTTCCGCTACGCCGAGACCAAGGACAGCCGAGGGGTGCTGCTGCCCTACGCCGATCCGGCCTACGCGATGATCGCGGTGCTCCCGAAGACGCCGGAGAAGCTGCCGGGCCTGCTGAGGAACGGCGACTGGCTGAAGCCGGAGCGCTACGCCCGGCGCAAGGGCCGCGTCCTGCTGCCGCGGCTCGATCTGGCGGCCGGCAGCGACCTGCGCGACACCAAGGCGAACCCCGCCGTGGCCAAGCTGCTGTCCGGCGGTCTCGACCTCGGCGCGCTGGGGGCCGCGTGGGCCAAGCCGCACAAGGTCGGGCAGGCTCTCCAACGCGTGGTGCTGAAGGTCGACGAGAGCGGCACGACCGCCGCCGCCGCCACCGTCATCGGCATCGAGAAGAGCATGAGCGTGACCCCTCAGGAGACGCCCTTCGAGCTGATCTTCGACCGACCCTTCGCCCTGGCGCTGATCCACAGGGAGACCGGCGCGCTCCTGCTGGCCGGGGTGGTGGCCAAGCCGTAGGTTGGAGCCTGGAGGGGAGCGGGGCCCGCGGATCACGGCATGCCCGCTTCCGGATCCGGGCAAATTGCTGTTTGCGTACCGGCCTAGCCATCCCACAGATATGACATGAATGCGGGACGGGCCGGGAATGTCAATTGACAACCATGACGGCTCGGCGGTTTTGCGATGAAGCTATATCGTCGCCACCTATCACCGCCGGCCGTTCCTTGCCATAACCGATGACGCTGATACGGTTGGATGCCACTCCCTGAGACACTAGGTACTCTTTTACCGCGCCTGCCCGCCGTCTCGATACTTCCATGCCCTGTGACCGGGATGAGCGCTCGTCATCGTGCCCCTCGATCACGACGGTGACGGTCGAATACCTCATCAGCCACGCCGCTTGGCGGTTCAGCGTCTTTACGGCCTCAGGTGAAATATCCGAACGGCCGGTGGCAAAGAAAACCCGGTCGCCAACGTTGACGGCCAAATCCTCTCCGCTTCCCGGAAGAATCGAGGATACGCGGTGGGATGGCGGCTGTGTGTAAGACAGCGTCACGCGGGCACGGGCTTCGCCGCCACCGTCCTCGCGCACGCGGTAGGAGAAAAGGGCGTAACCGTCCGCATTGGCCGGCGCGGTGAAGAGAATCTGCCGGCCGTCATCGGAAACGGCAGCCTGGCCCGATGAGGGGGTGTCCACGGACGCCACGTGCAACTCTCCCTCTGCCATGGCCGAATCGTTCTGCAATACGGGCAGAAGATAGGCCTTCCCTGACTCCAGGCCGCTCCATTGGTCGTCGCGGGCCTGCGGCGGGACGGACGCGCGCGGGGGCGGCCGGTGGGCCAGATAGATTTCGTCGCCGCCCAGATTGACGACGATCTCCGGCTTCTGCCGGCCATCGGTCCTGCTGCTCACCCGGTCGCGCACCCGGCGCATCAGGAGGCCGACCTCCACCCCCGGCGTGGCCAGAAGCTCGACGAGCCCCTGGGCGAAGGGGCTGTTCGTTCCGTCGCCGTCCGCCGCCACGGCGCCGGCCTGGGTGGCGAAGACCACCATCGACTGCGGCGGCGTCCGTTCCAGCCGGGCCAGACCGCGGACCGCTGTCCGGTCGCCGTTGCGCGCCGGAAGCGCCACGTTGCGGCAGGTGTCGAACAGCAGGAGCGCCGTCGCCGCGCCGTCCAGACGGTCCAGGACGCCATCCACCGACACCGCCCAGTCGGGCAGATCCTCGCGGTAGCGGATGCGCCCGTCGTCGCGGGGCAGGACATAGCTGCGTCCCTGGTGCTGCGCCCCGTGTCCGGCGATGTAGACGAGGGCCAGCGCGCCGCGCGCACGGTCGCCGACGGTGCGCAGCAGGTCGAGCAGCCGCGCCCGGTCGGGGTCGATCTGCGGCCCGCCGCCGATCAGTTCGAATCCCAGCCCGGCCAGCGTGCGGGCCATCGCGGCGGCGTCGTTCGGCGGGTTGCGCAGGCTGTCCTGCTGTTCATAGCGGCCGATCCCCACCACCAGCGCGACGCGCGGCTCGGCCCGCGCCGGAAGGCAGACCAGCAGCAGCGCCGCCATCAGCCACGCTCCGAAAATTCGCATGCTCAAACTCCCCCGGATCGGAGACGCGTCGCGGATCTCAGAACGTGCAGGTCGTGCAGACCGAGTATGCCCCGCCGGACCATTTGTAGAAGACATAGTCGAGCTCGCTGCGGTCGCCCTTGGCGTCGAAGCCGAGATCGCCGAGCACGGTGGAGAAGCGCTGGCGTCGGAGCGTTTCGCCGACGCGCGGCGCGTCGGTCGTGCCGGCGGCGGTCGCCGCCGTCGCGAAGACCTGGACGGCGGCGTAGGTGTAGAGCACGTACCCCTCGGGCTCGTAGCCCTGGGCGCGGAAACGCTTCACGACCGCTTGCGCCGCCGGCTTCTCGCGGGGATCCGGCCCGAAGGTCATCAGCGTGTCCTCGCCGCTCGTGCCGGTGATCGCCCAATAGTCGTTGGTGACCAGGGCGTCGGCGCCGACCAGGACCACGCGCAGGCCGGCGGCGCGCATCTCGCGGGCGATCAGCCCGGCCTCGGTGTGGTAGCCGCCGAAATAGACCACGCCCGCCCCGGACCGGCGGATTTGCTCGACGGTGGCGGCATAGCTGCGCTCGCCGGCCGTGATGGAGTCGTACAGCGCGATGGAGACGCCGCGGCTGGTCAGCGTCGCGCGCGCCGTGTCCGCCAGGTTCTTCCCATAGGCGGACCGGTCGTGCAGAACGGCGACGGAGCGGTTCCGGTAGGCCGTGGCGATGTAGCGTCCGGCGACGATCCCCTGCTGGTCGTCGCGGCCGCACATCCGGAAGACGTTCGACAGGCCCTGTTCTGTCAGCTTCGGGTTGGTGGAGGCGGGGCTGATCTGGAGGATTCCCTCCTCCGCGTAGACCCGCGAGGCCGGGATGGACGAACCCGAACAGAAATGGCCGGCCACGAATGTCACGCCAACCCTGGCGAACTGGTTGGCGACGGCCACGGCCTGCTTCGGGTCGCAGGCGTCGTCGCCGACCTCCAGTTTCAGGCTGCGCCCGCCGATGCCGCCACGGGCGTTGATGTCGGCGACGGCCAACTCGGCCCCCTTCCTCATCTGCTCCCCGAAGATCGCGTACTGTCCGGTCATGGGACCGGCCACCGCGACCGTGACGGGGCTGCGCGGCTGGGGTGGCGGGGCGGCGAGTTGGGGCGGCACCGTGGCGGCGACGGCCGCCGGCTTCTCGGCGGCCCGCGCCAGCGTCTCCCTGCGGCTGCGGGCGAGGGACGCGAAGGTTCCGTTGGGAAACTGGCTCAGGTAGGCGTCGAAGTCGGCGGGGTTGGTGCTGTCCTTGACCGACGTCCAGAACAGCGCCTCGCGGTCGACGGCGGGTGCCGACGCCGACGGCGGGGCGCCCGGCTTCAGATAATAGGCGTCGCCGCCGAGCGAGTTGTAGACGAAGGGGGTCTGCTCGTTCTTGGTCGCCACCCTCACGCTGTCGCGCACACGGCCGAAGACCAGCCGGATATCCAGGCCGGGCGCTTCGAGATGTTCGAGCAGCGCGCGGGTGAAGGGGCTGTTGGCCTGCCCGATCCCGTCGTCGGCGATGCTGTCGGCGCCGGTGGCGAAGGCCACGAGGGTGTCCGAGTCCACCCGGTCGATCCGCGCAAGGCCGCGCCCGACCATGACGCTGCGCTGTCCCATGCTCTGCGCGAGGCGCTTGGCGAAGGGGTTGTTGCGGCAGGCGTCGAGGATCACCAGCCTCAGCCGGCGGGCGTCGCGCAGTTCGGCCAGCACCTCGTCCAGGGCCACCGCCTGGCGCCGCAACTCCTGTTCACGGTTCAGGCGGGCGTCGACGGGCAGAAGATAGTTTTCGCCGTTCACCTGCAACCCATGCCCGGCGTAGTAGACCAGCGCCACGTCCGCGCCGCCCACCGTGCGGCTGAAGTCGCGCAAGGTGGCGAGCATGCGGTCGATCGTCAGGTCGTAGCCGTCCGTCACCTCGAAGCCCAGCCTGCGCAGCGCCGCCGACATCGCCCTGGCGTCGTTCACCGGATTCCCGAGCCGGGCCTCGGCCTCGTAGGCGGCGTTCCCGATGACGAGCGCCACACGCTTTTCGGCGCTCGCCGGCCGGCCGGCCAGCAGGAGGATCGCCATCAGAACAAGGACCGCTGCGCGCATCGCCGTCATCCTCCGTTTGGCCAGCCGCGACCGGAGAGCTTCCTTCTCGCGCTGGCCAGATTCGCGCGGCCAGCGCGCGCCGATGGCCGGAAGGCCGGTCATCGGCGCGATGCGCCCCCGCGTCTCAACCCGATGCCGCCGATCGGAGGGCGGCCGTGGAAAATCATGATCAAGAGTTCGTATTTTAATGCATCGAACTTCCGCCGCGCGACGAAAAAACGCGGAAGACATGAAGGGCATCATCCGGAAGTGGTCGTGTCCGGGTGCAAGACAATGCGAGGGATAGGGGGGAGTTCCGCTCCCGCTGCCGGGATTGGGGAAAACCGGGCGTCGTCCCGCCGTCAGCAGCCGGACAGCACCCTGATCCTCTCGATCAGGACGGCACCCGACCGCTCGACCAGATCCACGAGGGATTGACCGTTGCAGGACCGGCCGTTGCGGTGGGTCCAGTCATAGCGCACCAGGACCATCCCCGGATCCGCCGCCTCGATGTCCAGCACGCGCAACGGCCGGGACATCTGGCCGTAGAAGGCGGTGATGGTCGCTGAGACATAAGGCCCCGTTTCGCGCTTTTCCGCGATGACGTGGCGAACCGCCGCGGCTCCGTCGGCTGCCGAAAGCGCCGCGTAGAAGGCCCGGACGACGGCCACCGGCGTGGTGGTCGGGGCCGGGGCCGAAGCGGCGGGCGGCGGCGCGCCCCGTCCGTTGAGCACGATGCTTTGCAGGCCCGGCTCGCCTTCGATCCACGGGGATTGCCGGTTTCCGGTCTTGCGCTTGACCTCGGCGGCCGTCTGGGCGAGCACCTGCTGGAAGCTGAGGCCGGGCTGCGCCAGCGTCCGATGGAACACCTGGGTGAAGGGGCTGAGGGTTTCACCCGGCAGGCCGGCCATCGCCGTGGTGCCCGGCTTGGTGGCGTAGGCGATCAGCATCCCCTCGGGCGCGTCGATGCGGGCGAAGCCGGCGTTGGCGTCGGCCCCTTTGAAGCGGGGGCCGCGCCCCTTGCCGAAAGGGTCGTTGCGGCAGGAATCGAGCACCACGATGGTGGCCGGCGCGCGCGCTTCCGCAAGGTCGGCCAGCACCTCCTGGAGATCGGTGGCCTCGTCGCGGGCCCGTTCCTTGCGGTCGATGCGGGCGCCCAGCGGAATCAGGTAGTTGCGCCCGCCGATCTCCATGCCGTGTCCGCTGTAGTACACGAAGACCATCTCCGGCCGTTCGCCGAGGGTCAGGGCGTCCTTCAACTCCAGCAGGCGGTCGGAGAAGCGGCGCTTGTCGACGTCGGTGTCGGCGATGACCAGGAAGCCCAGATCGCGCAATGTCCGCACCATGGCGGGGACGTCGTTGGCGACGTTGGGCAACGGAGACAGGTCGTCGTTCGCCCCGTAGCCGGCGTTGCCGATCACCATCGCCACCCTCTTGCCGGCCAGGGCCGGTGCGGTCCACAGAACCGCCAGAACCAGGAGTGCCGTCGTCCAGCGCATCATCGCCCCCGCTCCCCCGCTATGCCTGCAACCTGTTGACCGCCCCGGCCAGCAGAATGGCGCCGGTGGGGAGGTGCAGCAAGGCGAAGGCGAACGGCCGGTCGAAATGCAGCGTGAAAGGACTTCCTTCGCCGTCGGACAGGCCGCGGCTGGTGGCGAAGGCGGTGGCCGCCGCCGCCTGGGTGCCGGATTCGTCCCAGCGCAGAGCCACCGCCTGCACCGCTTGTCCCATCGTCTGCGGGTTGTCCTGCCACGCTTTTCCCAGCCCCGACAGATCGACCGGACCGGAGAGCAGGGTCGCCATGGTGGGGCTGGCCTTGGGATCGGTGAGGTCGTAGCGGGGGGACAGTTCGACCCGCGGCAGCAGCAACTCCCCCGGACGCGGGATGAACAGGTCCGTGTCCAGCCATTCGCCGTCCGCCAGCAGGGCGGCCGGCGCCACTCCCTTCCCCGGAAGCGCCAGAGCCAGCGCGAAGGCCGGATCGGCGTAGGGCAGCAGCACCGCTTCGTGGTTCGCCGCCCTGCGGTGGGTGAAGGCGGCGTCGCTCCGCGCCATGGTGGGGATCGCGACGGTGACGCCGTCCGCTCCGGCGAAGGGCAGCGGCTGTGTCCGGTCGGCGGCGAAGGCGGTCGCCCAGTTCGCCTTGAAGGCGAGCGCCGAGGCCAGCACCAGTTCGGTGTTGCCCTCCAGCCGATCGAGCAGGGCGGGAATCATGCCGTCGCTGTTGTCCCTGGCCCAGGCGTTGACCGTCTCCACCGCCTTGGGGTCGGTGAAATCGAGGCCGGCGACGGCGGCGGCCATGGCGTCCTTCAGGCGTTCGGCCGCGCCGCCGCCCACCTCCAGCCCCGGCGCGTGCCACAGCCCGTTGGCGAGCGCGACGGTGAGCGTGTCCGCCGTCCTCGGCTTTGTCAGGTCGCGCAGGTGGCGCCAATCCCCGGCCGCCTCCCCGGCGCTCCGCCCGCCCAGCGCCGCCCTCAGCCGGGCCTCCGTCCCGCCCGCCGCTCCCTGCGCCAGCAGGGCCAGTGCACCGCCCAGGCTGAGTGGCGAAACAGCATGGCTGGCCTTGGGATCGGCGGCCAACCGTTCGGCCAGGACCTTCAGGCCCAGGGCGTTGACGGCCTTGAGGAAGGCCGGGGACGGCACCGTCGCGGAAACGGCTGGACGGGCGGGGGCGGCGGCCAGCGTCAGGCCGGCGGCGGACGCGGCCAGCAGGGCGCGGCGGGTGAGGACGGGCATCGGGCGGTTCCTTGGACGGGGTGCCGGGGACGGGGTGGCGGACCTATTGGGATGGCGGGGCGGCGAGGACGGTGGTGCCGGACCCATCCAAAACGCTCCGCGTCACGGCACCGCCACGATCTCGACGCGGCGGTTGCGCCCGTCGGTCGGCTTGGTGCCGGGGATCGGCCGGTCGAAGCCGAAGCCGGTCGCCGACAGCCGGCCGGCCGTGACGCCGCCGCCGTAGAGGATCCGCGAGACCGCCGCCGCGCGCTCCCCCGTCAGCCATCGGTTGTGGTCGGCGGTGCCGGTGCGGTTGGCGTGGCCTTCGATGACGATGCGGGCTCCGGCCAGCCGCGGGCTGGTCAGCGCCGCCGCCAGTTCCGCCAGCGTCTGGCGGGCGCTGCCGGTCAGCTCCGCCGAATTGTTGGCGAAGGGGATGTCGAGCCGGATGCGGCGCTCCTCCACCTGGAGATCCTTGGGGGCACCGATCCCCTTGGCCCGCACCGCCGGTTCGGGCGGGGCCAGGGCGTCGATGATCCGGGCGGCCTTCGGCACGCCGCCGGTGAGGTCGGTCACCTCGGCCAGGGCCGGGACGGCGGTCAGCGCCGCGCCGACGGCCAGGGCGAGCAGGACTGGTTTCGACAGCATGGCGGCACTCCTTCGGTGGTTTCCTGGTTGTTCGGGATGACGGTCCATCGGTTCATTGGCTCATCCCCGCTTCAGCGGCCGGCCGTGCCGATGGGGTAGTCGCGGATGGCGCCGGCCTTCACCATCACCGGGTGCTGGCGGCCGCCGGTCAGATCCTTGACCTTCTCGCTGAGATAGACGTCCAGTTCGGCCAGCGTCACCACGCCGTCCCGGTTGCCGTCGGCCTTGCCGTCGCCCAGCGCCTCGACCAGCGCCTTGGTGAAGGCGCCGTTGCGCCACGCCGAATTCTCGATCGACAGCTCGCGTCCGGTCGAGCTGGCGTAGACGACGACGCCGTTCTCCGCCGAGGCCAGCTCGTTGACGAAGCCGGAGACGTCGGTGGTGCCCTTCAGCAGCGATCCCGCCACCGTTCCGGCGTGGCAGGTGTCGAGGAACAGCAGCGTCTTGCCGGCCAGCCGCTTCAGGGCGCCCTTGATCTCGGCCTGATTGACGGAGGTGCGGCGCAGCCGGTCGCGGTCGCCGTCCTGGGGGATGAACCAGTATTCGCCCTGCTGGTCGTTGAGCCCATGCCCGGACAGGAACAGCAGCCCGACATCGCGGGCCGTCACCTGCCGCTCCAGCCATTCCAGACCGTCCAGCACGTCGTTCTTCACCGCGTCCGCCAGGACCTTCACCACCACTTCGCGGTAGAGGCCGCCCTGCTGCTTCTCCAGCGCCCTGCGCAGATCCTCGGCGTCCTTGGCGGCGTAGTTCAGCCGGTCCTCGGCCCGCGCGTAGTTGGACACGCCGACCAGCAGCGCGTAGAGCTTGGGCTTGGTCGGGTCGACGGTCGCCCGGCCCGTCCATTTCAGGGGCAGCGAGGCCACCTCGCCGGCGCCATGCTCGGTCTCGGCCACCAGCCCGAGGGTGACGTCGCGCGCCGGCAGCGGCGCGTTGAAGCTGTAGACGTTGCCCTCTCCGGGGATTCGTCCCAGCGCGCGGGCGGCCTCGGCCGGCGCCTGCCCGTCGATCAGCACCCGCACCCGCGTCACCGGCAGGCCGGAGGGCGAGCGCACGCGGTAGCGCACCTCGACCGTCTGGCCGGAGAAGCCGCTGCCGGGGGCGGGGGAGAGGATCTCCACCACGGCGGGCAGCTTGCGGCGGATGTCGTCGTCCTGGCGTCGGCGGTTGGCCGCCTGGTCGGCCTGCTTGAGCGCCTGGCCCTCGTCGAGGGTGGTCAGGATGCGCTCGACCACGTCGGGGCGGTTGAAGGTGTCGCGGAAGCGCCCGGCCCCGAAGAAGTCGGCGGCGGCGTCCTTGCCGTTGTTGACGTGCCAGCCGATGAGGTCCTCGCCGCCGGCCGACGCCATGTAGTAGCCGGACGGTGTCCACGCCACCCAGCGCCGGTCGGTGGCGTGGACGAACAGGGCCAGCAGTTCCTTGCCGTCGGTCATGCGGTGCCAGCGGATGGTGCCGTCGCCATAGGCCGCCACCGCCAGCCGCCCGTCCCCCGAAACATTGACGCCCCAGGCAGGGCCAGGGGCTGATTGCTCCCACAGTTGCCTGCCGGCCTTGTCGAACAGGCGGAAGGACCATTCGGTGCCGAGCAGGAAGCGGTCGGCGGTGGGGGAAATCGCGAGACTGCGGGATTTTTCATCCGGCGTGAGCGGCAGGGCCGTCCCACCGAGCTTGGGGACAGTTTTGTCTTCCCAATCGGTGACGGGTAGACCGGTGATGCGTGGTGGGGTGAGGCCGGAGAGCACGGTGCTCGATGGTTCCAGCGTGCGGGCCGCGAGGTCGAACAGCACCGGATCCTCGCCGCCATACTTCAGCCCGAAGCGGACACGGCGTCCGTCGCGGTCGACCGTGAAGCTGGCGAGCTTGTCCCGCATATCGGACACGGCGGCAAGGCGTGACAGCGCTGGTTTGCCTTGCGCGTCCAACGCTCCGAAGGTCGGGTCGGCGGCTCCGAACGAAATTCCGTCGCGGCCCCAGGGTTTGAGATCCATGATTGTGCTGACCGCAGGAACAGGAAGGTCGGTGATGGCTCCACGGCCGCCGTCGCTCCAACGGCGGATGGACCGTTTGCCGTCCTTCGCCCACTTCCCACCGGCGAACAGGAAGCGACCATCCGCCGACCACTGGACGGAGGCCAGGGTTTCGCTGTCTCCTCCCATTATGATGGGGCTGTGCAGCGAGGAGAGGTCGTTGGCGGACAACACGCTTACCCGCTTGTCATCCGTATATCCTATGGCCAAGCGCATCCCATCGGGGGAAAAGGCGATGCCATAGGGGCGCTCCCCTCCCGGCTTAACCTTGCGCAGCAGTGTTCCGTCTCGACTGTAGAGCCGGATATGGCCATCGAAGGAGGTTGTGGCCAAGCGACCGTCCGCCGTGAAAGCGAGGCCGTAGACAGCACCTCCATAGTTTCGGTCCGCCCACACCTCCCGGCCACTGGCGGCATCCCATATCCGGATACCGCTCGATCCCCCCACCCCCGCCGCCAACCTCCGTCCATCCGGTGAAAAGGTGAGATGCTGCACCACATTGGGCACCCCATTCAGCCGCCGCATCAGCGCACCCCCGTTGGCATCGAACAGGTAGACGCTGTGCTCGCGGTCCCACTCGTACCCGGTCCATCCGCCCACCGCCACAGTGCTTCCATCCGGCGACAGTGCCCCAGCGTAGAGCTTGCCCTCGGCGTCGGAAGTGATGGGTGGGCGGAAGACGTGGATCAACCGTCCGTCCGGCAGGGACCACAGCCTTGCGGTCTTGTCTTCCGAAACGGTCAACAACCGCCGCCCCGCGGTGTCCATGTCGATGCGTTTGATCGTCGCCGTGTGCATGCCGGTTTCCACCCGCAGCTGCGGTTCGGATGGCGGGTCTCCCGCCCGGGCCGGCAGGGGCAGTGCCGCCCAGGTCAGCGTCAGCACCAAGATCAGCGTCCGCATCATGGCCCTTCTCCCCTCGTCTGTCCGTCCAACGGGTGCGGGGACCGGCGCCCATCACGGCCCCCGGCCCCCTTGTTCCCCCAATCCGCCGCCGCTCTACGGGGCGCTCACCAGGAAGCTGGTGGTGGCGTGCGCGATGGCGGCGGAGGGCTGGCGCAGCGTCGCCGCCAGATCCTTGGCCAGCGCCTTGGCGTCGCCGTAGGCCGGGAAGACGCCCTGCTGGTAGTCGAGCGTCCCCGACAGCACCGGCTGGTCGTCGCTGCGGCAGATGGCGACCAGCGCCTCCAGCCCGTCCGGCCCCTGCACGCGGAAATCCACCGGGGCGGCGGCGCTGGGAATGGTCACCGGCTGCCCGGCCTTCAGCCGATTGTCCGGCTGGTGGCGGTTGGGATAGAGCACATGCACCGTGCCGGAGGAGCCGACATCGACCAGCGTCAGCCGGCAGTCGCGCTCGCTCACCGCCGAGACCATGGCGGCCTCGCCGACCTTGTAGACCGGCTTGTCGGTGGCCACCGACAGCTTGAAGCCGCTGCCCGGCGCCGGGGCGGCGGGCACAACCGCCACCGCGGCCGGCGGCACCGGGCCGCTGGCCGGCCCCGGCGGGGGAGCCGACGCCGCCGGGGCCGAAGCCCCTGCCCCCTCGGCGATGCGGATGATCTTGGTGTATTCGGCCCAGGCGTTGCCGGCGGCGTTCTGCCGCAGCACCGTCTCCAGATCCTTCGCCGCCGCCGCCCCGCCGCCCTTGTAGGCCTTGAACGGCCCGGCGCTGGCAAGCTGGCCGGCGGGGAACAGCGGCTGGGGCGAGGTGGTGGCGATGATCTTCAGCACCTCGGTGCCGGCGGGGCCCCCCACCTTGAGGGCGAAATCGTCGCCGCCCGAGGGGATGCGCACCGGCTTGTTGGGGCGCACCCGGTTGTCGGTCTGGAACTGGTTGGGATAGACGATGTGCACCTTGCCGGAGGTGCCGACGTCGACCACCGTGATGTAGGCCTCCTTGTTGGTCTGCACCGTCAGCTCCAGAAACTCGCCGGGCCTGTAGCTGTTGTCCGCCTGGTTCACCCAGGCGGTGACCGTGAGGTCGGAGGCCGGTACCTGGAACTGCGCGACCGGACGCTGCTCCGCCGTCAGGTCGCGGACCAGCGGGGCGGCGGCCGGGGCGCCGCCGCCCAGGTCGGCGTGGGCCGGCAGGGAGGCCAGCGTGGCGGCGAGGACGATCAGGCTGGCCGGGAGGCGATGGCGGGAATGGCGGGGACGGGAGGTGGGGACGCTGCTGTGCATGGCGGGTGAAGCCTCCGTGGGCCGGAATGGGGGGAACCGTTCACGTTCCTTATCGGGATGGCGGCGGGGGAACCGGGCGCGGCTCAGTCGAGCCGCACCGAATCGAGAAGGCCGAGGTCGCCGGACAGGGTGGGGTTCTGCTGGCCGCGGCTCGTGCGTTCGGTTTCCTGAGCGGCGCTCTGGAAAGCCGAACGCAGGGTGCCGCCGCGGGCCATCGCCTCCAGCCAGGCCAGGGTGAACAGGCTGCCGTCGGCCCCTTCCAGGGCGTACTGGTCCTCGCGGGCGGCGGCCACGACCAGGCCCTTGACGTCCGGAACGCCCAGGGAGGTGCCGTCGACGCCGCCCGGCAGATCCTTGCGGCGGGCGCTGGCCCCGCCGGCGGGAGCGCGCGGCGGCGTGGTTCCCAGGATGCCCTTGGTCAGGAACTTGGTGCGGGCGCCGGTCACCGTGAACGACTTGCGCAGTCCGCCGGAATGACAGGTGTCGAGCACGCTGACGACCCGGTTGGTGCGGATCCGGCCGACCATCTCCGCGAAGCGGTCGTCGCGCACGATGTCCTGCTCCGTCGGGTAGGCCTTGCCCTCGACGTCGAACGGGATGAACACCTCGTCGAGGCCGTCCTCCTCGTCCCCGTCGTCGTCCGGCACGGTGGAGCCGTGGCCGCTGAAATAGATCAGCACCAGATCGTCGGGGCCGGCGTTGGCGGCCAGCCACGCCATGCCGGCCTCGAAGTCGCGGCGGTAGGCGTTGGCGATCAGCCGGACGTTGGACGCCGGCACCCGGAAGAGTTGGGCCGCCTGCTCGGTGAAGCGGCGCGCGTCGTCGTTCGCCCGGACCAGCGGGGCGACGTTGGCGCCCATCCCCAGGATCCAGGTGCGGCCGGAGCCCGTGGTCTGGGTGGCCGGCCTGACCGGCGGGGCCGGCTGGCTCACCGGACCGCCGGGCGGGACGACGTCGTAGGTGACCTTGGCGGTCGCCCAGTCGGTGGCCGGCAGCCGGGTGATGGGGGTGACGTCCTTGGCGAGGGCGGCGGCCGACTCGAACCTGGGCGTGCGCGGCTGGGCGTCCGGCGCGCGGGTCCACACCAGATAGCTGTCCTCGGCGCCGTAGGGCGGGTTGACGCGGAAGGCGTGGCTGGCGCTGGCGTCGCCGGCGCAATAGCGCTGGCCGCCCTTGACCGGCACCGGCTGGCCATCGTCGGTGTAGGGAAAGATGCGCGCCACCCGGCCGGAGGTGCCGACATTCCACAGAGTCACATAGCCGGACTGGCTGGCCGAGAAGCAGATGCGGGTTTCCGTCCCCTCGCGAAGAACGGGGCCGTCCACCTCGATCGTTAGATCGACCGCGGAGGCCGGGTTGACGGGAACGGCGACGATGTCCTTGGGGACGGTGGACAGACGTTGCGACCATGCCGTCGGCACGCTCCCTCCGCCCGCATGAAACCAGGCCGCAGCGGCGAGCACGGCCAGCAGGACGAGTGTCTTCATGATGCCCTCTTCTGGACGGCCAGCCCCACCGGGTCCGCGGCGTGTGGGTCAAGGCGTCGAAACGCAATTAAAGGGAGAATTTTTTGCGCCCATAAGTTTTCAAACATCATCGGCGATGCTCTTTTTTCGGAAAACCCCAATGACAGAAACCGACGAATCGAGAAGAAATTGAGGTGATTGTCCACCATAACGGTAACCTCCGCTCGTGAGAAGGCTCGAGCGCCACCGGTCATGCCAAGCGTCTACCGAGCGTTCCGGTCCATGCGCTTTCGCGGATGGGGGCCTGCGCTGCGCGTGCCCATGAGGCCTATCGGGATGATCGCTTCCGGCCGTCCGCCAAGCCCGCTACCCGGTGAGGTTTCACAGGACATCGCTCGGGACGCCGCCGATGACCGCCGGCCGCCGGGCGTTTCGTCCAACGTCTGGCTGAGAAATGTTCCCGTTCCGTCCGTGTGGTGTGCCTCGTCGCCCCTTTGAGCGCGTCGTTTCGCCGGAAAGGACACTTTTTAGGAAATTTTAAAAAATATGTTGATGAGTCATGAGTGCGTGAGATAGCATGATTGCAAATCAAAGTAGAAAAAATAGAAAAGAAATAACTCTCAAATTGCCGATTCCGGGCCGCGCATTGCGCGTTCCGGCGGTTCGAGAGCAGAGCCTTGGGCTGTTGCTCGTTCGGTCCTTCGGGTGTGTCGGTTGAGCTGAAAGCCGCATGATGCAGGAGCCCTCGATTGCTTGCGCTTTCCTCCTCGTCATTGCCGGGCTGGCGGGGCTCAGCCGTCATCATGGCGGCAGCATTGGGAGAATCCGGGTGTCGGCCCTTGCTGGAATGGCGGGGCGTGATGGTTGAAGCCATCCGCGATGGCCCCCCAATCGAAGAGGCTCTGATCCGCCCGGATCCGGACGGTGCAGGACGTCATCCGATCCAGTGCCCAGCGATAAAGCCAAGGCGCTGACAAGAAAGGAATTTCCCTATTCACAAGCATTTACATCGCAATTTTCTAAATTGCATAGTGTGGGGAGGGCGCATGGCTTTTCCCGCCAACCGTTCCTCCCGCTTTTCACCCTCCGCTCTCCTGATCGGCTGAGGCTTCTCCGTTCGACCGTCCCCCCTTCGTCGCGTCCGCCGTCCAGGGCTTCTCGCCCCCGCTGACACGCCCCCGCTGAACCGGCGGCACCCTTCGCCGCCGGCCGGCCGGGACCATGGCATCGGTTTCCGGGAGCGACCTGGAAGAACGCGCAAAACAACCGCGAGGCAGCGATGACCCTGTCCGAGTTGAAGGCCCTGATCGAAAGCAAGAGCGGCGACGATGGGCTGACGCTGTCGGCCGACGACGACGATTTGCCCGCCGAGTTGGCCGGCCTGCTGGAAACGATGCCGGACGGCGCGATCACGCTGATGCTGGCCGAGGATGGCCTCGATCTGGACGGCTCCTCGCTCACCATCACCGGCGCCGTGTCCGCCGACTGGGACGTCACGGGCCTGACGGCCTCGCTCGCGGTCGGCGCCGTCGCGATCACCATCGACGAGACTGAAGCGGGGATGACCGCCGGCTGCGTGCTCGACGCCACCTTGACGTTGGGTTCGGCCACGCCGCCGGTGTCGGTGACCTACGACGACGGTCCCTGGCTGGTCGCGCTGACCGGGACGCTGGACGCCGTGAGGCCGATCGATCTGTTGCGGCTCGGCCCGTCGAACGGCGAGCCGATGCCGATTCCCGAGGATCTGGATCTCCTCGGCGAGGTGCTGAGCGTCCTGCCCGACGATTTCGAGATCGCCTTCCATCCGGCCAAGGAGGACGAGGCCACCGAATGGAAATTCGGCATGCGGGCGCCGGCGACCCGCTGGGAGATCGCGCCGCCGACCCTGGTCTTCCAGGGGATCGAGTTCCGCGCCGCGCTGTCGACCGAGGAGACGCCGGTGATGACGGTGGCCGGCCGCCTGACCGTCGACGCCGTCGCCCTGCTGGTCGAGATCGACCTGTCGACCGAGGATGAATGGCCCGTCACCCTGCGTCCGGCGACCGGCACGGCCTTTCCCGGCCTGGCGGCGTTGGCGGGCTGGAACGGCGGCGCGACGCTGGCCGGTGCCGCGACGGACGGCGTCGCCACGCTCGACCTCGACCGTTCCGCCTTCGACCTCGCGATCAAGGCGGTCACGCTGGCGGTGGAATGGCGCAAGCGGTCCATCGCGTCCTTCAAGATCGCCAGCGCGCTCACGGTCGCCGAGCTGCCGCTCGATGTGGTCCTGAGCCTGCCGGATCTCGCGATCACCGGCGCGCTGAAGGACAAGGCGCGGGTCAAGGTCAAGGCCATGGTGGCGGCGGCCGGCTTGCCCGACGCCGGCGTCCCCGATGCGCTGGCGGTCGACGCGGTGGCCTTCTCGGCCAAGCCCCGCAAGGGCAGCTACGCGCTCGAAGCCGGCGTCACCGGTGTCTGGGCGGCCGGGCCGGTCGCGCTGGAGAGCGTCGCGTTCGCGCTGACCTACGGCCCCCAGGAAAATCCGGACGAGGAAACCAAAGGCGAGGAAACCGAAGGCGAGGAGGCCGAGGAGGAGAAGCCCGCGGCCGATGACGGGGATGGCAAGCCCGGCGGCGAGGACGATGGGAAGGGGGAGGACGGGAAGGAGGAGGGGGAAAAGGAGGCCAAGGGTGGCATCACCGCCGGGATCACCTGCCGGCTCAAGCTGGGCAACGACCTCACCCTGGCGCTGGAGGGCGGCTATGCCGGGGCCGAGACCGGATGGCGCTTTTCCGGCGCCCAGACTCCGCAGTCGCGCCTGTCGATCGGATCGCTGCTGGCGGCCCTGGGGCGCGAGTTCGGCGTCTCCGATCTGCCGGCGCCGCTCAAGGATCTTGCCCTGACCCGCCTGTCGCTCTGTTACGAGACGGGGGACGGCACCTTCGCCTTCGCTTGCGACGGCGGCTTCACCGTGGCGGACAAGGCGGTCGACATGTCGGTGTCGATCCGGATCGCCAGGGGTGGGCCGAAGGCCGGAAGCAAGGGGTACGCCGCCACGGTCGGCGGCGCGCTGACGATCGACGGCTTCCTGTTCGCCATCACCTTCGACCGGGATTCGGACTCGGATCTGCTCGTCGCGCTGTTCCGGCACGACGAGACGCGAACGGTCGATCTGGGCCGTCTGGTCGCCGGGGTCTCACCGTCGCTCGGCGCCCTGGTTCCCGGCGGCATCGCCGTCGATCTCGAAGAGGCCAAGTTCCTCTACTGGTCCGACGGCAAGACCAAGCGCTTCGCCTTCGGCCTGGGAATGGATGTCGTCGTCGATCTCACCCGCCTGCCGCTGGTGGGCGACCGCCTGCCGGCGGACGAAACGCTGGCGATCGACAATCTCCAGGTTCTCTACGCGTCCGCCGCCGTCGGCGCGGAGGAGACCGGCCGGATCGCCGCGCTGCTGCCGGAGGAGGCCACCGGCTTGCCGGAGGACGGCCTGTCGAAGGGGGTCGGCATCAGCGCCGACATCCGCTTCGCCGGCACCAGCCTCGCCCTGCTGCTGCCGGTCGGCGACGGCCCGGCCAGCGAAGCGGCCAAGCCGGAGGAGGATGAAGAGGCCGGGGAGGAGGCTCCGTCGGACGGCACCCGCTGGTTCAGCATCCAGCGCCAGTTCGGCATCTTCCAGTTCAACCGCATCGGCGTCGGCTTCGCCGACAACGTGCTGAGCCTGTCGCTCGACGCCGACATCGCCCTGGGACCGCTGACGCTCAGCCTGGACGGGTTGTCCGCCGGTTCGCCGCTCGACGCGTTCGATCCGGTCTTCGACCTGCACGGTCTGGGGGTGGACTTCCAGAAGGACCCGCTCGCGATCTCGGGCGCTCTCATCAAGCTGCGCCGCAGCGAGCTGGCCGCTGGGGTCGATTTCCAGTTCGACGGCGCCTTCTCGCTGCGCTTCAAGCAGTTCGGACTGGCCGGCATCGGCTCCTACGCGCGGATGAAGTCAGGGGACGCGTCGCTGTTCCTGTTCGTCCAGGTGCTGGCGCCGCTGGGCGGCGTGCCGCCGATCTTCATCGACGGGCTGATGGCCGGGGGCGGCTTCAACCGCGAGCTGGCGATCCCCGGCATCGACGAGGTGCAGAGCTTTCCCTTCCTGCTGCTGGGCCGGCCGCCGACACCCGGAAGCGAGGCCGAGACGTTCACCCCGATGGACGTGCTGCACGTCCTGGAGGGCAAGAAGGCGGTCGGCGACAACGTGAAGCCGCGCAAGTGGGTGGTGCCGCGCATGGGGTCGCTCTGGCTGGCGGCCGGGCTGCACTTCACCGCCTTCGGCATCATCAAGACCCGCGCTCTGCTGATCGTGCAGCCGACCGGCGATTTCACCATCGCGCTGCTCGGCATCGCGTCGATGCAGTTGCCGGTGCCGGCCGAGGGCGTGCCCACCTACGCCTTCCTCGAACTGCAACTGCGCGCGGTGTTCCAGCCGACGCTGGGCGTGATCGAGGCCTCGGCGGTCCTGACCAGCGCCTCCTACCTGCTGACGCGGGAGTGCCGGCTGACCGGCGGCTTCGCCTTCAGCCTGTGGTTCCCGCCCAGCCCCCACGCCGGCGACTTCGTCGTGACGGTGGGTGGCTACCACCCCGCCTTCAAGGTGCCGGCCCATTACCCGAAGGTGCCGCGGGTCGGCTTCAACTGGTCGGTCAGCGATTGCGTGACGGTGAAGGGCGAGGCCTATTTCGCGCTCACCCCTTCCTGCATCATGGGCGGCTGCGCGCTGGAGGCGCTGTTCAGCGACGGCGACCTGCGCGCCTGGTTCATCGCGCGGGCCGATTTCCTGGTTTCCTGGCGGCCCTTCTACTTCCTGGCCGAAATCGAGATCAGCGTCGGCGTCTCCTACCGGCTGAACCTGCTGTTCTGCCACAAGACGCTGTCGGTCTCGGTCGGCGCCGCGCTGACGCTGTGGGGGCCGCCGACCGGCGGCAAGGTTCGCGTCGACATCGTGGTGGTCAGCTTCACCGTCCGTTTCGGCGCCGACTACGGCAGCGGCGCCAGCGAGCCGCTGGACTGGGACGGCTTCTCCGCCATGCTGCCGGAACCGGACGCGATCTGCGTGATCGCGCCGGGCGCCGAACTGAACCGCACGGTCGACGACACCGCAAGCTCGAGCAGGAAGCGCTGGGTGGTGCAGCCGCGCGGCTTCAGCTTCACGACCCAGTCGGCCATCCCGGCAAGCCGCCTCGTCTGCGACGGGCCGGGCGGCACCGCTCCCCGGACGCACGCCGCCGGCGCGGGCATCGACATCCGCCCGATGAACCGGACCGGCGTGGACTCCACCCACCGGGTCCGGATCGCCCGCGACACCGTGGACGGTCCGGAGGTCGATCTGGACGGCTGGCGGTTCGAGCCGCGCACCCAGCCGGTGCCGAAGGCGCTGTGGGGCGAGCCGCCCAGCCCCTTCACCCACATCCCCGACCGCCCGACCGCCGACATCCTGCCCGACACCCCGACCGGCTTCCAGGTGACCACGCCGTCGCCGGTCCGGGGCGCGATGGCGGGGCCGGCGCCGCGCCACCGGCTGATGCGGGACTACATCAGCCCGCCGGGGCAGGCGCCGCTGCGGCCCGGAACGGCGGCGGCCACCGCCTACCGGCCCGTCCGGGACAACGTCACCATCGGGCAGATCGCGGCTGCGGCCGGCGACACGGCCCACGCCGCCCGCCAGTCGATCCTGGGCGCCCTGGGCGCCGCCGCGGTCTACCGAGGCCGCTGCGACCGGCTGGAGGGACTGGCGGGCCGGGCCGGCTCCCTCTTCACCTACGCCCCCCTGAAGCAGGACTGAGGAACGACCATGCCGGACGCCTCCGCTGCCCTCCCATTCGGCGACGTCGCCTTCTACGACAATCTGCTCCCGGCGACCCGCGCCGGGCGCTACTGGGTCACGGTCACCCATGAGCTTCCCGACGGCGTGCGGTCGGGCGATCCGTTCTCGGCGGTGCAGGAATTCCTGGTCGAGGCGCCGCAGTTCGCCCTGGAGGCGTCCGACATCCTCAGCGTGCACCCGCCGCGCGGCGCGACCGGCCTCTTCGCCGAACAGCTGCCGCATCTGGTGTTCCGCGAGCCGTCGCTGCCCTGGGAACGCCGGGTCGGCGGCGACGCCCGCACCCCCTGGCTCGCCCTGCTGGTGCTGACCGAGGACGAGCTGGACGGAGGCGGCACGGAGGAAAGGGGAGGAACCGGCGTGGTCACCGCCCGGATCCGGGATTTCCTGGCCCCCGAGCCGGGCGTGCTGAAGCCGGCGGTCGTTCCGGGTGGCGAGGTCGATCCGGACACCGCCTGCCGCTACATCCGCCTTCCGGCCGACCGCTTCGCCGCGCTCATGCCCCGCCGGGAGGAGCTGCGCTTCCTCGCCCATTGCCGGCGCTCCGGGGTGGGGGACAAGGCGGCGCAGAACCTGAACGCCGAGGGGCTGGTCTCCGTCGTCACCGCCAACCGCTTTCCGGCGCAGCCGCCGGACGGGGCGGCGCCGGTCAAGAACATCGTCCATCTGGTCTCGGTCGAGGGGCTGGAGGACTGGCTGGTCGAGCGGCCCGATTTCGCCGGCCGGACCAGCGTCGCCCTGCTGTCGCTCGCCAGCTGGAGCTTCCAGTGCGTGCGGGACCACGCGGTGGATTTCCAGGGGCTGGTCGAGGGGCTGCGCGGGGGCGCGGACCAGGAGCCGGACGCGCTGTGGCTGCGCCTGTCCCCTCCCCCCGCCACCGCCGCCAACGGTGTTGCCGCCGATCCCGCCGCCCTGGAGGTGTCGGACCGGCTGGCGCACGGCTTCGTGCCGCTGGCCTGGCACACCCGGACCGGCGAGACCGCCTTCGCCTGGTACCGTGGCCCGCTGACTCCGGTCCAGCCCGCTCCGGTCATCAAGCCCGGACCGCTGCTGACCGCCGACGCCGCGATCGTCTACCAGCAGCGCTTCGGCATGTTCGACCTGTCGCTGGCGGCGGCGTGGGAGGCCGGGCGGACGGCCGCGCTGTCGGACAAGGATTTCGCCCGCCGCCTGCTGGCCTTCCGGCGCTGGGCGATGAGCCATGTGGACGAGCTGCGCGAACGGCTCGACACGGTTGGCCCGTCCGCCCGCAGCCAAGGCGCGGCCCTGGCCGACGGCCGGTCGGCGCAGGAGCGGCTGCTGTCGGTGCTCGACGCCGAACTGGTCGATCGGATCGGCGGGCTGGGGGCGAGGCTGCTGAGCGGGACCGAAACGGCTCCGCGCCCGGCCGGCCGGGACGCACCGGCGGCCGATCCGCAGGCCGCGGTCCGCGACCTGCTGGAGAACCCGGCTGTCCAGCAGATGATCGAGGCCATCGTCAGCGAGGACGCCCAGGGTCTCGCCAGCTGGCTGGCGCGGCTGACGCTGTTCTACCCGCTGCCGTTCAACCTGCTGGTCGCCGACGAGCGGATGCTCCCGGCGGAGTCGCTCCGCTTTTTCCGGGTCGACGCCAACTGGGTCGATGCGCTGGTCGACGGCGCGCTCAGCCTCGGCCTGGAATCCAGCCGCCAGACCCTCTTCAACGCGCTCACCCGCGGCGTGCTGGGCCGGCTGGCGCGCAAGGCGGCGCAGGATCTGCGGCGTCAGGCGACGGGGGTCGAGCCGGCCGGGTCGGACGCCGGGCCGGACGGCGACGGGCAGACGATCAGCGGCCTGCTGCTGCGCTCCGCCCTGGTCTCGGGCTGGCCGACCCTGTCGGTGCAGCCCTACGCCGGCGACCAGCCGGTCAAGATCCTGCGGATGGACCATTTGTCGCCCACCGTGCTGCTCGTCCTGTTCGCGGGCATCCCCGACCGGATCGAGATCGCCGAGCCGCAGGAGGGCTTCCGCTTCGGCGTCGACGGCTCCGGCACGGCCACCTCGCGCCGGCTGGAAGGCGCGGTCGGCGAGCAGGTCGGCGACCAGGTGCCGGTCTACGACGCCCATGGCCGCGAGGCCCGCCAGATGCGCGACCGGACGGGCCGGGTCCTGAACCTCGCCCCCGGCGGCGCCGGGCTGGTCAGGACCCTGGGCGAGGCACTGGCCAAGGCCGGCGCGCCGCCCGGCGGTCCGCTGGAGCCGGCGCAATTCGCCCTTCAGATGATCAAGTCGCCCGAGGCGATCGTCTTCCACTGCCAAATCCCCTAGCCGTCGACGGAGCTTGCGATGCCCCTGCCCTCCCTGATCGTCCCCATGCGATGCGAGGCGATGGTTGCGAACACGGCCGTGGTCAACCGGACGGCTTTCCGGCAATGGCCGTTCAACTATCTCGCCCTGCCGGACTTCCGCAGCCCGGAGCCGGAACCGCTGTCGGGCATCGCCAAGACGAGGGATATCGGCGTCTTCGTCCATTGGACCCTGCCGGCGGCGCTGCGCGAGGGGCGGCAGGACGCCGTCACCGGCGCCATCGTGCATCCGCTGGTGCCCAACCGCTGGCTGGTGGTGCGGGTGCGCGGCGGCGACCGCCGCAACGTCACCGGCTGGGTGGTGGAAAGCGACTGCCCCAAGATATCCAGGAAGACGCCCGGCGATTCGGTGGACAGTTCGCTCTACCTCGTCGATCCTCCGGTCGCCGAGATGTGGCGGAGGAGCGGCGATCCGATCCGCGGCGCCTTCGTGCCCGCCGCCGACGGCCAGCCCAGCACCCCGCGGATCGGCGTGCGCTTCGAACTCGACGGATGGAGCGAACGGGCGGCGGATTCGGTCTTCCTCACCGCCGTCGCTCCGGCCAACCCGTTGTTCAGCGGCTATTTTCCCCATCACCGCAACGTCTTCGGCATCCACGACCCGCTCACCGGCATCGACAGCGACCAGCTCAGCTATTACGTGGTCGGCTGGTATTCCGATCCGACGCGCGACATCCTCGCCACCGCCCCCGGCGACACCCAGGCCGAACTGCTGGCGGCGCTGCGCTGGGCGCTGGACGATGGGGACGAAGGGGGGGACGAAGAGGGGGCCGGCGCGGCGGAAGGGCCGGCCGCGACCCGAAGCTTCTACACCGGGGGCTGCTTCGGCATCGACTGGCAGCGCAACGGGCCGGCGCCGGAGCCCGACACCCTGCACGGCATCATCCGGAACCCGACGCTCAACGTTGCCATCGCCAACACGCCGGTCGACGCCTTCACCGCCATGGTCGGCGCCCTGCTGAAGGAACCGGGGACGACGGCGCTGCTGCGCGCCTTCAACCACGACCTGCTCGACGTGCTCAATCAGGTGAACGGCGGCGCGCTGCTGGAACAGCGCATCCGGCAGGAATGGTTCGGCTCGGTCCGGGGCGGCGACCGCTGGGTCATCACGCCCGAGGATTCCGAGACGCCGGCCGAACTGACCGACGCCGAGACCGTCTGGCTCAACGCGCTCAACCTCAATCAGGCCGAACTCGACGAGGCGCTCGACCATCTGTTCTCGCTGCAATGGCAGGTGAACGCGATCTGGTACAAGCGTGGCGTGCTCGCGGAAATCCGGCCGGTCGACCGCCCGCCCGCCGCGCCGCCCGCCGCCGAACTCGACGCGGCGCTCGACCCCGACCGGCCGGACAGCCCGGCCGCCCGGCTGGTCGCCGCCCTGGAGCGGGTCAGGACGCTGCTGGCGCGCGTCCCGCGCCCCCTCGCCACGGCCGGCGCCAGCCGGGAGCAGGCGCATCAGGCCGGCATCGCCGATTTCGCCGCCAAGCGGGGGCTCGGCGCCGGCAAGCGGCTGAAGGCGGATGTGCCGCCCCGCCATTGGCGGCCCAACAACCCGAGCATCGTCCTGTCCGGGGTGAAGTCGCCCTACGCCGCCGATCCGGCCAAGGCCCTGACGGTGCGCCTGTCCGACCGGATCGTTTCCGGCCTCGTCGTCGGCGAAGGCGCGCCGGTCTCGCGCGCCACCATCGCCGCCGCGTTGCCGGCGCTGCCCAATCTGGCGTCCCTGCCCGAGCCGGTCGGCGCGCTGATGGACGAGCTGTTCCTGCTCGACCCGGCCAACGCGGCCAGCCTCGCCGCCGCCGCCGGCGTCGGTGCCGGGGCGGTCGCCGCCATCCAGGCCGCCGGGGATTCGGCCGCGCTCGTCGGCCTGCGGCCGGATCTGGCCATCGCGCGCTGGAGCCAGGACTGGGAGCCCCTGTTCCTGGAATGGCGCGGCGATTTCCTGCCCATCCCGCACGGCGCCGAGGACGACGGAAACTGGCATTTCGACGGAACCGACTACCGTTTCGCCGGCAGCGGCGTCGCGAGCGTCGCCCAGCAGGTCGGCGGCATCTCGCTGCTGAGCCCGCAGACCCAGCTCGTCCTGGGGGCCCGCCTCAAGACCTTCCTCGACAAGTTCGGCGCCGGCCAGGAAGGGCTCGGCGCGGTCTATGAACGGATCGGGGAGGTCTTCGGCTGGAAGTTCCTGACCCAGGAACTGGTGGGCTTCAACGAGGGGCTGCTGCGCCGGGACACCCGCGCCTTCCGCCGGCCCTGGCCCGGCGAGACGATTGGCGGCGGCGGCGGCACCCGGCACCGCCTGTCCGACCTTCTGGGCTACGACGACCCCGGCGCCGGGGCGGAGGCGCTGCCGGACGCGCTGCGCGGCCGGGTCGACAGCGTGCCGATGACCCAGTCCGGCGCCTTCCACGGAATCCGCGCCGGCCAGTTCTATTTCAACGATGTCATCCTCTACGACCGCTTCGGCCGCGTTCTCCAGTTCATCGGCCGCGGCGTGCAGCAGGGGCTGAGCAGCCACGACGTCTTTCCGGTCCTGATCGACGAGGCGTTGCAGCCGAACGTCAAGCTGGCGGCGAGCGCCGGGGTGAAATCGGTGATCGAGCTGCCGCCCCGGCTGATCCAGCCGGGGCAGGTCGATGCGCAGCTCATCGACAACAGCGACGACGGCGTGACCCTGGCGGCGGATGTCGGCGCCAACCCGGTCTGCGGCTGGCTGGTGCCCAATCATCTCGACGGCAGCATCCTGCTCTACGGCCCCGACGGCGCCAACCTGGGCGACGTCCGCCTGCTGGTCGACCTCGACGGCGACACCCGGCGCGCGGTCTGGGCGCCGCCGCCACGGGGCGACGTCGCCAGCGTCGACGACCTCGCGCGGGTCTCGCCGCATCTGCGCGATTTCGTGGCGTCGCCGGTCTTCCAGCGGGAGACGTCGTTCAACGCCTTCCTGCGCGCGATCGACTCCACGCTCTGGACCGTCGATCCCCTGGGAGGCCGCACGAACGCCAACCTGACCAGCCTGGTGGGGCGGGCGCTGGCGCTGGTCCGGGTGCGGCTGCGGCTGCGCCACAGCGGCGCCCCCTTGAGCGATCCCGGCTGGGCGAACACGCTGCGGGACGAGGCGCCGGCTTGGATCAAGCAGAAACACGCCCTGCGCCTGGGCGACCAGGCGACGCGGCAGGACGGCACCATCGGCTATTTCACCGGCACCGACTACGACGTCTTCAACAGCGTGGTCGCGCCGGACGGCGGGCAGGCCTATGTCCGGCAGATCGGCCCGCTGGGCTCCGGCCGGAACTATCCCCGCCTGTCCTTCGAGCCCGACGACAGCGTCACGCTGACCCTGCTGCTCGACCCGCGCGGCAGTGCGCGGGTCTTCACCGGCCTGTTCCCGGTCAAGACGCTGGAACTGCCGAACCGTTTCGTCGACGGGCCGCTGTCGCGGATGGCGCTGACCTTCCGGATGGGGCCGATCCTGACCACCCTCCACGCCGCGACCAGCGCGGACGACCGGCCGCCGCCGTTCGAGAAGGCGATCACGCTGCCCCTGCCGGCCGAGCAGGGCGGCAGCTGGTCGTGGTGGGAGGCGGTGGCGGACGCGGCGGAGGCGACCGGCCACGACATCACCGCCGCCACGCCCAACGCCGTGCTGCCGCCGGTGCCCAACTCCCTGCGCGAGGGGATGCTCCAGCTCCTGATCGACTTGGCCGAAAAGAAATAGCCGGTCCGACCCAAACACAAGACAGGTGCGCCATGACCGATGCCCTTCTGACCTATCAGACATCCTTCCTGCCCGAGACGTTGCAGGTCAACCAGAGCGGAAGCGTGATCATCACCCCGCGCCAGGGCGCGACCCCGTGCTGGTGCAGGGCCCTTACCTTCATCGTGAAGACAGCGCCGGATCCGGACTATCTCTTCCTCGCCTCGCCCGGCCCCACCGTCGAATACAACAACCGGAATTGGGTGCCATCCGAGGAGAAGGTCGTCGCCGCCGCCGATTACGGGCTGGGCGTGGGCGACGCGAAGTATTTCAAGTTCCACTGCGAGGATGAGGAACACCAGCAGATCACCTACGACCTGGAATTCACCATCACCGGGCACACCACGTCGGAGGTGACCACCAGCACCATCGTGGTCATCGAGGAGTCCGGCACCTCCCCATCGTCCTTCACGGAGAAGGAGACCGATCTGCCGGTTCCGGTCACCACCCTCAGCCTGTTCCTCCGCAATTTCATGGCGACCGCCGACGGCAAGCCGGGGGTTCCGTGCACGCGGTTCAACCGTGGCGACAAGATCGTGCTGTCCTGGGAGAGCAGCGGCACCCATTTCACGATCTACTCCGACAAGACGGGGGAGATCTGGAGCGGCGGCGGCAAGGATTGGTCGATCGACGCGGGGCTGGCGGCCGACACCACCCTGGTGCTGGCGGCATCGCTGCCGATGGTGGGGGAGGACGCCGAGGCCGATGAGGACCTCGCGCTCGGGCTCGGCTCCAAGCTCTACGCCAGCCTGACCGTCACCATCGCCGATCCGGCGATCCTGACGCCGCACGAACTCAAGGTCGCCGGACCGTCCACGCTCGACGGCTCCCTGAGCGTGAGCGGCGCCGCGACCCTCACCGCCGCCGCGCCCGCCGACGCGCTGACCATCGCCAGCGGCCGCACCGTGCTCAAGGACACCGCCGTCACCGGCGCCCTCGGCGTCACCGGCAACCTCGGCGTCACCGGCACCGTGACCGCGACGGGCGCCCTGACCGCGCAGAACGGCCTCGCCGTGAGCGGCGCCCTGTCGGCCGCCGGCCCCGCCGCCATCCTGGGCGAGCGGTTCTCCCTGACCGAGCGGCTCGGCATCTACATGGCCTCCACCGACGGCTATGTGATCGGCACCATCCAGTGCAGCGGGAATTTCCCGGTGCGCCCGCAGATGGGGTGGATCTGGGCGAGCGCCGGCGGCGTGACCGTGTCGGCGACCGGCGGCTCGACCGCCTTCTGCTTCGTGCCGAATGACAGAAAGCTCTGGATCGGCTCGAACAACCAGAGCCTCCATCTGCCGGTGCGCAAGGGCGAGAATTTCACCATCGGCTTCGCCATGGAGGCCGCGATCAGCGTGGTCAAGCCGACCTATTCCTTCTTCTGGATACCCTTCGGCGCTGGCAGGCCCGACTGGGTGGGCGAAGCCCCTCCCCCGTCGATTCCCACCAAGAGCGACGCGATTCAGATCTAGCCCGGTTTCCAGGCCGGCACGCGCGCCGCGCACAACCTTGCATCAATCGGGAGACGATAAATGGCCGAAAAGCGGAAGATCACCCTGCATGTCAAGAACGCGACCCAAGGCATGATGTGGCGGCTCGCCTACGATCTGTCGCATGGGAAATGGAAGCAGCAATCAGCCGAAACGATCGCGTCCGGCGCCACCGACACCTACATTTCGACCGGCATGAGCGATACGGCCACGGGCACGACCGGCTATGTCCGATATCTTCTGTGGGACCGGATCGCGACCGTCCAGCTCAATTGGAGCATCGGCTACAGCGCCAGCAACAGCGGCGGACCCGTGTTGGACGGGAACACCAAGGACGCATTCAGCGCCAGACTCACCAATGACTCCTACAGCGATGTGGTTTCGTTCCCGCAGGCCGGCGACGCCAACACCTACTGGTTGATCAGCGACGTCGCGGCCGTCAGGACCAGCCCGGACGGATTGCGCTCGGCTTCCGACCGGAGCGGGTCGCTGGCCGACCTTCTGGCCGCCCGCCTGGCCGGATTGTCGCGGGTGGATGTGGGGGACCGGCGGATCGACATTCCGGGCGCCCTGAACGCGATCCCCTGCGGGAAATACGACGAGGCCGATCTGACGCGCCTGTCCGCCGGCCGGACCCAGGCCTCGCTGCACGAGGTCCTGGAGACCAAGCTGCCCGCGATCGAGATGCTGAAGTTTCTCGGTTCGAGCGATCTGGTGCCGGCGTGGCACGCGGCCACCGCCTCGGCCGACTTCGTTGACGAGAAGCTGGAGATCATTCCGGACCTCAGCCTCCGGCGACTGGTCGAGGGGGCCGTGTCGGCCGTCCGCGACGCCCTGAGCGGACGGCCCATCGCCTACGTCGACGATCTGGCCGGAGAGCTGGAGGCGGCCAAGGCGGCGCTGATGGGCTTGGAGCACAGCGAGGACATGGCCGTGCAGGTGGCCATGGTGGAGGCGGCGCTGGCCCTGCTGCATCAGAAGCCGTCCTCGATGCTGGAGACGGTGGGCTCCAGCGTCCGCGCGACCGTGGAGAAGGACACGGTGAGGTTCGCCCGCCTCTCCGGCGAACAGTTGACGCGGCTGCGCGCGATCATCGGCTGACGGCGGCGAGGCGCCGATGATTCCATTGGAGGATTCGAACGAATGGGAATCATCGGCGCGTCGCGGAAATCCGGCTCTGCCTGTCGCTTCGGCTCTTCGCTATCATGTCCGGACTCTGCCTAAACGGCGCCTCCGGAAGTCTCGGAGCGGGGAAAACACTCCATCCCGACCGTTTACGGAAGAGCCGTGCATCGAATCTCCCGCATCGGCCGGGACCGTGTGGCGATCCCGGCCGATGCGGTCATGGCCCGATCATGCCAAGCCGAGATAATCCCAGAAATCGTACGTGGTGCTTCCAACCTGGATGTATTCGACCTCGCCCGACCCGTGGCCACTGCCGTTGAAGAAATTCTGAATCACGATCCCATCGCTGATGCCATTGGCATCGTCAGCCGCGGTGTAGATGATCAGATTGTTGTTGTTGCTCGAGTCGAGCGCGAAAAGCAGGTCGCCGAAGGTCACGTCGTTGATGACGAGCTTGTCCGAAGTGCCGCTGGCGTCGGCGATCCACGAGAGACCGCCGTCGTTATAGTAGTGGATGTAGACATCGTCGCCGGAACCGCCCTGAAGCACGTCGCGGAAGCCGGATGCGCCGCCATTCAGGGTATCGTTGCCGGCTTCTCCATAGAGCCAGTCGTCGCCGGCGCCGCCCAGGAGGTTGTCGTTGCCTGTCCACCCGTACAGCGTGTCCGCGTCGTTTCCACCGTTGATGAAATCGTTGCCGGCACCGCCATCGATAGTATCGCTGCCGTTGCCGCCATCAATGTAGTCGTCGAGGTTCCCGCCGACGAGTTGATTTCCAAGGTTGTTCCCATAAATCGACCAAGCTTCGTTCGGATTCGTCGCAACATAATCGAACTGCGTCGAGGGCAGAGAGAAAAAGCCCATTTTTTCCTCCATATTTCAATGGTTCAAGGCGAGTTGTTGTGTTCAATGCGCTAACAAAGTAAATCGATTGAGTCAATAATATTTATTATTATATACTATAGTATGCGTAATGTTGATGTTAAATTAATTGCGCGTTAACTAAGTGATGATATGATTTTGTATGTCTGCTGATTGTTATCGTTACTTAGCTACATAAGCATTGTTGACTGTCTGGCAACCAAACCTGATGCGGATGGTGGGCTCAAGGAGGATCCGATGAATGTTTCTGACCTGTCCGCCGCTGGCCCGGCGATAAGAAGCGGGACTGCGGCACCAAGCGCCCGCACCGCCGCGACGGCCGCGCGGGGTGCGGAGACGGCAACGAGCCGGAGCGATTCTGTGGAGCTGAGTCCACTGGCGGTGGAGTTGAAGGATGACGCGCTCACCGTCTTTTCCGGCCTATCGTCTGAGGATCGCTCCACCCTGGGCGGCCTGGTGTCGTCCGGTGCGATCAGCGCCCGCGACCTTGGGCTCGCGCTCACCAGCCGGCTCAAGGAAGCGAGGGCCGGGGCCTTCTGGGAGGGCGCGCGGCAGGCTGTTGGCTCGTCGCAGGGCAACCCCCTCGACATCTCGATGGAGGAGATGGCCGCTTTCGATCAACGCCGGGCGGCGATGCGGTCCGGTGGCGACCCGTTGGAGGCTATGCGGGATATGGCCGCCGAGTTTTCCCGGACCGGCGATTCGGCTTCGCGGGGCAGCGTCGGTACCGGTGGGACGCCCTTCGTGATGAAGGCGGGCGACGAGCGCTACGTCCAGAATGACGACGAGCGTCAAGCCGGCAAACGCCTGTCCTCGCTCGGTTTCAAATCGGAAAGCTTCGACTCCGCGGTCCGCTTGCTGGCGAACGCTGACGTGTCCCGTTTCGTCAAAGCCGACAAGGACGACTCCGCTGCATGGAAGCCCGGTCAAGAGCAATAGCGCCGCCCGAAGATCGACGCTGCGCTGTTGCCCATTCATTAGGGCGATCACGCGGGGTAGCCCCAGCGCTCGAAGGCAAAAGCCCAGCGTTCACGGACGCTGCGGCGGGTCGAGGCGTCCAGCTCGTGCCGGGCGCGCCGGTAGTCCCTTACCCCGGCCAGATAGCGCTCGACCCGGGGCCTCACCGTTTCGAACGATCCCAGCGGCAGCCGGTCATAGATGTGACGAAGGGTCGCCAGCGGGTCGGCGGCAAGGCGATCGTAACGGATCTCCACCAACCGGCCGGGGGGCAGCAGCGGCGAAGCGCGGTCGAAGCGCTCCAGGATCGCGGGGTAGAACCCCCAGGAACCCCCAGGGCAGCCCGACCGCCAGCGGGTCGGGGGCGGCAAGGCGGGGATCCTGCACCAGCAGGTTCAGGAGATGCGTCGTGCCGCTGCGCCAGTGCCCCAGGATGAACAGCGGCGGGGCGGCGGGGGATTGTCCGATCAGGCGCTCCACCCGTCGCCGCTCCAGGGCGTCGAAGGGTGCGCGGACGGCCGCCGCTCCCAGCGCCGTCGCCACCCGGTGGAGGTGGAGCGGCCCCACCCCGCCGCCGTCGCGCAGCACGGTCGCCAGGGTGGCGGCGTCGGCCCCGGCCAGCGGGTGGAAGATGCGGTGGGCGTTCCGGCGCAGCCAGGAGGGCATGGAGGGAGTCACGGGGCGCTCCCTCCGGGATCGGCCGGGTAGGCCCGTCCCCGCCATTGCGCCGGGCGGCCCCGGCGTGCGCGCAGCAGCGCGGCCCATTGGATCGCCAGCAGGACCAGGATTCCCACCGGGTGCAGCAGGGCGCCGAGGAGACTCTGGCGGAAGCGGATGGCCAGCAGCAGACGGAACAGCAGCCCCGCCGCAGCGGCCAGCGCCGCCAGGACCACCGCGACACCCGGCAACGGAGCCAGCGCCGCCCAGCCCAGCAGCAGCCAGGGCAGGACATGGCCGCCGAACAGCAGCAGGGTCCAGACCGGCAGGGCGGCCGGGGTCGCCATCCCCTCCGTCGCGTTCTTGGAGAAGCCGGACCAGACCTCCCGCCAGCCGCGGTACATCCGGCAGCGGGCAAGGCCCGTGGCGTCGAACAGGTCGGTCCCCAGCCCGGCCCGGCGGAAGGCGCGCGGCAGCGTCACCCCGTCGTGCAGGGAGGCCGCGATCGCCGCATGGCCGCCGGCCTGCTCGTAGGCCTCCCGCCGGACCGCGATCAACTGGCCGCAGGCCGCGCCGAAGCGCGGGTCGGGCGAGCGCCGCATCATTCCCATCGGCAGGTAGCCCAGCAGCAGCACATGGATCAGCGGGATCACCAGCGCCTCCGCCAGGGTGCCGGTCTCCTCCCGCGGGAAGCCGCTGACCAGACCCGCCGGTCCCGCCAGCAGCGCGCCGCAGGCCAGCCGGGCGGCGTCCGGGGCCAGCCGCACGTCGGCGTCCTGGAACAGCAGCAGCGGATGGCGCGCCAGCCCGGCGAGAGTCCGGCAGGCGTGCTGCTTGCCCGACCAGCCCGGAGGCAGCGGCGGGGCCGTCTCCAGCCGCAGGCGGGAGGCGTTGCCGGGGTGGGCGGCCAGCGCGCGGACGATCTCCGCCGTGCGGTCGGAGGACTGGTCGTCGAGCACCACCACCTCCACCGTCACCCCCTGGCTGGCGAGCGCCGCCTGCACCGAGGCGGCGATGGTGGCCTCCTCGTTGCGGGCGGGGATCAGGATGCTGACGGCGGTGCCCGGCGGCGGCTCGGTTTCCGGGCGGCGGTAGAGGCGCAGGTTCGCGATTCCCAGCCCCAGCGGAAGCAGGGCCAGCGCCAGCGCCAGCGCGGCCAGCGGCGTGACGGCGCTCATGGCCGGCGCGCCTCGCCGCCGTCCGACACGTCGCCATGGGCGGGGGAGAAGCGCCGCCCGCCGGCCCAGGCACATGCCCGGCGCCACAGGTCGTAGACGCCCCCCACACCCGCCGTCCCGTCGATCAGCGTCAGGAAGCGTTCCGGGTCGCGGCTTTGCGCGTCCAGCGCCAGCGCGTCCATCGTCGCCTCCAGCCGGCGTTCCAGCGCGGCGGCGATCGCGGCCACCGGCTGGGCGGCGAAGGAGGACGCCTCGATGGGCTCGCCGAAGCGGGCCAGCGCCTCCGGCGTGCTTTCATTCCAGAAGGGGTATTCCAGGGCCAGCGGCACCAGCAGCGCCGAGGGCGCGCGGCGGACCAGATGGGCGATGCCCGGCCGCAGGCGGACCGGGCGGTGGCGCGGGTCGGTGAAGGCGCCCTCCGCCGTGATCCACAGCATGGCGCGCGGGTCGGCCAGGATGCGCGCGCCGTTGCGCAGGAAGGCGGCGGCGCCGGCCCGGCCCGGCCCGATCCCGAACAGGCCGATGCGGGCCATGAAGCGGTAGCGGCGCAGCATCGCCGCGTCGATCGGGCCGTAGCCCGGCCGCTCGCGGTAACGGCTGGTCCCCATCACGATCAGCAGGGCGGGATCCCACCAGGACGGGTGGTTCAGCCAGACGATGACCGGCCGGTCGGGCGGCAGGTCCGGCCAGCCCGGAAGCGCCAGCCGCACCGCGTGGAAGTCGCGCCGCATCCGCCGCGCCATTATGGCGCCGAAGAAGCGGCAGAGCGCCGGCGAGCGCAGGGCGACCGGATCGCCGCCGTCCTGCCAGCCGCCGTTCCGCCAGCCGCCGTCCTGCCCGCCGCTGGGCCGCATGGCTCGGCCGCCCGTCAGGCGACGGCGCGCAGGTCGCCGCCGCGCGCCTCGCCTCCCCGCTGGTCGCGGTCCAGGCTGTCGGCGGCGATCCAGCCCGACATCAGCACCATCGGCATGCCCGGCCCCGGATGGGCGGCGCCGCCGGCCAGATACAGCCCCTCCACGTCGCGCGAGCGGTTGCCCGGCTTGAAGGCGCCCAGGAAGCGGCCGTGGCTGGCTAGCCCGTAGATGGCGCCGTTCAGCACGCGGTAGCGGTCGTGGATGTCCTGCGGGGTCAGGACCCGCTCGACCCGGATGCGGTCCTCCAGATCGGCCAGCCCGGCGGTGCGCTTCAGCTTGTCGAACACGACGCGGCGGTAGTCCGGCAGCATCCGCGCCCAGTCGTGGTGCGGGCGCAGATAGGGGGTGTGGACCAGCACATAGAGCGCCTCGCCCCCCGGCGGCGCCACGCCGGGTTCGGTGCGGGCCGGGGCGGCGATGTAGCAGGTCGGGTCGGGCGCCGGTTCGCCACGGCGGTAGATCCAGTCGAACTCCTCCTTCGGGTCGCGGGAGAAGACGAAGTCGTGATGCAGCAGATGGTCGTAGCCGCGATCGAGCCCCAGATAGAAGACCACCCCCGAACAGGCGGCCTCGTAGCTCCGGCGCTTGCGGAAGCGCTTGGCCGGCGCGCCGCCGACCAGCTCGTCGTAGGTGCGGACGGAGTCCATGTTGGACACCACCGCCGAGACCGGAATGCGCTCCCCGTCCTCGGTTTCCACGGCGGTGGCGCGCCCGTCCGTCACCTCCAGCCGGCGCACGCCGGTGCCGGTGCGGATCTCGACGCCGAGGCGCCGCGCCACCCGTTCCAGCGCCAGCGGCACGGCGCGGGTGCCGCCCATCGGGTACCAGACGCCGTCGTTGGTCTGCATGTGCGCGATGGCGCAGAGCACCGCCGGGGAGCCGTAGGGCGAGGAGCCGACATACTGGGTGAAATGGTCCAGCATCTGGGCGGCGCGCGCGTCGGGAACATGGCCGCGGATGGTGCCGGCCACCGTGCTGCCCATGCGCAGCGCCAGCACGTCCGACAGGGTGCGGGCGTTCAGGCTGCTGCGCATGTCCAGCGTGTCGCCCAGATCCTCCACCGACTTCCAGAAGAAGAAGCGCTCGGAGATGCCGTGCAGCCGTTCCGACAGGGCCTGGAAGCGGCGGTAGCCCTCGCCGGCCCCCCGGCCGGGCGACAGCCGGTCCAGATCCGCCACCATGGTGGCGAGGTTCTCCGACAGGTCCAGCACCGTGCCGTCGTCGAAGAAGCAGCGCCATTGCGGCTCCAGCCGGACCATCTCCAGCTCGCGGTCCAGGTCGCAGCCGGCTTCCGCCAGGATGCGGCGCAGGACACGCGGCACCGTCAGGATGGTCGGCCCCATGTCGAAGCGGAAGCCGTCCTCCTCCAGCACCGCCGCCTTGCCGCCGACCCAGCCGTTCTTCTCCAGCAGGACCACCGCGTGGCCGCGCGCCGCCAGCACCACCGCCGCCGCCAGCCCGCCCAGCCCCCCGCCGATCACCGCGATCCGGCCCGTCATGCCGATCTCCTCATGCCGATCCCCTCATGCCAATCCCCCGGCGACCGCCCGCTTCGGCGGGCCGGACACGTCCATGGTCTCGTTGCGCCAGGGCGTCGGCAGGCCCAGCTCCTGGGCCAGCAGCCGCGCCGTGATGCGCGCGCCCTCGAAGATCACCGGCAGGCCGCTGCCGGGGTGGGTGCCGCCGCCCACCAGATAGACGCCGTCCAGATCCTCGAAGCGGTTGCGCGGGCGGCGGTGGAGCATCTGGTCCAGGCTGTGCGCCAGGTTGAAGGTGGCGCCGCGATGCACCGCGAACCGGCTTTCCCAATCGGCGGGCGTCACCACGCGCTCCACCTTGATGCGGCGCTCCAGATCGCCCAGCCCGAAACCGGCCAGCCGGTCGAGCACGAGGCGGCGGTAGCGCGGCGCCTCCGTCCGCCAGTCGATGTGGCCGCGCTGGTGGCCGACCGGAACCAGGACGTAGAGGGTGCTGCCGCCGGGTGGGGCCAGCGATGGGTCGGTGACGCAGGCGTTCTGGACATAGACCGAGGGGCGTTGCGGCAGATCGCGGCCCTCCTCGATCTCCGCGAGGTTGCGGGCGTAATCCTCGGCCAGATAGACGGTGTGGTGGTCCATCCCGTCCATCCTGCCCTCGATGCCCAGATAGAGCATGAAGGTGGAGCAGGAGAATTTCTTCGTCGCGATGCGGGCGTCGCTCCAGCGCCGCCGCAGGTCGTCGGGCACCAGAGTCGTCATCGCGCGGGCGAAGTCGGCGTTGATGACCAGCGCGTCGGCCGGATACTCGCCGGTCTCCGTCCGTACCCCGACCGCGCGGCGCCCCTGGAAGCGGATGTGGCGCACCGCCTCGTTCAGGCGCACGGTGACGCCCATGCCCTCCGCCACCCGCCGCATCGCCTCCATCACCGCCTCCGTGCCGCCGCGCGGGTGGAAGACGCCGTGCTCGTGCTCCAGGAAGGACAGGATGGTGAACAGGCTCGGGCAGCGGAAGGGCGACATCCCCAGATACTTGCTCTGGAACGAGAAGGCGAGGCGGACGCGCGGATCCTGGAAATAGCGGGACAGCTCCCGGTCCACCGACCGGTGCGGCGCCAGCTTGCCCAGCGCCCTCAGCATCGGCAGCGACGCCAGCGCCCACGGGCTGGAGAAGTCGGATTCCAGCACCGGGCGGAAACGCTCCATCTTCGCCCGGTTGTCGGCCAGGAAGCGCGGCAGCCCCCCGGCGTCGCGCGGGCTGAGCCGCGCGATCTCGGCCGTCAGCGCCGCCTTCTGGGCGTGCATCCGCAGTTCCCCGCCGGCCTCGAACACCAGCCGGTAGAGCGGGTCGAGCCGGATCAGATCGACCTCCTCCGACAGGCGCCGTCCGCAGGCGTCGAAGATCTCCTCCAGGATGCGGGGATACAGAAAGAAGGTCGGGCCGCTGTCGAAGCGGTGGCCGTCGAGCGTGAAGCCGGCCGACCGGCCGCCGACGCGGTCCTGCCGTTCCAGGACCGTCACCTTCGCCCCGGTAAGCGCCAGAAGCATGGCGGACGCCAATCCGCCCGGCCCGGCGCCAATGATCACGACTTGCCGTTCCATCCGCTTGTCAAACGCTCCCCAATTGCCGACTTGTGTCGTGGCGGTCACGAACATGGAGCGGAAATGGATCTCAGCAACAACCCCACCTCTCCAGACGTAATCCCTTGGAAAAACGGAGCCGGCGATCCATTTTCCTCTGTGCGCGCGGCATGGTCCGGTTGCAGCGCAACCGAAAGACTTTCCATCATCCGCAAAATCCGCCACAGGATTGCGGCGGACGCCGAAGACCTTGTGCGGGCGTTGGCGACGCGCTCCGGACGACGCGCGGCCGAGAGCCTGAGCGCGGAGATCCTGCCGCTGGCCGAAGCCTGCCGCTTCCTGGAGCGCGAGGCCGTCCGGCTGCTGGCGCCGCGGCGGCTGGGGCGGCGCGGCCGCCCGGTCTGGCTGTTCGGGGTCGCGGCGGAGGTGCGGCGCGAGCCGTTCGGCACGATCCTGATCGTCGGCCCGTCCAATTACCCGCTGCTGCTGCCGGGAGTGCAGGCGTTGCAGGCGCTGGCCGCCGGCAACGCGGTGCTGGTCAAGCCGGCGCCCGGCTGCTCCGCGCCGATGGACCGGCTGGCGGGCTGGCTGGCGGAGGCCGGGCTTCCGGCCGGGCTGTTCCGGGTTCTGGACGAATCCCCCGACGCGGTGACGGACGCCGTCGCCGCCGGCATCGACAAGCTGGTGCTGACCGGATCGGCCGCCACCGGCCGGGCGGTGGCCGAACGGCTCGCGGATGCCCTGGTGCCGTCCACGATGGAGCTGTCGGGGAACGACCCGGTGTTCGTGCTGCCGGGCGCCGATGCCGGTTTGGTCGCCCGCGCGCTCGCCTTCGGCCTGCGGTTCAACGGCTCCGCCACCTGCATCGCGCCACGGCGGGTCTTCGTGCCGCGGGAGATGGCGGCGGGGCTGGAGGAGGCGCTGCGGGGTCCCGTGGCGGCGATTCCGCCGACGGCCGTGCCTGCGGCGGCGCGGCGCCGGCTGGGCGGGCTGGCGCGGGCGGCGGTGGCGGACGGCGCCCGCCCGCTCGGCCCCCTGCCCGGCGAGGCGGACCCGACGATGCCGCCGCTGATCCTGGCCGACGCGCGGCCGGACATGGCGCTGCTGCGCGAGGAGCTGTTCGCGCCCGTCCTGTCGCTGGTGCCCGTGCGCGACCTGGACGAGGCGCTGGATGCCGCCGCGCGGAGCCCCCACGCGCTCGGCGCCTCGGTCTTCGGGCCGGAGGGCGCGGCCCGCGCGCTGGCCGGGCGGCTGAACGCCGGAACGGTGACGGTCAACGACCTGATCGTGCCGACCGCCGACCCGCGCCTCCCCTTCGGCGGACGCCGCGCCAGCGGCTGGGGCGTCACGCGCGGGGCCGAGGGGCTGCTGGAGATGACGCGGGTGAAGACCGTCTCGGTGCGGCGCGGCCGGAGCCACCCGCATTTCGACCCGCCGCGCGACGGCGACGCGGCGCTGATGCTGGCGGCGCTGCGTCTGCTCCATGGTGGGGGCGGCGCCCGCCTCGGCGCGCTTTGGCGGCTGTTCCAGGCCCTGCGCGGACGCCGGGACGATTGATGCGGAGACCGCCATGACGACCGTTCTGCCCCTCGCCGTCCTGCCCCTCGCTGTTCTGATCGGCGCCGTCGCCGGCTCGCGCGCCCTGATCGCACCGGCGGCCGTCGCCTGGGCCGCCTATGGCGGCTGGCTCGACCTGTCGGAAGGCTGGCTGTTCTTCCTCGGCCACCCGGCCTCGCCATGGGTCTTCACCGCGATGGCGGCGATGGAGCTCGTCGTCGACAAGCTGCCGGCCACCCCCAGCCGCAAGCGGCCCTTCCCTTTCGCCAGCCGTGTCGTGTGGGGCGCCATCGCCGGGGCCGCCATCGGGGCCAACGCGGGCGGGCCGAACGCGGGCCTTTGGCTCGCCGGCCTGACCGCGGGCGGGCTCGGCGCCGTCGCCGGCACGCTCCTGGGGTACGCGGCGCGACGGCGCATGGCCACCGCTTTCGGTCAAGACCGCCCGGCGGCGCTGCTGGAGGACATGGCGGCGCTGGCCGTCGCCCTGTTCGTCGTCGCCGTGGCGTGAGGCGCGGTTGCCGCCACGGTCGTCGAATTTATCCAATCAGCACTGTATGGCAATCCATGGGCTTCCCGGCTAAATCTTCGGCATCATGAACAAGACGCTGCAACATCGCACCCTTTCATCGGCCATCGCCGACCAGATGCGCCAGGCGATTCTGAACGGCACCCACCCGGCCGGCACGCAGCTCCGGCAGGACGCGCTGGCCGAGGCCTACGGGACCAGCCGGATTCCCGTCCGCGAGGCGCTGTTCCAGCTGGAGGCGGAAGGGCTGGTGCGCATCGTCCCGCACAAGGGCGCCATCGTCTCCGAGCTGTCGCTCGACGAGATCAACGACGTCTTCGACCTGCGCCGCATCCTGGAGCCGCGGATGCTCGCCCAATCCATCCCGGCCTTCGAAGCGGAGGATTTCGCGGCGGTGGGCACGGTCCACGCGCGGTTCGAGGCGGCCATCGCCAGCCACGACGTCAGCCATTGGGGCGCCCTCAACGCCGAGTTCCATCTGGCGCTCTACGCCAGGGCGCGGCAGCCGCGCACGCTGGCCATCGTGACCTCCCTGCTGCAAACGAGCGACCGCTACACGCGTGTCCAACTCAGCACGACCACCTCCATGGGACGCGCCGAGCGGGAGCATGCGGACCTGATCGCCCTGTGCCGGCGGGGCGACATCGACGCGGCCTGCCGCTTTCTGTGCGACCACATCGAAACCGTCCGTGGCGACCTTCTGACGGTGATCGGGGGCCTCCGGGCGGAAAGGTGAGCGGAGCCGCGAGGGAGCGGGCTTCCGGCCCTCCCTCGTCCGGCACCGCCGTCAATTCGCGTCGGCGACCTGGAAACCCGCGTGGAAGGGATCGCGGTCGTCCACGAAGATGGTGTTGAAACCGGTGGTGCGCGCCCAGCCGCGAATCGACGGGATGATGGCGGGACGGCCGCCGACCTCGGTCTCCGCCTCGACGCGGCCGGTGAAGGTCGAGCCGATGATGCTCTCGTGCACGAACTCGCGCCCGACCGGCAGGCGGCCGGTGGCGTGCAACTGCGCCATCCGCGCCGAGGTGCCGGTGCCGCAGGGCGAGCGGTCGATCGCCTTGTCGCCGTAGAAGACGGCGTTGCGGGCGGAGCCCTGCGGAGTCTGCGGGCGGCCTGTCCACATCACATGGGTCAGCCGGTCGAGCGCCGGGTTGGCCGGGTGGACGATGCGGTGCCGCGCGTTGAAGGCGGCGCGCAGGCGTGGGCTGAGGCGCAGCAGGTCGGACGGCTGAAGCTCCGACAGGTCGCCGTAGCCGTCCTGCGGCTCGACGATGGCGTAGAAGTTGCCGCCGAAGGCGACGTCGACGCTGAGCGTCCCGAACCCCTCGACCTCGACCTCGTAGCCACGCCCGAGCAGGAAGGAGGGGACGTTGGTCAGCGTCACGCTCTCCACGCAAGGGCCGTCGGCGACGTAGCGGGCCTCGACGACGCCGGCCGGCGTGTCGAGACGCAGCAGCCCCGGCTCGCGTGGGGTGACCAGCCCATGCTCCAGCGCCATGGTGATCGTGCCAATGGTGCCATGGCCGCACATCGGCAGGCAGCCGGACGTCTCGATGAACAGGATGGCGACGTCGCAATCCTCCCGCGTCGGCGGGTAGAGGATCGAGCCGGACATCATGTCGTGGCCGCGCGGTTCGAACATCAGGCTTTTCCGGATCCAGTCGTGCTCGGCCAGGAAATGCTGGCGCCGCTCGAACATGGTGGCGCCGCGCAGCGTTGGAATCGACCCGCCGGTGACGAGGCGGACCGGGTTGCCGCAGGTGTGACCGTCGATGCAGAAGAAGCTGTGACGCGCCATGGGCGTGACCTCGCATGCAGGATGGCGAAAGACGACGGGCGGCTCCGTCCGACCGCGCGGACCGGCCGCCCGCCTCGAATCCTCATGGGCAGGGTGCCCGGATCAGGCGGATCTGGCCAGCGCGTCCGGAGCCAGCCCGACATCGGGGAGCGCCGGACGGGTCGCCAACGCCTTTTGCATCAGCCCTTCCACCGCGGCCTTCTCCTGGGGCAGCAGCTCCAGCCGCGGCGGGCGGGTGCGCCAGGTGCCGCGGCCCATGATGTGCTCGCACAGTTTGATGCACTGGACGAGATCCGGGCGGGCGTCGAGATGGAGCAGCGGCATGAACCATTCGTAGAGCGCCATCGCCTCGGCGAAGCGGCCGGCCTTGGCCAGCCGGAACAGCGTCTCGCCCTCGCGCGGGAAGGCGTTGGACATGCCCGACACCCAGCCGGCGGCGCCCATGGCGACGCTCTCGACGATCACGTCGTCGAGGCCGGCGAACAGGACGAAGCGGTCGCCCACCATGTTGCGCGTGTCGATGAAGCGCCGCGTGTCGCCCGAGGAATCCTTGAAGCAGACCACCGTGTCGCAATCGGCCAGCGAGGCCAGGATGTCGGGGGTGACGTCGTTCTTGTAGACCGGCGGGTTGTTGTAGACCATCACCGGCAGGTCGGTGGCCTTGGACACCGTGCGGAAATGGGCTGCCGTCTCGTGCGGCTTGGAGGAATAGACCAGCGCCGGCATGATCATCAGCCCGTCGATGCCGACCCGCGCCGCCTCCCTGGCGGTGTCCGCCGCGAAGGCGGTGGTGAATTCGGCGATGCCGCAGATCACCGGAACGCGGCCGGCGGCGGTCGCCTTGGCCGCCTCCATGACGGCGACCTTCTCGGCGCGGGTCAGCGAGGTGTTCTCACCCACCGTGCCGCAGACGATCAGGCCGGACACGCCGTCGCGGACCAGGGCGTCGATCACCTTGGCGGTGGCGTCGACGTCGAGCGACAGGTCCTCGCGGAACTGGGTGGTCACGGCCGGGAAGACGCCTTCCCAGGAAATGCGGGCGGTCATGGAGACACTCCGGAAAATGCGGGGCGGAACGGGTGCTCCGCCGCCCCCTGGATGAGGACGGGGCGTTGAGGGGTGGAGGAAACGTCGACGATCGGAGCGCGGCGCCGGCCTTGTGCGGTCCGGACGGAGCCATTTTGAGGGCTCGCCAAATTATATATTTTATACAATCTGGCGATCAAGCCTATACTGCGCATGGGCAGCCTTGCGATGCTGCCGGATTTCCGGCCCATGCCGGGATGGCGGGCTCATCGGCTGGAAGGATCCGGACGGCATGCGCATTGCGGTGGTTGGGGCGGGCATCGTCGGCGTGGCGATTGCGCACGCTCTGCTCGACGAGGGGCACGGTGTGGAGCTGTTCGACCGCGAGGGGCCGGCGGCCGGCGCATCGGCCGGCAACGCTGGCTGGATCGCCCATATGGACATTCTGCCGCTGGCCTCGCCCAAGGCATGGGCGCACATGCCGCGCTGGATTCTCGACCCGCTCGGCCCCCTGTCGATCGCGCCCCGTCATCTGCCGGCGCTGGCGCCCTGGCTCCTGCGTTTCGTCGCGGCCAGCCGGCCCGGCCGCATCGCCGCCGGCTCGCGCGCCATCCACGCGCTGAACGCCTCCTCCCTGCCTGCCTGGGAGAGGAGGCTGGCGGCGTTGGGCCTCGACGGGCATCTGCGCCGCCGTGGCATCCTGTCGGTGTGGACGGACGCCGCCGGCTTCGCGGCGTCGGCGGCCTTGCACGCCCGCCAGGCGGTTCTGGGCATCCCGGTGGAAAGGCTGGATCCGGCGGCTCTGCGGGGGCTGGAGCCGGCCTTCGGCGCGGAGGTCGCCGGCGGCGCCCTCTACCCGACCGGCGCCCATGTCGGCGACCCGCTCCTGTTCACCGAGGCGTTGGCCGGCGCGGCGCGGGCGCGCGGCGCCCGCGTCACCGTGGCGGCCGTCGAGTGGATGGAAGCGCGGGAGGACGGCGTCGTTCTCCGCCTCGGCGGGGGGCGGACGGCGGCGGCCGACCAGGTCGTGATCGCCTGCGGGGCCTGGGCGAAGCCGCTGGCGGCGGCGGTCGGGGACCGCGTACCGCTGGACACCGAACGGGGCTACAACATCACCGTCCCCACCGGCACGCTGGGCGTGACTCGGCCGGTGATGTACGAGGGGCACGGCTTCGTCACCTCGCCGCTCGACGGCGGCGACCGCATCGGCGGCAGCGTCGAGTTCGCCGGTCTGGACGCCCCGCCCAACTGGGCACGGGTCGATGCCATGCTCGGCCGCCTGCGCCGTGTGCTCCCCGGCCGGCCGGTCGGGGACGGCGCGCGCTGGATGGGCTTCCGCCCTTCCATCCCCGACAGCCTGCCGGTCATCGGCCCGGCAACCGCCGACCGCCGCGTCATCCACGCCTTCGGCCACGGCCATTACGGGCTGACGCAGGCCGCCGCGACCGCCGACATCGTCGCCGCCCTGATCGCCGGCCGCCCGGCGCCGATTGACCCGGCGCCCTATGCTGCCTCACGTTTCCGGCATTAGAGCGCCTAACAGAAGCTTGAGTCGTCTCTCGACTCGTCATCCCCGCCTTCGCGGGGATGACGGTTCCATTGGGCGCCGATGGCGAAAACGGAATTCTGCTAGGCGCTCTTAGCGCCACAACCACGCCAAGCGCGTGAGGTGGACGGCGCGGGTCGCCCCGGTGGCCGGTAGCGGTGGCGCACCTCTCTCGTCAAAGGCTTTTAAGAAGTCATCCAATCATTATAGACACTTAATGAATGAGTCGAATTCGTATTTTTCACTCATATGTGGTGAAAAATCATTGCGCCCCGACATAAGCATCGCTATCATCCGCACGTTGCATTTTCGATGAGAAAATCCTCCGTGAAATATTGATGTGCAGTAAATCGCAGCCCGAAGATTGCTGCGGAATACAGACACCTGCCTTGTTGATAAAAATTTTCCACGGAATCGATCAATTATCGCAAGCGCTTCTGGAACGGAAAAAGTCGAAAAGTAGAAAAAATTGTAGAACCGCACAATTCGAGTGTTTCGATCATGCCGAGGCTGGTGGAAGAGAATTCGGTCCCGGACACCGGCTTGTCCTGCCTGGTGATCCTGCTGCGCCTCCTGGGAAATCCAGCCGATCCGGAACAGATCCTCCACGCGCAGGCGGCGCGCGGCCGGGCGATGGACACGCTGGACATCCTGCGGGCGGCCAAGGGGTTCGGCGTCAAGGCCCGTTCGGTCACCACCAGCTGGGATCGCCTGGCGGCGACGCCGCTTCCCGCCATCGCGAAGCGGCGCGACGGGCGTTTCTTCATCATCGCGAAGGTGGACGGCGACCGGGTCCTGATCCAGGACCCGCTGGAACAGCGTCCGCTGACCCTGCCGCGCGCCGTCGTCGAGCCGGTCTGGTCGGGCGAACTCCTGCTGATGACGCGCCGCGCCAGCCTCGATCTGGCCCAGGTGAGGTTCGGCATCGGCTGGTTCGTGCCGGCCCTGTTCAAGTACCGCCGCCCGTTCGCGGAGGTGCTGCTCGCCTCCTTCGTGCTGCAACTGTTCGCGCTGGTCAGCCCGCTGTTCTTCCAGGTGGTCGTCGACAAGGTGCTGGCGCACCGGGGCCTGACCACGCTCGACATCCTCATCATCGGGCTCGTCGTGGTCTCGCTGTTCGAGACGGTGCTGGGGGGCCTGCGCACCTACATCTTCTCCCACACCACAAGCCGGGTCGACGTGACGCTCGGCGTCCGGCTGTTCGACCATCTGCTGGCGCTGCCGCTCTCCTATTTCCAGGCGCGGCGGGTGGGCGACAGCGTGGCGCGGGTGCGCGAGCTGGACCGCATCCGCGATTTCCTGACCGGCTCGGCGCTGACCCTGGTGATGGATCTGTTCTTCACCGTCGTCTTCCTGGCGGTGATGTGGTGGTACAGCCCGACGCTGACCGGCATCGTGCTGGCGTCGCTGCCGGTCTACGCCGCGATCAGCCTGATCGCCACCCCGGTCCTGCGCCGCCGGCTGGAGGCGAAATTCGCGCTGGGCGCCGAGAACCAGGCCTTTCTGGTCGAGAGCATTTCCGGCATCGAGACGCTGAAGGCGATGGCGGTGGAGCCGGAGATGCGCTGCCATTGGGAGGAGCGCTCGGCCGCCTTCGTCGGCGCCGCCTTCCGCGCCGGCAACCTCGGCGCCGTCGCCGGCCAGGGCGTGCAGCTGGTCAGCAAGCTGGCGATGGCGGCCCTGCTGTATTTCGGCGCGCTGGAGGTGATCGACGGCACGCTGACGGTGGGCGCGCTGGTGGCGGTGAACATGCTCGCCGGCCGGGTGTCCGCCCCGGTTTTGCGGCTGGCGCAGCTGTGGAACGACTTCCAGCAGGCGCGCATCTCGGTCGAGCGGCTGGCCGACATCCTCAACACCACCGCCGAGCCGGCCGCCAAGCCGGGCCGCCTGCCGCTGCCGGCCATCCGTGGCGGCATCCGCTTCGACCGGGTGGGCTTCCGCTACCGCCCGGACGCCTCGCCGACCCTGCAATCCATCGACCTGACCATCCAGCCCGGCGAGAGCGTCGGCATCGTCGGTTCCTCGGGTTCGGGCAAGAGCACGCTGACCAAGCTGGTGCAGCGCCTCTACGTGCCGGAATCGGGGCGGGTGCTGGTCGACGACGTCGATCTGGCGCTGGTCGACGTCGCGTGGCTGCGCCGCCAGATCGGCGTCGTCCTCCAGGAGAACGTCCTGTTCAACCGCTCGATCCGCGACAACATCGCGCTGGCCGATCCCGGCATGGCGATGGAGGACATCGTGGCGGCGGCGAGGCTGGCCGGGGCCGACCGCTTCATCCTGGGGCTTCCGGAGGGCTACGACACGGTGATCGGCGAGCGCGGCGCCAGCCTGTCCGGCGGCCAGCGCCAGCGCATCGCCATCGCCCGCGCCCTGGCCACCAACCCCCGCATCCTGATCTTCGACGAGGCGACCAGCGCCCTCGACGTGGAGAGCGAGGCGGCGATCCAGGCCAACATGCGCCGCATCTGCGAGAACCGCACGGTGCTGATCGTCGCCCACCGGCTCTCCACCGTGCGCAACTGCGACCGCATCGTCACGGTGGAGGAAGGGCGGATCGCCGAGCAGGGCACGCACGAGGCCCTGATCCGCCAGGGTGGACGCTACGCGGAGCTGTGGCGGATGCAGATGGGGCCCGAGCATGGCATCGCCTGACGGCGCCGCCGAAGCGGCCCCTCCTGCGGCGGAAGCGCCGTCGCCCCAGCCCGCCCTGCGCGCGGCGCGCCCGCTCCGGCGGCGGCTGGGGCACGAGCTGGAGTTCCTGCCCGCCGCGCTGGAGGCGGTGGAGACCCCGGCGTCGCCGGTGGCCCGCGCGGTCGCGCTGCTGATCGCGCTGTTCGCCTTCATCGCGCTGGGCTGGGCGTGGATCGGCCACATCGACATCACCGCCGTCACCCGCGGGCGCGTCATCCCGAGCGAGCGCAACAAGCTGGTGCAGCCGCTGGAGCCCGGCATCGTCCGCAGCATCCACGTCGTCGAGGGCCAGCGCGTCGAGGAAGGCGCCCGGCTGCTCGAACTGGACCCGACCGACAGCGCCGCCGACGCCGGCCGCGCCGAATGGGAGCTGGAGGTCGCCGAGACCGAGGCGGCCCGCCTGCGCGCCGCCCTGGCCGGGGAGCGGCAGTTCCAGCCGCCGGAGCAGGCCGACGCCGCGCTGGTCGCCCTCCAGCGCTCCATCCTGGTCAACCAGCTCACCGCGCGCGAGGCCAGCCTCTCCGCCATCGACAGCCAGGAACGTCAGCGCCGCGCGGAAAAGGCGGCGCTGGCCGCCGAGAAGGCCCGGCTGGCCGCGACGCTGCCGCTGATCCGCGAGCAGGTGCAGGCCAAGCGCGGCCTCTCGCAGCGCGGCTACAGCCCGCGCTTCGATTTGCTGGAGCTGGAGAAGGAGCTGGCGGAGGTCGAGTTCGGCGGCGTCGCGGCGAGGAACCGCGAGGAGGAGGTCGACGCCGCGCTGAAGGGGCTGGGCGACGAGCGGCGGCGGGTGGTCGCCGAGTTCGAGGGCAAGGCGATGACCGATCTGGCCGACGCCGAGAACCGCATCGCCGCCCTGCGCCAGGAGCTGACCAAGGCGCACCGCCGCCGCGCCCGCCAGGTGATGACGGCGCCGGTCGCCGGCGTGGTCCAGCAGCTCGCGGTCCACACCGTGGGCGGCGTGGTGACCACCGCCGAACCGCTGATGGTGATCGTGCCGGCCAGCCGGACGCTGATCGTCGAGACCCAGGTGGACAACAAGGACATCGGCTTCCTGCGGCCCGGCATGCCGGCGGCGGTCAAGGTCGACGCCTTTCCCTTCACCCGCTACGGGCTGCTGCCGGGCGTGGTGGTGGGGGTGTCCCACGACGTGATCCTGCCGCCCGACGGAGCCGCCGCACGCACCGGCGCCACCGACCCGGCGGCGCCCACCAACCCGGACGGCCCGAAGTTCGCCGCCCGGATCGCCTTGGACCGCGCCGTCATCCGGGGGGAAGACGGCGAGGACATCGCGCTCGCTCCGGGGATGGCGGTGACGGCCGAGATCAAGACCGGCCGCCGCCGCATCCTCGACTACCTGCTGTCGCCGGTGCTCGCCCACGTCCACGACGCCATGCGCGAGCGATGACCGGCACAGGCAAGGCTCCGACCGCCGACCGCCTCGACCCGTTGCCGCCGAAATGAATTCGAACCGGGCAGAAAGCCCGCAGGGGGAAAACCGATGACCGACACGCCGACCACCACCGCCGCCAACCAGACCCTGCACGGCGACTGGCGCGCCGAAACCCTGGAGGGCGGCGCCGGAAACGACACCATCACCAGCGGCGGCGGTGGCGGAATGATGGATGGCGGGGCGGGCGACGACCTGCTGACCGGCGACTGGGGCAACGACACCATCCGTGGCGGGGCGGGCGACGACCGGCTCTATGGCGGCAGCAACAACGATTACCTGGATGGTGGCGAGGGCAACGACTATCTGGACGGCGGGACCGACGCCAACACCCTGATCGGCGGGGATGGCAACGACACCCTGGTCGGCAACAGCGCGAGCGACCGGCTCGATGGCGGGACGGGCAACGACCTCGTCCAGGCCGGCGGCGGCGACGACAGCGTCTGGGGCGGCGACGGCGACGACACCGTCAACGCCGACGGCGGGGCCGACTGGGTCGACGGCGGGGCGGGCAACGACGTGCTGACCGGCGGCGACGGCAACGACACCCTGCTGGGCGGGGCCGGCAACGACCGGCTGAGCGACGGCAACGGCTGGAGCAACGACTGGTTCGACGGCGGCGAGGGCGACGACACCATCGACGGCGGTTATGGCAGCGACACGCTGATCGGCGGGGCGGGCAACGACCGGCTGACCGTCGCCAACGACTACAACGGCGATCTGCTGGACGGCGGCGACGGCGACGACACGCTGACTGGCGGCATGGGGGCCGACACGCTGCTCGGCGGGGCCGGCGCCGACCTCGTCCAGGCGGGCGGCGGCGACGACCTTGCAACCCATGTCCTCTCCGCACAGACCGGCCACGACACGATGGACGGCGGGGCCGGCAACGACCGGCTGCGCGTCCAGCTCGCCTCCGGCCAGATCACCGCCGGGATCGCCGCCGACCTCGTCCGCTTGAGCGATTTCGTGCGCCAGCACGGCGACGACAACCAGATCTTCACCGGCGACGCCCTCAAGCTCAAGGCCAGCAACTGGAACGCGCTGGAGGTGACGGTCGACGGCCGCGTCGTCGACGTCGGCGCGCTGGCCGCCCTCGTCGTCGTCAGCAACAGCGCCCCCGTGGCCGCCGACCAGACGCTGCACGGCCGCGAGGACACGGAACTCGCCGGCTCGGTCGGGGCGGTGGACGCCGACGGCGACGCGCTGAGCTACGCCGTGGCCGACGGGCCGGGCCACGGCCGCCTGCGTCTGGCCGCCGACGGAACCTTCACCTACACGCCCGACGCCGACTACGCGGGCGCCGACAGCTTCCGGATCGAGGTGTCGGACGGGCGCGGCGGGGTCGCCAGCCAGACGGTGACGGTCGCGCTGGAGGAGATCAACGACGCCCCCTCGGCCGTCTTCCTGAGCGGCGGCAGCGTTTCCGGAACGGCGGCGGCCGGCACCCTGGTCGGCACCGCCCACGCGACCGACGCGGAAGACGGCGCGCTGACCTACAGCCTGGCCGACGACGCCGGGGGCCGTTTCGTCATCGACGCGGCGACCGGCCGGATCACCGTCGCCGAGGGCGCGGTCCTGGACCACGACGCGGCGCCGACCCACGCCATCACCGTGCGCGTCACCGACAGCGGCGGCCTGAGCACCGACAGCGTGCTGGTCATCGGCGTGACGGGGACCGGCAACGACGGCGTCGCGGACGTCGAGGGTGAATCGCCGGCCGACGAGCGGACCCGCGAGATGACGGAGGCGCAGGCCGGCACCGACGACGCGGTGAGCGGCGACTGGCGGGCCGAGACCCTCGACGGCGGGGCCGGCAACGACACCCTCAACAGCGGTGGCGGCGGCGGGGTCCTGCTGGGCGGGGCCGGTGACGATGCGCTGAACGGCGACTGGGGCGACGACACCCTGCGCGGCGGCTCCGGCAACGACACGCTCGTCGGCGGCGCCCAGAGCGATTCCCTGTCGGGCGGCTCGGGCGACGACCGTCTGGACGGCGGCAGCGAGAACGACACGCTGGACGGCGGCAGCGGAAACGACACCCTGCTGGGCGGAAGCAACAACGACCTGCTCTACGGCGGGCTGGGCGACGATTATTTGGATGGCGGGACCGATTCCGACACCCTCTACGGCGGCGCCGGCAACGACACCCTGATCGGCGGCGACAACGCCGACCTGCTGGACGGTGGCAGCGGCGACGATTCCATCACCGCCGGCAGCGGCGACGACAGCATCCGGGGCGGCGCCGGCAACGACACCATCGATGCCGGGGAGAACGCCGACACCATCGACGGCGGCAGCGGCGACGACGTGATCGACGCCGGGGGCGGCGCCGACCGCGTCACCGCCGGGGACGGCGACGACACGGTCATCGGTGGCGGGGGCGACGACTGGATCGACGGCGGGGCCGGCGACGACGTGCTGACCGGCGGCGAGGGGGCCGACACCCTGCTCGGCGGCGCCGGCAACGACCGGCTGGGCGAGGGCGGCTCCTACTGGAGCAACGACCGTTTCGACGGCGGCGACGGCGACGACACCATCGACGGCGGCTACGGCAGCGACACGCTGATCGGCGGGGCCGGCAACGACCGGTTGACCGTGGCGGACGACTACAACGGCGATCTGCTGGACGGCGGCGACGGCGCCGACACGCTGGTCGGCGGTTCCGGCGCCGACACGCTGATCGGTGGGGCGGGCAACGACGTCCTGGCCGGCGGCGGCGGCAACAACGTGCTGATCGGCGGCGACGGGATCGACACGGTCGATTACTCGGGGGAAACCGGCGCGATCACGGTGGATCTCGCCACCGGCAGCGTCGGGCATGGCGGGTGGATGACCGACAGCCTGTCGGGCATCGAGAGGATTCTGGCCGGCTCCGGCGCCGACGCCCTGACGGGCGGTACCGGCGCCGACAGCCTGTCGGGCGGCGGCGGCGACGACAGCCTCTCCGGCGGAACTGGCGACGACTGGCTCGAAGGCGGCGGCGGAGCCGACGTGCTGACCGGCGGCGACGGCGTCGACACCGTCGACTATTCGGCCTCGGATGCGGGCGTGACGGTGGATCTGGCCGCCGGCACGGGCAACGGCGGCGACGCCGAGGGCGACCGGATCGCCGAAGTGGAGAACGTCGTCGGATCCGTCCACGACGATCGGCTGACCGGCGACGCCGACGCCAACCGGCTCGACGGTGGCGAGGGCGACGACCTCCTGACCGGTGGCGGCGGGGCCGACACCCTGATCGGCGGCGAGGGCACCGACACGGCCGATTACTCGGCCTCGGATGCCGGCGTGACGGTGGACCTGTCCGCCGGGACCGGCGTTGGCGGTGACGCCGAGGGCGACGTCCTGACCGGCATCGAGAACCTGACCGGTTCCGGCCACGGCGATTCCCTGACCGGCGACGCCGGTGCCAACCTCATCGACGGCGGGGCGGGTGACGACACGCTGGCCGGTTTGGCCGGAGCCGACACGCTGGTCGGTGGCGACGGCATCGACACGGCGGATTATTCGGCCTCGGACGCCGGCGTGACGGTGGATCTGTCCGCCGGGACCGGCGCCGGTGGCGACGCCGAGGGCGACGTCCTGACCGGCATCGAGAACCTGACCGGCTCCGCCCACGACGATTCCCTCACCGGCGACGATGGCGACAACCGTCTGGACGGCGGCGGCGGCGGCGACACCCTGGTCGGTGGCCTGGGCGCCGACACGCTGGTCGGCGGCGACGGCATCGACACGGCGGATTATTCGGCCTCCGGCGCGGGCGTCACGGTGGATCTGTCCGCCGGAACGGGCGCCGGTGGCGACGCCGAGGGCGACAGCCTGACCGGGGTCGAGAACATCGACGGCTCCGACCACGACGACTATCTGACCGGCGACGCCGACGCCAACCGGCTGGACGGACGCGGCGGCAACGACACGCTGGCCGGTCTGGAGGGCGCCGACACCCTGATCGGCGGCACCGGCATCGACACCGCCGACTATTCGGCCTCCGGCGAAGGCGTGACGGTCAGCTTGGCTGATGGAACCGGCGGCGGTGGCGATGCCGAGGGCGACGTGCTGACGGGCATCGAGAATCTGTCCGGCTCCGCCCACGACGACCGGCTGACCGGCGATGCCGGCGCCAACCTCATCGACGGCGGGGCGGGTGACGACACGCTGGCCGGTCTGGAAGGGGCCGACACGCTGGTTGGTGGCGACGGCATCGACACGGCGGATTACTCGGCCTCCGGGGCCGGGGTGACCGTGAGCCTGTCGGCCGGCACGGGCAGCGGCGGCGACGCCGAGGGCGACAGTCTTTCCGGTATCGAGAACATCACCGGCTCCGGTCACGGCGACCGGCTGACCGGCGACGGCGGCGCCAACCTCATCGACGGCGGTGAGGGTGACGACACCCTGGTCGGTGGCCTGGGCGCCGACACGCTGGTCGGCGGCGACGGCATCGACACCGCCGACTATTCGGCTTCCGGCGTTGGCGTGACGGTCGATCTGTCCACGGGAAGCGGCATCGGCGGCGACGCCGAGGGCGACAGCCTGAGCGGGATCGAGAACATCACCGGTTCCACTCACGGCGACCGGCTGACCGGCGACGGCGGCGCCAACCTCATCGACGGTGGTGAGGGTGACGACACGCTGGCGGGGCTGGACGGTGCGGACACGCTGGTCGGTGGCGACGGCATCGACACGGTGGATTATTCGGCCTCCGGCGATGGCGTGACGGTGGACCTGTCCACGGGAAGCGGCATCGGCGGCGACGCCGAGGGCGACAGCCTGAGCGGGATCGAGAACCTCACCGGCTCCGTTCATGACGACCACCTGACCGGCGATGCCGGAACCAACCTGATCGATGGTGGTGCCGGTGACGACACGCTGGCCGGTGGCGCGGGGGCGGACACACTGACCGGTGGCGACGGCACCGACACCGCCGACTACTCGGCCTCGGGTGCCGGCGTGACGGTGGACCTGTCCGCCGGAACCGGCGCCGGTGGCGACGCCGAGGGTGACGTCCTGACCGGTGTCGAGAACCTGACCGGTTCCGGCCATGACGACCGGCTGACCGGAGACGGCGGCGCCAACCGCCTGGATGGCGGGGCGGGAGACGACCGGCTGATCGGCGGTGCCGGTGCCGACACGCTGGCGGGTGGCGCGGGCATCGACACCGCCGATTATTCGGCGTCGGATGCCGGCGTGACGGTGGACCTGTCCGCCGGGACCGGCCTTGGCGGTGACGCCGAGGGCGACAGCCTGACCGGGGTCGAGAACATCGACGGCTCCGATCACGACGACTATCTGACCGGCGACGCCAACGCCAACCGGCTGGACGGGCGTGGCGGCAACGACACGCTGGCCGGGCTGGGCGGGGCCGACACGCTGGTCGGCGGGGACGGCATCGACACCGCCGACTACTCGGCCTCCGGGGCCGGGGTGACGGTCAGCCTCGCCGCCGGCACGGGCAGCGGCGGCGACGCCCAGGGCGACCGGCTCTCCGGCATCGAGAACCTGACCGGCTCCGCCCACGGCGACCGGCTGACCGGCGACGGCGGCGCCAACCTCATCGACGGCGGCGCCGGCAACGACACGCTGGTCGGCGGCGCGGGGGCCGACACGCTGATCGGCGGCGCCGGCACCGACACCGCCGACTATTCGGCCTCCGGCGACTCCGTGACGGTGGATCTGGCGGCCGGCACCGGCCTCGGCGGCACCGCCGAGGGCGATGTGCTGAGCGGCATCGAGAATCTGGTCGGCTCGGCCCGGAACGACGTGCTGACCGGCGACGAGCGCAACAACGTGCTGAAGGGCGGCGGCGGCGCCGACACCCTGACCGGCGGCGGCGGCAGCGACACGGCGGATTATTCTGGTTCGGGCGCCGGGGTGACGGTGGACCTGTCCGCCGGGACCGGCCTGGGCGGCGATGCCCAGGGCGACGTCCTGAGCGGGATCGAGAACCTGACCGGCTCCGGCCGCGACGACAGGCTGACCGGCGACGGCGGCGCCAACCGGCTCGACGGCGGTTCCGGCAACGACACGCTGATCGGCGGTGCCGGGGCCGACACGCTGGTCGGCGGCGCCGGCCTCGACACCGCCGACTATTCGGCCTCCGGGGTCGGGGTGACGGTCAATCTGGCCACCGGCACCGGATCGGGCGGCGACGCCCAGGGCGACCGGCTGAGCGGCGTCGAGATCGTCATCGGCACCGGCTTCGCCGACCGGCTGACCGGCGACGGCGCCGACAACCGGCTGGACGGCGGCGGCGGCGCCGACATCCTGTCGGGCGGGGGCGGCAACGACACGCTGCGGATCCTGGACGACGGCTTCGTCTCGGTGGACGGCGGCGACGGCATCGACACGCTGCGCTTCGAGGGCGACCGGCTGTCGATGGTGGGGGCCGACGCCGGCGGTGTCCATGGCATCGAGAAGCTCGACCTGACCGGCGCCGACCGGCAGGTCGTGATCCTCAACGAGCAGGGCGTGCTGGCCAACGGCGGCGGCGCGCCGCTCTGGGTCACCGGCGATCGCGACGATCTGGTGACCTTCAAGGAATCCGGCTGGCGGAAGACCGGCAGCGGGATCCTCGTCGATTCGGTGCTCTACAACAGCTACGGCCGGGGCGAGGCGGTCGTCTACGTGCAGGACGGCGTGCGGATGTTCGGCGACCTCGTCGTGACCGGCACGTCGGGCGACGACACCCTCACCGCGCCGTCGGGCGTCGGCCATGTCGTGGTCTTCGGCGAAGGCGGCGACGACACCGTCAAGCTCGGCGCCGGCTTCCGGCACGAGATCGCCCATCTGGTCCGCATCGACGACGACCTGCACATCCTGTTCGACGCCGAGGGCGGCCCGGCGGGCGAGGACGGCTACGCCCGCGACCGCGTCACCATCATGGGCCATTTCGCCCCCAACGGCGCCGAGGCGGCCGGCGATGGCAGCGTCCGCAGCATCGCCTTCGCCGACGGCGTGGTCTGGCCGGTCTGGGGCGACGATCTGCGGATGGGCACCACCGGCGACGACACCATCGCCATCGATGCCGGCTTCGGCACCCGCACCCTGCACGCCGACGGCGGCGAGAACACCATCCGCTTCGGCGCCGACGTGACGGCCGACGACCTGCGCCTGTCGCGCCTGGGCGATGACCTGGAGATCCGCATCGCGGGCACCGACCGCTCGGTCCGGCTCTTCAACCACTTCTCCGCCGAGGCGCTGGCGGGGGCGGGCAACGGCGGGATCCAGACCATCGAGCTGGCCGACGGCACCCGCTGGCGGGTCCGCGGCGACGACGTGGTGATCGGCAGCACGGGCGACGACAGCGTCGTCTTCGGCCTGGAAGGCGGCCAGGGGAACAACGAGACCATCCTGTATGGCAGCGGCGGCACCGACACCATCCGCTTCGCGCTGAACGTCGATCCCGACCGGATGCGGCTGATCCGCGACGGCGACGACCTGCGCATAACCTACGGCGCCGGCTCCGACGTCTGGGTCGTCAAGAACCACTTCGACGGCAACCCCGACGGCTATGCCAGCATCCGCTTCGGCGACGGCACGGCCTGGGCCATCGACAACACCCGCCTGATCGCCGGCACCGGCGGCGACGAGAGCTTCACCGTCCAGAAGGGGCTGGGCGAGCGGGTGCTGGCGGCCGGCGGCGGGCGCGACGGGCTGGTGCTGGGGGCCGGCATCGATCCGGCCGACGTCGCTCTGCGCCGGGTCGGCGACACGCTGGTGCTGGAGATCGCCGGCACCACCGACCGCGTCACCGTGCTCAACCACTTCAACGGGACCGGCGCCGGCAACGGCGGGCTGGCCACCGTCGCCTTCGCCGACGGCACGGTGTGGAGCGTCGACGCCGGCCACGGCTTCCGCATCGGCGGCGACACCGCCGACGTCTTCACCGTCAACGCGGGCGACGGCGCGGTCAGCCTGTTCGCCGGCAAGGGCTTCGACAGCCTGAAGTTCGGCGCCGGTGTCGCCACCGACAAGCTGGAGTTCGTGCGCGAGGGCGACAACCTGATCGTCTCGGTCCGCGGCACGGCCGACCGCATCACCGTGCTGAACCATTTCTCCACCGACTGGGGCGCCTCGGCGCTGGAGAATGTGGTGGTCGGCGGGCGGAACTGGAGCCTGTCGGGCACCAACATCCTGATCGGCGGCAGCGGTGACGACAGCTTCACGCTGACCCCCGGCAGCGGCGCGCGCATCGTGCTGCCCGGCACCGGCAACGACCGGATCACCATCGGCGAGGGCATCGACAAGGCCAGCCTGAAGATCCAGCGGGTCGGCGACGACCTCGTGGTGACGGTCAACGGGCTGGGGGATTCCCTGACGGTGCTCAACCATTTCTCCGGCGGGGCCAGCGGCGGTGTCCACACCATCCGCTTCCTCGACGGCGCCGTCTGGAACATCTGGGGCCACGAGATCCGCGTCGGCGGCAGCAGCACCGAGACCTTCACCTTCGAGCCCGGCATCGGCCACGTCTCGCTCTATCCGGGCGGCGGCACCGACCGGTTGCGGATGGGCACCGGCTTCGACAGCCTCGCCACCGTGGCGCGCCGGGTCGGCGACGATCTCCAGATCGTGCTGGGCGACGGCGCCGACGTGGTGACCGTGCTCAACCACTTCCTCGGCAACGCCGCCCGCGACATCGCGTTCGCCGACGGCACGCTGTGGACGGTCGGCGGCGCCAACGTCCGCATCGGCTCCGACGCGGACAACGTGTTCGTCCTGAACCCCGGCATGGGCAACGTCACGGTCTATCCCGGCGGGCAATCCTCCGGCGACCGGATCGAGGTCGCGCCCGGAATCGATCCGGGCAGCGTCCGCCTGACCCGCGTCGGCGCCGATCTGCGCGTCACCGCCGGCGGCGACACCATGACCATCGTCAACCACTTCGCGCCCGGCGGCGTCGTGGCGATTCCGGAGATCGTCTTCCCCAACGGCGTGATCTGGCCCATCGCCAGCACCACGATCCACATCGGCGGCACCGGGCCGGAGACCATCCGCGACGCCTCCATCATCTACCCCGGCGCGCCCGGCCAGCATCTCCAGCTCGACGCCGATCCCGGCACGACGCGGGTGGTCCGCGTCGGCAACGACCTGCACATCCACATTGAGGGCCGGCCCGACGCCATCGTCGTCGTCAACCACTTCACGCTGAACGGCATCGGCGACATCGCCTTCGACAACGGCACCACCTGGAACATCCAGGGCGGCAAGGTGCTGATCGGCGGCTCCGGCCACGACGAGTACCTGATCCAGCGCGGCATGGGCGACATGATCGTCTATCCGGACAGCAACGGCGACGACAGCCTGCGCTTCGTCGACACCGTCGACGGATCGAAGATCCGGGTGGCGCGCGACGGCGTCAACCTGCGCATCACCGTCGACGGCACGGCGGATTCCCTGACCATCGTCAACCATTTCGCCGGCGCGCCGCTGAAATCGCTGACGCGCCCCGACGGCTCGGTCCTGCACCTGACCGGCGACACGCTGGTGTTCGGCGGCGCCGGGCGCGACACCTTCCTGATCGGTCCGGATTCCGGATCGAAGACGATCTACGCCCAGGGCGGTGACACGGTGAAGCTCGACGGGATCGACAGCACCGAGGTGCGCTTCGTCCGCACCGGCTCCGACCTGGAGCTCTTCATCGACCGCACCGGCCAGGTGGTGACCGTCCTCAACTACTTCGGCGCGATCGGCCAGCTGGAGTTCGACGACGGGCGGACCTTCGACCTGTCCTCCCCCTTCACGCTGATCGGCGGGGGCGGCGGCGACCGCTTCCAGATCGGCAAGACCGGCCCGGCCCGCCAGGAGATCCACGCGGGCGGCGGCGGCAGCCAGATCATCTTCGGCCCCGATGTCGGGCCGGGCGACGTCACGCTGGCGCGGGACGGCACCGACCTCGTGGTCGTCTTCATCGGCAGCGGCCGGACCGTGCGGATCGTCAACCAGTTCGTCGCGCCGACCGACGGGGTGTCGCGCGGCCTCGACGCCGTCAGCTTCACCGGCGGCGTCACCTGGGACGTCGTCGGCGACAACGTCCTGTTCGGCGAGATGGGGACCGACAGCTTCACGGTGCTGCCCGGCCAGGGCCGTCAGTACATCTTCGCGGGTGGCGGCACCGACGCCCTCAGCTTCGGCCCCGGCATCGACCCGGCCCTGGTGCGGATGGAGCGGATCGGCGTCGACCTGCATTTCTACACCGACGACGGCAGCATCGACCTGATCGCGGTCAACCATTTCGGACCGACCGGGGTGGCGGGCGCCGGCTCGGGCCTCGGCACCGTGACCTTCGAGGGCGGGCAGAGCTGGGCGATTGGCGGCAACGGAATCCTGATCGGCAGCCGCGGCAACAGCAACTTCGTGGTGGGGGCCGGCGCCGGTCCGACGACCATCCATCCGGCCGGCGACGCCGTCAACCAGCTCAGCTTCGGTGCCGGCGTTCCGCCGGCCAATCTGCGGCTGGTGCGCATCCACGACGACCTGCGCATCACCTCGGCCGACGGCGCCATCAACGTGCTGGTGGTCAACCATTTCCAGAACCAGCTCGACCGGGTGACCTTCACGTCCGGGGCGCCGTGGAACCTGGGATCGGGCCATGTGTGGATCGGCGGCGACGGGCCGTCGGTCTTCCAGCTCGACGACAGCGGGGCCGACCAGACGGTATTCCCCGGCGACGGCGACACGGTCGGGCTGCCGGGCGGGCTCGACTGGCGCGACGTCGTGCTGACCCGCTCGGGCGGCGACCTCGTCGTGGTGGTCCGCGCCACCGGGCAGCGGATCGTCGTCGTCAACCACTTCTCCGCCACCGACGGCACCACCGGGCTGGCCGGGCTGACCTTCGCCGACGGCACCACCCTGCCGCTCGGCGAGCTGGCGGTGCTCGGCGGCACCGGCGGCGACCTGCTGACCGGCACCGCCACCGACGACGTGCTGCTGGGCCAGGACGGCGACGACCGCCTGAGCGGCGGGGCCGGCAACGACACGCTGATCGGCGGCATCGGCAACGACACGCTCGACGGCGGGGCCGGCAACGACGTGTATGTCTACCGCGCCGGCGACGGCCGCGACCTCCTCATGGACAGCAGCGGCCTCGACACCATCGAGATGGGGCCGGGGATCGACCGCGACGGGATCTACTTCGCCCGCTTCGGCAATGACCTGCACATCCGTTTCCGCAACAGCGCGACCGACGAGATCGTCGTGGTCGGCCGCTTCAACGCGGCCGGCGACGGCACGGCCTATGTCGAGCGGATCGCCTTCGCCAACGGCACCAGCTTCGACCTGACCCGCACCGACATCGCGCTGGAGACGGTGGCGACCAGCGCCGCCGAGTATCTGCAAGGCTACAACGTCGGCGACCGCATCGTCGGCGGGGCCGGCAACGACACCATCCTCGGCTACGCCGGCAACGACACGCTGATCGGCGGCACCGGCGCGGATTCCCTCGACGGCGGGGCGGGCGACGACCTGATCGACGGGCGGGACGACGCCACCGGCGGCGACGTGGCCTATGGGCGCGACGGCAACGACACGATCCATGGCGGCGGCGGCGCCGACATCCTGTTCGGCGGCACCGGCAACGACAGCATCGAGGGCGGGGCCGGCAACGACAGCATCGACGGCGAGGACGGCGACGACGAGTTGAGCGGCGGCGATGGCGCCGACACGATCTACGGCCGCGCCGGCAACGACACGCTGGCCGGCGGCGCCGGCAACGACACGCTTTACAGCGGCACCGGCGACGACCTCATCCGCTACGGCGGCGGCAGCGACACCGTCACCAACGAGGGCGGCAGCGACGTGCTGGAGATGGGACCGGGCATCGCGCGGAGCGACGTCTATTTCGCCCGCTTCGGCAACGACCTGTACGTCCGCTTCCGGGGATCGAGCGAGCAGATCATCCTCACCGGCCGCTTCAACGCGGCTGGCGATGGGGCGAGCTTCGTGCAGACCCTGCGCTTCGCCGACGGTTCCACCCTCGATCTGGCCTCCCAGACCCTGGCGCTGGAGACGGTGGCGACCAACGCCAGCGAAAAGCTGGAGGGCTACAACGTCGGCGACCTCATCCAGGGCTTGGCCGGCAACGACACCGTCTACGGCTACGCGGGCGATGACACGCTCGACGGCGGGGCGGGCAACGACTTCCTCTACGCCGGTGCCGGCAACGACAGCGTCGAGGGCGGCGACGGGGCCGACGTCCTCAACGGTGACCAGGGCGACGACACGCTGTCCGGCGGCACCGGCACCGACAGCCTGCACGGCGACGCGGGCGACGATTCGCTGGATGGTGGCGACGGGGCCGACTTCCTGTCGGGCGGCGACGGGGCCGACATCCTGAACGGCGGCGAGGGCAACGACACGCTCGACGGCGGCGACGGCAACGACACGCTGACCGGCGGCGGCGGCACCGACACCCTGTTCACCGGGCTGGGCGACGACCTGATCCGCTTCGACGGCGGGCGGGAGACGATCACCAACGCGGGCGGCCAGGACGTGCTGGAGATCGGCGGCGGCCTTGCGGTGGGCGACCTCTATCTCGCGCGCTTCGGCAACGACCTCCACCTGCGTTTCCGCAACCGGAGCGACGAGGTCGTGCTGGTCAACCGCTTCAACGGGGCCGGCGACGGGGCGAGCTATGTCCAGACCCTGCGCTTCGCCGACGGCACGCTGGTCGACATCACCGCCCAGGATCTGGTTCTGGACACGGTGGCGACCGACGCGGCCGAGAAGCTGGAAGGCTACAACGCCAACGACACCATCCAGGGGCTGGGCGGCAGCGACACCATCTACGGTTATGCCGGCGACGACCGGCTGGATGGCGGAGCCGGCAACGACATCCTGTTCGGCGGGGCCGGGGCCGACCATCTGCTGGGCGGCGCCGGTGCCGACCGGCTGGAAGGCGGCGACGGCGACGACACGCTCGACGGCGGGGCCGACAACGACCTGCATTACGGCGGGGCCGGCAACGACGTCATCGCGGGCGGCGACGGCAACGACTACGCCGAGGGCGGTGACGGCGACGACACGGCGACCGGCGGAGCCGGCAACGACACCCTCTACGGCGACGCCGGCGACGATTCCCTCAGCGGCGGCACCGGCGACGACGCGCTGTACGGCGGCGCCGGCAACGACACGCTGGAGGGCGGAGCGGGCGCCAACAGCATCCAGACCGGGCTCGGAGACGACCTTGTCCGCCACAGCGGTGGGCGCGACGTCATCGGCAACGAGGGCGGCCAGGACGTGCTGGAGATCCGCGAGGGGCTGGCGACCGCCGATCTCTATTACGCGCGCTTCGGCAACGACCTCCACCTGCGCTTCCGCAACGCGATCGACGAGATCGTGCTGGTCGGGCGCTTCAACGGGGCGTTGGATGGGGCGAGCTACGTCCAGACCCTGCGCTTCGCCGACGGCACGCTGGTCGACATCACCGCCCAGGATCTGAAGATCGAGACGGTGGCGACCGCCGCCAACGAGACGCTGGAGGGCTACAACGTCGGCGATTCCATCCAGGGCGCCGACGGCAACGACACCGTCTACGGCTATGCCGGCGACGACACGCTCGACGGCGGCACCGGCAACGACCAGCTTTACGGCGGAGTCGGCAACGACACGTTGCTGGGCGGGGCCGGCGCCGACCGGCTGGAGGGCGGCGACGGTGACGACCTCCTGCAAGGCGGTGACGGCAACGACAGTCTGGTCGGCGGGGCGGGCGACGACACGCTGGAAGGCGGGCTCGGCGCCGACCAGATCCATGGCGGGGCCGGCAACGACCTGATCGACAACCGCAACGACACCGGGACCGGCGCCTCGGCCAACGTCGCCTATGGCGAGGCCGGGGACGACACCATCCTCGGCGGCGACGGGGGCGAAACCTTCTCCGGCGGCGACGGCAACGACAGCCTGGTCGGCAACGCCGGCAACGACTGGCTGGAAGGCAACGCCGGCAACGACCGGCTGGACGGCGGGGCGGGCAACGACTCCCTCCAGGGCGGCGACGGCGACGACACGCTGGAGGGCGGGCTCGGCACCAACACCATCCTGACCGGGCTTGGAGACGACCTCATCCGCCACAGCGGCGGGCGCGACATCATCACCAACGAGGGCGGCCGGGACGTGCTGGAGATCCGCGAGGGGCTGGCCGCCGCCGACCTCTATTACGCGCGCTTCGGCAACGACCTCCACCTGCGCTTCCGCAACGCGGCCGACGAGATCGTGCTGGTCGGGCGCTTCAACGGGGCGTTGGATGGGGCGAGCTACGTCCAGACCCTGCGCTTCGCCGACGGCACGCTGGTCGACATCACCGCCCCGGATCTGAAGATCGAGACGGTGGCGACCGCCGCCAACGAGACGCTGGAGGGTTACAACGTCGGCGATTCCATCCAGGGCACCGGGGGCAACGACACCATCCACGGCTATGCCGGCGACGACACGCTCGACGGCGGGGTCGGCAACGACACGCTCTACGGCTATGCCGGCGCCGACCTTCTGCTCGGCGGCGATGGCGGCGACCGGCTGGAAGGCGGCGACGGCGACGATTCGATCGAGGGCGGTGCCGGGGACGACACGCTGCTCGGCGACGCCGGCAACGACACGCTGGTCGGCGGGGCCGGCAACGACGTGGTCTATGGCGGGAGCGGCGCGAACCTGATCCGCTTCACCGGCGGCCAGGACAGCGTCTACAACACCGGCGGCGCCGACGTGATCGAGCTTGCCGGCGCCTTCGCTCCCGGAGCGCTCTACTTCGCCCGCTTCGGCAACGACCTGCACGTCCGCTTCAGCGGCGTCGCCGACGAGGTCATCGTCAAGGGGCGCTTCAACGGCAATGGGAACGGGGCCAACTACGCCCAGACCCTGCGCTTCGCCGATGGAACCCTGGTGGATCTGACCCGCCCGGATCTGGTGATCGCCACCACGGGCACCGGTGCCTCGGAGAAGCTGGAGGGCTACAACGTCGGCGACGTCATCGACGGCGGGGCTGGCAACGACACGATCTATGGCTATGGCGGCGCCGACACGCTGACCGGTGGGGCCGGGTACAACAATCTCTACGGCGGCGACGGCAACGACATCTTGGACGGCCGCGCGGGTGCCGCCGACAACCTCTACGGCGAAGCGGGCAACGACACCCTCTATGGCGGGGCCGGCGGCGACGGGCTGCGGGGCGGCGCCGGGGAGGATTCCGTGGACGGCGGCGGCGGGAACGACATCGCCTTCGGTGGTGACGGCGACGACACGATAACCGGAGGAGCCGGCGAGGATCGGCTGTGGGGCGACGAGTTTTCGACGACCGGAAACGAGGTGATCACCGTCCGCATCCGCATGGGCGCCCACAATGTGTATTACTGGCCGAAGGTGGTCGTTACCCTCGACGGCGTGGTGTTGATGAACGGCATCGTGGACGTGCTCTACTCCACCTTGGCCTCCGACGGAAACACCATGATCTATTCGGGAAACATGCGCGACTACACCTTCACCGTTCGGGATCGGAGCGAGGCGGACCGGCTGCAAATCCATGTCGTCGACGAGACCGGCGGCTGGAACAGGGCCAAGAAGGCCGTGTATGTCGGCGGCATCGAAATCAACGGTTACCCGATCGGTGCCAACGGCTACATCTGGGAAACCTATGGCGATGGGGTGTGGGATCTGAATTCGGTCCTGCCCTCCCCCTCCCCCAGCGAACCGGCCGGCAACGACATCGTCGCGGGCGGTGATGGCAACGACGCGGTCAACGGCGGCGTCGGCGACGACAGCCTCGACGGCGGCACCGGCAACGACACCATCCTGGGCGGAGCGGGGAACGACACGATCAAGGGCGGCACCGGCTCCGACGAGATGCACGGCGGCGCCGGCAACGACCTGATCGACAACCGCGACGACCCCAGCGCCGCGAACATCAACGACCAGTCCTATGGCGGCACCGGCAACGACACCATCTACGGCGGCGGCGGCGTGGATCTGGTCTATGGCGGCGGCGACGACGACCTGATCGACGGCGGTGGCGGGGCCGACCAGCTCTATGGCGAGGGTGGCGACGATTCGATCTTCGGCGGCGACGGAGCCGACGCCCTGTATGGGCAGGCCGGCAACGACACGCTGGACGGAGGCGCCGGCAACGACGTCATCGACGGCGGGGCCGGAGACGACCTGATCCGCTACGCCGGGCCGGGGGCCGGCGAGGACTCCGTCATCGGCGGCGGTGGCAGCGACGTTCTGGAACTGGGAGCCGGGCTGGCACGCGACCAGCTGTATGTCTCCCGGATCGGCAACGACCTTCATCTCAATTTCCGCGATACGGGGGACCGCATCGTCGTGGTCGGCCGCTTCAACGGCAACAGCGACGCCGACGGCGCCAACTTCGTCCAGACGCTGCGCTTCGCCGACGGGACCGAGGTCGATCTCACGGCCCAGGACATCGGGCTGGAAACCCATGGACAAGCGGCGAGCGAGACTCTGCGCGGTTACAAGTCGGGTGACCGGATCGACGGCGGGGCGGGCAACGACACCATCCTCGGATACGGCGGCAACGACACGCTGGAGGGCGGCGACGGCAACGATTCCCTGGAGGGCGGCGAGGGCAACGACAGCCTGTCGGGCGACGCCGGCAACGACACGCTGTTCGGCGGGGCCGGCGACGACACGCTGACCGGCGGGGCCGGCGCCAACGCCATCGACGGCGGGGCGGGCAACGACACCGTGGTCTATGGCGGCGGGGCGGACACCATCGTCGGCGGCGGCGGCAACGATGTGCTGGTCTTCGGCGAGGGCTACACGGTGGCCGGCCTGCGGATGGAGCGCTTCGGCAAGGATCTCCACCTGGTGTTCGACTCCGCCGCGCAGCGGATCGTCGTCGCCAACCGCTTCGCCCTCACCGGCACCGCCGACGGGACCGACTACATCCAGACCTTGCGTTTCGCCGACGGCAGCGAGGTCGATCTGGCCCGTCCGGATCTGGTCATCCGCACCATCGACAGCGACGTCGGCCACACGCTGTACGGCTACAACGCCGGCGACGTCATCCGTGGCAGCGGCGGGACCGACGCCATCTACGGTTACGGCGGCGACGACACGCTCCATGGCGGGGCCGGGGCCGACCTGCTCTACGGCGGCGACGGCAACGACCTTATCGACGGCCGCGACGACACCGCCAGCGCCGACACCGCCTATGGCGAGGACGGCAACGACACGCTCTATGGCGGGGCGCTCGGCGACGCGCTTTATGGTGGCGACGGCGACGACCTGCTCGACGGCGGGACCGGCGACGACAGCCTGGTCGGCGGGGCCGGGGCCGATGTCCTGATCGGCGGGGTCGGCAAGGACACGCTCCAGGGCGGGGCGGATGACGACCGCCTCGACGGCGGCGACGGCAACGACAGCCTCTTCGGCGAGGACGGGAACGACACGCTGGCCGGCGGCCTGGGCGCCAACTGGATCGTCACCGGGGCCGGCGACGACGTGGTGCTGTACCAGGGCGGACAGGACACCGTGACCGGCGGCGGCGGCAACGACATCCTCGACTTCGCCGAGGGTTTCGACGCGGCCGCCCTGCGCTTCGAACGCTACGGCAAGGACCTGCACGTCCTGTTCCAGGGCCGGACCGAGCGGATCGTCATCGCCAACCGCTTCAACGGCAACGGGAACGGCGCCAACTATCTCCAGACCCTGCGCTTCGCCGACCAGTCGACCTACGATCTCACCCGGCCCGATCTCGTCATCGACACGCGGGACGACGACGTCGCCCGCACGCTGGAGGGCTACAACGCCAACGACACCATCCGGGGCTCCGGCGGCAACGACGCGATCTTCGGCTATGACGGCGACGATCACCTCTATGGCGGCGCGGGGAGCGACGTGGTCCGTGGCGGCAACGGCAACGATTTCATCGACAGCAGCGACGACACCGCCAGCCGCGACTCGCTCTATGGCGAGGCCGGCGACGACACGCTGCTGGGCGGCGGCGGCGGCGACTCGCTCTACGGCGGCGACGGCGACGACCGCGTCGACGGCGGGGGCGGCAGCGACTACATCGAGGGCGGCAGCGGCGGCGACACGCTGTTCGGCGGCGACGGCAACGACACGCTGTTCGGCGGCGACGGCGCGGATTCCATCGAGGGTGGCGCCGGCAACGATTACATCCAGGGCGATGCCGGCGCCGACGAGCTTGCCGGCGGCCTCGGCAACGACACGCTGTCCGGCGGGGCCGACGGCGACCGGCTGCATGGCGGCGACGGCAACGACATCCTCTTTGGCGAGGCCGGCAACGACACGCTGTCCGGTGGAGCCGGCGACGACGCCATCGATGGCGGTGCCGGCGACGATCTCGTGCTGTACGATGGCGGGCAGGACACCATCCTCGGCGGCGGAGGTTCCGACCTGCTGCTGATGGGCGAGGGCTTCACAGCCGAGAGCCTGTATTTCGCGCGTTTCGACGACAACCTCGTGCTGCGGTTCCGCGACCGGCCGGAGCAGATCGTCATCTCCAACCGCTTCAACGGGGCTGGCGACGGGGTGAACTATCTCCAGACGGTGCGCTTCGCCGATGGGCGGGAGGTGGACCTGTCCTCCCCCGCCCTGACGCTGGAGACCGTCGGCGGCAGCGCCGCGGAAGCGCTGCTGGGCTACGCGAACGGCGACCTCATCGACGGCCAGGGGGGCAACGACTTCCTGTCCGGCTATGGCGGCAACGACACCCTGGTCGGTGGTCTCGGCCGTGACACGCTGCACGGCGGCGACGGCGACGACCTGCTGGACAGCCGTGCCGATCCGATCGGTTCGGGCTTCTCCGACGAGGCCTATGGCGAGGCCGGCAACGACACGCTGTGGGGCGGCGGCGGCAACGACAGCCTGTCGGGCGGCGACGGCGACGACGACATGGACGGCGGGGCGGGCAACGACGTCCTGGCCGGCGGCACCGGCAACGACGTCTACCGGTTCGGCCGCGGCGGCGGCAGCGACCGCATCGTCGAGAACGACGCCGACGCCGGCAACGATCGCCTGGTGTTCGGCGAGGGGATCGACCGGCACCAGCTGTGGCTTCGCAAGACCGGCAGCGATCTGGAGATCCAGGTCGTGGGGTCGGCCGACAAGGTCACGGTCGCCGGCTGGTACAGCGGCACCAGCCATCGCATGGACAGCATCGAGACCAGCGACGGCGCGGTGCTGGCGGATTCGATGGTGGACCAGCTGGTGCAGGCGATGGCGGGCTTCGCGCCGCCGGCGGCCGGCACGCTGAGCATCGAGGGCAGCGCCTATCCGCAGGTCGACAACGCCATCACCGCCGCGTGGCGGTGATCCGGCGCGGCCGGTTCGGAAGGACAAGGGACGCCGCCGGCCATCGATGCATGGCCGGCGGCGTCCCGCCTTGACCGGCAGGGAGCCGTCCGCACCTCATGGCTTCATCGGGACGAGGACCTTCATCGGGACAAGGACCGCCGTCAGGCGGGAGCCCCCATCAGCGTCTTCAGCATGCGGTCGAAGCGCGCGCCGGCGAGCGAGACCTGATCGAGCAGCCCCTCGTCCAGCTCGTCCTCCATGATGGCGCCGGCCGCCATGGCCTGCCCCTTGCCGTAGGCCAGCCGGTCCACCGTGCCGCGCAGGCGGTCGGCCAGGAAGATGGCGAGCGCCTTGTAGAAGCGCCCGGCGAAGCCGCCGTCGGTCCGCAGCCGCGCCTCGACGTCGCGGCGGTTCAGCGCCAGGGCGATGCAGCGACCGTCGGCCGACACGGTGGCCGAGGGTGGCGCCGAATCGACGAAGGAAACCTCGCCGATCACCTCGCCGCTGCCCAGCCGGGCGACGGTGCCGACCCCGGCGACCTCCACCAGGGCGTGGCCCTCCAGCACGATGTAGAGCTGCTCGGCGGGCTGGCCCTGGCGGACCAGCGCGTGGCCGTCGCCGACGTCCAGCCGTTTGCCGGCCCGCGCCATCCACTCGATGTCCTCGTCGCTGAGATTGCCCAGGATGTACAGCACCTTGCGCATGATCGTTCCCCTCCCCCGCCTTCCTAGAGCAATTGCCGGCTGGCCAGCCTTCTGAAAGGTCCGTCCACGGCCATCAGATCCTCGCCACGCCCCGACTGGACCAGCCGCCCGCCCTCCAGCACGAAGACGCGGTCGACGTCGCGGATTGTGCTGAGCCGGTGGGCGATCACCACGCGGGTGACGCTGAGCTTGGCGAGCGACGCCGTCACCACCGCCTGGGTGCGGTTGTCGAGCGCGCTCGTCGCCTCGTCCAGCAGCAGGATGCGCGGGCGGTGGACCAGCGCGCGGGCGATCATCAGGCGCTGGCGCTGCCCGCCCGACAGGGTGCCGCCGCCGTCCATCAGCACCGTGTGCATGCCCATCGGCATCGCCTCGATGTCCTGGTCGAGCCCGACCAGCCGGGCGGCGTGCCAGGCGTCGTCGAGGCCGAGCGGAGCGGTGCCGACGATGTTCTGGAACAGGCTGCCGGCGGTGACCCGGCCGTTCTGGAGCACGACGCCGATCTGCCGGCGCACCGCGGCCAGATCCAGCCGTTCCGCCGCCCGGCCGTCGAAGAAGACCTCGCCCCGGTCCGGCCGCTCGAACCCAAGCAGCAGGCGCAGCAGGGTGGATTTGCCGCTGCCGGACGCGCCGACGACGGCGACGAACTCACCCGGCTCGATCGACAGGCTGAGATCGTGCAGCACGAACGGCGCGTCGGGGCCATAGCGGAAGGCGACACGGCTGAGCGACACGCCGCCGGCCAGATCGCCCGGCGCGTCGCGGCCCGCCGGCACCTCGGGAGCCGTGTCGAGGATGGGCCGCGCGCGCTCCAGCAGCGGCAGGATGGTCAGGCTCCTGGTCAGCGCCTGCGCCATCGCGGTCAGCGAGGCGAGCAACTGCCCGAAGGCGGTGGTGAAGGCGAGGAAGCTGCCGGTCGAGAAGGGATCCGGCGGCGCCTCGCCGGGGGTGGCGGCCAGCGCTTGCAGCGCCTGCTCCTTCGCGTCGGATTCCATCAGCAGGGCGACGGCGGCGAAGACGGCGACCGACGCCAGGGTCGGAAAGGCGGCGTGGAAGCTCTCCAGCGCGTTGGCGTAGCGCTGGGCGGCGACGGCGCGGGCCTTCTGCCCGGTGAAGCCGCGCGCCCATTCGGCCATGGCGCGCGGCTCGGCGGCGGCGACGCGCAGCTTGCCGATGCCGACGATCAGTTGCAGCACCAGCCCGTCGAGCCGGCCCTGGCGGCGGATGTGCTCGCGCTCGTGGCGGAGCTGGCCGTAGGACAGCACCCCCGTCACCAGCGCCGAGAGCAGCGCCATCCCCCCCGCCAGCAGGGCGAGGCGCGCGTCGTAGACCAGCAGCAGGCCGAGGCTGACCAGCCCGAAGACCGAGCCGAGCAGTCCGGCCATGGTGCTCGCCGCCAGGATCTCGCGCACCGTCTGGAGCCCCAGCGTGCGGTCGGCGAGGTCGCCCGCCGTGAAGCGGCGGAAGAAGCCGACCGGCAGGGCGAGCAGCCGGTCCATGAAGGCCGCCTGCATCGTCCCGTCGATCCGGCTTTCCAGCCGCAGCACCGCCAGTGTCTTGACCAGATCGAAGGCGGCCCCGCCGACGGCGGCGGCAACCAGCCCGGCGATGACGAAGGCGAGCTGCCCATGCTCGGCGCGCGGGATGATGTCGTCGAACAGGAGGCCGGTGGCGACCGGGGTCAGCAGCGCCAACAGCGCCCCGCCCAGCCCACACAGCGCCAGCCGCAGACCGTCGCCGCCGAGGCCGCGCAGGGGGAAGCGGATCGCCTCCATCGCCGACACCGCGCGGGCCGGCAGCGGGCGGTAGACGTGGAGGGCGTCGGGGGCGAGCTGCCCGGCGATGGAGGCAGTGACGCGGCGGCTGTCGGCGGCGGACCGCATCGTGAAGCCGGTGGGGCCGGGCAGCAGGGCGACGGGCTGCCGCTCCGCGCCCAGCCAGCCGAGCATCGCCACGCCCTCCACCCGCCACCAGCCCTCGCGCAGCAGAACCTTGCGGCTGCGCAGCCGCGCTGCGGCGAGCAGGCCGCTCAGGCGGGCGGCGGGGGTGGCGCCGTCCTGGCCGGCGTCCGGGCGCGGCGGGGGATCGATCACCCCGATGTGGGCCATTACGGCCGCCAGCGCCGTCGCCAGCGGGTCGCCGCTGTCGGGAAGCGGGGCGGTGTCGGGGACCGCGCCGTCGACCAGCCCGCTCATGCCGCCCAGCGCCTGTGCCAGCGCGTCGCGCGAGGAGTCGTGGCTGCGCCGGACCCGCTGCGCCTCCTGGTCCGCCTGGGTGGAGACGCGCGTCCCGATGCGGTCGAGCACCAGCGCGTGGAAGCGGTCGAGCGCCGGCCACAGCTGCGGCGCGTCGGGCCAGGCCTCGGCCAGCGACAGGGTGGCGCCGGTCGCCGTTTCGATCCAGGACCGTTCGGTCAGCGGCAGCGGTGGGGCGCCCGCCGGAAGGGCGGGACCGCCGAGCCAGGAGGCCGCGCCCTCCTCCACCCGCAGCCACAGCGGGCGGCGGGGGGCGGCGTGCAGGCGCGCGGCGGGATCGAGGCGATGCGTGCCCGGTTCGGCGACACGGTCGGGCCAGACGGCTTCGCCGCCGGTGGCGGCGTCGGTCAGCCGCAGGATCCAGGCTTCGGCGCGCGGCTGGAAATCGCCGGCGGCCGCCAGCTCCCGGCGGTCGACGCCGCGCAGCCGGGCGCCGATCGAGCCGATCGCGACCAGCGCCGTGCCGCCTTGCGTGGGCGTGCCGAACAGCACGGCGCCGGCCTCGGCACGGAACAGGTGGTGGCGGCGTCCGACCGGAACGCCGTCCTTCAGCGCGACGTGGAAGAGGTCGGCGTAGCCATCCTCCAGCCGCCAGCCGAGCGCCGGATCGTTGAGCAGCAGCGGCCGGTGGTTGCCGCCCTCGACCAGGATCGGGGCGGTGGGGACGTCGGCGGCGGCGGAATGGTCGAGGATGAGGTCTGGCTTCATGCGGACACAGCCCCTACCCCGCCGCGATCAGCGAGGCGTATTCGCCGCCGCGCGCCAGCAGTGCCTCGTGCGTGCCGCGCTCCACCACCCGGCCGCGGTCCAGCACGATGATCTCGTCGCAGTCGCGGATCGTGCTCAGCCGGTGGGCGATGATGACGCAGGTGCAGCCGCGCCGCCGCAGGTTGTCGTCGATCAGCGCCTCGGTCGCCACGTCGAGCGCGGCGGTCGCCTCGTCCAGCACCAGGATCGACGGGTTGCCGGACAGCGCGCGGGCGATCTCCAGCCGCTGGCGCTGGCCGCCGCTGAAATTGACCCCGCCCTCGGCGACCGGGGCGTCGAGTTCGCCGGGACGCCCGGCCACCTCGTCGAGGATGGCGGCGTCGGCCAGCGCGGCGGTCAGGGCGGCTTCCGGGACGGTCGCATCCCACAATGTAAGATTGTCACGCACCGTGCCGTCGAACAGGAACACGTCCTGATCGACATAGGCGACGGAGGCGGCGCGCAGGCTCACCGGAATCTCGGCGGCCGGCCGTCCGTCGAACAGGATGCGTCCCGACCAGGGCCGGCACAGCCCGCAGATCAGCCGGCCGACGGTGGATTTCCCGCTGCCCGACCCGCCGACCAGCGCCACCCGCATGCCGGGGGTGAGCGACAGCGACAGCCCCTCGATCAGCGGCGGGTCGAGCGGGCTGTAGCCGAAGGACACGTCCACCAGTTCGACGGCGCCGCCAAGTCTGGCGCCGTCAAGTCTGGTGTCGTCAAGTCTGGTGTCGTCGGGCCGGGCCGGACCGTCGGGTCGAGGCACGGCGCCGCCCTGCCCGGTCAGGCCGGACTGCGGATCGACCGGATGGTCGAGCGTGTCGTTCAGCCGTTGCAGATCCGCCGTCACCCGTTGCAGCGTGCCGCCCATGCCGACCAGCGTCGCCACCGGCGCCGAGAAGCTGGCGGCGAGGCTCTGGAAGGCCACCAGCGTGCCGACCGTCAGCGCCCCGTCCATCACGCGGACGCTGCCCAGCCCGAGAATCGCCGCCGTGCCCAGCGCGTTGAGGAAGCCCGGCGCCACCGTCAGCAGCCCCGAATGCACGCCCAGCGTCTGGCGCACCGACAGCAGACGCGCCTGATGGCCGGCCCAGCGCTCGAACGCCTGCCCTTCCAGCCCGGCGGACTTCAACGTCTCGATGGCCTGGATGCTGCCGACGGTGACCGCGCCCAGCTTGGCCTGCTCCGCCAGCAGCCGGCGGCCGGCATCGTCGCGCCCGCGCGAGGCTCCGCGCAGGAGCAGCAGGTTTCCGGCGGTCAGGAGGACGGTGACTCCGGCCAGCAGCGGGTCGTAAGCCAGCATGACCAGCCCGAAGAACAGGACGGTCAGCAGGTTCAGCGCCGCCGTCGCCAGCTCGCCCGACAGCAGCCGCGCCACCCGGTCGTTGGCGGCGACCCGCCCGGCGATGTCGCCAGGATGGCGTTGGCCGAAGAAGGGCACCGGCAGTTGCAGCAGCCGCCACAGATAGCGGCTGGCCAGCACCATGCCGAGCTTGGTCTCCAGCTTCAGCAGCGCGCCCTGTTGCAGGGCGGTCAGCAACGCGCGCACCAGCGCCGTCGCCGTCATTCCCAGCAGCAGCGGCACCAGCCAGCCGCGTTGGCCGCCGACCAGCACCTCGTCGACGAAGGCCTTGGTGAAGGCCGGCAGGGCGATCCCCGGCAGCACCAGCGCGACCGTGGCGGCCAGCGCGTAGCCCACCGCCGCGCGCGACCGCGCCAATTGCCGTCCCAGCAGGCGGGCGAAACCCGGCGGTTTGCGGCCCGGCTTGAACTCCGCCCCCCTCTCGAAGGCCAGCACGACGCCGGTGAAGGCCTCGCCGAACTCGGCGCGGGAGACGCTGCGCGGGCCGGTGACCGGGTCGTTCAGGTGGGCGCGGTCGCCCTTGAAGCCCTCGAAGACCAGATAATGGTTGAAGTTCCAGTGGACGATCAGCGGCCAGGGCATGTCGGCCAGCTTGTCCGGTTCCTTCTTGAAGCCCTTGGCGGTCAGGCCGTAGCCGCGGGCGGCGCGCAGCAGGTTGCTGGCCTTGCTGCCGTCGCGCGACACGCCGCAGGCGACGCGCAGTTCCTCCAGCGGCACCCAGCGTCCGAAATGCGCCAGGATGATGGCGAGCGAGGCGGCGCCGCATTCCACCGCCTCCATTTGCAGGATGGTGGGGGTGCGGACGCGGGTCTGCTTCGGGGCCGTCCGCTTCGGGGCAGGCGGCTTTCCATCCGGCTTGCTCACAGCCCGGTCGCCTTGCGCAACGCCGGGATGACGAAGGCCATCGGCGGCTGTTCGCGCACCGTCACCTCGCCCTCCGCCGGGGTGCCGCTGGTGACGCTGATCGGCGGCCCGCCACCCGACGACCAGCGGTAGCCGGTGGCCGAGCCGGCGTCGCGCGCCAGATCGACCCGGACCGCGAAGGGCGGGCCCTTGGCCGAGAATTGCTGGACCAGCCGGTCGTTCTGCAACACCGCCAGCATGCCCTGCGGGGTGGAGGGGAAGTCCGACACCTCGGCGACCGTGCCGACCAGCGTGCCGTACTCCTCCTTGCGCACGGTGGAGGGGGCGATGCGGACGTCCATGCCGGGCTTCAGCTTCTTGCCGTGTTCCGGCGGCACGTAGAGCATCAGTTGCAGATGGCTCGCCCCGCTCTCGACGCTGACCACCGGGGTGCCGCCGGCGATCCGCGTGCCCTCGGCCACCTTCCATTCGGTGACGCGGCCGTCGGCCGGGCTGAGGATGCGGGTGGTCTGCTCGATCTGGAGGCGCGTCTCCTCGACGTGGCGGCGGGCGTCGGCGACACGGTCGCGGCCGTCCGACAGCGCCTGTTCGGCGCGGCTTGCCATGTCCAGCGCCTCGGTGTCGATCTGGAGACGCTGGCTCTTCGCGTCGCTGACCCTCTGGCGGGCGGCGGCCAGTTCCTGCCGGGTCTCCTCGACGCGCTGGCGGGTGGCGAAGCCGCGCGCGGCGATGTCCTCCTGCCCGCGCAGCATGGTGTCGAGGAACTGCACGCGCGTCTCCGCCGCCGCCACGACCTGATCCAGGGCGGCGCGGCGGCTGGCGAAATTGGCGCTCCGCGCCTTGGCCTCGCGGTCGAGCTGGTCGGCGCGGCGGTCGAGATCCGCCTCGCGCTCGGCCAGCACGGCGCGGGCGTGGGACAGGGTCTGTTCCAGATCCGCCCTGTCGATGCGGGCCAGAAGCTGCCCGGCCGTCACCGTGTCGCCGGAGCGAACGGCGGGTTCGACCAGCAGCCCGGCCGCCGGGGCGACCGCGTCGAACACCCGGCCGCCGCCGCTGACCAGGATGCCCGATCCCGTCACCCGCGTCGGCAGGCTGCCGGCGAAGCCCCAGACCACCGCCAGCCCCAGCAGCGCCGCCGTCGCCGACAGCGCCAGCCAGCCGCGCGGGCTCGTCAGGGTGACGAGGCGGTCCAGCTCCTCCGGCGAGGACAGGCGGTCGAGGGCGGCCTTGCGGAACAGGCGCTCCGAGGGCGAGGACGACATGCGCGGCGACCCTCGTCTCAATTCACCAGCGGTTTGCCGAGGGCGAGCAGGAAATCGCCGCCCTCGTCGTAACCCGCTGCCTTGATGACGCCGTATTGCGGGGTCTGCGGCGCTTCCTTGCTCACGTCCTCGCGGACCTTCTGGTACAGGCCGAAGCCGTTGCTGTCGGCCGGCAGCGTCCGGACCCGCTCGACCAGCGCCGCCGCGAAGGGAGAGTTGACGTCACCGTCGGCCACCGGCTCGTCGCCGCCCGACGACAGCGCCATCACCGAACGGCGCTGGCGCAGTTCGTCGTCGCTGCCGATCGCGGCGGCGTCGATCTTCTGTTCCTTGGTGAAGGCACCGGAATAGCAGCTGTCCGACACCACCATGACGTGCCGGGCCGGCATGCGGCTGAGGAAACGGCCGATGTCGTTGTTCGACACCCAGTTCTTCGCGCTGTCGGTGTTGGCGTCGGCCGGCAGCCAGTAGCCGGTGCCGGTCTCCGCCAGCTCGTAGCCGTGGCCGGCGTAATAGACCATCACCTGGTCCTGGTCGCCGACCTCGCGGCCCAGCTTGCGCAGCGCCTCGCCGATCTGCGCCTTGGTCGGGTTGCGCAGCACCCGCGTCTCGTAGCCCAACCGCTCGCTCAGCTCCTTGCCGACCAGGGCGATGTCGGCGGCAGGGGTCGCCAGGGCGGGGATGCCGCTGTCCTTGTAGGTGTCCACCGCGATCATCAGCGCGATCCTGCGCCCGCCCAGCCCCGAGGGAACCGGTTCGGCGCTGGCGTTGGCATCGATGCGGATGCGCTGCTCGGTGGTGGCGCCGGCCTCGTCGGTCATGGTCAGGGTGGCTTCGGTCTCGCCGGGGGTGGCCGGGATGCTGGTGCGGAACTGCCCCTGCTCGTCGATGAAGACCCAGCGGCCGTTGACCCGCGCCTCCGCCACGTTGGCGCTGTCGGTGACGACGCCGCGCAGCGTCATGGTGTTGCCGCGCGTGCGCGTTCCCCGCCCCTGCCGCAGGCTGGGCAGCGTCGTGAAGATGGCCGGGCGGGTGAACATGTCGGAGGCCGACGGATCGGCGACGAGCTGCCGCAGGGCGCCGTTCAGGCTCCGGGTGCGCTCCTCGCGCTGGACCCGCTGGGCCATCGCCAGATAGGTGCGCGCCACCGCGGGCGGAACCCCGGCCTGCTGCACGGCGGTCCGGACCTCGGCGTAGCCGTTCTGCCCTCCCCCCATGATGCCCTGGAGGATGGCGCCGACACCGGCGGCGACCGGATCGCCGCTCTGCGCCAGGCCGCCGATCAGGGTGGCGACGGGCACGTTCTGAAGGACCGCGCGCTGCTCCATCGGCGACAGCCCGCTGCCGGCGATCTCGGCGACCGCCTGGGCCATGCCGCCGCCGGACGCCGCCTGGATCAGGTTGCCCGCCGCCGCCTGGATTTGGGGCGAGGCCAGCATCTGCGGGCTCGGCTGGGTCAGCATCGCGCCGGCGGAATGGGCGGCGTTGGCGCCGGCCGAGAAGGTGATCGTCGATCCCGACGCCAGCCTCACCGTCGTCGGTCCGGCCGGTGGCGACGGCTGCCCGCTGCCGCCGCCGGTCGGGGGGGGCGGGGTCTGCGCCGGAGCGTTCGGCGGGGGACCGGCCGGGTCGCTGCCGCCGTCCTGGGACAGAGGCTCGCCCTGCTGGAGCCGGTTCAGGAACTGGACGGGGTCGGTGTTCTGGGCCGAGGCCGATCCAACCCCCGACGGCGGGGGCGGAGGCGTCGTGACCGGCGTGGCGGTGACGGCCGCCACCGTTTGCAGCGTGCTCTGGACGTTCGGATTCGCCGTGGCCGCCGGTGGCGACACCGGCGTCGCGCCGGGAGGGGGCGGCGGGGGGGAGACCGGCGGCGACACGGGCGTGGGCGGCGTTTCCGGATCCGTCGTTACCGGCGGCGGCGGTGAGACCGGCGGCGACACCGGAGGAGAAACCGGAGGCGAGACGGGTGGCGACACCGGGGGGGAAACCGGCGGCGACACGGGTGGCGAGACAGGGGGGGAAACCGGTGGCGACACCGGCGGCGACACCGGGGGTACGACCGGCGGCGAGACCGGGGGCGATACGGGCGGCGGCGGTGGCGGCGGCGATGTCGGATACGCGCCTGCGACGATGAAGAGGTTGCCGCTTTCCGTCACCGCCTGCGGGCCGTAGGAGGCGTAGGTCTGGCCGTAGACCGTGCCGGCCGTCAGGTCGCCGGTGACCATGTTGGTCCGGCTGGCGGCGTAGACCAGCCAGCGGCCGTTCTGCACGCTCAGGCTCGACGAGCCGGCGGGCGGCGTGCTGGTGTTGATGAAGCGTCCGTTGGCCGCCAGCACGATGTTGCCGATGCCGGTGGCCGCGACGCTGGCGCCACCGTCGAGCGTCAGGTTGCCGGCCGTGCGGATGGAGACGTTGCCGCCGCCGACCGCCCCGGTCAGGCGAAGGCCGTTGCCGCTGTTGGACAGGAACAGGTTGCCATGCCCCTGGACGCTGCCCAGCGCCGCGATCCCGTTGTCCACGCCCGGGCGGTCCAGCTCGATGGTGCCGCTTGAGGAGAGCGTCAGGAGGCCGACACCCCGCAACGCCGCCGTCTGATAGATGCCTCCGCCCGTGGTGGTCAAGGACAGCGTGCCGTTGTTGAGGGTCAGCCCCGCGCTCCCGCCCGCGCTTCCGATCTCCAGATCTCCGGCGTTTGTCAGGGTGACGGATCCGGTGGTGCCGGCGAGCTTGGTCACGGCGTTGTCGGCGTGGTCCAGCTGGTAGGAACCGGAGCCGAGCAGCTCCAGGTGGGTCGTTTCGATGCGCGCGCTCTGCGTCACCGCGCCGCCGCTGTTCAGCGTCAGCGTGCCGTTGATGATCCTGACGAAGCCGTCCAGGCTGATGGCCGGCTGGGCGCTGGCCGCCGATGGTGCGCGCAGGGTCAGATGCCGGTTCAGCCGCAAGGGGCCGTCGACGGTGATCAGCCCCTCCCCGTCGGCCCGCCCGATGGTGACGGAGGAGAAATCATTGCCGAAGCTCCAGAGGTTGCCCTCCCCGTCGGTGGCCACCCGCAGCAGGCCGCTGCCGCTGCCGATCCCGATCGTGCCCGTCGTGCTCCAGGGCTGCACCACCAGCGCGCCGCCACCGAGGATCATCGGGCGGTAGCCGTTGCCGTTGTCCTCCATCTCCATCGAATCGGCCGTCAGGGTGACGTTCACCGCGTTGCCGGTGACGCCGTTGCCGATCTGCACATAGTCGGTCATGCGGATGCCGGTGGATTTGGGATCGGCGCTCCTCAGCCCTTCCAGTGTGACCGTTCCGGCGTGCGACACCACCTTGATGCCGGCCGAGCTGTTGGCGTAGAGGTCGATGCCGGCCACGACGGCGCTGGACGAGGATTGGCCGCTCTGCCCCTTCAGCCGAACGCCGCCCTGGGCGCTGATCAAGGTCGCGTGGGTGATGTACAGGCCGGGGGTCTGGCTGGCCGTCACCGGGGCGGCGCTTCCCTCGATCACGACCGCGTCGGCGGCGGCGGAGTTCGAGGTGATCGTCAGTGCGTTGCTCTCGCTGCCGGAATCGATCAGGACGCCGCCGATCATCGACGGGGCGGAGTAGTTGCCCGCCTCGTAGGTCGTCGTGCCGCGGATGAGGATCCGGCCGTTGCCGGCGTTGATCGAGGTCGAATCGCCGATGATGGCGACGCCCCTGACCTCCGACGTGCCGGAGACGAGGCCTTCGCCGATGATCGAGATGTCGCCGCCGTTGGACGCCAGCTGGCTGTCGCGGATCGACACGCCGGCTTCCTGGATTCCCGACTGGGTCTTGGCCGCCTTCGCGAGCGGATCGTCGCCGCCGCCCACCGTGATGGCGCCGCCTCCGGTGGAGGTGATGGTCGCGTGATCCAGGATGACGGCGCCGTCGTCCGACTCGTCGGTGTCGCTGTTCAGCGTCACCGCTCCGCCGGCGAGGATGCTGCTCTCGCTCAGGCTCACGTCGCCCTTGGCCGACAGCCTGGCCCCGTTGGACGCCGAGATGTCGGTGTCCGAGACGGACACGCTGAAATCGCCGGACAGACGGACCGTCTGGCCGCTGATGGTGCTGCGGTTGGAGGAATTGCCGGTGATCCGCAGATCGAAATCCTGGGCGTCCACCGAAACCTGGCCGCCGCTGCTCAGGGACACCTGGTCCAGCCGGACGTCGCGGTCGTATCCGGTGACCGTGATGTCGCCGGCCGTCGACAGCGACGTGCCGTCCTTCAGCACGATGGCTTCGTTGTCGTAGACGTTCGCCCTTCCGCCGGTGCCGGTCAGACGGATCGCGCCGCTTGCCGAGGTCAGGGTCGAATTGGTCAGGGTGATGCCGGTGTTGTAGGGGGAATAGGGATCCTCGCGGTCGCTTCCGCCGATGCCGACCAGGGTGATCGCGCCGGCGCCGGTCTGGAGATGGCTTTCGGTCAGCAGGACGCCGTGATTCTGGCCGCCGAGGTCGTCGCCGCCCTTGCCATGCAGGGTGATCCCGCCCGTTCCGCCGCCGCCGCTGTTGGTGGTCCGGACGGTGGTGTGGGAGAAATCGATGCCGGAGCGGTAAATCTGGCTGCCGTCGTTGCCGCCCAACCCCTCCGCCGGGTCCGGTTCGACCCCCGGCATGCCGCCGGCCCAGAAGGAGCCACCGTTGGTGTTGATGAGGCGCCCCGCGCCCAACGCGCCGCTCACCTTGACCACGCCGCCCTGCCCTTCGCTGCTGGCGATCAGCTCCAGGTTCAGGGCTCCGGCGGTGGAGGTGATGTCGGCGTTGACGACGACGTTGCGGTAGGCCTGGAGCGTCAGGGTGGCATCGCCGCCGGCCGTCTTCTCGATGGAGTTGCTGACCACGATGTCGCCGGTTCCGCCGGTTCCGGACGACGTGGTCATGATGGTCACGGAGGTGCCGGCGTCGAGCGCGGCCTCGATCGTCGAGGGCGCGATGCTGCTCGTGCCGGGAGGGTCGTAAAGCCCGCCCGCCATGCTGTCGGTGCCGGTGTCGGCGATGGTGATGCTGTTCGGGTCGAGCAGCCACGAGCCGGCCCTGCCGCGGGCCGCGCGCGCGTCGACCCGTCCCCCGACCTGCAAGGTCAGCTTGCCCGACGTCTCGACGAAGCCGCCGTCGCCGCCGGCCGCGCCGCCACGCGCGGAGACGGCGCCGTCGAAGCGGGTGCGGTCGTCGGCCCACACCACCACCTTGCCGCCCTGCCCGTTCTCGACGGCGTCGGCGCCGATGGTGGCCCCGGCCTGCACCACGGTGATCGCCGATGGCGGCACCGGCTTGCGCGCCGGGCGGATGTTGTGGCCGGCCAGCGTCGCCGCCGATGCCCTGCCGCCCTGCACGTCGCCGCCGATCAGCACCTCGCCGCCCCCGGCCCGGCCGGAGGCGTCGATGCGCGCCGTCGCCGTCAGCGCGGTGCGGTCGCCCGACACGGCGACGCTGCCGCCCTTCTGCCCGGCCCCGCTTCCCGAGACGTCCAGCGTGCCGGACAGCTCGACATCGCCGCCGTCGCCGAGCAGGACGATCTCCCCATCCCTCTGCTCCACCGTGCGGGCCTGGACGGTGCCGGTCATGTTGACCACCCGGTCCACCAGCCCCTTGGCGGCGGCGGCCGACATCCGCACGCGGCCGCCGTCGGCGAAGACTTTGCCCGAATTCGCCACCAGCGAATCGACCGGCTTGCCGTCGGCGCCGACGGGACGCGCGTCGGTCTTGGCGTCCATGGCGATGTTGATCTTCTGGTCGCCGAACAGGTCGACGACGAATTTCCGCCCCGAGGCCAGAGCCACCTCGCCGAGCCGCGCCTCGATGGTGCCGCGGTTGGCGACGCCCGGCGCCACGAAGGCGGCGAGGCCCGCCTGGGCGACGGTGATGGTCCCGGCGTTCTCCACCGTCGCGGTGGAGCCGGCGCGCCCCTCGAAATTGTAACGTCCGGCGAGGAAATCCTCGTTGCGGATGTCGTGGGTGGTGGCGATCAGCCCGCCGACGTCGACCCTGGCGTTGGGGCCGAAGAGGATGCCGTTGGGGTTGACCAGCCAGACCTGCCCGTTCGCCGACAGCCGGCCAAGGATGTCGGAGCGCTCGGTCCCGACCACCCGGTTCAGCGTGATGGCGTTGGCGTCGGGCTGCTGGAAGCGGGTGTGCTCGCCTTCGCCGACGCCGAAGCGCTGCCAGTCGATGATCGCCTTGGAGGTGGTTTGGATGACGTCGAGTTGTCCGGGCCCGTTGGAGCGGATGGCTGCCTGCCCGGCGACGACGGCGCCGCCCTCCGGGTTTGCCAGGGCGATGGAGGGCGCGAGCGAAGCCGCAAGCACCAGCAGCCCGGCCGCGCCTGCGAGCGCCGTGCTGGCCCGCAGGCGCGGCAGCAGCGCCGGCGCGGATCGGGAAGGCTCGACAGGGCCATGCTCTCCGCTTCGCTGGAACGACGCGTCACGACCCGCAAATTCACCCGACATGACGAAACCAGCCCCCGCGCCCAATCAACCAAGTTGCCGGGCGGCCGCATCGCTCCGCGTCCGGCTGTCGTGAACGGCTCTTGCGGACAGCGTCATCCGGAGCCGGATTGTTTTCACCACTGTACTGCGCTTTCGGCCGACTCTCCACCCGAAATTGCCGACAGCCCGATGTTTCTTCGGTCGGCGATATTGTTATAGCAAGGAAATTGTTGAATCTTTTTGCAACTGTTCTTGAGTCCGCCCGCTTTGGATGCAATCCCTCCGCCCGATGACGGAAAAGCGTTACCGGCGACGGATTCGATGCGCCGGAGCCGGCAAAAGCGTTACCGGTAACGCCATCCACTGCCGATTTGACCGGTAAATTTCTTTGGCCTTCCGGTGCGCCGGCCGATCCGCTACAAGAGCCTATCATGCCGATGCAGGGGGAATCGATGGCCAGTCCGACCGCCGTCGCTGCGAAGAAACGCCCGGGCTCGCGCCCGCCGAAGCCCGTAAAGAAGACAGGCCCAGCCGCCGCCCGCTGGGTGGTCTACAGCGCGCCCAAGGGCGGCACCGGCAAGACGACGAGCTGCAAGAACACCGCCGTCGCGGCGGCCCGCGACGGTATGCGGGTGGCCACGCTGGACTTCGACCCGCAGCGCACGCTCGGCCAGTGGCACGAGCTGCGCCGTCCGCACGACGTCGCCCGCATCGACCATTTCGAGGGCTCGCTGGAGGATGCCGGGGCCGCGCTGGCGCAGATCGCTCCGGACGCCTACGATGTCGTCTTCGTCGACACCCCGCCGTCGGTGGAGCTGTTTCCCGAGGCCACGAAGATTTTGCTGCGCCGGGCCGATCTGGTGCTGGTGCCGACCGGCGTCGGGCGGTTCGACAAGATGAGCGTCATTCCCTGGATGGAGTTCCTGCGCGACTATGGCCGTCCGGCCGCCTTCCTGCTGAACCGGGTCAAGCGCCGCTCGGTCAGCCTGCGCGAGGCCAAGCTTGAGCTGGGCCGCATCGGCCGGCTGGTGCCGCACGAGGTTCCGGACATCGAGGACATGCACCGGGTCGACGACATCGGCTGTTCCATTGTCGATGTCGGCGCGGTGAACGGCGCGGATGAATGTCTGGGCGCCTGGTATTTCGTCCGGCACGAATTGGGGCTGTGAAAGAAATGGTGAACGTCAAGTCCTTCATGAAGAAAGCGGCGGAGCAGGGCAGGGCGGCGCCCGCGCCCGGCGGAAGCCCGGCCGCCCCCGCGGCGCCGGCGGCGCTGCCCGCATCGAAGGCCGACCGCCGTGCCGCCGACATCAGCGACGCCATCGTTCCCTGCCGCACCCGGCAGGAGTTCACGCAGGAGATCCGCTATCACTGGAACCGCAGCCGGAAGGAGTTCCTGTCGATCGGCCGTTATCTGAACCGTGCCAAGGAAACCCTTCCCCACGGCGAGTTCGAGGCGATGATCGAGAGCGACATGCCCTTCTCGGTGGAGACCGCCTTCCGCTTCCGTGCGGTCGCCGACGCCATCGACACCGGCCGGCTGACGATGGAGATGCTGCCGGGGGCCGAAAGCGTCGCCTACCAGATCGTGACGATGAAGCCGGACGAGTTGGAGCGGGCCAAGGCGGTCGGCCTCATCCGCCCGGACGTCACGCGGCGGCAGCTGATCGACTTCAAGCAGTCCCTGCGCGCGCCGAAGCCGGAAAGCACCCCCGACCGCCGCAAGCAGCTGCTGGCCGAATACGCCCGCCACACGGCGCGGCTTGCCGAGATCCGCGCGGAGCTTCTGCGCGACCATGGCATCGATCCGGACAAGCCGACGGGCGGAATCACCATCGACGTCGAAGCGGAGGATGTCGGGGCAGCCTCCTGACCTCCGCCCGCCCGGCACCCGCCCGCCCGGCGCGTCCGCGTCAGCGTCCGGAATGGGACGGGTAGCTGGAGCCGCCGTTGCCCGCCCGCCGGGTGCCCTGTGAGGCGTCGCCGCCCAGCAGGTCGACCAGCTTCCCGAAATCCCGCTGGAGGCTGTCGAAGAAATCGCCGCCGGATCGGGCTTGCGCGGTCTGGACCGGCATCCGGCGCGAGGCGTGCGGACCACCGGCGTGGGAGCGGGAGCGGACCGATGCCGCCTTGGGGACCGGCTTGCGCGATGGCGTCACCGTCGGGGGCGGAGGCGGGAGCGGCGCTTCCGGCAGGCTGGCGGTCGGCCCCAGGGTCGGCGGCTCGCCGGGCTTGCTGTTGCGGGAAAAGGCGTCGCCGCACAGGCCGCTGTCGGCCGCCTGCTCCTTGCGGTCGCCATCGAGCAGCCAGCAATCGACGGCGGCATGGGCCTTGCCCATGCCGGTCCCCGCCGCGCCGATTCCCACCGCCGCGATCACCACCCAGAGCCAGCCGCGCCGCGCCATCACGCTCCCCGTTCGTCGCCGGTCCCGATCACCAGAGATAAACGCCCGCCACGCTTCTTTCGTCCGTGCGAAATGGGAGCGCGATATCGGATTCGTGGTACCCCGGCGGGTGTGGGTGAGAGGGGAGGGCGATCGTGCCGCACTTGTCTTGCGCGCGGGTTGATGGGACAGTTCGCCCCCTTTCCGTCCTGGACTCCGTGACGCAGCATCGACGATGGCCGACTTCAACTGGAACGATCTGCGCTACTTCCTGGCGGTGGCCCGCGCCGGCACGCTGACCACGGCGGCGCAGCGCCTGCGGGCCGACCACAGCACGGTCAGCCGCCGCATCACCGCGCTGGAGGAGGCGTTGCGGGTGACGCTGTTCGAGCGCCGCCCCAGCGGCTTCACCCTGACCACCCAGGGCGAACGGCTGAAGGACACCGCCGAGGCGATGGAAAGCGCCGCCTTCCTGGCGCAGAGCATGGTCGCCGATGGGGATTCCTCCCTGTCCGGCCCGGTGCGGATCGGAGCGCCGGAAGGGTTCGGCAGCTGCTTCCTGGCGCCGCGCATCGGCGGCCTGTGCGACCGCCATCCGGATCTGGAGGTGCAGCTCGTCGCCATGCCGCGCGTCTTCAGCCTGTCGAAGCGCGAGGCCGACCTCGCCATCAGCCTGTCCTGCCCGCAGGAAGGGCGGCTTTACGCCCGTAAGCTCACCGACTACCGGCTGGGTCTCTACGCGACGGCCGACTACCTCGACGCGCATCCGCCCATCGGCAATCGCGCGGCCTTGGCCAGCCACGACTTCATCGGCTACATCGACGATCTGATCTTCGCGCCGGAGCTGGACTACATTGAAGCCATCGGCACGATCACCCCGCGCATCAAGAGCAGCAGCCTGGTCGCGCAGATGAAGGCGACGCTGGCCGGGGCGGGGCTGTGCATGCTGCCGGCCTTCATCGCCCGATCGGAGCCGGCGCTGGTGCCGGTTCTGCAAGAGGAGGTGACGATCACCCGCTCCTTCTGGCTGATCGTCCACGAGGACATGCGGTCGATGGCGCGCATCGCCGTGGCCGCCGACTTCATCGCCGAGACCGTGCGGCGGGAGCAGGGGCTGTTCCTGCCGTCGTAAGGAGCGCCCGGCAGGGGAGGGGAGGGCGAACCCTCCCCGCCGAACCGTGTCAGGCGTTGTCGCCGCGCAGCATGCGGATGATGCCGGAGAAGTCGGCGCCGCCTTCGCCGGCCGCCGCCATCATGGCGTAGAGCTGTGTCGCGGCCGCCCCCAGCGGGGTCGGGGCGCCGGCGCTCTGCGAGGCCTCCTGGGCCAGCTTCAGATCCTTCAGCATCAGCGCGGCCGCGAAGCCCGGCTGATAGTCGCGGTTGGCCGGGCTGGCCGGAACCGGGCCGGGGACCGGGCAATAGCTGGTCAGCGACCAGCACTGGCCCGACGCGGTGGAGGCGACGTCGAACAGCGACTGGTGCGACAGCCCCAGCTTCTCCGCCAGCACGAAGGCCTCGCAGACGCCGATCATCGAGATGCCGAGGATCATGTTGTTGCAGATCTTTGCCGCCTGCCCGGCCCCGGCGCCGCCGCACAGCACGATCTTCTTGCCCATGGCCTCCAGCACCGGGCGGGCGCGCTCGAAGGCGTCCGCCTCGCCGCCGGCCATGAAGGTCAGCGTGCCGGCCGCCGCCCCGCCGACGCCGCCGGACACCGGCGCGTCGAGCGAGGCCGCCCCCTTGGCCGCCGCCAGCGCGTGCGCCTTGCGCGCGGAGTCCACGTCGATCGTCGAGCTGTCGATCAGCAGGGCGCCCGGCCGCGCCGCCGCGACGATGCCCTCGGCGCCGTCATAGACGCCCAGCACATGCTTGCCGCTGGGCAGCATGGTGATGACGATGTCGGCCTCGCGCGCCACGTCGGCCGGTGAGGCGCCGATCGCCACGCCGGCCTCGCGGGCGGCATCGATCGCCGCCGGGACGAGATCGAACCCGCGCACGCTGTGTCCGGCCTTGACCAGATTGGCGGCCATCGGGCCACCCATGTTCCCCAAACCGATGAAACCGATGACGGCCATGTGCGCTTCTCCCTCGGTGCGTTGCTTTTGGTTGTTGGCTGTTGCGGCCTGGCTGGCGGTCACCCCAGGCGGGCGATCTCGCTGCGCGACACGATCAGGCGCATGATCTCGTTGGTGCCCTCCAGGATCTGGTGCACCCGCAGGTCGCGCACGATCTTTTCGACCCCATAGTCGGACAGGTAGCCATAGCCGCCGAAGAGTTGCAGCGCGCTGTTGGCCACCTCGAATCCGGTGTCGGTGCCGAAGCGCTTGGCCATGGCGCAGAGACGGGTGGCGTCCCGGCTCTTGGCGTCGAGCGCCGCCGCCGCGCGGTGGACGAAGGTACGCGCCGCCTCCAGCTCGGTCGCCATGTCGGCGATGCGGAACTGGAGCGCCTGGAAACGGTCGAGCGATTGGCCGAACGCCTTGCGCTCGCCCATGTATCTCAGCGCCGCGTCGAGCGCCGCCTGGGCGCCGCCGATCGAGCAGGCAGCAATGTTGATGCGGCCGCCGTCGAGCCCCTTCATGGCGAACTTGAAGCCCATCCCCTCCTGCCCCAGCAGGGCGGAGGCCGGGATGCGGGCGTCCTCGAAGATCACGGCGCGGGTCGGCTGGGCGTTCCAGCCCATCTTGTGCTCGTTGGCGCCGAAGGACAGGCCGGGCGTGTCCCTGGGCACCAGGAAGGCGCTGATGCCGCCGGGGCCGTCCTCGCCGGTGCGGGCCATAACGAGGTAGAGGTCGGAGCTTCCCGCTCCCGAGATGAACTGTTTGGCGCCGTTCAGCACGTAGGAATCGCCGTCGCGCACCGCCCGCGTTCGCAGTGCCGCCGCGTCGGAGCCGGCGTTGGCCTCGGTCAGGCAGTAGCTGGCGAGCCATTCCATCCGGCAGAGCTTCGGCAGCCAATGGGTCTTCTGCTCCGCCGAGCCGAAGGCGTCGACCATCCCCGCCACCATGTTGTGGATCGAGATGTAGGAGGCGATGGTCGGGCAGCCCTGGCTCAGCGCCTCGAAGATGACGACGGCGTCGAAGCGCGACAGGGCCGAGCCGCCATGCTCCTCCGCCACATAGATGCCGCCCATGCCGAGGTCGCCGGCGGCGCGGAGCTTGTCGACCGGAAAATGCTTTTTCTGATCCCATTCGACGGCGAAGGGCGCCAGTTCGTCACGGGCGAAGGACAGCGCCATGTCGCGGATGGCGAGTTGATCGTCGGACAGTTCGAAGGACATCGCGTCACCCTGGACAGTCAAGACCGGCTGCGTCTTCCCATCGCGTCCCGCCCCCTCCGGCAACCAATTCGTCGGGAAAGGGCGTGACGCGCGAGAGCGATGGTCAGTCCATTGTCGGGATGGCGAAGCTGGCGCCTTCCTTGATGCCCGACGGCCAGCGCGAGGTGACGGTCTTGGTCTTGGTGTAGAAGCGCACCGAATCCGGCCCGTGCTGGTTCAGGTCGCCGAAGCCCGAGCGCTTCCAGCCGCCGAAGGTGTAGTAGGCCAGCGGAACCGGGATCGGCACGTTGATGCCGACCATGCCGACGTCGACGCGGCTGGCAAAGTCGCGGGCGGCGTCGCCGTCGCGGGTGAAGATGGCGACGCCGTTGCCGTACTCGTGGTCGTTCGGCAGCGACAGCGCTTCCTCATAGGTGTCGGCGCGGACCACCGACAGGACCGGGCCGAAGATCTCCTCCTTGTAGATGCGCATGTCCGGCTTGACGTTGTCGAACAGGCAGCCGCCCATGTAGTAGCCGTTCTCGTAGCCCTGCATCTTGAAGTCGCGGCCGTCGACCGCCAGCGTGGCGCCTTCCTTGACGCCGATCTCGACGTAGGACTTCACCTTCTCCAGATGCTCGCGGGTCACCAGCGGGCCGAAATCGGCGGCGCCATCGGTCGAGGGGCCGATCTTCAAGCTCTCGACGCGCGGGATCAGACGCTCCATCAGCGCGTCGGCGGTCTTCTTGCCGACCGGGACGACGACCGAGATCGCCATGCAGCGCTCGCCGGCGGCACCATAGCCGGCGCCGATCAGCGCGTCGGTCGCCTGGTCGAGGTCGGCGTCGGGCATGACCAGGGCGTGGTTCTTGGCGCCGCCGAAGCACTGCACGCGCTTTCCGTTGGCGCAGCCGCGGTTGTAGATGTACTCGGCGATCGGGGTCGAGCCGACGAAGCCGATGGCCTTGATGTCGGGATCGTCGAGGATGGCGTCCACCGCCACCTTGTCGCCATGGACGACGTTCAGCACGCCCGCCGGCAGGCCGGCCTCCAGCATCAGCTCGGCCAGCTTGACCGGCACGCCGGGGGTGCGCTCCGACGGCTTCAGGATGAAGGCGTTGCCGCAGGCGATGGCCGGGGCGAACTTCCACATCGGGATCATGGCCGGGAAGTTGAACGGCGTGATGCCGGCGACGACGCCGAGCGGCTGGCGCATGGAGTAGATGTCGATGCCGGGGCCGGCGCCCTCGGTGTACTCGCCCTTCAGCAGATGCGGGATGCCGCAAGCGAACTCGACCACCTCCAGACCGCGCTGGATGTCGCCACGGGCGTCGACGATGGTCTTGCCATGCTCCAGCGACAGCAGCAGCGCCAGCTGGTCATAGTCGCGCTGGACCAGATCGAGGAAACGCATCAGCACGCGGGCGCGCTTCTGCGGGTTCTGCGCGGCCCAACCGCGCTGGGCGGCCTTGGCGTTCTCCACGGCGCCACGCATCTCGGCGACGCTGGCCAGCGGAACCCGGGCACGAACTTCGCCGGTCATGGGGGAGAAGACATCGGAGAAGCGGCCCGACGTTCCGGCAACCAGCTTGCCGCCGATCAGGTGATGGAGTTCGGTGGTCATTGGCGTTGTCCTCCCACGGAATGTTTGCTGACGCAGCGTTGTGTAATGTTGCCATTCATGTGCGCCAAACCAACATTAAGGAGCGACTGGAAACTTTGCGCAACCGTTGTGCAGGAATGCTCTTCTGGTCTTCTGGATGGAACCATAAAGTGTTACGAGAGCACCCATAACCTGCACTCCTTGGAACCATAAAATGGTCCGTCACAACCGCACGCCTCCGGGACCAGCGGAGAGTGTGGGGATGCTGTGAAATCGCTCCCCTACCAAGCGGATCCGTTTGTAAAATCTCCCACACTGTGAGTGTTGTGGTGACCGCCCGATCGGCGTCCACCTCCAGGTGCCCGCCATCCGAAACTTGGTTGACGTGTTGTTGCGGTTCCTCGCAGGAGATGCCTTTGGCTCCTCCTGTCATCAAAGCCGCAAGATATCGTTTGAAGACAGCGACCTTCAGAGCATCGCAAAGGGGGCAACCAAAAAACATCAATAACAAAGAAATATTTCAGAAATCCAATATATATTAGATGATTATATCAGAAATCTATCACGAATACCAGCCTTCCTTAGAGCCAAGATTTGAATATCGTGTTGTCGAACCGTCGTCGCAGGAGGCCTCATGTCTTACAGCCTCACACTGCGCGTTTCGGGCGCGCGCGCTTGCTTTTCCCGAGCCGAGTTCAAGACCGAACGTGCCTCCTATGAGGTGATCACGCCCTCCGCGGCCCGTGGCATCTTCGATGCCGTGTACTGGCGCCCCGGCCTGCGCTGGGTCATCGACCGCATCCACGTGCTCACCCCCATCCGCCTCCAGTCGCTCAGCCGCAACGAGGTCGGTGATCGCGTCCCGGTCGCCACCGTGCGCCACGCCATGCGCACCGGTGACCTCCACGCCCTGCCGCGCGCCGCCGCCGACAACCGTCAGCGACGCGCCGCCACCATCCTGGTCGAGGTCGACTATCTGGTCACCGCCCACCTCATCCTGACCGACGACGCTCCGGCCGGCGACCGGCTGGACGAGCCTTTGGCCATCGCCACCCGCCGTGCCCGCCGTGGCCAATGCTTCCGCACCCCGTGTCTCGGCACCCGCGAGTTTCCCGCCGACGTCGCGCTGTGGGAAGGCCCGCCGCCGGCGCACCGGCTGCCCGACGACCAGCGCGACCGCGATCTCGGCCTGATGCTGCTCGACATCGACGACGCCGCCGACCGCGCCTCCCGCTTCTTCCACGCCGTCCTGCGCGACGGCGTCATCGACGTTCCGCCCTTCGTCGCGGCGGCGGTGCGGCCATGAGCGTCCTCGCCGCCCTCACCGCCCACTACGGCCGGCTGGAGCGCCGCCACGACGTTGCCCCCTTCGGCTACAGCTCCGAGGCCATCGCCTTCGGCCTCGTGCTCGCCGCCGACGGCGAACCGGTCGCCTGCGACGACCTGCGGCTTGGGACGCGTGGTCAGGGCCGGGGCCAAGCGCTGACGGTGCCGCGCTCGACCAAGCGCTCGGGGATCCGGCCGCCGCCCTTCTTCCTGTGGGACAACAGCCGTTACGTTCTCGGGCTCGGCCGTTCCGCGGAGGGCGGCGAGCCCGCGGCCTACGCCGCCCGCGCCGACGCCTTCCGCGTCTGGCACGAGCGGCTGCTCGCCGGCACCGAGGACCCCGGCCTGCTGACGCTGCTGCGCTTCCTGCAGCGCTGGACGCCCGAGCGCTTCGCGGAGCCACCGTTCTCGCCGGCGCTGCTCGACCGCACCCTGGCCTTCCGCCTTGCCGGCGACAGCGATGCCGCCGGCCGGCCCCGCTTCCTGCACGACCGGCCGGCGGCGCGGGCGCTCTGGGAAGTCCACGCCGCCACCGGCAACCGGCCGGACGCGGTGTGTCTGGTCACCGGCCGCACCGCGCCGGTCGCCCGCCTGCACCCCGCCATCAAGGGCGTGTCGGGCGCCCGCGAAACCGGCGCGTCGCTGGTCTCCTTCCACCAGGCCGCCTTCACCTCGCACGGCAAGCGCCAGGGCGACAACGCCCCGGTCTCGGAGGCCGCCGCCTTCCAGTATGGCGCGGCGCTCAACGCCCTGCTGGTGCCGGGCAGCGGCTGCCGGCTGCGGATCGGCGACACCACCACGCTGTTCTGGGCCGACGCCGCCGTCCACGGCGAGGCGGCGGCCCGCCGGGTCGAGGCGCTGGTCGCCGCCGTGCTGCTCCCCACCGGTCCGCCCGACCGCCGGCGTGACGGGAGCGACCGACCCGACCCTGTCCGGAACTGGGCCTGGCTGGACGCACCGTCCGCCGGCCGGGCCGCCGCGCTCGGTGTCGAGCCCGAGGTCCGTGTGCATGTTCTCGGTCTCGCGCCGAACGGCCCGCGCCTGTCGGTGCGCTTCTGGCAGGTGCTGACGGCGGGGGCGCTGCTCGAGCGGCTGACCGCCCACTGGGACGATCTGCGGCTCGAGCCGCCGGCCTGGAAACGGCCACCGGCACCGGAGGCGCTGCTCCACGCCCTGGCGCGGCAGGGGCGGCCCGAGACCATCCCGCCTCAACTCGCCGGCGAGCTGATGCGGGCCATCCTCACCGGCGACCGCTACCCGCGGGCCCTGCTGACGGCGGTGATCCAGCGCCTGCGCGCCGGCGAGCCGGCCGACGGCCCGCGCGCCGCCCTGTGCAAGGCCATCCTCCAGCGCGAGGCCCGCCTGCACCGGCGCGGTGCCGCCGATCCGTCCATCAACCCGACCCAGGGGGTGCCCGTGAGCCTCGACCGCACGGAATCCGACCAGGCCTACCGGCTGGGACGGCTGTTCGCCGTCCTCGAGAACGCCCAGCGTGCCGCCCTCGGACAACTCAACGCCAGCGTCCGCGACCGCTACTACGGCGCCGCCTCGGCGACCCCGGCCAGCGTGTTCCCCAGCCTGCTGCGCACCACCACCCATCATCTGGCGGCGCTGCACCGGGATCGCCGGACCCGCCGCCTTGCCGTCTGGTTCGAGCGTGAGATCGACGAGATCATGCGCGGGCTGGACATGAGCCTGCCGCGCCAACTGCAGCCGCTCGGCCAAGGCCGCTTCGCCGTCGGCTATCACCACCAGCGCCACACCCGCAAACCCGCCCCGGAGGCTGCCGACCCGGCGTCCCAGCCCAACCCGGACGGCGCCGACGCGGCTCCCGAGCCCGAGGAGTGACATCATGCCCGTCATCGCCAACCGCCACGAATTCGTCCTGCTGTTCGACGTGACCAACGGCAACCCCAACGGTGATCCGGACAGCGGCAACCAGCCGCGCCTCGATCCCGACACCAGCCACGGGCTGGTCACCGATGTCTGCCTGAAGCGCAAGATCCGCAACTACGTCAGCCTGTTCCATGGCGACGATCCACGCTTCGGCATCTATCTGCAGGACGGTGGCATCCTCAACCGGACCCACCGCACCGCCTACCAAGCGGTGCGGCCCGGCGAGACGATGGTGGCGACGGCCGCCCGGCTGTCGCCGCGCGACGAGGACGAGGCGGCGGCGGTGCGTCGCTTCATGTGCGACCATTTCTTCGACGTCCGTGCCTTCGGGGCGGTGATGAGCACGGGGGTGAACTGCGGCCAGGTGCTGGGCCGGTGCAGCTGGCCTTCGCCCAGTCGCTCGAGCCGATCGTGCCGCAGGAGCTGACGATCACCCGCATGGCCGCCACCGAGGAAGTGGAGGAGCGCTGCCGTAAGAAGGCTCGGGGGAAACGGGTCGGCGACGGGCGAAGCGCGGCTGTGGATGCAGACGCCGACCCGGCGGGGGAGGAGGGTGGCAGGGGAGCGGAGGAGGGCGAGCGGCGGGAGAACCGGACGATGGGGCGCAAGCACCGGGTGCCCTACGCGCTGTACCGGGTCCATGGCTTCGTCTCGGCCAAGCAAGCCGAGCGCGGCGGCCCGGGTGAGCGGCCACGCAAGGCGGAGGGCACCGGCTTCGACGAGGCCGACCTCGACCTGTTGTGGACGGCGCTGGAGCGGATGTTCGACCATGACCGCTCGGCCGCCCGCGGTGAGATGGCCAGCCGGCGGCTGGTCGTGTTCCGCCACGACAGCGCGCTCGGCAACGCATCGGCGGCCAGCCTGTTCCGGCGCGTCGCGGTGCGACGCCACGTGCGGGGTGCGGTGTATGATCTCGACAGCCCCGAACTGGACACGGTGCCGCCGGCCCGCCGGTTCGAGGATTACGACATCCGGATCGACCACACCGACCTGCCGGCCGGGGTGGAGATGATCGAGCGGTTCTGAGAAGCCGTTCGGTCCGTGCTCACCTTGATGGGCGCGAACCCTAAGCGCACCGATAAAAGCTGAAGGGTTCGCAACGGACCGGGTGTGTTGAGGATCGTTGCCTTGAGCTTCGTGTGGAGGTTCGGCCACGACCATTGACCAAGGACTTGCCGACGTTTCGCGCGTTGACGGCTGTTCTTGCCTTTCAATCAACGTTGTCGAGCGAAGCGGTTGCTTCTCACACAGAAGCGCGGATCGAAACAGCCCCTTGGCGAACAGGATGGGGACGCGCGCGTTGCTTCTCACACAGAAGCGCGGATCGAAACGGGCACCGCCCCACCGTGGGGCGCGGCACGGTTCGATGAGACGCCCGGCTGCGGTAGATTGAACCGCAACCGGAGGTCTTTGAGATGGACAAGGGTCAGGGGCGTAAGCCCGAGGGGGGCGCCGGAGCGCGCCCACAACGCTGGCGCAGGCGCCCCCTCGGGCGTGGACGCCAGCACGCCCCAGCGCTTCTCTGCGGCGCGCAAGGTGGCGGCGGTCACGCGCCTGCTGCGCGGCGAGCCGCTGGAAGTTGTCGCCCGCGAGTTGAACGTCACCGTGGCACGCCTGTCGGAGTGGCGCGAGCGCGCTCTGGCGGCAGCTGCGTCGGCCATGAAGGAACGCGAGCGCGACGAGCGCGATGAGGAGATCGCGCGTCTCAAGGCCAAGGTCGGCGAGATCACCATGGCCAATGAGTTGCTGGAAGAGAAGATCGCCGCCTTGGAGGGCAAGCGCCCTTTGGCCCGGCGGAGGTCGAGAGGATGAGCCAGACCACCTCGCCCTCCACTGGTCGCCCCTACGGTCTGGCCCGCGTTACCCGGATCTGGCGGGTGTCGCGCGCCACCGTCTACCGCCACCGGGCGGACGCCCCGACACCGACGCCCCGGCATCCGGGCCCGCTTGGCCCCTGCTCGGATGGCGAACTGGTCGAGCACATCCGCCAGCGGATCCTCGCCTCGCGCTTTCATGGAGAGGGCTACCGCAAGGTCTGGGCACGTCTGCGCCACGCAGGCATCCGCACCTCGGCACGTCGGGTGCGACGGCTGATGGGAGCACACGGGCTGCTGGCGCCGCATCGGGTTGGACGGCCCCGCACGCACACACACGACGGCACCATCGTGACCGAGGCGGTGAACACGATGTGGGGGACCGATATGACCGAGACGATCACCGTGGCCGAGGGCGTGGCGCGCGTCTTCATCGCGGTGGATCACGCCAACTCCGAGGTGGTGGGCATGCACGCCTCGAAGAGCGGCAACCGCTTCGAGGCCCTGGAGCCGATCCGTCAGGGCGTACTGCGCCACTTTGGCAGCATCGGCCCCGGCGTGGCGGTCGGGCTGAAGCTGCGTCACGACCACGGTTCGAACTATATGTCTGGCGACTTCCAGGCCGAGATCAAATGTTTGGGCATCACCAGTTCGCCATCCTTCGTGCGCGAGCCGGAGGGCAACGGCGTGGCCGAGCGGTTCATCCGGACGCTCAAGGAAAACTTCCTGTGGGTCCACACCTTCGATACCGTCGAGGACCTGCGCCGCGCTCTGGTCGAGTTCGCCCGTCACGACAACGAAACCTGGCTCGTCGCCCGGCATGGACATCGCACCCCAGCCCAGGTGCGCGCTGACCAACTCGGGGTTGATGAGACGCCCATGGCCGAGCTACCCTTGGCCGCCTGAATAACCCCAGACGGGTGTCTCATTTCCGGGCCGCGGTACATCCCCCTGATGGCTGGTTTCGGCCGCTTCCGCCTTGCCGGAGAACACACCGGCCAGTCCCTCCATCGCCTGCTTCTTCCAGGTGTTGATCAGCGTCTGATGCACGCCGTGCTTGGCCACCAGCTGCGACACCGTCAACTCGCCTCGGATCGCCTCCAGCGCCACCTTCGCCTTGAACTCCGCCGAATACCGTTTCCGTTTTCCCGTCATCGGGTCCGTCCTTCTTCCTGGGCGAACCAAGCTTAGCGAACTGTCCGGGAAACGGGGGCCACCTTCCGCCCGATCACCCCGGCGGTGATCGGGCCGGCGTTGCTCACTTGCCGCCAGTGACATCGAGGAATGTGCCGGTGATGAAGGAAGCCTCGGCGCTTGCCAGCCATAGGATCGCCCGCGCGACCTCCTCAGGCTGACCGCCCCGTCCCATGGGGATCGAATCCTTGACGCGATCCACCCGTCCCGGCTCCCCGCCGCTCGCATGCATCTCCGTGTAGATGTGTCCGGGGCGGATGCAGTTGACGCGGATGCCATCCCGCGCGACCTCCTTGGCGAAGCCGGTCGTGAACGTCTCAAGGGCGCCCTTCGAGGCGGCGTAGTCGACATATTCGTTCGGGCTGCCGAGCCGGGCCGATGCCGATGAGATGTTGATCACCACGCCGCCCCGCCCGTTGTGGCGATAGGACATGCGCTTGACTGCCTGCTGGGCGCAGAGGATCGGGCCGATCGCGTTGACCGCGAAGATGCGCTGCATCCGCTTGAAGTCGAGATCCTCGGTCCGGGACTGCCGCGCAAGCACCGCGGCGTTGTTGACCAGGACGTCGATCCGGCCGAACTCCCGGTCGATCGCGTCGAACAATTGGACGACCTGCGCCGGATCCGCGCTGTCGGCGCGCACGGGCAGGGCCCGCCGCCCCAGGGCTTCGACATCCGCCGCCACCGCGCGGGCGGCGGACTCGTTGGCGACGTAGCTGATCGCGACATCGTAGCCCTGGGCGGCGGCAAGCCTCGCGGTCGCCGCGCCCATGCCACGCCCTCCACCCGTTATCAGAATCAGCGGCGCCCGAGGGACGGTGTTCATTGGAAGACCCCTCCTGTGGTTGCGGGAAATTCATGAGGATCCGGGAACGGCGGAATGCCGGCGGCTCATTGCCGGCCTTGGCCGATCCACCTCAACATCCGGTGCCGGGAGACGCCGGCCCGCCCGCGCGGTTGCGCGCCGGAGGCGTTCAGATGGGGCCTCAGCGTCAGGACGAGCGGAACGATCAGGGCGGCGGTCGCCGCCGAGGCCAGCACGCCGGTCGTCTGGGTGCTGTGATCGGCAATGGCGCCGTAGAGGATCGGCGCCAGGCCTCCGGAACCGATGACGCTCGTGTAGAAGACCGCGAAGGCCCGGCCCGTATCGCCGTCGGCAAGCTCCGGCACGGTGCCGTAGAGCACCGAAGAGGTGCCGTTGAGCACGACGCCGAGCAGCGGCAGCAGGATGAGCGTCGGCGTCAGCGACGTGAACAGCGTCGCCACGATCAGCAAGGCGCTGGCGGCTTCGGTCACCATGACGCTGCCGACGACACCCAGCCGCTCCCCGAGCCGGCCGCACGTCGCCTTTCCGAACGCGCCGCCGATGAACAGCACGGCCAGAGCGAGCCCGACCGTCGCCGTGTCTCCGCCCTGTCCATGGATAAGGAAGGGAAGAAAGAGCAGATAGCCCATGCGGGTCGCCGTATCGAGCGCGCCGATCGTCGTCAGAATGCCGAAGCCGCCGCGGCCTTGGCCGGAAGCCGTCCCCCTCGTGGCGGTCCTGGTGATGGGGGCAGCCGGCGCCAGCGGCATCAGGGCGACCGACAGGGCGATTCCAAGCACCGCCATCACCACCAGCACCGGTTGCCAGCCGAGAATCGGCAGCAGCAGCGCGACGAGCGCCGGCAGCGCCGCTTTTCCGAGATCGCCCGAAAAGTTGTAGATGCCGAGTGGCTGCCGCGATGCCGAGCCATAGCTGGCGGTGACGAGCATCGAGCCGCATGGGTGCTGGATGCTCGATCCGATGCCGGCCACGACGAGGCCGACGCAAAGGCCCGCAAAGCCGAACGGTGCCGCCATGATCAGCAAGCCCGTCAATGCGAGGACGGTCGACAGGATCAGCGCCGCCCGCGGCGACAGGCCGCGCAGGGCCCGCTCGGCCGGGATTTGCAGGCCTCCCATCGTCCCGGAATAGAGAGCGCGCATGATGGCGAGCGCCGCATAGGAAAGGCCGAACTGCGCCTGCCATACCGGCAGGAAGACATAGAGAGCGTCGGTATACCCGTCATGCAGCGCGTGGGCGAGGCAGGCACCGGTCAAGTTCTTCTTTTTCTGATTCCACCAATCTCTCGATTTCATCTTTGACGGTTTCCTTGGAGGCGCGACCGGCATTGCCCGGCTGGGTCCATCCCGAAGGCATGGTATACGCGTGACGTTTCATCGACCAGTGCGCTTCGAATCACGGATACCGTTCATTTTCCTCACGGATCGCGCACGCCCGCCTTCCGCCTTTGAAGGGCCTGCGCATTTTAAAAGCGGCAGCTGCGCGGCAACAGATTTCAATGATCCTTGGTCTTGATCAATCGCCTGACGCTTGTTTCTGGGGTGAGAGCTTTTCCGCCCTGCGTTGCGCGAAGTATTGCGCGGGGGTGCTTCCCAAAGCCTTCTTGAACATCGTGATGAAGGCGTTGACCGAGTCGTAGCCCAGTTCGGCGGCTACGTTCTGGACCGTCGCACCGCAGGCCAGTTCCCGAAGTGCGATGACAAGGTGAAGCTGCTGCCGCCAGCGTCCGAACGTCAGACCCGTCTCGCGGATCATCAAACGGGCCAGCGACCTTTCGCTCATCGCCACGCGCTTGGCCCATTCGGCCGATGTGCTGCGGTCGGAGGGGGTCACCGTCAAGGCATCCGCGATCGCACGGATCTTCGGATTGCTGGAGATTGGCAGGTTGAAGCGCTCACGCGGCATGTCGGCCAGTTCGTCGAGAGTCACCCTCGCAAGCCGGGCCGCATGGCCGTCCGAGGGATAGTCGGCAGGCTCGTGGGCCAGCCGGTCGACCATTTCCCGGATCAGCGGGGAGACGGACAGAGTGCAGCAGTCCTCGGGCAAGCCTGCCGCCCCTGGCTCGACGAACAGGTAGTTGAGTCGCGCATTTGGTGTCGCACGGGCGCTGTGCGGCACGCCGCCCGGAATCCAGACTCCGCAATTGGGCGGCACGATCCAGATCTCGTTGTCCGCGGTGCAGGTGACGGCGCCATGCAGCGCGAGGATCAACTGGCCCTTGCGATGCGTGTGCATCGGCACTTCCGCCTCGTGGTCCGCGAAGTCGAGCTGCCGCGCGACAGCCGGCCGATCCATGAGATCGGGGTCGAAGGCTGAGACGGCTGATCGTGAGCGGGGCATGGATTGGCAGCTTTTGGGTATTTTCTGACAGAATACCGAATTTATTTAATTTTGCAAATCGGTCACAACTGGCGGCATGACCATCGGGAACGCCGCAAACACCCTCTTGCGCAAGGCCTGCGTCGCCCTACCGCGCCCAAGCCTCACCATCCTCCGCACGCCCGCCATGAGGGCGGACGCGGACGCCATCCTCTTTTCGATGAAGAGTTTCGCCGCGGCGATGCTGGCCTACTACATCGCGTTGCGCATCGGCCTTTCCAAGCCATTCTGGGCCATTATCACCGTCTATATCGTCTCGCAGACCTCCGTCGGAGCGTCGCTCAGCCGGGGCGTCTATCGCTTCGCGGGGACAATGGCCGGTGCCGTGGCGACGGTGGCGATCGTTCCGAATTGCGTGAACGATCCGATCGCGTGCAGCGCGATCCTGGCCTGCTGGATCGGTCTGTGCCTGTTTTTCTCGCTGCTTGATCGCACGCCGCGAGCCTACGCTTTCGTTCTCGCGGGCTATACGGCGAGCCTGATTGGTTTTCCCAGTGTCCTCGATCCAGGCGCGGTCTTTGAAACGGCTTCGGTGCGGGTCCAGGAGATATCCATCGGGATTCTTTGCGCCATCCTGATGCACCGCTACGTCGTGCCCAAGCGCATGACGGGTCAGTTCACCGGCAAGCTGTCGGCAACGCTGCGGGACGCGCGGCGGCTGGCGGTGGATGTGCTCAACGGAACACCGGGGGAGAACCGCCGGGACCGCAACCAGCTTGCGGCGGACCTTCTTGTTCTGCAAGGGCTTGCGATTCATCTGCCGTATGACGCGGCCCCCGTGACGCCGCGTCGTGAAACGCTGCAACTGGTCCATGACCGGCTTGCGCGACTGCTTCCACTCGCGACGGAGATCGAGGACCGGATCCATGCCCTTGGCGCCGGGGCCGACGGCGCGCCCGATGAACTGGGCGCATTGCTCGGTGACGTCGAAGCATGGATCGCAACCGCCGGGACGGCCGAGCGGAATGGCTCCGCGGCCCACCTGATCGGCCGCGCCCGGGCGATCCGGAAACGTTTCGGCGCAGACGCCGCCACGCCTGGCGACAGGCTGGCCGCCAACCTCGCCGGACATCTGGCGGAGATGATCGGCCTGCTCCAGGACTGCGACAGGCTCGTACGAACCATCGGGACTGTCGACCGCCCGCGCGAGGCGGCGTCGCTTCATGGACCGCTGCGTGCGAAGGGCTACGTCTATCACCGCGATCCCTGGATGGCGGCGCGGGCCGCCATGGGCGCCATCGTCGGCATTCTCATCGGTTGCGCCTTCTGGATCGGGTCGGCCTGGCCGGAGGGCGGGACGGCCGTCTCCATTCTCGGCGTATGCTGCACGCTGTTCGCGAACGCCGACACGCCGGCGCCCAACGTCGTCAGGTATATGGTCGGCTCGATCTATGGGGTGGCGATCAGCCTCGCCTACAGCTACATCATCCTTCCCCAGATCACGAGCTTCCCCGTTCTCGTCGCGGTTCTCGCCCCGGCGTTTCTGTTCGCCGGTTCCTTGCAGGCACGGCTCCCGACGACATTCCGGGCGCTCGGCATCACCCTCACAATTCCGATCCTCTCGGGTCTGGGCACCAGCTACACCGGCGATTTCGCCGCGTCCCTCAACATGGTGATCGCGCTCTTTGCGGCGGTCGGATTCGGGGCGCTGAGCATGTCCCTGTTCCAGACCGTGCCGGTCGACACGGCGATCAACCGGCTGCTTCACCTAAGTCGGCGGGATGTCGGACGCCGCGCCCTGGGTGCCGCGCCCAACGAAGCGCATTGGACGAGCCTCATGATCGATCGGACGGCGCTGCTGCTTCCAAGATTGCGGGTGTCCGGGAAAGCCTATTCGGACGTCCTTGACGACACGCTGCACCATCTTCGCATCGGTCACGCCGTAGGCCAGCTCCGCAAGGCGGTCCCACGGATCCAAGGCGATGTTGGCGACAAGGTGACGGAACTGCTTTTGGCGATCGCCGCACGCTTCGGCACCGGAGACCGGACCGGTTCCGTCGATCGCATCGATCTTGTCCGGCGCATCGAGGCGCTGGCGGCCCTGATCGCCGACGGCCCGATCAAGGACCGTTTGCCGATGCTCGACCTGCTCATCGACCTTCGATTCGCGCTCGGTTCCAGTGGAACGGCAGAGGGGGAACGCGGCCCATGATCGTCGATCTCAGCGTTGGGGGCGTCCTAATCCCCGGTCTGGTGGTGCTCGCCCTCGCCGCCCTGGTCGCCACCATGGCGGTGGTCCGCCTCCTCGCCGTCACCGGCATCCACCGCCTGTTCGCTCATCGGGCGCTCGTCGAGCTTGCCGTCTTCGTCCTTCTTTACGGTCTGCTCGTGCGGTGCCTGCCCTCCGTTGGAACATTGCCATGAAGTCTGTTCTGTCCCTTCTCAGCCGCTACGCCCTGACCCTGGGCCTCGTGGCCGCCTCCGCTTTTGTCGCGCTGGAGGCGTGGAACCGTCATGAGCGGACGCCCTGGACCCGCGACGGGCGCGTGAGCGTGGATGTCGTGCAGATCGCACCGGAAGTCTCCGGCACCGTAAGCGCCGTGTCCGTTGTCGATAATCAGCATGTCCGCCGGGGCGACATTCTCTACGTGATCGACCCTGAGCGGCTCCGGCTTGCCGTGGCGCTGGCGGAGGCCGACGTCGAAGCCAAACGACAGGATATGCTCGTTCGGCAAGCGACGGCGCGGCGGCACAGCCAATTGCGGGATGTCCTGTCCCGGGAGGCCGTGCAGCAGTCGGGCGGAGCGGCCACGGTGGCCGGGGCCGCCTATCAGGCGGCGGTGGCGGCTCTCGATCTCGCCAAACTCAACCTCGCGCGCTCCACCCTCCGCTCGCCGGTCGATGGCTATGTCACCAATCTGAGGCTGCGGCCCGGTGACTATGCCACGGCCGGCGTGACGAAGGTCGCCGTTCTCGACGCGGCCAGCTTCTGGATCACCGGCTATTTCGAGGAGACGAAGATCCGGCAGATCCGCGTCGGCAGCCCGGCGGAGATCATGCTGATGGGCTTCGATCAGCCCGTGTCGGGCCATGTCGAAAGCATCGGCCGCGGTATCGAGAACAGCAACGACACGCCGGGTCATCTCGGCCTGCCGACTGTGGCGGCGACATTCTCCTGGGTGCGGCTTGCCCAGCGCATCCCGGTCCGCATCCGCATCGATCGGGTGCCCCCCGAGATCGAGCTGGCGGCGGGCATGACAGCGACCGTCGAGATCATCCCCGGGGACTCCGAAACGGCCACGGGTGCTCATTGGCAACGCGCCTCTCATGCCGGATCGTAACGCCCCGCTCGGCACGGATTGACGGTCCTTCAACCCGCCCCCTTGCCAAGCTTGCGGCCATCGAGGATGCCGCGCTGCTCCTGGCCGACGCCGACGCCTTCGGCGGAATGGCCGCGCCCCTCATGGGGTTCAAGCGGGGCCGCAAGAGCTTCGTCAGACCTGCGGCAACGCCGGTGAGGGAGCCGGCGCCCCCCGCGACCTCCGTTGCGGCGCGCGCCGGCGGAAGCGCCTCAGAAGGCCAGCAGCGTCCGGGCCAGCACCACATGCGTCCGGTCGTCGGGTGACCCCGTGACGGCCGTCACGGCCTTGTCGCTCGTGGTGTCGAAGAAATCGTATTGGAGCTGCACCCTCAGCCCCGGCGCCACGGTGTAGCCGGCGCCCACCTCGTACACGTCGGCGGTCCGCTTGCCGGGCCGGTTCACCTGCCCCGGATCCTCGGTCCGAATGTAGGCCGCCCCCAGGACATAGGGGCCGCTGGCGTATTGCGCGCCGACCTGCCAGGTCCATGCATCGTCGAGGTGGGCGTAGCGCGCGTTTTGCCCGCTCCTGCCATAGTTCAGGTAATCGCCGCCGAGCGAGAAGCCCTCATACTCGAAGCGGAAGCCGCCGATGTGGCCCCGGAGGTTGCGGAAGGAGTCGGCGGCGGCCCCGCTGTCGCTCGCCCTGCCCCCCATGAAGGCGGCCGACAGCGTCGCCTTGACCGGGCCGAGGGCGGTCTTGTAGTTCGCGCCGACCTCGACGATGTCTTGGAAGTTCCCCGTGAACTGCGCCGCCGCGGTCGAGCCGGTCTTGCCGCGGTTGATGTCTGTGTTCGAACTGTCGTTGCGCGGCGTGTAGCTGGCGCCGACCTGCAATCCGGCGAAGCGCGGGGAGGCGTATAGGATTTTCGTGGCGCCGGCGTCGGCGTTCAGCCACGGCCACATCAGGCTCGCCGGAGGCTGCAACGCGTCGCCGACGCCGCCGCGGAAATCGCCGCCGGTGTAGCGTCCGGTGGCCGGATCCGTTCCCTGGGCGCCGCCGGCCGGTCCGACCCAGGCCGCCGCGTGGTCGTACAGGCCGAAAGGCAGGTAGGCGATGGGCCGGCCGGTGCCGTTGGCCAGGTGGGAGATCTCGCCGTCGAATCCCGGCGTGACCCCCAGCCGCACCGTGCCGAAAGCCCCCGAGGCGAAGAGGTAGCTGCGGTCGACATCGACCGCCCGGCTGGCAAGCGCGCTGCGCAGACGCAGGTAGGCGCCATACTCCAGGCCGTTGTCCGCCTTGGCCAGCGGAACGATGGTCAACCGGAAGCGGTTGCGGGCTTCGGTGGACCGCAAATTCGTGTCGTTGGACTGCGACACCAGGCCCATCTCAAAGTAGGCGTCGCCGCCCAGCCGTATGTCGAAGCGGCTTTGCGCCAGAGCCGGACTCGTCAGGCACAGGGCCATGGCGCCGCACAGAACAATCGCGTGCGTCTGTTTCATGAAGGAATTCCATTGATGAAGGGGGCCGGGATCCGCGGCATCCGGCGCGCGCGTGGATGGCCGGCTCGGCCATGGCGCTGTCGCGGCTCACACAGGCGGTTCGCTCAGGGCGACAGTTCCTCCAGCACCCGGCCCCTGGTCTCGATCGCGAAGAGAGCCGTCACCACCGCGCCCACAAGCAGCACCACGGCGAAGGTCGCGAACACATACTGCACGCCGGCCGAGCCCATCAGCAGACCGACCAGGATCGGGCCGGTGGAGGAGCCGAGGCGCAGCCAGGCGCTGCCGAGCCCGGTGCCGAGCGCCCTCATGCGGGTGGGATACAGCTCGGCCGAGTAGAGGTAGAGCGAGAAGGTGATCGTCTGCACGATCGCGTAGGCCAGCCCCGCGAGCACCAGCACCTCCATCGGCGAGGTGGCGCCGAGGAACGCGAGCGCCAGAAGCGGCAGCGGCGCCACGAGGAAGGCGGTCATGTACCAGCGCTTGCGCCCGACCTTGTCGATGAGCAGCGCGCAGCCGACCGAGGCGACGACGCCGGCGACCGAGGTGAGCAATCCATACAGCAGGCTCGTCTCGAGCGGCAGGTTGAAGGTCTGCCGGTAAAGCGTCGGCAACCAGGTGATCATGCCGTTCGCGACGAGATAGGAACAGAACCACATCGCCCAGATCGTGAAGGTGCGGCGCCGGTAGAAGCCGGAAAACAGCTCGCGCCAATCGGAATTGGCCTTCACACGCGTGGCGACAGGCTTTGGCTCCTCCAACCGATGGCCCGAGGCGGTGGCGCTCCGCTCAAGTTGGCTGACGATGCGGTCGGCCTCCTCGTAGCGCCCCTTGGAGGCCAGCCAGCGCGGCGACTCCTTCATGAAGAAGCGGAGCGGGATCAGGATGGCGGCCGGAACGAGGCCGACGAGGAACATCGCCTGCCATCCATAGACCGGCACCAGCGCCCGCGCGATCAGGCCGGCGCCGACGAGACCAAACAGGAACATCACCTCGTAGAGCAGGAAGAAGCGGCCGCGCCCCTTCGATCCGATGTACTCGTTGATGTAGGCGCTGGCGACCGGCACCTCGCCGCCGGTGCCGATGCCCTGGATGAAGCGGAACATCATCATGGAGGCCGCACCCCAGGCGAACAGGCAGGCGACGTCCATGCTCACGAACAGCAGGATGGTGAACAGGAGAACGCTCAGGCGGCCGATGCGCTCGGCCAGCCAGCCGAAGAAGACCGCGCCGATGAGCTGTCCCAGATAACCCATCGACAGGATCAGGCCGGTCTGTTCCGGGCTCAGTCCCCATTCACGAACAAGCACCGGCATCGCGTAGGCGATGGCGATGACCGTGTAGCCGTCGAAGAAGGTGGCGGCTCCGATGATGTTGCGGGTCCAGAAGACCCGCCGGGTGATCGGAAGCCGTTCAAGCCGGGCGCTGATGTCGGCCTGGCCATCGAAGCGGTCGGGCGCGGCGTCGCGCGCGGTGGTGGCAACATCCTCGGTTGTCTGCACGAGCATGGCGTTTCCTCTCAAGCCTGATCGGTATTTTTTTATTGCCGGCCGCCTGTGGCGGACGGAGACCCTCCCGGAATTGGTTCCGCGCCGGCAGCCCTGGTCAAGTCAGGACCGCCGGCGACCGGATCGCGGAAGGGAGAGGCCGCCCCGCGGGCGGCCTTGGCATCAGGCCGCGAGAGCGTTCTGGATCACGGTCAGGCCGGACGCCTTCACCGCGGCGCGGATTTCCTCGTCGGCGCCATCGCCCAGCGGCTTCAGGGGCTCGCGGACGTTGACGTTGTCGATGAGGCCGCGCGCCCGCAGGGCGTGCTTCAGCGCGACCGACCCTTCCATGTGCGAGCCGCGGTGGTAGACCGCGCGGGTGATCGGCAGGAGCTGCTCGTGATACTTGCGGGCGAGCGGGTAGTCCTGCGCCTTGCCGGCCGCCAGATACTCGATCAGCAGCTCGGGCGCCATGTTGCCGTAGCCGACGAGCAGCCCGTCGACGTCGAACATCGTCGGCAGCAGCCATTCGTCATGGCAGGACATGATGGCGAGGTCGGGGAACGCGTTCTTCAGCGCCGGGATCTCGTTGTACCAACGCTTCATGTCGCGCACGCCGTTCTTGGTGGCGGTGACGCCCGGCACGGCGGCGATCTGAAGCTGGGTGTCGAGGTCGTAGTTGGCCTTGGTCACGGCCGGGTACTGGAACAGGATGCACTCGAGACCGGACTGGGCGACGGCCTTGTAACGGTCGACGGGGGCTCCCTTCTGGTAGCCGAAGCGCAGCCAGCCGTGGTTCGGGTAGACCAGGGCGCCGGTCGCGCCGGCCTCGAACTTCTCCTTCGCCTCGAGTTCGGCGACCTTGGTGCCTTCGCCGGTGATGCCGGCGACGACCGGCAGCGGCGTCGCATCCTTGTAGACGCGGATCAGTTCGAGCTGCTCGTCGTGGGTGAGGAAGGTGCCCTCGCCGGCGTGCCCGAGGATGACCAGGCTTTTCACGCCGGGAATGGAGGCCAGCCACTTGGCAAGACGGGCGTTGCCGTCGAAATCGACGTCGCCATTGTCCTTGAACAGCGTAACGGGCGCGGGGTTCAGCCCCTTCCAATCAATGGCCATGGTTGCGATGCCTTCCCTAAGGATTTGTGTCTGCGTGGGGAGCGCTCCCGGTGGCGACGCTGGCTTGCCCCCTGGATCGAAGGGCATGGATCGTTACCGGGAACGTTCCCATCGTATGACTTGAACAATTTGGGTGTCAAGCGTTATCTTGGTCGCCGATGACAATCCACGAGGGACCCGGTGTGTTCACCAGCGACGAGCCACAAGAGAAGCAAAGCCGCGTGACGCTGCACGACGTCGCCGCCGCGTCGGGGGTGTCGAAGTCGACGGTGTCGCGGATTCTCGACGAGCGCCTGCCGCGATCCGACAACGAGACGGCCCGTCGCGTCCGGCAGGTCGCGGCGGAGCTCGGCTATGTGCGCGACGTCTCGGCGGCCAGCCTGCGCCGCGGCAACACCAGCACGATCGGCGTCATCGTCCCGCGGCTGACCGACACGGTCATGGCGATGCTCTACGAGGCCTTGGCGCACGCCTGCGCGCGGACGGGACGATTCGCCATCGTCGCCACGACCGATGACGAGCCGCAAGCGGACCGCGCCGCGGCCCAGAGCCTCCTGCAACGGGGCGTGGACGGGCTGGTGCTGTCGACCGCACGCGAGGATGACGATTTTCCCATCCAGCTGGAGGCCCGCGGCGTCCCCTATGTCCTGGCGCTGCGCAGCGACGGCCGCAGCATGTCGTCGGTCGGGGATGACAAGCTTGGAGGATATCTGGCCACCCGGCACCTTCTCGATCTCGGTCATCGCCGCATCGGCATCATCGCGGGGCCCGGCTACGCCTCGAGCAGCCGCGGCCGGCTTGCCGGGTACCGATCGGCGATGGACGAGGCCGGGGTGCCGATCGATCCGGCCTGGATCGTCGAGTCGACCTTCGGGATCGATTCCGGCGCCGAGGCCGCCGAACGCCTGATGAGCGGTCCGACGCGGCCGACCGCCATCTTCGCCATGAACGACAACACGGCGATCGGTGCGCTGTCGGCGTTGGTCAAGCTTGGCCTGTCGGTCCCCGACGACGTGTCCTTGGTCGGCTACAACGACGTTCCCATCGTCAGCCGGCTGTCGGTGCCCCTGACGTCCGTCCGCGTGCCCTTCGACCGGATCGCGGCGGAGGCCCTGGATTTGCTGTCCCGCGGCGCCACCTCGGTCAACGACCGCATCCGGGTGGCTCCGCCGACGCTGATTCCCCGCGCCTCGACGTCGGCGTGCCGATCAGCCGTTCGACAGGCGAAGTCTCAATGAACGCCCTTTATTGGGCTTGACGTCCTGGGGCGGGCTGCACTCCGCACATCCTGGGATTGCTGTCCCGGTCGGGAGGCGGATCACAGGGCCGGCAATGGCGCGGCGGAGATGGGGATTGCAGCGCGTGGCAGGCGGCTGTGAAACGGGGTAGGGTCCCGGCGCCGATCGCCACAGGACTCGTTGACGGCAACGAAAATTGCGGGGTCCCGGCCGCGCGCTGTTTCAAACATCGGAACCTGCCTCTCATGCTCATGCCGTTTTCAACGCCTTCCATGTCCGACGAGGTTCGCGCCGCTGGGGAAGGCGGGGTGGTTGCGGTCGTGCTTCCCCGGGCCGAAGCGGATCCGCACGGCACCTTGCGGCTTGCCTCCGCGAATTATCGGGCGGCGATCGAGGCGATCGGCTTTCGGTCTCTGCTCGTGGATCTCGACCGCTTCGGCCCGGCGGAGTTTAAGGAACTGCGCGCGATCCGGCTTCACGCGGTGTTCAGCGACGGCGGCTGGGTGAACAGCGTGAGGATCGAGGATCGCGACGGTGTAAAGCCGCTGTCCGAGCGGCTTGACGCGCCGGTGGTCGCCCTGATCAACGACAACCCATGCAGTCCCTGGATGCCTCTGGTGATCGGGCGGGATTCCCCCACCCAGACCACGGCCTTTCTCGATTCCGATTTCTCAAGGCTGTGGCAACGCTGGGCACCGAAATGCGGATCGCATCGGGTCTATGTCCCCGCCTGCCCGCCCATGCCCGATCCTCCGTCGGAAGCGGGGCGGGACATCGCGGTCCTGACGGCGGTGACCTTTCGCCCCCCCGAGGAATTCCGCGGCTTTGCACACGACCGTTGTCCCGACCGATCGACCAACCGTCTGTACGACGCCATCGTCGAAACCGGTCTGTCTGAAACGCTGTCTCCCTACAGCGCGGTGTGCGACGCGGTGTGCAGCGCCCTGGGCATCCCGCTGGATTTCGAAAGACCGGAGCACCGCCTTCTGCTTTGCCTTGCCGACCACCACATCCGCAACGAGCGTCGCCGCCGGATGATCGACCGGCTGGCCGACCGTCCGATCACCCTGGTCGGCAGCGCGAACGGGCTGCGGCTGCATCCCGACAGCCAAGTGCTGCCGGCGGTCTCGCATGCGGAACTGATGATGCTCTACCGCCGAGCCCGCATCGTGGTGGCCTGCCCGCCCTATTCCGGCGGCGTTTCCGAGCGGATGACCCATCCGATGGCGGCCGGGGCGGTGGTCGTGGCGCCGCCCACGATCCTGAGCGACCGCCTGTTCGGGCGCGACCGGGTGTTCGTTACGATCGCGGCCGACTTCGCCGATCTTTCGGATGGCTTGGCGCGCGCGGACGATCCGGTCATCCGCCGCCGCATCCTCGCGGCGGCTCGGGCGGAGGTGGTGGAGCGCTTCACGCCCGAGGCGACGATGCGCAGCCTGCTCCCCGGCCTCGGTACGGCGACCGCCATGGGGGAGTGCGACTGATGGCTTGCCTGCTCATCACCAGCGCGGGCAGCCTGGTCGCCGACGCCATCCTGCGTTGCCTGGACCGTCTTCGGCCCGGCTTGACCATCGTCGGCGTGAACAGCGTCGCCGCCCCGACCGCCTTCGGCTGCGACCGGCTGTACCGGGTGCCGACCACCGCCGACCGGGACGAATACGAGGCGGCGTTGCGCGCGGTGCTGGAGCGGGAAACGCCCGATCTCGCGCTCGCCGGCCGGGATGAGGACATTCCGGCGTTGGCCGCCGTCGCCGCGTCCTTTCCCCGCACAGCCATGCCATTGCCGCCGCCCGGCCTCGCCCCCGTCTTCGCGGACAAGGCGCGGAGCCATGGCTTCGCCGTCCGGCATGGGCTTCCCTTCGCCCCGACCGCGCTGGGCGGAGATGCGGCCCGCGCGATGGCCCGCGCGCACGGTTTCCCGTTGATCGCCAAGCCACGCAGCGGCGCCGGCAGCCAGGGCGTGCTGCTGCTGCGCGCCATGGCGGAGCTGGAACGGGTGGCGGACGATGCCCGGTTGATCGTCCAGCCCTTTCTGGATCCGCAGGGCATCGGCGGAGCCTGGGAGGCCGCACTGCAACCGGATGCCATGCCCTGGTCCCATGGGCTGACCGATCTGGAAACCACCGTCGAGCTGGTGGTCGGGCCGGATGGGCGGGTGGTGGCGTCCTGCTGCGACCAGGGCGTCACCGCGCCGCCGCTGCGCCGTGCGGTGCGGCTGATCGAGGATGGGGCGGTGGTCGAGGTCGGATTGGCCTGGGCCGAGGCGCTGGCGGCGGCCGGGCATCGCGGGCCGCTCAACATCCAGGGCAAGCGTCTGGCCGATGGGCGCTTCGTGCCCTACGAGATCGGCGCAAGGTTCGGCGGCACGACGGTCGCGCGGGCGCTGCTGGGCCGAAATCTGGTGCGGGCCCTCGTATCGTCCTGGTTGGGTTGGCCATCGGAGCCGGATGAGGCGCCCCGCCCCGTGTCGATCACCGGACTGGGCCTTTCCCGCCTGTCCTTGCCCCAGCACTGGCGCCGCCGCTTCGAGGAGGCCGGCGAATGGGAGGCCCCGGCCGATCGCTCGGGCCGCTTGGCAAGGCCCGCCCTGTGGCCACGGGATGAAGATGAGGCCGGGGCGGCGCCGGCGGGCGCTCTGCCGGCGTCTCTGGGCGGTGCGGCACCGGACCGCATGGCGCTGGCCCGGCATGCCGTGCGCCATGATCTGCCCTTCGTTCCAACCGTCGCGTCGCCGGAAGGCGTGCGGACCTTTGCTGAGGCTCCGTTGCCGCTCCTGGTGGTCAAGCCGCGGCAGGGCGACGGCCCGGTCCGTCTGCTCGCGCCACGCGAGGCGATGGCGGCGATGGAGACCGATGGCTTGATCGCCCAGCCGGCGCTTGGGGCTGCGGCTTTGGCCGAAGCGCGCGCGCTCTGGGCGGCGCTCCCCGGTCTGCCCTGGCTCTGGTCGGCAAGCGACCGGGTCGGGGTGGTTGAAGGAGAGGTCGGTGGCGACGGTTTGGTGACGAACATCCGCAGCGCGCTGTGCGAGCAGCGGGGCGGCACGCCCTTGGCGCTGCACCGTTTGGACGATGCGCCGGAATGCGCGGCGATGACGGAGGCGCTGCGCTGCTGGGGAGCGTCGCTGGCGCCGCTCGATCATCGCGGACCGCTGCGGCTGACCGGATCGTGGGACGCGGCCGGGCGCTGGCTGCCCTTCTCGGCGAGCGGGAGCCCGCTCGGCCTGCCGGCCGCCGACAGCGCCGGGGGCATGGAGGTCCGTATGCTCCGTCCGATGCCGGGCTGAGGCCCTTTTCCCGCCCTCAGCCCGGCAGGACGCCCCGCAGCGTGTCGGCCGCCGCGTCGACGTCGGCGTCCGCCAACCCCTCGTGGAAAGGCAGCCCCAGGACCGAATCCGCCAGCGCCTCGGTGATCGGAAGGGGCTGGCGGGGAAAGGCGGCGAAAGCCGGCTGGCGATGGCAGCCGGCGTGCCACCAGCGGCGCGTCGCGATCCCTTGCGCGGCCAGCCGCTGCCCGGTCTCCACCGCCACGCGGCTTGGCAACCGCACCATCAGAGTGGACGACACTCCCTCCGGCGCCCAGAGCGACAGGCCGGTTTCGCCCTTCAGTCGCGCGGCGTAGCGGGCGTGCAGGCGTTCCAGCGTGGCACGCCGCTCCGACCAGATTTCCAGGGCGGCGAGGCCGATGGCGGCCCCATATTCGCTGAGCTTCGCGTTCATGCCCGCCTGACGGATAACCCGCTCGTCCGACAGACCGAGCTGGACCAGATCGCGGATGCGCGCCGCCTGCACGGCGTCCCGGGCGATCACCACGCCTCCCTCGCCGATGCCCAGCACTTTGGTGGCATGCAAGCTCACCACCGCGTCCACCGGCCCGCCGCGCAGGCGGTCGAAGCCGCTGGCCGCATCGATGGTCACCGGCAGGCCGAAACGGTCGGAAAAGGCACGCCACGGCTCCGCCTCCACCACCGCGCCGAAGGGGGCGGTCACCATCACATGGGACACGCGCGCGCCCAGCGTGGGGTTGCCGCGCAGGCTGTCGGCCACCATCTCCGGCGACAGCCGCCAATCATCCTCCGCCACCTCGTGGAACCAGGGCGTCAGCCCGGCGCGCAGCACCGCGACCGCCGTCGCCTCATGGGTCCAGGAGGGCAGGATGCAGAGCGGTCTGCCATTGCGCCCGGCATCCTCCGACCCGCCGGCCAGCAGGCTGGCGCTGAGGCCCGCGGTGGCGTTCGCCACCCCGACCACGCGGTCGGGCGTGACGGCGAAATGATCCGCCAGCGCCCGTTCGAAGCGGGCCAGCAGTGGGCCGCGGTTGGTGTACCACTGGTTGGCGTCGATCGAACGGAGATAGGGGAGAAGCCGGTCGGCGGTCGGAAGCCTGGGCCGAAAGACCGTCAGAAGCGCCCTCTTCGAGCGGTCGGTCGAAACGGCGCATGGTGGGGATGACATGTCGATCGGCACAGTGAAAACCATCCATATGGGGGACATTCCCACCCATTATTGGTTTTAGACAGCGGAAATCCGGAAATCAAGAATCAATTTGATGCATTACAACAAAAGAAACCTCCCGGTCCCGCACCTCCATTTCTCAGGAAAGATGTCCTTTGCATGATTTTCTCTTTTCAAGGTGGTGGATTTGCTTCTAGAAGTTGCTTCTGAAATGCAATTTTGTGTCTTTGCACGGAACGTTCATGCCTGACATCATCCCGGCCGGGGCAAGCTCCACGCTTCCACTCCTGTTCGCTGTCGCATCCGGCATCGGAGCGCTCGATCCGGCGGAGTGGGATGCCTGCGCGGCGGGCCAGGGGCCGTTCCTGCGTCACGCCGCTCTGCGGGCGGCGGAGGATAGCGGGCTGGCGGGTCCGGCCAACGGGTGGCAAGCGGTGCATCTGACCGCCCGCGATCCGGCCGGGCGGTTGGTCGGGGCGATGCCCCTCTATTTGCGGCACGGCTCGGAGGACGAGCATTGGGTGGATCAGCACTGGGCCTCCGGCTATCAAGCGGCGGGTGGACGGTATTATCCCAAGCTGCTGACCACGGTCCCCTTCGCCCCGGTGGCCGGGCGGCGCCTGCTGCTAAGGCCGGATGCCCCGCCCGGCACGGCCGAGAGGATGATCGGCGCGATCGAGGGACTTGCCCGGCAGCACGGCCTGTCCTCCATTCACGCCGCCTTTCCCGACGAGCATGACCGCGCCCGCTTCGAGGCGGCCGGATGGCTGACCCGGCATGCCGTGCAGTATGAGTGGCGCAACGCCGGCTACCGCGATTTCGAAGAATTCCTCATGTCCCTGTCGAGCCGCAAGCGCGTCAGGCTGCGGCGCGAGCGACGCGCCGTTCTCGACAGCGGGGCGAGGATCCGCGAGGTGCGCGGCGATCAGGCAGGGGAAGCCGATGTCGCGCTCTTCCTGGATCTGCTGAACGACATCCACAGGCGGCGGACGACGCGCCAACCTTTGACGGCCGATTACCTGCTGCGGCTTTGCGCCGGGTTGGGGGATGCGGTGACCCTGACCTTCGCCGATATCGACGGCGTAACGGTCGGCGCCTTGCTGTCCGTCACGGGGGACGGGCGGACATATGTTCGCAACTGGGGTTGCCGGGGGGAGCCGCGCTTCCTCCATTTCGAGATCTGCTACCACCGAACGGTGGAACAGGCGATTGCGCGCGGCCTGACGGCGGTTGAGGGCGGCTACGGCGGGCCGCACAAGCTGGGGCGCGGCTTCCTGCCCAAGCTGGTCCATGCCTGCCACTGGTTCCTGCATCCCAATCTGCGAACGGCCGTCGCAGCGGACATCGATCGGCAGCGCGCGGAAATCCTGACCCACTTCGCGCACCAGCGAGCAGTTGCGCCGTTCCGAAGGAAACCGGAAGCCGATGAGAAGCACTCCGGCTTCAGCGCCGGTGAATGATCTGGGTCGGCGCGCGGTGCGTCGGGGAAGGGGGGCCGACGCCGATCCCGCCGATCACTTGCCGCCAGTGACATCGCGGACTGTGCCGGTGATGGAAGGAAGCCTCGGCGCTCGCCAGCCATTGGGATCGCCCGCGCGCCCTCCTCGGCGAAGCCGGTCGTGAGGGTTTCGGGCGGCTCCTTCGAGGCGCGCAGTCGATATGTTCGTTCGGACTGCCGAGCCGGGCCGACGCCGATCGGAAGTTGATCGCCACGCCGCCTTCCGATCGGCATTGCCCGGCTGGGTCCATCCCGAGGGCATGGTATACGTGTGATGTTTCGTCGACTGGTGTGCTTCGAATCAAGGATACCGTTCTTTTTTCTCATGGATCGCACATGCGCCGCCTTCCCCCTTTGAACGCCCTGCGCATTTTCGAGGTCGCGGCCCGGACCGGCAGCTATGCCGAAGCCGGAGCCGAACTCGGTCTCACCCATGGCGCGGTGAGCCGGCAGATCGCCGCGCTCGAGAGCTGGCTCGGGCAGCGGCTTTTCATGAAGGACGGGCGCCGCATGGTCGCGACGCCGATGGCGAGAATCTTCGCCGCCGAGGTCGGCCTTTCCTTCGATCGCCTGGCCGTCGCGGCGGATGCCTGTGGCCGGCCCAACGCGCGCCGCATCCTGCGTGTGAGCGCCCCGACCAGCTTCGCGATGCGCTGGCTGATCCCACGCCTCAATCGGTACCACGCCGACCATCCGCAGGTCGAAGTCGCGGTTACGACCGTTTCGACCGTGCTTGAGGAGTTGCGCGGCGGCGTCGACGTGGCGATCCGGCGCGGCGTTGTCCGGGAGCATGTGTGGCCTCAGCATCGCGTCGTCCCGGTGCTGGATGATGTGGATACGCTGATCATGAGCCCGGCGCTGTTCGCGCAACGGCCGATCCTGAAGCCGGCCGACATTGAGGAACATACGCTGCTTGCAAGCGAAACCCGTGCCGGCGACTGGGCGGACTGGCTCGAAGCGGCGGGGCTCCAACATCTTGCGGGGCGTCCCCGCCAGATCTTTGACCACTTCTTCGTGACCCGTCAGGCGGTGGAGGATGGGCTTGGTGTTGGAATCGGCCCGCTGCCAATGCTCGAGATCGACGTCGCCAGCGGAAGGCTGATGACGCCGCTGCCGGAGATCCGGGTTCCGAGGACGGGTTACGTCGCGCTCATTCCACGTCAGGCCGATGCCGGAAACTTGGTTGCCGGCTTTGTCGACTGGCTCGCCGGAGAAGCGCGGGGTGAGCCGGCCCCCGTTCTCCGGACAGTCGGATAGGCTTGGTGGCCGCTCACCCCACCTCCGGCATCCGGTCCAGCAGCTTGTCGAGCGTGACCGGATAATCGCGCACGCGCACGCCGGTCGCGTTGTAGACGGCGTTGGCGATGGCGGCCCCGACGCCGCACAGGCCGAGTTCGCCGACACCCTTGGCCTTCATCGGCGATGAGATCGGGTCCGTCTCGTCGAGGAAGATCACCTCCTGATGCGGGATGTCGGCGTGAACCGGCACCTCGTAGCCGGCGAGATCGTGATTGACGAAGAAGCCGGCGCGCCGGTCCACCGCCAGCTCCTCCATCAGCGCCGCCCCGACGCCCATGGTCATCGCGCCGATCACCTGGCTGCGCGCCGACAAAGGGTTGAGGATGCGCCCGGCCGCGCACACCGCCAGCATGCGGCGCACGCGGATCTCCGCCGTCGCGGCGTCGACGCCGACCTCGACGAAATGGGCACCGAAGGTGGATTGTTGATAGCGCTTGTCGAGGTCGCCATACTCGATGCCGTCCTCGGCGGCGAGACCATCCTCGCCCGCCGCCTCGGCGAGCGGGACGCCGCGGTTGCCGGCCCGGACCTGCCCATCCGCGAACACCGCGTCGGCCGAGTTGAAGCCGAGCTTGCCCGCCACCGCCTCGCGCAGCTTGACGCAGGCGGCGTAGACCCCGGCGGTGGAGTTGTTGGCGCCCCACTGGCCACCCGAGCCGGCCGACGCCGGAAAGGATGAATCGCCGAGACGCACCGTCACCCTGTCCAGCCCCACGCCCATCATTTCCGCCGCGGTCTGGGCGATGATGGTGTAGCTGCCGGTGCCGATGTCGGTCATGTCGGTTTCGACCGTCACCACCCCGCGCCCGTCGAGCCGCACCCGCGCCGCCGATCTGGTCAGCAGGTTGTTGCGGAAGGCGGCGGCGACGCCGAGGCCGGTCAGCCACCGCCCGTCCCGGCTTTCTCCGGGACGCGGGTTGCGCCTGGCCCAGCCGAAGCGGTCGGCGCCCTGACGCAGGCACTCGACGAGCTGCCGCCGGGAGAAGGGGCGGTCCGGTTTTCCGGGATCGACCTGGGTGTCGTTGCGGACACGGAACTCGACCGGGTCGAGCCCCAGCTTCTCCGCCATCTCGTCCATGGCGATTTCCAGCGCCATCATGCCCGGCGCCTCGCCCGGGGCGCGCATCGCGTTGCCTTCCGGCAGGTCGAGCCGCGCCAGCCGCAGCGCGGTCAGGCGGTTGGCCCCGGCGTAGAGCAGCTTCGTCTGGTCGACCGCCGTCTCGGGATCGCCGCCGGGCAGATTGCCGGACCAGCTTTCATGCGCGATGGCGGTGATGGCGCCGTCGCGCTCGGCGCCGATGCGGATGCGCTGGATCGTAGCCGGCCGGTGCGTGGTGTTGTTCGTCATCAGCGGCCGCTGGAGCGCCACCTTGACCGGACGCCCGGCGGCGCGCGCGCCCAGAGCGGCCAGCAGGGTGTCGGCCCGCAGGAACAGCTTGCCGCCGAAACCGCCGCCGACGAAGGGCGAGATCAGGCGGACCTTCTCCTTGGGCATGTTCAGCGTGCGGGCGAGATCGCCGGTGGTCCAGGCGATCATCTGGTTGGAGAGCCAGACGGTGAGCCGGTCTCCGTCCCAGGCGGCGATGGTGGCGTGCGGTTCCATCATCGCGTGGGTCTGGTCGGGGGTGGTGTAGGTCTCGTCGAGCGTCACCGGGGCCGCCGCGAAGGCGCCGGCGAAATCGCCGACCTCGCTGTCGGACGCCCCGTCCTCGGGTTTGGTGGCGCCGTCCTTCGCCCGCGCCAGATCGAAGGCGCCGCCGGCACGGTCGTAGGTGACGCGGACGAGCGTCGCGGCGGCCCGGGCCTGCTCGAAACTCTCCGCCACGACCAGCGCGATGGCCTGATGGTAATGCTCAATCTCGGGGCCGCCGAGAAGCGTCGCCGTGTTCTTCTCGCCCTTGCCGAGCTTGCCCGCGTTCCCGGCGGTGACGATGGCGAGAACACCGGGCGCCGCCCTGGCGTCGGCGAGGTCCATCGCGGCGATCCGCCCCTTGGCGATGGATGAGCCCACCACATAGCCGTAGGCCGCGTCCGGCACGGCGTCTTGCCGTTCATAGGCATAGGGCGCGGTGCCCGTGGTCTTCAGCGGGCCGTCGATGCGCGGCGTCGGCTTGCCGACCACCGCGAGGCGGTCGATGGGATTGGTCGTCGCGGGGGTATCGAACTTCATGGCTCAGCCTTTCGCTTCGGCCAGGACCGCGCCGAGCGTGCGCTCGACCAGCGGCAGCTTGAACGCGTTGTCGTCGGTCGGCTTGGCCCCGGCCAGCAGCCTGGCCGCGACCGCCTTGGCGCCGCGCGGCATCTCCGCCTCGGCGGCCTCGACGCGCCACGGCTTGGGCGCGACACCGCCCAGGGCCACGCGCCCGCTGCCGTCGGGCTGCACGATCGCCGCGACCGAAACCAGCGCGAAGGCGTAGGAGGCGCGGTCGCGCACCTTGCGGTAGATCTGCGCGCCGCCGGCCGGCTTGGGCAGGGCGACCGCCGTGATCAGTTCCCCATGCTCCAGCGCCGTTTCGATCTGTGGCGTGTCGCCGGGCAGCCGGTGGAGGTCGGCGACCGGGATGGTCCGCACGGCGCCGTCCGGCCGCACCGTCTCCACCGTGGCGTCGAGCGCGCGCATCGCCACCGCCATGTCGCTGGGGTGGGTGGCGATGCAGGCGTCGCTGCCGCCGATGACGGCAAGCTGGCGGCTGAACCCGCCGATGGCGGCGCAGCCGCTGCCGGGCTGGCGCTTGTTGCAGGGTTGGCCGGTGTCATAGAAATAGGGGCAGCGGGTGCGCTGGAGCAGGTTGCCCGCGGTCGTCGCCTTGTTGCGCAGCTGGCCCGACGCGCCGGCGAGCAGGGCGCGGGACAGCACGCCGTAATCGCGGCGCACGCGCGGGTCGGCGGCGAGGTCGGTGTTGCGCACCAGCGCGCCGATGCGCAGGCCGCCGTCCGGAGTCGGCTCCACGCTGTCGAGCTTCAGGCCGTTGACGTCGACCAGCTGAACCGGCGTCTCGATCTCCAGCTTCATCAGGTCGAGCAGGTTGGTGCCGCCGGCGATGAAGCGCGCCCCCGGATTGCGCTCCACGGCCGCGGCGGCGGCGGCGGGGGAGGTCGCGCGCTCATAGGTGAAGGGCCTCATGACTCCCTCCCCGCGACGTCGGTGATCGCATCGACGATGTTGGAATAGGCGCCGCAGCGGCAGATGTTGCCGCTCATGCGCTCGCGCAGTTCGGCGGCGCTGAGCCGCGGCGTGGCGTTCAGGTCGGCGCTGACATGGCTGGGGATGCCGGCCTTGATCTCGTCCAGGACCGCGACGGCGGAACAGATTTGTCCGGGCGTGCAGTAGCCGCACTGGTAACCGTCATGCTTCACGAAGGCCGCCTGCATCGGGTGCAGGTCGCCGGGCCTGCCCAGCCCTTCGATCGTGGTGACGCTGCCGCCTTCGTGCATCACCGCCAGTGACAGGCAGGAATTCAGCCGGCGGCCATCGACGATCACCGTGCAGGCGCCGCACTGGCCGTGGTCGCATCCCTTCTTGGTGCCGGTCAGTCGCAGATGCTCGCGCAGGGCGTCGAGCAGCGTGGTCCGCGTATCGAGCCGCAGCGTGTGCGATGTGCCGTTCACGGTGAAGGATAGCGTGGACATGACGGGAGTGCCGTCGGGCATGGCTGGCCTTTCGCTGGCGGTGGCTTGGGGGTTGGTGGCTTGAGCCGGCCCGGCGAACGGCACGGTGGTCATCGCCACGGTGGCGGCGCTTCCGAACAGCAGGCCGCGCCGCGACATCTCGAGATCTCCGGGACCCTCCATTTCCTGTTTCCTTCCTCTTCACCGGTCGCGAAGACAGGCGTGGCGGACGCCGATGCCCGCAGATCCAGCCTTCCGGATGTTCGCCGCGGAAACGGGGTGGTCTGGCATGCACAACGGACGCAAGGTTGGTTCCGGTCCGCCGAGCGGTCGGTGCGGCGTTTTCGATGATGCTCATCGATCGGATTCATGAAACCGGATGGGGAGGACGACTGTTCCCACGGCTTTGTTTTTTGTTCGGCCTGCCGTACCGAGACGGCCCCCGGCTCCCATCGGGATTCTCCAACACAGCCACCATCTCTGCCGACGACAGCCCACCGCGTTCCGCCAGCGGCGTGAGTGATTGGTTGGTTGGTTGGTTGGTTGCGCTGCGCCTCATGTGGGGAGGCGAGCAAGGCCCACGGCACGGACACGGGCGCACCGGGGGCGGCGTGGTGCCGCCTTGCCCCCAGGACAGGGAGGGTATCGCCCACTCACGCCGACAGCCCCATCGCCTTGCCCGTGACCGGCTCGACCACGCTGTCGGCGGCGAGTCCGCAGAACGCCTGCCACCACGCCACGGCGGCATGGGTGTCGTGGACCGACCATCCCCCGCCCGGGCGGGCGCCGCCGTCCGTCCCGCGTCGCCTCAGATCCCCGCCTGCCGCTCGGTCAGCAGGGACGGCACGGCGAAGCCCGCGAGGATCACGGAGAGAAACAGGAACATCAGCGCCCCGGACAGGGCATAGCCCATCACCCCCAGCACGCCGCCGGCGAAGAAGGCGGCCACCGTCGGCACATGGGTCTTCAGCTTCTCGATCGTCGGCGAGGAGCGGGCCAGGGTATGGCGGTGGTAGAGGTCGTCGAGCAGGTTGCCGAGTTCGATCCCGATGTCGGTGACCATGCCGGTGACGTGGGTTGTGCGGACCCGCGCGTTGGAGATGCGGGTCACCACGGCGTTCTGCGACCCCATCAGGAAGCTCAAGCCGATCACCAGCGCCGGCCCGCGCAGTTCGTGAAGCCAGAGGTCGGCCGCCCCCAGCCCGGCGAGCAGCGCCGCCTCCATCAGGATGTTGTAGGCGTAGATGGTGTGGCGCTCCCGACGGTGCCCGGCGTTGATGAGCAGGGTCGAGACGGCGGCGCCGACGATGAAGGTGATGACGATCGCCAGCGCGACCCCCACCCCGGCGGCGTCGCCCAGCGCCAGATGGTCCGCCATGATCGACAGCGTGCCGGTCATGTGTGAGGAGTAGAGTCCCGCCGCGTAGAAGCCGGCCGCGTTGATCGCCCCGGCGACCCCGGCGAGCGACCATGCCAGTTGCCGGTCCGCCGACAGCCCCCTGTGGTCGCCCTGACGAAGCAGCATTCCCCCCGGCCCCCAAGAAACATCGCGCCGGGCGACTATAGGGGGCCGTCTCCGGCCCTGTCCATCGTACGTTCCGCTCCCCCGCGCATCCGCGCCGCGCGGCTGCGCTTCCCCTGGCGTCAGTGGGTTTCGTGCAGGCAATGGGCGTGGTCGGCCAGCACCTCGATCACATGGCAGGTCCGCACCTGCCCCTGGCCGCAGCACGCGACCATGTGCCGCACCTCGTCGCGCAGCGCCTCCAGCCGTGAAATCTTCGATTCGATGTCGGCGAGATGCGCCTGGGCGAGCGCGTCCGCCTCGTGGCAGGACCGGGCCGGATCGTCGGCCATCGCCAGAAGCTGGCGGATCGCCTCGACCTCGAATCCCAGGTCGCGGGCGTGCCGGATGAAGCGCAGGCGCTTGGCCACCGCCCCGTCATACAGGCGCCGGTTGCTTTCGGTGCGCGGCGCCTCGGGCAGCAGGCCGATGCTCTCGTAATAGCGGATGGTCGGGATCTTCACCCCGGTCTGCGCGGCAAGGGCGCCGATGGACAGCATCGCCATCTCGAAAATCTCCTCTTGATCCTCCAGTCACTGGAGAATTTACGCTTGGCCCCGGACCGAGACAAGGCTCCGAGACAAGGGATCGAGACAAGGGGATTTCCCATGACCGCGACGACCGACCACCACGCCCACCCGCAACACGCGCAAGGCACGCCGCCGAACCGGCGCACCCGCTACCGCGTGACCGGGATGGACTGCGGCTCCTGCGCCGCCAAGGTCGAGACGGCCCTGGGACGGGTGCAGGGCGTGCAGGCGGTCCATGTCTCGGTGCCCGGCGGCACCGTGACCGTGACCCACGAGCCGTCGGTCGCCACCGACTCCCTGGTCCGGCCGATGCGCGCGCTGGGCTACGGGGTCGGTCCCGGCGAAACGGTCGAGGCGGCCGGGCAGCAGCCGGCGACCCACGGCGGGTGCTGCGCCCACGGGCACGGGCATGGGCACGGCCATGGCCATGGCCAAGAGCCCGGGCATGGGCATTCCCACCCCGACACGCACAGCCATGATCACGGCGGCCACGACCATCACCACGCTCCCGTCGAGGGCGCGTGGTGGAGGGGGCCGAAGGCGCGCCTCGTCATCGCCTCGGGTGCGGCGCTGGCGCTTGCCTACGCGGTGGGGCTCGCCGTTCCGGCGGCGGAGGCCTGGGCTTTCCCGCTCGCCATGCTGGTCGGCCTCGTCCCCACCGCGAAGCGGGCCTGGGCGGCGGCGCGGACCGGCACGCCCTTCTCCATCGAAACGCTGATGACCGTCGCCGCCGTCGGCGCCGTCGTCATCGGCGCCACCGAGGAGGCGGCGATGGTCGTCTTCCTGTTCCTGGTCGGCGAGCTGCTGGAGGGGGTGGCCGCCGGCCGCGCCCGTTCGGGGATCCGCGGCCTCACCCGGTTGGTCCCCGACACGGCGCTCGTCGAGCGCGACGGGCGGCCGCCCGAAGCCGTCCCCGCCGCCGCGCTGGCCGTCGGAACGGTGATCCTGGTGCGGCCCGGCGACCGGGTGGCCGGCGACGGCGTCATCCTGTCCGGTGAGAGCGCCCTCGACGAGGCCCCGGTGACGGGTGAGAGCGTGCCCAGACGCAAGGGCGAGGGCGACGCCGTGTTCGCCGGAACCATCAACGGCGACGGCGTGCTGCGCGTGCGGGTCACCGCCGCCGCCAGGAACAACACCATCGCGCGGGTGGTGCGGCTGGTCGAGGAGGCGCAGGAAAGCAAGGCCCCGACCGAACGCTTCATCAACCGCTTCTCGCGCGTCTACACGCCGGCCGTGGTGGCGCTGGCGGCGCTGGTCGCGCTGCTGCCGCCGCTGGCGCTCGGCGGTTCCTGGGATGAGTGGATCTACAAGGGGCTGGCGATCCTGCTGATCGGCTGCCCCTGCGCCCTGGTGATCTCGACCCCGGCGGCCATCGCCGCCGGCCTGTCGAACGGGGCGCGGCGCGGCCTGCTGCTGAAGGGCGGCGCCGCGCTGGAGACGCTGGCCCGCATCACCACCGTCGCCTTCGACAAGACCGGCACGCTGACCGGCGGCAAGCCGGTGGTGACCGACGTCGTCGCCTTCGCCGGGCAGGAGATGGGGGGCGAAGCGGCTGTGCTGGGCCTTGCCGCCGCGCTGGAGACCGGGTCGAGCCACCCGCTCGCCACCGCGATCCTCGCCGCCGCCGCCGGGCGCGGCGTGACGGTGCCGGCCGCCACCGACATGGCGGCGCTGGCCGGCAAGGGCGTCGCCGGCCGCGTCGGCGGCCGGGCGGTGACGCTCGCCTCGCCGCAGGCGGCGGCCGGCATCCTTGCCGGTGACGGCGTCGCCCTCGCTCCGGAACAGGTGGACCGCATCGCCGCGCTGAACGCCGAGGGCAAGACCGTGTCGGTGCTGCTGGCCGACGGCCGGCCGGCCGGGCTGCTGGCGCTGCGCGACGAACTGCGCCCCGACGCGGCGGCCGGCATCGCGGCGCTGCGCGAGGTCGGCATCGGCGCGGTGATGGTGACCGGCGACAACGCCCGCGCGGCGGAAACGGTGGCGAGGACGCTCGGCATCGCCGCCCACGCCGAGCTGCTGCCGGAGGACAAGCAGCGCATCGTGCGCGAATTGCAGGCGCGCGGCGAGCGGGTGGCCAAGGTGGGCGACGGCATCAACGACGCGCCGGCCCTGGCCGCGGCCGACGTCGGCATCGCCATGGGCGGCGGCACCGACGTGGCGCTCGACACCGCCGACGCGGCGGCGCTGCACGGCCGGGTCGGCGACGTCCCGGCGATGGTGGCGCTGTCGCGGCGGACGATGAGCAACATCCGCCAGAACATCGCCGTGGCGCTCGGGCTGAAGGCGGTGTTCCTGGTGACGACGGTGATCGGCGTCACCGGGCTGTGGCCGGCCATCCTGGCCGACACCGGGGCGACCGTGCTGGTCACCGCCAACGCGCTTCGCCTGCTGTCGGCGCGCCCCTGATCCCTTCCCCCCTTCAACCGGCGGGGGCGCGGCGAGCCAGGACGATGCCGAACAGCACCAGCCCGCCCCCGGCCCATTGGAGCGGGCCGAGCGCCTCGTCGAAGAGCAGCCACGCCAGCGCCGCCGCCGCGATCGGCTGGAGCAGCAGGCCGATGGACGAGAAGGTCACGGGAAGCCGGGCGAGCGCGTGGGTGATCGCCCCCTGCCCGAACACATGGCAGACGATCCCCAGCGCCAGCACGACGCCCCACCCCCACGGGCCCTGCGGCAGCAGCGGTCCGCCTTCGAGCAGAGCCGCCCCCAGCAGGAAGACAGCGGCGGCGGCGCTGGTGCCCAGCATGATGCGGCTGGTCGAATGGGCGGCGCGCAGCCGCTTCACGATCAGCAGATAGCCGGCGTAGAAGGCGCCGGTGACGACGGCGACGGCGTCCCCGGCCCACCGCCACTCCCCGCCCCCAGGCACGGCCCCCGGCGCCGCGACGAGGCCGTCGCCGATCAGCAGGGCCATGCCGGACAGGGCGACGGCCAGCGCCGCCACCAGGGTTCCGCCGACCCGCTCGCGGAACAGCAGCCAGCCGAACAGGGCGACGAAGACCGGCGCGCAGTTGTTGAACAGCGTCGCGTTGGCGACCGAGGTCATGGTGATCGACAGGTGCCAGAGGGCGAGATCCCCCGCCAGCATCAGCCCGGCCGCCCCCATCAGCAAAGCGTCGGCGCGGGACAAGGGCCGCAACTGCCTGGGCGGACGGCTCCGCCCCCCGCCCCGCCCCTCGGCGAAGGTGCCGAGCCAGAAGAACGGCAAGGCGACGATCAGGCGGTAAAAGGCGGTGGCGACCGGTTCCAGCTCGCTGACGCGGGCCAGGATCGGCGACAGGGCGATGGCGAGCGCCCCAGCGATCAGCGACAGCAGCGCGGCGTGGTCGCGCGTGTGCGCCACCCCGTGGATGGTGAGGGATGTCATGGCGAGGTCCTGACGGGAATGTGGCGGGGGCGCCGGTCCGGCGGTGCCTCGTTGCGCCCGTGGCCCCGACTGTAGCGCAATCGGCGCGTTGGGAAATTTCTAAGTCGGGGGTCGATTTTTCCAGCGTGGAAAAACCGTTCGCGTATCGTTCGGGCCGGAGCCGCCTTCGCCCGTCCGCCGTGGATCACCCTATGGACAACATCGACATCGACCGCATCGACCGGAGGATCCTCGCCCTGCTTCAGAGCAACAGCCGGATCTCGAACATCGAGCTGGCCGAGGCGGTCGCCGTGTCGCCGCCGACCTGCCTGCGCCGGGTGCGCCGCCTGCGCGACGCCGGGATCATCACCGGGGAGGTCGCCCTGCTCGACCCCGCGCGGATCGGCAACCACACCCAGCTCATCGTCAACGTGGAGCTCAAGGGCGACGACCGGGCGCTGATGGACGATTTCGAAAAGGCGGTGCGCGCCGAGGACTGCGTCCAGCAATGCTACGTCGTCACCGGATCGACCGACTATGTGCTGGTGCTCTGCGTCGGCAGCATGGGCCATTTCGAGGCGTTCGCGCGGCGGGTCCTCTACGCGAGCCCGCTGGTGCGCCGCTTCGTGACGCTCACGGTGATCAGCCGCGTCAAGTACGACACCCGCGTGCCGCTGGAGATCGGGTAGGAGGAAACGGCCGGGGCGGCTGTCCGCCCCGGCATGATCAAACGGCGTCGTTACCGTTCGATCTCCTTGTTCCAGCGCTGGTTCCAGTCCGGGCGCTTCTCGTTGATGACGTCCCAGTCCACGGTGACGGCGTTCTTCATGTAGCCCTGGAACTTGTTCATGGCGTCGGCGACCTCGGCCGGGGCCTGCACCTTGGTGTTGGCCGGAATCTGCGCGCCGAACCGCAGGGCGGCGAGCTGCGCCTCCTGGCCCAGCAGGTAGGCGGCGAGCTTCTGGGCGGACTCGTTGTCGGGGTTCTTGGCGACGACGCACTGGCCGACCATCAGAACGACCGAGCCCTCCTTGGGCTGGGCGTACTCGACCGGGATGCCCTTCTCCTTCAGGCTGCCGACGCCGGTCGGGGTCAGCGGGAAGATGGCCGCCTCGCCGGTCTGCACCATCTCGGCGATCTTGGCCGAGCTGGGGATGTATTCCAGCACGTTCGGGCCGATCGTCTTGCGCCAGGTGGTGAAGCCCGGATCGACGTTGGCCTCGGTGCCGCCCTGGATGCGGTTGTACATCAGGAAGGCGTGCAGGCCGAAGCTGCTGCTGGCGGCCGACTGGACGACGATCTTGCCCTTGTACTTGGGATCGGCCAGATCCATCCAGGAGGTCGGGGCGGCCCAGCCCTTCTCGTCGAACATCTTCTTGTTGTAGGCCAGCCCGGTCATGCCCATGTTGACGCCGACCGCCATGTCGCCCTTCAGGCGCGCCGCCGGGTAGACCTCGTCGAGCACCGGCGACGGCTCGGTCTTCTGGCACAGCCCCATGCCGATGGCGCGGTACATCAGCCCGTCGTCGAGGAAGACGACGTGCATCTGCGGGTTGTCCTTCTGCGCCTGGAGCTTGGCGAGGATGTCCGAGGAGGTGCCGGGCACCACCACCACCTTGATGCCGGTCGCCTTCTCGAAGGCTGGGAAGACGTTCTCGGTGTAGGTCTTCTCCATCGTGCCGCCGTTCATGCCGATGTAGACCGTCTTGGTCTGCGCGGCGGCGGGGACCGACAGGGCCAGACCGGCGGCAAGGGCGATGGCGGCGGTGGAAAGGGCGGTGACAGACAGCGAACGCGGGATGGGCATGCTCTCGTCCTCCTGGGGGTCAAAAGGTTAAGGCGTGGCGGTGGTGTCGGGCGGGAAACGGTCGATGCGGAAGGCGTCCAGCGGGGCCGAGGAGCGGCCGTCGCGGACCAGTTCGGCCAGCGCCTCCCCCACCCCCGGCCCGATCTGGAAGCCGGCGCCGGAGAAGCCGAAGGCGTGGAACAGGTTGGGGGTGGTGCGGCTGGGGCCGATGATCGGGTTGCGGTCGGGCGTGTAGCCCTCCACCCCGGTCCAGCAGCGGATGACGTGGGCGTGGCGGATCTGCGGGAACAGCTCCGCCGCGTCGCGCATCAGGGTCAGCACGGCGTCGCGCTGCGGCCGGGCCCGGTCGGCGTCGAGCGCGAAGCCGCGCCCGCCGCCCACCACCATGTTGCCGCGCGGCGCCTGCCGCCCGTAGACGCCGCCGCCCTCGACCCCGATGTTGACGTCGAGGAAGCGCGGCAGCGGCTCCGTCACCGCCATGTTGGGGTGCAGCGACACCAGCGGCACCGGCTCCCCAAAGGCGTCGGCGACGCGGTGCGACCACGCCCCCGCCGTGTTCAGCAGGAAGCGCGAGCGCACCTCCAGCGCCTCGCCGCTCAGCAGCACGAAGCGGTCGCCGTCGCGCTCCACCCGGTCGAGCGGCGTCTGCTCGCGCACCGAGGCGCCGGCGGCGGCGGCGGCGCGGGCGAAGGCGGGGGAGACGAGGCGCGGGTTGGCGTGCCCGTCCTCCGGGCAGAGCGAGCCGCCGACCGCGCGGTCGCCGAGCGCCGGGAAGCGGCGGCGGAACTCGTCCCCGGCGACGATCTCCAGGTCGAGGCCGAAGCCGGCGCTGCGCTCGCGGTAGGCGATCAGCGACTCCAGGTCGGCCTCGCTCCGCGCCAACTTCAGATGGCCGGAGCGGATGTATTCGGCGTCGGTGCCCAGCAACTCGGGCAGGCGGCCCCAGATGGCGTGGGCGCGCTGGGAGAGCGGAAGCTGCTCCAGCGGGCGGCCCTGGCGGCGGACGCCGCCGAAATTGACGCCGCTCGCCTTGGCGCCGCACCAGTCGCGTTCCAGCAGCGTGACCGAGAAGCCCATGCGGCGCAGGAACAGGGCGGCCGAACCGCCGACGATGCCGCCGCCGACGACGGCGACGTCGCAGTCGAGGATCTCCCTCATGACGCGCTCCCTCCCGACGCGGGCTCCGCCGCCACCGGCAGCGGCTTGATCGGCGGCTGGGCGCGCAGGCGGCCGACGCCGTCGGGGCCGGTGCCGAGCGCCCGCGCCAGCAGCTCGGTGGTTGCGGCGCCGCACATGCGGCCCTGGCAGCGGCCCATGCCGGCGCGGGTCAGCGCCTTGGCGCGGTTGATCTCGCGCGCCTGCCCCGTGGTGGCGACGGCGCGCAGGGCGCCGGCGGTGACGCCCTCGCAACGGCAGACCATGGTGTCGTCGGCGATGGCGCCGGCCCAATCGTCGGGGAAGGGGAAGGCGGCCGACAACGCCCGGCGGAAGGCGGCGATACGGGCGAGCTTATGGTCGAGCGTCGCGGCCCGCTCGTGGGCGAAGGCCAAGCCGGCATCCTCCAGCAGGGCCAGCGCGGCGCGCTCGCCAGCCGCCTCCGCCGCGTCGGCCCCGGCGATGCCGCTGCCATCCCCGGCGAGGTAGACCCCGGCGACCGAGCTGCGGCCGGCCGGATCGCGCTCCGGCAGCCAGGCGCGGTCCATCGCGTCGAAGCGGAAGCGGCAGCCGGCCAGATCGGCGAGCTGGGTTTCCGAGCGCAGCCCCAGCCCGAAGGCGACGGCGTCGCAGGGCGTGCGCTCCTCGCGGCCGTCCTGCGTCCAGACCAGCGCCTCGACCCGCTCGCCACCCTCGACGCGGACGGGGCGGACGTTGTTGCGGATGGTCACGCCATGGGCGCGCAGCCAGCCGACGTAACAGAGTCCCTTGGCGAGGGTCGCCGGGTCACGCAGCATGCCGGCGGCGGCTCGGGCCTGGGCGTCGAACGGCGCGGTGTCGAACACCCCGGCGACCTCGACCCCGGCCTTGAGATATTGGTAGGCCACCAGATAGAGCAGCGGCCCCGTGCCGAGGAAGGTGACCCGCCGGCCCACGGCACAGCCCTGGAACTTCAGCGCCACCTGCGAGCCGCCCAGCGTGAAGACCCCCGGCGTGGTCCAGCCGGGGAAGGGCAGCACGCGGTCGGTCGCCCCGGTCGCCAGGATCAGGTGGGAGAAGGGCAGGACCTCCGTGGCGCCGTCGCACAGCAGGTCGAGCGCCCGCTCCTCGCAGTTCCAGGCCAGCGTGCGCGGGCGGTAGTCCACCCGGTCGCGGATCGTCGCCATGGCGCGGTGCACCGCGTCGGCCTTGCCGGCCTCGAAGCCGTAGAGCGCACTCTTCGGGCGGACGAATCCACCCTCCGGCGGCTGGCGGTAGATCTGGCCGCCCCAGCGCGCCGCCTCGTCGATCACCACCGGGCGCAGGCCGGCGGCGACCAGCGCCTCGGCGGCGCGGATTCCGGCCGGGCCGGCGCCGACGATGACGGGCTTCAGCAAAGTGTGCGGGGCGGCGCTCACGATTGCCACTCCCCCTCGCTGACCAGCCGCATGCCGTCCTCGATGAAGCTGCCGCAGGCGCGCAGCCGTTGCCCGTCCTCGGTGCGCACCCAGCAATCCTGGCAGGCGCCCATCAGGCAGAAGCCGGCGCGCGGGGTGTCGGCGAACTCGGACCGGCGCAGCCGGTCGCCGTTGGTCAGCATGGCGGTCAGGATGGTGTCGCCCTCCAGCGCCTCGACCGGGCGCCCGTCGAGGACGAAGCGGACCACGCGCCGGCCGCGTTCGGCCACACGCTGAAGCAAAGCCATGGAAAAGCACTCCGAAGGGGCCGGCCCCTCTCGCGGGACCGGCCGGCTCTCAACGTTGACCCACCAAAATGCGGTCCAGGCCGTAGACCCGGTCGAGCAGCAGCACCGCCACCACCGTGATGCCGATGATCAGCGCCGACACCGCCGCCATCATCGGGTCGATGGATTCGGTCGCGTACATGTACATCCGCACCGGCAGCGTCACGGTGGACGGCGAGGTGATGAAGATGGACATGGTCAGCTCGTCGAAGCTGTTGATGAAGGCGATCAGCCAGCCGCCGGTGACGCCGGGCAGGATCATCGGCAGGGTGATGCGGCGGAACACCGTCGCCTCGCTCGCCCCCATCGAATAGGCCGCCTGCTCGACGCTGCGGTCGAAGCCGGCGATGGCGGCGATCAGCAGGCGCATGACGTAGGGCGTGACGATGACCATGTGCGCCGCCACCAGCCAGCCGAAGCTGCCCGTGGCGCCGACCAGCGCGAACAGCCGCAGCATCGCCACGCCGAGCACCAGATGCGGGATGATCAGCGGCGACAGGAACAGCGCGTTCAGGAAGTTGCGCCCTGGAAACTCCCAGCGGGTGATGGCGAGCGAGGCCGGCACCGCCAGCGCCACCGCCAGCGTCGCCGAGAGCAGCGCCAGCCACAGGCTGTTCCAGAAGGACTGCACGAAGTCCGGGTGGTGGAACACCGCCTCGAACCAGCGCAGCGAGAATCCGCGCGTCGGCAGCGACAGCGTGTTCTCCGGCGTGAAGGCGACGAGGCAGACGATGGCCAGCGGCGCCAGCATGAAGAGGACGACGAGGGTGTGGAAGACCAGGGCGACGGGTCCGTTGCGGGTCATGGCGTCACCCCAGCCGGCGGCGGTAGTGACCTTCCACCACCCGGTGGTAGGTCAGCATGATGATGAGGTTGGCGACCAGCAGAAGCACGGCGACCGCCGCGCCCATCGGCCAGTTGAGGTCGCTGAGATACTGGTCGTAGACGATGGTCGCGACCATCTTCAGCCGCCGCCCGCCGAGCAGGCCCGGAATGGCGAAGGCGCTGGCGCTGAGACCGAAGACGATCAGGCTTCCCGACAGGATGCCGGGCAGGATCTGCGGCGCCACCACCCGGACGATCGCCGTCCCGCGCGAGGCGCCGAAGGACAGCGCCGCCTGCTCGATCGACGGGTCGAGCTTCTGCAGCGAGGTCCAGACCGGGATGACCATGAAGGGCAGCATGACGTGGACCAGCGCCACGATGACCGTGCCCTCGCTGTAGAGCATCCGCGCCCGGCCGAAGCCCAGCGCCACCAGCCCGGCGTTGATCGGTCCCTCCGGCCCCAGCAGCATGCTCCAGCCGAAGGCGCGCACGACGACCGAGACCAGCAGCGGCGCCAGCACCACCAGCAGGAACACCGAGCGCCAGGGGTTGCGCATCCGGCTGAGGATGTAGGCCTCCGGCACGCCGATCACCACGCAGATGGCGGTGGCCAGCGCCGCAACGCGGAAGGTGCGCAGGAAGATTTCCAGGTAATACTCGTCGGTCAGCACCGCGAGGTAATGGCCGACCGTGAAGCCGTGGGTGCGGCCGGTGGCGTGCTCGAACTCGTTGAAGGAGAGCAGCGCGGTCAGCACCAGCGGCGTCAGCACCAGGGCGGCGAACAGCAGCGCCGCCGGCCCCGCCAGGAACAGCGGCGTCCAGCGCCCATTGCCCGGCGCCGCCGAGGAGGAAGGGGAGGAGGTGACGGCGGCCATCAGTGGGCCTCCAGCGCCGGGTCCGGCGCCTCGGCCATGGCGCCGCGATGGACACGCACCACCGACGGCGACCAGTCCACGCCGACCGGCGCGTCGAGGTCGAGCGGCGCCGAGCCGTCGTTCGGCGTCACCGCCATCAGCGTGCCGAGCGGCCCGTCGACGTGGTACAGCCACTGGCTGCCCAGGAAATAGCGTTCGGACACCCGGCCCGGCAGGCGGCCCTGCCCGGCCCCGGTCAGCCGCAGCTTTTCCGGACGGATGCAGAGCGTCACCGTCTCGCCGCTGGCGAGCGCGCCGCCCTTGCCACCCATGTCCGCGCCGGACTGGCTGTCGATCTCCACCGGCACCCCGGCGAGCGAGACCGAGGCGTAGGCGCCGCTGACCGCCTTGACGGTCCCCGGCAGCAGGTTGGTCTTGCCGACGAAGCGCGAGATGAACTCGGTCTGCGGGTGCTCGTAGATGCGGTAGGGCTGGTCGATCTGGGTGATGCGCCCGGCCTCCATCACCACGACGCGGTCGCTGATCGAGAAGGCTTCCGCCTGGTCGTGCGTGACCATCACCGTGGTGGTGCCGACCTTACGCTGGATGTCGCGCAGCTCGAACTGCATCGCCTCGCGCAGCTTGGCGTCGAGGTTGGACAGCGGCTCGTCGAGCAGCAGCACCGGCGGGCGGATGACGATGGCGCGGGCCAGCGCGACGCGCTGCCGCTGGCCACCCGACAGCTCGCGCGGGTAGCGGCCGGCGTAGGGCGCCAGATGCACCAGCTCCAGCGCCTCCTCGACGCGGGCGCGCCGTTCGGATTTGGGCACGCGCTGCATCTCCAGCCCGAAGCTGACGTTGTCGAACACCGTCATGTGCGGGAACAGCGCGTAGGTCTGGAAGACGATGCCGAGGCCGCGCGTGTTGGCCTTGGCGCGCGTGATGTCCCGGCCGTCCAGATGGATCGAGCCGGACGTCACGTCGACGAAGCCGGCGATCATCTGGAGGGTGGTCGTCTTGCCGCAGCCCGACGGGCCGAGCAGCGACACGAACTCCCCCTTCTCGACCGACAGCGTGACGTCGGAAACGGCATTCAAAGTGCCGTAGGTCTTCGTGATGTCTCTCAATTCGAGGAACGACACCGGGGTTACTCCCTCTTGCGACGTTGGGCCTCCTGCGTGGGACGGATGGTTCCGTGTATGACCGTTTCGCGTCAACGGTCATTTCCACGGAGAGAAAAGAATTTGCCAAAGCTTCCAACATACGGAATAGATGCGCGTAACGAACGACCAGGGCTTACAACGGGGCAAAACCCATGACGGTTGATGATGCGGGTGCGAAATCCAGCCTGCAACGCGGCATCGCCATCCTCCGCCTTCTGGCCGAGGCCAACGAGGCGGGCGCCCGGCTGACCGACGTCGCCCGCGCGCTGAACCTGACGCCGCCCACCGTCCACCGCATCCTGAAGACGCTGGTCGAGGAGGGCATGGTGGAGGCCGACAAGGGCTCCAAGCGCTACCGGCTGGCCATCGACCTGTTCGCCATGGCGGCGCGCGCCGGCAACCCCAACAACCTGCGCGACATCTGCCGCCCGATCATGCTGCGGCTCTCGGCGACGCTGCGCGACACCATCTTCCTGCTGGTGCGCAGCGGCTTCGACGCGGTGTGCCTGGACCGCAGCGAGGGGCCCTTCCCGATCCGCTCCTTCACCGGCGACATCGGCGGCCGGGTGACGCTGGGCATCGGCCAGGGCAGCCTCGCCATCCTCGCCTTCCTGCCGGAGGAGGAGCGCGAGGAGGTCATCCGCTTCAACCTGCCGCGCATGCAGGGGGTGGGCATCCTCGACGAGGTCTATCTGCGCACGGAGATCGCGCGGGTGCGCGACCTCGGCTACGCCAGCCGCTCGACCGGGCTGCTGCCGGGCATGTCCGGCGTCGCGGTGCCGGTGCTCGACCGCGAGGGCCACGCGGTGGCCGCGCTCAGCGTCGGCACCATCAGCGAGCGGCTGAACGAGGAGCGGCTGCCGGTGGTGGTCGACATCCTGCGCCGCGAGGCCGCCGGGGTGCGCAACCAGCTCAACCCCTTCGATCCCGTCCTGCGCCGCCCGGCGGCGGTGCTGGGAAGCGGGGCGGCGTAAGGAAGGTTCGGCGACGCACGCCCCCCTCGCAATCCAGCGAGGGGTTAACGCCGTCTCCGGGGCGCCCCTGACTTGGCGCCGCCATTCTCCAAAGTGGTAGACTGGGCGACCGTGGAAACGGAGGCCCGCGCCATGACCGACGACCGCCCCCCCGCTCAGACGCCGGCCCAGCCCCTGGGCGACGCCTCGCACGACCTGCTCATGGCGGCCCTGACCGCCTCGGGCCATCATTGGGCGTGGGAATGCGACGCCGCGCTGCGTTTCACCCGCTTCACCGACGGCTTCGCGCTGGCGACCGGACTCGATCCGGCGGAGTTCATCGGCCAGAACAGCGTCAAGGTCCGACTGCGCGGCATCAGCCCGGACTCCGTGGTCCGCCACGTCGCCGACATCGAGGCCCGCCGCCCCTTCCGCGACTTCTCCTACTGCATCCGCGACCCGCGCGGGAAGGCGCATCATTTCACCATCAGCGGCATTCCCTTCTTCGACGCGGAAGGCCGCTTCGCCGGCTACCGCGGCATCGGTTCGGAATCCACCGCCCATTACGAGCGCCGCCTCTACATCGAGCTGCTGGAGCGCGCCAAGGCGGAGAGCGACCGCCGGGTGAAGGCGATCTTCAACGGCGTCGGCACCTTCGTCATGCTGATGCTGATCGACGGCGCCGTGGTCGAGATCAACCGCGCGGCGCTCAGCTTCCGCGGTCTGGCGCGCGAGCAGGTGACCGGCGAGCCGCTGTGGGACGGCCCCTGGTTCGGCGACCAGCAGGCCGCCCGCGCCGCCATCCGCGACGCGGCTGAAACGGCCGCGTTGGGCGAGGCGACCGCGCTCGACCTGGAATTCGCCAACGAGGCCGGCGCCCGCCACGTCTTCGCGGTGAGCTGCAAGCCCGTCCGCTCGGCCGGCGGCGACGTGCATTACGTGCTGCTCGAAGCCCACGACATGACCGAGTTCGTCACCATGCAGGCCCGCAACCGCGAGCTGGAACTGGAGGTGATGCACGGCCAGAAGATGGAATCGCTGGGCACGCTGGCCGGCGGCATCGCCCATGAGATCAACACGCCGATGCAGTACATCGGCGACAACCTGAAGTTCGTCCGCGATTCCTTCGCCGACATCGCCATCCGGCTGACCGAGGCGGCCGGCGGCCTGGACGAGGACGCCCGCTATCTGGTGGAGGAGATCCCCGCCGCCCTGTCGGAAGGGCTGGAGGGGGTGGAGCGGGTGCGCAGGATCGTCGGCGCGGTCAAGGAGTTCTCCTACCCCGACAGCGGCCAGAAGGGCTGGGCCGATCTGGCCCGCGCGCTGGAGACCACCGCCACCGTGTCGCGCAACCAATGGAAATACGTCGCCGACCTCGCCTTCGACATCGAGCCCGGCCTGCCGCCGGTCTTCTGCGAACTGGGCGAGATCAACCAGGTGATCCTGAACCTGATCGTCAACGCCGCCCACGCCATCGAGGAACGCAACCAGGCATCACCGGAGACGGCGGCGCAGAAGGGCCTGATCACGTTGAGCCTGAAGCGCGAGGGCGACGCGGTGGTCCTCGGCGTCGCCGACACCGGAGCCGGAATCCGGCCGGAGCACCGCGACAAGATCTTCGACCTGTTCTTCACCACCAAGCCGCCGGGGCGCGGCACCGGCCAGGGCCTGTCGATCTGCCAGAGCATCGTCGTGCGCCGCCACGGCGGCCGCATCGCCATGGAAACGGAGGTTGGCCGGGGAACCGTCTTCCGCGTGCAGCTCCCCATCCGGGGGCCGGGCTGCGAGTCCGGGGACGGCGGGCAGCAGCGGGCCGCCTGAGCATCCGGGCGCCGGCTCGGCCGAAAAGCGCGGGCGCCGCGACCGGAGGGCGTGTATGCTGCCGCCCCCGCTCCTCCACCCGCCACGCTCCGTCCCATGCCGCGTTCCGACACGCTGTCCCTCCGCGAGGCCCGCCGCATCGCCATCGCCGCCCAGGGCTTCGCCGCTGCGGCCGCCGGAACCGAAACCGGGGCCGAAGCGGTGGAGGCGGTCGGGGCGCGCCATGCCCGCCGGATGATCGGCCGGCTCGGGCTGGTGCAGATCGATTCGGTCAACGTGCTGGTGCGCTCGCACTATCTGCCGCTGTTCTCGCGGCTGGGGGCCTACGAAGCGCCGCTGCTCGACCGGCTGGCCTATGGCGGCCGGCGGCGGGCGCTGTTCGAATATTGGGGGCACGAGGCCTCGCTGATTCCGGTCGAGCAGCAGCCGCTGTTCCGCTGGCGCATGGCGCGGGCCGAGCGCGGCGAGGGCATCTACGGCGAACTGGCGCGCTTCGCCGCCGAACGCCGCCCTTACGTCGACGCGGTGCTGGCCGAGGTGGCGGCGCGCGGGCCGCTCGGCGCCTCGGAGCTGAGCGAGGCCGGGCGCGGCGCCGGCGGCTGGTGGGGCTGGAGCGACGGCAAGCGGGCGGTGGAGTTCCTGTTCTGGGCCGGGCTGGTCACCACCGCCGGGCGGCGTGGCTTCGAGCGGCTCTACGACCTGCCGGAGCGGGTGCTGCCCGCCGCCGTCCTCGCCGCCCCGACGCCGGAGGAGGCCGAGGCCCAGCGCGCCCTGCTGCGCATCGCCGCCCGCGCCCATGGCGTGGCGACCGAGCGCGACCTGCGCGACTACCACCGGCTCGACGCCGCCGACGCCCGGCTGCGCGTCGCCGAGCTGGTCGAGGCCGGCGACCTGCTGCCGGTGGCGGTGGAGGGCTGGGCGCAGCCGGCCTACCTGTCGCCCGACGCGCGCCGGCCACGCAAATCCGCCGCCCGCGCCCTGCTCTCGCCCTTCGATTCGCTGATCTGGGAGCGCCAGCGCACCGAGCGGCTGTTCGGCGTCCGCGTCCGGCTGGAGATCTACACCCCGGCCGACAAGCGCGAGCACGGCTATTACGTGCTGCCCTTCCTGATGGACGAGCGCATCGCCGGGCGCGTCGACCTGAAGGCCGACCGCAAGGCCGGCGCCCTGCTGGTCCAGGCCGCCCACTTGGAAGCGGGCACCGCCTTCGCCCCCGGCGCGGTGGCCGAGGCGCTGGCGGCCGAGCTGCGGCGGATGGCCGGCTGGCTCGGGCTGGCGCGCGTCACGGTGGTCGGGGCCGGCGACCTCGCCCCGGCATTGGCCGATGCGCTCGGCGTTCCGGCGGGCGCCTCAGTCGAGGTGGGTTAGCGGCAGGCGGGTCTCGAACTTCACCTCCTTCAGGGTCACGCTGGACTTCACATGCGCGACCGCCGGGATGGAGAAGATCCGCTCGCTGAGGAAGCGCCCGTAATCCCCGGTCGTCGGCACGACGATGCGCAGCAGGTAATCGGCCTCGCCGGTCACCGCGAAGCATTCCAGCACCTCCGGCATCGCCGCGATGGCGGTCTCGAACTGCTCGACCGCGTTCTCCTTGTGGCGCTCCAGCGTGACGTGGGCGAAGACGCACTCCGCCAGCCCCAGCTTGGCCGGGTCGAGATGGACGGTGTAGCGGCGGATCACGCCGATCTCCTCCATCGACCGCACGCGGCGCCAGCAGGGCGAGGCCGACAGGCCGACGGCCTCGCCCAGTTCCTGCATGGTCAGCCGGGCGTTGTCCTGCAAGGCCGCCAGGATGCCCTTCTCGTGCCGGTCGAGCTTGATCGTCCCCGCCATCCGCCATCCCTCCTGCACCGACCGAAAAAGCTAAGCACAGCGCCGGGTTCGGGCGAAGCGGGATTCGGCGCTACGGCCGACCCGCCTATTAACAAAAAATAGGAAAGGTGCGACACTTTAACTCTACTTCATTAATAGATTTAAATTTGCGTACCACGGATCGATCCACGCATCATTCCGGGGCGCGCCATGCGCCAATCCGCGATTTCCCAACCGGAGCACCGCCCCCATGACCGCCATCCAGTCCAGCACCAATCCGTCGCCGCCCGATTTCCTGTGGTTCCTGCCGACCGCCGGCGACGGCGCCTATCTGGGCTCGCAGGTCGGCCACCGCCCGGTCGATCCGAAATACCTCGCGGAGATCGCGCGGGCGGCCGACCGGCTCGGCTATTTCGGCGTGCTGGTGCCGACCGGCCAGTCGATGGAGGATCCCTGGATCACCGCCGCCGGCATCATCCCGCAGACCGAGCGGCTGCGCTTCCTGCTGGCGCTGCGCCCCGGCGTCTTCACCCCGGCGCTCGCCGCCCGGCAGGCCGCCTCGCTCGACCGGCTGTCCAACGGCCGGGTGCTGTTCAACGTCGTCGCCGGCGGCGCGCCGAAGGAGCTGGCGGGCGATGGCTTCTTCCTCGACCACGACGCGCGCTACGACCACGCGCGCGAGTTCCTGCACATCTGGCGCGGCCTGCTGGCCGGCGAGACGGTGCGCTACGACGGGCAATACGTGAAGTCGGACGGCGGCAAGCTGCTGTTCCCGCCGGTGCAGCGCCCGCACCCGCCGCTCTATTTCGGCGGTTCCTCGCCGGCCGCGCACCAGCTCGCCGCCGAGTTGCACGACGCCTACCTGACCTGGGGCGAGCCGCCCGAGCAGGTGAAGGCCAAGATCGAGGACGTCCGCGCGCGCGCCGCCGCGCTTGGCCGCACGCTGCGCTACGGCCTGCGCGTCCACCTGATCGTCCGCGAGACCGAGGCCGAAGCCTGGGTCGCCGCCGACCGCCTGATCAGCCACCTGTCCGACGAGACCATCGCCGCCGCCCAGAAGCGCTTCCGCGAGGAATCCGACGCGGTCGGCCAGCACCGGATGGCCGATCTGCACGGCGGGCGCCGCGACAGGCTGGAGATCAGCCCGAACCTATGGGCCGGCGTCGGGCTGGTGCGCGGCGGGGCGGGAACCGCGCTGGTCGGCGATCCCAAGACGGTCGCCGCCCGCATCCGCGAGTACCAGGCGCTGGGCATCGACACCATCGTCGCCTCGGGCTACCCGCATCTGGAGGAGGCGCACCGCGTCGCCGAGCTGCTGTTCCCCGAGCTGGGCATCCTCCCCGAGGGCCGGCGCGACCGGCCCTCCGCCGGCCCGGCCCGCACCGAAGCCCGCGTGAACTGGGAAGGCTTCCCGGCCGACGTGCCCCTGGACGCGGCCCCCCTGGCGTCCGCCTCCTGAGCGGCGGCGACCGGTGGAACTTCCCTCTCCCGCCCCGGGAGAGGGCTTTCAGCCAGCCCTGGCGTATAAGGCAGACAAACAAAAAAAGCGGGGGAGCGTCTTGGGCGCTCCCCCGTCAGGTCGTGCGTGGACTAAGACAACCAAGCCATGTGAGACAAACGGGACACGGAACAAGGAACGAAAAAGCGCGCGTCACACCTCCTTCAGAATCCGGGTTTCGAAGTCGGCGGCCAAGGCGTCGGGACGCTCCCCCGGACGGCCGATGTCGAGGTCCAGCGCCACCCGGCCCTCGCGCAGCACCAGCACGCGGTCGGCCAGCGCCACCGCCTCGGCCACGTCGTGGGTGATCAGGATGGCGCCGAAGCCGTGCTCGTCGCGGATGCGGCGCAGCAGCCCGTGCATCTCCTGCCGGGTCAGCGCGTCGAGCGCGCCGAACGGCTCGTCGAGCAGCAGCAGGCCGGGGTTGGAGACGAGCGCGCGGGCCAGCGCCACCCGCTGGCGCTGGCCGCCGGAGAGCACCGCCGGCCAGTCGTCGCCGCGTCCGGCCAGCCCGACGTCGTCGAGCGCCGCCAGCGCCCGCTCGCGCCAGCCGGGGCCGCGCGCGATGCCGACGTTGCCGGCCACCCGCTGCCAGGGCAGCAGGCGCGGATCCTGGAACAGCAGCCGCACGTCGGGCCGCAGGCCGGAGACCGGGCGGCTGTCGACCAGGACGCGGCCGGCGGTCGGCCGGTCGAGCCCGACGATCAGCCGCATCAGCGTCGATTTTCCGCCGCCGGAGCGGCCGACCACCGCGACGAACTGACCGGCGGGAATCCGCAGGTCGATGCCGTCGAGCACCCGGCGGCCGGCGAACTCCTTCACCACCCCGTCGAGCACCAGCGGCAGCGGGCGTGCCCGCTCGATGACGGCGTGCCCCCCGGTCGCCGCCGCCGGGGACGCCGGGAATGGACGGGAGACGGTCAGCGGCAGGCGGCGCAGGGCCTGGGCAAAGGCGCTCATGTCGCGGACTCCAGCGCGGTGTGGAAGGACGGGTTCCAGGCCAGCGCGCGGCGCTCCAGCCAGCGGGTCGCGGTGTCGGCCAGCTTGCCGAGCAGCGCGTAGACGATGATCCCCAACAGCACCAGATCGGTCTGCAAAAACTCGCGCGCGTTCATCGTCATGTAGCCGATGCCGGACGAGGCGGAGATCGTCTCGGCCACGATCAGCGTCAGCCACATGATGCCCAGCGCGTAGCGCAGGCCCAGCAGGATCGACGGCAGGGCGCCGGGCAGGATGACGCGGGCGTAGAGCGCCGCCGTGCCCAGCCCATAGACCCGCCCCATCTCCACCAGCCCGCGGTCGACCGAGCGGATGCCGTGGAAGGTGTTGAGGTAGATCGGGAACAGCACGCCGATGCTGACCAGGAAGATCTTGGCCTCCTCGCCGATGCCGAACCACAGGATCACCATCGGGATGATCGCCAGATGCGGCACGTTGCGCAGCATCTGCAACGTGCTGTCGAGCAGCGTCTCGGCCGGCTTCAACGCGCCATTGAGGAAGCCCAGCGCGAAGCCGAGCCCGCCGCCGATCAGCAGCCCCTGCGCCGCCCGCCCGGCGCTGACCGCGACGTGGTGCGGCAGGCTGCCGTCGAGCAGCGTCGTCCAGAAGGCGAGCGCGATGTCGCTCGGCGCCGGCAGCACGCGGGCCGACAGCCAGCCGACCCCCGCCGCCAGCTCCCAGACCGCCAGCACGGTGAGCGGCAGCAGCCAGGGCGCCAGCCGCTCGGCCACCCGCCGCAGCGCCGGGTTTGCGGTCCCGCGCGACGCCATCACATCGCCGCCTGCCGCAGCGCGGGCGGCAGGCCGTTGGCGATGCTCTCGCCGAACGGACCGTTGTTGGCCGCCGACCCGCGCGCCCGCCCGGTGGTGGCGGCCAGAGGCAGCAGCGGGAAGACCAGTTCGGCGAAGCGGTAGGCCTCCTCCAGATGCGGGTAGCCGGACAGCACGAAGCTGTCGATGCCGATGTCCATGTACTCGCGGATGCGCGCCGCCACCGTCTCCGGGTCGCCGACCAGCGCCGTCCCCGCCCCGCCGCGCACCAGCCCGACGCCGGCCCACAGGTTCGGGCTGACCTCCAGCTTGTCGCGGCGGCCGCCGTGCAGCTCCGCCATGCGGCGCTGTCCGACCGAATCCATCCGGGCGTAGATCGCCTGCGCCGAGGCGATGGTGGCGTCGTCGACGTGGCGGATCAGGTCGTCCGCCGCCGCCCAGGCGGCCTCGGTCGTCTCGCGCACGACGACGTGCAGGCGGATGCCGAAGCTGACCTTGCGGCCCTGCGCCTCGGCCAATCGGCGCACGCCGGCCAGCTTGGCGGCGACCTGCACCGGCGGCTCGCCCCAGGTCAGGTACTTATCGACGTAGGTCGCGGCGACCGCGTTGGCGGCGTCCGACGAGCCGCCGAAATAGAGCGGCGGGCCGCCGGCCTGGACCGGCGGGTAGAACAACCGCCCGTCCTCGATGCGGATGTGCTCGCCCTCGTAATGCACCGGAGCGCCGGAGAACAGGCCGCGCCAGACGTCGAGGAACTCGCGCGTCACCGCGTAGCGGTCGGCGTGCGACAGGAAGATGCCGTCGCCCCTGTTCTCCACCGGATCGCCGCCGGTGACGACGTTGATCAGCAGCCGGCCGTTGGACAGCCGGTCGAGGGTTGCCGCCATGCGGGCGGCCAGCGTCGGCGATTGCAGCCCCGGCCGCACGGCGACCAGGAAGCGCAGCCGCTCCGTCGCCGGCACCAGCGAGGAGGCGACGACCCAACTGTCCTCGCACGACCGGCCGGTCGGCAGCAGCACCCCGAAATAGCCGAGGCTGTCGGCCGCCTGCGCGATCTGCCGCAGATAGGACTGGTCGGTCTCCCGCGCGCCGATTGCGGTGCCGAGATGGCGGCCATCGCCGTGGGTCGGGATGAACCAGAGGATGTTGGCTTCGGAAGCGGCGTGGGAGGTCATGACTTGCTTCCCGGCGCTGCGGCGCTGACGTCGATCTTCCTGGGGATCAGCTTCAGGGCGAAGAAGGTGTCGGCGATGCGCTGCTGCTCGGCGATCACCTCGGCGTCGATCGGGCGCAGGCCGTAGCCCTGGCGGGCGGCGGCGACGTCGAGCACGGAGACCGGCAGGCCGACCTTCGGGCTGAGCTGCTCGGCGACCGCCTTGACGTTCTGCGCGGCCCATTCGTCGACCTCGCGCAGGCCGGCGAGAACGGCGTCGATCGCCGGCTGGTTGGCGGCGGCGTAGGGCTTGGCGGCCAGGAAGAACTGGTGGTTCTTCACCAGCCCGGTGCCGTCGGCGAGCGTCCGCGCGCCGGTGGCGGCCGAGGCGGAGGCGTAGAAGGGATCCCAGATGGCCCAGGCGTCCACGGCGCCGCGCTCGAAGGCGGCGCGGGCGTCGGCCGGCGGCAGATAGACCGGCTCGATGTCGGTGACGCTCAAGCCCTCCTTCTCCAGCGCCTTGACCAGCAGGTAATGGACGTTGGAGCCCTTGTTGAGCGCGACCTTCCTGCCCTTGAGCTGGGCGACCGACTGGATCGGGCTGTCCTTCGGCACCAGGATCGCCTCGCCCTTGGGCGAGGGCGGCTCGTAGCCGACATAGAGCAGCGGCGCGCCGGCCGCTTGCGCGAAGATCGGCGGCGCCTCGCCGGTGGTGCCGAAGTCGAGCGCGCCGACGTTCAGCGCCTCCAGCAGCTGCGGCCCGCCAGGGAACTCGGTCCAGGCGACGGAGTAGCCGAGCGGGGCGAGCTTCTTCTCCAGCAGCCCCTGCTCCTTCAGGATGATGAGCGTGCCATATTTCTGGTAGCCGATGCGGACCACCTTGTCGGCCGCCGCCGCCGCGTTGGAGGACAGCGCCAGCCCGACCAGGGCGGCGGCACCGGCGAGCATCCCGAACATCCGTTTCATCGTTTCGTCCCTTCCATGAATTCTTGTCCGCGCCCCCACCCTGCCCTCACACCTCGGCCAGCGCCTGCTCCAGATCGGCGATGATGTCGTCGGGATGCTCGATGCCGATCGACAGGCGGACGTAGCCGGGAGTCACGCCGCTCGCCAGCTGGTCCTCCGTCGAGAGCTGCGAATGCGTGGTCGTCGCCGGGTGGATCGCCAGCGAGCGCGCGTCGCCGATGTTGGCGACGTGGTAGAGCAGCTTCAGGCTCTCGATGAAGCGGCGCCCGGCTTCCGCACCGCCGGCCAGTTCGAAGCCGACCAACCCGCCGTAGCCGCCCTTCAGGTAGGCGTCGGCGCGGCGCTTCGCTTCACCGCTTTGCAGGCCGGGGAAGATCACCGAAGTGACCTTCGGGTGGCTCTTCAGGAAGTCGGCGACCTTGATCGCGTTCTCGTTGTGCTGGCGGATGCGCAGCGGCAGGGTCTCCAGCCCCTGGATGAGCTGGAAGGCCGAGGCCGGACTGATCGCGGCGCCGGTGTCGCGCAGCAGCGTCACCCGCGCGCGCAGCACGTAGGCGATGGGCCCGAGCGGCTTGGCCGCCTCCGTCCACACCGCGCCGTGATAGCTGGGGTCGGGCTGGGTCAGCAGCGGGAAGCGGGCGGCGTGCTCCTCCCAGGGGAAGTTGCCGCCGTCGATGATGACGCCGCCGATGGTGGTGCCGTGGCCGCCGATGTACTTCGTCGCCGAATAGACCGTCACCGCCGCGCCATGCTCGAAGGGCCGCACGGTCAGCGGCGCCGCCGTGTTGTCGACGATCAGCGGCACGCCGAGCGAGCGGCCGATGTCGGCGACCTCGCGGATCGGGAAGACGTTCAGCTTCGGGTTGGGCAGCGTCTCGGCGTAGTAGGCGCGGGTCTTCCCATCCGTGGCGCGGCGGAAATTCTCCGGATCCGACGGATCGACGAAGCGTGCCTCGATGCCGATCTGCTTGAAGGTGTTGGCGAACAGGTTCCAGGTCCCGCCATAGAGGTCGGTCGAGGTGACGAAATTGTCGCCGGCCTGCGCCAGGTTGAGGATCGCGTAGAAGGAGGCCGCCTGCCCCGACGCCACCACTAGCGCCGCCGCCCCGCCCTCCAGCGCGGCCAGCCGCTGCTCCAGAACGTCGGTCGTCGGGTTGGTGACGCGGGTGTAGATGTGGCCCAGCTCGGCCAGGGCGAACAGCCGCTCGGCGTGGCCGGTGTCCTGGAACTGGTAGGAGGTGGTCTGGTAGATCGGCACCGCCACGGCGCCGGTGGCGGGGTCGGAGCGGTAGCTGCCGGCGTGCAGGGCGAGCGTCTCGAAGCGCGGCGAACGGTCGGTCATCGGGGAATCCTCGGAAAAAGGGGGGACTCAGGCCGTCGCGGCCAGCAGGTCGGCGTAGTGGCGCTGCGCCACGTCGGGGTGCGAGCGCAGGCGGCTCTTCAGCGAATTCTCGCCGACGTTCCGGAGCAGCGGGTTGTCGGGGTCGCGCTCCGGCCCGCGCGCCTCGGCGGCGAGGTCCGGCGGCAGCGGCAGCACCGGCACCCGCACGTCGAGCCGGGCGCCGAGGAAGAAGGCGATCGACAGCCGGTCGATGCCGGCGGCCGGCGTCACCACCTGATGGACGGCGGCGCGGAAATAGCCGTCGGTCGCCAGCTCCAGCAGTTCGCCGGCGTTGACCACGAAGGTGCCGGGAATCGGCGGCACGTCGACCCAGCCGTCGGCCGTCTCGGCCTGGAGGCCGCTCTGCTCGTGCTGGAGCACCAGGGTCAGCAGCCCGCTGTCCTTGTGCGGCCCGACTCCCTGCCCCGACACCCCTTCCTCCCGCGTCGTGTCGTGGCCGGGGTAGCGGATCAGCTTGACGAGCTGCGTCGGCGCGCCGGCGACGATGGTGTCGAAGGCGTCCTCCGGCTGGCCGATGGCGAGCGCCACGCCGCGCAGCAGCCGGGTGGTGACGTCGGTCAGCGCGTCCTGCAAACCCAGCACGGCCGGCCGCAGCTCGGGAAGCGCGTCCGGCCACTGGTTGGGGCCTTGCAGCCGCGCCCAGGCCGGGGCGTCCGGCCCGGCCGGCAGGGTCGGCCGTTCCGAACCGATGTCGACCTGTTCGCGCCAGTCGGCGCGGCCCCGCGTGCGTTCCCAGCCGGCGCGGGTGTAGCCGCGGAAATGCGGCGAATGGACCATCTCGATCGCCAGCTTGTCGCGCTCCGGCAGGTCGAAGAAGCGGCGCGACAGGGCGAAGGCCCCGTCGAGGACGTCCTGGCCGACGCCGTGGCCGGTCACGTAGAAGGCGCCGAAGCGGCGGATCGCCGCGCGCAGCTCGGAGAGAAACAGGGCGCGTCCGGCCGCCGGCCCGTCGAGACGGCTCAGGTCGAGGATCGGCAATGGCGGCTCGACGGAAACGGGCCCGCTGGAAATGGGCTGGGTGGGGGATGTCGCGATCACGGGGAAATCTCCTTCCGGAAGGGATCAGGCGGCCTTGCGGTGGCGGCACAGCCGCAGCCAGGCGCCGCTCAAGTGGCCCCACAGCGTGTCGTCACCGTCGCTGGCGCCGTCGTCGTCGCCATCATCGGTGCGGGTGGACGGCACGCGACAGACCGGCAGGGCCATCCCTTCCGGCAGCGGAATCCACACCACGTTGGACGGGGGCGGAGCATCGGCGGCGGTTGGGGCGACGGCGCGGGCAGTGGCGGGCAAAGCCATTGCTTTCCCTTTCGGAACAATGGGTTGAAAAATCGATGCCGAGGCGGCTGAACCGGCAGCGGCACGATTTCACGACATGATGGAATCGGAACGGCCAGTTTGTCTATTATTTTTATCGGGAAAAATCAGGGAATTTTCCTTATTGGTGTAAAATAAAGCGTGGTCCATAAATTTTCACAAATCCGTTGACAGGAAAAAATCTCTATAAAATGATTAGAGATATCGGACGCCTCCGGATCACCGGCCGGACCAACGGCCGGGCCGCCGCGCGCCACCCCCGCCGCATCGTCATGCGGGGCTTCAAGAACAACAAAACCCTCTTGCGGGAATCCACCATGCGTCACTCCCCCTCATCCTCGCCCTCCACCCCGCCCGCCCGTCCGCCGAGCAAGGGGCCGTCGGCACGCTGGCTGCTGGCTGGCGCGCTCGGCGTGGCGCTCGGCCTCGCGCTGACCGGCGCCGCCAAGGCCGGGCCGACGATCGACGCCATCAAGGCGCGCGGCGCCATCAAGGTCGGCGTCGGCTCGCAGCCGGGCTTCTTCGCGCCGGACAGCAACGGCCGCTGGCAGGGCTTCTTCGTCGATTTCGGCCGGGCGCTCGCCATCGCGGTCTTCAACGACCCGGAAAAGGTCCAGTTCGTCTCCTCCTCGCCGCAGCAGCGCCTGCCCTCGCTGCAATCGGGCGAGTTCGACATCCTGCTGTCGGGGGTGACCCAGACCTTCACCCGCGCCACCAAGCTGGGCTTCCATTTCGGCCCGGTGGTCTTCTACGACGGCCAGGGGCTGCTGGTGCCCAAGAAGTTGGGCGTCGCCAAGGGCAAGGACCTGAACGGCGCCACCGTCTGCGTGCAGACCGGCACCACGGGCGAACTGAACATCACCGACTTCTTCCGGCAGAACAGGATCAGCTTCAAGCCGGTGGTGATCGAGGAGACGGCCGAGAACCAGAAGGCCTTCGCCAGCGGCCGCTGCGACGTGCTGACCCAGGACGCGTCGGATCTGGCGATCACCCGCACCCAGCTTCCCAAGCCCGACGATTACGTCCTGCTGCCCGAGCGCATCTCCAAGGAGCCGCTGGCCCCGGCCATCCGCTACGGCGACGACCAGTGGTTGGAGATCGTCAACTGGGTGGTCAACGCCACCATCCAGGCCGAGGAATTCGGCATCACCCAGGCCAACGTCGACAGCTTCCTGACCAGCGGCGACCCGTCGATCCGCCGCTTCCTCGGCGTCGACCCCAGCCTGGGCGAGGCCGCCAAGCTCGATCCCAAGATCTTCTACACGATCATCAAGACGGTCGGGAATTACGGCGAGATCTTCGAGCGCCACGTCGGCCCGAAGACCAAGGTCGGTCTGGAGCGCGGCTACAACGCGCCGTGGACGCAGGGCGGCCTGCTCTACGCCCCGCCCTTCCGCTGAGCCGGACAGCGTCGTGACGGAAGGCTGAGTCCGGTGCGAAACGAACACGGATCCACACCCGGCTCCGGATTGGCCAAGACGTTGGCCGGAACGGCCGCCTCCTGGTGGGGCGGCCGTTCCGGCGTCCAGCTCGCGCTGCTCGGCGCCGTGCTGCTGGCGACGGTCTGGCTTGGGAGCAACACGGTCGCCAGCATGGAGCGCTTCGGCATCACGCCGGGCTTCGACTTCCTGCACCGTCCCGCCGGCTTCGAGATCGGCGAATCGGTCGTCGCCTACGCCCCGCAGGACAGCTACGGCCGCGCCCTGCTGGTGGGGCTGCTGAACACGGTGAAGGTGGCGGCGGTCGGCTGCGTCCTCGCCACCCTGCTCGGCGTCGCGCTGGGGGTGGCGCGGCTGTCGGGCAACCCGCTGCTGTCGGTGCTGGCCCAGGGCTATGTCGAGCTGATCCGCAGCACGCCGCTTCTGCTCCAGCTCTTTTTCTGGAGCGCCACCTTCCAGGCGCTGCCCGGCCCGCGCCAGGCGCTCAACCCGCTGCCGGGAATCTTCCTGTGCAACCGGGGCATCCTGCTGCCGGCCTTCGCCGGAGAGGGAACCGGCGGCTGGGTGCTGGCGGCGCTCGCCCTGGCCGGTCTGCTGGCGGTGGCGGGGACGGCGCTGCGACGACGCGCGGATCCGGGTGGCGGCACGTTGTCGGCCGTCGCGGTCGCGGCGGTCGCGCTGGGGGTGCCGGCCGGGCTGCTGGCCGGGGTGCTCGCCAACTCCGGCCTGCCGCTGGCGGTCGAGTTTCCCGAGCTGGCCGGCTTCAACTTCGCCGGCGGAGCCACCGTGTCGCCGGAATTCTCGGCGATGCTGGTCGGGCTGGTGGTCAACGCCACCGCGATGATCTCCGAGATCGTGCGCGGCGGCATCCAGGCGGTGCCGTCCGGCCAGTGGGAGGCGGCCCGCGCGCTCGGCCTGACGCGCGGGCGGATCATGCGGCTGGTGGTGCTGCCGCAGGCGCTGCGGGTGATCGTGCCGTTGATGACCAGCAGCCACCTCAACCTGATCAAGAATTCGAGCCTCGCCGTGGCGATCGGCTTTCCCGATCTGGTCAGCGTCATCAACACCAGCGCCAACCAGACGGGTCAGGTGCTGGAAACCATGGCGATCATGATGGGGGCCTACCTGACGGTGAATCTGGCGGTGTCGGCGGCGATGAACCTGTACAACCAACAGCTTGAACGGCGGGGGCGGCGATGACCGACCACGCGACGGACCACAGGCTGGGCGGGCTGGCACCGCCGCGCAGCACCCCCGAACCGCGCTGGCGGGCGCTGCGCGACGGGCTGTTCGGCTCAAAGCCGAACGCCGTTCTCACGCTGCTGTGCCTCGGGTTGCTCGCCTGGGCGGTGCCGCCGCTGCTGCGCTGGACCCTGCTCGACGCGGTGTGGTCCGGTCCCGCCGACCGTTGCGCCGAGGCGGCCGGCGCCTGCTGGGCCTTCGTCGGCGAGAAGCTGCGCTACATCCTGTTCGGCTTCTACGACGTCGACCGGCAATGGCGGCCGGCGGCGGCGCTGGCGATCCTGGCGGGGATGACGGTGCTGAGCGCGCTGCCGGCGCTGTGGCGGCGGACGACACCCTTGCGCTGGGTCGCCGGCTGGAGCGCCGGGCTGGCGGTGGTCGTGCTGCTGCTGACCGGCGGGCCGGACGGTCCAGCGGTGCCGACCGAGCGCTGGAGCGGCCTGCCGGTGAACCTGCTGCTGGCGACGGTCGGCATGATCGGCGCCTTTCCGCTGGCGGTGCTGCTGGCGCTCGCCCGGCGCAGCCCGCTGGGCGGGGTGCGGCTGCTGGCGGTCACGTTCATCGAGGTGATGCGCGGCGTGCCGCTGATCGCCGTGCTCTACGTCGCCACCCTGCTGCTGCCGCTGATGCTGCCGTCGGGCTCGGCCATCGACAAGCTGCTGCGGGCGCAGATCGCCATCATCCTGTTCGTCTCGGCCTATCTGGCGGAGATCATCCGCGCCGGCTTGCAGGCGATTCCGCCGGGCCAGCACGAGGCGGCGCGCGCGCTGGGGCTCGGATACTGGGCGGCGATGCGGCTGGTGATCCTGCCGCAGGCGCTGCGCACGGTGATTCCGGCCATCGTCAACCTCGCCGTCGGCCTGTTCCAGGACACCACGCTGGTCATCGTCATCGGCCTGTTCGATGTGCTGAACACCGCGCGCAACGCGGCGAAGGACCCGGCCTGGCTCGGCTTCTACGACGAGGCCTTCGCCCTCGCCGCCGTCATCTATCTGATCTTTTGCGTGCTGGCCTCGCGCTACAGCCTTTGGCTGGAGGCCCGGCTGCGGCGCGGCGGCTGAACCGCTCCGGCGGTTGGCTGAGGATGGCGCGTCGGACCGGGCGGAACCGCGCCCTTCCCGAACCGTTCCTCCGGGGCATGAAACCGCAGGAGCGTGAGCCTTGAGCGACGCCATCGGATACAACGGAGCGCCGGTGCCCGAACCGCTGCGCCCGATCCTGACCCGGATCGACGGAATCGACGCGCATCTCCACGACGCCTGCACCGGCAAGGCCGGCGCGGTGGAGCAGGCCGTCGCCACTGCGGGCCGTTACGTCATAAAGCGGCACATCCTGATTCCGGGCTTCGCCGCCACATGGTGCGTCGGAATGCTCGCCGGAAACGACCGGCTGCGCCGGGCCGGGGGGGTGGGCGTGGTCGGGCTGATGGCGACCGCCGCCGCCAGCCGCTCCATCAAGGCACGGATCCGCCGCCGCCGTCCCGACGAATGCCACCCGCGCCTGAAGGCTGGCTACCGCATCAGCGCGCGCTCCTTCCCCTCCGGGCACGCGGCGAGCGCCTTCGCCGCCGCGACCGCCGTTGCCTCGGCCGTGGCCACGCCGGGTGAGGCCGCGCTGGTCTATGGCTGCGCCGCAGTGCTGGCAAGCGGACGCGTCATGCGGCACCGCCATTGGGTGTCGGACGTGCTGGCCGGCGCCCTGCTCGGCACCGCCGTCACACTGCTGGCGCGAACCCTGCTGCCGGGATTTGAGGGGAAACTGGAAGGAAACGACGCGGACCGCTGAATGGGGATCGGCCCGCCTTTCCCTGCCGCCGCTCAGTCCTCGTTCAGCGGCAGCGACACCTGCGCCGCGTCGGCGAGCAGCCGCTTGGCGCGCTTGCCACGCATCTCGACCGCGTCGGCGGTCTTCAGCGGCACGAACCCATCCGGACGGCCGACATTGCCGACGATCGCCTTGAGCAGGTCGATGTTGGTCTTCTGCACCCGGCGGCCACGACGCACCTGGTCGAGGAACTTGGCCGACGGCGTCAGCAGATAGTCGATGGCGTCGATGCGCTTGCCGACCTTGGTGTATTCCTTGTCGGCGCGGTCGAGGATGCCCTCGTCGACCAGCGCGTCGACCGCCGCCGTCACAACCCGCAGCGTGTCGCGCAGCCGCGACCACTCGTTCATGCCGCTGTTCTTGATGATCTCGTCGGCGCTGATGGCGACCGGCTTCGCGTCGTCCTCGGCGGTGTCGTATTCGATCGACAGGCGGTTGTAGAGCCAGCGCGACACCGGCGACTTCAACTTCATCAGCCAGGCGTAGGAGACCGGCTTGAACTCCAGGTCGCGGATGGCGGCGGAGACCAGCGGGTTGAACTCCAGATAGGTCTCCTCGACGCCGCCCTCCTCGTCGGTCAGGTCGGGGCGCGAGCGGATCGCCAGCACCGGGAAGGCGGTGGATTCCAGGATGTTCTGGCCCCGGCTCTTCTTTCCCGGCTCCGGCGCCGGGCCGGTGGAGATGATGATGCGCGAGCGCGCCAGGATGGTCAGCGATTCGCGGATGTCCTGGATCGACAGGGTGTGGTTGACCGCCCGCAGCTCCCGCTGGATCTCGTAGAGGCTGAAGCGCATCTGCACCTTGTCGCGGTTCTCCCCGGTCAGCGACAGGCGCGAGCGGTCCATGGCGAGGCGGCGCACCACCTGCTCGACCACCTGCTCGCGCTCCGACGGGAAGATCTCGACCTCGACCAGATCCGGGGCGGCGCCGGGCGCGCGCTCGCCCCCGCGCGGCGGGCCGTTGCGGTCGATGCGGGCGGGCTGCACGGTCAGGCGGTAGTTGCGGCCGCGAAAGGAGAACTCGCGCCGCACCGACTTGATGAAGCTGTCCTTGGTGACGAGCTCGCCCTTGTCCCTGGCCGTCTTGTCCTTGGCGTCGTTGTCGCGCGAGACGAAGACGAAGCGCGGCGCCAGATCGTACAAGGCGATCAGGTGCGACTGCGACCGGTCCTCCAGCTCGAACAGGATGAGCTGGGCCGCGCTGGTCGGGGCCATCTTGGTCATTCGTCGTGTCTCCGCGTGTCGGCGACCACCATGGCGCGGCGGTGCCGACGGCGCAACAGAACCGAAGGATTCACCACCGGCGGGATGGAGCGGCAGCCCGCGATCATGGCGCCTTTCCCCGCGATGCTGGAGCTTTTGCCCGCGTTCATGGAGCGACAGCTCGCGATGGACGGCCCGCCCCCGCGAATCCGGGTCATGACGGCGCCGACTCCGGAGCGACTCCGGAAGGAACCGGCGGAATCGCGGGCTGCCGCTCCATGCCCTCCTCCTGACGCATGGGGCATCGGTGGGAATCGCGGGCAAAGGCTCCAGCGATCGGCAGTCCCACTCCCTCCACCGCCGCGCCACGGCCATGCTCAGGTCAAAACGGCTGGAATCGCGCGTGATGCCGGACGAACCTCCCCTCATTTCTTGCATCGGATGCCCGTCATCCTGCGCCGCGCCCGCGCTGTTCATGCCGGTCTTCGCCTTGATCTGACTCGCGATTTCGCCGGATTTCGGGAATCGCGGGCAAGCGCTCCATGGCTGGGGAAGCCAATCGCGGGCAAAGGCTCCAATTCCGCGGGGAACCGCGCCAGGATCCCGATTCGGGCGGCAAACGCGGGCAAGAACTCCAGGGTCGCGGGCTGTCGCTCCAAGGTCGCGAGGAAAGACTTCCGGTGTGCGGGCAAAGGCTCCATGGAGCGGTTGCCCGCGATTCGACTTTCCCGCCGCCCGCTCCGAATCCTCCGCACCAATCAGGAGCCCGCGACGGGTGGAGGACAGCAGCAGCATGACCGATCCTTGCAAGCACACAACGGCCGAACGGCCTGCCGGCGAACGCTGGGGCCGGATCCCGGCCTGGTGGCTCGACCACCCCGATCTCGACGCCGACGGGCTGGCCGTGCTGGCGGCGCTCAGCACCTTCGCCGACGAGGCCGGGGTGTGCTGGCCGTCGCAGGCGACGCTGGCCGCCAAGCTGAAGCGCAGCCGCCCCACCGTGAACCGCATCCTCGGCCGATTGGAGGCTCTGGGCCTCGTCGCCATCGAGCATCGCAGCGCAACCAACGGCGGCCGCCTGAGCTGCCGCTACCGGCTCAGCCTCAGCCCCATCGCGGGCCGGGACTCCATGTCCTGTGGCCGAACTCCCCCTGACTCGCGGACTGACTCCCCCTGTTCAGCGGCGAGTCAGGAACAGCCCCAACCAGAACAGATTCCAGACTCGCTCCCCTCGGGCGCGCCGGGTGGGCATCCGCGGACAAGCCGACGGCCGGACATCGCCGTCGCCCGGACGGTTCCGGCCGACTGGATCCCGAGCGACGCCGACCGGCTCTGGGCGGCGAGCCGCTTTCCCGATGCCGACCTGGATGCCCACGCCGAACTGTTCGTCCGCCGTTGCCAGGCGCACGGCTACCGTTACCACGACGTGGGCGCCGCATGGCGCTCCTGGCTGCTACAGGACATGCCGAAGACCGCCCCGCGGGCATCCCACACCCGCAAGACGGTTCCATCGGTCTCCGCGCCGGCCAAGCGCGCCGCCGAGGCCGAACAGCGCGTCTCCGCCTGGGCCAGCGTCGCGGCCCAGCTGAACGGCAGCCTGCCACACGCCGTTCCCGCCTCCTCGCCCTGCCCCTCCTCGCCCTGGATGTGACATGAGCATTCCGCAACCGAGCCCCCTGCACACATTGCCACCCGCCTCGCCACTGCCCTTCGACCCGGCGATGGCCCCGGCCCAGCGCAGCCGGATGCTGACCGAGGCGCTGCCCGAACCGCTGCGCGCGCTGCTCGCCGGCGGGCGGGTCGAACGGCGCAGCCGCTTCACCGACGACGGCTTCACCGGCATCGCCGAGGAATGGACGCCGCCTGACGGCGTCACCCCGCGCCACGCCGCGATGGCCCGCCGCGCCCTGGCGGAGATCGACGGCGACATTCTCGCGCCCGCCCCGGCCAACCATCTGCTGGGCCGCGTGCTGGCCCTGCTCAGCCATTACCCGGCGAAGGCGACGACGCTCGATGTGGAGCGTTTGCTCGCGATGGACTGGGCCGACGATCTCGGCGAGTTTCCCGCCTGGGCCATCGACCACGCCGCGCGCGTCTGGCGCCGGTCGCGCAAGTGGCGGCCGAGCATTGCGGAGATCCGCGATCTGTGCGAGGACGCCTGCGCCGCCGAACGTGCGCTTGCCGACCGTCTGCGCGCCGTCGCCCAGGCCGGGGAGGCCGCCTCCAGCGACCGGCCGGCGCCCGTCCACCGTCTGGTGACCGGGGCGGTCCGCCGGATGCCGCGCTGACGGAACGCTCGGGCGCGTTCCCCTGTCCTCAAAGCTAAGACATGTCTTAGGTTTGAACCGCGGCGCGCGTCTGCTACACATCGGTCGAACGGTTCTTCTGCGAAAAAGGGTGTCGGGAATGACGGACGGCAAGGGCGCGGCGCCGGTCAGACGGCTGCTGGTCAACGGTCCGAAGGGCGGAATCGGCAAGACGACGCTGAGCCGCAACATCGCGGTGGCGGCGGCGCTCGACGGCTGTTCGGTGGCGACGCTCGATCTCGACCCGCAGCGCAGCCTGACCAAATGGTTCGCCAAGCGCCCCGACGGCATGGTGCCGATCACGCATTTCGAGGCGGGCATGACCCCCTCCGACATCCGCGACGCGCTCGCCGGGATCGAGGGCTTCGACCTGCTGGTGATCGACACGCCGCCCTCCATCGAGGACCATCCGGAGGAGTTCAAGCTGCTGGCGCTGTCCTCCGACCTGATCGTCGTGCCGACCGGCCAGTCCGACGACGACCTGGATTCGGTGCGGCCCTGGATGCGCTTCGTCCGCCGCTACGGCAAGAACGCCGCCTTCGTCATGAACCGCGTCAAGCCGCGAACCCGCGGCTTCACCGAGGCGCAGCGCAAGCTGCTCGGAGACGGCCGGATCTGCCCGGTCGAGGTGCCCGACTACGAGGACATCCAGTTCACCGCCGGGCGGGGGCTTGGCCTGCTGGAGCTGAAGGGCGGCAAGGGCGTCGAGCACATGGCCGGCGTCTGGGCCTTCGTCCGTCACGAGCTGGAGCTGAGGCAATGAGCGGGTTCAAGCAGGTCTCCAAGGCGCAGGCCCGCCGCCACATGGCGGTGGACGAGCGGATCGAGCGGATGGCGGAAGCTCCGCTGGATCTGATCCGCCGCGAGGAGTTCGTCCACGAGATCGCGACCCTGTGGCGCAGCGCGCAGGAGAGATTCCTGCTGATCGGCCGCTACCTCGTGCAGGCACGCAGCCGGCTGCCCCATGGCGAGTTCCAGGCGATGGTCGAGAACGAGCTGCCCTTCGGCTATCAGGTCGCCTACCAGCTCCGCATGGTCGCCGAGGCGGTGGACAGCGGCCGCCTGCCCGGCACCAAGCTGCCGCCGAGCTACGCCACCGTCTACCAGTTGGCGACCCTGACGACGGAGCAGCTCCGGCTGGCCGACCAGCGCAACCTGATCCGCCCCGACGTGACCCGGCCGGAGATCGTCCGTTTCAAGCGCGATCTGCGGCAGGCCGGCGTGATGGCCGCCGCCGGTCTGCCAGAGGCGCCCGGCCGCCGCGAGGCGCTGCTCGCCGAACGCGAGCGCCTGCGCGCCCGTCTGGCCGCCGTCGAGGCGGAACTGGCCGAACAGGTCGGGGGCTGAGGAGGGATCGATTGGACGCCGCTCCAGCGCTTGCCATGCTATGCTGCGGTCCGTTCTGAACGCGGGCATGGGCGGTGGGGCGGGCGATGCTGGATCTGAAGTCGCTGGAGACCTTCATCTGGACCATGCGGCTCGGCGGGTTCCGCCGGGCGGCGGAGCGGCTCAACACGACGCAACCGGCGGTCTCCGCCCGCATCGCCCAGCTTCAGGACGAGCTGGGCGTCCTGCTGTTCGAGCGGGTCGGGCGCCGCGTCGCCCCGACCCCGCAGGCGATGGTGCTGCTGACCTACGCCGAGCGGATGATGGCGTTGCGCGCCGAGCTACTCGACGCCGTCGCCGACCGCCAAGCCATCCGCGGCGTCATCCGGCTGGGCGTCGCCGAGACCGTCGTCCACACCTGGCTCAGCCGGCTGATCGAGCGGCTGAACGCGCTCTATCCCGGCGTCTCGCTGGAGATCGAGGTCGAGACCTCGCCCAGCCTGCGCGAGGCGCTGCTGCGCCATGAACTCGACGTCGCCGTGATGCTCGGCTCCTACACCGACATCCGCTTCAAGACGGTGCCGGTCGGCAACTACCCGCTGGGCTGGGTGGTCAGCCCGTCGCTCCCCATTCCGGCGGAGCCGGTCTCGCTCCAGGATCTCGCGGCCTGGCCGATCATCACCTTCTCCCGCACCACCCAGCCCTACGGCGTGATCCGCGAGATGTTCTCCTCCATCGGGCTGCCGGTGCGGATGTTCGGCAACAGCTCGCTGGCCAGCGTGGTGCGGATGGCGCTCGATTCCGTGGGCGTCAGCGTCATTCCCACCGCCATCGTCCAGCGCGAGCTGGCCGACGGGCGGCTGCGGCTGGTCCGCTCGCAGTCGCCGCTGCCGAACCTGTCCTTCTCCGCCGCCTACCCGGCCAACCAGGACAACCACATGGCGGTGGTCGTCGCCCGGCTGGCGGTCGAGGTTGCCGCCGAGTACGGCGCTCTGCACGCGCTGGCGGACACCGGGCAGGCTGCCGGCGATCTGGCGGCCGATTGATAGAACCCGCTTATCAATCCGGATCAAAAGAAACGATTGGACGGCATCGTTACTGTTCGTGGCATCATTCGTTCAGGGCGCACTCACAATCAGCCGCAAAGGCACGCGCCCCCGCCAGCGACGAAGAACGACGGCACTGAACAGAGGAGCATTCACGATGCGGTTTACGGTTGCGAAGGCCATCGGCCAGGGCGCCACCCGCCGGCAGGCGATCACGCGGATGATGGCGACGGCGGCCTTGCTGGCGACCACGGCCTTGGGGGGCCTGACGCTTGGTGTGGGCAGCGCGCGTGCGCAGGAGGAGATCCGTATCGGCGTGATCTACCCGCTGACCGGTGCGGCGGCCTCCACGGGGGTGGAGCTGAAGGCGGCGGCGGAACTGGCCGCCTCCATCGCCAACGGCGAGATCCCGGCCCCGCCCGGCCTGGTCGCCGGTGCCGGCATGCCCCGCATGAAGGGCGCCAAGATCAGGCTGATCTTCGGCGACCACCAGGGAAACCCGCAGGTCGGCGCCACGGAAGCGGAGCGGCTGATCACCAGCGAGAAGGTCGTCGCGTTGACCGGCGCCTACTTCTCCAACGTCACCGCCACCGCCAGCCAGGTCGCCGAGCGCTACGGCGTGCCCTTCCTGAACGGCGAATCCTCGTCGGCGACGCTGACCCAGCGCAATTTCAAATGGTTCTTCCGCACGACGCCGCACGACGACCTGTTCGTCACCAACTTCTTCACCTTCCTCGGCGACATGGAGAAGAAGACCGGCAAGGAGCTGCGGACCATCGGCCTGTTCAACGAGAACACGCTGTGGGGCAACGAGACGACCAAGCTCCAGGTCAAGCTGTCGGACGAGCGCAAGTTCAAGATCGCCGAGAAGATCCTCTACCCGGCCAAGACCACCCAGATGACGTCGGAGGTGCAGCGCCTGAAGGCCGCCAACCCGGCGATCATCATGCAAAGCTCCTATCTCGGTGACGCCATCCTGTCGATGAAGACCTACAAGGAGTTGGGCTTCTCGCCGAGCATGCTGCTGGCCAACGACGCCGGCTTCAACGACAGCGAGTTCCTGAAGACGCTCGGCAAGGACGGCGAGTACATCATCAGCCGCGAGGTCTGGGCGCTCGACCAGGCCGAACGCAACCCGCTGATCCGAAGCGTCAACGAGCTGATGCTGGCGAAGGCCGGGGTGAACTTCAACGGCAACTCGGCGCGCGCCTTCACCGGCATCGCCGTGCTGGCCGACGCCATCGACCGCGCCGGGGCGACGACGCCCGACGCCATCCGCAAGGCGTTGCAGGAGACCAACATCCCGGCGAGCGGCCTGATCCTGCCCTGGAAGGGCGTGAAGTTCGACGCCAGCGGCCAGAACGAACTGGGGCAGGGCATCATCGTCCAGGTGCAGGACGGCAAATACGTGACGGTGTGGCCATTCGACGTGGCGACCAAGGACATCGTTTACCCGATGCCCGCCTGGGACAAGCGCTGAGGCGCCGAGCCTTTTCCGAGCGAGGGTTCGCGCCCTCTCCCGTCTCTCGCGCAAACGTAGTTTGCGCTGACGGCGTCAGGCGGATCGAAGATCCGCCGAGAGCCCCGGAAGAGGGCATGTCCTGAGCCCTCCGGCCCACCTTGTCTCATGGGGGCGCGGCAATGACCGCCGACATTCTTCTCCAAGTGCTCGTCTCGGGCCTGCTGATCGGGCTGATCTACGCGCTCGTCGCCGTCGGCCTGACGCTGATCTTCGGCGTGATGGACATCGTCAACTTCGCCCACGGCGAATTCCTGATGCTCGGCATGTACGCCAGCTTCTGGGCCTTCGCGCTGTTCGCCATCGACCCCGTCGTGGCGCTGCCCTTCACCGCGCTGCTGCTCTTCGCGGTCGGCGTCATCGTCTACCAGACGGTGATCCGCCGCATCCTGAAGGCGCCGATGCTGTCGCAGATCTTCGCCACCTTCGGGCTGATGATCCTGCTGCGCGGGCTGGCGCAATTCTTCTGGAAGCCCGATCACCGGCTGATTCCGCACACGCTGGTCAGCGGCAACGTGGTCCTCGGCCCGGTCCAGTTCGGCCTGCCGCAGGTCGTCGCCGCGCTGGGCGCGGTGGGCGTCACCGGGGCGCTGTGGTTCTTCCTGCACCGCACCCGGCTCGGCACCGCGCTGGAGGCGACCGCCATCGACCGCGAGGCCGCCACCCTGATGGGCATCGACGGGCAGAAGATGTTCGCGCTGGCCTGGGGCATCGGCGCGGCCTGCGCCGGCATCGCCGGCGGGCTGATCGCCACCTTCTTCCCGATCTTTCCGGAGGTCGGGGCCAGCTTCATCCTGATCGCCTTCGTCGTCGTCGTGCTCGGCGGCTTCGGCAGCGTCACCGGCGCCTTCCTGGCCGGCATCATCGTCGGCCTGATCGAGGTGCTCGGCGGCTTCCTGATCGGCCCGGAATACAAGACCGCGCTGGTGCTGTCGCTGCTGCTGATCGTGCTGCTGGTGCGCCCGAAGGGCCTGTTGGGGAAAGCGTGATGACGAACGGACACGTCACTGATTGGCGCAAGGCGGCGGGGGCGGTCGCCCTCCTCGCCGGCGCCGCCCTGCTGCCGCTGCTGATCAGCGACCCGGCGCGGCTGAACTTCCTGGTCCTCATCCTGATGGCCGCCCAGATGGGTGTCGCCTGGAACATCGTCGGCGGCTACGCGGGGCAGGTCTCGCTCGGGCACGCGGTGTTCTTCGGCATCGGCGCCTATACCTCGACCATGCTGGCGATCGGGCTCGGGCTGACACCCTGGCTCGGCTGGCTGGCCGGCGGCGCCGTGGCGGTGCTGTTCGCGCTGGCCATGGGCTGGCCCTGCTTCCGCCTGAAGGGCCATTATTTCGCCATGGCGACCATCGCGGTGGCCGAGATCGTCCAGATCCTCGTCACCAACAGCGAGTTCCTGGAGGGCGCCGTCGGCCTCTACCTGCCGATGGACCGCAGCGGCCCGGCCGCCATGGTCTTCCTGTCCAAGCTGCCCTACTACTACATCATCCTGGGATTGCTGGTGGTGACGGTGCTGGTTGCCTGGGCGATCGAGCGCAGCCACATCGGCTATTATTTCCGCGCCATCAAGGACGAGCCGGAGGCGGCCCGCGCGCTGGGCGTCAGCCTGACCCGCTACAAGCTGATCGCGCTCAGCGTCTCGGCCTTCCTGACGGCGATGGGCGGCAGCTTCTACGCCCAGAAGGAGATGTTCATCGATCCGGGCTCGGTGCTGGCGACCTCGATCTCGATCAAGATCGCGCTGGTCGCCATCCTCGGCGGGGTGGGGACGCTGCTCGGCCCCGTGCTCGGCGCGGCGATCCTCATCACCATCGAGGAGTACAGCCGCACCCTGTTCGGCAGCACCGGATCGGGCACCGACATGATCATCTACGCCGCGATGATCATCCTGGTCGCCGTCTTCAGCCCGTCGGGCGTGCTCGGCCTGCTGTCCGACCTGCGTCGCCATCTTCCCGGGGGCGGCGCCAAGCCGAAAAAGGCGTCGAAGAGCGCGGAGATCCGGCCATGAATGCTCCCCATCTGCTGGCCGTCGACGGCCTCGGCAAATCCTTCGACGGGCTCGTCGCCAACCGCGACATCAGCTTCGTCATCCACGCCGCCGAGATCGTCGGGCTGATCGGCCCCAACGGGGCGGGCAAGACGACGCTGTTCAACTGCCTCGCCGGCTTCCACACCCCCACCAGCGGCCGCATCGCCTTCGAGGGCCGCGACATCACCGGCACCACGCCGGAGGCCGCCGCCGCGCTCGGCATCGCCCGCACCTTCCAGATCGTCCGGGTCTTCCAATCGATGACGGCGCTGGAGAACGTGATGGTCGGCGCCATGCTGCGCAACAAGCGGGTGCCCGAAGCGCGGCGCAAGGCGGAAGCCGAGCTGGCCTTCGTCGGCCTGACCCACCGGGCGGACAGCCCGGCGTCGGATCTCACCGTGTCGGAGCAGAAGCGGCTGGAGGTCGCCCGCGCGCTCGCCACCGGGCCGAAGCTGATCCTGCTCGACGAGGTGATGGCCGGGCTGAACCCGACCGAGGTGCGCGAGGCCTCGCAGCTCGTCCACCGCATCCACCGGCGCGGCATCGCCAGCATCATCGTCGAGCATGTGATGGAGGGCATCATGCCGATCGCCCACCGCATGCTGGTGCTGGACTACGGCGCCAAGATCGCCGACGGCACCCCGGCGGAGATCGCCGAAAACCCGGCCGTGATCGCCGCCTATCTGGGGGAGTGAGCGCGATGCTCGAGGTCCGCAACATCCAGTCCAGCTACCGTCGCGTCCCCGCCATCCGCGACGTCAGCCTGACGCTGAACAAGGGCGAGGTCGTCGCCATCGTCGGCGGCAACGGCAACGGCAAATCGACCACGCTGCGCGCCATCGCCGGGCTGAACGCGCTCGACGGCGGCTCCATCACGCTGAAGGGTCGGAATCTGGCGAGCGTCCCGGCGCACGACCGGGTCCGCCAGGGACTCGTGCTGGTGCCGGAGGGGCGCCGCCTGTTCCCGCGCCTGACGGTGGAGCAGAACCTGATGCTGGGCGGCTTCACCACGACCGACACCCACAAGCGGCAGGAGACGCTGCAATTCGCCTACGACACCTTCCCGGTGCTGGGCGAGCGGCGGCGCCAGCAGGCCGGCACGCTGTCGGGCGGCGAGCAGCAGATGCTCGCCATGTGCCGGGGCCTGATGAGCCAGCCCGACCTGCTGATGCTCGACGAACCCTCCTGGGGTGTGGCGCCCAAGCTGGTGACCCGCATCTTCGAGACCATCCAGACGATCCGCGCGCGCGGCATCACCATCCTGCTGGTCGAGCAGAACATCCACCGCGCGCTGGAGATCGCCGACCGCGGCTACGTCATCCAGACCGGCCGCGTGGTGATGGAGGGCAGCGGCAAGGACCTGCTCGGCAACGACGAGATCCGGCAGGCCTACCTGGGCATGTGAGTTTCTCCGCCTTTTTTTCTCCTTCTCCCCACCCTTTCTCCAAAGGAGGGAGAAGGCCGGGATGAGGGGGGCGGCGCAGCCGAAATCGTCCGGCAAGCGCAACCCCCTCACCCCAACCCTCTCCCCGGGGGGGAGAGGGGGCTATCACCCCAATCCCCGGACCATCACCCCATGACCAACCCCACCTCTCCCTCCGCCCCCCTCTCCGCCGCCGCCGAGCGGCAGCGCATCCGCTCCGGCGCCCACAATGGTCCGACCGCCGGGCTGGCGCCCGGCCATGTCCAGGCCAATCTCGCCATCCTGCCGGCCGACTGGGCGGGCGACTTCCTGCGCTTCTGCCAGGCCAACCCGAAGGCCTGCCCGGTGCTGGCGGTGTCGGAGGTCGGCGACCCGGCGCTGCCCACGCTCGGCCGGGACATCGACATCCGCAGCGACGTGCCGCGCTACCGCGTCTACCGCGACGGACTCCTCGCCGACGAGCCCACCGACATCACCGCCCTGTGGCGCGACGATTTCGTCAGCTTCCTGATCGGCTGCTCCTTCTCCTTCGAGGAGGCGCTGCTGGCCGACGGCGTGCCGGTGCGCCACATCGCGCTCGACCGCAACGTGCCGATGTACGAGACGAGCATCCCGTGCGTCCCGGCCGGCCGCTTCTCCGGCACCATGGTGGTGTCGATGCGGCCGATGGTTCCGCGCGACGCGATCCGCGCCATCCAGATCACCTCGCGCTTCCCCTCGGTCCACGGCGCCCCGGTGCATTTCGGCGATCCGGCCGCCATCGGCATCCGCGACATCGCCGTCCCCGAGCATGGCGAGGCGGTGCCCATCGAGCCCGGCGAGGTCCCGGTCTTCTGGGCCTGCGGGGTGACGCCACAGGTCGCGATCCGCAACGCCCGCCCGCCCATCGCCATCGCCCACAGCCCCGGCACCATGCTGATCACCGATCTGCTGAACACCCGGCTCTCGGTGCTGTGAGCCCTTCCGCGATCCAGGAGGAGCCATGAGCGAGATCCCCGTGTCTTCGCCGCCCGCCCTGTCCCCCCGCCTGCTGCCGGCGGGCGACGGCGCGCTGGTGGTCGAACTGGGCGAGGGCATCGTTCCCGCCCTCAACGCCGCCGTCCACCGGCTCGACCGCCGCATCGCTGAGGCCGGCCTGCCCGGCGTGGTCGAGACGGTGCCGACCTACCGCTCGGTGCTGGTCTCCTTCGACCCGGCGCTGACCGATCCCGATAGCCTCGGCCGCGCCCTGCTGGATCTGGCCGAAGGGTTGTCGGAGGCCGCCCCCGAGCCGCAGCGGCGCTGGGTCGTCCCGGTCTGCTTCGGCGGCGCCCATGGCGAGGATCTCGACGAGGTGGCACGCCGCGCCAGGCTGACGACGGCCGAGGTGGTGGCCCTGCATTGCGCCGCCGACTACCGGGTCTACATGCTGGGCTTCTCCCCCGGCTTCGCCTATCTCGGCGGGTTGCCGGAGATCCTGCACCAGCCCCGCCGCCAGAACCCGCGCATGATGACGCCGGCCGGCAGCGTCATCCAGGGCGGCGCCCAGGCGGCCATCTCCCCCACCGCCATGCCCAGCGGCTGGCACCTGCTGGGACGCACGCCGGTGCGGATCTTCGACCTGCGCCGCGACCAGCCCTTCCTGCTGGCGCCCGGCGACCGCGTTCGCTTCGTCGCCGTGCCGGCCGTCGAATACGATCGGCTTGCCGCCCGCGCCGGGTTGCTTCCCGACCGGGAGACGGTCGCGGACGATGCCCCCACCGACCGAGGAGCGGCGGCATGACCGGCAGCCATTTGCGCGTCGCCGCCGCCGGTCCAAGCTCGACCGTGCAGGACCGCGGGCGGATCGGCTACCAGCGCTACGGTGTGTCGGTGGCGGGGGCGGCCGACCCGCTGCTGCACGCCGCCGCCAACGCGCTGGTCGGCAACCCGGCCGGCGAGGGCGCCGTCGAGTTCACCCTGGCCGGCGACAGCCTGACGGTCGAGGGCGGCCCGGTCCGCCTCGCCGTTGCCGGCGCCGCCGCCCTCACGGTCGACGACGAGCCGGTTCCGGCCTGGACCAGCCTGCGGCTGCGCGACGGCCAGACCCTGCGGATCGGGGCCCTGCGCGAGGGCGTGCGCGGCTATTGGGCGGTCGAGGGCGGCTTCACCCTGGCCCCCGTGCTGGGCAGCGTCGCCACCCACGCCCGCACCGCACTCGGCGGGCTGACCGGCGGGGCGCTGAGGGCCGGCGACCGGCTGCCGCTATGCCTCGACACCGCAACCGACCGGGGGGAACTGATGCTGGACCCGTCACTGCTGCCGGCGCGGGGGGATGATCTGCGCGTCGTGCTCGGCCCGCAGGACGACGCCTTTACGCCGGCGGGCATCGCCGCCTTCCTGGAGGAGAGCTTCACCGTCAGCCACGAGGCCGACCGCATGGGCTACCGGTTGAACGGGCCGGCCATCGAGCACGCGCGCGGATTCAACATCACCTCGGACGGAATTCCGCTGGGGGCGGTGCAGGTGCCGGGCACCGGCCGGCCCATCGTGCTGCTGGCGGATCGCCAGACCACCGGCGGCTATCCGAAGATCGCCTGCGTGATCGGCCCGGACGTGGCGGCCCTGGCCCAGAAGCGGCCGGGCGAGTCCGTTCGGTTCCGGAGGATCGCCCCGGCCGACGCCCGGACGCTGCACGCCCGCCACCGTGCCCTTGTGGCCAGCCTGCCCTCCCTGCTGCGCCCGGCCGGTGGTTTCGCCCTGACCGACAGCGCGCGCATGTTGGGTTTCAACCTGATTGGCGGCATGGTGACGGGCTGGGAGTGAGCGGACGAGGACTGGATTGCAACGAGGAAAGGACCATCGCATGACGGCCATCGATCTGAACTGCGACATGGGGGAGGGGTTCGGCGCCTGGGCGATGGGCGACGACCGGGCGATGCTCGACATCGTCACCTCGGCCAACATCGCCTGCGGCTTCCACGCCGGCGACCCATCGATCATGGCGGAAACCGCCCGGCTGGCGCGGGAGAAGGGGGTGCGCATCGGTGCGCATCCCGGCTTCGACGACCGCGCCGGCTTCGGCCGCCGCGCCATCCGGGGCGACGGCCCGGCGGCGATCGAGCGGATGGTCGCCTACCAGATCGGCGCGCTCCAGGGCTGCGCGGCGCTCGCCGGGCACCGCGTCACCCATGTGAAGCCGCACGGCGCGCTCTACAACATGGCGGCGGTCGAGGCGGATCTGGCGGCGGCCATCGCCCGCGCGGTCAAGGCGGTGGATCCGTCCCTGCTGTTCGTCGTCCCGCCGCTCAGCGAAATGGACAAGGCCGGCGAGGCGTTGGGGCTGCGCGTGCTGCGCGAGGCCTTCGCCGACCGCACCTATGAGGACGACGGCACGCTGACACCGCGCTCGGTCTCCGGATCGGTCATCCACGACCCGGAGCTGGCGGCGGAGCGGGTGGTCCGCATGGTGCTCAACGGGGCGGTGACCAGCCGGCACGGCACCCGCCTGCCGATCGTCGCCGACACCATCTGCGTCCATGGCGACTCGCCGAGCGCCGTCGCCATGGCCGCCGCCGTCCGCCGCGCGCTGGAAGCGGCCGGCGTCGCCGTCCGCCCGCCGGCACCGTGACGGCCGTCGGCGATGGTACGGCGGACCTTCCCGGCCGCCACGCGCCGCCTCCTGGATGAGAAGCCGGATGGGCGTGTCGGGCATGCCCGGCAGGCGCGGGGAGTCGACTGCACTGGCGGTGCGGCCTGTCATCGGGTAGAGACGGCGCCGCTGCCACGGACGGACGCGCCATGATCCTGATTCCCGTCGAGTATGCCTGCCCGGCGCAGGCCTTCCGCCGCTGGAGCGGCGCGCCTTGGGCGATGCTGCTCGACAGCGCCGCCCGGCACCCGGAGCATGGGCGTTTCAGCTACCTCGTCGCCGACCCGGTCCGCACGGTTGAAGCCGTGGACGGCCGTCTGCTCCTGGACGGCGCGCCGGCCGTCGGCTGCCCCTTCGACGCGCTGACGGCCCTGTTGGCGCAGGCACCATCGATGGCGCGGCCGGGTGCCGGTCCGGTGCCCTTCACCGGCGGGGCGGTGGGCTTTCTCGGCTACGAAGCGGGGCGCTTCCTGGAGCGGCTGCCGGCCCGTCACGGCAACCCGGGAGGCCAGCCGGATCTCGCCTTCGGCCTCTACGACGTGGTCGCCGCCTTCGACCACGCCGAGCAGCGGGCCTGGGTGATCGCCGCGACGCCGCAGGCCGAGCCCCGCGCCCGCGCCATGGCCGCCCGCTTCGCCGACCCTGTCCCGCCGCCCGGACGGATCGTCCCGGCGTCCTGGCGCGGCGAACTGACCCGTGACGAATACCGCGCGAAGATCGAGCGAGTGCTCGCCTACATCCGGGCCGGCGACATCTATCAGGCGAACTTCACCCAGCGCTTCCTGGCCGACCGTCCGGCCGGCTTCGATCCTTACGCCCTGTTCGAGCGGCTGCGCGGTCTCAGCCCAGCGCCTTTCGCCGCCTTCCTCAACCTTGGTCCCCGCCTCGCCCTGGCCAGCGCCTCGCCGGAGCGCTTCCTGCGGCTGGAGCCCGACGGCCGGATCGAGACCCGTCCGATCAAGGGCACCCGCCCGCGTCGTGCCGACCCGGCCGCCGACGCGGCGGAGGCGGCGGCCCTGTGTGCCAGCGTCAAGGACCGGGCGGAGAATCTGATGATCACCGACCTGCTGCGCAACGACCTGGGCCGGGTGGCTCGGGTCGGCAGCGTGCGGGTGCCTGTGCTCTACGGGCTGGAGAGCTTCGCCTCGGTCCACCACCTTGTCTCGGTCGTGACGGCGGCGCTGCGTGCCGGGTTGGGGCCGGTCGACCTGCTGCGAGCGACCTTCCCCGGCGGCTCGATCACCGGGGCGCCGAAGATCCGCGCCATGGAGATCATCGACGAGCTGGAGGTCGCCCGGCGCGGAGCCTATTGCGGGGCGATTGCCTGGATCGGTTTCGATGGCGCGATGGACAGCAGCATCGTCATCCGCACCCTGTCGGTGACGCCGGATCAGGTGATCGCCCAGGCCGGTGGCGGCATCGTCGCCGATTCGGATCCATTGGCCGAGCACGGCGAGATGATGGTGAAGCTGCGCCCCCTGTTGCGCAGCTTGGGGGAGTTTTTCTGGACGGAACCATAAATTTGTCTCTGGTGCACTTGGAATAGCCTCAGAAGGGAATGGTACCTAAAAAAGACAACATTCCTTTTCTGGTTCACGTTGCAACCAATACGCGTGTCATTGGGCTTTGTTAGCGAGCACCTGATAGCATCATCTTGAAATCGATCAGCCTATGACAGTGACCGGTTCAGCTGAGCGCTGTATTCAGTGATCGGAATACACAATAGCTGTCCTGTATTATCTCAGAGAACCATGAATGAGATTCTCTCCTGGTCGTTTTGATGAGTGCGTTGATGGCGTCTCGCTATGCGACGGACCACCGCCGGCAGAGCGAAGGCAAGCAATCCAGCGAGACGTGTTGTGCCTGCTGAAGCAGTTGCATGAGCGCTAACGCCTTTATTGATCATTGTGTCGGATATAGCAGAGTTTTTGGTGCATCGTCCTATCTGTTGCTGCCATCATTATCAGGATGACAAAGCAAAAACCCTGAGGTGTAGCCTTTGTTTGAGCAGCGAATGCGGTAGGACCCATTTTGAGTCTATCAGAGACCCTTTGTGCGCCTTTAAGGCTGCTTGCCCTAATTGAGATTGGCTTTTATCCCTAACCAATACCTGTATTCTTTTCAATGCCCTTTATTGCACCTAATGCTTCCTATTTAATGAATGTTCACTATGGGAAATTTTTTTAACGGAAGATTGCGCATGCCCATAGAAGCATCACAACAACAAAGCTAGGAAATGTCAGTTAGAATAATGGTTTCCAGCGAAATTCAGATGATCATCATGGACACTATGTTTCCCAAAATGGGTTCGAAATTATTTTGATGACGTAAATATAATATTTATTCCTATTTGCCAAACATGTTCTCATGTTGATTGCTTATAATATGCCTGAACGGTGTGAGATTTGGTAATTATGAATGGATATATCCTGTGTTTTATTGATAAAATCTCAAATTAATGACCACATCATGAGGACTTCTTAAGTTGTGGGGGGCACGATGACAGTTGAGATCAAGTTGCGTATTATGGGCGCGCGCGCTTGCTTTTCCCGAGCCGAGTTCAAGACCGAACGTGCCTCCTATGAGGTGATCACGCCCTCCGCCGCCCGTGGCATCTTCGATGCCGTGTACTGGCGCCCCGGCCTGCGCTGGGTCATCGACCGCATCCACGTGCTCACCCCCATCCGCTTCCAGTCGCTCAGCCGCAACGAGGTCGGTGATCGCGTCCCGGTCGCCACCGTGCGCCACGCCATGCGCACCGGTGACCTTCACGCCCTGCCGCGCGCCGCCGCCGACAACCGTCAGCGCCGCGCCGCCACCATCCTGGTCGAGGTCGACTATCTGGTCACCGCCCACCTCATCCTGACCGACGACGCTCCGGTCGGCGACCGGCTGGACGAGCCTTTGGCCCTCGCCACCCGCCGCGCCCGCCGCGGCCAATGCTTCCGCACCCCGTGTCTCGGCACCCGCGAGTTTCCCACCGACGTCGCGCTGTGGCAGGGACCGCCGCCGGCGCACCGGCTGCCCGACGACCAGCGCGACCGTTATCTCGGCCTGATGCTGCTCGACATCGACGACGCCGCCGACCGCGCCTCCCGCTTCTTCCACGCCGTCCTGCGCGACGGCGTCATCGACGTTCCGCCCTTCGTCGCGGCGGCGGTGCGGCCATGAGCGTCCTCGCCGCCCTCACCGCCCACTACCGCCGGCTGGAGCGCCGCCACGCCGTTGCCCCCTTCGGCTACAGCTCCGAGGCCATCGCCTTCGGCCTCGTGCTCGCCGCCGACGGCGAGCCGGTCGCCTGCGACGACCTGCGGCTTGGCGGCAAGGCGCCGGGCCGGGGCCAAGCGCTGACGGTGCCGCGCTCGACCAAGCGCTCGGGGATCCGGCCGCCGCCCTTCTTCCTGTGGGACAACAGCCGTTACGTCCTCGGGCTCGGCCGTTCCGCGGAGGGCGGCGAGCCCATGGCCTACGCCGCCCGCGCCACCGCCTTCCCCGTCTGGCACGAGCGGCTGCTCGATCACGTCCCGTTGAGTGGTGTCCGAACGTGAGGCTGGTCCGCCGGTGCGCTCCCCTTAGTACTACTTTGGCAGTTTCTGGGTGATGGAGTGAACTGAAACCTGTTGTACATCTGAGAAAACGATCTTGGCCGGAGGCACTCATGCTGGACG